>JAZOPZ010000001.1:0-55000 GCA_045655805.1 Christensenellaceae bacterium
ACTACCGTCAGCGTGGATTTTTTTAACCTTATAAGCACAAGCGTGATGTTGTATTTGTTTAATTTGAATAAAACAATTCAAGTACGGGTGTTTTATAACTGGTACTGTTTTTGTGCCTAATGAAACGTAGTCACTTAAATCACTTAAATACATAATTTTTTCATCCTTCCTTTTTTGTTTTGAACACGGCGCTTTTTGTATGAAAAAAATAACAAATATTAAAAGGAAGATGTACTCGAAAAAAGTTAAAAAAGCGCCGTGCTCTTTATTGCAAAGCGTTTGGGTAAACGCCTTTGCCGTAAATCTTACCTTTAAGGTTTCCCGGGGCGCGCTTTATAAAACGGCTCCCGGGCTCTTTTGTTGTTAAATTAAAAACTTTCTAATAAACCTGGTTGAAATAAAATTCTTTGAATTTCTTCTGCTGATAGTGTTTCACCACTTGCAGGTTTATTGTTTTTAGTTCTGCGTGACGGGGTGCGATAAATTAGCCCCGTATGTATATCTTTTTGCTGAACGAATTGCTTGCGCATACGGTACGAAAAATGTTCTAGCGTAACCGTCGTCGAGTATTTTTTGTGTACTTCAAACAATACGTAACGCCCATTTTCCAAAATTTCACCAAAAAAACGATACGTTTCTTGACAAGGTATTCCGTCTTTTAAGCGCCTAAAAGTGTATAACACGTTTTCTTCAGGTACGTATAGAACTCTTTTCTTCATAAACGCCCCCTTCGTAATCAATTACTTGATTTACTCCAAATATTGAAAGTTGCTCGTCCGGTGCAAGCGCAGACGGTACTGCCTTGGCGCAAATAAGTTCGTTTTCTAATAAATAAGAAAATCGGCTTACTTCTAAATGAAAGTAGTCCCCGTTTTTGCAGTCGAACATTAAAAGACGACCTTTGTCGTCATACTGTCCGAACCAACGGTAAACGCTACTTTTCACTTTAGTTAGCCGACTTGCCGGTAGAAGTTTAAACGTATATTCAACGTTTAACTCTGGTAACGTGTTGAATCCTTTTTGTGTAGTCATATTTTTTCCATCCTTTTTAATTTTGCAATATTTTTTTACACTTCTAATTTATAGAATTTTTACACATTTTAATTTTTTTTGTTTAATTTGTGATAAAATAAAACAAAAAGGGGTATCATTATGATTAAAAGACTAAAAGAATTACGCTTAAATAAAAATTTAACGCAAACAAAACTAGCAGAAAAATTTGGCATCACTTATTCTAATATCGGCGAATGGGAGCGCGGAAAGTCAGAACCATCCACAAATATGCTTATTAAACTTGCCAACTTTTTTAACGTTAGTATTGACTATCTAGTTGGCCGTGAAAACTTCAGCAACGTTACCGTAAGTGCGTCGGTACAAGGTTTGACTTCCCAGGAAGAACGTTTGCTTATGGCATTTAAAAAGTTGGATGATTCAGAACGTGATAAAATAATTTACGACGCTGAATATTTCGCCAGCAAATACCATGCAAAGAACATTACCTTAAAAAGCCTTTAATAGGCTAATTAAAAACTAATAAAAATAACTAGTGGGGTTATTTATGATAGCCCTGCTTTTTTTGTTTTAAAAAATCCCCTTTTCCCTTTTTTCTCCTTTTTAAGCCCGTAGGCTGATTTTTATTTGTAATGCCTGGCTTAACCGTATTTTGTGATAATTGCTAAATTTTTTGATTTTTTTTAAACACGGTTAGCCAAACACACATAAACACCTTTACTAAAAACGCCTTTTGTGATATAATGAAGTTGCTAAACAAATTAAATAAAAGGAGGTAAAAGTGATATATGTCTGAATGGTTGGTAACCCTTATCATTTCTCTTTCATCATCTGCAGTAACCGTTCTTCTTTCTTTTTTAACAAGTCTTGCTATAACAAAAAGAGATGAAATGAAGAAATTCCCAAAACTTAAAATCTACGTAGATAATGTAAACGGAACAACTTTTTTTGATGGTTTTTCTATTTTTTATTCAATGGAACTTCATAAAGATTTTTTAATAATGAAACTTAACGTAGATAACTGTTCAAACGGTAGTGGTGATTTCTATAATGTTAGGCTAGAATACAAATCTTCGCTTTCAAAACAAAAATATGCAACCCCTATTGACATAGCCACACTTCCCAAAGACAGTGATATAGACGCTTATCTTAAAAGCCAAAATATAACTAAAGACAACTGTTTCTATGACAAATTATTTTTGGATTCACGTACTTGTAAAACGGTCTTCTTCGTATTCTTTATTGAAAATTACTCAACAACTTACACAAACAAATTTATTTTGCATTATAAACAAAGTAGTTTATCGAATAAGTGTCGCCGGGCGAAAGTTAAGGTCAATGGCTCTATTTGTCGCCCCCAAAACTGTACATCAACACAACGACTGGAAGACCGAAAAAAATACGTCCATAAAACCAACTCGCCAAAGAGCAAGGATTAAACTTCTTGCTCTTTTATTTTTTTTAAAAATATTTGCAGGCAAATTACGTCACGGAATAGACTGTCATAAGGAATTACTTCAGTATCAACGCTTATAAGTGCAAACCCACAAATAAAATTTACAAACGTTCTTTTGGGCGTTTTGTAGAAAGAATTTTCATCTTTCATTATTTTAAGGATTTTACGATACCCCATTCGCGTTAAAATTGATAAATCTACTGCCAACATTGGCTCGGATGCAAGTATTTCAAAAAAAGAAGAAAACTCGTTTTTGAATTTTAAATAAAATTCACAACGACTTTCTTTTGTCGGACCTATTGCATTCATAATCAATAGACTTTTTGCAAATAAACTGGTTTTCATGGCAATTCCTTTTCTTTGAGCAATATTTGCTCTTTTATTTATTTATTATCATAATTTTTGCTCATTGTCAATATTTTAGAGCAATTTTTGCTACAATTTTTTTAAAAAAGGTAAAAATTATGAAAATTTTTGAAAAAATCAAAGCATTAAGAACTGAAAAAAACATTACTCAACAATTTTTAAGCGATTCTTTAAGCGTTCCTCGTTATGTTATTTCAAACTGGGAACAAGCGCGTTCTGAACCTGATCTTGCAGATATTTCAAAACTTGCTGATTTTTTTGAATGCTCCGTAGATTATTTGCTCGGGCGTGAAGACGACTTCGGCAACATTGTAGTGAATACGCCAGAACTCCCTGGCATTGAAAAACGGCTTTTAAATGCTTTTAGAGTACTGGACGACGATGAAAAAGACAAGATTGTTTCAGATACAGAATACTTTGCAGTAAAACACGGTTACAACGCGCCGTTAAAGTTTGTGAAACGCGCTTAAGCAGTAATAAAAAAATAACTCGGTTTTTGTCTTGTAGAAAAAAACCGAGTTAAAAGTAGTATTAAATTTAAATTAAAAAAATGTGTTATAGTAACGTTGCGCGCAAATAAATTTTACGGAGTTACTATGACTGAAGACTTACAATACATTGAAAACGCTTTACGCGACCTTGCTTTTTACGTGCACGCCTGCATAACGAAACAAGAACGCGAGAGATTCAGAAGACAATTCTTCCTTGTTGGGGGAAAAAACGACCCGTCGATACGGGTCGAAAGTGATGTTTTAAAACTAAATAGGGAAAAGACAACGAAACGGTTAACTTTTACAAAAAAGGAGTTAACTATTATGCCACAAAGAATTAAAAATCTATTTGCCTGCAAAGACTATATCGTTTACTACCGAACACGCGCTAACGGTTGCCACGAAGCACGCCTGCGTTGTGACGGTTATAATATATCGGTATCTTCGAAGAACTTAACCGTATTAAAAGAGAAGTTTTTGCAAGAATTTATGCGCCAATCAGGCGAACTTGAACCACAAGAAGAACAAATCCCGACAAAATCAGCCGAAACCGTGCTTTTTAGCGACTATTTGACCGAGTGGTTAAACATAAAAGAACGTACGGTTAAAGCGTCAACGTTTGCGCATTATACGCAAACTGCAAACCTTTATATTTACCCCAAATTTAAAGGGCGCACGCTTGCATCCATTACGCGCAGCGAACTTCAGGAATACCTTTTTTCTTTTGTTGACGCCGAAAAACACCGTACGGCTGAAAAAGTGCAACTTATATTACGTTGCGTTTTTGACGTTGCCTGCGACGACTTCGATTTTCCTTCACCTATGAAGAAAATCGTACTACCTTACCGTGAAGCAAAAAAGGGTTCGGCGCTAACGTTATCAGAAGAACGTAAACTAGTTGATTTTTGTCTTGAAAACCTTGACCGTCCGGCGACGCACGCTTTGTTAGTTCTGCTTTACTTCGGACTGCGCCGAAGTGAACTTGCGACGCTTACGGTACAAAACGAAACGTTGACCTGCGTTACTTCAAAACTTCGGAAAGGAAGAAACGAAGTCCCACGCTCGATTCCGTTTACACCGGTTTTTAAAAGAGTTTCAGAGAACGTTAACTTTGAATATGCAAAGAACGTTAACCTTTCGACGCTCAATACAACGTTGAAACGCTTGTTGCCGAATCACCACGTTCACGAACTGCGCTACACTTTTATCACCAGGTGCAAAGAGTGTGGAGTAAACCCAGAAATCGTTATGCTTTGGGACGGACACGAAGAAGACAAAGACGTTCGCTCATCTAAAGTTGACCGTGGTTATACGGATTATTCGCCAGAATACCAACTGAAACAAGCAAAACTTGTAAACTACGACTTGCCTTTTTAAGTGTTCGCTAGTCCCCAAACGCTCCCCTATCGGCTTATTTTAGCGCTATTTTTAGCACTTTTTAGCCGTTTTGCCTAAAATCAGGCAAAACCTTTTTGAAGTTAAAAGCCCTTGGTTTTACCTTGGGTTTTTTCTTTTTTCTTGGCAGGGGTGGCAGGATTTGAACCTACGAATAACGGAGTCAGAATCCGTTGCCTTACCGCTTGGCGACACCCCTAAATTTTGCTATTTTAGTGTATCATTTTTAACGATAAATTGCAATATAAAAATCAAAAAAACAACCGTTTATTATAAAAAAGAACTATACCTTTTATAAAATCGTTTAGTAAAAAGTATTGACTTTTTTGCTTAAAATCGTATATAATAATTATGGCGTACAGCCAGATACGTATACTAGTCACATATCAACCCGCGTCTTGCTTAATAGCCGGCGCGGTTTTTTATTTTTTAAATGATTGTAAAAACATAAACTCAAGTGACAAAAAAGCATTAATAATTTAGTTGAGATAAAAAAAGAGACAAGTTGCAACTTGTCCCTTTTTTCACTTTAATGATTATATCTTCGTTTATATAACGGATTTAACCTTTCACACTTTTCAAAAAAATCGTTTGTGATTTCTTTTTGCAATTTTGGCTCGTCTTGGTAAAGTTCTTAATAAACTATTTTTTTATCAAACCTTTAAGTTTTGAGAAATCCTCCTTCATCCGAGGACGATCAAAAATCAAGCACAACAAAAATGGTATTACTATGAAATAAACAAAGCACCCTGGCAACAAGTAAAAGAACGGCCAAAACTTTGCCTGCCCCGCATAAGCGCCGTATGGAACGGTCTTCATAAAGTTAGGGGTGAGCCAAGTGAATATTACGGCAATACCGTCCGTTGGCCCCCAAATAAGCGAAGTATTACGATAACCACAACCTGCTTTTAAGACGTCGTCACCACGCATTGATATTATGCCGAGTTCGCTTTGTAATACTTGATTGCAAATTATAAAGAGCATTACTGCCATCATGCAGAAAGGCATCTTCCAAACGTTGTGATAATTTAATTGATGAACTTTTAACATAACCATCAAAAGTGGCGCTATAATTATTATCATATGACAAATATAAAAACGCCATACGTCAAATAAGAACGCTGATTTATTAAGTGCTTCAGTCGGATAAACGAGCGCTAAAAAACCAGAAATAACGCCTATGTAGAACATCCAGTCCTTGCCATTTTGTGTTTTGCTTAAAAACAAGAACGGAAAAGTAAATACACTAACGGCGCAAATATTAATAAACCAAGCGTTTTCAGCAATCATATCAGGGTTACCCGTATACGGTGGAAACAGTAACCTTAAAAAATGCAGAGCAAAGTTGAAAAATAGCAACGACGCTATAAGCCACTTTTTTGCCCTGTCGGATTTGTTTCTAAACAAAAAATATAGCAATGTGGTAGAGCCCACTGCAAACAATATAAAAAATATATACCAAAAATTACCAAGTTTAACCATAGTTGCCTCCTTTAAACATTATAACATATACGCGTATGGTTTGCAATAGATAGTTAATAACATAAAAAAGACGCCGAAGCGTCTTTTTTAATTAGAACATTTTTTGAGCGTTTGCTTTTGATACTCTTTCGATTTTTTCTACAGTATATTTAGATGCAGAACCACCGTTAGTGTATAAGAAGTAAAGACCTTCCGGTGTTTGGTAAAGAGTTTCTTCATAACCGGTTGGATCACCGTAAACGCCTACTGCGTTCTTTTTGATAACCGTTGCTGTTTCGGTATCATAAACTTTGTTACAGATTGTTTTTTGCATTTTTTCTATCTCCTTTATCTTTCGATGCAGATATTTTAGCACTTACTATACGGTTTGTCAACTATTAAAAGCAACTAAACAACAAAAAAATTAAAGGAATACTTACCACAGAAAGCATCGTTGACAGTAGCACGCACGAACTTGCCGTATGTGGATTGTCGCCGTATTGCTCCGAAAAAAGCAAGGTCTGCGTTGCCGTAGGCATACAACACTCGAAAAACACTGCCCATTTAATAAGTTCGGGCACGCCCAAAATAGTACACGCAACGAAGGCTAGCGACGGCATTAAAATAAGTTTCATACAAGACGAAATATACGGGTGATAGTCGGCGAATATTTCTTTTAGTTTCATTTCGGAAAGCCTTAACCCCAAAATAATCATAGAAAGTGGCGTTACGAGTTCGCCTAAAAAGTTACCACTTATAAAGATTTTTTCAAAACAAGAGCGAACAAAACTGCCCTCTGCCCCGATTAAGTTTATAGGTTTTTTTAGTATTAAGTAGAGAGGCAAAGAGATTAAAAGCGCAATAAACGGGGGATTAAAAAAGGCTTTTTTGAACTTAACGAACTTTGTATCTCGAGTAATAAAGAAAATACCCACCGTCCACGAAAAAGCGTTAAACACGGCAACGAATACAGCGCCGTACATAATAGCCTCTGAAGATATGCCACCAAACAGCATTTGCAAAAACGGCAAACCCATAAAACCACAGTTACCGAATACACTAGCAAAAGATACTATACGAAACTTTTCGTCATTAGTGGATTTTTTGAAAAGCGTTAAAAAAATTACGCCGAACATTAAAAGATGCGCTAAAATCGCAAGCCCCGCAACTAGTAATAAGTTTGAAACGACTTCTTTACTATAAGCACATTTTTGAAAACTCATAAAAGTGAGCATCGGTTGACCGATAAACAAAAGAACCGAAGTAAGCGCCTTGGTGCCGTTTTCGGGCAAGAGTTTTAATTTGCCTATAATAAACCCCGGTACTGCTAATAAAGCGAGCGAAAACACCGACAACAACACGGCTAAAAAACTAACTTCCATTATAAACACTCCTTACAAACACAAAACTCCGAGCAGTTTTCCATTGCTTTTTTAACGCATAAATATAGCGCTGTGGTATCGTACCTAGCGTCGTGCGCTGAAGTACTTTCGGCAAAATATTTACGCTCAAAACTTTCTATTTCGCTTTCGGTCACGGCAAAATAGTTACAAAGTTCGCCGAGTCTTGGGTACTTATACCCCACCCCGCGCGAACGAGGGAGTTTGCAAAGTGGCACGGCGGTCTTCATAGAACACAAAGCGTTTTTGTACTTAAACAAAACGCCTGCACGCTCGAATTCCGTACGCAAAAAAGAAAGGTCAAAGTCAATATTATGAGCAACGATTAAATCAGCCGACGCAAAATCAAAGGCGATTTCTTTAATATGGTCGACAAAACGCTTGCCACCAGACAATGCGTAAAGTTTTTGCGCACTAAAACCGTGCACTAAAAAAGCGGAATACTCAACACTATCTACCGTGAAAAAATAGTTTTTAAAAATTTCACCAAACTGGTCTTGGATTATGTAAGAAAGTTGGCATATTTGCCCTGGTCTTAAACCAGTAGTTTCCGTATCGAAATAAAGTATCATAGTCACCTAAAAAACAACGGGCAAAACTTGCGCTTTACCCGTTAATTTATATCTTACAATAAGTTTTTAAGATAGTCTCTATTAATAGAAACTTTATCGCCGTTATCGCGTATACTGTTTTGTTTGCCTAACACGATATTGTTAGCGTATGAATTTGCAGAACTTGATGCAACTGCTTGTTGTAAGTGGTATAAGTAGTTATCTTCATACTCTTCAACTTCACCATCACGAATATTTGCAAGCATCGTAGCGTATTCGGTGGTAAGGTCTTGTTCAGACTTACCTAAATATTCGTATAAAGTTGCTTTGTTTGCAGTATCTAAAACGAGTTCGTTCATAAACATTACGTGGTAACCGTAGTCGGTTGCTACGATAACGTAACTGCCGATATTATTGCCTTCACTTGCCCATTTAATAAGCAATCTACCTGCTTTTTCAAATTCAGCCATATACTTTTCGGTATAACCAAGGTCGTAACCGTCAGCAACTACGTAACCCTTGTAGGTATTGAGTGAACCTGGGTCGGTTGAAAAGGCGAATAAAAGTTCGTTAATCTTATCGTCGTCTAAAGTAGCGGTGCTCTTAACTGCTTTATAAATAGGAGTTTTGCCCATTATAGTTTCGTCTTCAGGAGCCAAGGTAACTTTGGTTTGAGCACTACCATAGAGATATGTTTCCATTTCTTCAATGAAACCGTCTAAAGTTAATTCTTCAGCAACTGCTTTGTATTCTGGAATATAATCTTCGTCTACTTTGCCGTCTTTTTTGAATTCGTAATACTTGCCGTCGGCATCAGATTTAAGTTCCCTAGTATAGCCGTCTTGGTTAACCCAATTGAAAGTGCCTTTGAAAGCAAACGGATTTGAACTTAAAGCGTAGTCGTTGATAAAGGTTTTAGTAGTAAAGTCAAAGTCGTAGCCGGCTTCAATCCAAGAACTTCTTAAATCCTTAACGGTAGTGGTTGTTTTAAGAATTTCTTCTCTATCAGCCATATACTTTTCACTATTAGATTTATCAAGTTCCGCAATCTTTGCAGATTGAACGTCGTCAACACCTAATAAAAGGTTGTACACGTAAGCAAATTTACCACTAAATTGATTGAAAAGAACAGGTGAACTTGCTGATGCTGAAGATAACGCGTTGGTAAAATCAGTATAAGATTTAGCCTCTTGTTGAGCGTTATAATTATCTTCATAGATAGTTGCTAATTGAGAAAGAGAAATAGTATTGTAATAATCGTAAACGAGATATGCTTGATATTTGGTTACGAGAGTATTTTCAAGTTGCTCTTTAACACTATCTTCATAATAATCGGTATCAATAATGCTACCGGTATTCCAGTCGAAAGAACTTTCAATATAACCGCTTTCAGACATAGACTTTAATAACTTGTAGTAAGCGTTACGGCGTTCTTTATTATTTACAGTACCATTGCCGTCTGCAATACCCCTGTCGATAGAATAATTATTCTTTTCTTCAACCGTGAGTTCGTGCGTATAATTGGTTGCGCCTGTAGGAACAGTTCTTACGGTAGGTTTGAAACTTTCTTTATCGTCTTCAGTTTCATCTTCTACGATATAAGTATCAATAGCATCGTTAACGCCTTTTTTAACGGTGTAGTTTGCAGTTGCTACTTCTTCATCAGAAAGATATCTTTCTGCATCCCACTTGCCTTTGTCAGAGTGTTCAACGACACCTTTGTTGTAGAAATAATCAAGTGCAACTTGCGTCATAATCTTGTTGTTAACGAGATTATCAAGGATAGCGTCTAAAGTTTGTTCAACGGTATAACCCATAGAATAAATGTAGTAACTACCGTTTGCTGAGAAAGCAGACATAACGTCTTTGTTAGTTATCGTATCAACGGGTGCGCCGTCTTCATCAAACACTTTAACCGTCGCTACGGTTTGATCGTAAGCCTTGTCCATATCTACTTGAATAAGTTGGCAAGCAAAGGTTGAAAGAGACATTGCTACTACCAACAAAAGAGACATAAGTTTAATAAGTTTTTTCTTCATACAAAACTCCAAAAAATTTATATTTGTGCCTATTGCGAAAGTTATCGCAACGAATAAACACTTGGTCAATCTATTAGATTATAACTGATTTGAAAACAAATTGCAATACTTTTTTTATATTTTTAAATATAATAAAGGAATAAATTTGAATTTTTTTCATTACTTGACGCTATTAATCGCCAAAAACGGCGTCTTTTGCCGTAGCGAGAGTTAAAAATTCAATCACCTTATCTAACGCGTCAGTCTGACTTAAGCCTGACACTTCCATTTTTATAGCAACGCCGTCAGACATAGAAACGGAGGCGCGTTTTTCTTGCGAAATTGCGTCGAATAGTTTTCTATTTTCAAGGGCTTTAAGGTTTTTGAACCCGAAAATCGCTTTATCGCCGTCCATATAAAAACGACAAGCGTTAAGCGTAAGCAGTAACCTTTTTGCCACGGCGATTTTAACTAAATTTACCGTTGCTAAAGGTGGCTTGCCGTAGACTTCTTCTAAAGAAGATAAAATCTCATCACCCTCGCCTATAGTGGTTAGTTCTGCAATTTGCTTATAAGCGTCCATACGACCGTTAGAATTTTCGATATAATCGTCAGGAATATACGCACCGAGTTTAATATCCATATCGATATATCCGTCTTCAGTCTTGCCCTCGAGTTCTTCTTTTAAAAGTTTAGAGTATAATTCGTAACCGACTTTTTCCATATGACCGTGTTGGCTTGCGCCTAATATATCGCCTGCACCACGAATTTCAAGATCACGCATAGCAATCTTAAAACCACTGCCCATTTCGGTAAATTCCATAAGTGCTGAAAGCCTTTTATAGGCTGTGTCCGTCAAAACCTTTTCACGCTTAAAAGTAAAATATGCGTGCGCTAAACGGTTACTCCTACCCACTCTACCACGAAGTTGATATAAAGTCGAAAGCCCTAATTGATCGGCGTCAATTACTATAATAGTATTTGCTTTCGGTAAGTCGATACCGTTTTCTATAATAGTCGTTGCAATTAAGACGTCACTTTCGCCACGGAAAAATTCCGTAACGGTGTTTTCTAATGCGCGCTCTTCCATTTGACCGTGCGCAACGCTAACTTTTGCGTCGGGCACGAGTTCTTTAACCTTGCTTGCAAAGTGGTAAATTCTTTCAACACGATTGAACAATATAAATACTTGACCACCACGAACGAGTTCACGACGAACGGCGTCGGTGATTAAAGCGTCGGTTTCTTCAGTAACGTAGGTTTGAACGGGCAATCTTTCTTTTGGTGGAGTGTTTATCGTACTAATATCCCTAATCCCTGCAAGCGACATATGCAAAGTTCTAGGTATAGGCGTTGCCGTTAAAGTGATTGCGTCGACGTTGTTTTTTAAGGTTTTTATTTTTTCTTTATGTTCAACGCCAAAGCGTTGTTCTTCGTCTAAAACGAGCAAGCCTAAATCTTTAAATTCGACGTCGGAGGATAACAATCTATGCGTGCCGACGATAAAGTCGATTTTGCCTTCTTTAAGGCGCTGTAAAATGTCCGTTTGCTGTTTCTTGGTTTTGAAACGGTCTAAACTTTCAACGGTGATTGCAAAGTTTTCAAACCGAGCCTTTGCCGTGGCGTAATGCTGTTCTGCCAAAATAGTAGTAGGTGCGAGCATTACGGCTTGCTTGCCGTTACATACTGCCCTAAACACGGCTCGTAAAGCGACTTCCGTCTTGCCAAAGCCGACGTCGCCACACACTAATCTATCCATTACTTTTTTAGAACACATGTCTTCCCTAATTTCACGGCAAGCGATAACTTGGTCGGGAGTGTCTTCGTACCCAAAGGAATACTCAAACAAGTCTTGCATATCGTCTTCTTCAAAAACGAAACCGTTTTTTTGGGAGCGTTCGGCATACAACGCTTTCAAATCAAAGGATAGTTTTTTAAGATTTTCACGCACTCTTTGCTTAACTCTTTCAAAATCTTTACCACCGATTTTTGAGAGTTGTGGTTCTTTTTCGCCACCAACGTATCGAGTAAGTGTGTCCAACTGCTCTACTGGTACGTATAAAATATCACCACCACGGTAAGACACGGCTACATAATCTTTCGTGCCCAAACCTGTGGAAAGTTTTTTATTACCAATTACCTTGCCGATACCGTGAATTTCGTGCACGGCGAAGTCCCCTGCAACGGGAGCAGAGAAAAACGCTTTGCTTTTTTTAGCAGTCTTTACGGCTGTCTTTTTAGGCTTAAGATATATATCGTCCGAACCGATTACTACCTGCTTTGCCGTGTGCAAAATAAAACCTTCAGGCAACGCTTTATCGGTTACCGTAATTTGAGTGCCGAGCGGTAAACCTTCTATCGCGATATCTTCACTAATCCTATCGGCTCGTTCAATATCGCCAGCGTAAATATATACCGAATAATCGCCGTTTACCCACCCACGCAAGTCGTTAAAAAGGTCTTTATATTTGCCTAAATATTTTGGACAAGGCGCAGTTTTTGCATTGATAATTTTTAACGGATTAAAAAATTTTATATCGGCTGTAAGCGCTTGAAAAGCAATTTGCTTTTTGCTATTTATACACTCGATAAATTCTTCAGGCGAAGCGAGTTGACAAATATCCGCAGAAAATACTTCCCCTGCTTGATAGAGAGCGTTAAAACGCTCTTTATGTTCAGAATAATAAGCAGTTAGAACTTCGTACAGAACTTTTGGCTCACTATACGCTACTGCGTCGAAATCAAAAGCGCCGTCGATGGTAGTAAAATATTTTACAAACGGTAAAACCGATACCGTGGAAGAAAAATTACGAGTTGAAAGATTGACTAAAACTTCTTCGGCAAACTCTTTAAAACGCTCGTTCTTTTTGCCCGAATAATTTTTGAGTTCGTCGTTTATTGCTTGAGAAATTTCGGTTATATCTTCGTCTGATAAAAAAATTTCAGTTGCGGGCATTATACAAACGCTATCGGTATTGCCGACGGACTTGCCTGAAGTTTCCTCAAACACTTTTATACGCTCGATTTCATCACCAAAAAAGTCAAGACGAACGGGGTTTTGTTCGCCGACAGGAAATATATCGAAAATATCGCCACGACGAGCAAAAGAACCTGCTCCGTCACATAAATCGCCACGCTTATAACCAAGATTTGTAAGCACTTGTTCTAGTGCGTTGATATCGTATTCTTCACCCTTTTTTAAGGTTAAAATTTTTAGGTTTGTTGGAAAAAGCCCTACAACCGACGGTAAAGTCGCAACGATAATATCGGCGTCTGTTTGTGCCTTGATAATGCCTTTTATACGCTTATAATCGGCGTCTTTTGACTTTGCTTTTGAAGTGAGTAAAAGTTCTTCCTTTTCGTAAAGGACGGCGACTTGTTTAGAACATAAACCGTTAAGTTCTTTCAAGGTTTTTTCAGCCTCTAAAACATCTTTTACAATATATAAAATTTTGCCGTCCAACTGCGATAAAACGCTACATTTTACACCAAAAGACACGCCAAAAGCCGTCGTGGGAACACCACGGCGGTAGGATTCAAGGATTTCTTCAAAATCACTTGCTTGCGTATTAAATTGTAAAAAACCGTGACTTTTCGGCATATATCTCCGTACGAACTACACGCTTTTGTTGTAAGTTCGCATAATATAATCGAAGTCTTTACCTTCAGCAAAAGCCTCAAGCGCTTTTGATGCGTGATTGATACTTTCAGCAAAAAGTGGCTTATCTTCTGACGGAATACCCGACAAAACGAAATTTAATAAATTTATATTAGGATTTGACGGATTAAACCCTATCCTTACTCGAGCAAAGTTTTGCGTGCCAAGCATTTTTACGATATTGCGCATACCGTTGTGCGTGCCTGCCGAACCGCTTTTGCGAATTCTCACTTCACCCTTTTTTAAGTCGTAATCATCGTAAACCACGATGATATCTTCGGGACTGATTTTATAATAGTTGACGAGTTCCAAAACGCTTTCGCCACTTAAATTCATATAAGTTTGTGGCTTTGCGAGCAAGACCTTTTCTCTACCAACGGTAATACTACCTACGAGCGCGCGACAAAAATCTTTATTTATGCCTACGCCGAGCCTATCGGCAAGAGCGTCTATCGCCATAAAACCTAAATTGTGAAAAGTCCCACGATATTCTTTATCGGGATTACCGAGCCCTACGATAAGTTTCATAAAATACCTTTAATAGTTTTAGAATAGAAAAGCCGACTGTTTGGTCGGCCTTTTTTTATTTTTGATAATCGCTGATTAGTAAATTTCAGACAACGATTTGTCGTGATAGATTTGATAAATTGCCTTTGCAAAATATTCTGCCACGGAAAGTTTTTTGATTTTTGGACAGTTTGCAACGTTTTCAGGGAATTCAATAGTATCGAGTACGGCAATTTCCTTAATGCAAGAATTGGTAAGTCTGTCAATAGCAGGGCCACTTAATACGCCGTGTGAACAGCAAGCGTAAACTTCTTTAGCACCTTTCTTTTTAAGAGCCTCTGCACCGTTTACGATTGTACCTGCAGTATCAATCATATCGTCTACCATAAGGCAAATTTTACCTTCAATATCACCGATAATATTCATAACTTCCATAACGTTTGCGCGTGGACGGCGTTTATCGATAATCGCAAAAGTGAGGCCTAAATCGTTTGCGAAACTTCTTGCCCTTGCAACAGAACCTACGTCTGGTGAAACTACCACGTAATCATCTGGATTTTCTTTAATAAGTTGTTTGTAATATTTTGAAAGGATAGGAGCGCCGTACAAGTGGTTTACAGGGATATCGAAAAAACCTTGTATTTGCGCTGCGTGAAGATCAAGCGTAACTAAACTGTCAACACCTGCCACTTCAATCATATCTGCTACGAGTTTTGCGGTGATCGGGTCACGAGGTCTAGCCTTTCTATCTTGTCTAGCATAACCAAAGTATGGCATAACTGCAGTAATTTTTGCTGCTGACGCACGCTTAACTGCGTCTACCATAATCAAAAGTTCCATAAGATTGCTATTCACAGGGTTTGAAGTAGATTGAATAATAAATACGTCTTTACCTCTAACCGTTTCAGGAATACTTACGCTGATTTCACCATCACTGAAAGTTTTTACTTCCGTTAAAGAAAGGTCCATTTTAAGATACTTTGCGATTGCTTCAGCCAAAGGCTTGTTTGAATTACCTGCTAAAAGAGCAATTGAATTACCGTGTGAGTTCATCTTTATCCTCGCTTTTGTATGTTATTGTATTTATATTGTAAAACTTTAAAAGAAAATAGTCAAGGCTTTAAATGACTTTCTTCTCTTTTTAATTTAAAATAATTTTTTAACATCAAAGAACACTCGTCTTCCATCACTCCACCGACAAATTCCGTACTATGATTGAGCCCTGCGTCCGATAAAATGTTGAATTTTGAAACTGCACTACCACTTTTTGGTTCGTACGCACCAAAGTAAACTTTTTTTATCCTTGCGTTTACGATTGCGCCTGCACACATTGGACAAGGCTCTAGCGTTACGAACATTTCAGCACCGTCGAGTCTCCAACTTTTAAGTTTTTTGCACGCTTTGTTGATGGCTAAAATTTCGGCGTGGGCGGTTGCTAATTGAGTGCTTTCTTTTTTATTGTAAGCACGGGCTATAATTTTGCCGTTTAGGACTATTATTGCGCCGATAGGCACTTCGTCTATAGCCTGTGCTTTTTTAGCCTCTAAAATGGCTCTTTGCATAAAATTTGTCATACTTTTTACCTTCAACGGTAAGTTTTGATGATACCGTTATACTCCAAACTCTGCTAAATAACTTTCTATTAGCGTTTTTGGTAAAGTTTTAAGTTCATTGTAAATTAAAGGATATTCTTTAAGTGGAATAGGGTGCGAATAATCGTCCGAACCTACCTCTATCGTAAAAGACGGAATACCAAAGTTTTGTAAAACCCAGTCTTTATAACCACCTGCCGACGGAATATCTTCTACCAATCTATACCCCGTGCAATCACTTAACTTTTTAGCGAGTGGTCGGTGTTTTTGCTTTAAGTTTTCATCACAAAAGTCGTAGTAAATTTCCCTTCCCTTACTGTGAAAACTAACGGTAATATCGGGACTTAACCAACGAGTAAAAGACGCTAAACTTTTGCTTTCGGACTCGCTTAACGGATGTGAGCCGATAAAATTTTCAGCACCACGAATTTTACTGTTTTTTGAACCACTACTCCATCGTGCAGGAAAATTCACATTTAAATCAACGCCCCTAGAGTTAGACTTAAACAATGGTAGCGTTTTTGTTATCTTTACTCCGTCTATATTAATAATCGGCGCAATTATAAAACTTGCCGGCAACTGATTAACTTGTAAATCACACAAAAACTCTAATAAAATTTTTGCCGTTATATATTCCCTTGCGTGTATTGCACCTTGCATAAACACGATTGGAAAATTTTTATACCCAACTTTAAAGTACGGAATTGGTTGACCTAACGCAGTATAACCTAAAATCCCTTTTTCGCCGTCAAAATTTGCGTACCTAATAAATAACTCTTTAACGATATTCATACTTACTAGTATGAAAAACTTTTAGTTATTATTACTTGTGATACGCAGAGCCGGAATTTATCATAAACGCGCGATAAATTTGCTCCGTCAACATCAATCTAAACAAAGTGTGTGGAAAGGTCATTTGCGAAAATGAAAAAAGTTCCGCCTTTGACTTAATTTCCTGCGATAAACCGTAAGAACCACCTATTATAAAGGTTACTTCGCTAAAGTTTTGAGAAAGACTTTTTAAGTTTTTTGCAAAAACTTCGCTAGAGAACTGCTTACCCTCTATTGCCATAGCGAATACTTTGCCTTTTAAGTGAGGTAAAATTCTTTCAGCCTCTGCCTTTTTAACTACTTCGGTCAAGCCTTCGTCCGACTTTGAGTAGTTTTCTTCAGCAACTTCGATTATTTTAAAATCGCAAAAACGGGACAACCTTTTTTGATATTCGGCAATCCCGTCGGAAAAATATTTTTCTTTTACTTTGCCTACGGCAACTATATTAACCTTCAACATAATTATAAAACATAAGCGCTCAATAGCGTTGAAATGATATTTACTACCATTACCACGCCACAAAAAGCAAGACCGTACCACGCCGATTTAAAAAAACCTTTCGTTGTGAAAACTTCACACTTGTCGTCTTTATATTTGCCGTCTTTAACTAAAATGACGAATACTACGATAAACACAACTAAACCTATAACGGTTTGAACGATACCAAGAGGATTAAACGCCGGCGCAAAATACATAAGCGTGAGTATAGTAAAGTTATTTAAAAAGTGCATTATAATCGCCGGAAAAATAGACCCCGACTTTAAGGTTATTAAAGCAAAGGTTACACCACAAAAGAATTGATAAATAAGTTGCGCAGGGTTTTTGTGAAAAATAGCAAAACACAACCCTATTACGATAGAAATTTTAAGGTCACTACGACCGTCGGTAATATCGCCGTCTTGCACGCAATAACGATGAAGCCCGTACAAAAGAATACCTCTAAACAGCACTTCTTCCCCAAGTGCAGGAGCGAGTGCCGTACCAATTACGTATAGAACGTAGTCGCTAAAATCAACCAATTCGATTTCAAACAACGTGATTACGCCTGCCTTTGCCATTGTTTCACCAAGTACGGCGTTGATATATCCAAAACCGAAAAATAAACTTAAAAACGCTAAAAAAGCAATTAGCAAATATTTAGGCTTGAACTTATTTAACGATAATGCTTGTTTAAAAGAGATGGCATCTTCATTACACAAAACGATAGCAGTTACGATAAAGGTTAACGGTTGCAACCAACCTAAAATCATATCGCTTAACGCTTTGTTATTAAGGTTAAGCCCACTATAAATTAGCAATATAAAATATGCAACAACCGTTGAGATTGAAAAAGTTTTACCGAATTTTTTTTGTCTAATTAATTCAACTTCCATATTAGCACCCCTATTAAACGCCATATTATTATACCACAATGAAAAATAAAGTCAAATATTTAAGTACTAGCGCAATAAACTTGTTTTAAATAATTTTAATCATAAATTAAAAAAAATCACTATATTATTAAAAAAAACGATAGGAATTAGATTTTTCTAAGTGTTATACTTTAACTATAAATAAACATTGGAGGTTTTTTATGTCTGACTTAAAAACTAGATTAAACACGCATATTGAATACTTAAAACAACGCATCGTTACTAATTCTTTTGCCATAGACGACGTTTATTATTTAGAGTGCACCGAATATAAAAAAGGCAGTACACCACCAGACGTAAAAAAATTAGGCAAACCGTTTGCTCGTGACGACAAGTGGGCTGGTAGTCCTGATTACCACGGTTGGTTTTATTTTGAAATTGAAGTGCCTAAACTAAAAAGCGGTGAACGCGCTGAAATTTGCGTTTATACCGACGCTAAAGGATGGGACGCAACTAATCCTCAATTTATAGTTTATATGGACGGCAAAACTGAACAAGGTCTTGATGTTAACCATTGTTCTTTTATAGTATCGGAAGGCAAACATCAAATTTATATTTACGCTTACAACGGTTTTATCACAAGTGGCTCTTATGACAATGCGTCTTATAGGAATTCACTAATCAAATTTATAGCAAACCTTAACGTCGTTGATACTTTCGTTGAAGAATTGTATATAGACCTTTTAATCGGATACGATACTCTACATTACTCATTACATCAAAACACCCGTGACTACGCTGAACTTTTAGAAATTTTAAATAACGCTGTTTCTTTAGTAGATTGGCGCGATTTGAACTCTAACGTGTTTGCGAAATCTGTCCAAAATGCAATAGAATACTTACATAAAAATATGTATGAAAGTTTCGGCGAACCCGAAAAAGCAAAAGGAAACGGAATTGAAGTTACCGCTATAGGACACACCCACGTCGATATTGCTTGGCTATGGACCGTGATGCAAACACGCGAAAAGGCTCAACGTTCTTTCGCTACCGTGCTCAACAATATGGAAAGGTTCCCTGCGTACAAGTTTATGTCGTCGCAACCATTCCTTTACCAAGCAGTTAAAGAAGAAGACCCAAAACTTTACGAACGCATTAAAGAGTGCATTAAACAAGGAAGATGGGAACCTGAAGGTGCTATGTGGGTAGAGGCTGACTGTAACCTTTCTTCAGGCGAAAGTTTAGTAAGACAAATACTTGTCGGCAAAAACTTTTTTAGAAAAGAATTTGGCATTGATAGCAAAATGTTATGGTTGCCCGACGTATTTGGGTATTCGGCAGCATTACCACAAATACTTAAAAAGAGTGGCGTTGATTACTTCGTTACGAGTAAAATTAGTTGGAACGATCACAACACTATGCCTAACGATACTTTTAATTGGAAAGGTATTGACGGCACCGAAATATTTACTCACTTTTTGACAGCAACAGCTAGCACCCTTGATAAAATTGACCGCTGTTGCACTTATAATGCATCGGGGTTCCCTGGGCATGTTTCAGGCACCTATAACCGATATAAAAATAAAAATTTAACGAACAAAGCAATTATTACTTACGGGTTTGGCGACGGTGGTGGTGGACCTATTCCACTTGACATCGAACGCTTAACTAGAATGCGTTACGGCGTTAAAGGTTTACCTACCGTAAAAATGCAAGGCGCTTTAGATTTTATTAAGCAAATTGAACAAGACGCAAACAAAATGCCTAACCGTATACCTAAATGGACGGGCGAATTGTACCTTGAATACCATCGTGGCACTTATACTTCACAAGCAAAAAATAAACGCAATAACCGCAAGGCTGAATACGCTCTGCAAAATGCAGAAATCTTGTCTTCAATGGCTGAAATTTATAAAGGCAAGCCGTATCCGAAAAATATACTTGATAAACATTGGATTAGAGCGCTAACTAATCAGTTCCACGATATAATCCCTGGTTCGTCAATAAAAGAAGTTTACGATAAAACCGATAGCGAATACGCTGAACTGTTTGAAGAAATTAGCAAAATTACCGACAGCGCACTCTGTGAACTTTCAAAAGACATTAACGTTTCGGACGGCGAAATTGCAGTGTTTAACCCACACTCATTTACTACCGACGCCATCGTTAGCGACGGCGAAAAGGAATATTTTGTCAAAGACTTAAAACCAAAAGCAATTAGCGTTGTGAAACCTTTTTCTAGTGGATCGGTAAAAATTGACGGCAATATCGTTGAAAACAAATTTTTCAAAGCGTCGTTTGATAACAATTACGACTTGATTAGCCTTTACGATAAGTCTAACGAGCGTGAAGTGTTATTACCTAACCAAAAGGGCAATCAATTACTTGCGTTTGAAGACTACCCTGATCGATACGATAATTGGGAAATTAAAGACTACTACGAAGAAAAATCATATCCAGTTGACGAAATAATTTCCGTTAAAGAGTTCTTTGATAACACAGGCGCAGGTTTTGATATCGTTAAAAAATTTGGCAAATCAACGATAAGTCAAAAAATCAAGTTCTACAACGATAGCGACAAAATTGACTTTATTACCGACTGCGATTGGAAGGAACAACATATCGTTCTTAAAGCAATGTTCCCTATCGACGTAAACACAGACAAAGCAACCTTTGATATACAATTCGGCAACGTTGAACGCTCTACCACCGATAATACTTCTTGGGATAACGCCAAGTTTGAAGTTTGTGCACATAAATACGCCGACTTGTCCGACGCAGGTTACGGCGTTGCAATACTTAACGATTGCAAGTATGGATATTCGGTAAAAGGCACGACTATAGGTTTGACCATACTTAAATGTGGCACGAACCCTGACGTAACGGCTGATATTGGTAGACATTTGTTAACTTACTCACTTTATACGCATAAAGGCGCGTCAAGAGATAGCGAAACATTTAAAGTTGCTACCTTATTAAACAACCCACCAATTGTTGTCAAGGCACAAAAAGGCGATAAACGGGTGTGCGAAACCGTACCGTTTATATCAGTCGATAAAGATAACGTCTTGATTGAAACCGTTAAAAAAGCAGAAGATGGAAACGGCTATATTATAAGACTTTACGAAACTTTAAACAAGCGTACAACCGCCAAAATAGACTTTGGGTTTAACGCTAAAAAGGTTTATTCAACAAACCTTATTGAAGACGACGGCAACGAACTCGCTACCGATAACAACAGCGTTTCACTTACCGTAAAACCGTTTGAGATTTTAACTTTAAGAGTTATCGTTTAAAAATTGAAAGCCCCGTGCAATTTGCACGGGGCTTTATTTATCTTTTGTAAAATATTAACTATTAACCACGAGGTGAGTAGTTAGGTGCTTCTTTAGTGATGTTGATATCGTGTGGGTGGCTTTCTAAAAGACCTGCGTTGGTAATTCTTACGAATTGACCATTGGCGCGCATATCGTCAATAGTAGGTTGACCACAGTATCCCATACCTGAACGAATACCACCACAGAGTTGGAAGATAATTTCAGCAAGAGAACCACGGTAAGGTACGCGACCTTCAACACCTTCAGGAACGAGTTTCCTTGCGCCTTCTTGGAAGTATCTATCGCTACTACCGTTATTCATTGCAGCAATAGAGCCCATACCACGATAAACTTTGAAACTTCTACCTTGATAAAGTTCAATTTCACCTGGGCTTTCGAAAGTGCCAGCAAAGAGTGAACCTAACATACAAGCAGATGCGCCTGCTGCGAGGGCTTTAGTGATATCGCCACTATACTTGATACCACCGTCGGCAATTATGCGCTTACCGTATTTATCAGCCATTTCAGCACAATCCATAACTGCGGTAAGTTGTGGTACACCGATACCCGCTACGATACGAGTGGTACAAATAGAACCTGGTCCAATACCTACTTTAACTACATCAGCGCCTGCCTCGATTAACGCTTTGGTTGCTTCAGCCGTAGCAACGTTCCCCGCAATAACAGGAAGATCAGGATATGCCGATTTAACCTTTTTAACCATTTCGATAACGTTTTTACTATGACCGTGTGCCGTATCTATTGCAATGATATCTACCTTTGCATCGTGTAAAGCGGCTACCCTTTCAAGCGTGTTGCCTGCAATACCTACTGCGGCGCCTGCTAAAAGTCTACCATTCTTATCCTTTGCAGAGTTTGGATATTGAATAGCCTTTTCGATATCTTTAATAGTGATAAGACCTTTTAAGTAACCATTTTCATCCACGATAGGAAGTTTTTCAATCCTATGTTTGCCGAGAATTTTTTGGGCTTCTTCTAAAGAAGTACCAACCGGAGCGGTAACCAAATTTCTTTTGGTCATTATATTTTTAATAGGTTGTTCAAAATTGTTTTCAAAGCGCAAGTCTCTATTAGTCAAAATACCTACGAGTTTGCCATCTTTAGTAATCGGAACGCCACTAATACGATATTTTTCCATAAGAGCAATCGCTTCACTCACCTTGTTGTTTGGTGACAAAAAGAAAGGATCAGTAATAACACCGTGTTCACTTCTCTTAACTCTATCAACTTGTTGCGCTTGTTGCTCAATAGACATATTTTTGTGAATCATACCAATGCCACCTTCCCTTGCCATCGCAATAGCAAGTCTGGATTCGGTAACCGTGTCCATTGCTGCAGACATAAGCGGAATATTAAGTTTAAGCGACGAAGTAAGATTTACCGATAAATCAATCATATTCGGTGTAAAATTACTTTGTTGCGGAACTAAAAGTACGTCGTCAAAAGTTAAGCCTTCTTTAATAATTTTGCCCATATATATTCTCCTAAAAGTATTTATTAACTATTTCTTAAACTATTTAAATCGTTAAGCGCAGTTGCATTTGCGCTGAACTTTGCCATGAATTGCGTATCGAACTCATCAGTAAAAGATATAAGCATACGCATTGGGTTAGTCGTGGTATATTCACCGTACAAATCATCGTATAAGCGAGATACTTCAGTAAAAGTATTGGTGTCATTTGTTTCAAGTAAAGCAAATATATAGTTTGTGCAAATATAATCCTTATAGCCTACATTTTGCCTTTCACAAAAACTTAAAAAATCACTATCCTTTGTCATTGTTTCAGAGTATTCTACCAAAAGAGAATAATTTTCTAAATCGTTAGCCTTAAATAAAACGGTGTGCAAGTCGGAAAGGTCTTCGGTATTTTCATACTTCCTTACTGAAAAAGAAAGCGATAATTTATCCATGCCCAAGTTTTCCGTAAAATCAGCCATTACCCCTGGCGAAAAAATAGATAATGCTGAAAAGACAAGTACGGTTAAAAGTATTACAGCAACAAAAGTTAAAACTGCAGTTTTTATTAAAACTTTCTTCATAACCGACTTCCTTTTTTAAATATTTTTTCTATTCTATAACATTTGCTTGCAAATGTCAATTCTTTTTCACATTTTAAAACAATAAAGTTTTGTCATTATATTCCATCAATCACAATAAAATAAGATAAGGTGATTTTATGAGATTTTTGAAATATATCGTTTTAGTATTAATTTTGGTTCCGATAACCCTATGTGGCTGTAAAGAGGAGTTTTCTCTATCCGACCATATATCTTTGTCACGAGAAAACATCTACACTTCAAACTATAAAGGCGCTACCGTTACGGCGTACTTTGAACGTAGCGAGAATCCCCTAGTTTTTGACGGAATTAAAAATCAAACTTACGGATTTTTAACAGTAAAACTACCGACAAAAATTACCGACGGGAGATATTCGCTTGTCTACAACGGTCAAACCGCCGACTTTACTTTTGACGCCGTTAAAAGCGTACTTATTGCAAAACTCCCCTGCGAAACTGCGCCTTTGGACGAGTTTGACGCTACCGTTACAATCGAAAGCGAACGAACTGATATAAAATTCACTTCAACCGTACCTAGCGATATTATAAGCCAAAACGATGCGCTTAACGCCTTTTATAACTGCCAAAAAAGTTATATTGATTCACTTTTAGACGGTGAAAATTTTAATGCCGAAATAGTAATTAAGGTGTCGGTTTTTAAGGGCGAGCCCTATTATTATATAGCCGTTGCCGAAAAATCAGGTGGATTTAAAGCATTACTGATAGACGCTTATACGGCTGAAGTTTTGGCAATTAGAAATATATTTTGATTATAAACAACACTTAATATAATAAAAAAAAGGCAGTCTACTGCCTTTTTTAATTTTATAATAATCCTTCGAATAACGGAGCGAGTGGATTAATTTCAACCAACTTACTGCCTTCTATCACAGACGCAAGCGCAGGAACGCCAGATACGATTGCTAAAAGTGCAAAGATAATAGCGCCGTAAAAAGCAACCGAGAATACAAGTCCACCAACCTTGTCCAAAAACTTAAGGAAACCAGAAGGTTCTCTTGTTCTGCCGAACGGTATACGCAATAACGCTTTAAGAATACCGAGAACGATACTTAAAACGATTAAGAGCGCAAAGAAAGCAATCGCCATGTAAATGTACGAACCGATGAATTGGAATTGTTCAGGCAAACCACCGGCTACGCCGTCAACCATACCGCTGATTGCTTCCATACCCTTAAGCATTTCAGCAACAGGTCCAGTAAGGAACACGAGTAACGCGATTTTTGCGATAGTAAATATGTTATTAAGACAACCTCTGTGAAAACCGGCAAAAAAGTTAATTAAGCCGATAAACGCCAAAAGGCCGATAATTACGATATCGATTGTAGTCATAAAAACTCTCCTTAAACGAGTTTACAAATAAAAATCATTTCCCCGTTTATTATAGTATATTATTTAAATTTATAATTGTCAATGCTTTATTTTGAAAAGTAAGCATTTTTTACACTAAAAACACCGACTATTTGTTGAAATTATCTTTAAGAGAGACAATTTCTGACAAAACTAACCCGTCTTTTGCATTGAGTTTCTTAAAATAACCCGTACGAAGTAATTGGAAAGGCTTGTCAAAATCCCCTTCAAAAATATAAGGTTCTGCTTTGCCGTAATATTTAGTTACGCTATTTTTATTCATGCGCTCTGAAAAATCTTGACCTGAAAATTCTTCATCGTTAAGTAAATAGCCATACTTTCTAATTTCAATATCAACGCAGTTTTTAGCGTCAACCCATTGAATAACGCCCTTAACTTTAATGCCCGAAGTATCGTTTCCACTACGAGAATTTTCAACGTAAGAACATAAAAGTTCTTTAACCGAGCCGTCTTCATTAAACAATATATCGTCGCACTTAATAATGTATGCGTTTTTAAGCCTTACGTAGCCGTCCTTTTTAAGACGAAAATATTTTGGCGGTGGACAAAGTGAAAAATCGTCCGCATCAATATAAATTTCTTTAGAAAAAGTTATTTGTCTAGTGCGTTTTTCTTCTTCATTAGGGTTAATTTCAAAATCAACTAATTCACTATCAGGGTAGTTCGTAATAGTAACTTTAAGTGGTTTTAAAACAGCCATAGCACGCTCTGCGTGGGTATTTAAATACTCTCTAATACAAGCCTCTAAATAACTAATTTGAACTTCAGAATTAGCCTTTGCCACGCCGATACGAGAACAAAAATCTTTGAGCGCTTCAGCCGGCACACCGCGGTTACGAATACCTGCAAGCGTAGGCATACGAGGATCGTCCCAACCTTCAACAGAGCCGTCTTCAACCAACTTTTTAAGGTATCGCTTGCTCATGACGAGGTTCGTTACATTTAAGCGGGCAAATTCAATTTGTCTTGGTTTTGGATTAAATCCAAGCGTTATACCTACCCAATCGTAAAGTGGACGATGGTCTTCAAATTCAAGAGTACAAATAGAGTGAGTTACACCTTGCATATAGTCACAAATAGGGTGAGCAAAATCGTACATAGGATAAATACACCACTTATCGCCGGTACGATAATGTTTTTCACGCATAATGCGATAAATAACAGGGTCACGCATGTTGATGTTTGGAGACGCCATATCAATTTTTGCCCTTAAGCATTTGCTACCGTCAGGATATTTACCTGCGCGCATTTCTTCAAAAAGTTTAAGGTTTTCTTCAATCGAACGGTTACGGTAAGGACTTTCTTTACCAGCCTCGGTCAAACTACCGCGGTTTGCTGAAATTTCTTCCGGCGTCATATCGCACACGAAAGCGTTGCCGAGTTTAATTTCTTCCACGGCAAATTCGTAAATCTTTTCGTAATAATCAGACGCGTAAGTTACGTCGTCGTAAGAAAAACCTAGCCAAGCAATATCTCTTTTGATAGCCTCAACAAATTCTTCCTTTTCCTTCATAGGATTGGTATCATCTAAAAAGAGATTACATTTGCCTTGATATTTGTTTTTAATACCAAAGTTAATGCAAAGGCTTTTTGCGTGGCCAATATGAAGATATCCATTAGGTTCAGGTGGAAACCTTGTCATAACGGACGACACTTTGCCTATAGAAAGTTCTTCATTGATGATTTGTTCGATAAAATTAGTTGCTTCTGGAAGATTTTTCATTTCAGACATAAATAATCCTTTAACTTACGGCAATTTTAACGCCGTAAACGAAATAAATTTTTTTATTAAAATTATGAATTTTAATCATTATACCACATCTTAACCAAAATAAAAAGTAAAATATGTGATTTTTTCGCATAAGTTAAGGTTTTTCGTTGACTAAAAAGTCGTTATAAGTTAAAATATATAAAGATTTAGCATTTATAAGGAACTGTAAATGGATAAAACCTTAAAATTAGCAACCTATAACATCGTGCATTGTTTGGAATTTACCAACTACAAAGACGGTGAAGATACAGGCAAACTTTCGGTTAATATCGACAGTTTTGCAAACACTATTAAAACCTTTGACGCTGATATCGTAGGTCTTAATGAAGTATACAACACCACCGTTTTTGAAAGAAGCCAAAACCTCGGTTGTCAAGCGCAAAAGTTGGCAAGCAAAGCCCGCTATCCGTTCAGCGTGTTTGCTCGTGGCTTTTATTTTGAAAATAACGGACAAGATATCGGCAACGCTATTTTATCGCGCTATCCTATAACTTCGTATAACTCTTACAAAGTTTTAGCACCGACTGAAAGTGAAAGACGACCTAACGAGAACGAGTGGTATGAAGATAGGGTTATAATTAAGTCGGAAATTGACTTTAACGGTGAACTTATAACGGTACTCGTTACGCACTTCGGTCTTAACTATTTAGAACGCGAAAGAATGACTGATAAATTGATTGAAATTATCGACGCAACCAAAACGCCGTTGATTTTAATGGGGGACTTTAACTCTACCCCTACGAACGAGAGAAAGTATATTCAACCACTTTTTGATAGATTAACTAGCGCTACGGCAGTTACTGGTAAAGAATTAGTTCCTACCTATTCTACCTATAATCCAAAACTCCCTATCGACTATATATTCGTGTCAAAACATTTTGCAGTTTTAGAGTGCGATATACCACAAGTTAAAACTTCCGACCACTTCCCTATAACGGCAACGGTCAAATTAAAATAAAACGGCGCAAGCCTTTAATAAACGCAAATAAATTTGGAGATAAAAATTATGGCAAACAGCAAAGCAACGATGGATAAACTCGTAAACTTGTGTAAATCAAGGGGTATCATCTTCCCTGGTTCTGAAATTTACGGTGGTATGGGCAACACTTGGGACTACGGTCCTATCGGCGTTGAAGTTAAAAACAACATCAAACGCGCTTGGTGGAAAAAATTCGTGCAAGAAAGTGAAAATTCTTTCGGCGTTGACGCAGCAATCTTGATGAACGCAAGAGTATGGGACGCGTCGGGCCACACGGCGTCTTTTTCAGACCCTAAACTCGACTGTAAAGAATGTAAGGCTCGTCATAGAGCGGATAACCTTATTGAAAATCACTCAAAAGGCACCGTAAACCCTGATACTATGAGCCAAGAAGAAATGCAAGAATATATCAATAAGAACGAAGTTCGTTGCCCTAACTGTGGTAACTTTAACTGGACGCCTATTAGAAACTTCAACCTTATGTTTCAAACTTCAAGGGGCGTAACTGAAGATTCTACGAATACTATTTACTTAAGACCTGAAACGGCACAAGGCGAATTCGTAAACTTTTTAAATGTTCAAAGAACGACTAGAGCAAAAGTTCCTTTTGGTATCGGTCAAATCGGTAAAGCGTTTAGAAACGAAATTACCCCTGGTAACTTTATTTTTAGAACTATTGAATTCGAACAAATGGAACATCAATGGTTCTGTAAAGAAGGTACGGACGGCGAATGGTACGATTACTTTAAAAAGGCCTCTTGGGACTTCTTGCTTTCTATCGGTCTTTCTGCTGAACATTTACGCTATAAAGACCACGACAAACTTGCTCACTACGCAAGGGCTGCTTGTGATATTCAATACTTATTCCCTATCGGCTGGTCGGAACTTAACGGTATCCACAACAGAACCAACTACGACCTTTCACGCCACCAAGAATATTCTTCTAAATCAATGCTTTATACCGACCCTATCACCAACGAAAAGTTTATACCTTTCGTAGTTGAATACTCAATCGGTGCAGATAGACTTATGCTTGCAGTACTTTCTGAAGCCTACGACGAAGAAACGCTTGAAAACGGTGAAACTAGAGTTGTTATGCACTTCCACCCAGCAATTGCTGCTTACAAGTGCGCTATTTTACCACTTCAAAAGAAAGAACTCGGTCCAAAGGCTAGCGAACTTTATCGTAAACTTTGCAAAAAATTCCCTTGTACTTACGACGAAGCAGGTTCTATCGGTAAGCGTTATAGAAGACAAGACGAAATCGGTACTCCTTTCTGTATAACCGTTGACTTTGATACCTTAAACGATAACACAGTAACCGTTCGTGATAGAGACAGTATGGAACAAATCCGCCTCCCTATCGACGAACTTGAAAACTACATCTTAAAAGCAATTGAACTTTAATAATTGCAATTAAAAAGGCGCTAAAATGAAGTGAACCCCATTTAGTTCACACAATAAAAAAGGCTAATAAAAAAACCTTCTATGATATAATTTTCATAGGAGGTTTTTTTTATGGCAAAAAAAGGACAAAAATTTAACAAATACACACCCGAACAAAGAAAGGAAATATTGGATAAATATTTTGCGGGGAAAGGAAGTTCTCGGTCTCTTGCTAAAGAATATAATATTTCGCACAAAACCATTGAAACATGGATAAGAGCAAAAAAACAAGATATTCCAATTGGATATCAAAAGAAAGGTAGACCTAAAGAAGAAAATATTGACTACAAAGAGAGATATGAAATTCTAAAAAAATTCCAAGCCTTCATAGAAGCACAACGAGAGAAAAAGTAATTTTTATCAATATGCATATCAAAGATTACAAATTAGATAATATGTGTGCTACTTTAGAAATTAGCAAAAGAACGTATTACAAATATTGTAACGCAGAAGATAAAGACTATTACGACTATCTCTTAATTAAAGAAATCTTTGATGAAAGCAAGAAAACTTATGGTTATCGTAGGATATGTGACGGCTTACTAATTAAATATGGTGTAATATTTAATCACAAAAAAGTTCAACGAATAATGGCAAAATATGCCTTAAAACCTGAATATGTAAAGAGAATTAAAACAAAACCTAAATATCGTCAAATAGTAGAAAACGTTAAGCCTAATTTAATAAAACGTAATTTTAATTCTACTGCTCCAAACAAAGTTTGGTTGACTGACATAACATATTTAATATACAACGAGAAACGAGCATATTTATCTACAATAATAGATTTATACGATAGAAGAATTGTTGCGTATAGAATAGGAAAATTTAACAATATTTCTCTTGTGACGGATACCTTGAATGAAGCAATAGCAAAAGAAAAAGACGTGAAAAACCTAATCATTCACAGTGACCAAGGGTTTCAATACACGTCCTTTGAATACAAAGCCATCTGTGAAGCTAATGGAATCACCATTTCCATGAGCCGTAAAGGCACGCCTATTGACGACTCTCCAATGGAGAGTTTTCATAGCATACTCAAAAAAGAGACTTTGTACAATAATTATATCACAAGTTTAGAAGAATACATAGCAATTGTTGAAGATTGGTTAGTTTTTTACAACACTAAAAGATTAAAAAACAGGAAGAAATCTTAATTCCTTCCTGTTTAGCCTTTTTTTATCCGTGCACTTTTTGGGGTGCAGTTCAACTTCGAGCCTTTTTTGTTTGTCAAAAATTATTAAAAATCAACTACTATTGAAACGTTACCCGTAACGGTAAAAAAGTCGTATTTCTTTTCGCCACTATTTACAACTAGGGTATTATCTTGTATGAGTTCGTTATAATTTTGAACAAAAAGTTGACCGTTAGTGCTAACTAATTTTGCCGTAAAATCGCACGGCGCAATCGTCATATAAAAACCACCGTCGGTGCTTGAGCAGTCAATCGAATTAACTACGCTGTAAAAATGTGTGGTCGTATTTGACGATACCGTTGTGCAGTTAAACTTGCCAAAACTACCGTATACCGTTATTTCGCCATCAATGGTGTTAAGTGCAATTTCGTTAGAATTTGCCAAAATTTCTATTTCAGCAGATATAGTATTTACAACAATTTTTTGCAAGTGCGCAGGGACGCTTACTACCAAAAGTTTTTCAGGCGGATTTTTCACTTTGCCCGACTTTCTTTCTTTAACGACTATGGTAGTGCCGTCTATCTTTGAGCGCAATTTATTGTCGCTAGCAAAGTTGTCGGTTGAAGAAAGTGGTACGGCTACTTGCGCGCCTTTTTCGTACTCGCACTCGTTCAAAATAATATCTCTGCCCGAATATTCCCTTATTAAAACTTTGCCTTTAATCCACTCTATATTAAGTGCCGTTATATTATCGTCATAACTTTTTGCGCCGATTGTGTAAGAATCTTCGTTAGCATAAACTATATATTCCGTTTCGGTACAGCCAGACAAGTCGCAAGCGCAAAAACTTAAAACTATTAAAATTGCGAGAGCGATATACAATATCTTTTTCATATTATTTTTTATCCGTACTACCGAAACCACCGTTTCTTAAAGTGGTTACTTCGTCGTCAACTGTAATGCCGTATTCTAAAAATATGCCTTGCGCAAAGCCTTGGTCTTTTTTAACTTCCAAAACCTTGTCGCCACAGTTGGTCATACGAATAAAAATATGACCTTCATTGTCTGAATAGTAGTAGTCGCTGTCAATAATGCCAACGGTATTATTTAAGGTTAAGCGATATTTAAAACCAAGTCCGCTACGTGGGTAAATTTTTAGCACCCAGCCGTCTTCGATTTGTGCCCTAACACCTGTCGGAATAGTAATGGTTTTACCTGGTTCAACAGTAAAATCCTTTATTGCAAAAAAGTCGTATCCTGCAGAGCCTGCGGTCGCGCGTTTAGGCAAAAGGAAAGCGTCGTAATCGCTTTCACTATAAATCCCCGTTGATAAAAAGTTGTCTTTAGAAATTTTTTCAAACTTTGCTATTCTTTTCATTATAATCTCCGTAAAATTTGAAGTATATAGATTATACCACCGTTTTATGAAAAAGTAAACAGTTAACAATAAAAAAAACCGTGCTGTAAAAGCGCGGTAATTTTTATAAAGTGCCGTTTTGCTTTTTGTAAAGAGCCTCTACGGCGAAGTGTATCTTGGTTATTCCGTTTTTCGTATTTAACGGAAAAATAAAGTAAGTATCGTCATAGGTAGGTAAGTCGATGGCGTCGCCTCTACCTTTAAAGTTGTACTCGATATGACAACTGTACATACTTTCTACGGGACGGTGTACGGTCAAGTAACTGCCGTCGTCCATAGTGCCTGAAAGGTAAAATCCGTTCTCGTCGTGGGTGAGTTTGCCCGTGCCTATAGGGACAAACCCTTTAGCAGAAGATTGTAAGTATTCGACGCGAACGGTATCTTCAAATCGGTACGCGCCCGACCTAACTTCTTCATTAACGCACTCTCTTTCCCAACGGTACCAATCTGGTACGTGTTCAAAATAAGTTTCACCATCGATTGATACTAATTTACCCGTCTCGGTAAGTTCCCACTCGTGTCCACATTTTTCACACCAAAGCCTGTTTTGATGTGAAGTCATTTCGTGTTCAGCGTTGCAATGCGGGCATTTATAAAGAACGTTGTGTATGTTTTGTGCGCGGTATTTAGACTTAATTTTAACGCCGGAGTTTTGCCAATAAGCGTAGTCGTCGTAAACGAAGTGCTCATCAATGCGTTTTGCTATTTCTTCTTGAGAAAGCGTTTTAGCCTCCTCTTCAGTAACGATTAATTTTAAGTTTGCAATAGTAGGTATTTTTTTGTACGGACGCTTATGCCATTGTGGTGAACGAATAAAATTGCCTTTCATATTACAAATAACGACCGGAACTTTAGCCACTTTTATAAGCCTAGCGTAAGCCATACTGTCGGTTTCTTCAGTAATGCCGACGAGTGAATATCTCGCTTCTGGGAAAATGCCTACGATTTGTTTGTTCTTCTTTAAGGCGTGCAAAACGTTCTTAACTACGGTAATGTCGGAAGTGAATTTTCTTTTGCAGATAGTTCCTAGCGAACGGAACAACCACTCTTTGCCGATATATTCTTCTATAGTTGAAACCCAAGTAGGTACTTTTGGAAAGGTTGCAAGCCCTTGGCACACGAAATCTATAAAAGATGCGTGGTTAGAAAGGAGTAAGTAAGGTGGTTTAAGACCTTTCATTCCCTCTTTAACAACCTTTACGTTACCCGTAAGTTTGTGGTAGGACATAATCGTCCACTCTAAACATTTTATATACCAAGGAACTTTCCAAGGTTTTATCGTCGTATCGAATTTCTTTTTGCCGATACCAATGTCTTTTAAAGGCATTTTTATCTCCAAGTTGAATAAATTTTGTCTATTTGTTAAATTATAACACATTTTCTGCCTAAAATCAATAGTAAATTTATAAACTTTAAGCACTAAATAGTCAAAAAGTTGTTTTTTATATTCTATAAAAAAGGCGAGATTTTAGTTGACTACTCGCGTAATATTTTGTATAATATAGTCAGTTAAATAAGTTTTTTGTAACTGTCGGAATTATGGATTACCATAGGGGAGCAAAAAACCGTCTTTATGTCGACCGACTGGGCAGTCCACTCTTTTTTTGGACTGCTTTTTTATTTTTTAATTTCGACATAATTTTGTTGTATTAATCCTAAAGGAGTTTTTTATGAAAAAAGTAGGTATCGTAATGGGTAGTGATAGCGATTTACCCGTAGTTAAAAAAGCGATGGACGTTTTGGCTGAATACGGCGTTCCTTTTGAAGTGCACGTATATTCCGCGCACCGTACGCCTGTTCAAGCGAAGGAATTTGCTGAAACCGCTAGAGAAAGGGGTTTTGGCGTAATTATTGCGGCAGCAGGTAAAGCAGCGCATTTAGCAGGTGCTATGGCTGCAAACACAACTTTGCCGGTAATAGGTATTCCTGTTAAAAGTTCTACTTTAGACGGGCTTGACGCACTTTTGTCAACGGTACAAATGCCAAGTGGTATGCCAGTTGCTACCGTAGCAATCGACGGCAGTCAAAACGCAGGACTTTTGGCTATTCAAATTTTAGCGATTACTGAAGACGAACTTGCTGAAAAACTTTCTGCGTCAAGAAAGGCTACTGAAGAAAAAATTCTTCAAAAGAACGAAGAAATTTCAAAACAATATAACAACTAAAACGCAAAGGTGAATTTATGGGCGGATTTTTCGGAGTAACAAGCAAAAAGGACGCGATGCTAGACGTGTTCTTGGGGACGGACTACCATTCACATCTTGGTACGAAGCGTGGTGGCATTGCCGCATACGATTCTACGCTAGGACTACAGAGGGAAATACATAATATCGAAAACTCACCGTTTCGTACTAAATTTGAAAGGGTATTTGAAACGATGCGTGGTAATTCTGCTATCGGTGCAATAAGCGATACGCACCCACAACCACTTATTATTCGTTCAAAACTCGGCAAGTACGCTATCTCTACGGTAGGCGTTATAAATAATTCAGAGGCGCTTATTGAAGAAGTTTTGAATACGGGCAGGGTATACTTTGACGCAATGACTGGTGGCGACGTTAACTCAAACGAACTCGTTGCCGCGCTTATAAACCAAAAAGATACTATTGAAGACGGTATTCGCTACGCGCAAGAAAAAATCGACGGCACTGCAAACATATTGCTCTTGCTCGAGGGTGGCGATTTAATCGTTGCAAGGGACTTCGTTGGTAGATTGCCGGTTTTAATAGGTAAAAATAAAGACGGATATTGTGTTTCGTTTGAAAACTTTGCTTATAAAAAACTCGGTTATGAAGACGAAAAGGAATTAGGCCCTGCTGAAATCGTACGTGTTTCGCCAACGGGCATAACCGTTCTTAAAGAAAAACTTGAAAAAATGCGCATTTGCGCTTTCCTTTGGACGTATTTTGGCTATCCAACTTCTAATTACGAGGGCGTAAACGTTGAAATTATGCGTAATAAAAACGGTGCGATTTTGGCGGAATTTGATAAAGAGCACGCCCCAAATCTTTCCGTTGACTACGTTGGGGGTGTTCCTGATTCGGGCACGCCACACGCAATCGGGTATGCTAATATGAGTGGTATTCCGTTTGCAAGACCGTATATAAAATATACGCCGACTTGGTCAAGAAGTTTTATGGCTAAAAAACAGTCGGATAGAAGAAAAATCGCCAACAAAAAAGTTATTCCTATACACGAACTTATCGAGGGGAAGAAGTTATTGCTTGTGGACGATTCAATTGTTCGGGGCACGCAACTTCAAGAAACCGTTGACTTTTTATATTCACACGGGGCAAAAGAAGTGCATATGCGTTCGGCTTGTCCACCGATTATGTATGGATGTAAATATCTTAATTTTTCAAGGTCTACTAGCGATATGGAACTTATCGCAAGAAAAATTATTGTAGAACTTGAAGGTGAAGATGGATTAAAATATATTGACGAATATAGCGACGGAAGAACGGAGCGTGGTAAAAAAATGCGTAAGGCGATTTGTGATAAATTCAAATTCCACTCGCTTGAATTCCAAACGCTTGAAGGTGCTGTAAAAGCAATAGGATTACCTGAATGTAAACTTTGCACTTACTGTTGGAACGGTAAGGAATAATTTGATAAATTTAGCAACTAATTAAGGAGAATTATAATGGATAAAAGTTTCAGTGAAAGTTACAAACAAGCGGGCGTAGATATTACCGCCGGCTACAAAGCAGTTGAACTTATGAAGTCACACGTAAAAAGCACTCACAACAGTGGCGTGGTTTCTGATATCGGTGGTTTTGGTGGGCTTTTCGCACCGGATATGACGGGTATTAAAAACCCTGTACTCGTAAGTGGTACTGACGGCGTTGGTACAAAACTTAAGATTGCTTTTTTAATGGACAAGCACGATACCGTTGGTATCGACTGCGTGGCAATGTGCGTTAACGACGTAATTTGCTGTGGTGCAAAACCTTTATTCTTTTTAGACTATATTGCAGTGGGCAAAAACTTTCCTGAAAAAGTCGCTCAAATCGTTTCCGGCGTGGCAGAAGGTTGCCGTCAATCGGGTAGTGCGCTTATCGGTGGCGAAACTGCTGAAATGCCAGGCTTTTATCCTATCGACGAATACGACCTTGCAGGCTTTAGCGTAGGTATCGTTGATAAAGATAAAATTTTGGACAACTCAACTATTACTGAAGGCGACGTGATTATAGCACTTCCATCGTCGGGCGTTCACTCTAACGGTTTCTCTCTCGTGAGAAAGGTTTTAGACGTTGAAAACGCTGACATTAAAACCCCACTTGAAGAACTTGGTGGTAAGAGTATCGGCGAAACTTTACTCACTCCAACTAAAATTTACGTTAAACCTATGCTCGCGCTTTTCGACGCAGTTACCGTTAAGGCTGTATCGCATATTACCGGTGGTGGTTTCTACGAAAATATTCCAAGAAGTATTCCCAAAGGCTACGGCGCTAAAATCAAAAAGAGCGACGTTAAAGTTCTTCCTATTTTCGATCTTATCGCAAAAAGGGGTAATATTTCGGAAAGAGATATGTTCAACACCTTTAATATGGGCGTAGGTATGAGTATCGTAGTTGCTAAAGAAGACGCTAAAAAAGCGCTTGACGTTTTACAAGGCGCAGGCGAAAACGCTTATATCATAGGTGAAATCGTTAAATCAGACGACGGTGTTATTTTATGGTAAGTAAAATTGCCGTAATGGTTTCGGGTGGAGGAACTAACCTCCAAGCGCTAATTGACGCGCAAAAGGCGGGGATTATTAAAAGTGGCAAGATATCGCTCGTTTTATCAAACAACGCAAACGCTTACGCTTTAACCAGAGCGCAAAACGCAGGCATTAAAACGGCAGTCGTTCTAAAAAAAGACTACGCTAGTCGTGTTGATTTTGACAAGGCTATGCTCGCCGTCCTCAAAGAAAACGGCATCGATATGATAGTTCTTGCAGGGTTCATGAGTATTTTAACCCCCGTGTTTATTAAGGCTTACGAAAATAGAATTATCAACGTACATCCGTCGCTTATTCCATCTTTTTGTGGTGAGGGCTTTTACGGTCTTACCGTGCACGAAAAGGCGCTTGAATACGGCGTAAAAGTTACGGGTGCAACGGTGCACTTTGTAAACGAAATCGCCGACGGTGGTAAAATTATTATGCAAAAGGCAGTTGAAGTTATGGACGGCGATACGCCTGAAGTCCTTCAACGCAGAGTTATGGAGCAAGCAGAGTGGATTATACTTCCAAAGTCTGCTGAACTCGTAGCACAAAAAATCAATAATGGAGAATTATAATGAGCACTTATAAAATAGACAAAATCGGTGACCTTCTCGTTTCGAACGAATATGCAGGTAGAGGTATAGTAATCGGCAAGAGTGCCGACGGCAAAAAGGCTGTATTCGCTTACTTTATTATGGGGCGTAGCGCTAACAGCCGTAATAGAATTTTTGAAAAGACTGAAGACGGTATTATTATTTATCCACATAAACCTGAACTCGTTGAAGATCCGTCTCTTATTATTTATTCGCCTGTAAGAAAAGTTAACGGCAAAACCGTAGTAACTAACGGCGATCAAACTGATACCGTAGTTGACTTTATTGCTGACGGTAAAACTTTTGAACAAGCGCTTAAAACTCGTTGCTTTGAACCTGACGCGCCAAATCTTACTCCAAGAATTTCAGGCATGTTAGAATTTGAAGACGGTTTTACTTATAAAATGAGCATTTTAAAAAGTGGTGACGAAGTTGGAACTAAATGTTTCCGTTACACCTTCGATTACGATGCAATCGACGGATTAGGTCATTTTATTCACACTTACGAAAAGAACGGCAATCCAATCCCAACCTTTAGGGGTGAGCCTGAAAGAGTTTCTATCGGCAACGATATCGACGCTTTCACTCAAGAAATTTGGAATTCGCTTAACGAAGAAAATAAAATTTCACTCTACGTAAGTTTCACCGACCTTGCAACGGGCGTCGAAGAAACAAGACTTATCAACAAAAATAAATAATTCAGCGATTGTCGTTGATACCTAATATATTAAGGAGCAATTATGAAAGAATTTGAACTCAAATACGGTTGTAACCCTAACCAAAAACCGTCAAAAATCTATATGGCTGACGGCTCTGAACTTCCTATCGAAATTTTAAACGGTAGACCAGGCTACATCAACTTTTTAGACGCTTTTAACAGTTGGCAATTAGTGAAAGAAATTAAGCAAGCAACGGGTATGGTTTGCGCTACTTCTTTTAAGCACGTAAGTCCTACTTCTGCAGCAGTTGGCAAACCACTTTCAGACAAACTTAAAAAGGCTTGTTTCGTTGACGATATCGACGGGTTAGACGACAGTCCTTTGGCTTGTGCGTACGCTAGAGCAAGGGGTGCTGATAGAATGGCGTCTTTCGGTGACTTTATCGCTCTTTCTGACGAGTGTGATGAAACTACTGCAAAACTTATTTTAAGAGAAGTTTCTGACGGTGTAATTGCTCCGTCTTATTCTGATAAAGCGCTTGAAATGTTAAAGACCAAGCGTAAAGGCAGTTACAACATTATTAAGATAGACCCTGATTTTATCCCTGCTGAAAAGGAAACCAAGCAAGTATTTGGTATCACTTTTGAACAAGGCAGAAACAACTTTAAAATCGACGCTGATTTACTTAAAAATATCGTTACCGAAAATAAAGATATTCCACAGGATAAAATCGTTGATATTATCATTGCGTTAATAACTTTAAAGTACACTCAATCAAATTCAGTATGCTTTGCAACCGACGGTCAAGCAATCGGCGTTGGCGCAGGTCAACAATCAAGAATTCATTGTACTCGTTTGGCAGGTACTAAAGCAGATTTATGGCATCTTCGTCAAAGTGATAAAGTTTTAGGGTTGCAATTTGCTGAAGGCGTTTCTCGTCCTGAAAAGAACAATATTATCGACGTGTATCTTTCTGAAGATTACGAAGACGTTTTAGGAGACGACGTATGGCAAAAATACTTTGCAGTTCGTCCAGAACCTTTCACCTTGGCTGAAAAGAAAGCCTACCTTGCTACCATTGACGGCGTAGTATTAGGTAGTGATGCGTTCTTCCCGTTTGACGATAATATCATTAGGGCAAAGCGTAGTGGCGTTAAGTACGTCGCTCAACCAGGTGGTTCCGTTCGTGACGACGTGGTTATAGATAGATGTAACGAATACGGCATGGCAATGTGCTTTACCGGCATGCGTCTTTTCCACCACTAAAATTTACAGTTGTCCCTTAATAAAAACACTCAAAGAACTATTTTAACACACAACGGTATCGTCAAAACGCGCCGTTAAGGAGTATTAAATGAAAGTTATGGTAGTAGGTGGTGGTGGTAGAGAACACGCCATCATTAAAAGTCTTAAAAAGAATTCTTTAATAGAAGAACTTTATGCACTTCCTGGCAACGGTGGTATTTCAGCCGATGCAACATGCGTGCCTATCGGCGCAAAGGACCTTGAAAAAGTTACTGCTTTTGCCGTTGAAAATAAAATCGACTTCGCAGTAGTAGCGCCTGACGATCCACTCGTTTTAGGGCTCGTTGATATGCTTGAAGAAAAAGGAATCAAATGTTTTGGTCCTAAAAAGAACGCTGCTATTATTGAAGGTAGTAAGATTTTTTCTAAAAATTTAATGAAAAAGTACGGTATACCAACGGCTCAATACGAAGTTTTTGAAGACGTTGATAAAGCCGTTGAATATTTACAAACCGCACCTATTCCAACCGTTATAAAAGCCGACGGCTTGGCGCTCGGTAAAGGCGTTATTATAGCCGAAACTAGAGAAGACGCTATTTTGGCCGTTAACGAAATGATGGTTGGTGGAAAGTTTGGTGCAAGTGGCGCAAGAGTAGTAATTGAAGAATTTTTAACCGGTCCTGAAGTTTCCGTTTTGGCGTTCACCGACGGCAAATGCGTTAAGCCTATGGTTTCATCAATGGATCACAAGCGTGCAAAAGATAATGATGAAGGCTTAAACACGGGTGGTATGGGTACGATTGCTCCAAATCCTTACTATACGCAAGATATTGCAAAAGAGTGTATGGATAAAATTTTTATTCCTACTATCAATGCAATGAATGCAGAGGGAAGAACTTTCAAAGGTTGTTTATACTTTGGACTTATGCTTACGCAAAACGGCCCAAAGGTTATCGAATATAACTGTCGTTTTGGCGATCCTGAAACGCAAGTAGTACTCCCGCTTATGGAGAGTGATTTATTCACCGTTATGCAAGCCGTTGCTAACGAAACTTTGTCAAAAACCGAAGTTAAGTTTAAAAACGAACACGCTTGTTGCGTAGTGATGGCGTCAAACGGTTATCCTGAAAGTTATAAGTCAGGCTATGAAATTACTATGCAAAAACCTGAAGTCGTTTTCGTAGCGGGCGCAAAACTTGACGGTGGCAAATTGCTTACTGCAGGCGGTAGGGTTTTAGGCGTTACCGAAACTGCTGATACTTTACAAAAAGCAGTCGATAAAGCGTATGAAAGCGTTAAAGGCGTTTATTTTGAAAACGCTTACTATCGCAAAGATATCGGCAAAAAAGCACTCAATAAATAAGGAGAAATTTTATGGTTTATCGTGTCTACGTTGAAAGAAAAAACGGTTTTGAAAACGACGCTTTGGCGCTTTTTTCCGAACTTAAAAATTTACTCGGTATTAAAGGGCTTGAAAAAGTTAGACTTATCAACCGTTACGACGTTGAAAATATCGAAAAAAACTTATTTGACTATTCTATTAAGACGGTTTTCTCTGAACCGCAATCAGACGACGTTTTAACTGCTTTACCTACTGACGCAAACGCACTTTTCGCAGTAGAATATTTACCAGGGCAATTTGACCAAAGGGCAGACTCTGCGTCGCAATGTATTCAACTTATTTCGGCTTGCGAAAGACCGCTTATTCGTACGGCAAAGGTTTATGCTCTTTACGGCAGTATAACGGATGCTGATATCGACGCCATCAAAAAGTATGTCGTTAACCCCGTTGAAAGTAGAATTGCCGACCTTGGTGAATACGAAACTTTAAAACAAGTTTACGATATTCCTACGGCAATCAAAACCTTGGACGGATTTATTGATATGGACAGGGACGGGCTTGCTAAATTTTGTGCCGAACTCGGTCTTGCTATGGATACTGACGACTTGGTTTTCTGCCAAAATTATTTTATTTCGGAAAAGAGAAATCCTACTTTAACCGAAATCAGAATGATTGATACTTATTGGTCTGACCACTGCCGTCACACGACTTTCTTAACAACTTTAGATAAAGTTGAATTTGAAGACGAAGTGGTTAAAAACGCTTATGACGAATATCTCGCCGTAAGAAAAGAATTAAATAGAAATAAACCGATTAACTTAATGGATATCGCAACTATCGCCGTAAAGTTCCTTAAAAAACACGGCAAACTCGATAAACTTGACGAATCGGAAGAAATAAACGCTTGTACCGTTAAAATTAAAGTTGATAATTTAACTTCGGGCGAAAAAGAAGATTGGCTATTACTCTTTAAAAACGAAACGCACAATCACCCTACTGAAATTGAACCTTTTGGTGGCGCTGCAACTTGTATCGGTGGCGCAATCAGAGATCCACTTTCAGGCAGGTCTTACGTTTACGGCGCAATGCGCGTCACGGGTGCAGGCAATCCACTTACTGCAGTTGAAGATACTATAAAGGGTAAACTCCCTCAAAGAAAAATTGTTACCACGGCTGCCGCAGGTTACAGTTCTTACGGTAACCAAATCGGTCTTGCAACCGGTATCGTTGACGAATTATACCACGACGGCTACGTTGCAAAGCGTATGGAAATCGGCGCAGTAATTGCAGGGGCTCCACAAAAGAACGTTCGTCGTGAAAGACCTTCTGCAGGTGATCTCGTTATCTTACTCGGTGGTAGAACTGGTAGAGATGGTTGCGGTGGCGCAACGGGTTCAAGTAAATCTCACACTTTAAGTTCGCTTGAAAGTTGTGGCGCAGAAGTTCAAAAGGGTAACGCTCCTGAAGAAAGAAAATTACAAAGACTTTTCCGTAACGAAGACGCTACCGTTTTAATTAAGCGTTGTAACGACTTCGGTGCAGGTGGTGTTTCAGTTGCTATCGGCGAACTTGCCGACGGGCTTGAAATTAACCTTAACGCAGTTCCTAAAAAGTACGACGGTTTAGACGGTACCGAACTTGCTATTTCCGAATCACAAGAAAGAATGGCGGTAGTTGTTGAAGCAAAAGACGCTGAAAAATTCATCGAACTTGCTGAAAAGGAAAATTTAGAGGCAACCATCGTTGCTACGGTTACTGAAAACCCACGCCTCGTTATGAAATGGAACGGCGCAACTATCGCTGACGTTTCAAGAGAATTTTTAAATAGCAACGGTGCTGAAAAACACACCGAGGCAATTACCGTTAAGTCGGAAAATTACGACAAAAAAATCGGCGCAAATTTCGCCGACAACTATAAAGAACTTGCAGGTGACCTTAACGTATGTTCTAAAAAAGGGCTTTCTGAAAGATTCGACTCAACCATCGGTGCAGGCACGGTACTTATGCCTTTCGGTGGCAAATATCAAATGACACCTATTCAAGCAATGGTAAACAAGGTGTCTATGGAAAAGGCTCACACCGACGATTGTTCGTTTATGGCTTGGGGTTACAATCCGTTCATTGCCGAAAAGAGCACTTATCACGGCGCTTATCTTGCGGTAGTCGAATCAGTTTCAAAACTCGTTGCTACCGGCGCGTCTTTTGAAGACGTATATCTCACTTTCCAAGAATATTTCGAAAAACCTAAAAAATGCGCAAAGCGTTGGGGTAAACCTCTCGGTGCATTGCTCGGCGCTTTCAAGGCTCAAATGGATTTAGGTATCGGCGCAATTGGTGGTAAAGACTCTATGAGTGGTTCGTTTGAAAATATCGACGTACCACCTACGCTCGTTTCGTTTGCAGTTACAACCGACAAGGTACAAAACGTAGTTTCGCCTGAATTTAAAAAGGCAGGCAATAAGGTTATTTTATTAAAACCTGAATACGATAAAAACGGTTTGCCTATTGCAAAATCTTTAATTGACCTTTTCGCTAAAGTAAACGGCTTATTAAAAGAAGGCAAAGTTGTTTCAGCGTATACACCTTGCTACGGTGGTGTTGCAGAGGCTATTATGAAGATGTCTTTCGGTAATGGTATCGGCTTTAATTACGCCCCTGTCGCTATGGAAGAAATCTTTGGTTATAACTACGGTTCGTTCGTTTTGGAACTCAACGGTAATGTGAAAGTTGACCAAGAAATCGTTCTTGGCGAAACGACTTTGGATGCAGTTATTACATATAAAGATCAAAAAGTTTGCTTAAACGACCTTTTAGGCGTGTATGAAGGCAAGTTAGAGCCTATCTATCCTATGAAGGCAAAAGTTGCACAAGGTAAGGTGGAACCTATTACTTATAACGGTGGCAAAGTATTTACTTCAACCGTAAAAACCGCAAAACCTAAAGTGCTTATTCCTGTATTCCCAGGCACTAACTGTGAAATTGATACGGCAAAGGCTTTTGCTGACGCAGGCGCTGATCCTGAAATTTTCGTAATCAAAAATCTTACACCAAGTGCAGTTGCAAAATCGGTTGACGACTTTGCTAAAAAAATAAAGGGTTCAAATATCGTGTTCGTGCCAGGTGGTTTCTCTGGTGGTGACGAACCTGACGGTTCTGGTAAATTTATCACGGCGTTCTTCCGTAATCCTGCTATTAAAGAAAGTGTTCACGAACTTTTAACGGCAAAAGACGGCTTGATGGGTGGTATTTGTAACGGTTTCCAAGCGCTTATAAAGTTAGGTCTTGTACCATACGGTAAAATTGTTGATATGGATGAAGACTGCGCTACTTTAACCTACAACAATATTGGTAGACACCAATCTAAAATCGTGCAAGTTAGGGTATGTTCTGACAATTCACCTTGGCTTGCAGGCGTAAAAACAGGCGAAATTTATAACGTTCCTATTTCTCACGGTGAAGGCAAATTCGTTGCAAGCGATAAACTTGTTAAACAACTTATTGCAAACGGACAAGTAATGACGCAATACGTAGATTTAAACGGCGAACCTACTAACGATATTTTATTTAATCCTAACGGTTCAGTTTGCGCTATCGAAGGTATTTTATCACCTGACGGTAGAGTATTCGGTAAAATGGGACATAGTGAAAGAAAGGATAACGGACTTTACAAAAACGTTTACGGCGACTACGATATGAAGTTGTTTGAAAGCGCCGTAAAATACTTTAAATAAATTAGGTGTTGTATGAAAACTGATATCGAAATTGCTCGTTCCGTGCAATTAAAAAAAGTAACGGAAATAGCAAAAGCCGTAGGTATCAATGAAGACGATTTAGAACTTTACGGCAAATATAAGGCAAAAATAAATACCAACACTGACGCTATAGGTAAGGGTAAACTCGTTCTAGTTACGGCAATCAATCCAACTCCTGCAGGTGAAGGTAAAACTACGACGACTATCGGACTTGCTGACGCGTTAAACTTGCTCGGCAAAAAGACCGTCGTTGCTATGCGTGAGCCCTCTTTAGGTCCTGTATTCGGCGTTAAAGGTGGCGCTTGTGGTGGTGGCTACGCGCAAGTCGTTCCTATGGAAGATATCAATCTTCACTTTACGGGTGACTTTCACGCAATTGGTGCTACGAACAATTTGCTTGCAGCAATGATTGATAACCACATTTTCCAAGGTAACGCGCTAGGTATCAATCCTGAAAAAATTACTTGGAAAAGAGCTGTTGATATGAACGATAGACAACTTCGTTTTATCACCGACGGTTTAGGCGGTGAAAAGAACGGCGTTCCTCGTTCGGACGGGTTCGATATTACCGTAGCGTCTGAAATTATGGCGGTTTTCTGTTTAGCAACTTCGCTTTCAGACCTTAAAGCAAGGCTTTCTAGAATAGTAGTTGCAGAAGATATGCAAGGTAAACCAGTTACAGCAGGCGACCTTAAGGCGGTAGGTGCAATGACGGCGCTATTAAAAGATGCAATCAAGCCAAACCTAGTTCAAACGCTAGAAGGAACTCCTGCTCTCGTGCACGGTGGCCCGTTTGCAAATATTGCTCACGGTTGTAACTCCGTTATTGCAACAAAACTTGCTATAAGTTTAGCCGACTACACTATAACCGAGGCAGGTTTTGGTGGAGACCTAGGCGCGGAAAAATTCCTTGATATCAAGTGCCGTCAAGCAGGTCTTAAACCATCGGCAGTAGTGCTCGTTGCGACGATTAGAGCGTTAAAAATGCACGGTGGTTTATTAAAAACCGAACTCGGCTCGGAAAATATTCCAGCGCTTAAAAAGGGTATGCCAAACCTTTTGAGGCATCTTAAAAATATCAAAGAAGTGTATAAACTTCCTTGCGTTGTAGCAATCAACCGTTTTCCAACGGACACCGACGCTGAAGTTAACGCTATTATTGAAGAATGTAAAAAACTCGGCGTAAACGTAAAACTTTCAAACGTTTGGGCTGATGGTGGCAAGGGTGGGGTGGAACTTGCTAAAGAAGTTATTGAACTTTGTGAGCAAGATAATGACTTTACCTTCTCTTATGAACTTACCGACACACTTGAACAAAAAATTGAAAATATCGTAACAAAAATTTACGGTGGCGACGGCGTAATATTTACTGACGAAGCAAAACAAAACTTAAAGTGGCTTAAACAAAATGGCTTTGACGGTTTACCTGTTTGTATGGCAAAAACTCAATATAGTTTTTCCGACGACAAGTCAAAACTAGGCGCGCCAGACGGCTTTAAAGTTACGGTTAGAGCACTTAAAGTTAGTGCAGGCGCAGGGTTCGTAGTAGCGTACTCGGGCAATATTTTAACTATGCCGGGTTTACCAAAAGTACCTGCTGCTGAACTTATCGACGTAACCGAAAATGGTGAAATCGTAGGATTGTTTTAACAAAAAGTCGATTTTGACACACAACGGTTGTGTGAAAATTGACCAAAATAAATCAAAAAATAAATTTTAGGAGTAATTATGTTAGATTTTTCAGTACTTAAGAATGCCGACGAAGAACTTTACCTTTCAGTTAAGGACGAGTTTGAACGTCAACAAAACAACATTGAACTTATTGCGAGTGAAAACATCGTAAGCGAAGCAGTTCTTGCTGCAGCAGGCACTCACCTTACTAACAAGTATGCAGAAGGTTATCCTGATAAAAGATATTACGGTGGTTGCGTACACGTTGACGTAGCAGAAAGCCTTGCTATCGAAAGGGCAAAAAAACTTTTCGGTGCTGACCACGCAAACGTTCAACCACATTGTGGGGCAAACGCTAACTTTGCCGTTTACGTTGCTCTTTGTACCCCTGGTGATACCATTATGGGTATGAACCTTGCGCACGGTGGCCACTTAACCCACGGCAGTAAAGCAAACGTTTCAGGCAAATATTTTAACATAGTGCCTTACGGTGTTTCTCAAGAAACGGGCGCTATCGATTATGATGAAGTTGAAAAAATCGCTTTAGAATGCAAACCAAAACTTATCGTAGCAGGCGCAAGTGCATATCCAAGAACTTTAGACTTCAAGCGTTTTAGAGAAATCGCTGATAAAGTAGGCGCTTATCTTATGGTAGATATGGCTCACATTGCAGGCTTGGTTGCTGCAGGTGAACATCCAAATCCCGTTCCTTACGCTGACGTAGTTACGACAACAACTCATAAAACTTTAAGAGGCCCTCGTGGTGGTATGATTTTGTGTAAAGAAGAACACGCAAAAGCAATTGATAAGGCTGTTTTCCCAGGTACTCAAGGTGGTCCACTTATGCACATTATCGCTGCTAAAGCCGTTGCTTTTAAGGAAGCGTTAACCGACGACTTTAAGGCTTACCAACATCAAATCGTATTGAACGCAAAGGCTATGGAAAACACTTTCAAAAAGCACGGTATCAATATGGTTTCTGGTGGTACGGATAACCATCTTATCTTGTTAAATCTTTTAGGTACGGGTATGACGGGTAAAGAACTCAACGACCTTACCGAACAAGTTAACATCACGCTCAATAAAAACGCTATTCCTTGGGATCCTGAAAAACCTACCGTTACTAGTGGCGTAAGAATCGGTACTCCTGCAATTACTACTCGTGGCTTTAAGGAAGAAGACTGCGCTCTCGTTGCTGAACTTATCGTTGATATTATCAAAAATAGGGAAGCATCTTTTGACCGTGTTCGTGCTGAAGTTAAAAAACTCACTGAAAAATATCCTATTTACCAAGGTATCGTAAGATAATATTTTGCAAAATAAAAAAGCACCCAATCGGGTGCTTTTTTGTTGCTATTTTTCTATGCCAAAAAGTAAGTTTGGTTAACTTTCATAATACCGTTTGACATTAAAACTAGCCGTTGATAAGTGGCAAAATCTTGTCCGTATCGTAACTTTTTATAACTATTGCATCTTCTTTAACAATAAGTTCTTTATCGGTTACTACGACGTCGGCGTCCTCGGCGTTAGTAACGACTTCGCTTGAAAGCATGGTAAATAAAGAATACACATTTATAATATCGACGGCGTTAAGGTAGTCAAGCAAGAAGGCAAGACTAGTGCACCCTGCAACGATTTCGTTCGATTCTCTTGCGGAGTTAATCCAAACGATTTGTCGTTTTTCTACGTCTATTGCAAACAAATAAGCAAAGGTTGAATTGCAGTTTATCGTGTAAGAAGTTTGCACGGTTTTAGGCTCAAAAATTTCACCGCTATCTTTTGTGTCACGCATCATAAAGCCTGCTTTACAAATACATTGATTAAACGGCGTGCCTGAAAAAACGTTGTCGCAAAGAATAAAATATCTACACTTTGGATAAAGTTTTTTGATAGCGTCAAGGTTTAAGTCAAAATATTCCGAACCACCGTGATAGCCTGAAGTTTGATCGCCTGAAAAAGTTATTGCTTTAGACTGATTATTTGACATCGTCCGCCAAGAAAACTCGTATTGATTTAATTTGTCGTCAATCCCAATTATGCTTAAGTCGATATCGTTAACCTTTTCCCAATAAGTAAAGGCTCTGATTTTTTTGCCTTTTGGCAAATCAATTCGACTGCCTTTTGGTAGAGTGCCAAAACCACCCATAGAGGTATTTTCTTGTATCGGCAAAGCGATTTTTTGCATATCTTTATCGATAAAAACCTTGCCTAACTTGCCAGACAAATTGCTCTTTAAATTGTCATTTAATACGGCGATAATTTTATCGATAGTTTGGCTAGGAATAATCGATTTTCTCTTGTTAAATTCAGTTTTGCTTTCGGTGTGTGTGCGTAAACGATTGAATTTTGTAAAGGTAAAAGTTCTTGCACTTTCGGCACGATAATTATGGTACTGCATAAGCATTTGAATAATTACAATATTGTTTTTAGTTCCGATTTTATCTAGCACGAAAGCAATTTCTTCTTCAGTTTTGCAACGACTTAATAGGTAATTGAGTTTACGCATAAACGCTGACGAACCTTTATATTTAAGCAAAGTTTCAATAGCCGTTTTGATATCACCGTCACCAACTGCCTTTTCAAAAGAAGAATACGCAGACTGGTTTTTGCCGTTACGAATAGCGTTTACAAAATCAACGGCAACCTCGGTTTTGGGTTTATAATGTAAGTGGTGTAAGTATGCGCACCACGCCTTTTGCTTTTCAAAACAATCTTTAATATTTAATTTTTCGCCACTTAAAAGTATATCAAGTACTTTTGATAAAAGAACTCTATCCTTGTTTTTAAGATTGATTTTATTTACATTAACGCTATCGTTAGAGTAGTAGTTGACCATTTCAACCAATTTAATAAAGTCGGATAAATTAAGTAGTCTTGCAAAATCCGTATTTTTAGTGTCAATTATAAGTCTAATTGCCGTATCTTTGCAAGGGCAGTTTTCAATAGTGAAGTTATAATCACATAAAGCGCTTAAAACTACTTCGTATTGATAGTCGTTTAACGGACGGGTAGAAGTCAAAAGGTTTTTAATATAGTCGTTAAGTTCTAGAACGGCGTCTTTTTCGTTTACGATTACAAAATCTTTCGGTTCAACTTTTTCTTTAAAAGCAACTCTTTTAAAGTTCTTTTCCATAACCGAATATCCCGGTTCGCTAAAATTGTTAAAGCCGTAAGTTGCCGTGTAGTGCAAAAGTTGGTCGAATAAAAGTTCGTCACTAGAAAGTTTTCTAACAGACTTTGGGAACTCTTTATAAAACGCATTAGGAACGCTCCTGCCGAGCATATTAGATGCAAATTTAATAAGTTCAAGTGAGGCGAGTTCTTGCCCCTTCGTAATGTTTATCGAAAGTAATTTTGCGAACGCAAAAACCGCCTCAAACGGATTGTCGCTTAAGGTTTGACTGTCGTTTACTAAAATTCTTTTGTTAAACAAATGATTTTTATATAATTCTTTCATAATTCTCCTAAAAAAATAGTGGGCGAAATTTTCGAATTATTCTCGGCGACTTAAAAAAGGGTAAACCCTTGCGCCGAGTCCTTTACCGATAAAGACGAAGTAAATCCGAATAGCTGCCCACTTTTATAGCGTTTGACTTAATTACGACACTAAACCGCGCTCTTCCTCTGAGCTACGTTATACACGGGGTATAACGGTCGGATTCGAACCGACGACCTCGGGCTTATCAAGCAGAAATAAGTTCCGTTAGCGACAAACGCCATAATTATTTTATATCAAAAAAAAATAAAAATCAATGCTTTTACGCAATATTATTAAAAATTAAAGCGAACCGTTAAAATAGTTTTTACCATTTAATAACGTGTAAAAGTAAATCGGTAACGCCGACCAAGCGTGGCATAAACTACCGCGCATATTAAAGTCTTTGTAGCCAAGTTCAGTTTCCCAAAAAGTAGTAGAACCAGCGTCGAGCATTTTGCCGAATTTTTCGTCAATGCCTGACGGAAAACAAATATTTAAAAGTCCGTCATCAAGCAATCCGTTTGCCATAAGTGTTAAGTTAGAACGCGCAAATTTGTAGTCGTTAAAGGCGATATAGGTAAAAAGCATAGCGTTGCGACTGTCCATATTGTAAAGAGCCTGTTCACGCCAAGGGCAATTTTCGTAATGTTCGTGCATACAACAATGCAAGGTTTTTCTGCCGTATCGTATATTTTTTGCCTTTTTAAAGACTTGAAAGCAATCGGCGTTTTTTCAACGGGATTTAATATAAATTATTGTGGGTTAAAAATCAATACAAAACAGAAAAAACCAAAAAAAACACAGTATTATAATAAAAAATAGCGCAATTTATGCAAAAGTATTGTTTTTCCAGTTCTTTTGTGTTAAAATAATTTTGCCAAACAAACTAAATACTAATATACGGGTATATTTTTCTTTTTAAAGGATTATTATGCCTTTTTTCCGCATACTGTATTTACATAATTTGATAAAATGCAAGTTTCGTAAAAATCGGTATGTGGTATACTCTACTGTATTTTAGTTTGTTTGGCGACGACTGAAATTTGCGTTTTTGTGCGCAGGCTTTGGTCGGCGCACTTTTTGTTATTCGGGGCAAAGGTGTTTATAAATATTTTTAAGGAGAAATTTTATGGCAAATTACGTGGCTAAAAAAAGCGCTTGGAGTGAAGTTACCTTTTTGGGTATTATCGCTTGTATTCTTATTATTCCAATTTTTATTTTAATCGGTAAAATTATAATCGCAAAAAAATATCGTATTGAATTTTACGACGATAAAATTATTACTTATCAAGGTCTTATAAACGTTCGCAAAAAGCAAGTTGCTTTCGGTGGTGTTACGGGTGTATCAGTTAATAAAGGTCTTAAGGGTAGAATTTTCAACTTTGGCGACGTTGAAGTTGACTGTGTCGGCGAATGGGACGTTGATACTTACGGCATCAAAGACCCTGATAAACTTGAAGAATATCTTCAAACCAAAATCGTTAATATTGCAAACAGCAATCAATTCGTACATATGTAATTTTACGGATGCCCCGAAGTCTGTAAAAATAAAAAAACACGGCGCGCCGTCTTTTTTATTTAAACTTTGTAAAAACTATTTTTCAATATAAAAAGCGACAAGTCAATTTGTCGCTTTTTTGGTGTATCCGGCGGGAGTTGAACCCACAGCCTTTGCCGTCGGAGGGCAACGCTCTATCCAATTGCGCTACGGATACGCGTATTCAGTATAGCATAAATTAGGCGTAATGGCACACGATTTTTGTCCTTTTTTTATTTATAACTTAAAAAGATTGCAAAATCAAAGTAGTATGTGCTAAAATATTTAAATAACGGCATTATAAATGCCGATAGGGTGATGATATGATTCTTACTGCAGAACAAATCAAATCTGTGGCTTTCGGCTATGTTAAAAGCGAAATAAAAGACGGTTTAGTGTATTTTCAAAAATGTACCGACGCTCAAATTTCGGCTTGGTACAAAATACGCCAAGATTTAGGCGAACGGGCAGAGGCTACCACGGGTATTAAACTTGATTTTTTTACCGACGGTGATGCTATCGAATTTTCCTTTATTAAGGGCAGAAAGGTTGAAGTTTATATAGACAATCTTTTTCGTGGTCAATACTTGATGGATGAATATCGTAGTCGTGGCGAGCGTGTTGTTATTCCACTTAAAGATACCGTTGGTGGTTCTTTCGAAAAGGTTAGGGTAACTATTTATTTTCCTGCGCACGACGAACAAGGCGTAATCGATTATTTTGAAGTTAAAAACGCCACCTATATCGAACCTTATAAACATTCTATAAAAGTATTGTTTATCGGCGACAGTATTACACAGGGATGGGAAGCGTATAGAGATACTTTTTCCTACGCGCAAAGGCTTACTCGTTATCTCGATGCTGAAAGCGTTATACACGGCGTAGGTGGAGCAATGTTTGCCGAAAGTACTTTCGCTAGTATTGATTTTAATCCAGATATCGTAATACTTTCGTACGGCACTAACGACGTCGGTTACTGGAAAAGTGGGGAAGAAATGCTTTCTCATATAAAAGGTTATATGTCTCTCGTTAAAAAGGAATACGCAGATAAAAAGGTTTTTGCAATCTCGCCTATTTGGAGACCGGACTTTGGCAGAACTTTTAACACGGGCACTTTTATGGATGGTCGCGCAAGGGTAAAAGCCGTTGCAAAAGAATTAGGATTTATACATATCGATGGATTAAAACTAGTTCCACCATCGGCAGATTATTTTACTGACAACGTGCATCCGAACGAACAAGGTTTTTCTTTTTACGCTGAAAATTTATATATACAACTCAAAAAATACTTATAAGGGTGAAATATGGCTAAAACCGTAGTTGTGGGTATGAGTGGTGGCGTTGATAGTTCCGTCGCCGCATTGCTCTTAAAACAACAAGGCTACAACGTAATAGGCTTATTTATGAATAACTGGGAAGAAACTGATGAAAACGGTTGCTGTACGGCTGAAGACGACTACTCTGACGTTCGCCGTGTGGCTAATCTTATCGGTATACCTTATTATTCGGTAAATTTTGCTCAAAATTATATGGATAGGGTGTTTAGTTACTTTATTGAAGAATACAATGCAGGGAGAACCCCAAATCCCGACGTTTTGTGTAATAGAGAAATTAAGTTCAAAGATTTTAAGGACTATGCGTTTTCACTTGGTGCAGATTATATTGCCACGGGGCATTATTGTGACATTTTGCACGCCGAAGACGGCAAACACTATCTGTTAAAAGCAAAAGATCAAAACAAAGACCAAACTTACTTTTTGAATCAACTTTCGCAAGAACAACTCGATAAGGTGCTTTTTCCACTTGGCAAGTTGGATAAGGCTGAAGTTCGCGCTATTGCCGAGAAGTACGGGCTCGCTACGGCAAACAAAAAGGATTCCACGGGCATTTGTTTTATCGGTGAAAGAAATTTTAGACAATTCTTGCAAAATTATATTCCAAATAAAAAAGGTAAGATAATGACCTACGACGGCAAGGTTTTAGGTGAACATCTCGGGCTTATGTATTACACTATCGGTCAGCGCAAAGGGCTTGGTATAGGTGGGCAAGCAGGTGACGACGGCTCAAGATGGTTCGTTATTGAAAAGGATTTAAAAAATAATATTTTATTCGTTGCTCACGGCGCTGAAGATAGGCTTTATTCGTCGGGGCTTATTATGAAGTCTTGCAACTGGATACCTTGCGTTCCTACTGAAAAAGAATTTACCTGCACGGGCAAATTCCGTTATCGTCAGCCAGAACAAAAATGTATCGTCAAAATCAAGGACGATTGTATAGAAGTTCGTTTTGATGAAAAACAACGTGCTATTACCGAAGGACAATACGCAGTTTTTTACGACGGCGACAAATGTATAGGTGGTGGCGTTATCGAAAAAGCGTTATTCGACTAGATTAAAGCGTGGGCGATCCCACGCTTTTTTCGCTTATTTTTATACTATATATAATTATTATAAATATATTTTAAACAATAATATATTAGAGATTGTTTCTAGTTATAAAAATTTGCGTACGATAGTAAAATAAAAATATGGTTTTGTAAGAAAAATCTTAACAATACAGCCAATATTGTTCAAAACAAAGGTTTTATTTTACAAAAAGTATTGATTATTTATATTTTCAATGCTATAATATATACTCAAATAGGAAAGTCCGATAGGTAAGGCTTAATTCGGCAAAGGAGACCGTTTATGGAATGGTGTTTATTAGAAGGCGCATTTATAGCAGACAAGTTATGGGGCGCGTATGATTTTTGGCAAATACTAGAGTTTTTGTTAAGAATAGTAGTTGCTACAGCGTGTGGCGCTTGCGTTGGTATGGAGCGTAGCCGTAGGTTTAAGGAAGCCGGCATCAGAACACACTGCGTAGTTGCTATGGCGTCAGCCGCTTTAATGATTTTGTCTAAATACTGTTTCGTAGATATAACTAGCGCTGGTTTTGGCGATAATCGTGCGGACGCAAGCCGTATAGCGTCTCAAGTAGTAACGGGTATTTCGTTCTTGGGCGCGGGTGCAATCTTCAAAAATGGTAGCATCATCAAAGGTCTCACTACTGCAGCAGGTATTTGGGCTACTTCAGCAATAGGTATGGCAATAGGTTCAGGTATGTATGCAATTGGTATTTTCGTAACCCTTATGATTTTGCTCGTACAATTCATCATGCACAAGTTCAAGTTCGGCGTTGATAAAGTTGCAACTTACGGCATTATCTTTACAGCGTATAATTCTGAAGAACTTCGTACGGCGATAAAACAAAAATTTGCCGACTGGGAGGCTATCATTGAAGAAGTGTCCGTTGAAAAGCGTAGCGAGGGGCTTGCAACCTACAATTATTCGATTAAAACAGGTTGCGCCGTTACTGATGAAATGAAAAGAGAATTTTTTGATTCAAGGAGTGACGTGGTTTACTACAACATCAAAAAACTTTAATACGCTAAACAGCAGTATAAACCGATGGTTTTTAACCGTCGGTTTTTTGTTTTGTGGTCGATAATAATAAAAAATACTATATTTAGTGTGGCTTTTAAAAAAGATAAAAAATCTTTAAAAAAACTTTTAAAACTTGTCGAAAAACGCTTGACTTTATTGTTTTTTAAAGTTATTATATGCAAGCCATAAACGGAAGACCATGGTTTTCCAGCGATAATTGAGTACGGATATCGGGTAGCGGATGCGTTCGGTGTTTGTATGAAAAAAAGTTTTTAAAACCTTTGTTTTTTTGCTTGACAAGGTAATATACTTGTGATATTATAAGTCGGCTATCAAAGGCGAGCAGGTGTTTTGTTCGGTGCAAAATCGGTCAAAAATAACACCGAAAAAAGATTTAAAAAAATCTTAAAAATCTTTTGAAAATTGCTTGACAATGTAATCTTTAATGTGTTATGATGTTTAGGCTGTCGCAAAAGATGGCAGTCAACCGGGTGTTGACTTAACGTAGATTAAAAATTGAATAGAAGGAAATAAGACAAAAAATGTTTTTTGTAAAGTTTCTGTCAAATTAATTTGAGTATTTTATGTACTTATAAAAAACAGTCAAAAATGACAATGCGCTTATATAGCGAAATCGTTAGAGCAGTTGAATCGCAAGATTCGGCTTTAAATAATTAAACTTAAGAGTTTGATTCTGGCTCAGGACGAACGCTGGCGGTGTGCTTAATACATGCAAGTCGAGCGGAGAGTAAGGGGTTCGCCCCTGAAATTAGCGGCGGACGGGTGAGTAACGCGTGAGCAACCTGCCCTTATCTGGGGAATAACATAGAGAAATCTGTGCTAATACCGCATAAGACCACAGTGAGGCATCTCACAGGGGTAAAAGATTTATCGGATATGGATGGGCTCGCGTACCATTAGATAGTTGGTAGTGTAACGGACTACCAAGTCGACGATGGTTAGC
>JAZOPZ010000002.1:0-23889 GCA_045655805.1 Christensenellaceae bacterium
TTAACGGCGTTTTCAAGGTAATCAGCAAGTTCGTCATTATAGTACGCCTTGTTCTTTTTAATAACGTATTCGACAACGTCGGCAGTTTCAGTTTCGTTAACGAAAGCCCCTTGATATCTTTCAGGTACAGGCGCAGTATCAATCTTAAATAGCATATCGCCTTTACCCAAGAGTTTTTCAGCGCCACCACTACCTAAAATTGTTTCAGAGTCCTTTGAAGAAATAGTCTTAAACGCAACACGGGTTGGCAAGTTAGCCTTAATAACACCCGTAATAACGTCAACTGACGGTCTTTGCGTCGCTAAAATTAAGTGAATACCCGACGCTCTAGCCTTTGCCGTAAGTGCAGCGACCTTTCTTTCAAGATCTTTTTTGCAAATATTCATAAGGTCGGCAACTTCGTCGATAATGATAACTATTCTAGGCATCTTTTGAACGGTATCACTAGCAATCAATCTGTTGTAGCCTTCGATATTAACCACTCTACCACCGCAATCACGGAACACTCTATAACGGCGCTCCATTTCTTGATAAGCCCAATCAAGGACTGCCAAAACCTTCACGTGGTCGGAAATAATTTCGTCAACCATAAGGTGTGGCAAGTGATTATAAACCATAAACTCAACGGTTTTAGGGTCGATTAAAATAAGTTTAACGTCTTCAGGCGAATAACGCGTTATAAGACTCAAGATAAGTGAATTTAAGAAGATACTCTTACCAGAACCCGTAGAGCCGGCAACCAAAAAGTGCTTACCTTTAGCAATATCGTAATGAACGGTCTTACCAACAACGTCCTTGCCAATCGGGAATAATAAAGACGAATCTTCCGAAGACATATTCATAACTTCTTTAAGCCCGCTCTTAAGCGAAACTGGAATTCTAGTTTTATTAGCAACTTCAATACCTATGAGGTTTTTACCAGGAATCGGCGCTAAAACCCTGACGCCGTCCACAACTTCAAGCGACGCGTTAAGGTTTGCCTCGTGCTGAATAACGTTTTTAATCGGATAATTAATTGGGAAAGAGAATTCGTATCTAGTAAGCGACGGACCCTCGATATAGTTTACACCCTTAACGTCAACCTTAAACGCTTGTAAAGTTTCTTCAATCTTTGCAATACGCCCTTCGTGATCGTTCTTTTCAGCCGTTACGTTTTGAGCGTGCTCAACAAAATACGAAAGTGGTGGCGTATGATAAGGTCTATTTATAGGTTCTATAACCTTTGGCTTTTCAGGTTTAGCAGGGGCTGGTTCTACTTTTGACGGAACTACAGGCGTAGGAGCTTTATATATCGGTGTAGGTGCCGTGTAAGTAGGAGCCGGTTTTGGTGCAATAGTTTTTGCGTAATCTTCCACCCTACTGCGAGCAGGCTTGTCTTCTTTGATAGGTTCGTTAACTCCTAAATCAGGTGCAGAGTCATTTTCCTTTTCGTACTCACTTTCAATAGCGTCTTTAACGGTATTTTCTTTTGCTTGCTTTAAAGTTGAAAAATCCTCAACGACGGGAGCCGTTTTTTCCACTTCTACAGAATCTTCTATTTCAAAAGGTTCTTCAACGGTTTCAATCTCCTCAACACCGTCAACCGTAAAATCGCCGTCCACAGCGTCTAAATCGTCCTGATCTGAAACGGTTGTGTTAAAAGATTCTTCAATATCTACAGTAAAGTCGTCTCTAGCTACGCTTTTAATTTCGTCAACGGTTTCTTCAGTATAATCTTCTTCAACTATTTCGTTTATTGCAGAGTCTGTGAAATCGCCGTAGCCAAAAGTTTCTTCAACGGTGGTTTGAGAAATGGTATCCGTTAAATCTTCCTGCTCTTTATAATCTTCTTGCATAGAAGAAATCAATTCGTCAGTAGTAAAATCCTCAACTTCTTCAGAATTCTTCGCAGTATCTTTAGGTTGCTCGTAAATTGTAGCGCCTAAATTAGCGAAAGGATTTTTGTGGTCTACGTTAGCGTTATCTTTTTCTTTTTTACGTTCGTAAGAATTAAAATAATCGTCTAAATCACTACCCGTTGAAACGACGGAATCAGAATAATCGGTAAAGCGTTCTTGTTTTTCAATTTTTTGGGCTGGTTCTTCCACCTTTTTTATAGGCTTTGAAACGCTTGCTCCACTATTAGAATCAAAACCACGAAGAGCCTTTTCCACGTCAAGTGGTTGTGGTTTTTTAATATATTCAATGCTTGACGCAAGATCGGTTTTTGGCGCAGGTGGAGCCTCTTCCTTTTTAACGGTAGAAATGTTAAGTCCTTTTTCAGAAGTATTCAAAGATAGCGATTCTTCTTTTTCTCGCTTTGAAAGTTGTTCAAACTCTGCACCTTGCGCAATAAATAACGGATTCTTTTTAACAGAAACGGCATCGTTGCCCGTAAGCATATTAGCAAAAGCTTGTTCTACCTCATCAGCGCTTTCACTTTCAGAAATTGCTTGTTCTACTTGTTCTTCTTGAGTAGTAACGACCTTTTTCTCTTTTGTAAACTTAAAAACGCCACTCTTATAAACGTACGCACCAAGCAATAGTATAGCAACGGCAATTATGATATAAAAACCAACGGGTGTAAAGAGAGAAACCCCCCAATACACTAAAAGTCCAGCAACCAATCCGCCACCAGTCGCGGTCTTTAAACCACCCTTGGCAACGGTATAGCAGTTACCGAGATACTTACCAAAATTAAGCGTAGAAAAAGACGCAGAAGTAATAGCGTGAAGTAAAAACACTACCAATACGAAAACAAGCGACAATACAGTTGACGCTTTTTTAGAAATATTTACGCTTTTACCAATAACCATCGTTACGCCGAAATATATGCAAAGCAAGCATTGAACGTACGCTGAATACCCAAAAATACCAAGTAAAAAATACTTAACCCACGCGCCGATAGACGAAAAAATAAGTCCACCCGTAACCAAGCAAACAAAACATAAAGTCGCAAATAAAACCATCAGCATACCGAAGGTTTCTTTAGTAAAAATATTAGAGTCTTTTTTGACTTTTTCAATCTTTTCAGGAGTTTCCAAAATTAGCCCTTCCACAATATATTGTTCTAGTTAGAATAATTATAACAAATTGTACGAAAAATTACAACACCTTTGCGTAAATTTTTTGAACAAGTTTTAAAGCAAATAAAAAAGCATCAAATTGATGCTTTTTATAATTATTATTCAGACAACACCGAAGTTATCTCGTTTTTCAATTTTTGGGGTGTGAAATCAGCGTTTTCAAACACTTTAACACCGCTTTTTGAAAGCACAACCGTCCTATCTGCGAGAGTCAAACACTCATCTAAATCGTGAGTAACTAAAACGGCAGTAACGCCGTTTTCCGATTGTAACGATGCAAAAAGTTCAACTGCAACTTTATGCAAAACTATATCTAGGTTTGAAAAAGGCTCGTCTAAAAGCATAAAGTCAGCCCCGTAAGCAAACGCCCTTGCTAAATTTACCCTTTTTGCCATACCTTTTGAAAGTTCACTAGGATACAAGCCCCCTGCGTCTTTAAGCCCCACTTTATCTAGCCAATATTCGGCGTCAGCGTCCTTTTTTACCAGCAAGATATTTTCCTTTACCGTTAAATTCGGAACTAACCTGTCGTTTTGAAAAACGTACGACGATTTTTTAGGAAGATTTTCAATTTCACCGTCAAAGTCCAAAATATGTCCCGCCAAAATATTTAATAGCGTGGTTTTGCCTACGCCACTCCCACCGACAAGCGCCGTTATTTTTGCAGGTGGGATTTCTAAATTCAGTCCGTCAAAAACTATTTTGTCGCCGTATTTTTTGGTTAGAGATTTAATTTTTATACTTTCCATTTTCTAAACCTCCTCGCCAAAAATTTAACTAAATATTCAATAACAAGCCCCGTAACCACGGTAACTATTACGAGCGCTAATAACCCAGCCGTTTCAAAATTAACTTTTTCTATTTGCATTAAAATACCAAGCGACTTTCCCGTTTGCGCAATAATTTCCGCAGCGACCATAAGTTTAAGATTAAGCGAAAACCCACTCCCAGCAATTTCTGCAAGTTTTGGAAGTAACGGTGGCAAAATCACCTTTTTTAAAGTATCGGTCTTGCTTACGCCGTAGTTTTTACACATCGTTAAAAGTTCACCGTCAATATCGGCAAGCGCTTGAGAAACTGAAGTATATAAGGTTGGCAACACGACTACTGCAGTAACTAGCATAGGCGCTACGGATGAATTAGTCCATAAAACCACCCATAATACCATTGCAATCGTCGGAAACGCCCTAATTATAGCAATTAAAGGCATAATTGCTTTTTTAATTTTAGAACTAGTCGTGGTCAAAATTGACAACACCGTTGCCACAGTAAACGAGCCCAAAAAGGCAATTAGTACCCTTAATAAAGTCCCACCGAAAGCCGTGTAAAAGTTCGCCGAGCCTAGTTTTTTAAATAGTGATTTTACCGTAGCCGAAATTTTCGGCAACACTATAGGATCTTCCAAAATAGTTGCCGAAACTCCCCATATTAAAAATAGCGCAAGCACACCTAATAGTGGCAAAATCAAGTTAAGTAATAAGTTTAATTTTTTCATTAGTTTAATCCGTAAATAAAGTTATCGGAAGTCTTTTGCATACCTATTGCCGTTAAATAATCGTCAATGCTGTTTCTTGCCGAAAGCGCGTCTTGGTAATAAATACCACATCTATCTATTACTTCAGCCGTAACAAAACTATCAAGCGACGCAACCACGCCGTCTTCTAAATGGTCGTTAACAGAATTTACAACGCTAGTAGCATTAGCATCGTCAAGAGCGTAGTCGATAGAGTTTTTAACCATATTAATAAGCGCCGTTACGATATCTTGTGAAAGTGATTTTTTAACCACCATAACTGCTTGTGGATAGCCACCTGCTTGAGCGTCGTAAAGTTCGCCAAGGTCAAGCCTACAAGTGTATTTTGTGTCAAGTTTAGTAACGATTTTAGTTGCAGCCGGTTCAGGCAAAAGCCCGATTTTAATCTTGTTTTGCCTCATAGCAGGCATAAGTTCTTCACCACTACCGTAATAAAAAAGCGCGACTTTGCCGTCGATAGCGTCGGGACTTGCCTCAAACGGAATACCGTTTTTATTAAGCACTGCTTTAAGCGTTAAATCAGGCACTAAACCTTGTCCGATAACACCGACTTTTTTACCTACCAAGTCCGAAAGAGAAATTGCCTTGTCGGAAACGATATATAAATTACCGTGTGTCAAAACTGAAACCATTTGATAGTCGTCGCCCGTGCCACAAATTTTAACGGCAGCGTTAAGTGGTAAAATTGCTACGTCTGCAACTGCGTTTCTCTTTTGCACGAAGTTCGTAATTTGAGTAGACGAAACAATCTTAAATTCAGCAGGCTGACCGCCGATTTGATTATCGCCAAGCATTTGAGCAATGGCAATAGCAGGCGCTCCGTCAGGGCAATAAACCTTGAGAGTGCCATCGTTTTTACTTTCACCAAAGATAGCGCACCCACTAAAAGTTGCCGTAAAAGTTAATACGGCGAGTAATAATCCTATAAATTTTTTCATAAAAAAACTCCTTTACGCTAACGCAAAGGAGAAATAATTTGCAATAAATTGCAACCACAGTCGGAAATTATTCACCCCTTTACGATTAGGCGCACCTTTTCGTTTAGGTATTTTATTACCTAAATTATACAATTAAAATCACTAAATGTCAACGATTTTATTAAACAAGACTTTTTTGAACAAAACTATTCGTCGGCTTTTAAAATTTCTTCTTCAATTATAGCAATCGCCGTAAAGCAATCCCCCTTATCTTTAGCCTCTGCCATAACGCGAATAACACTCTCCGTGCCAGACGGTCTAACCACTATTCTACCACACGTACCCAAAAAAGTTTGAACAAGTGCTATTGCGTCCGAAACAGACTTTTTGGCAATCACCTTGTGTTTATCTTTAACCCTTACACTCTTTGAAATTTGTGGATAAATTTTAATTTCAGAAAGCGCCAAATTAAAGTCATCTCTATTATCGATTAACGCCTCGGCAATTTTCAGCGAAGTCAAAATCCCGTCGCCCGTCGTCGCATATTTAGTAAAAATTATATGCCCAGAAGTTTCCCCACCGATTTCCACGCCGTCTGACTTCATTTTTTCGTAAACGAACCTATCGCCAACCGAAGTCGTTTCAACGCCAATCCCCTGTTTTTTAAGGCTTTCTTTTAAGCCTAAATTGCTCATAACGGTTGCAACTACCTTGCCACTTAAAAGTTCTCCTTTTGCTTTTAGACGGCGTGCGAGCAGATAAATAATTTTATCACCGTCGATTTCCTCACCAAAAGAGTTAACGCATAAGCAACGGTCGGCATCACCGTCGTAGGCAAACCCTATATCAGCGCCAACCTTAACCACTTCTTTTTTGAGTGCCGACAAATCCGTCGATCCACAATTTTCGTTTATATTAAAACCGTTTGGTTCAGCGTTTATAACGGAAACTTTAGCGCCTAAACTTTCAAACACGCTACGCGCAAGTTTATAAGCGCCACCGTTCGCCGTATCAAGAACCACCCTTATGCTGTCAAACGGCTTAACGACGGTTGATAAAAGATATCCTAAATACTTGCTCCTACCGTAAAGATAGTCTACGGTTTTTCCAACTTTTTCGTGTGTAGAATAAGGCAAATCTCCGCCAACAAATTCACCACGACAAAGCAAATAATCTTCAATTAAGTCGGTAAGGTCATCCCCGACCTTTTCCCCTAACGAAGATATAATTTTTATACCGTTATCGTAGTAAGGATTATGACTTGCCGAAATCATTATTCCGTAGTCAAACCCCTCGGTTTTAGCAATGAACGCCACCGACGGCGTAGTCGTTACGTGCATAAGATAAGCATCTGCCCCAGAACTATTTAGCCCTGCCGATAAAGCGTATTCTAGCGCGTAAGACGACCTTCTAGTGTCCTTTCCTATAACCACGCGTACCGTTTTCGCGCTACCGTTCAACCTTTTTTGATGCCATCCTAAAAACCTACCAATCCTAAAAGCATCAAGCGCAGTTAAACTTTCGCCAACCTTTCCCCTGTAACCGTCAGTACCAAAAAGTTCTCCCATAGCCCCTCCTTTTTACAGTTTATGGTATGAACTTTTTTTAACTTTTGCCACACAATTTGCAAATTATACCACAAAAAAGCGACGGCACATACCGTCGCTTTTTTATTATTCTTTTATAATTGCAATCTCTGCTTTACAGCCATTTTCTTTCAATGCCTTTTTAACAAGTTTTTTATTGTTCTTAAAACAACTAATCTTTTTTAAATACTTACAATCCGTAAACACCCCATAGCCTATGTCTTCTACGCTATCAGGTATAGTTACACTTGTTAAACTACTACAACCAAAAAACGTGAATTCACATATTGTTTTTAAAGTATTTGGCAAAGAAACTTCAACCAAGTATTTACAATCACTAAAACACTTATCCTTAATTTCAATTACACCTTAAGGTATAACGACTTCAGTTATATCTTTATTTTTACACGCCATCAAAACACCATTTTTTATTATAAGTCCAGTATTAACAGGTGATATTACCGTGGTTTTTGTTTGATTAACTTTATTATCAAGTTCTCTTAATTTCTCTTCTAATAACCGTTTTTGATCTTCTAATTCTCGTTTTTGTTCTTCTATCGACAAATCCGTATTGTCATAACAAGTTTCACACAAATATCTTTTGTTTAAATCAGCCATATTTTCTCCCTAAAATATTTTATAATAATTAGTTATTATAAAATCTATAACATCGCTTTTCAAGATGTTTTGTAATTTTTTCTTTATAGTTTTTGTAAAACAAAAAAGGCTCTTTTTAGAGCCTTTAATTTATTTCTTTTTACTTTGTTTAAGTTCTTTTTGCCGTTCTTTTTCTTCTAGAACCGCGTACTTTTTACTGTTTTTAATAACGGCTTGCGCCTCTTTATTATTAAGGTCAAAAGTAAGCATTTCCCTAACCCATTTATCTTTGCCAAGTTCGGATAGAAAAATCTTTTTTAAGAACTTTTTATCGTCAGCGTTAAGTTTTAAATAACACTTTACGATATCAAACTTTTTCAATGCAAGTTCGGTTAAAGTTTTTGCGCCCGTAGCCTCAAGCGTATCAAAGGTCAAGTTTGCAAAACGCACCTTATCCTCATCCGTCATAGAATCCATTACCGAACGCAACTTTTCGTCCACACGGACGCTATGTTGAGCAAAACAATCAACACGCAAAAACTCGTTTTTATCGACTTCCCAACTAAATAGGTCGTGTTGAAACATACCCTTAAAGGTACTATGGACAACTTTCATCGCACCGTTGTGATGGAAAAGCCTACCAATAACCGAATTTTCAGGGCAAAATTCGTAAAGTTTTTTACCCCTTTCTTCTCTCTTTTTAGTGATGGTTTTATTTAAGCCAGGACCGTCAAAACTTAACGCGCAACTAATTTTATCATAAGTTTTTTCCGTACAATGATAAAGCGCGTAAGTGGTCAAATTACCACCTTTTGAATGCCCTGCTAAAATCAATTTATCACAAGTTTTAGCAATGCGTTCGACGTACTTTACGCTACGTTGTTGCCCTGCCGTAACGGTTTTATAAAGCATAGAAAAATTTTCACGCCAACCGACCAAAGTGTCGTCCGTACCCGAAAACAGTATAAGTTTTTCGTGCTTGTTAAGGGTAACCGTAAATGCGGAAAATTGTTCGGAAGTTTCTTCATTATACTCCGAAACGTAATCAGACACCACCAAGTTTTTGTACCTTGGCGCCGATGCCATTTCTCTAAACAAATGGTTAGTTTTATTTGAAATTATCAACCCCACGTTTTTGTCAAGGTTTTGGTTAGCGCTATACTTTTTGAATAACTTACGCACAGTCAAAGCGTCATCAGTAGTAGTAAGAATATCTTTAAACTCAATCATCACTATTTGTGAAAAAATCGCAATATCTACTTCTGAAAAACGACACGCCCTTTGCGAAAGGTCCCCACGCCACTCAATATAATCAAATAAAGTCTTCATAGTTAACCGTTAAAATAATGCCGAAACAAACTCCCTTGCGTCAAAATCTTCAATATCGTCAACCTTTTCACCCGTGCCAACGTAGCAAACAGGGACTTCAAGTTCTTTTGAAAGTGAAATTATAAATCCACCCTTTGCCGTACCGTCGAGTTTTGTTAAAATAATACCGTCGATACCAACCGCTTCAGTAAAAACTTCGACTTGATTGTAAGCGTTTTGCCCCGTCGTACTATCTAAAACGATAAGTTTATAGAAGTTCGCATCAGGGTATTCCCTTTCAACCACTCTAGACATCTTTTTAAGTTCTTCCATAAGGTTAGCCTTAACGTGCAACCTACCGGCAGTATCAATAATTAAAATATCCGTTTTACGCGCCTTTGCAGACGAAATAGCGTCGTAAACAACGGCAGACGGGTCAGCGCCTTCAGAGTGTTTAACAATCCTTACCTTGGCTCTATCGGCCCAAACGGAAAGTTGGTCGGACGCAGCCGCCCTAAAAGTATCAGCCGCCGCAATAACAACGCTTTTGCCTTCTTTTGAATACATAGACGCAAGTTTACCAATCGTTGTAGTCTTACCGACGCCGTTAACCCCCACGACCATAATGACTGCAGGCGATTCAATTTCTAAAGGCTCTGCCTCCGTTAAAGTTTCGTAAAGTTCATCTTTTAAAAGGTCTATTACGTAATTTTTATCACGACATTTTTCTTCAATAGCGATATCACGAATATTATCGACAATTTCTAAAGAAGTATTCACGCTAACGTCGGAAGAAATCAAAATATCTTCCAAATCCTCGTAAAATTCTTCACCGAGTTTGTTTTTAGCGAATAAATCGTTTAATTTTGTAGCCAATCCGTTTTTAGTTTTTGCAAGAACGGATTTGATTTTACCAAAAAATCCCATTATAACTCCGTTTAATTCTTTTCGTCGTACTTAACCGCGTCGGAAAGTTTAACCGATACTAACTTACTAACGCCTTTTTCTTCCATCGTAACACCAAAGAGCGTGTCGGCAAGTTCCATAGTAGGTTTTCTGTGCGTAATAACGATAAATTGAGTTTCCGTTGAGAATTTTTTAAGATATCTAGCAAATCTATCAACGTTTGCTTCGTCGAGCGCCGCTTCAATTTCGTCAAGAACGCAGAAAGCCATAGGTTTTAATCGCAATATAGCGAACAAAATGGCAATAGCAGTAAGCGCTTTTTCGCCACCTGATAAAAGCGAAAGTCTTTGCATCTTTTTGCCAGGTGGTTCAACTTTAATTTCAACGCCAGCCTCAAGTTTATCTTCAGCAATACTATAATCGAGTTCAAGCATTGCTCTACCGCCACCGAAAAGTTCTTTAAATATCTTGCCGAAGTTTTCGTTAATTTGCTTAAAGCCCTCGTCAAAGGTTTCAACCATTTCGGTTTTAAGAGTTTCAAGCACGCTTCTAATATCGGCTTCGGCTTTATCAAGGTCTTCTTTTTGTGTTTGAAGTTCTTGATAACTTTCAAGTTCTAAACGATAATCTTCCAAAGCGTTTGCATTGATACTACCCAAAAAGTTACGTCTCTTTCTAATACGCTCAATTTCCGTTAAACCGAAAGAAACGTCGTAATTTTCTTCTTTCACCGATTGTGCAGTTTCGTAAGTTTCACCGTAGTCTTCCCAAACGGTTTTTTGCAAATATTCAAGGTCAGAGTCAATTTTAGTAAGAGCAATCTCTTGTATATGAACCTTATCCGAAATATTATTAATTTCTTCTTGAATACTTATGCGCTTTTGAGAGCGTTCTTCAAGTAAGTTTTTAAGTTCACCACTTCTATCTTCAATGCCTTCGATTTCAGCGCGCAATTTGTCCATAGCAACGCGTTCTTCGTTAGTCATAGCGGTGAGCGCTTGTTGTTTTTTAATATCGGCAATAATCTCTTGCTTGTTTACTATATCTTTTTCAAGCAAGGCTGAATTTTCTTTAATGCCGTCGTTGTCATTTTGAAGATTTACGATATCACTCTTTAACGAATCAATCCTAGTACGCAAAGCGTTTGTACCGATTTTAATTTCAGTTTGCCTTGATAAAAGTTCTTCTTTCTTCTTTTTAAGGGTTTCAGATTGAAGTAAATTCTTTTCAGCGTCAACCGATAAATCCTTCCTTTCTTTTTCAAGTTCAGCAGTTAAATCGGAAGTCGTTTTAAGTCTTAAAATAAGCGCTGTAATCTTATCTTCAACAATTACAAGAACTTCTTTAGCGGATGCAAGTTCAACGTCAAATTCAGCCATATCTTGATTTAAGCCGTCTTTCTTTTGTTCTTGCAAAAGTTTGTTTTGTTTTGCCGTCACAAGGCTGTCTTCAAGGGCGTCAAGAGCGTCGAGGGCGTTATCGCGTTCTCGTTCAGTATTTTTCTTTTCAGCCGTTAAAACGTCCATTTCGGCTTGTGTGTCTTTAATTTGTTTAACAACATCTTCAATGCGTCTATCATTTGATAAAAGACCGTGTACATCCTTTTTAGTTGAACCACCCGTAATAGCGCCTTGTGTTGAAATAACGTCTCCTTCAAGCGTAACGATTCTAAAAGTTTTGCCGAACTTTTCAGCAATACGCGTAGCATTATCAAGGTTATCAACCACTAAAGTATTGCCTAGCAATGAAGAAATTACCCTTTCAAATTTAACGTCGTATTTCACTATTTTAGTAGCGTCACCAATAGCGCCCCTTTCCGAGCAAGCCTTAACAACGTCTTGTCTAATATCGCGCGATTTAACGGAATCAAGCGGTAAAAAAGTAATTCTCTTGATGCCGTTGTTTTTTAAGTACGCAATAATGTATTTAGCGTCGTCAGTCGTTTCAGTAATGATGTTTTGAACGGCGTTACCGAGCAAAATTTCAATAGCGGTATCAAATCTCTTTTCGCAAGAAATAACTTCGCCGACGAGCGCAACTATTTTCTTTTTAAGTTCAGGGGTATTTTTGGCCCGTTGTTGTAATTGTTTAACGGCTTCGTTATACCCTTCGTAATTATCTTTTGCCGAACGGTAAAAACCTTCCCTTGCTTTAAGAGTTGAAAGCGTAGAGTTTAAGTTATAAATCTTTGAATCACAACCGGCAACGCTTTCGTTGAGCGCTCTAACGCCGTTTTCAGCATTGATAATATCTTCTTTAATTTTTTCTATTTGATTGTTTAATTTAATAATTTCTTTATCGCAGTTTTCGATATCGTTAAAACATTTTTCACGCTTATCATCAAGCCCTTCGATTTTAGAACGCAATTCTTCAGCCCTTTCGGAATAGTTATTGAGTTCAGTATCGGTAGCGCTTTTAACTTGCTTACGGTCGGCAAGGTTTTCGATAGAAGAAATAATCTTTTTGTTACTTTCTTTTTCAATACTTTCGCCAACGGCAATTTTTTCGTTTAAAACGACGATTTGAGCAGAAAGTTCTTCGTCTTCAGCAATAATCGTAGCAAGTTCTTTCTTGCATTGCTCAATGGTGTCTTTAGCATCTTTAATTGAAAGTTTATTTTGCGTAAGGCGTTCTTCGTTCTTTTTGATATCGGCTTGCGCCTTTTCAATTTCACCATTAAAGAACCCTATTCTAGCAGTCAAAAGAGAATTTTGACCGGCGCGTTGTTCAGCCGTTACGCAAAGTTCGGTGTATTTATGGTTCAAATCGCTCAAAGTTTTATGGAGAGAATTGAACTCGTTCATCATATCCGCGTATTCTTTCTCGTTTTTATCAAGTTCCGAGTTGCGGAGCGAAAGTTGGTCGTTTAATCCCCTAATACGCGTGTTGATTTTCTCTTTATCTTCACCAACGCTGTCCACCTTTGATATGTAAGTGTTAAGTTCGTGATGGCGTAAAGAAGTCGTGAGTTCGTTATACTCACGCGTTTTGTTCGCTTGTTTTTCAAGTGGCCCTAAACGGTTTTCCTTTTCAGCCATAATGTCCATCAAACGAGTGATGTTTTCCTTCGTTCTATTGAGACGGCGTTCATTTTCGTCTTTTTGAGACTTAAATTTAGAAATACCAGTTGCTTCTTCAAAAATGGCCCTTCTATCTTCAGGTTTAGCCGAAACGATTTCTTCAACTCGACCTTGTCCAATAATCGTATAGCCTTCTTTACCAACGCCAACTTCTCTTAAAAGGTTGACGATATCACGCATCCTTGCAGGCTGTTTGTTTATGTAATATTCGCTTTCGCCACTACGGAAAAGTTTACGAGTTACGATAACTTCTTCAAACTCTATATTGAAAATTTTGTTACTGTTATCGAAAAACAACGAAACTTCACAATAAGAAATACCCTTTCTCGTTTGCGTACCTTTAAAAATAACGTCTTGCATATTTGCACCACGCAAAGATTTTGCCGATTGTTCACCGAGCACCCATCTAATTGCGTCTGCAATATTTGATTTACCGCAACCGTTAGGTCCTACGATACAAGTTACGCCGTCGCTAAATTTAATTTCCGCTTTATCAGCAAATGACTTAAAGCCGAATAATTCTACTTTTTCAAAATTCAACTTTTGTTACCCTTATTCCTTGTGTTATTAGGTTTAGCCTGCTTTTTTGCAGGAGTATTTTTTTGTTTACTTTTATTTATCGAGCGCTCTTTAGAACGCAATAATTTTTCATAAACGGCTTTTGCGCCGATTTGTTGTGCGCTTTTTTTAGATTTACCACAGGCTTTAGCCACGATTTTACCGTTAATAAGTACGGCCTCGGTAAATACGGGATTGTTATCTGGACCTTCCTTTGAAATACTTTGATATTCAGGTATGCCCATTTTGTTTTTTTGCATAAATTCTTGCAAAGCGCTTTTATAATCTTTTACGGTAGTCTTTTTAACAACCTTTTTTGGCATTGCTTGAGAACTCTCGATAAAATCTATCAGCGTCTTTTTAACAAACTTTCTAGCAGGCGCTAAACCACCGTCAATATAAATCCCTGCAACCACAGCTTCGTACACGCTTGAATACAACTTTTCGTTTGGGTCGCGATTATTTTCAACACTCTTGCCCAAAATTAAATATTTATCAAGTCCAAGCGCAAAAACTGCTTTTGTCAAAGGTTCTTTTGCGACGAAATCCTTTCTTCTATCGGTAAGTCTACCCTCATTTTCGTTAGGATACTTTGCCATCAAGTATTCCGTAACCAAAAAATCCATTATTGCATCACCGAAAAACTCCAACCTCTCGTTGTTTTCTATTCCGTAATGCTCGTTAGTGTATGAAGAATGCACGAAACAGTTCCTGAATAAATCAATATCCTTAAATTTATATCCAATAATTTCTTCACACGCAGTAAGTTCAAAAATCATAATTAGTTATTTCCATCAACTTTTTGCGCAAATGCTTGTTCGAGTTCTTTCATAACGCCCGAATTAGCAATATCAACGGCTTGCAATACGCTTGCTTTAATAGTTTCTGCTTTAGAAGACCCGTGCGCTTTGATAATAAGTTTGTTTACGCCCAAGAATACTGCGCCACCCTTTTTGGTATAGTCCATTTTCCCTTTTAAGTTTTTGAATTTGCCTTTTAAAAGCATCCCTCCAAGTTTTGAAATAAAACTAGAGTAAATTTCTTCTTTAAGCATTTTCATCAAAATCCCAACGGTTCCTTCTATAGACTTAAGCGCAATATTACCAGAAAACCCGTCTGTTACTACTACGTCAACATCCCCTGATAAAATATCTCTTGCCTCAATATTACCGACAAAATTTATACCTTGAGCCTCTTTAAGCATAGGGAAAACTTCGTGAGTTAAGGCATTGCCTTTTTTATCTTCGGTACCGTTTGATAAAAGAGCCACTCTTGGTTTTTCTATTTTAAGGGCGCATTTAGCGTATTCGTTGCCAATCATAGCAAAATCAAGTAAGTTAATAGGTTTACAATCGGCGTTAGCACCACAGTCCAAAAGCAACACGTGTCCGCCTTTAGCCGTAGGTAAAGTTGGGCAAAGAGCAGGACGATTTACACCCTTTATTCTACCAACTTTAAGCGTAGCGCCTACTAAAACCGCGCCCGTTGAACCTGCCGAAACAAAAGCCGTTGCATCAGGATCTTCCTTAAGCGCCTTAAACGCAACGCCAAGCGAAGAATTAGGCTTCGTTCTAATTGCTACTGTAGGTTCTTCATCGCAAGTTATAACATCCCTTGCATCTAAAATCATAATCCTATCTTTATCGTATTCGTTTTCAGCAAGACGAGCCTCTATAACTTCTTCTTGACCAACGAGTACGACTTGAAAGCCTTCTCTTTCGTTAACGGCCAAAACTGCGCCTTTTATAATTTCACTAGGGGCGTTGTCGCCACCAAATGCATCAACTAAAATTTTCATATTTTCACCCAAAAATTAAGTTTGTAAATTAGTATTCAAGGTTGCCGACAGTTCTTGGATAAGGTATAGCGTCTCTAATATTGCCGATACCAGTAAGATACATAACCATTCTTTCAAAGCCCATACCAAAGCCGGAGTGTGTTACACCACCGTACTTTCTCAAATCGAGATAGAAACCGTAATCAGCAGGATTTAAGCCCATTTCGCCCATTCTCTTTTCAAGAACATCAATTCTTTCTTCCCTTTGAGATCCCCCGCAAAGTTCACCGATACCAGGAACTAAAAGGTCAGCAGCAGCAACGGTTTTGCCGTCGTCGTTTAATCGCATATAAAAAGCCTTAATTTCCTTTGGATAATCGGTTAAGAATACAGGTTTTTTATACACTTCTTCAGTAAGATATTTTTCATGCTCACTTTGAAGGTCAGCACCCCAATATACAGGGAACTCAAATCTATCTTTAACCTTTTCTAAAATCTCAACGGCTTCGGTGTAAGAAAGTCTTACGAAAGTATTATTAACTACGTTTTCAAGTCTTGCAATCAAGCCGTTATCAACGAATTGATTTAAGAATTTAAGTTCTTCTGAACAAGTCCTCATAACGTGGTTAATGATATATTTTACCATTGCTTCTTCAACGTCCATATCGCCAGATAAATCGGTAAAAGCCATTTCAGGTTCAATCATCCAAAATTCTGCAGCGTGGCGAACGGTGTTAGAACGCTCTGCCCTAAAAGTAGGTCCAAAGGTATATACGTTACCAAAAGCAAGCGCATAAGTTTCAGCAAGTAATTGACCTGAAACCGTAAGCGATGCTGGTTTACCAAAAAAGTCCTTTTTATAATCAACCTTGCCGTTTTCTTTCGGAACGTTTTCAAGATTTAAAGTCGTTACTTGGAACATAGCGCCTGCACCTTCACAGTCACTACCCGTGATAATAGGCGTATGCACGTAAACGAAACCTTGCTTATTGAAGAATTCGTGAATAGCAAAAGACGCTTCACTTCTAATCTTAAATACTGCGTTAAAAGTATTCGTACGTGGTCTTAAGTGTGAAATACCGCGCAAAAATTCCAACGTATGTCTCTTCTTTTGTAAAGGATAATCAGGCGAAGAAGTTCCTTCGATTTTAACTTCAGTCGCTTGAATTTCAAACGGTTGACGATTTTCAGGCGTAAGCAAAAGGTTGCCCGTTACGATAAACGCAGTACCCACGTTTTGCTTAACTACTTCGTCATAATTAGCAAGTACGTCTTTAGAAACCACTACTTGACAATTTTTAAAATAACTGCCGTCGTTAAGTTCGATAAAACCAAATGTTTTAGAATCTCTAATAGTCTTTGCCCAACCACAAACGGTAACGGTTTTACCACCGAATTCGTTTGGATTTGTAAAAATTGATTTGAGTAAAATTCTGTCCATAATATAACCTACGAAAATTGATATATAGATATAATATAATATTTAAATACTATACATAGTAAATTTTAACATTTTTTAAATATATTTTCAAGTATTTGACCAACTATTTAACGATAAAATATCAATAAATATAAAAAATAATAAGGCAAAATGTAATTTGATAATTACCTACGTAAACAAAAAATAAAAAATAAAATTAACGCATAAAATACTAACCTCATTTTTAGCAACAAAAAAGGGACCAACCGGTCCCATTTTTTACTAATTAAACTATAGGTTTTTCGTCAGAAGTTTCAGCAGGTTTTTCCTCTACAACTTCATTAACGTCAACAACAGTTGATTCAGGAGTAACTACTTCTGCGTCACCTTCAGGTAAAACAACCGCGGTTTCAACAATCTCCTTTTTCTTCTTGAAAGAGTTAGGTGAAAAACGTGGTTCCGTACCAGGTCTTCTATTGTAACCGTCTTTAAAGAAAATCTTAAACACAACGAAAGCAATCACACAAACTACCACAGAAATCCAAGGAATAAAACCAAAACTGTAGTCAACGATGTTAGGAATTTCTTTAGATAATTGAATAACCCTTGACATTATGTGAAGTGGTGAGAAAATAACCATTATAAGAGCAATTACGTAGCAAATATCAATCATAATGAGTGACTTTTTGAAAGCGCCTTGACGAGAAGACAAAGTACCCAATGCGATAGATAAAAACATAATACCCATAACAACTAAAAGGATAAAGTTAGTCGTTGCAGAAACGGTATAGAAATCGTAAAGATAATCGGTAGGAGCGCCAAAAAATTCCAAAAGACCGTAACCACTATAATGTGCAACGATATGTTCGCCACCTTCAACCTTTGCGTTAATTCTTTCAACGAAAGCATAATTACCAGTAAGACAAATAAGTGCAACGGCAATAAAAATTAAAGTAACAACGTAGCAAACGCCAGCGTGAAATTCTACTCTTTTTTCTTTTAACATATGTTATGCCCCCTTATTTCGTAGCACCACAAACACATTTACCATCCTTACCGTAAACGTGTGGAGCCTTACCTTGATTATAATAAGCAACGTATTCTTCAAACGATGCAAAAACAGGGTGATCCGCATCGCCTTCAGTTTGTAAATAAACGCCTATATTTTTAGCATATTCTTCAGGATTATTCCAGTGAACAGGGATATATAAACCCTTTTCGCGAATGTTATCAATAAACGCTTGTTGACTATAAAGTTGCTTATTCACGTCAACTTTAAGGTCACAATGGTCGCATTCAAGCCAATGGCAAGTTGCATCGCTTTTCCATACTAAAGTGCTTTCGTGGTCGTCTTTTGCGCAACCTGCAAACCCTACTAAAGTGCAGAACAAAAGCATAACCGATAAAGCAAGAGTTATAAACTTTTTCATTACCCTTCTCCTATAAGTTTCAAAAAGAAATAAGTTTCAAAAAGCGCGCACGCATATTACGCGCATTTTATATAAAATATTATACAATCACTTTTTATAATTGTCAATACTTTTACAATAAATAAAATTCCTCTTTTTTGCTTTTTTACTTTTACCTAGGTTATTATTGTCAAAAAAACACAAACGCGCCACTTTAAAGTGACGCGTTATAATATTATTCAGCCTCAAGTTCAGCAATTTCCTTGATAAGTTTTTTGCGCATATCCAAGTATTTGTCGAGTTTTGCTCTTTCGGCATCAACTAGGTTTTTAGGTGCTTTATCGAGGAACCCTTTGTTCATCAACTTGCCGTTTGCCCTCTTAATTTCACTTTCAACGCCGTCAAGTTCGCCTTTAAGACGTTTAATTTCCGCTTGAGTATCAATAAGTTCGCCCATTGGAACGTAAAGTTCAGCAGAGGATAGAACTGCAGAAATAGTCTTTTCTTTAAGTTCAGACTTGTCTTTAATTACGGTAATACCCGCAACACCTGCTAATTTCTCAACGTAAATCGAACCCTTTTTAATAGCGTTTGCGTTTTCACTTAACACGTAAAGAGGAACTTTTTTAGAAGGCGCAGCCCCAACGTTAACCTTGATAGTTCTAACAGCCTTTATAATTTCCTTGATAGGCTCAATATCTTTTACGGCCTTTGGATAATTGCCCTTTGAATTATATCTTGGAAATTCTTCCACCATAATCGAACCGTTAACACCAGGAATATTTTGATAAATTTCTTCGGTTACAAACGGCACGAACGGATGTAAAAGTTTGAGCATTTCTTTGAGAACGTGTACGAGTACGCTAACGGTATAATTTCTCTTATCTTCATCTTCGCCGTATAAAACAGGCTTGGTAAGTTCAATATACCAGTCGCAGAAATCGTTCCAAACGAAGTCGTAAAGTTTAGCACAAGCAATACCGAGTTCGTATTTTTCCATATTAACGGTAACTTCTCTAACTGCCTTGTTGAGTTTAGATAAAATCCATTTATCGGCAGAATTTAACTTACACTCTTCAATAGGGAGAATATCCTTGCCTTCAGCGTTCATCAATACGAATCTCGACGCGTTCCAAATCTTGTTCATAAAGTTACGAGAACCTTCTAACTTTTCGTCGGAGAATCTCGTATCGCTACCAGGTGCAATACCGTTGATCAATGAGAAACGTAAAGTATCAGCGCCATACTTTTCGATAATAACAAGTGGATCGATACCGTTACCTAACGACTTACTCATCTTTCTACCTTGAGCGTCACGAACGATACCGTGTATCATAACGTCTTTGAACGGAATTCTATTCATATGTTCTACGCCGGAGAAAATCATTCTCGCAACCCAGAAGAAAATAATATCGTAAGCAGTAACTAAAACGTCGGTCGGATAGAAATATTCCAAATCCTTGGTTTTGTTAGGATAACCAAGCGTAGAGAACGGCCAGAGCGCTGACGAGAACCACGTATCAAGCACGTCTTCATCTTGTTTAATATTGTGCGAACCACACTTTTTACATACGGTTATACCCTTTTTAGAAACCATAAGTTCGCCACAATCTTGGCAATAGAATGCAGGTATTCTATGCCCCCACCAAAGTTGACGAGAAATACACCAATCCCTAATATTTTCCATCCAGTTATAGTAAATTTTACTAAATCTTTGTGGGATAAACTTAATTTTCTTATTTTTAACAACGTCAACGGCAGGTTTTGCGAGTGGTTCCATTTTAACGAACCATTGTTTAGAAACAGTCGCCTCAACAGTTGCGTGACATCTATAACAATGCCCTACGTTATGGTGAAGTGGTTCAGTCTTAACGAGCGCACCTAGAGCCACTAATTTATCAACGATAACCGAACGATATTTAAGCGAATCCATTCCCTCGCCATCGCCAGCCAAAGGCCCCATAGTGCCGTCGTCGTTGATAACCTTGATAACCTCAAGATTATGTCTTAAACCAACTTCGAAGTCGTTAGGGTCGTGAGCAGGCGTAATTTTAACTGCTCCCGTACCGAATTCTTTCTCAACGTATTCGTCAGCAATAACCGGAATTTCTTTATTAAGAACAGGTAAAATAAGAGTTTTACCTACTAGATGTTTGTATCTATTATCGTCAGGATGAACGGCAACGGCAGTATCACCGAGCATAGTTTCAGGTCTAGAAGTAGCAACGGTAACGAATTCGTCAGAATCTTTAACTTGATACTTAATATGCCAAAGGAAAGAATCCTCTTCTTCATATTCAACTTCAGCGTCAGACAAAGCAGTTTTACAATGTGGACACCAGTTAATAATTCTATCTCCACGATAAATAAGCCCTTTATTGTAAAGGTTTACGAAAACCTCCTTAACGGCTTTTGAGCATTTGTCGTCCATAGTGAAAGCAAGTCGTGACCAATCGCAAGAAGACCCCAACTTTTTAAGTTGTTCAACTATTCTACCACCGTAAGTTTCCTTCCAAGCCCAAGCGCGTTCAAGGAACCCGTCCCTACCGACGTCGTTTTTAGTAAGGCCTTCTTTAGCCATTTGTTCAACGATTTTAACTTCTGTAGCAATTGACGCGTGGTCAGTACCAGGAAGCCATAATGCAGAATAGCCTTGCATCCTTTTAAATCTAATAATAGTATCTTGCAAGGTGTTATTAAGCGCGTGCCCCATATGAAGTTGCCCAGTAATATTTGGCGGTGGAATAACGATGGTAAAAGGAAGTTTAGACGGGTCAACTTTTGCTTTAAAATACCCTTCTCTTTCCCAATCTTTATAAATCTTATCTTCGAATTCTATCGGATTATAGGTTTTAGACATTTCCATAACCACAATCTCCTTAAGTAAATAGTACAAACGTGGACTTTCATTTTAAACTATTTAAGAACTATTGTCAAGCATAATAAGATTAAACAAATATAATTTTGTTTGCATAAATATGTATAAATACAAAAAAAGGAGAAATGTATGAAAAAAACAATCACGCTTATTTTAGCCTGTCTTATAGCAGTATTGCCCCTAACGGCTTGCAAAAAAGATAAGACTAACGTAATTGAACTAAACGAAGTAACCCACTCGGTATTCTACGCGCCGTTATACGTGGCAATCGAACAAGGTTATTTTAAAGAAGAAAACATAGAAATTTCACTCACGAACGGTGGTGGCGCAGACAAAGTAATGACGGCGTTAATTTCAGGTAGCGCACAAATAGGGCTAATGGGCCCTGAAACGGTAGTTTACGTGCACAATCAAGGCAAAAAAGATGCGCCCAAAGTATTTGCCCAACTAACTCAAAAGGACGGTGCTTTTTTAGTTTCTCGAACGAACGAGCAAAACTTCACGTTTGAAAACTTGCGTGGCAAAGATATTTTGGCAGGGCGTGAAGGCGGTATGCCTGCAATGAGTTTTGAATACGCCCTATACGAACACGGTATGGTGCGTGGCAGAGACTACACTTTTAATTTTGGCGTCCAATACAACCTAATGACTTCGGCGTTTGAAAGTGGTACTTCAGATTATTGCACGATGTTTGAACCAGGCGCAACCACTTATCAAAAAGCAGGCAAAGGCTACGTAGTAGCCTCTATGGGTGAATTTTCGGGCGAAATTCCCTACACTTCATTTATCGCAAACGACGATTATATGAAGAAAAATCCCGACACCATTAAAGGCTTTATAAGAGCGCTTAAAAAAGGCATTGATTATATTAAAAACCACACCGACGGCGAAGTTGCCAACGCGTTAAAAGGTCAATTTTCAACCGATAGTTTAGAAAGTTTAACTTCATCGATAGCAAGTTATCGAAACATAAACGCTTGGAGAGACGACCTAGTACCAACAGAAACGTCGTTCAACCGTTTGCAAGACGTAATGGCGTTTGCCGGTGAACTACCAGCAAGAGTTGCCTACGGTGATTTAGTCGACTTAACTTACCTACAAGCAGTATAAAACAAGACAAATTTTTTACGTCGGAGAAAACTTATGGATACACTTTTACAAATAAAAAACGTAAAGCACTTATACCACACTCCTACTGGTGAAACGCTCGCTGTAAAAGGCTTAAATTTCACCGTAAATAAAGGCGAATTTATTTCGATAATCGGGCCGTCGGGCTGTGGAAAAACCACCGTGCTATCATTAATCGCAGGGCTATTAACAGCAACGGACGGCGAAATTTTACTAGAAAATCAGCCCGTAAAAGCAGGTAGCAACGACCTTGGTTATATGTTGCAAAAGGACCATCTTTTCTCGTGGCGAACGATAGAAAAAAACGTAACGCTCCCGTTAGAAATTAAAAAACTCAACTCAAAAGAAAACAAAGACTATGGTATCGGACTTTTAAAAAAATACGGCTTGGGTGATTTTCTAAAAAGTTATCCGAACGAACTTTCCGGTGGTATGCGACAACGCGTTGCTCTAATCAGAACGCTTGTTTCACGCCCAAAACTTTTACTGCTAGACGAACCGTTTTCAGCGCTTGATTATCAAACTAGATTAAACGTAGCCGAAGACGTACACACGATAATAAAAGGTGAAAATCAAACGGCCATTTTAGTCACCCATGACATAAGCGAGGCGATATCGCTATCTGATAGAATTTTAGTCCTTACAAAACGCCCCTGCTCCGTCAAAAACGAACACGTCGTTTCTTTAAGAGCAAACACACCTTTAAAACGACGTGAACTATCAGACTTTTCCAAATGGTTTGAAATACTTTACAAGGAAGTAAAAACTAATGAAAAATGATAAAAATTTCTCGCATGAACACCTTTTATATCTCAAAAAAAGAAAGCAGGAAAAAGCGCTTATTTATCTGTTTAGAACGCTAATTTTAGTGGTGTTTTTAGCCGTTTGGGAACTACTTGCAAGGCTAAATATTATAGACGGTTTTATAAGTAGTTACCCGTCTGAAATCGTCGTAACTACCATCTCTCTTTTCAAGGAAAGTAACCTACTATATCATATCAAAATCACCTTGTGGGAAACCTTTTTAGGCTTCTTTATATCGGTACTTTTTGGATATATTATAGCGCTTTTATTGTGGTGGTCGGAGCGTTTACGAAATGTTTTCGAGCCGTATATAGTGGTTTTAAATAGCCTTCCCAAAATAGCGCTAGGACCTATAATTATAATTTGGTTCGGAAGTGGTCAAAAAGCCATAATAGCAATGGCAGTACTAATAAGCATAATAGTCTGCATATTGACTATGTTAGGTGGTTTTTTAGAAACCGACCAAGAAAAAATACTACTCATGCGTACTTTTGGCGCAAATAAACTACAAATAATGTTGAAACTTATTATTCCAAGCACGATACCCTGCTTTGTAAATATGTTAAAAATCTCGCTAGGAATGGCTTGGATAGGCTCAATTATGGGCGAATATCTAGTTTCAAAAGCAGGACTTGGATATTTAATAGTTTACGGTGGTCAGGTATTTAAATTAGACCTAGTAATGTCTGCAACCGTGGTGTTGCTATTACTTTCAGGCGTAATGTACGCAATAATAGCCCTTGCCGAAAAACTTTTAATTAAAAACTAAAAAATAACATTACAAATAAATATCCCCACGTCAAACGTGGGGTTTTTCTTTTACGGGTAAAACCCTACGCTACCAGCCACCCTTGAGCAAGGGTATTGAGGTCTGCCATTTGCATTTACTTAAACGGACTTTCTGGATAATCTATCCGTAGTT
>JAZOPZ010000003.1:0-120466 GCA_045655805.1 Christensenellaceae bacterium
ACAAGTTTAGAAGAATACATAGCAATTGTTGAAGATTGGTTAGTTTTTTACAACACTAAAAGATTAAAAAACAGGAAGAAATCTTAATTCCTTCCTGTTTAGCCTTTTTTTATCCGTGCACTTTTTGGGGTGCAGTTCAAATTCAACGCCTTTTAATTTTTCTACCCACAAAAATATTTTTTAAAGCGATTAAATCGTTTGATATTTTTTTTGATTAGTGTTATAATACAACGGCTTAACAAATAAAAGTTGGAGTACGACATGTAACGGGGTGTAGCGCAGTTGGTAGCGCGCTTGGTTCGGGACCAAGAGGCCGGGTGTTCAAGTCACCTCACTCCGACCATATATGGAGAGATGTCAGAGTGGTTGAATGAGCACGATTGGAAATCGTGTTTACCCGAAAGGTAACGCAGGTTCAAATCCTGTTCTCTCCGCCAAGAAGAGAACGATATCCAATCGTTCTTTTTTTATTATTAATTTTAGGATTTGAACCTGCTACGCAAGGTTCATCCACTAGCGTGGGACAGCTATCCCCTCGCAAACTTTTGTTTGCCTTCCCCTTATTAAGGGGCAGAACACCCGCCTTTTCCGCCACGTAAATACTCCCTAATTAAACATTTGATAAACTTCAATTTTAATTATTCTTGCAATTCTAAAAAGTGCAATTATTTCAAAATTGAAATTATTAGCCATAATTTTATTCAAGGTGTTAAGACTAATTTTGCACATCTTGCAAAATTTTGTTTTACTTATATTGTTTTCTAACATAAACTTTTCAATAATTTCCACATTAATCGTGTTGTTCATATTTGCCCCCTAATTACCATATGGTATATATATTATATATTTACCAATTGGTAAAAGTCAAGTAATTTATTACCATTTGGTATACAATTATTAAAAATAAGGAGTTAATATGAATAAGTTTGCAGAAAGATTAAAAGAATTAAGAGAAGAAAATAATCTTACACAATATGAATTGTCTAAAAAGCTTAATATAAGCACTGCCTGTATTAATCGCTGGGAAAAGAATTTAAGAGTTCCAAATATTGATAGTATAATTATTCTTTGTCAATTTTTTGGTTGTTCATCAGATTATTTAATAGGTTTAGAAAACTAAAACTCAATCAAGAGTTCAATGAGTGAAGCACACGCTCCGCCAAATAAAAAAAACACGGATTTTGCCGTGTTTTTTATTTTGTATTAATATATAATTTTTATACCGTTCTCGTTAGCAAAATGAATAAATTCTTCTGGTGGTTTTTTATCGGTAACTATATAATCAAACTCTTTTGCCGAGCAAATAGTGGCAATATTAGAAAAGTTAAATTTACTGTTGTCGATCAAAAGAATTTTTACCCTCGAATTTTTCAAAACTTCTCTTTTAACAGTACACTGTTCAACGGTTTTTTCGGTAACGCAAAAATTTTCGTCAATCCCCGCGCAGGAAAGTACCGCTGTATCAAAGTTGAAATCCCGCAGTTGCGATAAAGTCATCGCACCGTTAACAGAATTGAGGCTATACGAAACCGTTCCACCAAGCAAAATAACCCTACGGTTTTCATCTTGCGATACGCTTATTGCCGTTTGTATACCAGTAGTTACTATAGTTGAAAACTTCATATCAATATGTTTTGCCATAATTGCTACGGTCGAACTTGAATCCAAAAATAACGCTTTAGAGTTTTTAATAAGTGGCAAAGTTTTTTCAGCGATATATTCTTTTTCCTTTTTTAATTCGGACATACGATAGGAAAGTCCCGTTTCTTCGTGTTCATTTTGCACTAAAACTGCGCCACCGTGCGTTCGTCTTAATAAAGACTGTTTTTCAAGGTAGGCGAGATCGCGCCTAATCGTCGCTTCAGAAACGAATAATTTTTTTGCCAAAGTTTTAACTGAAAGCGTATTTTTTGCTTTAAGTTGTTCTAAAATTTCGTCTTGTCGTTCAAGTGTAATCATTTTTTTGCTCACTTTTTGTTTGTTTTTGATTGTATTTTATCATAAAAATAAAAATATGTCAATATTATGAACAAATGTAGACATAAAACAAAAAAAGTGGTAAAATTAAATCAAACAAATAGAGGTGCGAAATGAAGTACTGTTTAGCAATAGATATAGGTGCGTCAAGTGGTAGACATATTTTAGGTAGTGTGCAAGACGGTAAAATGATTATGGAAGAAATTTACCGTTTCCCAAACGGACCAACTGAAAAAAACGGCCATTTGGTTTGGGATATCGACGCTTTATTTTTTCACGTAGTCGAAGGGCTTAAAAAAGCAAACGAACTCGGCAAAATTCCTACTACTGTTGGTGTTGATACTTGGGGCGTTGACTACGCTTTATTATCAAACGGAAAAATTATTGGTGATATGATTTCTTATCGTGATGCAAGGACGGATAAATCCTCTGAAGAAGTTGAAAAAGTTCTTCCGTTTACTGAACTTTATCAAAAAACTGGCATTGAGTTTGCAAAGTTTAATACTGTTTATCAATTGTACGACGATTTATTGTCAGGCAAAATGGATAAGGCTGAAGACTTTTTACAACTCCCTGATTATTTGCACTATCTTTTAACGGGCGTTAAAAAGAACGAATATACCAACGCTACCACGACGGGTTTAGTAAATGCAAAAACTCATACTTGGGATTATGAAATTATAGATAAACTAGGTTTTAAGCGTAGTTTGTTCAAAGAATTATCACAGCCAGGAACTATCGTTGGTGAATTCTCGAAAGAAATACAAGATAAAGTTGGGTATAATGCAACGGTGGTTTTACCAGCGACACACGATACTGCTAGCGCAGTTTTGGCAGTCCCTGACGAAACTATGGAAGAACTCTATATATCAAGTGGAACTTGGTCGCTCATGGGTGTTGTTGTTAAAGATGCAATAACAAAAGGATTTGACGGTAAGGTTTTTTCTAACGAGGGTAGTATAGATTTTAACTTTAGATATCAAACCAACATTATGGGCATGTGGATTTTCCAAAACGTTAAAAAAGAAATTGGTCAAGAGTATTCTTTCCAACAACTTACAGAGATGGCGGAAAAATCTAGTTACTCTGAAACTTTCAACGTAAACGATAAAAGATTTTTTGCTCCAAAATCTATGAGTGAAACAATCCTAAATTACTTTAAGGAACAAGGTACAAATCCACCAACTACTTTAGGTGATATGTGTCGTTCGGTATTCTTAAGTTTGGCTAAATGTTATGCAGAAACTGCTAGTGGTATTTCTCTTATAACAGGTAAAAAATTCAGTAAACTTTTTATCATTGGTGGTGGTAGTCAAAACAAGTTATTGAATAAATTTACACAGCAATCGACAGGGCTTAAGGTTTATGCAGGGCCGACTGAAGCAACGGCGGTTGGTAATATAACTATACAATTAATTTCGCAAGGAATTATCAAAGATATTTACCAAGCGAAAAAAATAATAAAAAACTCATTTGAGATAACGGAGATTTAATATGTACGAATATGCAAAGCAAAAATATGCACAGTTTGGTGTAGATACCGAAAAGGCTATGGAAATTTTATCGTCAGTACCAGTTGCTATTCATTGTTGGCAAGGTGACGACGTTAACGGTTTTGATAGTGTAGGCCCACTTACCGGTGGTATTCAAACTACGGGTAATTATCCAGGTAGAGCAACTACGCCTGAACAACTTATGCAAGATATGGAAAAGGTTTTCTCGTTAGTTCCTGGTACAAAAAAGTTAAACATACACGCTTCGTATGCAATTTTTGAAGATGGTGAATTTGCCGACCGTAACGAACTTTTGCCAAAACACTTTGAAAAATGGTTGCAATTTGCAAAAAAACTTGGTGTAGGCGTAGATTTTAACCCAACTTTCTTTTCTCATCCAAAAGCAAACGGCTTAACTTTGTCTTCTCCAAACGAAGACATAAGAAAGTTTTGGGTAAAACATGGTCAAGCGTGCGTTAAAATTTCTGAATATTTTGCAAAAGAAACGGGTGTTCCTTGCGTTATGAATATTTGGACGGGCGACGGTCTTAAAGACGTTCCAGCGGATAGAAAAACCCCACGTGATAGGTACGCAAAGTCAATTGATGAAATTTTATCAATCGGCTACGATAAAAATCTCGTTAAACCTTGTGTCGAATCAAAAGTGTTCGGTATTGGCGTGGAAAGTTACACTGTAGGTTCTGCTGAATTTACTTTATCATACGCGGCAACCCGCGGTATTTTGCCACTTATGGATAACGGGCATTATCATCCAACTGAAATGGTTTCGGATAAAATCTCTGCACTTTTAACTTTCTATCCTGAAATCGCGCTTCACGTAACTCGTCCTGTAAGATGGGACTCTGACCACGTAGTTCTATTTGATGATGAAACCAAAGAAATTGCTAAAGAAATCGTTCGTAACGACGCGTTAAACAGAGTATATATCGCGCTTGACTATTTTGATGCAAGTATCAATAGAATTTCTGCTTGGGCAGTTGGCGCTAGAAATATGCAAAAAGCACTTTTAAGCGCATTACTAGAACCTGTTGCAGAATTGAAAAAGTTGCAAGATGAAGGCAACTATACAAAACTTATGTACTTGCAAGAAGAACTTAAAACTTTGCCGTTTGGCGAAGTTTGGGAAGAATATTTAAAACGCCAATCAGTTAAAAACGTAGATTGGTTTGAAGAAGTCGAAAAATATGAAAGAGAAATTTTATTAAATAGATAAGGAGAAGTATTATGTCTATCAGCGAAAAAATGAAAAAATTAGGTAAAAAAATCAACTACGGTTTCAAAAATATTGAAGACGCCCCTTTTATAGTCGAAATGTGTGAAACGACCGCAAATATGTATCGTATGGGTTGGGATGAAAGAAACGGTGGTAACATCAGTTATCTTTTAACCGAAGAAGAAGTTGCCGAATATTTAGATATTAACGAAGTTATTAGAACCTTTCCACTTAACTTTAAGACTGAAGAACTTATCGGCAAATATTTTCTCGTAACTGGTACTGGTAAGTACTTCAAAAACGTAACGAAAGACCCTGAATATAATTTAGGTATATTTAGAATTGCTAAAGACGGTGAAAACGCTGAACTTTTATGGGGTTACTCTGACGGTGGTAGACCTACTAGTGAACTTCCAGCACATTTAATGAGTCACGCTGTAAGACTTAAACAAAACCCTAAGAATAGAATTATTCTTCATACGCACCCAACAAATTTACTTGCTATGACTTTCCTCGTTCCACTTAACGACAAAGATTTTACTAGAGAACTTTGGCAAATGTGTACCGAATGTGTAGTAGTATATCCTGACGGTGTAGGCGTGTTACCTTGGATGCTTTGCGGTACTAACGATATCGGTATTGCTACCGCTAAGAAGTTTGAAGAGTACAGAATAGTAATTTGGGGCTTACACGGCATCTATGGTTGTGGCGAAAGTTTTGACGAGGCTTTCGGTCTTGTTGAAACCGTTGAAAAAGCCGCTGATCTTTACATTAAAGTTACTTCTTGTGGTAAGCGTATTACAACTATTACCGATAGTCAACTTATGGAAGTAGTGGATGCACTTAACTTAAAAGTTAGAAAAGATTTCTTAAATATTTAGTAAAAAGGCGGAGAAATCCGCTTTTTTGTTGCAAAAAAGTGTAAAAATGTCACTTTAATATTGACATTTGAAGTTAATAGTGATAAAATTACTAAAGATTGTAGAGGTGCGGATTTAATGATAAGCCGTTGTAGAGCATGGGCGACGGTGGTAAAGGTAAATCTGCCGAAGTGTGACGACTACTCAAAGTCGTTATGCTGGGCGTTTGTGGAATACGCAAACGACTGTCACTTTTGTGGAGCGCTACTAAAATGTTATTTTTTGCGCTTTCACAAGCGCATTTTTTACTTTAGAAAAATTTTTTAAGGAGATACACTTATGCAAACCTTACTTTTAACGGGTGAATGGGCTGTTGGTACGTTTTTGGCTTTTGTTCCAGCAATTATAGCAATAGCACTTGCACTCATCACTAAGCAAGTTTACTTGTCTTTGTTTGCAGGTATATTCGTTGGTGCAATGTTCCTTGGTAATGGTAATCCTATACAAGCAATCGGCACTATTTACGAGGTTATGTCAGCAAAAATTGACGTAGGTATTCTTGCGTTCCTTGTTGTTCTTGGCATTATCGTTATTTTGTTGCAAAAATCAGGTGGTTCAAGGGCTTATGGTAATTGGGCATCAGACAAAATCAAAACGAAAGGTGGTGCTCTTGCTGCAACTTCTGCTTTAGGTTGTCTTATCTTTGTTGACGACTATTTTAACTGCTTAACCGTAGGTTCAGTTATGCGTCCTGTTACGGATAAGTTTAAAGTTTCAAGAGCAAAACTTGCTTATATTATCGATGCAACTGCTGCTCCTGTATGTATTATTGCACCGATTTCTTCTTGGGCATCAGCAGTAGGTAGTCAAATTGACGGTAACGGCTTAATGGTATTTATTCAAACTATTCCATTTAACCTTTACGCTCTTTTAACTATCGCTTTCGTATTCTTTATTTCGCTTACCAACTTTGACTTTGGCAAGATGAGGCGTAACGAAATGGCTGCCCAAGCAGGTGACCTTTTAGCAGGCGAAACCGAACTTCCTAGTGAAGACGTAGTTGGTATTGAATCTAATCCTAATGGTAAAGTTAGACACCTTATTATTCCTATCGTAATACTTATCGTAAGTTGTGTGCTTTGTATGAGTTACGTTGGTTTCTTCTATGATTGGACTGAAGGGGTTGAATGTTTAACAAGCGTATTCCAAGGTGGCACGGTTATTGATTCTTTTGCTAATACTAATTCAAGTTTAGCGCTTGCAATCGGTTCAACTCTTGCTCTCATTATTATTATTGCATACTACGTAATAGCAAAAGTCGTTAGTTTTAAATCTTGCATGGCAAGTTTTACCGAAGGCTTTAAGTCTATGGTTCCTGCAATTTTAATCTTAGTATTTGCATGGACAATCGGTGGTATTATGGGTGCAAAGGGTGGCTATCTTGACGCTAGAGAATTTATTAGCAAGATACTTGAATCTGGTAAATTCCCACATGGTTTATTACCTATTATATTCTTTATTTTGGCTTGTATAATTTCGTTCTCAACGGGTACTTCTTGGGGTACATTTGCGGTACTTATTCCGCTTGCAACTGCGTTCTATATGCCAGAAGGCGCTGAAACAGTTCAAGGTACCGTTCCTGTATTCTTAGTAGTTGCAGCAATACTTTCAGGCGGTGTATTTGGTGATCACGTTTCACCTATTTCAGATACAACGATTATGGCGTCGTCTGGCGCTCAATGTAACCACATTGATCACGTTAAAACGCAACTTCCATACGCAGGCTTTATTGCTATCATTGCAGCGTTTTCATACCTCGTACTTGGTCTTGTTCTTCAAAACGTAAAATCTTACGTTGTAGGTATGTTAATTACGCTTGGTATGGGCTTTGCTTTACTTGTTGGTACTATTGTTGTTATCAAAGTTCTTCAAGTAAAAAAGGCAAAAACGCCTGTAACTTTACCTGAACTTGATTCTCAACCAGTAGAAACTGTTGAAGAATAATTGAAAATTAAAATTTTATTTGGCGCATCTGTTTTTAGCGGATGCGCCTATTTTTTTGCAATAAAAACCACCCGTTTGGCGGGTGGTTTAAAAGTTTTATTATTTGTTTAATATGGTTTGGTCAATTTTCTTGCACCAAAGTTTCCAAGAATCAAGGCTAATAGGGTTTTTGCCTGTTACAAAATGATTGTACGACGTTTGTCCATTTTCATTCCATTCTATAATAAGTAGAGTAGGTTTTTTAGGTTCAGGAATGCGTTGTAGTAATCGTGAACAGTTTTTCAATTCGTCATATTCGCCACAAGCAATAATGCGTTCATTATTATTTTCGTCCACAGCGATAACACGATAACTGCCTGTATGTCGGTCAATTGTATTATTTGCTGAATACAATGCAATTTCACCGTCAAGTTCGTATCTAACTACCATTAAGGCAAACGGTTGTTGAGATTGTTTTATCCAATAGTACGGCATTTTTTTGCAACCGTCACTATCTATTACTGAATAGTTAAAAAGCATTTGGCACATATCCGCAAGTGACCACCACAAAACACCTGTCTTATTTGGTCTATCAATACGGCAAAATTCAATAACTTCTTTATATACCGAAGAACATATTATGTTTACGCCAAAACTAAAATCTTTCCATTCGTCAAGAGAAAACTCACGATCAAACCATAAAGAACACAACTCACGGCTAACTTGCACCCAACTTTGTAGATAAGAGTCAGTTTGGTGATGTTGAAGATTTCTTTTGCTAGCAGGGAAGTCTTCGTTCCAGAAACGCGCTAATCTTGGATACTCTCTTGTAAAAATTTCTTCATTGTCAGTTACTGCGCAGGTGTAGTACGGTCCAGTTTCGCCAAGAAAACGACTTTTACTTTCACGAAGTACTTGTGGAAGTGTAGGTACAGGTGTGTAAAGATGTTGTTCACACATATGTTCGGACACGTTTTTAGGATTTCTTGCTTTCCAATCTTCAACGTCAGGGGCGTGGCGTTCTTTCCAATTTTTGTCAGAAATATAAGGCGAACTTTCAACGTATTTTCGGAATGGGTCAAAACGAAGTACCGTCTCGCGAAGAACTTCACGGCTTATTTTATTATCTGATGGAAGAATAGAGGTTTCAGAGTGGTTCCAATGTAAAAATTTGTCGTCTTCGTTATCACCACACCAAACGGCAAGCGAAACGTGGTTTCTAAGGCTTTCAATAATAACTCTTGCTTCATTTGCTACTGCGTCACAATACGATTTGTCATGCGTAGGGTATTCACCTGCAAACATAAAGTCTTGCCAAACCATTATGCCGTTTTCGTCACACCAATTAAAGAATTTATCGTTTTCATAAAAGCCACCACCCCAAATGCGTATCATATTGCATTCAAGGTCGCGTGCCATTTCAAGAAACGGAATAACTTTTTCGCCTGCTTTGGCAGGGATAAAATGGGTAGGTTTCCAGTTTGTACCCATTAGGTAACAAGGCTCGTTGTTTACAACAAATTTAAACTCACCTTTGCCGTTTTGCGTAATTCCCTCGTCACGGTCAAGTCTAATACGGCTTAAACCACATTTTGATTGCCATGAGCAGAGTGTTTCACCATCTTTTTTGAATTTTAACTCTATATCACATAGATTTGCCTCACCAAATCCGCGTGGCCACCATAACGGAGTTTCATTTCTTGGAAGTGTAAAGTTGACTTTTCCGCCCACAAAATGTACTTTCATATCACCGCTAGCAAGTTCTTTGCCACCAAAAGAGAGTTTCCATTCAAAAGTGCATCCACGTGTGTCAGGGAGATTGGATCGTACGTTCCACATAAAGCCCGCCCAAACAAACTCGTCGGTAACACGCTCCGTATAAAGATAAACATCTTCAAATCTATTTGGAGGGAGATATTCAAGATAAACGGGGCGCCAAATACCTACCGTAAGTAGTCTTGGGGCATTATCCCAACCCCAATGGTGGCGCGCTTTACGTAAAAACGTTTGACCACTTAAAATAGTTGTTCCACGTCCCATAGACATTGGGTCGTGGTCATTTTCGCGCGCCCACAAAAGTGGACTACGAAAAACAACTTCTAGAACGTTTGAAAAATAAAATTAAATGGTATATAATTTTTTCATAAGGAGATTGTTATGGAAATTTGTATGCAAGTCGGAGGGCTTTTAGAGCGCTACGGCATGGAAAAAACTTGTGAAATGATAGCGGACGCAGGATTTACTGCCGTTGAACTTAAATTTGACCACGCGTGGAATAACGGCAACGTTAGTAAAGGTATTTTGCCAACTAAAAATATCTTTGAAAGCCCTATTGAAGACATCATAGAATTTTATAAAAACGATTTAGAAATCTTAAAAAATACAACTTAAAACCGTTGCAAGCGCACGCGCCATTTCCTGCGTACGTTTTCGATTATCCTAATATTTTAGATTATGCAATAAGTACCTACAAAAAGTGTATTGAATATTGTAACGTTATAGGCGTAAAAAACTTGGTAGTGCACGGTATTTCTCGCCCTCGTGGATGCGAACTTTCTTATGAGCAAATCCACGACCTTAATATAAAACTTTACTCTTCACTAATTGATACTCTTAAAGGGACTTCGGTAACCGTCTGTCTTGAAAATTTATTTGTTCATTGTGGTGGCAATGATTATATAGAAGGCATTTGCTCCGACCCTTACGAGGCTGTTGATTATATTGATACGCTTAATAAAATGTGTGGGGAAGAACATTTTGGTCTTTGTCTTGATACTGGGCACTTAAATTTAATTCGTGGTGAATTCCGTCAATACGTATCAATTTTGGGTAACCGTATAAAATGTACGCACATTAACGACAATTACGGGACTTCGCAAGATTTACACGTTATGCCATATTTTGGCAGGGGAGACCAACGCCCAATGCTTGAAGGTCTTAAATCTATCGGTTACGATGGCCCTATAAATTTTGAAACTCTCGCATGGTCAAATAAGCCAACGCAAGTTTCGGATGCGTTGATTGAATTTATGGGTATTACAGGTAAGTATTTTGAAAAAGCCATAAAAGGCGAATGCGAAATATGGCATAAATAAACTTTAACTAAAAAACTCCCGTGCGGGAGTTTTTTAAAAAGTGGAATTTTTCTTGCTTTTATAAAATATTTAGTGTATAATTGAATAGTTAAAATACTAAATGTAGTTGGAGATAGAAATGTTACAAGTAAACAACGTAGCGCTTTGGTTTGGTTCTAAAAAGTTGTTTGAAGATGTTAACTTAAAGTTTACAAAGGGTAATTGTTATGGTATTATCGGCGCAAACGGTGCAGGTAAGTCAACCTTTTTAAATGTTTTATCGGGTGAAATTGAGCCTAATAAAGGTGACGTTACTTTAGACAAAAACGAAAGGATGTCTGTTTTAATGCAAAACCAAAACGCATATGATCACGAAACGGTTATTAGAACGGTTATGTACGGTCATAAGCGCCTTATGCAAATTAATGACGAAAAGGAGGCTCTTTATAATAAACTTGACTTTTCGGAGGCTGACGGCGTAAAAGCGTCTGAACTTGAAACTGAATTTGCTGAACTTGGTGGTTGGGAGGCGGAAAGCGAGGCTGAAAAACTCTTAAACGCTCTTGAAATACCATCGGAATATTTTTATTCACCTATGTCCGAAATGGATGCAAAATTAAAGGTTAAAATCTTGCTTGCACAAGCGCTTTTTGGTAATCCTGACGTTCTTATTTTGGACGAACCTACCAACAACCTTGACATTAAAACGATTAAGTGGCTTGAAAATTACCTTATTAATTTTGAAAATACTGTTATCGTCGTATCTCACAATCGTTACTTTTTAAACAAAGTTTGTACTTATATTTGTGACGTTGACTATGGTAAAATCAATCTTTATTTTGGCAACTACGATTTTTGGTATCATACTTCTCAACTTTTAGCCCGTCAAGCAAAAGAACAAAATAAGAAGATGGAACAACGCGCTAAAGAACTTCAAGACTTTATCGCAAGGTTCGCTGCAAACGCGTCAAAATCAAAACAAGCAACTTCTAGAAAGAAAGAACTTGAAAAAATCACCTTAAACGATATTAAGCCATCGCTTCGTAAATATCCGTTCGTTGACTTTAAGTACGAAAGGGAAATAGGCAACGACATACTCTTTGTTGAGGGATTAACTAAAAAAGGTTATTTTGAAGACTTATCGTTTATCGTTGCTAAAGATGAAAAAATCGGCTTAATAAGTGATAACAGTAAAGTTACCACTATGCTTTTTGATATTTTAACGGGGAAGGAAGAACCTGACGCAGGCTCGTTTAGATGGGGTAGCACTATTAAAACAACCTATCTTCCAATAAATAATTCAGAATTTTTTGACGGCGTAACCCTTAACTTAATAGAGTGGCTTTCACAATATTCTTACGACCAATACGAAGAATTCGTTCGTGGGTGGCTTGGTAGAATGCTTTTCTCTGCTGATGAAGTTTTTAAGCAAGTTAAAGTTTTGTCTGGGGGTGAAAAGGTTAGATGTATGCTTTCGAAAATGATGCTTGAAGCAGGCAATTTTATGATTATGGACGAACCTACTAACCACTTGGATTTAGAGTCTATAACCTCGCTTAACGAAGGTTTGAAAAGATTTAAGGGCTGTATGATGTTTACTTCACACGACCAAGAACTTATGAATACCGTTGCAAATAGAATTATTGAAATAAACGGTACTAAAACTTTCGATAAATTAGTTACTTACGATGAATATTTAGCAATCAAACATAATCTTGAAATTTAATCGTTTTACTTATTAAAAATTAAAAGGAGGTGTGCAATATTATGGAGAAAATAATTTCATACATAGCGGTTTTTTTGGCTCTTATGGTCGTTTTACCTATTCACGAATTTGCACACGCCTTCGTTGCTGAAAGATGTGGGGATAATACTCCACGAAGTTTTGGAAGATTGACGCTAAACCCACTTGCTCACGTTGACGTGTATGGATTAGTAGCGCTCGTTTTGGTTCATTTTGGGTGGGGAAAACCTGTTCCTGTAAACCCTTACAATTTTAGGCGCAAAAAATTGGGTAGCGTTCTCGTGTCAATAGCAGGTGTCGTTGCTAACTATTTGTTAGCGTTTATAACTGTTCCGCTAGTTTTTTTACTGTTTCGCGTTATAATACCTGATTTTGGTTATTTTGACGATTTATTAGTACTTACCATTTTATATATACCAGAATTATGCTTAACGTTTTTTGTCTTTAATTTATTGCCTATTTATCCACTTGACGGTTTTAAGTTGTTCGAAACGTTAAATGGTGGCAAAGGTAAAATTTATCGTTTTTTGCGTGATAACGGACATTATATACTTTTAGGGCTTATATTTTTAGGTATTATTGCTGATAACGCAGGTATTTATCAGTTAGATATTTTAGGAATGTACGTTAGTTGGGCGTCGAATATAATTTCCAAACCCATTTACGCTTTTTGGGGGTTGATTTTTTAATGGCTGAATTTGAATCAATTGTTGATTACAATACCGTGCTCGACGATTTTGAGGGGCCTTTGGACCTTCTGCTTTTTCTTGTGAAAAAAGAGAAAATTGAAATAAAAAACATTCTCGTTTCAAGCGTAACAGAACAGTTTGTTGAGTACGTTGAAAACATGCCTAAAGTCGAAGTTGACAAGGTTGGGGAATATCTTACTTACGCTGCAAAATTAGTCGAATTAAAATCTAACGCCCTATTGCCTGTTCCTGACGAAGAACTTACTCAAGAGGGAGAAGAACTTATTCGTAACGTAGAAGAATATAAGCTTTATAAAGAGGCTATCGTAAAACTTAAAGAGCGTGAAAACGTCGATAGATTTTATAAAGAACCTGACAAAACGGTTGGTGAAACCAAAGTTGTTTATTCTGAATTTAACGTTGATGCTTTAATTAAGGCGTATTTTAAGTTGATGATGCGTGTTGAAGAAAAACGCTTTAACGAAATTGATAAAAAAGAAATCCCAAAAGAAGTTTTTAGTGTTAAAGATAAAGTTGATTATATACGCTCGGTATTATTAGACCGTGGGTTCGTAAGTTTTTTTGAGTTATTTAGCGCTAAAGTTTCTAGAACGGAACTTATTACCACTTTTCAAGCAACGCTTGAACTTTTAACAAGGCAATATATTAGAGTTGAACAAAACGAATTGTTCGGCGACATAACACTTATTTTAAGGGAAGACAGAAATGAAGAAATTGGAGAGATTGACGAGTATAATTGAGGCAGTAGTCTTTTTAGCAGGCACACCTGTTGCCATTAAAGACCTTATGGAAAAACTTGATGTTTCAGAAGGTATGGTAATGGATTCTGTTAAAGAATTACAAGCAAAATACAATAATAATTCGGGCTTACAATTGATGGTTTTTAATAAAAAACTACAGTTTGCAACTAATCCTGAATATTCTGAAGAAATTTACGGCGTACTTAATCCGATAAAAGAAAAAGAACTTTCACGCAGTTTGTTGGAAGTTGCCGCGATTATCGCGTATAAACAGCCAGTTACTCGTATTGACCTTGAAGAAATTAGAGGCAACAGTGAATACGCCGTTCAAAAACTTCTTGAACTAAAGATGATTGAACCCGTTGGTAGAAAAGAGGCGGTTGGTAGACCCGTTCTCTTTGGTACGACTGATGAATTTCTAAAAAGATTTGAAATAAGTAGCCTTGACGAGTTGCCTAACCACGAAGAACTTTTAGAAAAAATTAAAGAACTTCGCGGGGATAGGGAAGAGGGCGAATATCTTTATAAAAAACCTGAACTTTCTGAAGAAGTTGCCGTTACCGAAGTCCCTAATAAAGACAAGGAAAACGAGGTTGAAATTCCATCTTTAGAAGATGAAGAAATTCCTGACTTTTTGCAAGGTGAAGACCTTTCTTCCGTAACAGGTGAATAATCTATAAATTAACGCAAAAAATAATAGTATGACGCTCGTATACCTGTCTGCTATTATTTTTTTTATGCTCTATTTTCCATTAAAAACCATAGGCTACGGTTATTTTGATTTTGTCAAAAAAAGTTATTCTTTCGGCGTGTTTTTATTCGGATTAAAGTTAATTAGTGGGTATGTGATTTTTGAGAAAAATTCGGTTGATTTTTATGTGGGAAAGAATACGATAAAAAGAGTTTTATATGCTGAATTTTTAGATTTTAAAAAAGAATTTGAACCACTAAAAGGGTACTGGCTAAAAGACTTAATTTTAATAGCAGAGTTTGGTGAAAATAGTTTAGAAAAACCTATAAAAACAGCAATTGTTACAAGTGCAATTGGCGAAGTGTTTTTCAGACTATTTTCTAATAAATTATACGGTGCTAAATTTGGCGCTGACTACCTTGTTAGGGCTGATAAAAGAAGTTGTAATTTTAATGTAAAAATAGGTGTTTTATTCAACTTATTTACAGTAATTATTTCGCTTTTAAAAGTATTGTTGGAGAAGGTTGTAAAATGGGGAAAGAACAAACTCGAAAAATCTCGGATTTAATTGAAATTGCTATGAAAAATTTAACCGAAATGGTGGATGTAAACACCATTATGGGTAGCGCCGTAAAGGCTGACGACGGCAGTTATATAATACCTGTTTCAAAGGTTACCGTAGCATTTTTGACAGGTGGTGGTGAATATGGCAAAATTAGAATTTTTGGAAACGACGGACCACCTTTTGCAGGCGGTAGTGGTGCAATAGTTTCCATGCGACCTAAGGGTTTTTTACTTAAAGATAAAGAGGGACAATATAAGATGATTTCAACCGATAAAGAGCCTCTTGACATGCTTGTTGATATGGTTGAAAAATTTGTGGAAAAATCAGGTGAAAGTTATGAAAAACCGTAGCATAGTTTTAATGCTTATACTAGTTGTTTTTTGTGGCGTTTTTTTAACACCGCGTAAACCTGTAAAAGCAAGTGCTAATACGGGGACTTCCGTTATAGCGATGGAAGTATCAACCAATAGAGTTTTAACCGGTACGGCTATACACGAAAAGCGTTATATGGCAAGCACCACTAAAATTTTAACAGCGATAGTCATTATTGAAAATTGTAATCTAGACGAAATAGTAACAGTTACTCAAAAAACAGTTGGGGTTGAAGGGTCTAGTATTTACTTAAAAGCCGGTGAAAAAATTTCCGTTAGACACCTTTTGTACGGACTAATGCTTCGGTCTGGTAACGATTGCGCCGAAACTTTAGCGGTGCATTGTTCGGGTAGTATATCAGCGTTCGCCGATCTTATGAATAAAACGGCTGAAAAAATAGGGGCAACCGAAAGCAACTTTGTAAATCCACACGGCTTGCACGACGATAATCATTATACAACTGCTTACGATTTAGCGCTTATTTCTTGCTATGCACTTAAAAATGAAGAGTTTGCAAAAATAGTTTCAACTAAAAAAATCACCGTGCCAAAAAGTACTCAAGATTACGATAGAGTATTAATAAATAAAAATAAAATGTTGAGTCTTTACGACGGCGCAAACGGTATAAAAACGGGGTACACCAAGAAGGCTGGTAGGTGTTTAGTTTCTTCAGCAAAAAGAAACGGTATGCAGGTCGTAACCGTCGTGCTTAATTACGGTGCTATGTGGGATAAATCGTGTGAACTTTTGGATTACACTTTTGATAATTTTTCGCTAAAAAAAGTTATTGAAAGCGATCACATACTGGACTTTGCAAGCATTGATAGCGAATCCGTTGAAAAGTGTGGTTTGGTAACTGATAAAGATATAATTTTACCACTTACAAAAAAGGAATTTGAAAATCTTAAAATAGAATGCGAATATCCTAAAATATTAAAAAAACCCTTTGAAAAAGGGCAAAAAGTGGGGCAAATAAAAATTTATGCTTTAAATAACTTGATTTTTTCGCAAGAAATCTATACTATAATAGGGATGAATTAAAATTAAAGGAATTCCATTATGCGTATAAATAAATATCTTGCGGAAAGCGGGGTGTGTTCAAGAAGAGCCGCCGACAAACTTATTGAAGACGGTGAAGTAAAAATTAACGGTCTCGTTGCTAAACTAGGGGATGAAGTTGACCCTGACGATTGTTTAGTTACAGTTTCAGGTAGACCGGTTAGCGTCGTTAGAAAATTTGACTATTTTATGATGAATAAACCAAAAGGTTTCGTTTGTACGGTAAAAGACGATAAGGGTAGAAAAACCGTTATGGATTTATTACCGCCAAATATCGCAAGAGTTTTTCCTGTGGGTAGGTTGGACTACGATACCGAGGGCTTATTACTTTTTACCAACGACGGTGATTTAACTTATAAACTTACTCACCCAAAAAATGAAGTACCTAAAACTTATTTAGTAAAAACTGAAACGGCAATTTCGGACGAAGGTTTAAAAATGCTCCGTAACGGTGTTATGATTGACGGTGTTAAAACTAAAAAATGTCATATTAGTCTTATTGAAAGGGGACATAAAGGGACAAAACTTCACATAACCATTACCGAAGGCAAAAATAGACAAATCCGTAAAATGATCGAGGCTGTAGGACATCAAGTGGACTTTTTAAAACGCATAAAAATTGGCGATCTTACCATAAGCGGGATGAATCGTGGCGACGTTAGAAGACTTACTCCTACCGAAGTGAATTATCTTTTGAATATCTAAAAAAGTCGGCATTTTGCCGACTTTTTAAGTTTTTATTAAAATTTTCTAATTAATCCTTGAACTTTGCCTAAAACGATAATTTCATCATAAATCATATCGTCCATAGCGTCGTTTTCTGGGTGTAAAACGATTTTACCGTTACGCCTAAAAAATCTTTTAACGGTTGCTGAATCTTCAATAAGTGCAACTATAATATCGCCGTCGTCAGCAGAACTTTGTTTTTTAACAATAATTTTATCTCCGTTAAAAATACCTGCGTTTATCATACTGTCACCACTTACATTTAACGCAAAACAATCTTCGCCATTGCCAAATTCCGAGGATAGTGGGAAATACCCCTCCAAATTTTCAACGGCAAAAATCGGTTGACCAGCAGTAACCGTACCAATAATAGGAATAAGTTCAACGGAATCTGATTTCTTTGAAAGACCTATTGCTCTATTTTTAGTGGGGGATTTAGTTATCAATCCCTTTGCTTTTAATCTTTCAAGATAATCGTAAACGGTAGCCGTTGATTTTATGCCTAAATTATTTTGAATTTCACGAATTGAAGGCGGATAGCCGTTTTCTGTTAAAAAATTATCAACGTATTCGTAAACAGCCTGAATCCTTTGTTCTATTTTCTTCATATTATCACCTGTAAGCATTATAGCACTAAAAAAGCAAAAAGTCAAACAAATGTTCAATTTTTGTAAAATTTTTTGAAAATATCTGATTTTAGACGGTATTTTCGCAAAAAAAAACTAGCCAAGCGTTTACAACTTATTAAAAATTTGTTATAATATAACAAATATGGAGGTGTATTATGGCTCTTAAAACTAACGTAAAACTTCAAAGATTATTTTTAGCGTTTGCAGTACTCGTTTCAGCAGGCGCTGCGCTTACTTTGGCAATTATAGACGGTATTGAAGAATTTGCTATAACTTCGCATCCTGTACTAACTTTTTTCTTTATTTTAGTTGCAGGTATTGCCGTTACGTTGCTTTTAAGTTTTTTAGCGTTCCGTAATACTTGGCACGGCTTTTTAGGTTTCATAGTAGCGTTCGTTGCGCTTTTATATGCGTTTATCGACGTTATCAAACTTGAATGGTGGATTATTCTTATCTCAATGATTGCTTATATTTTCGTAGCAAGTGCAGTCGTTATATTATTTAACGGCAGTAAAACTGAAGATTCGGCGCTCAATGAACACAAAGAATATAAAAATTACAAAGAAAGACAAGCAGAAAAAGAGGCTTTAGAGGCTGAACAACCTATAGAACCGTTGCCTGAAATAAAAACTTTTAAAGATTAATTTTTGCGGGGCAGAGTTATGAAAAGAAATCTTACGCTTTTGACTGATTTGTATCAACTTACTATGATGAACGGCTATTTTAAGCACGCCGATAAAAAGGAAGTTGCCGTATTCGATTTGTTTTTTAGACAAAACGGTATGATAACTTATTCGCTTGCTTGTGGGCTTGAACAAGTGGTTGATTACATATTGAACTTGAAATTTGGCGAAGAGGAAATAGAGTACCTTAAAGTTTTAGGTATCTTTTCTGAAGAATTTTTGTCTTTCTTAAAAGATTTCAAATTTACCGGCGACGTTTACGCCGTGCCTGAAGGTACGGTGGTTTTTCCTGGTGAACCTATTTTAACGGTTAAAGCACCAGTTATTGAGGCTCAACTTATTGAAACTGCTTTGCTCAATATTATTAACCACCAAACGCTTATTGCTAGTAAGGCTGCAAAAGTTAGGTACGCAGCAAAAGGTGATAGCGTGCTTGAATTCGGTTTAAGAAGAGCGCAAGGTCCAGACGCTGGTATTTACGGTGCAAGGGCAGCCGTTATAGGCGGTTGTGATTCTACTTCAAATGTGCTTGCTGGTAAAATGTTTGATATTCCCGTGGCTGGTACTCACGCGCATAGTTGGGTAATGAACTTTAAGGACGAATATACTGCGTTTAAGGAATACGCAAAAGTATATCCAAACAACTGCCTTTTATTAATAGATACTTTCGATACTTTAAAAAGTGGTGTGCCAAACGCTATTAAAGTTTTCAAAGAATTGCGCGCAAGTGGTTACGAACCAGTTGGTATAAGATTAGATTCAGGTGACCTTGCATATCTTTCTAAAAAAGCAAAAAAGATGATGGCTGACGCAGGATTTCCTAATGCAAAAGTTTGCGCGTCGGGTGATTTAGACGAATATTCTATAAATTCGCTCAAGCAACAAGGGGCTGAAATTCAAATTTGGGGCGTTGGTACTAAACTTATTACTAGTGCCGATATGCCTGCTCTTGGTGGCGTCTATAAACTTGCTGAAATTATAAATGAAGACGGCACTTCTTTGCCAAAAATCAAAGTTTCAGATAATACTGCAAAAATTACAAACCCAGGTTTCAAAAATATTTATCGTGTTTACGATAATGCAACGGGCAAGGCGGAGGCTGACTTTATTTTCTTGCGTAGTGAGGGTGATTACGATACTTCAAAACCACTCGTTTTAACCCACCCGTTTGAACATTGGAAGAAAATTACTTTCGAAAATTATACTTTAAGAAAGTTACAACAAGATATTATCGTAGGTGGTAAACTCGTTTACAAAATGCCTACACTTAAAGAAATTAAGGCTTATGCCGAAAAAGAATTAGAAACTTTTTGGGATGAATATAAGCGTTTAGATAATCCACACGTATATAAAGTTGATTTATCTGATGCTTTATACGATTTAAAGAGTGAATTACTTGCAAAAATTAGAGATAAAAAAGCATAGAAGGGTATAAATGAACGATAAAAAGAAAAGCATTTTAAAGTTGGTGCTTTTTCAAGTAGCAATTCCGTTGTTAGTATTAGGCGCGTTGATTTCTTTTGACCAACTAACAAAACTTTATATCGACAAAAACTACGAATTAAACGGACCAAGAAAGGATTTTATTAAAGACTTTTTTGGTTTTGCCTACGTACGCAATACTGGTGCGTCTTTTAGTATGCTTGCAGGTAAAGATTGGGGGCAAACCTTTTTTCAAATAATTACTCCAATTGCGCTTGTTGGCTATGTCGTATTGTACTTTTTTGTGGGTAGAAAGCGTTGGTTTTTGCGTTACGGTATAGTTTTAACAACGGCGGGAACTATAGGTAATTATATCGATAGACTTGCTTACAGTTACGTAATTGACTTTTTAAGTTTTTCGTTCTTTGATCTTGATTACGCTATTTTTAACTTTGCAGATATCTTTTTATGCGTTGGTATCGGTGTAATTTTAGTACATTATTTTTTCTTGGATGACGACGCTATTTTTAAGTTCAAAAAGAAAGAAGAAAAATCACCCGTTCAGCCTGAAACGGAAGTAGGTAACGATGGATAAGTTTAACTTTATCGTATCTGAAGAATACGCAGGCGAAAGAATAGACGTGTTTTTTTCAATCAAGACCGAATTAACTCGTTCACGCATAAAAAAACTTGCAGACGACGGCTTTTTGACCGTTTCAAACAAGTCTGTAAAGGTGAATTATAAAGTGAAAGTTGGGGATGAAGTATTCTTAACCGTCCCTGACGTTGTTTCAGCGCAAATAGCCCCTAACGACGATATTGAACTCGACGTTATTTATCAAGATGCTGATATAGCAGTTATAAATAAGCAACAAGGCCTCACCGTACACGCAGGCAATGGTACGGGGGATGAAACTTTAGTTAACGCATTGCTTTCAAGATTAGATAGTTTATCGGGTATTAACGGGGAATTACGCCCTGGTATCGTGCACAGAATAGACAAAAATACTTCTGGATTATTAGTCGTTGCTAAAAATGATAAAGCGCACCTTTCGCTTGCATCTCAAATTGAAAGTAAAGAGTGCAAGCGCATATACAACGCATTGCTTGAAGGCGTGCTAAAAACCGACGAAGGTCGTATTGAAACTTTTATTGGTCGTGACTCAAAAGATAGAACGAAAATGGCTGTAACAAAATTCGGCAAAACGGCAATAACTGATTACAAAGTGCTTGCAAGATATAAAAATTATACGCTTTGTGAATTTTCTTTACAAACTGGCAGAACTCATCAAATTAGGGTACACGCAAAACATATTGGTCACCCCGTAGTTGGTGATGCTGAATATGGTTTCAAAAACCAAAAATTCAACTTAAACGGGCAATTATTGCACGCTTGCAAACTAATATTAACACATCCGTCAACGGGCAAAGTGATGACTTTTACTGCGCCTTTGCCGGATTATTTTGAAAAAATTCTCTCTATAATAAAATAAAGAACGGAATAACTTATGGCAAAACCACTTGTAGCGATCGTCGGTAAACCAAACGTTGGCAAATCGACTTTCTTTAATAGAATAGTAGGACAAAAAATTTCAATCGTAAAAGACCAACCAGGCGTAACGCGTGATAGACTTTACGCTGATGCAGAATGGTGTGGCAAGCAATTTACACTCGTTGATACGGGTGGTCTTGAACTGCGCTCTGATGACGAAATGTGGTCACATATCAAAAAACAAGCGGAAATCGCTATTGACACCGCTGACGTTATTATATTTTTTACCGACGTAAAAACGGGCATAAACAGTAACGACGAAGAAGTTGCTTTAAAACTTAAAAAGTCGGGTAAGCCCGTAGTTTTGGCTGTCAATAAAATGGATAATTACGACGCTTCTTTGTTGTACGAGTATTATAATCTTGCTCTCGGTGAACCTTTTGGCATTTCAGCAGAACACGGCACTGGTACTGGCGACCTTTTAGACGAAGTAGTTTCGTATTTTGACAGCGTTGACGTAGATAAAGACGACGATAGTTTAAAAATTGCAGTAGTTGGCAAACCTAATGCAGGTAAATCAAGCCTTTGTAATAGACTTTTAGGTATCGAAAGAACAATTGTTTCAGATATTGCAGGCACTACTAGGGACGCTATCGACAGTAAGTTTGAATTTCAAGGTAAACAATACACGCTTATTGATACGGCAGGTATTCGTAAAAAACGTTCTGTTGACGAGGATATCGAATATTATAGTGTTTTAAGAGCGCTTGCGGCAATAAGGCGTGCTGACGTTTGTATTATGATGATTGACGCTGTTGATGGTATTACCGAGCAAGACGTTAAAATATTAGGCTACGTTCACGAACAAGGCAAACCGTCAATCGTTTGTATGAATAAGTGGGATTTAATTGAAAAAGACACTTATACAATTAATAAATTCGACGCAAAACTTCAAGAAGATTTGAAGTTTATGGATTATTTTAAATCAATTTATATTTCTGCAAAAACCGGTTTAAGAACGGAAAAACTTCTTAAAATAGTTGAAGAAGTTTATGCAAACGCCCACTTTAGGGTTACTACGGGTAAATTGAACGAAATGATTATTGATGCCGTCCGTATGAACGAACCACCTTCATATAAAGGTAAAAGACTTAAGATTTTATACGGTTCGCAAATTTCAGTTGCTCCACCCGTGTTTTTATTCTTTGTTAACGACGTAACTTTATTGCATTTCTCTTACAAGAGATATCTTGAAAACGAAATAAGACGTGCTTTCAATTTCGAAGGCACTCCGATTAGAATCATCGTTAGAGAGCAAGAAAAAGATAATTAGTATGATAGATTTAAGATTGCTTTTGGTTTTACTTGCAATTTGTTCTTACTTTATAGGCAATTTAAGTAACGCCATAATAATTTCAAAACTTAAGAAAAGCGACATAAGAAAGTTGGGAAGTGGCAATCCCGGAACTTTGAATATGAGTAGGAATTTTGGCATAAAAATAGGCCTACTTACCTTGTTTTTAGATGCTCTTAAAGGGGCAATTCCTGCACTTATAGGATTTTTCGTTTTTAACGGAAAAACCTTAAACGGCATACCTTTTAATCTTGCTGATTTCGCAAAATACGCTTTCGGTTTGTGTGCGGTGCTTGGGCATATTTATCCTGCCATTTATAAATTTAAAGGTGGCAAGGGCATAGCGACGACTATCGGCGCGTTTTTGGCTTGTTCTTGCACTTCTGGTTTTGTGTGGGCGGTAGTGTCGATAACCTCGATTTTTGCTGCGCTAGCATTTATTTATATAACGGAGTTCGGCGCGATGGGTTCATTTATAGCGATAACTCCACCTGCTGTTGCAAACGGTATTTATTTGTTTTTAGAGTACGCTGGCTTGCCAGGGATTAGGGCGCAAGACGTATTGTATATGATTTCTTGTTTAACGATAGGTCTTATTTGCTTTTTTACTTGGATTGCACATCGTAAAAATATTGAGCGTATGCTTAAAGGTGAGGAGCACGCTACTTCAATTAAATCAATGATTGAAAGGCACAAAAAAGCCAAAGAGCAGAAAAAACTTACTCAAGAAAATTTGACAAATAATTAAAAAATTTCATAAAGATTAAAATCCTCTCATATACTATCGTAAAGTGTGTGGGAGGTTTTTTAATGGAAAATTACGACATTTATAAAGATATAGCCCGTCGTAGTGGTGGGGATATTTACGTAGGTGTGGTCGGGCCCGTTAGGACGGGAAAGTCTACCTTTATTTCAAAATTCGTTGAAACTACTATTTTACCAAATATTAGTAATAAACTTCAAAAGCAAATTGCTCTTGATGAAACGCCTCAATCAGCCGACGGAAAAACCGTTATGACAAGTCAACCTAAATTTGTTCCTGCTAACGCCGTAAAGGTGCAGTTTAAAAACAAAATTCACGCAAATTTTAGATTAGTTGATTGCGTTGGGTATTTTGTTGACGGGGCTTTAGGACAGGAAGAAGACGGTAAACCTCGTATGGTTAAAACGCCTTGGTCAGAAGAAGAAATTCCTTTTGAAAAAGCAGGCGAAATTGGCACAAAAAAGGTTATAACTGATTATTCTACAATAGGTATCGTCGTCACGACGGACGGCAGTATTGGTGAAATTCCTAGAGCAAATTATATAAAGGCTGAAGAGAGAGTTATTGATGAACTGAAAGAGTTGCAAAAACCTTTCGTAGTGCTTTTGAATTGCAAAGATACTAGTTCTCAAGACGCTCAAAAATTGCGTACCGAACTTGAGGAAAAATATTGTGTTCCCGTACTTGCCATTAACGCTTTAAATCTTACGACTGAAGATATTTCCGCTATAATGGAGAAGGTATTGTACGAGTTTCCGACTTGTTCGTTTGACGTTTCTTTGCCCGATTGGATGCAGTCTCTTTCGGAAGACGACGAAATTATTACTTCTATTGCTACAAAATTAAAAGAAGTATCTAAAAATGCTTCTAAAATGAAAGATTTTTTATGCTTTGAAGATAAGTTTGAGTGTGGTGAAGATATTAAATCCTTTGGTGCAACCGACTTGAATCTTGCCGATGGTAGGGCAAAATTTAAAATTGAACCTAAAGAAACTCTTTTTTACGAAGTGTTGAGTAAAGAGTGTGGCGAAGATATCGACGGTGATTACGAATTATTAAGTTACGTAAAGAACTTGTCTGAGGCAAAGCGAGAGTATAAAAAGTTAAAGTATGCGTTAGAGTGCGCTAAAGAAACTGGTTACGGCATAGTTGAGCCAGATGAGGAAACTCTTCAAATTGAAGAACCGATTTTAACTAGACAAAGTGGTAAATACGGCGTAAAATTTAAGGCAAGTGCTCCAAGTTTGCATATATTAAACGTTGATTTGTCAACGGAAGTTTCACCAATAGTCGGTTCAAAAGAGCAAAGTGAAGAACTTATCAATAAACTTTCGGAAGACTACGCTGAAGACCCTAAAAAAATTCTTTCTACAAATATTTTTGGAAAAACCTTAAACGAACTTATCGGCGATGGTTTAAAGAGAAAAGCAACAAATATTTCTAGTGAAACTCAAGGCAAAATGCGTAAAACAGTTACTAGAATTATAAATGAAAACAAAGGTGGGGTTATTTGCATTTTACTGTAAAACGCTTGACAACTATATTAGTATGTGCTAATATTGCTTTGGGTGAAAGTTATGAAATGTGATTGCTATAACCATAAAAAAATTACACTTTTATTATCGGAAGATGAAACTTATTCTTCAACTGTTGGTGACCTTGCTAGCGTTTTTTCTTTACTTGGTGAGCCAAATCGTATGAAGATAGTTCTTGCACTCATGCAAGGGGAGTTGTGCGTGTATCATTTGTGTGAAATTACAGGTGGTAAGCAATCGGCGATTTCGCAACACTTAAAAAAGTTAAAAGACGGCAATATCTTGAAATCACGCAAGTCGGGTAATATGGTTTTATATTCTATTGCTGACGAGCACGTTAGAGATATCGTTTTGACTTCTATTAAGCATTTAGATTGTAAATAAAAGCGTTTTCTCGCTTTTATTTTTTGAATAGTATATTAGTGTTTGCTAATATTGTGAGGTTAAAAATGGCAAATATTACTGAAGAAAAAAATAACGAACACAAGCATTGCAACTGCTCACACGAACATCATCACGAACACAAGCATTGCAACTGCTCACACGAACATTATCACGATGATTTTCATTTGGAGGGGTGTGGTTGCGCGTCTTGTTCTACGATTAAAAGTGGTAATTTTATTCAAAAGCACGGTTTTGACTTGTTAAAAATAGCGATAACTTTGCTCGCCGTCCTTTCAATTGCTATTTTTAGAGTTGAGGGTTGGTTGCAATATTTAGTTGGTGGCGTGGCAATTATTCCCATTGGTTACGGTATCGTAATAGATACGGTTAAAGGCTTTGCAAAAAAAGACTTTTTTAATGAAAAAACATTAATGCTTATCGCATCGATAGGCGCTATAATTATTGGTGAATTTTTTGAAGGAGCACTCGTTTTATCGCTTTTTGTAGTCGGTCAAATTTTAGAAGATTGCGCCGTGACTTTGACTGAAAAATCTATTTTTTCACTTGCCAATATAGGCGCGGATACAGCGAGGTTAGTTACTAACGAAGGCGTTAAAGTTGTTTCTGCTGAAGAAGTAAAAAAAGAAGATATTTTAGAAGTTTTAAGTGGTGAAAAGTTAGCCGTTGACGGAGTGCTTATATCTGATTGCGCTACGCTTGATACTCGTTCGGTTACAGGTGAAAGTTTGCCTGTTGAAGTTTCAAATGGTGGAGTAGTTTATTCGGGCATGGTAAACGCAGGTGGCATTATAAAAATAAAGGCTACTGAAAATGCTGAAAATTCAATGGCTAAAAAAATTGAAGCCTTAGTTAAGACTGCCACTACAAAAAAATCAAACGCACAGAGAACGGTTTCATCTTTTGCAAAAATTTATACGCCTATCGTCGTTATTGTTGCCGTAATCGTTGCAATAACTGCGCCACTTTTTGATGGTTTTAATTTTTCAAAATGGATTTATAGATCGTTGTCATTATTAGTTATCTCTTGTCCTTGCTCTATGGTTATATCTGTGCCACTTGCCTACTATAGTGGTATAGGGGCGTTGGCAAGAAAAGGTTTACTTATTAAAGGTGGTTATTATTTAGAAAGGCTTGCAAAGAGTAATATTTTTGTTTTTGACAAAACTGGAACTATTACGACGGGGGATTTTATCGTTGAAAAGGTGATAGTGAAAAATGGCTTTTGTGAAGAAGATGTAATTGAATATTCTTCAGCACTGGAGGAAAAATCCACGCATCCACTTGCCGTTGCAATAGTTAAAAATTCACAAAAAAAATATTCAGCGGAAAAAGTTGAAGAATTGCTTGGTAAAGGTATTGTTGGAGAAGTAAACGGCAAAAAAGTTGCAGTTGGTAATCGTTTACTTATGAAACAACTTTCCATTGCCGTTGACGAGTATTTTTGCGCTTGCATTTATTGCGTTATTGACGAAAAACTCGCAGGGGTTATTCTTTTGGAGGATGCGATAAAATCCTCTGCAAAACAAACTATATCTGATCTAAAAAAATTGGGTGTACAAAAGACGGTTATGCTTTCCGGCGATAAAGTTGCCGTGGCAACAAAAGTTGCAAACAGTATTAGTATCGACGAGGTATGCGCTGAACTTTTACCTAATGATAAAGTTGAAAAATTATCCGAATTAGTTTTTAGTAACGACGGCGCTGTTGTTTACGTTGGGGACGGCATTAACGATGCACCGTCTATTAAACTTGCCGACGTTGGATTTGCTATGGGTAGGGCGGGTAGCGCACTTGCCGTAAATTCTGCTGACGTTATAGTTCTTAACGACGATTTACAAAAACTCACCGTTGCCTTAAAAACGGCAAAGAGAACTCGCCGTATAGTTTGGCAAAATATTGTATTTTCAATTGCGTTTAAGGTTGCTATTGCCGTAACTTCTTTTATAATTAAGTTGCCGGTTTGGCTTGCAGTAGTTGCAGACGTTGGCGTTATGATTTTGGCAGTTCTCAACTCTTTTAGAAATAACAAGTAAATATTTAGGGGCAAAACGAAAAGTTTTGCCTTTTTTATTAAGAAAATATTTAAATTTTACAAAAAACTTGCCTAAATTATGACACATTGCTATTGACTTTTTGACACTAATAGTATAAAATTATCTTGTATAATAACATTATACAATTTTTTACTATAAACTAGAATATGGAGATTACTTAAAATGGAGAAGAAAATGAGTAAAAAAGAATGGCAAAATTCTATGCGTGTTCGCGTGGACTACAACAATATGATGGAAGAATTCGTTGGTAAAGACGGTTTTTCTGTTAAAGAAATCGACGCTATTAAACCTGAAATTGCATCTGCTTACGCTAAAGTTCAATCAAACCGTGGCGAAGGCATGATGGGTTGGACAGAACTTCCTTATAATCAAAAAGAAGTCGTTGCAGATATTCTTGATACCGCCAAAAAAATTAAAAAATCTTGCGACAATTTTGTAGTTCTTGGTATCGGTGGTTCAGCACTTGGTCCTATTGCTGTATTCCAAGCACTTTGCCACTTAAGACATAACGAATTACCAAAGTCAAAGAGAAAGGCTCCTAAACTTTACGTTGAAGATAACGTTGATCCTGAAAGGATGCAAGCGCTTTTAGACGTTATTGACATCAATAAAACTTACTTTAACGTTATTACAAAATCAGGTTCAACTTCTGAAACTATGAGCCAATACTTGATTATCTATGATATCTTAAAGAAGGCTCTTGGTGAAGAAAAGGCTAAAGAACGTATTATTGCAACTACTTCTTCAAACAAAGGTAATCTTATTAAAATTGCTAAAGAAGAAGGTTTTAAAACCCTTTATATTCCTGACGGCGTAGGTGGTCGTTTCTCTGAAATGTGCCCAGTGGGTTTACTTGCCGCAGCAGTCGTTGGTATTGATATTAAAGCAATGCTTGAAGGCGCTGCTTATATGGATAAGATTTGCAAGGCAAAAGATTACAAGAAAAACCCTGCTCTTGCAATGGCTGTTTTACAATATCTTGCTATGAAGAAGGGCAAAAATATTTCGGTTATGATGCCTTATGCTGACAGCCTTAAATATATGGCTGACTGGTATTGCCAACTTTGGGGCGAAAGTCTTGGTAAGGCACTTGATAACGACGGCAATATTGTTAACGTAGGGCAAACCCCTGTAAAAGCACTTGGCGTAACTGACCAACACTCACAAGTTCAATTATATAGAGAAGGTCCATTTGATAAAGTAATAACCATTTTAGCAGTTGATGAATACAGAACTACTTTTGATATTGCTGACGGTTGTCCTGATATTCCTGACGTAAACTTCCTTTGTGGACACACTATGAACGAACTTATTCAAGCAGAAAGAAGCGCTACTGAATACGCTTTAACTCAAGCAGGTAAGTTAAACCACACTATTTATTTACCACAAGTAAACGCATTTACCATTGGTCAATTATTATTCTTGTTCCAAATGGAAACTGCTTACTGTGGTGAACTTATGAACATCAATACTTACAATCAACCTGGTGTTGAAGGTGGTAAAAACGCAACTTACGCACTTTTAGGCAGAAAGGGATACGAAAATCAAAAGCAAGAAATGGACAACGCTCCTGCTAAAAAGGCTGATTTTATTTGTTAATTTAATAATTTAAGGGGAAATATGAATTTAGATTTACCGATTTATCTTTTTCATCAAGGTACAAATTTTGAGGCGTATGATTTGCTCGGTAGCCGTCTTGATGAAAAAGATGGTAAAAAGGGCGTAACTTTTAGAGTTTGGGCACCAAATGCAGATGCTGTTTCGGTAGTAGGGGATTTTAACGGTTGGAAACTTAAAAATGCTGTTCCTATGGAAAGAATAAGCGATCGTGGTATTTTTGAAGTATTTATTGAAGGATTAAAAAAATACGATACCTATAAATACGCTGTAAAGCACGGTAATAAAATCGTTCTTAAAGCAGATCCTTATGCAATCCATACCGAAACTCCTTCTAAAACTGCGTCAAAGGTCTACGACCTTGGTGGCTATCAATGGAAGGACGCTGAATATCAAGCAAACAAAGTTGATTTGTATGATAAACCGATGAATATATACGAAGTCAACTTGGGTTCTTGGAAAAAGAAAGAAAACGACGATTACTATACCTATAGGGAACTCGCTAGAACTCTAGTCCCATACGTAAAAAATATGGGATATACTCACGTTGAAATTATGCCGATTACCGAGCATCCTTTCGACGGTTCTTGGGGGTATCAAGTTACCGGTTATTTTGCACCGACTTCTAGATACGGTACTCCACACGATTTTATGTATCTTGTTGATGCTTTCCATAAGGCAGGGATAGGCGTTATTTTGGACTGGGTACCTGCTCATTTTCCAAAAGACGAGCACGGTCTTTATGAGTTTGACGGAACTTATTGTTACGAAAATCCTCGTTGGGATAGGATTGAAAACAAAGGTTGGGGAACTCGTTGTTTTGACTGGGGTAGGACGGAAGTTCAATCGTTTTTGATTTCAAGTGCATTATTTTGGCTCGAAAAATATCATATCGACGGTTTAAGGGTAGATGCCGTAGCGTCAATGCTTTACCTTGACTACTGCAAAGAAGACGGTGAGTGGGAGCCTAACGACGAAGGTGGCAATTATAACCCTGACGCAATTGCGTTTTTTAAAAAATTAAATACGGCAGTTTTTGCTAAATTTCCTAAAGCAATTATGGTGGCGGAAGAATCAACTTCTTTCCCTATGATTACAAAACCTACCGATATTGGTGGTCTTGGATTTAACTTTAAGTGGAATATGGGTTGGATGAACGATGTTTTGGATTACGTTAAACGTGACCCGTATTTTAGGGGTGAAGTACATAATAAGTTGACTTTTTCACTTTTCTACGCTTTTAGTGAGAATTTCGTATTGCCGATTTCTCACGACGAAGTTGTTCACGGTAAAAAATCGCTTTTAGACAAAATGCCTGGTTGTTATGAAGACAAATTTGCAAACGATAGGGCGTTTTTAGGTTATATGATGGCGCACCCTGGTAAAAAACTTAACTTTATGGGGTATGAATTCGGTCAGTTTAAAGAGTGGGCTTATAAAGAAGGTATTGAATTCTTTATGACCAAATACGATAAACACAACCGTTTGATGACTTTCGTTAGAAATCTTAACAAAGTATATAAAGAAAATGCTCCACTGTTTGAAATTGAAGATAGTTGGGACGGGTTTGAGTGGATTTCTGCTGATGAAAGTCAAAATAGCGTAATTTCGTTTATTCGTAGAGATAAGTCGGGTAAGGAAATAGTCGCTTTAATCAACTTTTCTGGTATACATTTTGAAAGATATAGACTTGGGTTGCCGGAAGGTGAATATAAAATTATATTAAATTCTGATGCCATTAAATACGGTGGCAACGGATGTATTAAAAAGAGCACTTATAAGACTAATAAAAAATTAGGCGCTCACGGAAGAAAAAATTCAATACAAATCAAGTTACCTAGATTCACTTGTTTGTATTTGGAAAAAGTAAAATAAATAATTACGATAAGGGGTAGTTTTTTATCATGAAAAGAAAAAAGAAATGTGTAGCAATGTTGTTGGCGGGTGGACAAGGTAGTAGACTTTATGCTTTAACTAACAATATAGCAAAACCTGCAGTTTCATTTGGGGGTAAATATAGAATTATTGACTTTCCACTTTCAAACTGCGTTAATTCGGGCATTGATACGGTAGGTATTTTAACGCAATATCAACCACTTTTAATGAACGAATATATCGGTAACGGTCAACCTTGGGACCTTGATAGAGAATTCGGAGGGGTACATATACTTTCACCTTACCAAGCAAAAGATTCTTCTGATTGGTATAAGGGTACGGCGAACGCAATTTTCCAAAACTTGCACTTTATTAAGCAATATAACCCAGATTACGTCGTGATTTTATCAGGTGACCATATTTACAAGATGGACTACTCTTTAATGGTTGAACATCACGTTAAAAAAGGCGCAGCTTGTACCGTTGCTGCTATTCCTGTTCCTATGGAAGAAGCCTCTCGTTTTGGTATTTTGAACGTAAACGACGACGATACTATTTACGAATTTGAAGAAAAACCTAAAAAACCAAAAAGCAATCTAGCATCTATGGGTATTTATGTGTTTTCTGCCGACAAACTTTACGCATATCTTGAAGCGGATAACAAAAAAACAGACACCGAAAACGACTTTGGTAAAAATATTTTACCAAGTATGCTTAATGACGGTGAAAAGATGGTAGCGTATAAGTTTGAAGGTTATTGGAAAGACGTGGGTACTATTCAATCGTTATATGATGCGAATATGGACCTTTTAGGTGACGTTCCGAAAATTAACGTTACCGATAAGCGTTGGAAAATTCAATCTAGAAGCCCACTCGCACCTCCTCAATATTTAGGCGAAGACAGTGTAGTAGTTAACAGCATTATACTTTCGGGTTCTGAAATTTTCGGTACGGTTGAAAACTCCGTATTATCTTCTGGCGTTATCGTAAAAGCAGGCGCTATCGTAAAAGATTCCGTTATTATGCAAGATACCGTTATTGAAGAAGGCGCAGTAGTTGAATATTCTATTATCGACGAAAATACCGTAATAGGTAAAGGCGCTAAAGTTGGTAATTCAAAAACTGACGGTAAGGGCATTGCTCTACTCGGTAGAAATATCAATATCGGTGAAGGCGCTGTGATTGAAGGTGGCGCTATCGTTGATAAAGACGTTGTAAAGGGGGATAAGTAATATGAGAGCAATTGGCGTTATATTTTCAAATATTCACGATAATAACGTACCTGAACTCGTAAACGTTAGAACAGTAGGGTCTATTCCATTTGGCGGAAGATATCGTTTAATAGACTTCGTTTTATCAAATATGGTAAACTCTAACATTGATACCGTTGGCGTTATTACAAAAAGAAATTATCAATCACTTATGGATCACGTTGGTTCGGGTAAGGATTGGGATTTAGCAAGAAAAGACGGTGGTCTTATATTCTTGCCACCTTTTGCCGCTGAAACTAGTGATAGTTTATATACTTCAAGACTTGAAGCGCTTAAAGGTATTATGAACTTTTTAACCCGTGCTGATGAAGAATACGTGGTTCTTTCTGACTGCGACTGTATTTGTCGTGTGAATTACGACGAAGTTATTGACGCACACATTGCGTCTAAATCAGATATTACTATGGTTTATACAAACCACAAAGCAACTGATTGTTCTGAAAGCAACGTTAACACCTTAATTTTAGATGGCGACGGTAGGGTTGAAAACGTTAAATATCACGAAATACTTAACGACGACGGCAAACTCTTTATCAATATGTACGTTATGAGACGTAGTTTGCTTGTAAACCTCGTTAAGGAAAGTATTTCAAGAAAAACTAAACATTTTATTGAAGATATCATTATACAAAACACTAAAGTGTTAAAGATTAAAGGCTTTGAACATAAAGGTTATTATGCTAGGATTTCTTCATTACAAGCATATTTTGACCACAGTATGGAACTTTTAGACGGCAAAGTTAGGTCGGAACTTTTTGGTGATAGAAGTGTATTTACCAAGATTAGAGACTCGGCGCCAACTAAATTCGGCTCGGGTTCCATCGTTAAAAATTCAATGATTGCTGACGGCTGTGATATTCAAGGTGAAGTTGAAAACTGTATATTGTTCCGTGGCGTTAAAATTGCGCGTGGTACTAAAGTTAAAAACTGTATCCTTATGCAAAATACTATCGTAGGTGAAAATTCTTCGCTTAACTGCATTATCACGGATAAAAATGTATTGATTAGCGATAGACAAACCCTTTCGGGGGCTAAAAATCATACTTTTTATATTCCGAAAGGCTCTATGATATAGTAAAAAAGTCGCGAACTTAACCGTTCGCGACCTTGTGCGTATAAAAATATTTATAGGAGTAAAAATGGCTACTAAAACTACGAAAAATACTACTTCTACGACGAAAAAGTCAACTACAACAAAAAGGGTAAAAACAGTTACCGTAACTAGAAAGAAAAGCGTTGTTTTTATTGGTTCGGAATCCGCTCCATTTATTGCTACAGGTGGTCTTGCCGACGTTATGGGTTCGCTTCCAAAAGCAATTGCTGCTAATGGTAATTACGATGTTTCTTGTATTATTCCACTTTATTCTGCCATAAAAAAAGAATTTAGGGACAAATTTGAATTTATTACTAATTTTGAAGTGAATTTGTCTTGGCGTAAACAATATTGTGGAGTGTATAGATATAAGTACGAAGGTGTAACTTTCTATTTTATTGACAACGAATATTACTTTGCTAGAGAAGGTAAAATTTACGGTCAATACGACGATGGCGAAAGATTTGCGTTCTTCTCAAAGGCTGCGTTAGATACTATTGAAAATCTTCAAATTTATCCAGACGTAGTTCATTGTAACGATTGGCAAACTGCACCTGCAATTATATACCTTAAGGGTATGTATTACACTAACCCTGAATTTAGTAAGACAAAAACGGTATTTACTATTCATAATATAGAATATCAAGGCTGGTATGGTATGGATTGCTATGAAAACCTTTTCGGTTTTGCTGGCAATTTATATAACTATCTTGAATTTAGTGGTTGTATTAACCTTATGAAAGGCGCAATAGAAATGTCTGACTTTGTTACTACCGTTAGTCCTACTTACGCCAGGGAAATTAAAGATCCGTTCTTTGCTCACGGTCTTGAAGGGATTATCGAAAGAAATTCTCACAAAATTTGTGGCATTTTGAACGGTATTGATTACGATTTTTATAATCCAGAAACGGATACTCATATAGAAAAGAATTATAGCGCTGAAGATAAATCCGGCAAGGCTCAATGTAAGGCAAGTTTACAAAAATTATTAGGCTTACCAGAAAGACCTGACGTTCCTATCGTTGCTATGATTACTCGTCTCGTTTCACACAAGGGTGTTGATTTAGTTAAAACCGTGTTTGAACAATTCCTTGCGGAAGATATTCAGTTCGTGTTACTTGGCACGGGGGATACTGCTTACGAAGATTATTTCAAATACGTTGCAAACGCTTACACCAACAAGTGTAAAGCAATAATTGCGTTCAATCAAGATTTATCACGTAAACTTTACTCGGGTAGTGATATTTTCTTGATGCCGTCAAAAATGGAGCCTTGCGGTTTGTCACAAATGATTTCAAGCAGATATGGTTCTGTTGCAGTCGTTAGAGAAACCGGTGGGCTTAACGATAGTATTAAGGCGTTTGTTGATGGTGAAGGCAACGGGTTTACCTTTAAAAACTACAACCCTTACGATATGTTGTACGTGTTAAAGCAAGCCGTTGAAACTTATAAAAATAAAGAATTATGGAATAAGGTTATTGATAATGCTATGACAACTGACTTCACTTGGAAGTTGCAAGCAGGGAAATATGAGGAACTTTATAACAAATAGTTAACAGGAGAGAAAAATGGAAACTAAATTCACAGAAAAAGAAGCCGAAACTCTTATCGGTGGCAAATTGTCTCGTTACTATGGCGTAACGATTCAAGAAGCAAGTAAAGAACAACTCTATAAAGCAGTTGTAATGTCAGTTAGGGATATTTTACTTGAAAAGAGAAATAAATTCAACAAAGAATATCGCGCAAAGGGAGGCAAGCGTGTTTATTATCTTTGTATGGAATTCTTACTCGGTCAATCACTTAAAAATAACACCTATAATTTGGGCGTTCAAGACGCTATTAATAAAGTATTGGCAAAACAAGGTGTTTCACTTGAGGATCTCTATGAACTTGAACCTGATGCAGGTTTAGGTAATGGTGGTCTTGGTAGACTTGCCGCTTGCTTTATGGATGCCCTTGCAGCGCAAAATTATCCAGCAATGGGTTATTCTTTAAGATACGAATACGGTCTTTTTAAACAAAAAATCGTTGACGGTTGGCAAATGGAACTTCCTGACGATTGGCTCCCTGGTGGTGAAGTTTGGCTCACCCCAAGAACCGACGAAATTTGCAAAGTTAAATTCGATGGTTGGATTAGGGAAAATTGGACTGAAAACGGCTTAAAAATTGAACATTGCGATTCAAACGAAGTTGAGGCTGTTCCTTACGATATGATGATTTCGGGCGCTGACGGAAAGGCTGTTTCGGTTCTTCGTTTGTGGAAAGCGCAAAGTGCAAGAAATTTTGATATGCACACCTTTAACCAAGGTGAATATATGAGATCTTTGCAAGAAGACAACCAAGCAGATCTCTTAACCAAGGCTTTGTATCCATCGGATAACCACTATGAAGGTAAGTCATTAAGACTCAAACAACAATACTTCTTGGTGTCTGCATCACTTCAAAATATCATTAAACATCACTTAAAACACTATGGTTCACTCCATACTTTGCCTGAAAAAGCGGCTATTCATATTAATGATACGCACCCTGCACTTTGTATTCCTGAACTTATGCGTCTTTTAATTGACGAACACGGTTACGATTGGGATACTGCTTGGGATATAGTTACTCGTACAGTTGCTTATACCAACCACACCGTTATGAGTGAAGCGCTTGAAAAGTGGAACGAAGACCTCATTCAAAGAAGATTGCCTCGTATTTATATCATTTTGAAGGAAATCAACGAAAGATTTTGTGCTGATATGTGGAATAGATATCCTGGCAATTGGAATAAGATTGATAGAATGTCTATTTTTGCGCGCAACCAAATTAGAATGGCTAACCTTTCTGTAATTGCGTCACATACCGTAAATGGTGTTTCTGCGCTCCATAGCGATATTATTAAAGACAGTATCTTTAAGGATTTTGCTGACGTTTGGCCAGAAAAATTTACCAACGTAACTAACGGTATTGCGCATAGAAGATGGCTTAATCAATCTAACCCTGAACTTTGTGGTTTATTAAACGACTGTATCGGTACAGGGTATAAGGGCGATGCGTCTAAACTTATCGACTTTAAGAAGTTCGAAAATGACAAGGCCGTGCTTGCAAAACTTAACGAAATTAAGGCTATTAAAAAGAAACAATTTGCTGATTTTGTAAAGAAAAAACAAGGTGTTATCATTAATCCTGAAACTATGTTTGACGTTCAAGCAAAGCGTATGCACGAATATAAACGTCAACTTATGAACGCTCTTTACATTATTTCACTTTATAATGACCTTAAGGAAAATCCTGAAATGCCTTTCGTTCCGAAAACCTTTATTTTCGGTGCAAAAGCAGCGCCTGGGTATTATTTTGCTAAACAAATTATCAAACTTATTTGCAATTTAAGTGAAGATATTAAGAAAAATCCTGTAATTAGCAAAAAACTTAACGTTGTTTATATGGAAGATTATAACGTTTCAATGGCGGAAAAACTTATGCCTGCTACCGAACTTTCTGAACAAATTTCACAAGCAGGTAAAGAAGCAAGTGGTACCGGCAATATGAAGTTTATGATGAACGGCGCTCTTACTATTGGTACGCTTGACGGCGCTAACGTTGAAATGGCTCAAGCATGCGGTGATGAAAATATCTTTATTTTTGGTCATACGGCTGCTGAAGTTGACGAAATATGGAAGGCAGGTTATTCTGCAAACACCTATTATCGTGGCAACGTTAGACTTGAAAAGGTTATTAAGGCTCTTAACGAAGGTTTTAACGGCGTTTCTTTTGGTGATATTGCTAACTACTTATTATACGGTTCACCTATTGCTGACCCATATATGTGTATGGCGGACTTTGGTTCTTACTATGCAACCCACTTAAGGGCTGACGAAACTTATAAAAACAAGGAAAAATGGGCAAAAATGAGCCTTAACAATATTGCTACTTCGGGTATTTTCTCTGCTGATAGAAGTATTAGAGAATACGCTGATAGAATTTGGGGCTTAACCCGTATAGATTAATGTACGCTTATTATAATCCACTAGATAAACAATGCAAATCTGTCATCGGTGCTGTGCCTAAAAGCGCGAATTGTGTTTTAAGGGTATTCACCGATGCTAAAGATTGCTCTCTAATGATATCAAAAGACGGAGATAAACCTTCGTCTTTTAATATGAAACGCATAAAAAATGGTTTCGAAATTTCTATAAAGCCACAAAATTTGGGGCTTTATTATTATGCTTTTGATTTAGGTGACGGTAATTTTATAGGGTTAGGAAAAGACTATACCGGTGTTATAATGGATAAGCCTAACTTTTTTCAAATGCTGGTTTTTGATGAAAATTTCACTACTCCCGATTTTATTAAAGGGGGGATAATTTATCAGATTTTTCCTGATAGATTTGCTATTAGTGGTGAAGTTAAAAAGTTGAAAAATAGAGTGTATCACGAAAACTTAAACGACGATCCTATTTTTACACCTAATGCGAAAGGTAAAATACTTAATAACGACTTTTTTGGTGGAAACTTGAAAGGTATTACCGAAAAGTTAGAATATCTAAAATCACTTTCTGTTAGTGTTATTTACCTAAATCCTATATTCAAGTCTTATTCTAATCACCACTATGATACTGGCGATTATATGTGTATTGACCCAAATTTGGGCGATGAGGGCGACTTAAAGGCCTTGATTGATAAAGCGGACAAGTTTGGTATTAAAATCATTTTAGACGGCGTTTTTAGCCATACGGGCGACGATAGTAGGTATTTTAATAAGTACGGTAGATATGACGATATAGGTGCTTATCAAAGTAAAGAATCGCCTTACTATAGTTGGTATAATTTTGAAAAATTTCCTAATAAATACGCATCTTGGTGGGGCATTGATATCTTGCCTGAAGTCAATGAGAAAAATCCTGCGTATAACGATTTTATAAACGGCACCGGTGGGGTGGTTGAACATTATACTGAACTTGGTATCGGTGGTTGGCGACTTGACGTTGCCGACGAATTGCCTACAGCGTTTTTAAAGAATTTGCGTAAAGCAGTTAAGGGAAAAAATCCACAAGCAATCGTTATAGGAGAAGTGTGGGAAGATGCGACGAATAAAATTTCGTACGGGGAAAGACGCAGTTATTTTTATGGCAATCAACTTGATTCTATTATGAATTACGTGCTTAAAGACGCTATCGTTGATTACGTTAAAAACGGTAATTTAAAAAGACTCTCTTATAGTGTAAAAGAACAAGTTGATCACTATCCAACCGAGGCTTTACACGCTAATATGAATTTACTTGCAACGCACGATACTTATAGGTTGATTTCGTCGCTTGGGGACAAGAACGTTGATGGTAAATCAAGGCTTATAATGTCACAAGCTCACCTATCTGATAATGAATATGCGACTGCTGAAAATCGTGAGAAAATGGCTACACTTTTACAGTATACGCTTTGTGGTGTTCCGAGCATTTATTATGGTGATGAACTTGGTATGGAAGGGTATTCTGACCCTCTTTGCAGAAGGTTTTTTGGTACGGGTAAAACTAGCAATGATTTACCTGATTGGTATAAAAAATTAGGTGAAATTAGGACTAAAATCCCTGTATTTAAAGATGGTGAATTTAACGAAATTTACGCAAGAAACGGCGCTTATGTTTACAATAGAACCGACGGTGAAAATACTGTTTTTGTTGGCGTAAATAACGGGGACGGAACTATTTATATAAATTTTGATGGAACGCTTTACGATCTATTAAGTTGTAGGTCTTTTGAAAATATTTGTGAACTAAAACCAAGCGAATACGTGCTATTGTACGACCAAAAAGTATTATGATTTGTTTGCGTGAAAAACTAAAAGGTTTGGCGACTGAAAAGTATAGAGATTTTTCAAAAAAACTCGTTTTTACTAACTATGAAATATTAGGGGTAAGGTTGCCTGAACTAAAAAAAATTGCGAAAACTTTTACAGAAGAACAAAAACTACAATATCTAAATTCTTCACTAAAAGACAAAACTTTTGAAGAAATTATGATTTACGGATTTGTTTTGGGCTGCGCAAAACTTTCAATTGTTGAATTTTTAAAGTACTTTAATAATTTTTTGTCTTTTGTTGATAACTGGTCGATTTGTGATAGTTGCGTAGCAAGTTTCAAAATAATTGCAAAAAACAAGCAAGTTTTTTTTAAAAAAGTTGATGAACTTTTTAGTTCTAAAAATCCATTTTTTGTAAGAGTTGGATTTATCGTTTTGTTGGATTATTATTTGATTGACGAATACTTGGATTTTATATTTGACAAACTGAATTCAGTTGCTTTTGACCATTATTACGTAAAGATGGCAAAAGCGTGGCTTATATCGGTTTGTTTTGTAAAATATAAAGATCGAACTTTGGAATTTATTAAAAGCAACTCTCTTGATGATTTTACGCATAACAAAGCGATTTCTAAAATTTGTGATTCGTTTAGGGTTTCGGCAGAAGATAAACTTATAGTAAAATCGTTAAGACGATAAAATTTGCAAATTGCTTGACTAATGAGTGCTAAAGTTGTATAATTATGTTATAAAATTTGGAGGGGTTGTTATGAGTACCTTAGATAAAGTTCAAGAAATGATTGCGAAACAGTTAAATCTTGCACCTAGTGACGTTGCTCCTGAAAAGGAAATCGTTAAAGATTTGGGCGCTGATTCACTCGACGTTGTTGAAATGCTTATGAATCTTGAAGAAGAATATAGTATTTCTATTCCTGACGAAGATGCGATGAAGATTAAAACCGTTGCTGATATCGTTGCTGTAATCGACGCTAACGCTTAATCATCTAATGAATAAATTTCCCTTTGCTTTGGCAAGGGGATTTTTTATTTTGACCAAAGTGGATTTTTTTATAGGTTTTGCATATATTAAAATAGTATTATCTTCGGAAAAAAACCGAAAATTCACAGGAGGTTAAAAATGTCGTTTTTTTGTAATTTTAATTCCGATAAGTGCCCTGGACCTGTAAAAGGTAACCCACTTAACGGTTTGTGCGAAAAAACTTGTATTCAAGTTAAAAAGGTTTTCGATGCTTGCATACAACAAACTCAATTGACGGGGATTGTTTTAACGCTTGAAAACTTTACACCTGCAAATCCTACATATCCCTTAACTTTCGTTAGCGCAAAAAGTACCACTTCAAAAGGCGTGGTGTCAAACTTAACGGTAGAACCTATTGCAGGGGAAAGACCTAATACTTCAAGAGTTAAAACTGATATTATAGTTCCACTTTCAGTTGCTTACATTGATGCAAATGGTGTTGATGGCGTTGCTACGGCTACCGTTACGGTTTCAAAAGATGTGATTTTGTGTATCCCAACACCGTCAATCATGCCTTACGAAATTGAAGCAGTCGTTTCGCTTGTGTCTACGCTAGGCACTTATACAGGGGAAGGGCAATTTACCATTGACGCTTGCGCTAGTATTATCGTCAAAGTCGTTATGGAAGTTGAACTTTTAATTCCGTCGTACGGATATGCTGTTTTACCACCTTGCCAAGATTATACGGCAGAGGTTTGCACGGGATTCTTTGAATTACCTATTTATCCCGAATAATTTAATGAAAAAGGAGTGCTTTTGCATTCCTTTTTTTATTTTTTCAAAATAAAAGTTGAAAAACACCATAAATTGTGGTATCATATTTATATGAAAATTTTTGCTATTAGTGATTTGCATATTTCTACTAACACAAATAAGCCGATGGATGTTTTTGGTGGAGATTGGGTGGGGTATCTTGATAAGATTTTTACCGATTGGAGGTCGCGCGTTTGTAATGACGATTTAGTACTTATAGGCGGTGATATCAGTTGGGCAATGTCTATTGACGATGCAAAGGCCGATATGGCGCTTTTAAGGGACTTGCCTGGTAAAAAAGTTTTTATTAAGGGTAACCACGATTATTGGTGGAGTGGGATTAGTAAGGTTCGCGATATATTAACTGAAAATCAATTTGCATTGCAAAACGATTGTATAAAGTTTGATAATTTGATTATTTGTGGTTCAAGATTGTGGACTGTTCCTGGCGCAACCGATTTTACCGACGCTGATGAAAAGATATATAAGCGAGAGGCTGAAAGGCTAAAATTATCCTTTGCTCAAGTCAATAAAATAAGACAACCAGAAGATAAAATTATCGTTTTGTGTCATTTTCCACCGTTTAACGCTCGACGTGAAGATAGTTTATACACTTCGATTTTTGAAGAAAATTCTGTTGACGCAGTAGTTTACGGGCATTTACATGGCAAGGCTGTTAAGGCCGATAAGACTGTTTATAAAAGAGGTATAAATTATTATTTGACTTCTTGCGATCAGGTAAACAATACTTTGGTTGAAATACAGATTTAAGTATATTTTATCCACGAATTTCATAAAATTTACAAATGAAAACGGGGGTATGGTATGCAAGAAGTTAAGAACAATGAGAGTTTAACAATAGAAAATAGAAAAAGGCTTTATATGACGGAAGTTTTTTCCGTCGATGCTTTTTCGGAGGAGACGCTAAAACTTACCGTTAATGATAAAGAAGTTGTGGTTAGCGGTAACAATCTGAAGATAATTGCTTTTAATCAAACTCAAAAAACGCTTAACGCCGAAGGCGAAATAATTCAAATTAAGTACGAAGGTGTAAAAACTCCTTTAATTAAAAGGGTTTTTAAGTAAATGTTTGTAACTTACGAACAGTTTTTTGTGTTTGCGTTAACTTTTGCGCTAGGGTATACTTTTGGGGTAATCTACGGAGTGCTGGTTTTGCCTCTAGAATATCTAAAAAGTATAGTCTTAAAATCAATAGTTTCGGTAATAATTTGCTTATTGTTTGCATTTGTGCTTTATTTGGTATTCATTAGTGCAGAATATCCTAATTTTAGATTATATATGCCGTTTGCAGTATTTTTTGGTTTTTGTTTAGAGCGCAAAACTTTACACTTACTGCTTGCATTATTTTATAAAAAGTTGTATAATATATTTGCAGGAAAAAAGGTGAAAAAATGACTGAAGAAAAATTCAAAAGGATTTCAATAGCGGCTACGGTTTGTTCGGTAGTATTGGCTTGTATTTTATTGATGGTTTTGGTTTTCCAAATAGCCACTATTGTCGTTAAAAAGAACAGGCTTAAAGCGTTTGATGCAGAAAAAGCCGAACTTGAGCGCATGCTAGAAGAGTCTTCCGATGAACTTGATATATGTAAACAGGATTGGAAAATTAAGGCGAGAGCTAGAGAACTTGGCTATAGGTTTCCGGAGGACGTGAAAATTGACGATTGACGCAGTTATTGATATTGGGTCGAATTCCGTTAGATTATTGTTGGTGTATTCCAACGGTTATAAGGAAAAGTTTGTTAAAATAACCAAACTTGCCGACGGGTTAAATTCAACCGGTAAACTTAATGCAAACGCTATAAAAAGGACGGCTGACGCTGTCGCTTTTTTTAAAGAAAAAGCAACTAATTTGGGCGCTAAAACAATATATGCTTTTGCAACGGCGGCAGTTCGTGGCGCTGTAAACGGACAGGAATTTGTTACTTTTGTTAAAGACTTGTGTGACTTGAAAGTTGAGGTTGTTTCAGGTACGTTAGAGGCTCAAATCGGCTTGCTGGGTGTTTTAAATGGTAAAGACGGGGGAATTATTGATATCGGTGGTGCAAGTTCTGAAGTGACGGCAAGCCTCGGCAAAAAGACGGTTTATTCATATAGTCTAAACCTTGGCGGGGTTAGGTTGCTTGATGCTTGTGGACAAAATGCTAAAGATATCTACGCTCTTTGTAAACAAAAGGTCAAAGAATATGGTAAAGTCCCGACGACGAACTTTTATGGTATAGGGGGCGTGGCTACCTCAATCGTGGCCGTTACCTTAAAACTTGAAACTTATGATAAAAACAAAGTGCACGGGTATAAATTAACTTTAGGTGAAGTAAAAAATGCTATTGAGTTGTTTAACTCGAAAACCGTTGAAGAAAGAAAATTGATAGTAGGTTTGCAACCCGAAAGGGCTGATGTGATGCTTGGTGCATCAATTTTGTTACTGTGTATAATGGAACATATTGGGATTGATTATATAACGGTAAGTGAAGACGATAATCTTGAAGGTTATCTGTATATGAAAAGGAAAGAAAATGAGTAATAGGACGAATATTATAAATTATTTTATTTTACTTGGTGGAACGCTTGCATCTGTACTTGCTGTCGGGATTATAAGTAGTTCGGTGCCCGTGCTTATAGGTGCGTCTTCGTTTTTTAAGATATTATGCGGTATGGTCGTTTGGGTGTTTATAAACACTTTTGCGCACGAACTTGCACATATGATTTCTGCGAAAATCAATGGATTTAAAACTGTATCTTTTAAGATTATGTTTTTTAAATTTGGTAAGGTTAACGGCAGGTTTAGAATTTCCCTTTGCCCTTGGGGTGAACAACTTGGCGAAACGGAACTTATGCCTAAAAAACTTGAAAACATTGATAAGCATTATAAAAGAATCGCTAGAGCAGGCATTATTGCAAACTTTATATTGTTTTGCTTAAGTTTTATTTTCTTTTTCTTTTGGAAAAAGTGGTATTGGATTGAAAATAAGGAGTTTTTATTCCATTTAACTGCGTTTTCTATGCCGATTTCTTGTTATTTCGTTTTAGCAAATGCTTTGCCAATGTCTAGTGATTTTGCTAGAAACGACGGTGCTGTTTTTTGGGGTATTTTAAAAAAAGATCCTAGTGTTACGGTGATGTTTTCACTTATGAAAGTACATGCAATGCTTTACCAAGGTTTTTCGCCTGCTGAAATTCCTCAAGAATATTATTTTGACGTACCACAACTTCAGGAAGACGATCCGAACTTTATAGTTTTACTCAACAACAGATTGTACTACTATTTAGATACAGGTGATTACGAAAACGCCACGAAAACAGTTGAAAGATTGACTTCGCTTGAAGATTATTTAACCAAGTCAATGGAAGGACAAATTTTTGCTGATGCTTTATACGCTTATTCTACCTATGCTTTTGACGCTGAAAAAGCAGATAATACGATGGAAGATTACGACGGGTATCTTAATAAGGTTAGTACGCCACTCAATATGAGAGCAAAACTTGCGTACCTTAAAAACGTAGTGCAAGATAACGACTCGTTTAACGAGATGTATCCGCTGTGTGTCAACCTTGCAAACGCTGAACAAGTTCAAGGCTTAAAGAAGTTTGAAATTAAAATGCTAGAACAACTTAAATAATAAAACCCGAAAATTCGGGTTTTTTTGTTTTTAAAGAGAAAATTAGCGTAAATTTGTTTATTAAAAGATATATCTTTTAAAAGAATTGAAAAAAAGAAAAAACGACTTGCAAAAACAAAAAATATGTGGTATAATTTTATTAATATTTTATATTAATAAAGTTTATTATTTTCGAAAGTTACTTTTTTGATTAAAGGAGCAATAAAATGGAAGAAGAAAGAAAGGTTACGACGAATTACGGTGAAAGCCAAATTCAAGTTCTTGAAGGTTTGGATCCTGTAAGAAAACGTCCTGGTATGTATATCGGTTCTACTGATGAAAGAGGGTTGCATCACCTTGTTCAAGAAATCGTAGACAACTCCATTGACGAAGCGTTGAGTGGACATTGTGACACTATTAACGTTAGAATAAACAAAGACGGTTCTTGTACCGTAACTGACAATGGTAGAGGTATTCCTACCGCTATTCACCATACTGAAAAAATTTCTGCAGTAGAAGTCGTTTTAACGAAACTTCACGCAGGTGGTAAGTTCGGTGGTGGGGGCTATAAAATTTCTGGTGGTCTTCACGGTGTAGGTCTTTCGGTTGTTAATGCGCTTTCTGAGTGGCTTGAGGTTGAGATTTTCCAAAATGGCAACCACTATAAGCAAGTTTACAATAGAGGTATTCCACAAGCACCACTTAAAATTATTGGTTCATCTGATTTTACCGGTACTTGGGTAACTTTTATGCCAGATGCTGAAATTTTTGAAACTACTACTTTTGAATATGATACTATCAAAAAGAGGCTTCGCGAACTTGCATATCTTAATAAAGGTCTAACTATTATTCTTTCGGACGAAAGAGAGGGCTCTGAAAGAAAGGATACTTTCTTATACGAAGGTGGTATTGCGCACTTTGTTGACGACCTTAATAAAAATAAAGAAACGTTGATGCCAAAGCCTTTCTATTTTGACGTTTTCTTTGGCGATACGGAAATTGAAATTGCTTTGCAATACAATGACAGTTATAACGAAACTATTTATGCTTTTGCTAATAACATTAATACCGAAGAAGGTGGTACGCACCTTGACGGTTTTAAGGCTGTTTTAACTAAACTTTTAAATGATGCAGGTCGTAAACTTAACGTATTAAAAGGTGAAGATAAGGTTTCTGGCGAAGACGTTAGAGAAGGTATTACCGCGGTAGTTTCTGTTAAACTTACCGAACCACAATTTGAAGGTCAAACCAAAACGAAACTCGGCAATAGTGAAATTAAATCTCTCGTAAACAAGGCTATGACGGAACATTTTGGTTCTTATCTTGAAGAAAATCCGTCAATTACCAAAGAACTTTTAATGAAGTGCTTAACGGCTCAAAGAGCAAGAGAGGCTGCTCGTCAAGCGCGTGAGAACACTAGAAGAAAAGGTGTGCTTGAATCAACTACGTTACCTGGTAAACTTGCCGACTGTTCGGAAAAAAATCCTGAACTTTGTGAAATTTTCATAGTCGAAGGGGACTCTGCAGGTGGCTCGGCAAAGGGTGGTAGAGATAGGCGTTTCCAAGCAATTTTGCCACTTCGTGGTAAAATCTTGAACGTTGAAAAGGCAAGACTTAACCGCGTTTTAGAAAATGAAGAAATTAAAGCAATGATTACTGCTTTCGGCGCAGGTATTAACGAAGACTTTGATGAAAGCAAATTGCGTTATGATAGAATTATTTGTATGACCGACGCGGACGTAGATGGTTCGCATATTAGAATTTTGCTTTTAACTTTCTTTTTCAGATTTATGCGACCACTCGTTGAAGGAGGGCACGTTTATATTGCTCAACCACCACTTTATAAAGCAACAAAAGGTAAGGTTGACAAGTATTTATATTCTGACGAGCAACTTGCTAACTACCTTGCGGAAAACGGCAAGTGTGACGTTCAGCGTTACAAAGGTCTTGGTGAAATGGATCCGTCTCAATTATGGGAAACTACTATGGATCCTGAAACGAGAACTTTACTTAAAGTTACTATGCAAGACGCCGTTGAGGCAGATGAAATGTTCACTCTTTTAATGGGTGAAAAACCAGAACTTCGTAGACAGTTTATTGAAGACAATGCAGAACTCGCGAAAGCGATGGATTTAGATATTTAAGGGAGAGTAAACGATGGCTAAAAAAGAAGCAAGCCCGGAACTTACCGCGGCGTTTAAAGAAACCCTTGCGAAAACTAATATTATTAACGTCGAAGTTGAAGAAGAACTTCGTAAATCTTTTATTGCGTACGCTATGGCTGTTAACGTTTCGAGAGCGATTCCGGACGTTAGAGACGGCTTAAAGCCTGTTCATAGAAGAATCCTTTACGCAATGCACGAACTCGGTTTAACGCACGATAAGGGCTTTAAAAAGTGCGCAAAAATCGTCGGTGAAGTATTAGGTAAGTACCACCCGCACGGTGATAGTTCGGTTTATGATGCGCTCGTTCGTTTGGCACAAGATTTTTCAATTAATTTTCCACTCGTAGACGGGCACGGTAACTTTGGTTCCGTCGACGGTGACCCTGCTGCAGCATACCGTTATACGGAAGCGAGACTTTCTAAACTTTCGCAAGAAATGCTTAAGGAAATTGAAAAGGAAACCGTCGATTTTTATCCAAACTTTGACGATACCGAAATGCAACCTGTAGTATTACCTGCAAGATATCCTAACGTGCTCGTAAACGGCGCCGACGGTATTGCCGTAGGTATGGCGACTAATATTCCACCACATAACCTTGCAGAGTGTATCGACGGTTGCGTAGCGCTTATTGATAATCCTGAAATTACTATTGAAGAATTGATGGAATCTATCCCTGCGCCTGATTTCCCAACCGGTGCGGTGATTATGGGCAGAGCAGGTATTAGACAAGCGTACAACACAGGTCGTGGTGGCCTAGTTTTGAGAGCAAAAACCGATATTGAAGAATTTTCAAACGGCACTCGTGAACGCATTGTCGTTACAGAATTACCATATCAAGTTAACAAGGCGTTACTTATTAAGGCTATGGCCGATATGGTTAAAGATAAGCGTATTGAGGGCATTTCCGATATTAAAGACGAATCGGATAGACACGGTATGCGAATCGTTATTGACCTAAAAAAAGACGCAAATGCTCAAGTCGTATTGAACACCTTGTATAAACATACTAATTTACAAGTTAAAATTGGTATTATTATGCTTGCTCTCGTTGATGGTGAGCCAAAAGTTTGTTCTCTTAAGGAAATTTTAGAAAACTACGTAGCGCATCAAATGTCTGTTATTACCCGTCGTACTAGATACGATTTGGGAAAAATGCAAGAGCGTGCTCATATTTTAGAAGGTCTTGTAAAAGCGCTAGCAAATATTGATGAAGTAATTGAAATTATTCGTTCTTCAAAAGACAAGTATGAAGCAAGTGATAAACTTATAAATGCTTTTGAACTTTCAGATAAGCAAGCAAATGCTATTCTTGAAATGAGACTTCAAAGGCTCACTTCACTTGAAGTTGAAAAACTTAATGCAGAACTTAAAGAACTTTCTGAAAATATCGCTGACTTGCAAGATATTCTCGCAAACGAATGGCGTGTTAGGGAAATCGTTAAGAACGATATTCTCGCTATTAAAGAAAAATATCCATCACCTAGAAAATCTGAACTTTCATACGATTACGGTGAAATTGATATTGCTGATCTTATCGAAAGACAAGATATCGTAATTTCAATGACGCACCTTGGCTACGTTAAAAGAATTGCTGTTTCTGAATACAAGTCTCAACGTCGTGGTGGTAAGGGCATTATCGCACACAAACCTAAAGAAGAAGACTTTGTCGAAAAGATGTATATTTCTAGTACTCACGACGATATTTTATTCTTTACGAATTTTGGTAAAGTTTACAGCATAAAAGGTTATGAAATACCTGAAGCACAAAGAACTGCTCGTGGTAGGGCTATCGTTAATTTAATTCAGTTATCGCCTGACGAAAAGGTTGAAGCGCTCGTTCCAATTTCAGACGAAATGCTTGAAGACTTTAAGCGTAAAGAAGAGGCTGGTGAAGACGTTCCTTGCATAGTTATGGCAACCAAAAACGGCTTGATTAAAAAGACTTCAATTACAGAGTTCGCAAGCATTAGAAAGGTTGGTAAAAAAGCGATTGCTATCGTCGATGGAGATGAACTTATTTCAGTTGCTCTTGCTAGTGGTACTGACGAAATTATCATTGCATCTAAAGAAGGTAAATGTATTAGATTTAGTGAAACCGACGTTAGACCTATGGGTAGAGATACTCAAGGCGTTAAGAGTATGGATTTATCTGTTGGCGACCATGTTGTTGATATGCTTATCGTTAACCCTGAAAAAGAAATTATAACTATTTCTGAAAACGGTTATGGTAAACGTTCTTCGCTTGAAGATTACCGTTTACAACAACGTGCAGGTAAGGGTATTAAAGCAGGTGTATTCAATGAACAAACAGGTAAACTTGCTAGCCTTAAACAAATATCTGAAGACGAAGACGTTATGGCTATTGCCGACAACGGAACTGTTATTAGAATCCACGCAAATGAAATCAGCCGTATCGGTCGTGATACCAAGGGCGTACACGTTATGCGCCTTGACAGTGGTAAGATTGCTACTATTGCAATTACCCCTGCAAGTGAAGACGAAGATATCGTTGAAGACGGTGCTGAGGGTGAAGTTGTTTCAACCGACGCTCCACAAGAATAATTAAATAAATAAAAAGGTCGCATTTAGCGACCTTTTTTAGTGCTATAATTTTGTTTATAATCATAAAAATCATATAATTTTACTTACAATCTATATAAATCTCTATATTTTAATTAAAAGGTTGCAAAGGCAAGTAAAAAATGTTAAAATTAAACTGCGACCTAACTAAATACTATGCCCAAAGTATACTCTCTTGGCAGAGTGTGCCTTTTCGCGTTACAAATCTATGGGTAAAGTATTTTGTAGTTAGTGTTGCAACTATGTGGAAGGCGCTTTGTAGGTGTCGTTCTGTGTGGATGACACTTTTTATTTAGGAGATTTTTTTATGAAGAAATTAGGTTGTTTGTTTTTGGCAGTTACTATTACTTTAAGTTCCGCAGTATTAACTTTTAGTGGGTGTAAAAAGAATAAGGATGACGGCTCTAATCATACGCATAATTATATAGGTGGTTTTTGTGAGTGTGGTGAAGAGCATCCGCACGAGTTTTTCAACGGTGTTTGTGCTTGCGGTAAAGAGTATCAAAGCAGTTCAAACGGTGGTGATAATTCTTCTAGTGACGGGGATAATACGCCTACCGAACCTGAAGAACAACACTCACAACTTTTGAACGCAGTATTAAATACTAGTTATTATAAAAATCTAATCGCAGCATTAACAACACCTCAGAAATTAGAAGACGCTCGCACCAATAATAAATACCAAGCAATTCCTTACGGATATTTAGAAAGCAAAGGTTACAATGCTGCAAAAATTAAAAATAATCAATTACGCTGTGAAAGTGATGTGTTTTTATATAATAATGAATTATACATAGCGCTTAAAACCGAAGTTGAAGCAAGCACAAATTATTTTGATTGCCAAATACTTAAATACCAAATAACACCTGAAGAAATTGCAGATTTAAATAAAGTGTTTGTTAAATTAACAGTTACATCTGATAGACATACTTATGCCCAAGCACCTTTTATGATTCAACATATCAGTTATTTAAGAGAACCTGTTGAGTTGCTTACAACCCCTGCAAAAATCACTCCAGAAGCAATGGCTTTATGCACAACAAAGATAAGCAATAAAAATTATTTTAAAACCAACAGAGAAACATTATCAATTTATTTAGGATGCGAACAAGTTGATATTTATGATTATCGTTTTTCTTTTATGATATACGATAGCTATATATTCAGTACAAACCCAAAAAATATTGCCAAAATAGGAGTTATTGAATTTTCAGACGCTTTTGACAAATGCTCAAATAATATATACAATAATACTTCATATAATATTTCTCAATACTTTCCCGATGAATGCAAAACTGCTTTTGAAGAAAGTGTTAAAAAAGTGACAATATATTCTTCAAAAGGTGCAGTTTTATCCGATTATTCTTTAGAACTAAATAAATAAAAACGCTAAAAATAGTATTTTAAGACAACACTACTTTAATTAAAAATTGCAAACAAAAAAGACCGTTTTATAAACGGTCTAAATTTGCTGATTAAAACAAATAATTATGCTCTTTCAACTTTCTTCAAGCAACGAGTGCAAACGTATTCAGTAGAAACAGAGCCGTCTGCCTTTTTAATTTTAACTTTTTGTAAGTTAGCGTTAAAAGAAACAGGAGTCTTTCTGTTTGAGTGACTTACTAAATTACCCGATAATTTGCCTTTACCGCAAACGCTACATACTCTACTCATAATAACACCTCCACCGATGTGTGATAATTTTTACTATGTAACTTTATCATACTTTTCAAAAAAAAGCAAATGTTTTTACTGATATTTCCTAAAATATTAGCGATATTTTTATTTTAAATTTTCAATTTGCAAGAAATGTTAAAAAATTGTTGCAAAATCCTTGCAAATATAGTAAAATGATTATACGTAGGAGAGATTATGTCGGTTAAAACTAATAATATTTACGGTAAAATTTCATTGTCAAATAAAACGATTGCTAAATTCGTCGCTCACGTAGGGATGGATTCTTATGGTATTGTAGAATTTGCAAGTTACGGCTTAACCGGCAAGATTACGGATTTCTTCGGCGGTAGGTCGTTCACAAAGGGCGTTATAGTAACTTCCGTCGGCGATAGAATTGGTATTGAGGTTTATATTTCGGTTAAATTCGGCGTTTCTATTAGGGCCGTTGCTGAAGCACTTAAGGAATCAATTAAATATAAGGTTGAAAAATTTTCAGGTATGTTAGTTGATTTTGTGAACGTAAACATCATCAACGTTAAAAAGTAACTCCTGATTTAATTAAGTATTTAAGGATTTTTATATATGTTAAAAACTATTAACGGAGCAACCTTTAAGTCAATCGTTTTGACTGCTGGTAAACTCTTTGAAATAAATAGAGCAAATATCGACGCACTTAACGTTTTCCCTGTCCCTGACGGTGATACGGGTACGAATATGTGCTTTACTATTCAGTCAGCAGTTAAAAGTTTGGCGTCAGTAAATTCAAATAAACTTTGCGACGTTGCTGATGCTGCGTCAAAGGGATCTTTGCGTGGTGCAAGGGGTAATTCAGGCGTTATTTTGTCACAAGTTATGCGTGGGCTTTGTAACGTTATTAGAGAATATAATGAAGTCGACGTTGGTAACTTTGCCAAGGCACTCCAAAATGCTGCTGAAGTTGCATACGGCGCTGTTGCTATGCCTAAAGAAGGTACTATTTTAACCGTTATTAGAATGATTGCTGAACACGCTCATTCGATTAGATTTAAGCACAAGGATTTTGAAACCTTTATTGAAGAAATTATCAAAAAAGGTAACGAAGCCGTTGATCTTACTCCAACGCTTTTACCAGTTCTTAAAAAGGCGGGCGTTGTTGATGCTGGTGGTAAGGGCTTAATGCTTTTCTTTGAGGCTATCCAAAAGGTTATAAAAGGCGAAACTGTAATCGAGTCTACTGATTTTGTTCCAGAAGATAATACTGGCGATGTTCAAATGGAACACGCTGATATTATGGCCCTTGGTAATATTGAATTTGCCTATTGTACTGAATTCTTCATTATAAATATTAAAAAGAAAACCACACTCGCAGATATCGAAAAGTTAAGGGAAAGCCTTATGAATATCGGTGATAGCGTTATCGTTATCGGCGACCTTGAACTTGTTAAAGTACACGTTCACACAAACAAGCCGGGTAGAGCGCTTACATTGGCACTTGAACTTGGTGAAGTTGATAAAGTTAAGATTGAGAATATGCTTGAACAAAATCGTGAACTTATCAAAAAGTACGAGGCTGAAAAGAAAGAAATCGGGATGCTTGCCATCTCTTCAGGTGACGGTATTTCTGCGATATTTAAGGATTTACTTGTTGACGGCATTCTTGAAGGTGGTCAATCAATGAATCCATCTGCACAGGATATTGCAACGGCTGTTCAACGTATTAATGCAGATAACGTTTTTGTGTTCCCAAATAATAAAAATATTATATTAGCGGCTGAACAAGCAAAGAGCCTTGTTGAAAACAAGCAAGTTCACGTAGTTCCTACGAAAAATATTCCACAAGGTTTTGCTGCTGCTATGAGTTTTAACCCAGAACTTTCTGTTGAAGAAAATAAGGCGAACATGATACATTCGCTCGACCTTGTTACCGTTGGACAAATAACTTATGCTGTTAAAAACACCAAAATTGACGGTTTTGATATCAAAGCAAACGATATTATGGGGCTTGATAGCAAAAAGATTTTAGCAAAAGGTAATGACGTTTCGGAAGTTGCAGTTAAACTTATAAATAAGTTGCGTGGCGCTGAAGAAATAATCTCGCTTTACTATGGTTCTGACGTAAAAGAAGAAGATGCAGTTGCTCTCCAAGAAAAATTACAAGAAATTTATCCGGATTGCGACGTTCAATTGACTTACGGTGGTCAACCAATATATTATTACTATATTTCATTAGAATAAATATGTTCAGGGAAGATTTTTTCTTCCCTAATTTTATATAAAAGAACTTTTGTATGGAATTAACTAAAATAAAAGGAATAAGCGAAAAAAGGGCAGACGATTTTGCCAAGATGGGCGTTTATTCCACAGTGGATTTAATTAAATATTTTCCGAAAAGATATCTTGACTTAAGGGAGCGTCAATCACTTAAAAACGTTTACCATAACGACGTGGCGCTCACCGTTGGTCAAGTCGTTTCCGTACCAATGAATTATTTTATGGCAAAACGTGGGTTTGTAAAAGTGTATTGTGAACAAGAGGGGTTGCCTTTTACGGCAATTTGGTTTAATCAGTCTTACGTTTTGCAAAAATTAAAGGTCGGTGAAACCTATCTTTTTTACGGCAGGGTTCAAAAAAAGTTTGGCGAAATTTCCATTGTTAATCCAACTTTTGAGCCTTTTGATAAAAATTATAGGCTCAAAGGGATAGTTCCTCAATACCTAACAAAAGGTAGTTTAACTCAAAAAATTATAAGGGATTCGGCAAGACTTGCTGTTAATTTAGAAAAGCCGTCTTCAATAATCCCCGTTGAATTACAACAAAAATACAACCTTAAAAATTTGTATTTTTCATATTCTAAAGTTCACAACCCTGAAACTTTTGAAGAAAATTTAGAGGCTAGTGAGCGCATAGCGATTGAAGAGTATTTTGCAATACTTTCTGCATTTAAATTCGTTAAGGGAGCAAGAGAGCAGTTAAGGCTAAATAAGTATTCTTGCACTAAAAGTGAATTAAATGATTTTATCAAGCAATTTCCTTTTGATTTTACTAATGGACAAATGAAGGCGGTTTATGAAATTTTTAATGATCTGACAAGTCCATCAGTAATGAATAGGTTGCTTCAAGGGGACGTTGGTAGTGGCAAAACAGCGGTTAGTCTTTGTGCTGTTTATATGGCGATTAAAAGTGGGTATCAAGCAGTTATTTTGTCTCCGACCGAGGTTTTGGCAAGGCAAAATTTTGAAGTTGCGAAAAAGTATCTTAAAAATTTGAACGCCGAAATATTGCTCGGCTCTACTAGTGCAAAGGAAAAAAGACGCATTAAAGAGGCCGTTAAAAATGGTCAAGTTGATTTGCTTGTTGGAACGCACGCTGTTCTTCAGTCAGACGTTGAATTTGCTAATTTATCGTTGTGTGTTTGTGATGAACAACAAAGGTTTGGTGTTGCTCAAAGAAGTGAACTTTCAAATAAGGGGATAACTCCCGATATTTTAGTAATGAGTGCTACGCCTATTCCAAGAACGCTATCTTTAATTTTCTTTGGCGATCTAGATATTTCAACTATAGCAGAAAAACCTAAAGACCGTCTGCCAGTAAAAACTAGTATCGTTCCACAAGAAAAATATAACGATATGCTTAAATACGTTGAAAAAGAAGTGTCTTTGGGTAAACAAGTTTATTTCGTTTGTCCAAAAGTCGAGGGGGATGAAGAAGGTGAGGTTATGAGCGTAACCGAACTTTTTGAGGAGTTGCAGGGAAGAATTCCGTCTATTAGATTTGGACTTTTACACGGAAAAATGAAAGATAAGCAAAAAACTGAAATAATGGACGAGTTTAAAAACGGCGATATTGACGCTCTTGTTTCCACCACGGTTATTGAGGTTGGCGTTGACGTGCCTAATGCCTCTATTATGATTATTTATAATGCTGAAAGATTTGGACTTTCACAATTGCACCAACTTCGTGGTAGAGTAGGAAGGTCTGATATACAAAGTTATTGCTTTTTACTTTCTGATAGTTCATCAGAAACTGCCATCAATCGACTTGACGTATTGCGCAAAAATACCGATGGTTTTAAGATTAGTGAATACGACTACGATATGCGTGGTGGTGGTGACTTTATGGGTATGCGCCAAAGTGGTAAAATAATGACTGATTTAGGTTTTTTAAGGTATTCCGTAGGGGCGATTTTTACAGCGAAAAAACTTTCGGATGAAATGTTTTCAGGTAAATATGATTTGTCAAAAATTAAAGAAGTCGCTATGTCAAAATATCAGAAGTTGAAAGAAATTTCAATGAATTAAAAAACTCCCAAACGGGAGTTTTTTATATTTGTTTGAAAGCGTACCAAAATATTGCTAAAACTTGCAACGGTATACCAATTAAGAAAATAAACCAATAATTTAGTAGTGTTAAAAAAATTATCAATATAACCGTCCAAATAAGCGTTGAGATTGATAAAAATTGTAGCCAAGGTTTATGCCAAATTGACGAAAAAACCAGCACGATTACGGCACTTACGGGTATAGCACAAAGATAAACTAAATACAGTTTTGATGATATATTTTTTGCCCAAATATTACATGCTACGAAAACTATTACGGCAACTAGCCATGCAATGCCAACTGCTAGGGCAGTTATTAGGGCTCGCTTTGCATTAATTTTCTTTTTGGTGTTAACCTTTGCTTTTTTTTCGGGGTTTTCTTTTAAGAGTTTGTCAACAGTCGTTCCGTAAATTGTAGCAATTTGGTTTAGAACGAATACATCGGGGAACCCCTCGCCACGCTCCCATTTTGAAATTGTTTTATCTGAATAATTTATTAAGTCACCAAGTTCCGCTTGTGTTAAACCTAATGCTTTACGATATTTGATTAAGTTTTGCGATAAAAGTTGTTTTTGTTCTTCCATAACTATATTTTATAACAAAAATAATCTAAAATCAACTATTTTTCAGCATTTCTACTGTTAGTAGAGTTGAAAAAAGTCAATTCTACTGTAAAAAATAAGGTGTAGAGGGTTGTTGGTTGATATTTTTCTTTTAATAAAGTAAGATAAAAGAAAAGGAGGGTTAGTATGAAAATAGCAATTTCAGCAGAATCAACTGTAGATTTAACCGACGAATTATTAAAAAAATACAATATTCACACCGTTCCGTTTACTTTAGTAATGGGTGATGACTGCAAACTTGATGACAACGTAACGACTGAAGAAATTATCGAATTCGTAAATAAAACGGGTGTTTTGGCAAAAACCAGTGCAGTAAATCAAGAGCAATATATTGAACATTTTAGCGAACTACTTAAAGACTACGACGCTGTAGTGCATTTTACCTTATCTTCAGAAATGTCGCTTGCTTATCAAAATGCCGTGCGTGCTAGTGATGAACTAAAAAAAGTTTACGTGATAAATTCAAAAAGTTTATCAACAGGCATTGCGTTACTTGCAATATACGCATCAGAACTCGTTGAGGCAGGTTTTGACGCTAAACGCATATGTGAAATGGTGACAAAACGTATTGAAAACGTGCAAGCAAGTTTTGTTGTTAATCGCTTGGATTACTTGTATAAAGGTGGAAGATGTTCATCGCTTGCGTTTTTTGGTGCAAATATTTTAAAAATTAGACCACAAATTTTGGTAAAAGATGGTAAACTTGTAACCGGAAATAAATATCGTGGTAATATGTCTATTATAGTTTCAAAATACGTAAAAGATATTTTGTCACAATTTAATAACCCTGACTACTCACGGGTTTTTATCACTTATACGACATGTACTGATGAAATAATTGAAAAGATTAAAGAGACTTTACTTGCCGAGGGATTTAAAGAAGTTTTAATAACTCGCGCTAGAGGTACGATAACTAGTCATTGTGGTGAAGAGTGCCTAGGGGTTTTGTTTATTAACGACGGTGGTGTAAATTAAAAAGAAAAAAGAACTGAATTTTCAGTTCTTTTTTTTGTGCAAAATTTTATGTCAAAACGTCTTTTAACTCAATAACTACTTCGTTTACCGTTTCTTCTTCAGAAAGAGTTTTTGAAAGGGCTTCAAAAACTTTATCGCATTCTTCAAACGGAGCGTTTTTGATATCAAATTTAGTTAAGTCGATAGCGCCGTTTGCAATAAGGTTGATACTTGCTTCCGTATTGCCGTAACCAGTATTAACAAAACACAAGTTAAGGTCTTTTTTGATAGCAGGTGTAAACGATACTATGTTAGAATGTTTTCCCATACCGCTTATCGCGATTTGAGCGTTATAACCTGCAAGTGCAAACGCCTGCTTTAAAGGTATTTTTGAATCGAGCGCGTAAACGACTTTAGGTGCGAGTTTACCATTAGTGATTTGCAATACTTCATTTAAACGATTGTATTCGTTTGAAAGAGAGTAGTAAATACCACAATCTTTTGCAAGATTTATTCTATCCTCATCATTGTCAATAAGGATTGGAATACTTTGATAATACTTTAGTATTTGCGCTAAAATAATGCCAAAATTATCAGCCCCCAAAATAAGGACGTGTTCACCTTTTTGAATAGACAGTCTATCAATAATATTCAAGCAAAGAGAAACCGTTTCAATAAACAACGCGCTTTTATCGGAAACGTGTTCTGGAATAGCAAAAATTGAAGATGCGTCTACGTCGACAAATTCTTTTAAAAAACCGTCGTAATCTTCGCCAGCCACCAAAATGTCTGCACAACGTGATTTATCGTTGTTCTTACAATATATACATTCTTTGCAATTTTTATATGGTGTGACGTAAACTCTTGCGCCCTTTTTAAGAGAGAAAATACTATCTGATGGCATATCTTGAGCAATGATGCCAACGCCCGTAGAACCCAAAACGGTATTTTTACAATCGTATTCGCCCGTATAACGCAATACGTCGGCAACTGTTACCAAGGCTTTTTTAATTTTTACTTTTACGGTATTGGCACCTTCGTTTAAATCTTCGTTTACGAGTTCTTCAGCGACGAATTCACCATCATTGTTGACAAGCCAACCTTTCATAAATACCTCAAAAAAACGATTTTAATCATTGTAATACAAATAAGGAAAAAAATCAAGTGATTTATCACTCAAATATTTTTTCAAAAATTATAAATTATTTTATAAAGGTTGTCTAAATCAGTTGACTTGCATTACAAAATAATATATAATAATGCAGTAAATTCTAAAAGAGGTGATAAAATGAAACAGGGTATCCATCCAAATTATCACGAAGTTACAGTAGTATGTGCTTGTGGTGAAACATTTAAAACCGGCTCAACAAAACAAACCGATACCGTGAAGGTTGAAATTTGCAGCAAATGCCATCCTTTCTTTACCGGCAAACAAAAGTTAGTAGATACCGGTGGCCGTGTTGACAGGTTTAATAAGAGATATAGCAAGAGCAAATAATTTGCATGCTACGGCTTTTAAAGGATTATCTTTTAAAAGCCTTTTTTATTATAAACTATCTAACTGTTATGAAAAATAAGGAAAACACTAAAAAAACACTCATCGGTGGACAAGCGTTGATGGAAGGCGTTATGATGCGCGGTAAAACTTCTATGGCAATGGCTGTTAGAGATGAGGACGGGATTATTCGTCGTGAAAGTACGCGTATAAAACCTAGTGAAAAGTCTAGTAAGTTTTTTAGATTACCTATCGTTAGAGGGTGTAAGGCGTTTGTAAATTCTTTTATCGGGGGTATGCAAACCTTAATGCGTTCTGCTGAAGTGTATGGAGAAACTGAAGAACCTTCAAGATTTGAAAAATGGCTTTCCAAAACCTTTAAGATTGATTTGCTTAACGTGGTTTTGGGTGTGGCGCTTATTTTAGCGCTTGGGCTTGCCGTGGTTTTATTCGTGTTAGTTCCACAATTAGTTAGAAACTTGCTTGAGTGGGCTTTTAGCACCGAATTTTCTCCACTTGCAAAAAACTTTATTGAAGGCGGGGTAAAAATACTGATTTTTATTTCGTATATTTTACTTTGCGCTCTCGTTCCTGACGTAAAAAGAACCTTTATGTATCACGGGGCTGAACACAAGACTATTTCTTGTTATGAAGAAGGGCTTGAATTAACCCCTGAAAATGCAAAAAAATGCTCTAGAATACACGATAGATGCGGTACAACCTTTATGGTTTTCGTAATGGTTATTAGTATTTTAGTATTTGCTGTATTTGAATCGGTTTTAGGGGTTTTTAATGCTCAAATAGACGGGATTTTAAGGGTTCTATTAAAGATAGCGGTATTACCACTTATAGCAGGGATTTCATACGAATTGTTGCGTGGGCTTGCTAAAACAAAAAGCAAGTTAGTTTTGCCGTTAAAATGGCCCGGTATGTTATTGCAAAGGATTACGACAAAAGAGCCGGATGAAGATATGCTCGAAGTTGCTATTACAGCGTTTAATATGGTAGTAGCGCTTGATGCTGATGAAAATCTTCCTACTGAAACTTTCGTTATGCCAAAACCTGCTAAAGAAGTTACTGAAACCGTTATTGATGAACTTAAATCTGCAGGTATAGAAGACGTTGCTGATGCAGAGTGGATCGTGGCGCTTTCGGCAAATATTAAGAGAGACGAAGTATATTCCGATAAAGTTATAAAAGCAAAATATATCGATACTATAACAAAGCTTACTGAGGATAGAAAGTCGGGTAGGCCACTCTGGTATTGCGTTGGCGATACGGAATTTTTCGATTATAAAATTAAAGTTGATGAAAGGGTTTTAATACCTAGACCTGAAACGGAATTGCTCGTTGAAAACGCTATAAAAGTCATAAACTCCGATACGAAAGTTTTGGATTTATGCACGGGTAGTGGCGCTATTGCTATTGCCATTTCAAAAAAGACGGGCGCAAACGTGACGGCGTCTGATATAAGCGCTGGAGCAATTGAATTAGCAACACAAAACGCTAAAGATAACGGCGCTCAAATAACCTTTGTTCAAAGTGATATGTTTGCATCTTTTAGCGAAGAAAAATTTGACGTTATTATTTCAAACCCACCGTATATAAAATCCGAAGATATAGCGACACTGCAAGATGAAGTGAAAAATTTTGAACCGCTTTTAGCGCTTGACGGTGGTTTCGACGGTTTGGATTTTTATAAAACTATCGCTCAAAACTTAACTGATCGCTTAAATGTAGGCGGATATTTATTTATAGAGTTTGGTATTGGTCAAGCAGAGGCTCTTAAATCATTATTTGAAGTTTACGGCGAAGTAGAAATTATTAAAGATTATTCTGATATCGAAAGAATTATAAAATTAAAAGTAAATTAAAGGAAAATTATGTTCAAAAAACTTGACTTAATGGTTGAAAGGTTTAATAAACTGCAACAACTCGTGTCTGACCCAGAAGTACTTTCAAAAATGGACGAGTGGAAGGCGTACACGAAGGAACTTGCAGATATTCAAGAAACCGTTGAAAAATACTTGGAATATAAAAAAGTAGAAGGCGAACAAAGCGATGCTAAAGAGATGCTTGAAATTGAAACTGATGCCGAAATGCGCGCTATGTTGCAAGACGAAATTTACGATTGCAAAGATAGGCTTGAAAAGATTTCAACGGAATTAAGAATTTTATTAATACCAAAAGATCCTAACGACGACAAAAACGTTATTATGGAAATTCGTGGTGGCGCGGGCGGTGACGAAGCAAGTTTATTTGCTTACGAACTCTATCGTATGTACGTTAAGTACGCTGAAAAGAACCGTTGGAAAACTGAAGAGATTGACAATAACTCAACCGAACTTGGTGGCATTAAAGAAGTTGTATTTTCTATTACGGGTAAAGGTGTTTACAGTAAGTTAAAGTATGAAAGTGGCGTGCACAGAGTGCAACGTGTGCCTGAAACCGAATCACAAGGTAGAGTTCATACTTCAACGGTTACGGTTGCAGTTTTGCCTGAAGTTGAAGACGTAGAAGTTCATATTGACGAAAAAGATTTAAAAGTTGACACTTTGCGTTCAAGTGGTGCTGGTGGTCAGCACGTTAATAAGACGGAATCTTGTATAAGAATAACTCACTTGCCTACTGGTATAGTGGTTCTTTGTCAAGACGAGCGTTCACAAACTAAAAACCGTGAAAAAGCAATGAAGGTTCTTAAGAGCAGGTTGTACGATTTATATCAAAGTGAATATGATAAACAATATTCCGAAAATCGTAAAAGCCAAGTAGGAACGGGAGATCGTTCTGAAAGAATTAGAACTTACAACTTTCCACAAACGCGTGTAACCGACCATAGAATAGGTCTTACTTTACACTCACTAGACGCTTTTATTATGGGCGATATTGACGAAATGATTGAAGCACTTGCCATTGCCGATAGAGAGGCAAAACTTGCATCGGGTGGCGATGACGAATAGGAGATAATTATGAGTACGATTTCGAAAAAAGTTAAGGATATAGCACCATCGCTTACCCTTGAAATTACTGCAAAAGCAAAGAAAATGAAGGCTGAAGGTATTTCAGTTATCGGATTTGGGGCAGGTGAGCCTGATTTCAATACGCCAAATTACATTATTGAAAGCGCTAAAAAGGCGCTCGATATCGGTTTTACTAAATATACTCCCGCATCCGGCACCCAAGAACTTAAAGTTGCCGTTTGTAAGAAGTTTGAAGCAGATAATGGGTTAAAATACGATCCTTCTCAAATCGTTGTTTCAAGTGGCGCAAAAGCATCTTTATTCCACGCTATTTCGGCGCTTGTTGACGACGGTGAAGAAGTTATTATTCCTTCACCATATTGGCTTACTTACCCTGAACTCGTTAAACTTGCCGGTGGTAATTGCGTATTCGTTGAAGCAGGTGTTGAAAACGGATATAAAGTTACGGCTAGTCAATTAAAAGACGCTATAACGGATAAGACTAAATGTATTATTCTTAATTCTCCAAATAACCCAACGGGGGCAGTTTATTCTAAAGAAGAAATTGAAGCAATTGCTAAAGTTGTTGAAGATGCGGGTATTTACGTCATTTCAGATGAAATTTATGAAAAACTTGTTTATGCTGGCGAAAAGCATTATTCAATTGCAGCTTGTAGCGATTATATGAAAGAACACACTATAGTTATCAACGGTGTTTCTAAATCTTACGCAATGACTGGTTGGCGAATCGGTTACCTTGCTGCTCCTACGGCGCTTGCAAAGGCCATTTCAAGCATGCAAAGCCATACGACTAGCAATGCCTGTTCTATTGCTCAATATGCGTCTGTAGCGGCGCTTGAGGGCGGTGAAGAATTTATTGCGACTATGCAAAAGACTTTCGATGAAAGAAGAAAAATTATGTTTGAAAGACTTAATACTATTAAAGGGATCAAGTGTATTGAACCAAAGGGTGCTTTCTATGCTTTTGTTGATATTAGTGCAATTGTTGGTAAAAAATTTGGTGAAGAAGTTATCGACGGTTCACTATCGTTTGCTAAAGGAGCTTTAAGTAAAGGCGTTGCCGTAATACCTGGAATTGCTTTTGGGGATGATAAGAGTATTAGACTTTCTTATACGATTTCAATCGACGATATAAACGAAGGTCTTAATAGACTTGAGGCGTTTATTAATGAATTAAATTAATAATTTCAAAAGGGAACTACGGTTCTCTTTTGTTTTTTTAAAAAAATTACAAAAAATTGATGATTATTTTTAAAATAGGTCTTGATTTTTTTAAAATTTGTTATACAATAATAATAAGAATATAGGTAATACCTATAATGAAGATATTGGAGGATTATATGAAGATAATTTATGGACCAAAAGGCACGGGTAAAACTCAAATAGCGATTGACGGCGCTAACGCTGCTGCTGAAACTGCTAAAGGACACGTTTTATACGTTGCTGATACCGCCAAGAATATGTACGACTTAAAACACGCTGTAAGATTTATAGACGTAAGCAAGTTTGAAATTCAAGGTGGCGACGGCTTGAGAGGTTTTCTTAAGGGTTTAGTTGCTGCTAACGCTGATAACGAACTTATTTATATTGATAGCATCAAACGCATCACTAAAACAGAACTTTGCGACCTTGAAAGTATTTTCGTAGCATTAGAAAAACTTGAAAAGGATTTTAACGTAGAATTCGTTCTTACTTGTAGCGGTACTAAAGAAACTTTACCTGCTTTTATTACAAAGCATATTTAGTTTGCTTGCAAAAAAACAAAAAATATTATAAAATACGAGAGACGATAAATGTCTCTCGTTTTTTATTGGAGGAATTATGAAATTTATTAGTACCCGTGGTGGTGAAGTCGTATCTTCAGCATCGGAAGCAATTGCAAAAGGTCTCGCGTCGGACGGTGGATTATTCGTACCACAAAGTTTTCCGTGTGTAAAAAATGAACTTGAAAAAATTCTTGATATGGACTATGCTGAAACTGCGACCTTCGTACTTTCGAAATTTTTAGAAGAATACGATTACGACGCGCTTTTAAACGCTTGCAAAAAAGCCTACGCAAAGTTTGAAGATAACGACCCCGTTCCTGTTGTTAAGATTGATGAAAATCTTTTTTTAATGGAACTTTTTCACGGTCCGACTCTTGCGTTTAAGGATATTGCTTTAACTATATTACCGTATCTTTTGAGAGAGGGTTGTGATAGAAGTGGTGTTAAAGAAACTGTTTTAATTTTAGTTGCTACTAGTGGTGATACGGGTAAGGCTGCACTTGAAGGATTTAAGGACCAACCTGGTATTAAAATTATGGTATTTTACCCAAGCGAAGGCGTATCTGATATGCAAAAATTGCAAATGGCGACACAAGAGGGTTCTAACGTAAACGTTTGCGCTGTTAAAGGTAATTTTGACGATTGCCAATCTGCAGTTAAAACTATTTTTTCAGGCAAGGAATACGCTGAAAAATTAAAAAAATCAAATGTCGTATTGTCAAGTGCTAACTCAATAAACTTTGGTAGACTTGCTCCACAAATTGCATATTATTTTTCAAGTTATGCAGACATTGTTAATTCGGGTGAGATTAAACTTGGTGATAAAATTGATTTTTGTGTACCAACTGGTAACTTTGGTAATATCTTAGCCGGTTACTATGCAAAACAAATGGGATTACCTATTGATAAGTTGGTTTGTGCATCAAATCAAAATAATGTTTTAACTGATTTTTTTGATACTGGTATTTATAATATTGATAGAGAATTCTATAAATCTGCATCACCATCAATGGATATATTGATTTCAAGCAATCTTGAAAGACTTATTTTTGAACTTACAGGAAGAAACGCTGACCTTACCGCGAAGCGTATGGTTGATATGTCAAAATGTAAGAAATATAGCATTACGGCTGAAGAACAAAAAGTTCTTTTGGAAACTTTTTCAGCAGGTTATTGTGATGAAGATACTTGCTTTGATACAATTGAAGAATTCATGGATGAATACGGTTATCCGTTAGATCCTCACACTGCTGTTGCCGTTAATGTTGCCGATGGTTTTATTAATGATAAACCTATGATTGTATTATCAACGGCTAGTCCATATAAATTTCCGTCTACCGTTTATGGAGCAATAACAGGAAAGACGGTTGATGATGCTTTCAAAGCATCGTTAAAACTTGAGGCAGAAACAGCAATGCCTATTCCTGAACAAATTACTAAACTTAAGGAAAAAGAAGTTCGTTTTACAAAAGTTATCGACAGGGCAGATATTTCAAAGGCTGTATTTGAATTTGTAAATTGCGAAAATAATTAATTAAAAACATATTTTATTGGCAATTACTTGTAAAGTAATTGCTTTTTTTTTGCTCTTGTGCTAAAATTACCTTGACTATAAAATGGAGTAGTATTACAAAATGGAAGATAAGAAAATACTTTTATCAGCAGTTCAACCAAGTGGAACGCTCACTTTAGGTAATTATCTTGGAGCAATCAAAAATTGGATTAAACTTCAAGATGATTATAATTGTATTTTTTCAATTGCTGATCTACATACTTTAACGGTAAGGCAAGTGCCTGCCGATTTGAGAAATAATACTTATTCACTTACGGCACTTTATCTTGCTTGTGGTTTAGATCCTGAAAAATCAGTTTTATTTTTACAGTCACACGTTTCAGCGCACGCTGAACTATGTTGGATTTTGAACACCATTACTTATCCTGGTGAACTCACTCGTATGACACAGTTCAAAGATAAGAGCCAACGCCATTGCGACAATATCAATATGGGGCTTATGGACTATCCTGTTTTAATGGCTGCGGATATATTGTTGTACGGTACGGAACTCGTTCCTGTTGGCGCTGACCAAAAACAACATCTTGAACTCGCTAGGGATATCGCTTTAAGATTTAACGGTAGATATTCCGATACTTTCAAAGTGCCTGAACCATACATAGGTAAAGTTGGCGCAAAAATTACGAGTTTACAAGACCCTACTAAAAAGATGAGTAAATCTGATGCAAATGTGAACGCGTTTATTTCTATGGACGACGATAGAGACACTATTATTCGCAAGTTCAAAAGGGCTGTTACTGATAGTGATAATAGAATTATTGCCTCTGAAGATAAACCTGGCATTACGAATTTGCTTTCGATTTATAGCCTTGTAACGGGTAAAACTATTGAAGATGCTGAAAAAGAATTCGACGGCAAGGGGTACGGGGATTTCAAACTCGCCGTAGGTGAGGCCGTTGCTGATTTAATAGATCCTATTAGAGAAGAAAAGGAAAGAATTTTAAAAGATAAAGCGTATATTGATAGTATTTTGGCTACCGGTGCCGAAAGGGCTGAACGCATTGCTGGTAAGATTATTTCAAAAGTATATAAAAAGGTCGGTTTAGTTCCGAGAACTAGAAAATAGGTAAAAAATGTTTGGATACGTAAAACCTGATAATCCTAATATGTACGTTAAAGACGTTGTTTTATATAAGGCATCGTATTGTGGATTATGTAAAAGTTTAGGTTGTGCTTGTGGTCAAAAAGCAAGGATGTGTTTAAGTTTTGACCTTGCGTTTTTATCGTGTTTTTTGCACAACGTTATGAACGTAGATATGCAAGTTGAAAAAAAGCGTTGTGTTTTGCATTGGTTTAAGGCTAGACCAATTTCAAAACCTACAGAACTTTCAAAAAGGATTGCAAATCTTAACGTAATACTTGCTTATCAAAAATTCCACGACGACGTTCTCGATTCGGGTAAAAGTAAATTAAAAAAGAGTTTTTTTAAGTCTTCTTATAATAAAGTTAGAAAAACCGAGCCAAAACTTTGTTCAATCATTGAAAATTATTATAAAAAACTCTACGATTACGAAAAATCGTCAGGTGATAGCATAGTTGTTGCGTCGGAATTTTTTGGCAAAATGCTTTACGAAGTAGTTAAGGTTATTGCAGAAGATTATTTTACTGAAGATGTCGGCACGATTGCTTTTAACCTTGGCAAATGGATTTACGTGGCAGACGCCCTTGACGATTTTGAAAAAGATTTAAAGAAAAACGAATATAATCCTTTTGTTATGACCTATAAAGACGTCTTAACTAAAAAAGATTTAATTCAAAAGAACAAACCTGATTTGCAATTTATGTTTGGTGATATAATTTCAGAAATTATGATTGCAAATTCAAAAATAAAATATTGTTTTAATCACGATTTGGTTGATAATATTTTGACTAAAGGTATAGTAGTAAAAACAACTCAACTATTGGAGGGAAAATAATGGAAGAATATTACAAGTTTTTAGGTGTTAGACCTGATGCGACTGACGACGAAATTGAAGATGCATATCAACAACTTCGCGCAAAGTATTCAAAAGAAAGATTTTCTGAAGGCGAAACGGGGAATCTTGCCGCTAAAAATCTTACTAAACTTGACGAGGCGTATGCTGAAATAATGGAAGTGAGGGGTTCTTATAATGGTAATGACTCAACGACTAACGAAGGACCTTCGATTGAAGCCGTTAAAAATGCTATAAATGACGGCAATTTGCAAAAAGCACAAGAATTACTTGATGGAATTACTATTAGAGAAGCAGAGTGGCACTATTTACAATCGGTAGTTTTCTTTAAAAAGAATTGGTCTAACGAAAGTAAAAAGCAACTTGAAATTGCAATGAGTATGGATCCTTCAAACCAAAAGTATAAAGAAGCGTACGAAAAACTTATTGCTAAAATGCAGTTTTCAAACAATAATTTTAATGGACAATTCCATTCTGGAAACACGAATTATAACGGCGGAAATTATCAGGACAATAGACAAATGGGTGGCGACGGATGTCTTGATTTTTGCACGGCTTATTGTTGCGCTGAACTTATGTGTTCGCTTTGTTGTGGTCGATGAAAACTAGGATTCTAACGATTTCGGCCCTTTCAGCAGCGCTTGCAACGATCGTTTTAATTTTCGGTACGGTTTTTTCTGACTTATTTGACCTAGTTGCCGTTATTATTGCACCTATGGTTTTAGCTATGCCACTTTATTACAATTCCGTTAAAGGGGCTTTACTAGCTACTTTAAGCGCAGGTTTTTTGGCGCTAATGCTTACGGGATTCGGGAGTATCGCAACCAACTTTGTTTACGGACCTTATTTCTTGTTTTTTGGGTTTTTCCCTATTTTGAAATATTGTACGCTAACAAAACGATGGAATAAATATTTAATGCATACGATATGCGCGATATGGTTTGCGCTTTCGGTAGTTGCTTTGTTTTTTTTCTACGTTAAACTTTTAGGGTTTGGTATAGATTTAATCATACCGTTAGATGCGAAATTGATACCAGTTGTATTATTTTTTGTATCCGTGCCGTTATATTTTGTTGTGGATGCGTACGTTTACGCTTGCCAAATTTTTATGTTCAGATTATTAAAAAGAATAGTGAAAAATTAGAAAAATGATTGAAAAAAATCAAGAATTCGTCGGAATCGTTGAAAGGTTAGGTTCAAACGGCGAAGGGGTTATTAAAAACGATGGGATTGTTGTTTTTATTCCAAACGTTTTGCCCGAAGAAAAAATTAAATATAAAATATTGAAAGTTGCAAAAACTTACGCTTACGGAAAGGTAACGGAAATTTTAGTTCCTGCCGAAGATAGAGTGAGACCACTTTGTCCCGTGTTTGAAAAGTGTGGTGGGTGTCAACTACAACACTTTGATTATGCTAACCAACTAAAGTTTAAAACGACTTTAGTTAAGGATTGCTTTAAAAAAATTGCTAATTTAGAAGTTGACGTAAAGACTACGCTTAAAAATAATAGCGAGTACGGCTATCGCAATAAATTGCAACTTCCGATAGGGGCAAAAAATGGCGAATCATTTATCGGCTTTTATGCTGAAAATTCACATAGAATAGTTCCTATTACGAAGTGTTACATAAATGCTGATTGGTCGGAAAAATTAATTTCATCAATCAAACAATTTATGATAAATTACCGTGTTTCAGGTTATGACGAAGTTTCAAAGCAAGGCGTTTTAAGGCACGTCGTTGCAAGAGAGGCTGATACAGGTATTATTATTACTTTAGTTTCGGCAAAAAGGCAAATTCCGCATATTAACGAATTTGTCAAAATTTTAAAAGAAAATTTTATCGAATTTAGTTTGTACTTGAATTTTAACGATAAAGATACCAACGTAGTGTTTGGAGATGAGTTTTCTTTAATTTATGGTAAGGGTTTTTACACGACTGAATTGTGTGGTATAAAATGTGATGTCGGCGTGAAAAGTTTTATGCAAGTCAATTATGAAGTTGCGTCTAAAATTTATCAAATGGCAATCAAGTTATTGGAGGCTGGAGAAGATACCTTCGTGATTGACGCATATAGTGGTGCAGGGTTAATGACTGCAATGTTTGCAAAAAAAGCGCGCCACGCTTATGGTATTGAAATTATTGATGAAGCCGTTAATATTGCCGACAATTTGGCTATAAAGAACGGGCTTTCTGATAAAATGACCAATATTTGTGGTGATTGTGCTGAAGTTTTACCACCACTCGTTAGTGAACTTTCGAAAAAAGGAAAGGTTGCCGTTGTTTTAGACCCGCCTAGAAAAGGCTGTGATAAAAAAGTTATTGACGCAATTTTAAAATGTGATATTGATAAAATTGTTTATATTTCTTGCAACCCAGCAACGCTTGCTAGGGACGTTGGGTTATTGGTTGGTTCGCTTTACTATGATGGTAAAGAAATTAAAAAGGTTGAAGATTACACACAAAAGTATGAAATTTCTTATGCAAGACCTTATGATATGTTTAGTCAAACCAAACACGTCGAGACCGTCGTTTGCTTAACGCGAAAATGAGGAAAACGGCGTTAAATAGGTAAATTTTGGTTTCTAAATTTATAATACAAAGCATAGTGAGATAATTTGGTTATGGTATATTGCAAAACTGATATGTGTGATTATTATAATGAGACGGCTACTAAATCTTATAAGAATTTGCTTGCTAATATCGAAAAATTACCATTTTCTTTTAAATATAACGGTAAAGCCATTTTTATAAGCAATTTACGAGAAGTTGACAGAAAGACTTTATCTAACAAAGATAAAGAAACGACTGATATTTTTTTTGAATACGACTGCTTAAAAATAAGCGTAAAGTTAACTCATTATTTTACGCACGGGGCTACTGAATGGACGGTTTGGTTTGAAAATATAAGTAATAAAAATAGCGGTGTCTTGGAAGAATTACAAACTACAATTGAGTTCGCAGGTAAAGATCCCGTTCTTAAAGGTATTTTAGGTGACAAAGTAAATAGGTATCGCCCTTATGAGAAAAAGTTAACTGAAGAAAGCGTTGAATTTTTATCTAATACTGGTAGAGCGACTCACGAATTTTTTCCTTATTTCAACCTAGAATATGGTAATGGCGGTGCTTTTATTGCATTAGGTTGGGGCAGGGACATGGAAAGCAAAATTTTCTTGTCAAGGCGAAACGACGACTTATTAGGCAAGCGCTATAGTTGATTTGCACTCTTATTTAAAGCCAGGTGAAAAAATACGATCGGCACTCTTTTTGATGTTGCCTTATACCATTAGAGATGAAAATTACGCTACAAATTTATGGCGTAGTTGGTTTATTGAACAAAATATGCCGAAGTTTGATGGTAAAGGCACCAAAATAACGCCTTTTTCAACTTGTTGTTTTGACTCTGATACAGGGAGAAGGAGAACTGACGGTAGTCTTTCTGAAACCTATTTTACTTGGAAGCCTACGCTTGAGAAAATGCTTGAAGTAGGCGTGAAGGTTGATTTTAGGTGGTTTGATGCCGGTTGGTATCAATGACCTGATTTGGGCACTACTGACGGGTTAACTTGGGAAAGTAATTGGTGGGGAAGCGTTGGAACTTGGGCATTAGACCCCGCAAAATGGCCAAAAGGGACTTTTAGAGAATCAGTAGATTTTGCTCATAATCAGGGTATTAGAACGTTAGTGTGGTTTGAACCTGATAGAGTAATGGACGTCGATAATTTGGTAAAAAATTGGGGGTATAAAAAAGAGTGGGCCATTCCGCGTGAAGAAGGTAATGATATTTTAAACGATTACGGAAATAAAGAGTGTTTTGAGTGGGTTTTGGGCAGAATAAGACAAATGCTCACTGAAAACAAAATTGATATGTATCGTGAAGATTTTAACGTTGCTTGTCCTAAAAGCAATTTGGATTACGGCGATAAATTGCAGGGCGTAAATCGTAAGGGGATTACTGAACATAATCACGTTGACGGACGATACCGTTTATGGGACGAAATTATTAAAATCACTTCTTCATACGGTGGATGTTCGTTTGTTGATTGTTGTGCTTCGGGCGGTGGTAGAAACGATATTGAATCTATGCGCCGTGGTGTGCCACTTTTAAGGTCTGACGCTGATAGAACTACAACTGCTTTAAGACTTTCAATGACTTCTTCATTTAATAAGTGGATACCGTTTTGTGGCGCTAACACTAAAGAAAAAGTTGGAGAGTTGGATACGGACGGTGCAAGTGACGTTTATATTTGGAGAGCGTCTTACTTGCCGTGTTTAAATATAGACGAATTATTCGTTCAAAAGAAAAGCGTAGATTATTCTAGTGTTCTTTTCGGTATAGATGAGTGGAAAAGGGTTTCACCATATTTATTGAAAGATTTTTATCTTTTGACGGATTGGCACGATGGTGAAGATAAAAGTGGGTTTACTGCTTACGCGTATTTTGATGAAGATACTAAAAGTGGCGTGATATTTGCTTTTAGGCAAGAAGATTGCGTAGAAAGCGAGTTAACCGTTAAACTTCCGTTTGCAAACGGAGTATATTCTTTAACGGATGAGGACACCTTGGAAACATTTAAAATAACAGATGGTAATTTGCGTTTGTTTTTTGATAAACCTAGAACGGCAAAACTTATTTGGATTAAAAAATAACGATTTTCTTTACCAAAAGATATTATAACAACATAATTTATACGATTTAAATTAAATAATGCAAATAGGAGAAAATAATGAAACAACAATGGACGCCGGAACAAGCGAACGCTTGGTATGAAAAACAAGGTTGGTTACGTGGCTTCAATTTGGTAGGTAGCAAGTGTACTAATAGACTTGATATGTTCCAAAAATACAAGAGTGAAGAAAAACTCGAACAACTCGAGAAAGAACTTGCTCTTGCTGAAAAAATAGGTTTTAACACCGTTCGTTTATGGGCAAACTTTGACGTTTATTATGCTGAACCTGAAAGTTATATGGAAATTTTCGATAAATACATTGAAATTTGCGCCAAATATAACCAAAAGGTTATGGTTGTGTTAACCCACGAAGAAGATTTGCCTCGTGGTGAAGTGTTCGTTCCAAAGAAAATGGGCGAACAAGAATATGCGCTCGGTATACATTTTGGTAGAATTCCATATTCTGCTGAAGAATGGGCAAAACAACCAAAACACTATATGGAATACCCTGAAATTTACGCTACTTTTATTGAAATGGTTAAAAAAACAGTTGAAAAGTATGCTAAAGACGAAAGAGTTCTTGCTTGGAATATTTGGAACGAACCTGGTATTACCATTGGCGAAAGGACTATTCCTCTTTTGGACGAATTATTTAAACTAGTTCGTTCATACGATCCAATTCAACCAGTTTGTGCTGACGTATGGCGTAACCTTAAAGGTGGTAAAATTCAAACCAAAGAAGAACAATTTGCTTACGATAATTCTGATATTATCAGTTTTCATAGTTATCAATCTTTTGATAAACTCGTTGCTGAAATCAATTTCCATAAAAAGACAAATAGACCACTTTTCTTGACTGAATGGCTAAATAGAGTAAATCATAACAATATTTTTGATATTTATCCTATGTTATTTTTATCAAACGTTGCGTGTCATTGTTGGGGTTTTGTTATTGGTAAAACACAAACGAGTGAACCTTGGACTGATTTGTGGAAACAATGGGACGAAGGTGGCGCGAGAGAGTATGATTTTACTAAATGGCAACACGATTTATTCCGTCAAAATTTCCGTCCTTATGACCCGTATGAAATTCAAATAATTGAAAAATTCAATAATATTGCAAAAGAAGACGGTAGATAGAAATTTGCAACAAAAAAAGAGCAACTGCTTAGTTGCTCTTTTTTGCTGTGAAAATTATTCTTGTACTATAGTTTCTTGAGTTTCAATAGGTTCTTCTTTGCCAAGTGCAAATTTTTGCCATTTTGGAACTGCAATAAAACAACATAAAGTACCTGCTATCGTAATGCCAGAACACACTATAACCGTTATAAACCAATCGAGAGATAAGAATAGTGGGAAAGCAATCGCCGAACCTATATAAGTACAAGCGTTTAAAATACCTGCAAAGGTTGATACGTTGCCGTATTTTTTGAAGCGTTTTGGTACTTGAGAAATGAGCATAAGGTTAACGCCGTGCATGGTGCTTGTGATAAGTGTGAGACAAATAATCGGCGTTATTTCAGCAATACCAACGCTTGAAGGATTGATGGCGCTTACGTCAATTTTAAGTATTATAAACATCAATGCAAGAATTATTGCAAAAAATGCACTCACGCCAAATAAAACACCACCAAGTTTAACTTCATTTTCAAAAAATCTTTTATACAGCCAAAGAGAAAGATAATAGAATACGAAAGTTAAAATAGCAGGGGCGAGCGTTACGATGATAGCGTCGTCAGAGCCAACTCCTAATGCATTAGTAAGGTATACTGGTAAAAGTGGTTCAATACCGTCACGAAGCATCCCTTGAAGGATAACTGCAAAGAATATAAATATTAATGGGAAAATTGCAAGTTTTGGTATATTGAGTTTTTGCTTTTTTGTTTCAACTTGAGTGTCTACCGGCATAGGAGTTGAATCAAAATGCCCACAACCACTTTTGAAGAAAAACCATAAAATCGTTACGATAACGCCGATGCCAGCAGATGTGTAAAATACTGCTTGACACGAATTAAATAAATTAATTATTGGCTTTGAGAAGATTGATAAGCACACAGTTGCTAGTGAAGATGCACAAGAAATTAAAAGTACGGAACGATTATAATCTTTATCACTTAAATCACACGCTAAAATTCTAACGATAGGTGGCCACATCATTGCTTGGGCAAAACCGTTGATTGCCCATAAAATCCATACTAGAGTTATTGAAAATGCTAAGAGTGGCAACAATAAGTTCATAAGGGTTACGATGATAAGTCCACAAGCGATTAAGTTTTGTGGTTGAGTTCTATCACCAATGTAACCGTTAACAACTTGTCCTACACCATAAGTTATTGATAGGCAAGTGAGTGCTATACCTATTAAATTGTTTGCAAAACCTGTTCCTGCCTCGTATGCAGTTATTATAACTCATAGGTTTTTTCTAGTTATATAACTCGTAAAGTATACTAGTGATAATAAAGCAGTTAAAGATCCGACTGAGAGTTTCTTCTTCATAATAATCGTTCTCCGTATTAATACTTGTTCATTATAACACAATGATATCGAAAGTACAACTAAATTATGTGGTTTTTGAAACTATTATTGACAGTAATAAAAATAATTGATATACTAAATTAGTAAGGAGTAAATATGAAAAATCAAAACAATAAATTTTGGATTGCCGTTGTAATTTTTAGTCTTACGGGGCAAATTGCGTGGGTAGTAGAAAATATGTATTTTAACGTATTTATCTACAAAATGTTCAACGCTACTGCACAACAAATTTCACTTATGGTAGCATTAAGTTCTATCGCTGCAACGATAACGACTTTGCTTGTGGGTGCGCTATCTGACAAGATTGGCAAACGAAAAGTTTTTATTTGCGCAGGCTATATAGTGTGGGGCTTTTCAATACTAGGTTTTGCGCTCTTAAGGGTAGACGTAATTAAAGGAATTTTTCCTGCTGTTACTACCGTAACTGCGATGGCTATAGGCGTAACGCTAGTTATAATTTTTGACTGTATTATGACTTTTTTTGGCTCGTCTGCAAACGACGCCTGCTTTAACGCTTGGCTTACTGATAGTACTGACGCTACAAATCGTGGTAAAGCAGAGGGGATAAATTCAATGATGCCACTCGTGGCGATTTTAGTCGTCTTTGGTGGTTTTATGGGCTTTGATTTAAATAAGGCTAGTAGTTGGACTGCGATATTTATTATTATAGGTTTAGTAGTTGTAATTATCGGTATTTTAGGTATTTTCCTTATTAAAGATAGTAATATCGTTACTGATGAAAACAAGGGTTACTTTAAAAATATTATTTATGGCTTTAGACCTGTCGTCGTTAAAGAAAACAAGAATTTGTATCTTTATTTAATTGCTTTTGCCGTGTTTGGTATAGCAATTCAAATTTTTATGCCGTATCTCATTTTGTATTACGAAGTTTCTCTTAAAATGGCGAACTACGTTTTAATAATGGCTCCTGCAATTTTATTAGCGTCGGTGTTTACATTCTTTTACGGTAGAGTTTACGACAAATGGCAATTTAATAAGTCAATAATTCCGTCTATATTTTTATTGATGCTTGGATTTATAGTATTGTTCTTGTTTAAAAACGTAGTGCTTGTATTTATAGGGTCACTTTTAATGATGTGTGGGTATTTGTCGGGAATGGCTGTATTTGGCGCTGTTATTAGGGATAATACTCCTATTAATAAATCTGGGATGTTCCAAGGGTTAAGAATAGTTGCGCAAGTTTTAATACCGGGTATAATTGGTCCATTTATAGGCTCAACGGTATTGCGAAATGCTGACACTTACACAAACAATGATGGGACAATATCGTTTATTCCTAATCAAAATATTTTCCTTGCGTCGCTTGTTGTCGCTATTATTTTAGCACTTTTTGTGTTGCTTTTAATAAAAATGATTAAATATGACAAAAAACAATCTTCGTCTGTTGACGAGTTGCCGAATACTACATTAGGAGATAGTGCGATATGATAATATCACCAGAGTTTTTTAGTTCTGACATCCCTTTGATGGAATATCCTCGTCCACAATTTATGCGAGATAGTTATTTTTCGCTAAATGGACAGTGGGATTACGCAATAAAAAAAGTTAACGAAATACCTAAAGATTACGATGGTAAAATTATTGTTCCGTATTCGCCCGAATGTGATCTTTCGGGAGTAAAAAAACAACTTCAAAAAGACGAGTTTTTGTTTTATAGAAAAAACTTTACCTTGCCACAAGATTTTAATAAGGGTAGAGTTCTTATAAATATCGGCGCTTGTGACCAAGTTTGTGAGGTTTTTTTAAACGGCAAATCCGTAGGTCGTCATGAAGGCGGTTATTTAGCCTTTACTTTTGACTTGACTGACTTTTTAATTAGTGGCGAAAATCAACTAATTATAGTTGTTACTGACGACGCGTCAAGCGACGTTTATGGCCGTGGTAAGCAAAAATATAAGCGTGGAGGAATTTGGTACACGGCAACGAGTGGTATTTGGCAATCAGTTTGGCTTGAAAGCGTACCCGATAAGTATATAAGTTCAGTAGTTTTATTGCCGGAATACGATACGAAAAAACTTTTCGTTACTTGTAAGTCTTTGGACAATGGTCCAGTTAAGGTTAAAATTTACGACGGGGAAGAACTTGTTACTTCGGTCGATGGTAAAACAAATGAAAGACTTAAAATTGACGTTTCATTATGTAAGGATTGGGATACCGTGTCACCCGAACTTTACCGAGTCGTTATGACCTACGATCAAGACAAGGTTGAAAGTTATTTTGGATTAAGGAAATTTTCATCAATCGTAATAGACGGTAAAAAATATTTTGCATTAAATAATAAGCCTATTTTTCACAACGGATTACTTGACCAAGGCTATTGGCACGATGGAATATATACGCCAAAAGCCAACAAGGCTATGTATAACGAAATAAAAGCCGTTAAAGACCTTGGCTTTAATATGTTGAGAAAGCACATTAAAGTTGAACCTATGCTTTGGTATTATTATTGTGATATTTTAGGGGTGCTCGTTTGGCAAGATATGATAAACGGTGGTGGTGAATATCCGTTTATTAGAATTGCGCTTGGTCCTTTCTTTAACTTAAAATTGAACGATAAAAACTACAAAAAAATGCGTCGTAGTGAAAAATCACGCGAGTGGTACTACAAAGAGGCGTATGGTTTAATCGAACAACTATTCAACTGCGTTTCAATTTGTTTGTGGACACCTTTTAACGAGGCGTGGGGGCAATTTGATGCTTACGAAACTTGGGAAAAGTTGAGAAAAATCGACTCGTCAAGATTATACGATCACGCGAGTGGTTGGCAAGATAAAGGCGGTGGAGATTTACAAAGTAAGCACATATACTTTAGAAAAATTAAGGTCAAAAACGATAATAAGCGAATACTTGCATTAACGGAATTTGGTGGTTATTCATACGCTCACGAAGGTAGGGTTTTTACTACTAAAAAATTTGGTTATAAGGCGTTTAAAGATGCACAAAGCGTTCAAAATGCATATGAGAAATTATTCACCACGGAAATTGTTCCTGCAATTAAAAACGAGGGATTGTCGGCTACTGTTTATACACAATTAACCGACGTCGAGGATGAAATTAACGGTTTATTTACTTACGATAGGGTTCTTAAATTTGATAAGAAAGTTATAAAGAAAGTTAACAAAGAAGTTTACAAGGCTTTCTTTGACAGTCTAAAATAGAAAAATCCGCCCAAAAATGGCGGATTTTTTATTTTTGCTATTTACAACAACCATATTCGGTGTTATAATAATATCATAGATATTATAAGGACGGTTTTTGCCAATTTATTTATATGAGTTTTTTTACTGAAAAAGATGCAAAACTTTTGATTGCGTTAAAAAACAACGACTTTTTTACACAACAAACTGCATTGCTGGATTTTTACGCCGAAAATTATTTGCCATTACATACTTTAAATTCAACACTTTCAGCATTTATTCATTTACAACTAGTTTCAAATAAGGAAGGTTTGTTAACAATTACTGATAAAGGTAAACTGATTGTTTTAGGTGGGGAATATTTAAGCGAAAAGGATCACGCATTTCATGTGCTTGAAAAATTATCAGAATTGTCGGTTGAAAAGAATTTGACCGTTGAAGAAGTTGTTTCTAAAAAAGATTTTGATATCATAAGTAAAACCGTAAAAAAAATTAAAAATAAAAGTTCCACCGATGGTAACATTTTTACCGTAAAAAATATAGTTTCGTTTTTATGCTACGCTGTTGTTATATTTTTTTCAGGTTTTACCATTGGTAATTTTATCGGTAAAAATAACTGGGGCGGTGTTTTTTTATTGCCCGTAGTAGTTGCCCTATCCGTTCTATTTTACCTTTTGACATTTCAAGAAATAAAGCAAAAAGATGCTCCCGTTGATTTAGTCGCCGAATTAAAAAAACCTACTTTAATTGCTATAGTGATAAATGGGGCGATGGCTTTGTTTTCTATCGTTGCGTTTTTAGTGTTAGATGCTAGATATTTTATAACGCTTATACTTGAAGTTGTAGTATTGTTGCTAATATTTATCAAAACTTCTAAATATTCAAAAAAATCGTTGCCACAAAAAACATTAAAAACTAGTTATTTTTGCTCTAAAGTATATTCAAATGAGTATTACGTTTCGGGCGTTGATATTTTAAATGACGCTAATAGGGAATTGCAAGTTGGGACTAGGGCAACATTATTAAGTCCCGTTACTAAATCAGTTTTAATGGAAGATGCCGACGTTTATAAAGCAACGGTTGGCACTGTTGAATTCTTTTATGCCGTCGCCGTTATTGGTGAAACGAAGTTGTTATATTTTATGTCTAAAGAAGATTTTATAATTGCTTACTATACATCTGAGACACGTGATTTTTATTTGAATTCTTTAGCGGAGAAACAATTGCTTATAAATAGTGACGAGTTTATCAATAAATCAGTCGATTGTAAATATTCGACAGACGGTCTTGTAAGGGGATATTCGTGCGCTATCGGTGATAAATTTGCAGTTAAAATTGAGTTTTTAGATTTTTCAGTTGTTGAGGGCGTTGCGATTAGCGACAACGAGTTTGAGAGTTTTTTAACCGATGGGTTTTTGCTTTCACATAGTAATAAAACTATGTGGTCAATACTTACGACGGAACTTTTTGATAAAGACGAACTTTGTGAAGAATTTTTGCAAAAAATTATTTCTGAAATCAGTTACGATAGATTACTTGCCACTCGTTTTGGTGTACAATAATCACATTTTAAATAACTTAGAAAAGTTTCTTGACAATTTGCTATAATTGTTGTAGTATTATAGGGAAATAAATATTATGTGAGATTTGGAGACACTATTAAAGGCAAGAGGCATTGTCTTTAATTTTGTTTCCTTTTTTTACAAAAAATTTTTGGAGGAAGTATGTACGATATTTTAGTTGTCGGCGGTGGCGTCGTTGGTGCAATGGTTTTAAGAGAACTTTCACGTTACGATGCAAAAGTTTGCTTACTCGAAAAAGAAAGCGACGTAGCAATGGGCGCAAGTAGGGCTAATTCTGGCATTTCGCACGCAGGTTTTGACACTGCAGAAGGTAGTAACAAAGCGAAATTTAACGTTTTGGGCGCAGGTTTAATGCCTGAAGTTTGTAAAGAACTTGGTGTTAAATATAAAAACAACGGTTCTTTAGTAGTTGGTTTTTCTGAAGAAGAAAAAGAAACGCTTAAAGGTCTTTATGAAAGAGGGTTAAAAAACGGAGTTAAAGGACTAAAACTTATTGACCAAGAAGAACTTCGCGCAATTGAACCAAATATTTCTGACGAAGCAGTTGGTGCGCTTTACGCAACAACGGCAGGTATTGTTTGTCCTTACGAACTTACGATTGCTGGTATTGGTAACGCTATGGATAACGGCGCTGATTTAATACTTGATTTTGAAGTCGTTGGTATTGAAAAGACTGCTGACGGCTACAAGGTTACTTCTGCTGATGGAAAAACCGTTGAAGGTAAATACATTATCAACTCTGCAGGCTTGTATTCGGATAAAATTGCAAATATGGTTGGTGATTATTCTTATAAAATTGGTGCAAGAAAAGGCGAATACTTACTTTTAGATAAAGAAAGTGGTGATTTTGCTAAGCATACGCTTTTCTTCTGTCCTACCAAAAAGGGTAAGGGTATTCTCGTTTCACCCACCGTTGACAATAACATTATTTTAGGACCTACCGCTGTTGAGCAAGACGATAGAACTGACGTTTCAACGACTGCAGACGGGTTCTCAGCGATTATTGCAGGCGCTAGCAAGATGTGTAAAAACGTTCCTGTGTTTAATTCTATTACTTCATTTGCAGGGGTTCGTGCTTACTCTGACAGACATGATTTTATTATTGAAAAGAGCGCTGTTGCTGAAAATTTCTTTAATCTTGGTGGTATTGAATCACCTGGTCTTACTTCGGCACCTGCAATCGGTCAATACGTAGCAGGCGAGGTTGCTAAAGAACTTTCGCTCAACAAAAAAGCCGAATTTAATCCTATTAGAAAGGCTGATTATTTCTTCAAAAACTTGTCAATGGATGAAAAGAACGCTATTATTAAAGAAGTTCCTGAATATGGTAAAATTATTTGCCGTTGTGAACAAATCACTTTAGGTGAAATTTTAAGAGCCGTTAGGGAAAATCCAAAAGCCACCACGATTGACGGCGTTAAGCGTAGAACACGTGCTGGTATGGGTAGATGTCAAGGTGGGTTCTGCCAACCTGTTATCGTTGACATTATTTCTAAAGAATTAGGTATCCCTTATGAAGCAGTTACAAAGAGTGGTAAGGGTTCTGAAATCAATATCGGAAGAACTAAGTAGGTGATTTATATGAAAATTTACGATTTAGTAGTTGTTGGTGGTGGCCCTGCAGGTATGGCTGCGGCAGTTGCTGCTTACGACGCAGGCGTTAGAAATATTTTAATTATTGAAAGAGATACAAAACTCGGTGGCGTACTCAATCAATGCGTGCATAACGGGTTTGGCCTTACTAGATTTAAAGAAAACCTTGCTGGTCCTGAATATGCTGAAAAATTTTCAGTTGAAGTTGGTAAACGTGATATCGACGTTATGCTTTCAACTATGGTTCTTGAAATTGGTAACGATAAAACCGTAACGGCTATGAATAGTGAATACGGTATTTTTACCTTAAATCCAAAGGCAATCGTGCTTTCAATGGGTTGTCGTGAAAGAAGTAAGGGCGCGCTAAATATTCCTGGTACTAGACCTGCAGGTATTTTTTCAGCAGGTACTGCTCAAAGATACGTTAATATTGAAGGTTATTTACCTGGTAAAAACGTAGTTATTCTTGGTTCAGGCGATATTGGTCTTATTATGGCTAGACGTATGACGCTAGAAGGTGCAAAAGTACACGCTGTTAGCGAATTAATGCCATATTCTAGTGGGTTAAAGAGAAATATCGTTCAATGTCTTGACGACTTTGGTATTCCACTTTACTTAAGTCATACTATTGTTGATATTCAAGGAAAGGAAAGGGTTACCGGTTGTACGATTGCTGAAGTTGACGTTAAAACAAAAAAACCTATTCCTGGTACTGAAATTCACTTTGATTGTGATACTATTTTATTTTCAGTTGGTCTTATTCCTGAAAATGAACTTACAAAAAACGCAGGTATTGCAATGAGCCCAAGGACGAAAGGTGCTATTGTTAATCAACATAGAGAAACTGATATTGAAGGTATCTTTGCTTGTGGTAACGTTTTACACGTGCACGATCTTGTTGACTTTGCTTGTGACGAGGCTGAAATTGCTGGTAAAGCCGTTGCTGAATATATTAACGGTAATATTAAAAAGGAAAAAACCATTGAACTTTTCAACGGCGCTAATATTGGTTACGTTCTTCCACAAAAAGTTACTGTTCCTACTGAAGACGTTAAAGTATTCTTTAGAGTAACCAACGTATTTAAAAACGTAACTTTCAACGTTAAAGATGGTGACGAAATTGTTCTTTCAAAGAAAAAGGCATTACCTGTCGCTCCGGGTGAAATGGAAACCATTATCTTAAAGTCCGATTTACTTGCATCTAACAAGTCGGGTACTATTACCATTGAATTGGAGGCTAAAAATGACTAACGAAAAACTTTTAACTTGTGTTGAATGCCCAAGAGGTTGTCAAGTTACCGTAACGCTTGAGGACGGTAAAGTAGTTGACGTTACGGGTAATTTTTGCCCACGTGGTAAAGTTTACGCTCAAAACGAATGTGTAAATCCTATGAGGGTCGTAACTAGTACTGTAAAATCTGATAAAGGCGTTATGGTTCCTGTGAAAACTGACAAAGCAGTTCTTAAGGCTAACATTTTTGAGGTAATGAAAAAGATTAACTCAGTTACTTGCAAAACGCCTATTAAACTTGGCGACGTTATTATAGAAAATATTGACGGTGATGCTAATTTAATAGCGTCTAAAACTGTTGACTAATTTACGATTATGACGCTGAATTACGATAAAATTGCCGGCGCAAGAACTAAAAGTGATTTTCTAAAGGCATTGAATAGCCCTGTTGAAGTGATATTTTTACTTAATTTTCAAAACATTTTAAACATTGATGAAATTATTTCACTAACACATAAAGCAGGCAAAAAGGCTTTTATTCACTTTGATTTTTTAGATGGTGTTGGCAAGGATAAATTTGGGATAAGATTTTTAAAAGGCAAGGGCGCTGATGGTATAATTACTACCAAAACTAACTTGGTTTTAATGGCTAAAGATGAAGGGCTATTGACGGTACAACGCTTTTTTATAGTTGATTCAAAGGCTATTGTAACGGCTTGTGAGTCTATAAGTGCGTCAAAACCTGATATGGTAGAAATCATGCCTGGTATTATGCCTGAAATTATTGAAAAATTTGCCCATACTGTTAAGCCTCCTATAATTGCTGGTGTCTTAATCTCAACTAAAGAACAAATTAAACAAGCAATTAAGGCCGGAGCTAAAGCAATATCTACCGGCAGAGATGAATTGTGGTATTAATATGAAAGACATTAAAACAGTTATTCAAAACACTAAATGTTTAGTTCTTGATATGGACGGAACTATATATCTTGATTCTACGCCTATTGGGGATATGATAAATACCCTTAAAATTTGTCGTGAACACGGTATTCAAATATATTATTTTACGAACAACTCGTCAAAAAATTATATGGAATACTTAAAAAAATTACAAGCAATAGGCTTTTATGACGAGCGTGATATTGTTTATACTTCAGCAATGGCAACTATTAGTTACTTAAATGCTGAATATCCTGGTAAAAAAGTATACGCAGTTGCTACTGACGAAGTTAAAAAGAGTTTTATTGAAGGTGGCGTTAACGTTGTTGATTCTAACGATGCCGAAATCGTTTTGCTTGCTTACGATACGACGTTGACCTTTGAAAAACTTAAAAAAGCTAACGAACTTTTAGTGAGGGGTGCTATATATATTGCAACGCATCCTGACACGGTTTGTCCTACAAAAGATATTTCAATGCCGGACGTTGGTTCCTTCATCAAATTGCTTGAAGCGTCTTCATTTGGCCGTGTGCCTGACGCTATCATAGGTAAACCAAATAATATAGCTGGTAATGAAATCGTTAGGGCAACTGGTCTTAAGCCTGAACAAATTACTATGGTAGGGGACAGGCTTTATACAGACATAATGTTTGGTGTAAATTCAGGATTTAATACTATTTTAGTTTATAGTGGGGAAACCACTAAAGAAATGCTTGCGAAAAGCAACGTAAATCCAACTATTGAATTTGAAGACTTAAACGAAATTGTAAAGTATTTATAAAATTTGAAAATGACGGCATCATATAACTTTTTGCAAGATACCGTTAAGCAAAACGATGGATTATTTTTGGTTTTTACAATCCTAGTTGTGCTTATAGCGTTTTTTGTAATGGCTATAAATATAGCCAGAATAAAAAAGGTATTTTTTAAACTTGCAAAAACAAAGCGCGTTCGCTTGTATACGTATAAATTAATTAGATTTTACGTTAGGTATCGGAGAATAATCTGGTACGTACTTTTTGGGTGCTGTACAACTGTGATTACTATCTTTTTTAAGAATGTTTTTCATTATATTTTTAGCAATCAACATCCGTATTTATCGGCAGAAATTGCTTGGTTTGTAGCAACGATATTTTCTTTTATTACAAATAAATACTTTGTATTTAAAAGTATTGGCGCACCAAAAATAGTTGTATTTTACGAATCACTTACTTTTTTTGGTTCAAGGATAATTTCTCTACTAATTGATTTTGCTATTATTTATTTTATGTATATTTTACTCAATCTTAATTATAGTTTAGTGTCAATTGTAAGTATAATTATTCAAATTATAATTAACTATTTTATGGTAACACATATTGTTTTTAGCGATAGAGTAAAGGGTATGTTTGATAATACTCAAACCACAAGAAAGCGTAAAAAATTTATAGAATTCAAGCCGATAGTAAGTGCTGATGATTTTATACCGACATTTTCTAAAGATGACGATTTCTTAAAATATCTTTCTAACGAAGGTTTTAACTAGAGCAGGTAACTGCTCTTTTTTATTTTGGACACTTTTTAAGCAAAACGGTATTGCGAAAGTTGAACATTTACTTTCTATAGCCATCAATCCTAATACATCTTAAGGTATTGTATTTATACTGTGTTAATGGTTTAAATAAGGCATCGAAAGAGTGTGCGCAAACATAGGGAACGTTGTTAAAAATGTTTGTTACAACTAAAGTGTGGTAAAAAGTCGTCCCGTTTGATAATTGGATAAAATCACCTGTTTGACAGTCTTTTATGTTTACAATCTTGCCAAACGGACCAACTCCTTTATTGTTGATTATAAACTCATAAAAGTATTTAACTGAAGTCCACGAAGGTGAGCGATCGTTTATGTTTTTATAATACCAACCGTAAGTTTCAATAAAATTCATACTAGGGGCACCTGCTAAAAGACATTGTGAAGCGAAGTTGGTACAGTCCCCACCTATTTTGCTAAAGTCGTAATATTGGGGATTACGTGAAAGTGCCCACTTTTCGGCATAATTTTTTGTTAAATTTTTTTCAAATAAAAAGGTTTTCATACAATATCGTATGAAAACCTTGTGATTTTAGTGTTGCAATTATTTTGCTTGTTTAGTATTTTCTTGTTGGGGTTTCTTTTTAAGGTCGTGTCTAAACATTCCTATAATTATCGAGATAATATTGATGGATCTAAAAGCATTTTTTTTGAAGATACAAGCATATCAACCTCTTTATTAATTATTGTTTTTTAACTTTGAAAAAAGCGCTTTCAAAAGGTTTTAACGGTTTAGTTAAGTGTACCGTGTCGCCTTTAGCGAAGCCTTCGGTTTGATAGAACGTGATATCTTTTGCATGAAGTTCTAATTGGATTTCAGGATGAAGAATTTCATCTTCACAATTATTCCACAAACCAAAAAAACGATTATCATCATCTTCAGCGCATAAAATATATAAATACGGGTTTTTTAACGATTTAGCAGGAAGTTTTTTCTTTTGTAGCCATTCAGCAGTATCAAAAATTTGGCGTTGTCGGCACCAATTTATAAAGAAACTGCCACTAAAACCGTCATAAACATCACGGTTTTGAACATTTAAAGCAACGAAAGTATGTACACAAAATCTTTGCCCGTTAGCATTTTCATATAAATAACAAGCAGGGAAGTTTTCTCGAACTGTGTTCGTTGAATCATCCGCTTTATAGTTGCCAAACTGTGGTTTAAAAATGCCGTATTTGAAAATGCTAATTACCTTTGCACCGTCACGTAAATTTACTTTGTAAAAACGTAATGGGAAAGGTGATGGTTGACCAATTGGCATAGATATATCGTCAGCAATATAAAACTCTTCCGATGGATTTGCAAAAACTTGTTCGTAACTTATAAGACCAACGTCAATGCCTTTTTCTGTTAAAATTTTAGCGCCTTTTAAGTCTGTGATTATACCATTTTTAAGTTGTTCATCTGTTAAGTATCTAGCGTTTTCACCAAAAGCAAGTCCTGCATAGTCGCAGTTTTCGTAAGAGGTTGGGACAGAGCAATCCGTCACATAATAAGATTCTGGTGGGACTACGCTATCGAGCCTATAATATGAACCAAATTCTTCAAATGGTTCAAGGTCGTCAAATATTGCGTTGGATAATCTTTGTTGTTTTACTAAAGGTCTAAGACCTATAATTTTTTTACCTTTGAAAAGTTTGTCAATAAGTTGATATGTAGACTGGTTTTTTTGGTGGAATTCAAGATAACCGTTTTCATAACCTGGACCTTGTCTATAAGCAGTCATATATTTATAAATGCCGTCACTACCACCGTTAGCGCGAAGAATTTGATCAAATACTTCAAGGTATGATGCTGGTATTCTACTTCTAGGACGTTGGTAAGGATCACCTTCGGAAATGATTTCTATATCCTCGCCAGAGAACCATCCAAATTGCATACGATTGCTTTCGATAACTGCGCTTAAAGAGGTATTTTCTCTCGCCCAATATGGAGCACCCGTTAAACGAACGAAAGGTTTAGTGTTTCCTGCGGCAACCTTTGCCAACTCTTGAATTGTAGCGCCGTCAATATCGTAATTTAATCGACTTGCGCTAATGCCAATTCGAAATTGTGGATTTACTTTATCAACTTCTTCTCTTAACGTTTTTAAGAAGTTGTTCATTGTGTCTTTTTTTAAGTCCATCCAAATTTTACGGTAGCTTAAATCTTCGTTATTATAAATTAAGTCGCGCAGTTCTTCAATTGAAACTTTTCTACCAACTCTTTTGGAAAATTCGTTCATGTGAAGTTCACAACAACAAGCGATTTTTGTAATAGGCGGACCAGATAATCTAAAATCGTCTTCAAATAAAGATCTTGCTATACCCGTTTAAGCCAATTCTTTCATTTTCCACGCAAAATCTTTTGTGAAATTTTCGTCTAACGGGCAAAATGCTTGTTCAATTAGTTCGGGTTTACCACTTGAATAGTCGGCAACTTGTCTATGAATAAATTTTTTACCTTCTTCGCCAATATTTAAGCCTTTATTTTCGTGCCCAGTGGTAGGGCATAACCATGCGCCTACAGTTACGCCTCTTTCTTTAAAGAAGTCAACTTTGGCTTTTAATTCTTCAATATTTTTTAAGAACAAAGGTTTATCACCGAAAACATTTCTAATAACTATAAATAGTTCAGCATCGAGTTCTTTTGCCATCACTGCATAAACTTTACCCCAAGTATTTAGTCTATCCATTGTTAAAGTGATAGGTATTATTGTTTTGTAAGGTTTAACGATGTTTTGCATAATTAACTCCAGTTTGGCTTTTAGTTATTATACCATGATAAAATTACGACTTCAAGAGTAAAATAAAAATCATTACTTAAATGTTGAGGTTATAGTATTGTTAAAAATAGGTACAAGCATTTGCAAAGCAAAAGCCCGAACCACGGCGATGCTCGTAACACTACCTAACACAAAAAAGACACATCAAAGGCGTTCCCTATAAGGGATTTTTTGAAATATTAAAAATTTATAGGAAATTGCACTTTCAAGCGGAGAAAAAATCAGATTCCAAATTGGAGTCTGATTTTTTTTTGTAATGCAATAATTTAATGTATTAAATTCTGTTTATAGTAAAATAATTATAGAAAACTATATATGGAGGACTAAAATGAAAAGACAATTAAATCAAGAGAAATTACGACAATTTGAAGACTATTTAGTGTGTGAAGAACGAAGCAAAGCAACTATTGAAAAGTATTTGCACGATATGAGAACGTTTTATGAGTTTGTGGGAAATAGAGAAGTAGTTAAGAGTATTGTATTAGATTATAAAAATGCACTCATAAGTTCGCACGCTGTGACAAGTGCAAATTCAATGATTGCGGCAGTCAACGTCTTTTTTCGTTTTTGTGGTTGGTATGATTTGTGTGTAAAACAATATAAAATACAAAAATCCGCTTTCTGTCCCGAAGAAAAGGAACTATCAAAGGCGGATTATATTCGACTTGTACAGGCGTCTCGAAAGAATGGAAACGAAAGACTTAATTTGATTATACAAACGATATGTGGCACTGGTATTAGAGTTAGTGAGTTGCAATATATTACAGTTGAGGCGGTGAAAAAAGGCGAAGCGTTCGTAAATTGTAAAGGGAAGAATCGACGCATTTTTATTGTAGAAGAATTGAGAAAAAAACTCTTACGATATATAAGAGAGCGTGAAATACAAAAAGGGGCAATATTTATAACGAAAAACGGAAAAAACATCAGCCGTCATAATATTTGGCGTGATATGAAAGCACTATGTAAGGATGCTGGTGTTTCATCAACGAAAGTGTTTCCACATAATTTAAGGCATCTTTTTGCTAGAACGTTTTACGGCATTGAAAAAGATATTGCTAAGCTTGCAGACATTCTTGGTCATACCAGCATAAACACAACTAGAATCTATATTATTACAACGGCTACTGAGCATAAACGCAAGATGGAAAATATGCGCTTAATAATATAAAAAAAGAACGACTTTCGCCGCCCCTATCACATAACGCTTGTTATGTTGTAAAAACCAAATTCGTTTTCCTCTAAAGCTAAATATATAATAAAAAAATTGCACGACAAAAAGACCTTTTCTATCAAATCAATAAAGTTAGTTAGAAATGGTTTTTTAGTTGTGCAAAAAATTCCTTAAAAATTTTATATATGTATTAAAATCGCTTGCAATTTTTAATAAATTACGCTATAATAATGCAAACAAAATGTTCTTTGCATTGCGACAAGCAATGTTTGAACACATAACAAGCGTTATGTGTTACAATTGGGGGCAACATAACAAGCGTTACGTTGTTTTTGAGTTGTGGCCTATGTTAGCTACTCCTTATATGGGAGTATTTTTTATGGTCAAGGTGTAGTGTTTGCTACAAAGAGCATCTAACTGTGTTTGTATGTGAGTTGGGAGAATGGAAAGAGAAGCAGACATTGGAGCGATTCTGATAGATAATGCAATTCATTTAATTGCAGAAGGTGGCTTTGAGAAAGCAACGACAAAAAATCTTGCGTATTATAGTGAAACTTCGAAAGAAATAAAAATGAATGAAGTTTACATATATCGCTTATTTGGAAGTAAAGAAAATTTATATGAAACGGCGTTTTTAACCTTGGATAAAGAATTTACGGAAGCTGCGAGAACGGCACTAGCTGTTTCGTGGGGAGTAGGTGCAAACGAAAAGAAGAAGTTCTACGAGTTCTTTCTTAAGGTGTGGGCCTTTGTGTTAAAAAATGAAGCCCATTGCAGATGCTACGTGCGTTATTATTATTCGGTTTATTTTAAGGGCAAAGCGTTAGAAAAACATCACAAGCATTTTGACTCTATAGTGGAGGCGTTCAAACCATTATTTATAGAAGAGGCTGATGTGTCGGCTATTATGCACAGCATATTTACAACCTTATTAGATTTTGCTATAAGGGTTTATAACGGAGTGCTTGCTAATAATGAAGAAAATAGACCGCACGTTTTTAACGTTTTATATTGTATGTTGATGACATACTTAAAGAATCCAGATACAAGTAATGTAAAAACACTACTACTCTAAAATGAGTGTGAATAAAGCAAAATGATTTGTTTTATTCACATATAGAACGGAGGAGGAAATGGGTAAAGGCAACAAGTTAAAATTCATTTTAATAATCATTTCCATCATCTTAACCTTAACGGGCGTTGTTCTGTTCACAACGATACATGACAACAATGAATTAAAGGAAAATACCGTTATAGAGATTGACGGGGCAACCACTAAAACGTTAAAAGCAAAAATTGATGGGCTATATCCAGGAAAGACAGAGGATTACGTTATTTCGTTTACTGGAGATAATGTAAAAGACTATTTGATTACGCTTGATTTTAATGGCGATAATGACGGAACTCTTAAAAACTTTATAGAAGTAAAAATAAAAACGAACGAGTCTTCAATTAATAAAACATTAAATGAATTACTTGAAGGCGATTTGATTTCTCTTGGTACAGGTGTAACAGAAATAACAATATCGTATACTATGCCGATTGAGGTTGGTAATGAAGCACAAGGGCTAAGCGTTGTGTTATACATAGAACTCGAAGCGAAAACTGTTGAATGATGAGTAACGAAAAAATTAAAGATAAAAAAGTTATTGTAAAAAAAGTCTTAAAAATAACAGGCAATGTTCTAGTGTATCTGTTGATGGCGATTGTGATGTTTGTATTGGTTATAAGCATCACGTCAAAAAAAGACAGCGACGGCACGGCTACGGTTTTTGGGTATCAGCTTAGATTTGTTCAGTCCGACTCAATGGAAGAATGTGAATTAACGGACGTTAGCAACTTTGAGATTAAGAGCATACGTGTTAAATCTTGTATATTTGTAGACGTTGCCCCAGAATCGGAAAAAGAAAAAGCCGAATGGTATAAAAGCTTAAAAGTAGGCGACGTGTTAACGTTTAAGTATGTTTACAGTAGACAGGAAACGATAACACACCGTATTGTTAATATTGAAGAAAAAACAACGGGCGGATATATCATAACGCTTGAGGGTGACAATAAAAACGCTGAAACGGATCTTATGCAACAAACGATAGATACATCGCTTACAGACAGTCCTAATTATATCATTGGTAAAGTGACAGGACAAAGCTATGTGTTGGGTTTACTCGTATATGCGTTCAAAACACCAGTTGGAATTGTTTGCTTAATAATTATTCCCTGTCTTATTATCATTGCTTTTGAAGTAATACGGCTTGTAAAAGTATTCGGTAAAGATAAGAAAGAGAAACAACAAGCAGAAAAGAAAAAGCAAGAGGATGAGATAGAAGAGTTAAAACGCCAACTTGCGGAATTGCAAAACAAAAAGAATGATACGGCTCCAGTAGAAGTTGTAGAAAAACCACCAGTAGAAACGCCGGTAGTAATTCCTGAAACACCACCGACTGAAATAAAAGAAGACGTATCGCATAGTGAAACTATAGAATCAACGGTCAAAGACACAGAACCGATTATAGAAAATACCGAAAACAATAAACCTATGGAAGGAGAAGAATAAAATGACAGCACTTATATACATATTCATAATTATGGCAGTTATGATGGGAATGTTTTGTATGTTCGTTATTGCACGTGACGTTGTGTTAGACGAAAAAGAACGTCGCGAAAAGAAGAATAATCAAAACGCAGTTTCAGTGGTTAAGCCATCCGAGGTAGTAAAACCAGCGGACGCAGTAAAACCGGTGGAAGTTGCTGAGGTGCTTTCCGTTGCGCCTAATGCTGCGGTAGAAGAAGTGGCACCGACCACCGTTAATGATGATTCAGCTGTCGTGTTCTCAACGGCTACGCAAACGCTTGAAGAAAAATATTTAGAGCTTACACCTGAATATAAAGGCTATTATGATGAAATAGTAAAATGCGCTATGGCGGTTGAGGGAAGCAAAAGAATAAAGAACGCAAATTATGAAGAATACAAGGTAGGTATGAGCCGTCTTGTAAGATTAAAAATTAAGCGTGGAATCGTAATATGCGAACTTGTTATTTCCAACTTAACCTTTAAGACGTACGTTAACGATAATAAGGTTGCTATGAAACAAGCGCCTGCAAGTATTAAGGTTATAGATGAAGCATCTTGTGCTGCTGTTAAGGACAGTATTGGAATTGCTGTAAAAGCAATTGAAGAAGAAAGAGCGTATAGAAAAGAACAAGCAAAAATTCGTCGTAGAGAAAGACGTTTAGAAGCACGTGAATATGTGTCTACGACAGAAGAATAATTTAGTATCCAATCGCTTGAAATCTCAATCAAGCGAAATAGATAAATCTGAACAAGGAGGACAGGCAAATGGGCAAGAGCAAAGTTAGAACACTACTTATGGCGTGCGTAATGATAATGTTATGTGCAGCGATGATTGTTGGCGGAACGTATGCTCTGTGGAGTGATAACGTGAAGGTTGAAAACCATTTAACGTCGGGAACTCTTCAAGTGAAGTTAGAAAGAATTAGTCTTACAAAAACTTACCTTGACAATGAAACTGGATATTTGGTAACGGCTGGTCCTGATACGACCATGATTGATTTTACCGACACGAACACCGCAGATGATAACGTTTTCGGTATTGAAGACGAGAAAGTAGTACCGTGTTCGGAATACGAAGCAAAGCTTAGACTTACTAACAATGGTGACGTTGCATTTACATATGACGTAATCATTAAGTTAAATAGCGCAAGCAATGCTTTAGCAGAGCAGTTGAAAGTATATATCGACGGCGAAGACAAGGGTACGCTTGACCAATATGCGGTAGACGGCAAAGCCGTTATTTCAAAGCAAGAGATGCTTAAAAACGATAGCGCAAAAGAATTTACGGTTAAAGTTGTTTTTGTAAACGATGACGACGTAAATAACGACGCGCAAGATAAAGAAGTTAAGTTTGACTTGTTGGTAAATGCCGTTCAAAAAACTTCGGCAAACTAAAGTGGTTTATCTTAGGATAAATAAAAATAATTATAATTAGGAGAAACAGTTTTATGAATAAAACGATTAAAAGAAACGTGGTTGTTTCGGCAATCTTGGCTATTATGCTTTGTGTAAGCCTTATTGCTGGCGCAACGTTTGCATTGTTTACTTCAGAAAGTAAAGTAAATATCGCTGTTACTTCGGGTAAAGTAAGCGTTGTTGCAAACATTGACGAAACTTCGGTTCAAACAAAACAATTGTATGACACCCAATATAAAGATGGTAAAGGCAATATGTTTATGCGTGAGGACGTTGCTACCTTTACCGCAGCGGGTTTAGAACTTAACAACGTTGTTCCTGGCGACGGCATTAAGTTTAATATCGTTGTTAAGAACGAAAGCAACGTAACCGTTCAATATCGCACTATCATTAGTTGCGAAAATGATGACGGTTTGTTTGCAGGTCTTAACATCACCGTAGGTAATAATGAAAACTACAGCGGCGTAACGCTCGTATCTGACTGGGCGCAACTTGCTGTTGGTTCGGCTGATGAAATTATTCCTGTAACGATTGAACTCCCTGAAGGGGCAGGCAACGAATATCAAGAAAAAACTTGTGCTATTTCTTATAAAGTAGAAGCAGTTCAAGGCAATGCACAAGTAGAAAATCCCGCAGATGATACTATCTACGTATACAATGCAAATGATATGAAGGCGTTAAGCGGAAAATACCTTGTTGCTAATAACGGCAAGGCAGAAATCCAAAACGTTGAATTGATGGCTAACGTTGACCTCAAAGGTGCAGAATTTAAGGAAATCGGCGTAGCTTACGGCGATACTCTTAACTTCAAAGGTAATGGCTATAGCATTTCTAATATGAAGTTGGCAACTGGTAGACATAATGGTATGACCAACGTTGGTATGTTCTACGTAGACTCTGGTGCAACGTTAAACGTAGAAAATCTTAAATTAGTTGCTCCCGTTGTAGAAGACGCTATTGACGCATATGCAACTGGTGCTGCTGCGGTAGTTGGTTATGCAAATGGTGCGGTTAACCTTACGAACGTAGACGTTGAAAGTGCAAAAATCAACAACACTTTCGGTAATGCGGCTATTCTCGTTGGTTACGGTGTAAATGCTATTAACCTTACTGATTGCGATATTATTGGTGCCGACACGACTGCTAGTGGTGAAATTGAGGATGGTGCCGTTAGGATGGATAAGACGGGTTCATTTGTAGCAACTGCTAATACTTCAACTTGTGTTGCAACGTTGACAAATTGCACGAATGAATCTTCATATAATATTGCAGGTCGTGTAATAAACGGCGCACTTATGATAGTTGATGGTGCTCATTATGTTACTACTGCAAGTGCATTTACTTCTCTTATGGACGGAAGCGAAAGTGAAGTTAAGATTATTCTTGCTGATGGAAAATATGAAAACGTATTAAGAGCAAGCAATAAAACGATTAACGTTGTGGGTGAGAATGAAGACGGTGCAGAAATTGCTTTAACAAATGCTGTCGGTTCTTCGCATGACCATCTCGGTTTAGGTGGATGTACCGTTACGCTTGAAAACGTAAGGGCTACCTTTGAAGATGGTGCTTACTATGCAGCATATATCAATGGACCTACGATGACTTATAAAAACTGTACTATTATCGGTCAGCAATATATTTATGGGAACACGTCTTTCATAGACTGTGTGTTTGATAATGATGACGATGCAGCTGTCAGTGCTATGCGTTATACCTACATTTATGATGGTGACGTTGTAGTGGATAATTGTGATTTCTATACGCAAGGTCATGCATTGATTATGTATAGCGACAACGGCGGTTCGGGCGACCAGACGCTTACTGTTAGAGACAGCCGTTTCCACGGTGGTCAAGGTAGAACTGCTTACGCAGTTGCAAACCAAAACACGGCAGCTATCGAAATAGATAGTTCTTGCGGTGCAAACTACACTTTGATTTTAGAAGGCACGAATACTTTTGATGGTGGTTTCAGCGGTCTTTGGAGAATTAAAGCGATGAAAGACGGCGTTAAAACTACTGTAAACGACATTGAATACGTTGGCGGAACTGATACTGTTTATAAAGACGGTGTGAAATATTATAAAGACGAAAATAGAAACGTATATGCTTACGATGGCGAATATATCTTGGTAACAACTGCTTCTGAGTTACAAAGCTTTTTGGACGCAAACTTTACAAAAATTAAATTTGCCGCTGATATTGAAGGCGACGCAACCGTAGTGCAGAAAGAAGGCGTGAACGTTGAAATCAACGGCGACAACTATAAATTCACAGGCTTGCTTACCGTAGATGGTGACGGTAGACAAAGTGGTGCAGAAACTTTGCTTATTGAAAACGTAAACTTCGTTGCAGAGGCGGGTGCAGACTCTTGCATTTATAGCCCGGATAGAAACAGCAGAACGCCTGCGAAATATTCCTATTCGCACAACGTTACCGTTCAAAATTGCACCTTCACTGACATTGATGGCGTTGTGAATTGTGCTGCTATCCGTCACGGCGATGGTGGAGATAAGAACTGGAACGTTATTGAGTGTGATGTGGACTCTACAATGCACTCTTTATTGCAAATTAATAACGTTGCAGGAAAATTGCTTGTTAGAGACTGTGAAGTAAACTCTAAAAATGGTTTAAACTTAGGTTCTTGTACTAATGTAGAAATTATTGACAACAAGTTTGACACGGTAGGCTATTGCGTTAGATTTGGTGTAAATAGTGGCGGTAATCCCAACGAAAGCAAAACGTTCATTTTTACTAATAACACTTTGACTTCGGCTTGTGACGATGGTGACGCTATTATTATTTTCCGTACAAGTGCAGCAAATGCTAACACGACGGTTACAATGAGTGGTAATACCATGACTGGTGACATTACGTATAGCGGTGCTGATAATGTTAATATAGTAGATTAATTTAAGAACATGTGGTAGTTCCGCAGTTCCTGCGGAACTACCTATTAATAGGAGAAAACATTATGAAAAAGAAAAATATTGTAATTTCTTCGTTTGCAACGATTGCACTTTGCTTAAGCTTGCTTATGGGTTCTACTTTTGCTTTGTTTACAAGCGAAAGCAAGGTTAATATTGCAGTTACTTCGGGCAAGGTGAGTGTTGTTGCAAACATTGATGAAAATTCGGTTCAAACAAAACAATTGTATGATACCCAATATGAAGACGGTAAAGACAACATGTATGAAGGCGAAGCAACCTTTGGTGCAGAAGGATTAACACTTGAAAAATTTGTTCCTGGTGATGGAATCAAGTTTAATATCGTTGTTAAGAACGAAAGTACTGTAAGCGTAAAATATCGCACAATTATTAGTTGCGAAAACGATGATGGATTGTTCGCTGGGCTAAAAGTTGATATTGCTAATTTGGCAAGCTACAACGGTAGCGAATACGTTGGTAAATGGCAATCCATCCCAGTAGGGGCGCAAGATATTATTGTTCCTGTAACTATTGAACTTCCAGAAACTGCAGGTAATACATATCAAGAAAAAACTTGCACTATTTCTTATAAAGTAGAAGCCGTTCAAGGAAATGCTAAAACTTTTGATGATACTTGGGATGGTACAGCCGATACGTCTTGGTATAACGATACCGACACCGAATTTACTCTTAATACGGCCGAACAAGTTGCTGGGCTTTCTACTTTAGTAGACGGCGGAAACGATTTTGTAGGTAAAACTATTAAGCTTGATGGCGATTTAGATTTGGGCGCAACGGATGAAAATGGTGAAACTATATGTTTTGACCCAATTGGTTCTTATAGAAACAATAAATCGTTCAAAGGTACTTTTGATGGTCAAGGTTACACCATTTCTAACCTTTCTCAAAATACTTGGGCTCTTGACAATGGTTATTATTATAGCGATCTCGGTATGGGGCTTTTCGGCAAGGTTGAAGATGCAACTGTTAAGAAACTTAAAATTGACGGCGCTTCTATTTCGGGCGAGAACGGTTTGTGTGGCGTAGTAGCAGGGGCTGCATATGGCGACTGTACCTTTGATAATATTACCGTTACCAACACTAAGTGTAACGACTACCAGTACTATGCAGGTGGCGTTGTAGGTTGGGCAAGTGGAGAACAAACCTACTCCAACATTACCATTGACGAAAGCACCATACTTGGTAGCCAGTGGGGCGACTTCGGTAATTGTACCGGTGGTGTTATTGGTGGAGCTGGTTCCTCCGCAAAGATTCTTATTAAGGACAGCACAATTGCGTGTAGAATCGACGCTGTAAACGATATAGTATCCGCTTATCAGTGGCATTGCTATCGCAACTGTGGTATGCTTATTGGAAATACTGGCAATACTGCAACGGATGATGCTGTTACCAATGCCGCCGCTCCTAACCTTACGTGTGAGAATGTTACCGTAATCTACGGCGAGTGGGCTAACTACACCTACTGCGAGTTTGCAGGAACCGGTTATCCATACGTTCGTGTTCAGGCTGGTGTAAGCGTTGATGCATACTCCAACGTAAGATACGGTCATCCTACCGACGCTAACGGCAATACCGTAGTTGACGACAACCACGTTCATAACGACGGTGAGAAACATCATTATCTTATTGTTTTCGATCAGCTTTACGGAGGAAGCGCAGATCACCGTTATTGTCAGTACGGCGTAGCAACTCATCCTGGTGTAACTGTTATTTACAACAACAAATAATCTGTTTTTAATTAAATTAAATTTTAATTACAGTGAATAAAATTTTTTCTTAAAAAATTGAACGGCAGATTGCAAGTTGCAATCTGCCGTTTTATTGTTTACACAAAAAGCCAAAACCCAATATGATAACATACAAAGGTTTTTGGCTATCGTTAAAAAATATAGTGATTTTGACGAATTGACACCTGAAATCTTACGAGCATTCGTAGATAAGGTTATTATTCACGAAAAAGTAAAGGTTGACGGACGTTACGTTCACACAATAGAAATTATTTACAACTTTGTCGAAGCCATTGATTTACCTGACTTCGATAGGTTTTTAGAAGAAGAAAACTAAATAGAATGAGAAAAGGCGTGGCATCACGCCACGCCTGACTCTTAAAAAGGACAGCCTTCCCGAAAAAATCCCTTGTAGGGACTCGGTAATGATGTGTCTTTTTTGTGGTGGGAAGGGGTGGATTCGAACCACCGAAGTCATCGACGGCAGATTTACAGTCTGCTCCATTTGGCCGCTCTGGAACCTTCCCATATTAAATTGTTTGGAGCTGGTGACTGGAATCGAACCCGCAACCTGCTGATTACAAATCAGCTGCTCTGCCAATTGAGCTACACCAGCACAAACTCAGCTTGTGTTTGTGGTGCCTCGGGGCGGAATCGAACCACCGACACAGGGATTTTCAGTCCCTTGCTCTACCGACTGAGCTACCGAGGCAAGTAAACACACTCTTTTTTACTAAATGCCGTTTACACTGTAAACGGCTTTAGATTGGCGACCCGGAAGAGACTCGAACTCTCGACCTCCAGCGTGACAGGCTGGCGTTCTAACCATCTGAACTACCGGGCCAAATATTAAATAGTGGTGGGCCTTCACGGACTCGAACCGCGGACCAATCGGTTATGAGCCGACCGCTCTAACCAACTGAGCTAAAGGCCCTTATATTACCGAAGTAATATGCGTTATTCTCTGGTCGGGGTGAAGAGACTCGAACTCCCGACCCCATGGTCCCAAACCACGTGCGCTACCAACTGCGCTACACCCCGATGCTTTAACGCTCATATATAATACAATATCTTTTCAAATAAGTCAATCAATTTAACGTAATTTTTTAAATTTTTTTTTGGATTTAATAATTTATTTTTAATAAGCCATTTTCTTTGGTTTTGACAAATTATTTTACTATTCGATAAGATATTTTAGAATTTGTCTTTTTTAATATAGTAGGCTAGTTGTACGTCATTTGATGGAGAAGATTATGAATATAAAATATACAAAAAGAAATGATGAATTAACTATATATTTATATGGAGAAATCGACGAGTGTTCAGCCAAGGAAATTAGAATTAAGTTAGATGAAATAATAGAAAACAACTGTTCTGTTTCTGCCGTGATATTTGATTTGTCGGCTGTAACCTTTATGGACAGCACAGGGATTGGGATGCTTTTAGGGCGTTATAAAAAATTAAAAAGATATCAAATAACTGTTTACATAACTGGAGTAAACTCTCATTTGGATAAAATATTAGAATTATCGGGTATTTACCGTTTGATATTAAAAAAGTAGGTGCTAATAATGGATAACAATTATTTTAAAATAAGTTTTGATTCTTTATCAATTAATGAATCTTTTGCTAGAAACGTTATTTCTTGTTTTGCGTTAAGACTCAATCCTAGTGTATCTGAAATTTCAGATATAAAAACAGCCGTAAGTGAAGCCGTTACTAATTCTATCGTTCACGCATATAAAAACTGTATTGGTGAAATCGTTATGGAGGCCTTTATCAAAAACAACGAGTTACATATTAAAATTTCAGATAAAGGAGTGGGAATCGAAAACATAAATCTTGCATTAGAACCCTTTTTTACTACGGCTGATAACGACGAGCGTTCAGGAATGGGTTTTACTATAATAAAAAGTTTTATGGATGATTTTTCAGTAAGTTCTTCGCCAAAACAAGGGACTGAAGTTAAAATGTGCAAGATTATCGGTCTATAAGTATGGTGAACGAACAAGATATTTTATCGGATTTGCGTCTTGCTAAAAGTGGTGAAAAATTTGCAAAAGAAAGACTTTTTATAAAAAACACTCCTTTAATAAAGAGTGTTATACGGCGTTTTTACGGAAAAGGTATTGAATATGACGATTTATTTCAAATAGGTTCGTTAGGATTTATTAAGGCAATTAATAATTTTGACGAGCGTTTTGGCGTTCGTTTTTCCACCTATGCAGTGCCTATGATTGTAGGTGAAGTAAAACGATATATTAGAGATAACGGTGCAATAAAAGTTTCAAGAACGATTAAGACTTTGGCGTCTAAAATAAATAGATTTATTGACGAAGAATTGTTAAAGACGGGAGAAACTCCGTCTATTGAAGTAATTGCCGATAAGTTTTCTATCAGTCCTGAAGAGGTAGTGATTGCTATGGATTCGTCGAAAATGCCCGTTTCTATTTACGATAGGGTTGATGGTGATGAGGATGGCTTGGAACTTGCTGATAAACTTGCGGAAGATATTAGTGACGAAGATAAACTCTTAAAAATTCAATTATACGCCGAACTTGAAAAGTTGGAAGAAAGGGAGCAAAAAATAATTTATTTGCGTTATTTTAGAGCAAAAACACAAAGTGAGGTAGCAAAGTCGCTTGGGGTTTCGCAAGTGCAAGTTTCTAGGTTGGAAAGTAAAATATTAAAAAAGTTAAAAGAAAATTTTTAAAGCAACCGAATTGATAAATTTTCGGTTGTTTTGTATTTTAAATTAAAAATTAGCAATAATATTCGTATGAGAAAAGATACGATTTTAGAATATCTAAAACCAAGTGATGAAAAGGAAAGTGTTTTTCCTATATATAAAAGGAGTGATGAAAAAAATGAAAGGTGATAATACTAATCAAAATTATCTTGATTTAGTGTCTAGAAGTACGCCCAAAACACACCATTTTGAAAAACTGTGGCACGCATTTTGGGTTGGTGGAGTAATTTGTTCTATTGGGCAAGCGATTCGTTTATTATATGAAAATTTTTTGGGACTTTCAGGTGATGAACTCGCTGGGTTCGTTTCAATGACTTTGATTTTTTTGAGTAGTTTATTAACTGGTCTTGGTGTGTATGATAGGATTGGTAAATATGCAGGTGGTGGCTCCATCGTGCCGATAACTGGTTTTGCCAACTCAATAGTTTCGCCCGCGATGGAATTTAGGGCTGAAGGTTATATCTACGGTTTGGCTGCTAAAATGTTTGTAATAGCAGGACCGATTATCGTTTTTGGTATAGTTTCAAGCATTGCAGTTGGGCTTGTATATTATTTAATTTATTTGGTGTTTTAATGGGTAAGGAAACTGTATATTTTAAAAATCGTCCTAAAATCATAGCGACGGCAACTATTGGCGGGCCAAAGGAGTCTGCGGGGCCACTGGCTGATTTTATTGAAACAAAGTTAGAAGATGACCGTTTTGCTGAAAAAACTTTTGAAAAAGCAGAGTGCAAAATGCTTTCATTCGTAATTTCAAAAGTCATTGAAAATTCAAAAAAAAATTTGTCGGCAGTAAATGCGTTAATTGCAGGGGATTTGTTAAACCAAATTATATCTTCATCTTACGCTGCCAGAGATTATGCAATCCCTTATATTGGGGTGTATTCGGCATGTTCAACGATGTCTGAAACAATGGCTTTAGGAGCGCTGATTTTAGATGGTGGCTATATGGAAAACGTTATTTGTGCAACTGGTAGCCATTTTTCTACTGCCGAAAGGCAATATCGATATCCGCTCGAACTTGGTTCGACCAGACCACCGCAGTCGCAATGGACGGTAACGGGTGCAGGTGCGTGTATGTTGTCGGCAGTAACAAAGGGAAAATATCCTTGTGTGGTTAGTGCTACTTTTGGTAAAGTTGTAGATTATGGTGTGGTTGACGCAAACAATATGGGTGGAGCAATGGCTCCTGCGTGCGCTGATACCATAGTTATGCATTTTAAAAACACTGGAACTACGCCTGAAGATTATGATATGATAGTGTCGGGTGATTTGGGGGTTTTAGGCTCAAGATTAGTTAAAGATTTAGTTTGGGAAAAAGGTTACGATATAAACAAGCAACATGTTGATTGTGGGGAGATGATTTATAATCTTGACGAAGATGCTTATCAAGGTGGTAGTGGTGCTGGCTGTAGTGCGATAGTTTTTAATTCTTATTTTTACGAAAAATTAAAAAACGGAGAATTTAAAAGAATTTTATTTTTGGCAACGGGTGCACTTTTAAGTTCTGTGTCAACCCAACAAGGTGAAAGTATTCCGTGTGTTTCACATGCAATTGTTGTTGAAGGGTCAAAATAAAAATATTTAGTTTTGTCTTATTGTTTTTGGGGTGATTATGTTAGACATAATAATAGATTTTATTAAAGCATTTTGTGTAGGTGGTATTATTTGCGCATCTGCACAAGTGTTAATAAATTTAACTAAATTAACTTCTGGAAAAATATTGGTTTATTTTTTACTTTTCGGTGTATTTTTACAATCAATCGGCGTATATCAATACATCGTAGATTTTGCCGGTGCGGGTGCTACAGTGCCTATTTCTGGTTTTGGGTATTTGTTGGCAAAAGGTGCAATGGAAGGAGCCCAAAAAGGTTTGTTTGACGCTATTACAGGGGGGATAACTTCGGCGTCGATGGGGCTTGCAAGTGCGATACTTTTCGGCTATTTGTTTGCTTTAATTTTTTCGCCCAAAAGCAAGAAAAATTAGTAAAAATGTGATTTTTTGCAAAATAATAGCGTATTATTTTATATGATAGAGTGTGTTGATGAGAAGATTTGGTACGTTAAACGCAAAAAACATAAAATAAAGCGGAAAAAAAGTTTAAAAAACAAACTAATTTTCTTTTTTTTAACAATTGCGTTAATACTATTTTTCGTTTATCTTAACTTAATTATTACCGAGAAAGTTGCAGAAGAATGTGAACAAATTGTTAAAGAATATTCAGTAATAGCAGTAAACGACGCCGTTTTAACTACGTTACTAAACAACGAGTATGAAGAACTTATGAATATTGAAAAAAATAATGACGGTAGTATTAGTTACATATCGGTTAATTCGTCAAAGTCAAACCTAATAAATCGTAACGTTTCTTCAGTTGCTAAAAGAAACCTTGATAGTTCTTTAAAAAACGGTGTACCTATGCATATCGGTGCTTTTACGGGTATTCCTATTTTTAACGGTTTTGGAAAAAAAATTGATTTGCAAGTTGTTTCAGTTGAAAACGTAGTGTGTGACTTCGTTTCGGAATTTTCTGAAAAGGGCATAAATCAAACGTTGCATAGGTTGTATTTGATTGTAGAAGTTAGCGTAGATATTATGATACCTAACAATAGGCGATCAACCGTAACTACTTCTGAAATTTTATTAGGCGAAAGTTTGATAGTAGGAAAAATTCCCGACGTATATTTGCAGGGAACGGTCAATTAATAGTATTTTATTAAACAAAGTATGCATTTTAAGCGCAATTCCTTGACAAACCTAAAAAATAAATTTATAATATAGCGGTAAAGACGATGATAAAGACAGGCGCTTTGTAAGTGAAATTCAGAGAGTACCGTTCGTTGGCTGAAAGACGGTATATTTTGTAGAAGCGTTATTCACTTTGGAGTTGCGTACCGAAAGCGTTTGCTAGTAGGCTACGACGGATAGCCCGTTATAGCGTAATAAGGCTTAATAAGCGAATTTAGGTGGTACAGCGTTGCACACGCCCTAAAATAGGGTGGGTGCATTTTTATTTTACGGAGGTTTTTATGAACGAAAAGTTTGAAGCGCTTAAAGTTAAAGCAAAAGATGCTTTATCAAGTGCAAAATCAACAAGAGAATTGTTTGATTTAAGAGCCGGTTTTTTAGGCAAATCGGGTGAAATTACGGGACTTATGAAGATGATGAAGGACATTGCTCCTGAAGAAAGGTCTGCTTTTGGTAAACTCGTTAATGCGTTAAAGCAAGAAGTAGAAGAAATGTTTGCAACTTGCGAACGCGAACTTAAAGAAAAGGAAATTGCCGAACAGTTTGAAAAAGAGGCTATAGACGTAACTCTTCCTGGTAAAAAACCAACCACGGGCAATTTGCATCCGATAAATTTAGTTAAAAATGAAATTATAAATGCTTTTACTGGTATGGGTTTTGAAATTTTTGAAGGTCCGGAAATTGAAACTGACTATTACTGTTTCCAAGCGCTTAATATACCAAAAGACCATCCTGCAAGAGATATGCAAGATACCTTTTACATTGACGAAGACACCGTTTTAAGGTCTCAAACTTCAACAGGTCAAATTAGGGTAATGGAAAACAAAAAGCCACCTATCAAAATTTTAAGCCCTGGTAGAGTATATCGTTCAGACGACGACGCGTCACATTCACCAATGTTCCATCAATGTGAAGGTTTAGTTGTTGATAAGGGGATTTCTCTTTGTGATTTGCAAGGTCTTTTAGACGAATTTGTTAAAATAGTATTCGACAAGGAAACTAAAACTAGGTTGCGTCCTTCATATTTTCCATTTACCGAACCTAGTGTAGAAGTTGACGTTACTTGTTCAAAATGTCACGGTAAAGGTTGTAGCCTTTGCAAAGGTACTGGTTGGATTGAAATTTTAGGCGCAGGTATCGTTAACAAAAAAGTACTTGAAAATTGTGGTATCGACAGTAATGAATATTCAGGGCTTGCGTTTGGTTTAGGTATCGAGCGTGTTACTATGATTAAGTACGGTATAACTGACATTAGAACTTTGTTTGAAAATAACGTGAAGTTTTTAAAGCAATTCAATAGGAGATAATTATGAAAGCACCACTTTCTTGGATTAAAGAATTCGTAGATATAGACGTTACTCCACAAGAACTTGAAAAAAAGTTGTTTTCTTGTGGGCTTGAAGTTGAAGAAACAATTTATTTCGGTAAAAATATCGATAAAATCGTAGTTTGTAAAATTTTAAAAACCGAAAAACATCCAAACGCTGATAAACTTACCGTAACTCAAATTGATGCTGGTAAGTATGGTAAATTACAAATTATTACTGCGGCAACAAATATTTTTGAAGGCGCAGTAGTACCTGTTGCGCTTGACGGAGCAACGCTTTTTAACGGTGATAGAATTTTTAACGGACAACTTCGTGGTTTACCGTCAATGGGTATGTTCTGTTCGGGTGAGGAACTTGGTATAAACGACGATTTTTACCCAGGTGCTAGCGTTAACGGTATACTTATATTAAAAGAAGATTATCCACTCGGCGCCGAAGTTAAAGACGTGCTCGGTATTGAAGACGTTATTTTTGATATTAACGTTACTGCGAATAGACCTGATTGTAATTCAATTTTAGGTATTGCTAGGGAAGTTGCAGCCGTTCTTGGCAAAAAAATAAAAGAACCTGCGCTTGATTATTCGGTAAAAGCAGGTGTTTCAACAAAAGCAACCATTAAAGTTACTGACACTGCGCCTGATTTATGCCCAAGGTATATGGCTCATTATATTAAAAACGTAAAACTTGGTGAATCACCTATGTGGATTAAACGTAGACTTTTTTCAATGGGCTTGCGTTCAATTAGTAATATCGTAGATATCACTAACTATGTTTTGCTTGAAATGGGACAACCTATGCACGCGTTTGATCTTTTAGATCTTGAAGGTAATCAAATCAACGTAAGAAGGGCAGTTGACGGTGAAAAGATCGTTACTTTAGACGAAAAAGACTTTGCGCTCAATACCAATAATTTAGTTATTTGTGACGCAAACCGTCCAGTTGCTTTGGCTGGTGTTATGGGTGGATTAAATAGTGAAATTAAGCCAACCACCACAGAGGTTGTGTTTGAGTGCGCTAAGTTTGCAAGAGATAATATTAGAAAAACTGCGCGTTCATTAGGTCAAAGAACTGATTCTTCTTCTAGATTTGAAAAGGGTATTGATGCGAACTCTGCAGAGATGGGGTTAAAAAGAGCGTTGCATTTAATTGACGAACTTTCAATCGGTGATATTGCTGAAGATAATTACGATTTGCTTTTTGAAAAAGTTGAAAATAAAGTTATTAAAACTAGTATTTCAAAAATCAACGGCGTATTAGGTATTGTAGTTCCTACTGAAGTGATTAAAACCGTTCTTGAACATCTTAATTTTGGAGTTACCATTAATGGTGACGATATTACCGTAGTGGCACCGCTTTATCGTGACGATATTGAAGATTATCCTGATATTGCTGAAGAAGTTATTAGAGAATATGGGTACGAAAATATTCAACCTACTATGCTCAAAACTGCTAAAATTACTACGGGTGGTCTGAATAAAGAACAACAAAATATTGCCGACTTTAAGACTTTACTTACGGGTTACGGTTTTAACGAAATTATAACTTACTCATTCGTTTCTGAAAAAGAATATGACTTATTTGGTTTTGATAAAACTTCTGACGAATACAAATTTATCAAAATATTAAACCCACTTGGTGAGGATTTGTCGGTTATGAGAACTTCATTATTGCCGTCAATGTGTAGAATGGTCGCTGGCAATATTAAGAGAAAGAATTACGAAGGCAGATTATTTGAATTTGCTAAAGTTTATAACCCAAAATCGTTACCGCTTACTGAACTTCCTGATGAAAGACAAATTGTTTCGTTAGGTTTATTTGGCGAAGATGAAGATTTCTTCACACTCAAGGGCGTCGTAGAAGATTTAATACAAAACTTCGCGTATATGGCTGACGTTAAATATATTCGTTGCGATAAGGCTTGTATGCACCCAACTAGAAGTGCTTACGTTTTAGTTAATGGTGAAGTAGTTGGCTATTTTGGTGAACTTAAACGACAAATTGCTGACAAACTTGACATTGACAAAAAAGTTTATGTTGGCGAAATTAAGTACGACGTGCTGAAGAAACATTTCAATGATAAAATAGTATTCAAGCAAATTTCAAAATATCCAACTGTTGAGCGTGACCTTGCCGTTATTATTGACGATGCTGTTACCTGTGGTGAAGTTATAGATGCCATTAAGGAAAGCGCAGGCGCTAATCTTGAAAGTGTAAAACTTTTCGATATATATAAGGGCGATCAAATTGCCTTTGGTAAAAAGAGTCTCGCATTTAACCTTTTGTTTAGCGCTTTGGATAAAACCTTAAGCGTTGAAGAAATTGATGAGGCCGTTCAAAAAGTTCTTAAAAACTTAAGAGAAACGCTTAACGCCGAGTTAAGATAGGCTTTTATCGGTCAATAAAAATGCTATATTATTAAAAACGGAAGATTTCTTCCGTTTTTTCTTTGCAAAAACTTTAAAATATAATATAATATAAAGAGAATACTTTTTTTGGCAGGATATATGATATCGGTTAAAACCTTAAAATCTTTGGAATTTGATAAAATACTTAAAAGCGTGTCTAGTTATGCTATTTTAGAAGACTCTAAAAAAGCAATTTGTTCACTTGAACCACAAACTGACGTAAAAGAAGTGAAACACGCGATCTCAATGACTGAAGAGGCTTATAAACTTTTATTTACGCATAGCGCTGTTTACGTTCCCTATTTTGCAAGTATTACGGATGCTCTTTCTCGTGCTGAAAAAGGTGCGACTTTAAATATGGCTGAACTTTTAGAAGTTGCGTCGAACTTGAAGTCTGCTAGAATAGTTAAAAATAATTTTGAAAGCATTAATGATGACCAAATCGTCTTTTTACGTGAACTTGCTAAAAATCTTTTTGAGTTTTTAGTTTTTGAAAAGGAAATAACTTCAAAAATTATTTCAGAAGATACTATGGCTGATTCGGCATCACCAAGACTGGCGTCAATTAGAAAAAATATTCGTAACCTTAACGCAAAAATTCGCGATAAACTTAATTCCTATATTCGTGGTTCAAATAAATATTTACAAGATAACGTCGTAACTATGCGTATGAATAGATACGTTATCCCGGTAAAAAGCGAATACAAAGGTATGGTAAAAGGTTTTGTCCACGATCAATCGTCTTCTGGGTCAACCGTATTTATTGAACCTGAACAAGTTATTGAATATAACAATGAATTAAAAACGGCGCTTATCGACGAGGCTAATGAAATTTACCGTATTTTGCAGGAGTTAACCACTAAAGTTGCAGGGATTTCTCGTTCACTTCGTTACAACGCGGAATTGTTGCAAGATATCGATATTTCTTACGCAAAAGCAACTTACGCATTTAATACCAAATCAACTTGTCCAAAAATAAACACTCAAGGGTTAGTTGACTTAAAAAGAGCAAGACATCCACTTATAAATCCTGATAAAGTCGTTCCTGTTAGCGTAAATTTAGGCAAGGATTATAATTTATTGCTGGTTACAGGTCCAAATACCGGTGGTAAAACAGTAACCTTAAAACTTGTAGGGTTGTTTACTGTGATGATGATGTGTGGGCTATTTATTCCTGCTGAAGAGGAAAGTTCACTTTCGGTTTTTGAGCAAATTTACTGTGATATCGGCGATGAACAAAGTATTGAACAAAGTCTATCGACCTTTTCGTCTCATATGACGAATATTATTGAGTTTTGTAATAACCTTGATAGTAAGCCTTTGATTTTGCTTGACGAACTTGGCGCTGGTACTGACCCTGACGAGGGTAGTGCTTTAGCGCTCGCTGTAATTGAAGAACTTTTATCACACGGCGCTTTTGGTATTATCACGACGCACTATTCTAGGCTTAAAGAGTTTGCTATGTCAGACGCTAGAATTGAAAACGCCTCAATGGATTTTGATATAAAAACTTTGCGTCCTGTTTATAAACTTAACATAGGTATACCGGGAAGTTCTAATGCGATTGAAATTTCAAAGAGATTAGGTCTTTCTGATAAGATAACGACTCGTGCTACAGAACTTTTGTCTGACAATAAAGTTTCTTTTGAAAAAATCCTAAAAAAAGCAGAAGAAACTCGTCAAGAGGCTGAACGACTTGCTGAAGATTTGTCAAAAATTAAAGCAGAAAAAGCGATTGAACTTGAAAAAATTAAACAAGAAAGAGAGGCCGTTAAAGAAGAAAAGGAAAAAATTACTAACGCTGCAAAGCGCGAAGTTAAGCGTATAGTATCAGAAAGGCTTATTGAGGCAGAGGCGATAGTTGATAAGTTAAACGAAATTTGTAATATTGCTGAACTTGAAAACGGCGAACTTATTAAGGCGCGTACACTTAAAAATAAACTTGCAAATAGTAAGTATTTAGAAGAAGATTTACCTTTAACGCCGTACGAGTTAAAGCCTGTGGATATTTCAAAACTAAAAGTTGGCGATAGCGTTTACGTAAAATCGTTTAATAACGAGGCTACTGTTAATTCAATAAACCTTAAAAAGAATATGGTAGAAGTGCTTTTTGGCAGTATTAAGGCAATGGTTAAAATTTCCGACGTGTTTAATGCTAAAAAAGTTAAAGTTGAAAAACCTAAGGTTAATCGTCAAGTAATTAGAGAATCGCCAAAGGCTGAAATAAATATTTTAGGCAAAACCGTTGACGAAGGCGTAGATTTGGTTGAAAAGTTTATTGACCAGTCAATCGTAAATAATATCAGTGAAATAAGAATAATTCACGGTACGGGCACGGGTAGGCTTAAAAAAGGCATTTGGGAATATTTAAAAACAAATACGGCAGTGTTAGAATTTAGAATTGGCCGATACGGAGAAGGAGAGTCTGGTGTTACTGTCGTAACGCTTAAGTAGTTATGAACGAATATTTAGAAGAAGCTCTTGAAGTTCAAGATATTGAAATTTATAAAAAAAGAAAGTTAGTGTTTTTGGCGCTTTCAATTTTATGTATAGTTTTTATAATAGTAGGATTTTTATTTGCGCCTGTTCTTGTTGAGTATAAAGACGGAGAAGCGCAAATAAATTGCGCAAGTGTATCATTTTTGCCAAACTTGATATTTTTAATTATTTATTTTGGGGTATTTTTAGGATTGACCATCTTATTTACTCGCAAAAAAAATCGAGCGCTCGTTGAATACGATTATATTATTAAAAGTGATAAAATTTCAATAACCAAAATTTTTAATAGAGAGCAACGAAAGTTTGGTGAAAAAATTTTTTATAATTCAATAGTAAAAATCGGAAAAACAGGTAGTGGTAGTTACAATAAACTGTTTGAGAGTAAACTTATTAAGAAAGTTGATTTTACCGTAAATAAATCTCCTGTTGATGGTAAAAATTTTTATTATATTGCTACAAAAACAGGTGACGGTGATTTTTTGTATAAACTTGAATGTAGCGAAAAGTTTATGGTTCAGATATTAAAAACCGTAGGAAAATCAGTCATTGAAGAGGATTATAAATGATATATTTAGACAATGCAGCAACGACTAAACCTTTTGAAAGTGTGTTGAAAATGGCTGAAAAATTTAATCAAACCGAGTACTTTAATCCGTCGGCACTTTACTCTCAAGGGATTAAAAATTCCGCGGAAATAAAAAATGCAAAAAACACCATTTTAACTGCGCTCGGTACGACTAATCATGAAGTGATTTTTAATTCTTGTGGTAGCGAGGCGGATAATCAAGCGATTTTTTGCGCAGTAAAGCGTGGCGTATTTGTTACGAGCAAAGGCGAGCACTCTGCTGTATATAAAAGTTTTTTGGAACTCAAAAATCGTGGCCTTACCGTTGAATTTATTGATTTAAATAGTGACGGAAGCGTTAATGAAAGTGTTTTATATGATTTCGTTAAAAATAATCCGTCTGTAACTTTTGTTTCAATAGTACACGTAAATAATGAAACCGGGGCAATAAACGACGTAAACAAAATTGCTAAAACACTTAAATCTATCAATAAAAATATAATATTTCATAGTGATGGTGTGCAAGCGTTTGGTAAAATTCCGTTTAGAATTGCACCTGAAGTTGATTTGTATTCAGTTAGTGCTCATAAAATCAATGCGTTAAAAGGCACAGGCGCGCTTATAAAAAGCAAAAAACTTGCTCTCTCACCATTGATCTTTGGTGGTGGGCAAGAAAACGGTTTGCGCAGTGGGACTGAAAATATATTTGGAATAAAAGTCTTTGAATACGCCGTTAAAGAGCATTTTAAGTCGATTAGAGAAGATTACAACAAAATGCTTGAACTTAAAGAAATTTTGTCTAACAGTCTTGATCAAGGCTTGTTTGAGGTGCTTTCTGGTAAAAATTCTTCGCCGTATATATTGCTTGTTTCAGCAAAAGGATTGAGGGGTGAAGTTATTATGCACTCGCTTGAAAACGAAGGAATAATCGTAGGTAATGGTTCGGCTTGTTCTTCAAAGAGTAGATATTCACGCGTGGTTGAGGCTTGTGGTTATAAGCCTGACGTTTTAGACGGCGTGGTTAGAATTAGTTTTTCTACCGAAACCACTATTGATGAAGTTAATTTTTGTGCTGAAAAACTAAATGCTGTTGCAACTAAACTTAAAAAAATAATGAAATAGGATTCTTATGAAAAAAGCAATTATTATTAGATTTTGCGAAATACATTTAAAAGGTAAAAATAGGGGATATTTTGAAAAAATGCTCATTGATAACATTAAGCGATCGCTTAAGGATATTGAGCACGATTTTACTGTTTGTCATTGTAGATATATGGTAGAAAACTTTTCGGAATTTGACTATGATTTGATTATTGAAAAATTAACTAAAATCGCGGGTATACATAGTGTTTCACCGGTGACTGTTTGCGAAAGTAAAATTGAAAGTATTGTTGAAGCCGTCCTTTTAGAAATGAAAGATAAAGAGGGGACTTTTAAGGTAACTACTAATCGTGCAGACAAAAACTTTCCTATGATTTCGACGGAAATTTCGCCTTATATCGGTGGTCAAATCCTTAAAAGATACGCGCCTAAACTTAAAGCAAAAATGAAAGATGCCGACCATGTCGTTAACGTGGATATAAGAGAAGCGGAAGATGCTAAAACCTTTGTTTTTACCGAAACAATTAAAGGTATAGGCGGTATGCCTGTTGGCTCTGCTGGGAAGGGTTTATTGCTTATTTCTGGTGGTATTGACAGTCCTGTTGCAGGTTATATGACGGCAAAGCGTGGTATGAAGATAGACGCATTGCATTTTCATAGTTTTCCGTATACAGGTGAGGCAGCTAAACAAAAGGTTATAGATTTGGCAAAAATAGTTGCTGATTACAACGGTGGTGAAATAAATTTACACGTCGTAAGTTTTACTAAAATACAAGAAGCAATTCACGAAAATTGTCCTGAATCTTTTATGATAACGATGATGCGTCGTTTTATGATGAGAATTGCCGAAAGGCTTTCTATTAAGATCGGTGCTCAAGCAATTATTACTGGTGAAAGTTTAGGTCAAGTGGCAAGTCAAACGGTTGAAAGTATAACTTCATCAAATTCCGTTGTTGAAAAATTGCCTGTTTTAAGACCACTTATAATGCTTGATAAAATTGATATAATTGATATTTCAGAAAAAATAGGAACTTATCAAACCTCAATTTTGCCATATGAAGATTGTTGCACGGTATTTTTGCCTAAATTCCCATTGATAAAACCAAATTTGAACAAGGTTATTCAAGCGGAAAGCAAGTTGGACGTTGATGGATTGATTGAAGATGCTTTAAATAATGTTGAAGTAATAAAACTTTAATAATCTATATCAAAATCCCACCAATCGTCAGGTAATTCTTTGTCAATATTTGGCGTTTTTATGGTTGAAATTAGGGTTTCTTTACCTAAATAAATATTGTTTTTTTGTTCATAATAAGGTAGCACCGAGTAAGTATATTTGGTGTTACTTTTTATTTTATCGTCTAAATAAAAATCCTTTTCAGTATCTTTACTGTCAAAGACTAATTCTTTATTTACTCCGTTACTTCTGTATATTCTAAAGTTTATTAAATCATTTTTTATGAATTTAATCAAAACATGGTTGTTATTTAGTGAAATCTCTGGAGTTTTTATAACTGGATTTGAGTATTTATCGGATTTTTCAAAAGAGTTAAGTTGATTTGCCTTAATGAGCATCGAAAACTTTTGGCTATGTGGGGCAATGCTTTCGCTTAAAACGAATTTATCCTTTTCTTCATACTCATTTTTATCAAATTCTGCAATTATAACACCATTTGGTTTTGCTATTTTAGTATCGGTTGGCGTTTGATATATATTGTCCCAAATTAATGATGAAATCGTCGCTGGTAATGTACCGCCTGAAATGCTATTGTCCATAGTAGAGTTGTCGGCTTTTCCGCACCATACGCCCAAAAGAGCATCCTTATTATATGAAACGGTATAAGCGTCGTAATTGCCGTTTTGCGTACCATTTGTGCCAGTTTTTGCATAGATTGTTGCGTTTTTATTAGTTAGTCTTTTTGCAGTACCAGTTTTAACGGTATCTTCTAACATGTCTGAAATTATATATGAGGTTTCGTTTGAAAAAACCCTTTGGCAATCAAAATTGTGTTCGTAAAGAGTTTTTCCCTCGTTGCTGACTATTTTAGCGATGCAAGTTGGTTTATAATAATTTCCACTCGAATTAAAAACGCCATACGCTGAAGTAATGTCTTTTAAAGTAAAAGTTTCTTCCGTTCCGCCTAAAGCAAGACTTAAACCGTTTGTTTGTTCGTTCAAATTTATTCCAAGTTTTTTTAGGTAGGATATAGACTTTTCTATCGTTAGGTTATTAAGAGTTTTTACAGCAGGGATATTTAGGCTTTTAGATAACGCATCTTTAACGGTTACTTTACCGTAATATTTTTCTTTATAGTTGGAGGGAGAATAGCCGTTAAATTCGGTTTTTTCATCTAATATCTTTGTTTTAGAATAAATAAGGTTTTCTTCAATTGCAGGGGCGTAAACGCCTAAAGGTTTTAATAATGAACCAACTTGACGATGCTGTTCTTTTACGGTAGAATAATATGCCGATATTTGGTTAAAATTACCTAAATAAATTGCTGATTTATCGCAGTTGTTTATAGAATTCTTGACACTTTCTTGCAATATTGATTGTTTTTCAGGTAAAAAATAAGTATAGACCTTTGAATTTGAAAAAATATAGGGATTATTTGATATTATTTCGCTCAATTCTATCAGACATAACTGTGTGTAATCGTATTCATTTGAGCCAAAATTGATAGAAATTGCCATTTGTCGTGCACGGTCATACTCTTCTTTTGTAATGTATCCTTGGTTTAGCATTAATTTTAATACTAAATTTCTTCTATCCAAGCATTTGTTCATTGAATTGATTGGTGAATATATATTCGGCGCTTTAATCATACCCGCCAAAACGGCACTTTCTTCAAGAGTTAAATTTTCAGCATTTTTGTTGAAATAAAAATGCGAGGCTTTTTGTATTCCGTATACGTTATGTCCAAAGTAAATGGTATTTAGGTACTTTTCTAAAATTTCATCTTTAGAATATTTTTTTTCAAGTTTTTTTGTTAGTTTAATTTCTACTAGTTTTCTTTTTAAGGTCTTTTCTAGTGATAGGTGAGTGTTTTTAATTAGTTGTTGTGAGATTGTTGAGCCACCTTCTTTTAAAGACATTGACGTTATATTTTTAGTGAATGCTCGTAAAAGGCTTTTATAATCTATCCCGCGGTGGTTATAAAAGCGCTTATCTTCAACTGCAACAAATGCATTTTTAGTGTAATCTTGTAGTTTGCCGTTACGTGCTATTGTTGTTTTGTTGGTAACTTCGCTTATTTTATTGCCGTTTAGGTCTAATAATTCAAAACTTTCACTCAAATTGATAAGTTTGTTTTCGTCAAGCGTATATTTAGCCGTTAAAGTCACGGCATAAATAGCAAAAGCGCTTAATAGTACCGTAAAAATTAGGGCAATTACTAGCAAAAATTTTAAAAACTTTTTCATACGAATAGTATTGATAAAATTGAAAAGTTTATACTGCAAGATTGACAAATTTGCTATTTTATTATATTATATAATAAATTATTATAATAAAATGGACGATTTATGACGAAAACTTATTTTTTACACACCTACGGATGTCAAATGAACGTTCACGAGTCGGAAAAACTTGCTGGAATTTTATCAAAATTGGGTTTTGTGGCTACTGACGACGAATTATCTGCTGATATCGTGGTTTTTAATACTTGTTGCATAAGGGAAAATGCCGAAGACCGCATAAGCGGTAATATCGGTGCACTAAAAAAGCCAAAAAAGAATAAAAAAGATATGATAATAGCCGTTGGTGGCTGTATGACGCAACAAAAAGATTATGCTGAAAAATTAAAACAGAAGTTTCCGTTTATTGATATAATTTTTGGAACGCATAATTTAGAAGATTTTGAAAATCTCTTAAAAAAACGTTTAAACGGGCAAAAGAAGGTTGTTGAAGTATTGGATACTGACGGGTTCATTACTGAAGGTACGCCTGTTTTTAGAACTAGTTATCCAAACGCTTGGGTTAATATTATGTACGGTTGTAACAACTTTTGTACTTATTGTATTGTTCCATACGTTAGGGGTAGAGAGCGCAGTCGTAAAAAGGAAGATATCGTTAACGAATGTAAAAACTTAATCAATGAAGGGTATAAAGAAATTACTTTACTCGGTCAAAACGTTAATTCTTACGGCAATGACTTGCAAGATGGTAGCAACTTCGCCGATTTGATTAAGGAAGTTGCTAAAATTGAAGGCAAGTTCCGTCTTCGTTTTATGACTAATCATCCAAAAGATTTTACTGACGATATGATTTACGCAATAGCGTCTAGTGATAAAATTTGTAAGTGTGTTCATTTGCCGATACAATCAGGTTCTGATAAAGTTTTAGACCTTATGAATAGGCATTACGATAGCGCTTATTATCTTGATAGATTGCAAAAATTGAAATCCGTTATTCCAAATTGCGCTGTAACTACCGATATTATGGTAGGGTTTCCAAAAGAAACGGAAGATGACTTTTTGGACACGTTAAATCTAGTAAAAAAGGCAGATTTTTCGGGTGCATTTACTTTTGTTTATTCTCGTCGAAAGGGGACGGTTGCTGACGAAATGGACGGTCAAATTGAAGAAAGTGTTTCAACTGCTCGTATAATGCAACTAATTGACGTTCAAAACGAAATAAATAGAAAGCAATCACTTGCGTACATTGATAAAACTATTGAAATTTTATGTGAAGATTTCGATGCTAAAAAACAACTTTATTTAGGTCGTGATGAATTCGGTAAAATGGCTTACTTTAAGTCCGAAACTGACATTGTCGGTCAATTTGTAAAGGTAAAAATAACCAAAACTGGGGGAATGTCCCTTTTTGGTGAACTTATTGTTTAATAGAGGTATTTATGGGACTTTCACCAATGATGAAGCATTATTTGCAAGTCAAAGAAAAAAATCCTGACTGCTTAATTTTTTATAGATTAGGGGATTTTTATGAAATGTTCTTTGATGATGCGATAAAAGCGTCTCAATTGCTTGATTTAACTTTAACAGGTAGGGATTGTGGACTACCAGAACGTGCGCCGATGTGTGGTATACCGTATCACGCAGCGGATCTTTATATTGCAAAATTAGTGTCTTTTGGTGAAAAAGTTGCTATTTGTGAACAATTAACTGAGCCGACTAAAGGTTCTTTAGTTGAGCGCGACGTGATAAAAATCGTTACAGCAGGAACTGTTACCGATAGTGAACTTATTGACGAAAAGAAAAATAATTTTATCGTTTGCGTTGCTAAACAGGGTAATGATATTTCAGCGTCTTGGGCTGATATTACAACAGGTGAGTTTTTCGTAAAATCGTTTGATAAAATTGAACTTTTTATTGACTTTTTGGTTACACTTTCGCCTGCTGAAATTATCTGTGATGACGAATCTTTTGAAATTGGTCAAGATTTGCCACTTGTAAAGCATAAAGTTTTACCTAAATTCGTTTTGCATAGTGCATACGTGTTTAAAACAGAAGTTGCCGAAGACGAGTTAAAAAGACAATTTGACATTTTAACCCTTGCACCTTTTGGTATTGAGGGAAACAATACTGCTATTTCCGCATCTGGTGCGCTCATTTCTTACTTAAAAGAAACACAACGTCATGCTTTAAAAAACATTACAAAATTGACACTTGTTAATCCAAAAGATTATATGATTTTGGATTCTACTGCCATAAAAAACCTTGAACTTACAAAAGCATTGCGTGATGATAAGCGTTATGGCAGTTTGTTGTGGCTTTTAGACAAAACTTGCACTGGAATGGGGGCTAGAACGTTACAGTCTTTTATAACTGCGCCACTTAACGACGTAAAAAAAATAAACGATAGACTAGATGCTGTTGAAGTTTTTTATAAAGCGCCGTTGATTAGGCAAGGTGTACATGATTTATTAAAATCAGTCAAAGATATTGCAAGGCTTGCGGGTAAGATTTCCAACGGAAATCTTATGCCTAAAGATTGTTTAGCGCTAGCCGATTCGCTTGAGGTTTTGCCTAGCCTTAAATTCCATTTGTCAGGTATAAATAGTTCGCTTATAACTGAAATTTCTAATGGTATTGACGATTTTAGTGAGATAGTTAAACTTTTGAGGGCGTCAATCAATCCCGACGCGCCCGCTATGCTTAAAGATGGTGGATATATTAAAGACGGCTATTCTGAAGATTTAGACGGTTATCGTAACTTGTCTAAAAATGGACAAACGATTATTGCCGAAATTGAATCTCGTGAACGTGAACAAACCGGTATAAAAACTTTAAGAATTAGATACAATAGGGTTTTTGGTTATTATATCGAGGTTACTAATTCATTTAAAGAAATGGTGCCGTATTATTATCAACGTAGACAAACCATTGCTAACGCTGAAAGATATGTTACGGATGAACTTAAAGATGTTGAAAGTCAAATTTTAAATGCTGAAGATAAAAGTTTAAAACTTGAACAAGAACTTTACACAAATATTAAGGCGATTTTATTTGGAAGAATTCAAGATTTTAATAAAACTGCTGAAGCAATTGGCCTTTTAGACGTGTTAAATACGTTTGCGCTTGTCGCAAAAGAAAACGGATACGTAAAACCAACTGTTTTTGAAAATGGTACTCTCAATATATTAGGAGGTAGACATCCCGTCGTTGAAGCAATTAGTAAAGAAAATTTTGTTCCAAACGATACTATTTTAGACAACGGCGATAATGAAATGCTAATAATTACCGGCCCTAATATGGCAGGTAAAAGCACTTATATGAGGCAAGTTGCGCTTATAACCCTTATGGCACATATCGGTTGTTTTGTGCCAGCAAGTAAAGCTGAAATACCTATTACCGATAAGATTTTCACAAGAATAGGCGCAAGCGATAATCTTATTTCAGACCAAAGTACTTTTATGGTGGAAATGACTGAAGTTGCAACAATTCTACGCAACGCAACGCCTAAAAGTTTAGTTATTTTAGACGAAATAGGTCGTGGTACTAGCACTTACGACGGTTTGAGTATTGCTTGGGCAGTTGTGGAGCATTTTGCTAACAACTTGCATGCAAAAACTCTTTTTGCAACTCATTACCATGAACTTTCCGAACTAGAAGGTAAATTAGATGGGGTTAAGAATTATAAAGTAACCGTTAAAGAATTAAATGGTTCTATAGTATTCATGCGTAAAATTATGCGTGGCGGAGCAAATAGAAGTTTCGGTATTGAAGTAGCAGAACTTGCAGGCGTTGATAAGTGTGTAACTTTGCGAGCAAAAGAAATACTCAAGGAACTTGAAAGAAAGTCAAATAAAGCGCCAAAACAAGCGCAAAACGATGTTAAAACTGAAGAAAAGCAATTTTCTGAAGTTGAAAGAATACTTTTAGACGTTGATATCGACGGTATTTCGCCAAGACAAGCATATGATATTTTGGCAGATTTAAAAGATAAATTAATAAAACAATAAAAATTTATGGCAAAAATTAACGTATTAGATAGCAAAACTTTTAATAAAATTGCAGCGGGTGAGGTGGTTGAAAGACCGTCGTCAGTCGTTAAGGAATTGGTTGAAAATTCTATTGACGCCGGCGCAAAAAATATTAAAATAGAAATTGAAGACGGCGGTATATCATTAATTAAGATTACCGACGATGGTTGTGGTATCGAAAAAGACGATTTGCCTAAAACTATTTTGGCGCACGCAACTAGCAAACTTTCAACTATTGAAGATTTAGAAAAGATAGCAACGCTCGGTTTTAGAGGCGAGGCTTTAGCGTCGATTGCATCAGTTTCAAAATTGACTATTACAAGTAAAACGGCTGATGACGAAAACGGCACTTCACTTTATGCTGAAGGTGGCGCTGATATTAATATAACTGATTGTTCATCAACCGTTGGTACCGAAATTACGGTTGCAAACTTGTTTTTTAACGTACCGGCAAGACAAAAGTTTTTAAAAACTATTCGTTCGGAAGAAAGTGAAGTAACGAATATCGTCTTTAGGCTTATTTTGGCGTACCCAAACGTGTCGTTTAAGTATATCGTTGATAAAAAGACAGTTTATCACTCTTTTGGTGATGGTTTTGACGGCGCTATGCTTGCTGTTTATGGTTTGCAAGTAATTAATGATTGCTTTTATATTGATACCATAAAAAACGGCTTACATATTTACGGATACATAGGCAAACATTACTTTACAAAGGGGAATAAAACCCATCAATCATTATTTATTAACGGTAGGTACGTAATAAATTCAACGACCTCATCAGCGATTATGAACGCTTATTCTACCTATTTAATGAAACGTCAATATCCGTTTTACGTGTTGAATATTGATTTACCGCCTGAAATTGTTGACGTAAATGTTCATCCTACAAAATCTGACGTTAGATTTAGTAATAATCAAATTGTTTACGGTAGTTTATATTCGGTGATTTCAAGCGTATTAAACGGAACTTCGGAGGCGCTTAATATTGTGAAAGACAATATTAAAACAGACACCGTTGATGCTGATGAGATTGAAGTAAAAATTAATCAAATTAGTGCAAACGAAGAAGTAAAGACAGCAACTAGTTTTGACGCGCAACTTTTTGATAGCGCTTTTGAGCCAAATCGTAGTGCGCTTTCTAACGAAATTGATTATTCCGAAAAGAAAAAATACGAAAAAGATCAAAAATATGAAGATATTTTTGCCGAAAATAAGGCGTATTTAGAACAACTTTCACTTAAAAACAAAAAGGCAGAAGAAGAACAAAAAATAATTTCCGTTCAACAAGAAATTAATACTTGCGTTAACCTTGAATACGTTGGGCAAGCGTTAAATACCTATCTTATTTTACAAGATGAAAAAGATATTTATTTCGTTGATCAACATGCTGCCCACGAACGTATTTTATACGACAAATTATTAGATGCTAAAAATAGTGGGGCTGTAGCTGTTCAACCGTTGTTGTTGCCATTTGTAATAACGTTTACAGGGATAGAGGCTAACTTTTTGTTTAGTAAATTGCCATACGTCAAGCAATTTGGTATTGAAATTGAAGAATTTGGTAAAAATTCTTTCAAAATATCTGCCTTGCCAATCGATTTGATAGATATGGATCTTGACGCGTTCTTCAATGAAATTGTAGGGGATATGGCAAACTTATCAGATGATAAATTGCCTGAAATTATTACTGATAAAATAGCGCAAAAGGCTTGTAAATCGGCAATTAAGGCAGGGCATAAGTTGGTTGATGATGAAATTCAAACTTTATTAAAAATGCTCAAGGGTGATATGGGGCTAAAGTGTCCACACGGCAGGCCCGTTGCTGTAAAAATTACTCGTACGGAAATCGATAAATGGTTCAAGAGAATAGTTTAAAAAAAGTTATCGTTATAGGTGGGTGTACTGCAAGTGGTAAAACTTCTTTAGCGATAGAGATTGCGAAAAAACTTAATACTGAAATTATTTCGGCAGATTCTCTAATCGTCTACAAAGGTCTTGATATAGGTACGGCAAAACCAACTACGGCTGAAATGCAAGGTGTTAAGCATCATTTGATTGACGTTTGTGGTCCTACTGACGATTTTAGCGTGAGTGATTACGAAAGGTTGGCCACTCCGATTATTAACGATTTGCATGATAATGGCAAAATCCCCGTTATTTGTGGTGGTACGGGTTTTTATATAAACTCTTTACTATTTGACCTTTCGTACGGACAAGTGGCTATGAGCGCCGATATTCGCCTCAAATACGAAGAATTAGCAAAAGAAAAAGGCGTTAATGCCGTTCACGACGTATTGAAGGAAATAGACCCTGTTTCGGCTGAGGATATACACGCCAATAATCTTAAAAGAGTAATAAGAGCGATAGAAATTTACGAAATTTCAGGAAAGCGTAAATCAGATATTAATGACGGATTAAATAAAAAATACGATTATAGTGCGTTTACAATAGATTATCCTAGAGAGGTTTTATACGATAGGATTGATAAACGAGTTGATATTATGTTTAAAAACGGTCTTTTAGACGAAGTTACTGCTTTGCTTAAAAACGGTGTTTTAAAGACTTCGCAATCAATGCAAGGCATAGGGTATAAAGAGTTTTTTGATTATTTTGACGGTAAAATTAATTTAGTAGAACTTAAAGATTTAATTAAATTAAACACTAGACATTATGCAAAAAGGCAAATAACTTTCTTTAAACGTCTAGATGGTATAATAAATATACCTTATGATTTAGACGATAAAGTTAATTTTGTTTTAAAAAATTCAGGGCTTATAATAGAATAGTTGCTTTAAACATTATTATATAATACAAGAGCCACTCAAAGCCGAGTCCCTACAAGCGGTTCGGCAACTAAATAAATCCTAAACGGATTTGTGATATTCGTCTAACGACGAGTTATATTGCCTATCGGCAGTTATATTTGCTTAACGGCAAGTTGTGGATTTATTTAATATAACTTTGGCGTTAGCCAAAATATAACGCAAAACTTGTCTTGCATATCACTTTTAGCCACAAGGCTAAAAATAAAACTAAATTATTTTAATCTTTTGTGGATAAGAAAAGCCCACCATATTTCGCTTTAAGGCGAAATATG
>JAZOPZ010000004.1:0-17289 GCA_045655805.1 Christensenellaceae bacterium
AAAAGTGATATGCAAGACAAGTCTTGCGTTATATTGCGACTTTTAGTCGCAGTTATATTAAATAAATCCACAACTTGCCGATAGGCAAATTTCACCGCCGTAGGCGATATCACTTGTCGTTAGACAAATATAACAAATCCGTTTGCGGATTTATTTAGTTGCCGAATCCCTTGTAGGGACTCGGCTTTGGGTGTTTTTTGTTTTTAAAAGCACTTGATAAAATTTTTTAGTTGTGGTATACTAATTTTGCGAAACAAAACGAATATTATAATTTTAAAGCGTAATTTTTTATTTTGGTATAATTAGGCTTTCTTTTTTGCATACTCATTTTAGAATTTGACAAAATGCAAATTCCCAAAAATGAGTATGGGCTTACGCTTTTTATTCGTTTTGTTTCGCGACAACGGGGTTTGCGTTTTTGGTGCGTTGACTTCGGTTGGCGCACTTTTTTATTTTATGAGGCTGGTATGAAAACTTGTTGTTTTATTGGACATAGGAACGTTTTAGCAACGGACGAACTTTGTGATGCAATAAAGCGTACGGTTTTAGAACTTATTGTAGATAAGGGCGTACAAATTTTTTTGTTTGGTAGCGCAAGCAATTTTGACGAATTATCTTTGAAAATAGTTACCGAAATAAAAAAGGATTATCCTTTTATTAAGCGCGTGTATTATCGCGCTCAATATCCTATAATAGAAAAGTGGTATAAAGATTACTTGTTGGGGATTTACGACGACACTTTATTTCCGTCTAGTGCTAAAAAAGCAGGCAAAGCGTCTTACGTTGAGCGAAACCAAGCAATGATAGATGCAAGTGATTTTTGTATATTTTATTATGACGAAAGGTATTTGCCGTCGAAAAGAAAACGCTTTCACGATGCGATAAATCTTTTTCAACCTAAAAGTGGAACAAAACTTGCTTACGAGTATGCAATTAAAAAGCAAAAACAAGTTTTTAATTTATTTTAATACCCTAAAAATTCGACGCCTTTTAGAAGAACTTCGTTTAGAAGGTCGTTTCGAAGTGAATAAAAAATTATTTTGCCTTGACGCTTGGTTTTTACGGCGTTAAGGCTTTTTAATAACCGTAATTGGTGTGATACCGTCGTTTGGTTTAGCCCTAGTAAATTTGCAATATCGCTGACACACATTTCACTTATCGCGAGCGCCGATAGCATTTTTAGCCTAGTGTAGTCGGCAAAAATTGAAAAGAACCCCACTAAATCGTCTAAAATTTCGCCGTCCGGTATATAATCTTTTATAAGCGTTTGTTGCTTTTTGTCGAGTAAAATTTCTTGCATAATTCACCTAATATATGCGCAAAGAATACACTTTAGCATACGATTTATTTATAGTTTAACTATAACATATTTTTATAGTTGTAATTTTTACGGGTTTTAACGCATATTGTATATTACCGTCAAATTTTGGCGTAAAGGGGGTTTGTATGAATTCAAATATAGTTTTACTTGCGCTACTTTTTATTTTGCTTAACGGTAACGTGATTGATATTACGCAACTTTTGTTGCTGTTGGCTCTTTTAAGTTACGGATGCCACGGACTTTTTAACAACTGCTGTAATAATACGAACAACTGATAGAATAAAGAGTGAGTCTTTCACTCTTTTTCTTTTTATAAGAAAAAGGCATTGAAAAAATTTTTCTAAAGTGGTATACTAATTATATATTATAGGTAGTGTATGAGCGTGATTGAAGAAAAACTCAAAACTTTACCCGATAGCCCCGGCGTATATATTATGTACGACGAAAACAACCACGTTATTTACGTGGGTAAGGCTAAAAACTTAAAGCGCAGGGTAAAACAATACTTTTTTAACGGCGTCAAAACCGAAAAGGTTATGGCGATGGTTAATCGCGTTAAAAATTTTGAGTACATCATTGCTAATAGTGAAATCGACGCTTTATCCCTTGAAGATAACCTTATTAAAAAACATAAACCAAAGTATAATATTTTACTTAAAGACGATAAAACTTATCCTTATATTAAAATTAACCTTAAAGATGATTATCCGGCGCTTTCGATTACTAGAAAGTTAAAAAAGGACGGCGCTAAATATTTTGGTCCGTTTATGGCAGGTATTAACGCTAATGAGATTATTGAACTAGTTAATCTTACCTATAAACTTCGCCCGTGTAATACTGCGGTAAGTCTTTGTAAGGTTAAAAAAGAGTGCTTAAACTACCATATAGGCAGGTGTTATGCTCCTTGCGCAGGTAAAATCACGCGTGAAGAATATATGCAACGCGTTTACGACGCCGTTGACTTTTTATCGGGTGGTTCTGACGATAAACCAAAAGAGATTTTAACTGCTGAAATGTTAAGACACTCCGAGCGTGAAGAGTTTGAATCAGCGCTCGCTTGTCGTGAAAAATTAAAAAGTCTTGAAAAGTTAAAATTAAAGCGCATAACAAACTTAAGTAAGTTTATCGACGCTGATATTATAGCCGTCACTACTAATAAAATTTATACGGTTTTTTCGCTCTTGATTATTCGTAGTGGGAGAATGCTCGGCGCAAAAACATTTGATGAAGAAGACGCATCACTTTCGGACGGCGACGCAGTTAGCGAGTTTATCGCACGCTACTATAAAAATCAAATAGAATTGCCGTCGGAGATTATACTTTCAACAGAGATTGAAAACGCTAGCGTTTTAGAAAAGTATTTTGCGGAAAAGTTCTCTAAAACAGTTACGGTGCTAACCCCTAAACAAGGGATGAGAAAACAACTCGTCGATATGGCGTTAGTCAACGCTAACGAGTATCTTGAAAAGTCCGTTTCTAAAATCAAACATAAGTCGGATATGACGGTAATTGCTTGCCAAAAACTTCAGTCTGTGCTACAATTATCTAACTATCCAAAGCGTATTGAGTGTTTTGATATTTCGCACATTTCGGGAGTGGACAAGGTTGGTTCAATGTCCGTCGCTATCGACGGTGAAAAAGCCACTTCAGAGTACCGTCGTTTCAAAATTAAGACGGTTGAAGGAAACAACGACTTCGAGAGCCTTAAAGAAGTTTTACGCCGTAGGCTTGCTAAACTCGGCACGGAGGAAGAAGTTAAATTTCCAAAACCAGATTTAATCGTTATCGACGGTGGCAAAGGGCAATTGTCTTCTGTTAAAGAAGTGTTTGACGAATTTAATATAACTGATATCGATTTGATTTCGCTTGCCGAAAAGGAAGAAGAAATTTATCTCGTTGGTCAAAGTTTGCCTATAATGCTTGATAAATCCGATTATACTTTAAGACTATTGCAACGCGTTCGTGACGAGGCGCATAGGTTTGCCGTAACTTTTAATCGCAGTTTGCGTGGCAAAAGAAGTTTGTCTTCCGTTTTGGACGATATCGATGGCATAGGCAAGGTAAAAAAACAAGCGTTACTTGATAAGTTTAAGGATTTGTCGGGTATTATTTCTGCAACTAAAGAAGACTTGATGACGGTTGACGGCATTGGAGAAACGCACGCGAATTCTATAACCAATAAACTAAAAAGTGAAGGGCTTATAAAATAATGAAGTATAAGATGTTGTTTTCCGATTATGACGGAACTTTTCAAAAGTTAGAGTGGGGTGAAGATATACCTCAAATTATGCTTGACGCCGTTAAAGATTATCGTAAGGCAGGTGGCAAGTTTGTGCTTTGTTCGGGTAGGCCGTTATACACGCAAAATCTTCTTGCAAAAAAATACGGGCTCGTTTGTGACGCCAATATAGCGTCGCAAGGTAGCGTGATTGCCGTTAACGGGGAGGTTATAAAAAAGAGTGGGCTTTCGATTGATTGCCACACTAAAATTAGAAAAATTTTAGACGCGCACGGTAGGGAATATTCTTGCTTTGTAAACGGTGATTTGTATTACTATGGCACGAGTGAGATTATGCAAGGATATTTAGGTTACTATAAGGGAAATAAATATTTCGTTGAAGATTTCTCAAAAAATCCGGTAACTTCGGGCGAAGTGTACGAAAAGTTGCTCGTTATGAAGACGACTGACGAAGACTTAAGTGATATCGTTGACGAGATAAACGGGGTTTGTGGCGACGCGGTTGAAATGAATAGTGGCGCTCCAATGATTTTAGAAATCGTCGATAAATCTTGCACTAAATACGAGGCGTGCAAAGTCATTGCAAAATACTTTGGTATTGACGAGGGCGACTGCGTTTCTATGGGGGATAGTACCAATGATTTGACGCTCGTTAAATTTGGTTTAGGTATCGGAGTTGAAGGTGGTCATCCCGACCTTTTATCGGCTGTTGATTATATCGCTCCACCGATTGAAGACTTCCCTGTAAAGCAAGTGATTGATAAAATTATCACAGGTGAAGATATAGCAAAAATTTATAAAAAAAGGTAACTTATGGAAGATAATAAAGACTTAAAAATAACCGAAGAAAACAAAGTGGATAATTCGGTTGTGGAACAAAACGACGATACCGTTGCGACTCAAAATCAGCCGTCTACGGTTGTTTTGCCGATGATTGCTATTAGGGGTAACGTGTTTTTTCCTACTAGTTTAATAAATTTTGAAGTTGGCAGAGTAAAATCAATCAACGCAGTTGAAGCAAGTAAACAAAGCGGGGGTATGATTTTTATTGCTACGCAAAAAAAGGTTTCGGACGAAAATCCAGCGCAACAAGATATTTATACGGTTGGCGTAGTGCTTAAGATTAGGCAAGTTATTAAAAGCAATAATACTAATATTGTAAAACTCAGCGGTGAAGGGCTTTACCGTGCAAAAATCGTCGGTTATATCACTGGCGAAAATTACCTTAAAGTAGAGGTAATGCGTTCAGACTACTTACCGTGTGAAGAAGGTTTTAAGGACGCAGGTTTCCGTACGGCCAAAGATACCGTTAAAGAATACGCTATGGCTAGTAAGCGCTTATCAAAAGAAGTGGTTGCTATGCTTGACGATTTTACTGATATTGACGTTTTTACTGATAATATTTTGACACTTTTACCGATTGCCGAAAGTAAAAAACAATCGGTTTTAGATACCGACGACGGTAAAGAAAGGCTGATAAAACTCGTTTCAATTTTGAAAGAAGAAGTTGAAATCGTTAAAATTCAAAAAACTATTGAAGACACCGTTAGAAAAAATATTGACGCAAGTCAAAAAGAGTATTACTTAAGGGAACAACTTAAGGCTATTCACACCGAACTTGGCGACGACGAGGACGAGAAAGAAGTTTTGCGTAACGCCGTTAAAGAAAAATCTTTGCCTGAAAGTTCGGAGGCTAAAGTCCTTAAGGAAATCGATAGGCTTGATAAAATCAATCCGTCTTCACCTGATTATTCTATAATATTAAACTATCTCGATTGGATTAAGGATTTGCCGTTTGGTAAATTCACAAAAGATTGCAAGGATTTAGCAAAGGCTGAAAAAATCCTTGATGAAGATCATTTCGGTTTAGAAAAGGTTAAGGAAAGAATAGTTGAATATTTAGCAGTTTTACATCTCACTAAAAAACTCAAAGGCCCGATACTTTGTTTCGTTGGGCCACCGGGGGTTGGTAAGACTTCTATTGCAAAATCTATCGCTAGGGCGACGGGTAGGAACTTCGTTAGAATGAGTCTTGGTGGCGTTAAGGACGAGGCGGAAATTCGTGGTCACCGTCGTACCTACGTCGGCGCTATGCCTGGTAGAATTATTTACGGCTTAAAGCAAGCGGGTTCGGCTAACCCCGTGTTCTTACTTGACGAAATAGATAAACTTTCGGCTGATATACACGGCGATCCTGCTAGCGCGCTTTTAGAAGTTTTAGACCCTGAACAAAATTCAACGTTTAGAGATAGATTTTTGGAAATACCTTGCGATTTGTCAAACGTTATGTTCATAACGACGGCAAACAGTATCGAGAGTATTCCTGCGCCACTTTTAGATAGGATGGAAGTCATTACTTTAAGTGGCTACACCGATTGGGAAAAGAGTGAAATCGCTAGCAAGTATTTGTTACCTAAAACACTTAAAGAAAATGGCTTAAAACCATCTCAAATGGAACTCACTAAAGACGGCATTGACGAAATTATTGATTGTTACACGATGGAGGCAGGCGTTAGAAATCTTGAAAGACAAATCGGTAGCGTGGTTAGAAAAGTCGCAAAAGGGTTTGCGCTTAAAGAATTTACGGGTAAACAAATCATAGATAAAAATAGGGTAGGAGAACTTTTAGGCGTAAAGCATAAGCATGAAAATTTAGCGCTCGAAAAAGACGAAATAGGCGCTTGCACGGGGCTTGCTTGGACTAGCGTAGGTGGTACGACTTTAACCATTGAAGTCGGTCTTATGAAAGGAAAAGGCGAAATTATCTTGACGGGTAAACTTGGCGACGTTATGAAGGAAAGCGCTCGCGCAGGCATTACTTACATTAGGGCAAACGCGGAAAAGTTTAACCTTAAAGAAGAAGACTTTAAGGAAGTTGATATTCACGTCCACGTACCTGAAGGCGCAACGCCAAAAGACGGCCCAAGCGCAGGTATTACTATGGCTACGGCTATACTCTCGGCATTGACAAAACGCGCCGTAAAAAAGAGCGTTGCTATGACGGGAGAACTTACTTTAAGGGGTAAAGTTTTGGCTATTGGTGGGCTTAAAGAAAAGGCGTTGGCAGCATTTCGCGTAGGCGTTGATACCGTAATCGTGCCAAAGGCTAACGAAAGAGATATCGACGAACTCCCTGAAGAAGTTAAAAATAAACTTAAATTCGTTACGGTTTCTTCCGTTGACGAAGTGTTTGAAATCGCGCTTAACAAGTAAAGGAAAAAAATTATGACTATTAAAGAAGTGTCGTTTATAACTTCGGTTGCAAACGAAAAAAACTTCATAAAATCGGATAAGCCTATTATCGCTATCGCAGGCAAAAGTAACGTTGGTAAAAGCACTTTTATCAATATGCTTGCAAATCGCAACAAGTTGGCTAAAACTTCTAACACGCCGGGTAGGACTAGGCTAGTTAATTACTTTGACTTTGGTGAGTTTATCGTTGCTGATTTGCCTGGTTACGGCTTTGCGCAAGTTAGTAAGGCGGAAAAAGACAAGTGGGCAAATCTTATGGAAAGTTACTTTGCAACCACAAATCCTTGCCACGTGTTTTCACTAATAGATATTAGGCACGATCCGACTGCAGACGATTATCAAATGGTAAGTTATTTATATCACTTTGCCGTGCCGTTTACTTTGATTGCAACAAAATCTGACAAACTTGGCAAAAGCAAGGTTAAGCCTCAAGCAAAGTATTTGTCTGAAAAATTAAAAGTTGGCGTTGCTAATATTATACCTGTTTCTTCACTTGAGAAAAAGGGCAGAGATGAAGTTTTAGCAAAAATTGAAAGCGTTATAAAAACTTTTTACGAGTTAAAAGAAATGGCAGACGAAGAAGAACTTACGGACGAAACTGAAGAATAATATCATACGAATATTTTGTTAAAATAAAAAGCACCCTGGTGGGTGCTTTTTTGTTTTGAAATTAAATTATTCAACCGTAATAGTGTATGATAGCGAATAAGTCTTTTTGCCGTCTAAAACGCTCATATCTTTTTTGTTGGAAAAATCGTCCACTACGCCGTCGGTTGAAGGAATACCGTTCCAAGGTTCAATGCAAACGTAGTCAGCGTCGGTTTTAGGCATATGCCAAAGACCTATATACTTAAATCCGTCAAAATCAACTTTTACCGAGTAAGGGGTTTTAGTGGACTTTAAAGTAACGCTTTTTGCCGTGTCGTATAAAAAGATTGCGTCGTTGTCAAATAGCGAGTGTTTAAGTGGAATAGTCTTTAAATTTTCACCATTAAAAAGTTTATCGTTACCTGCTAAAAAACAGGTAGGGCTAAAGTTGACTTTTTTTGCAGGGCAAGGTGAAGAAAATTCAATAAAGCAGTCTTCAAATTCACCAACACCGGCAACAGGTACTGTAAAACCTGGGTGCGCGCCAAGTGAAAAAGGCATAGGCGTTTCACCATTGTTTACAACGGTAAATTCGGTTATAAGTGAATTATTATTTAGTGTATATGTAACGGTAAAAGTAAAGTCAAACGGATAGGATTTAAGGGTATCTTCATTTGCTTTAAGTTCAAAGGTAATAGAACTTTCAGTTTGCTTATTTACGGTGAATTGGGCAGTTTTGACGATACCGTGGATGTCCATTTCGTACCGATTGCCGTTAAAAGTATAGCCACCGCTATAAAGTCTACCACATATCGGGAACATTATAGGAGAGCGCCCCGTCCAATATTTTGGATTGCCGTCTTTAATAAAGTTTTTGCCGTCTTTTTTTAATGAAAACACTTCGGCGCCGATTGTAGATATTTCAACCTCTAGTTTATTATTTTTAATAAGACATAGCATAATTATTCCTCTGGTTTTTTACTGTAAAGTTTTTCACAAGTTCTTGATAAAACGTCTTCTGCAGGGCCGAGTGGTTTTAAGCGATTGCGATAGTCGTGTTTGTCGCAAAACCATTTTAATTCACCACCGATTCTAGCGAGCGCTTTTTCCATAACGGCGTCAAGTGAAGTTATATATTCTTTTGCTTTGCCACCAGCGTGTTTTGCGTGCTTTAAAAGTTCGGCGTAGTGTGGTAAACAAAAACCTTTGCCGTTTAAAAGTTGTTCTTTAAATGAAGGGTTTTCTGCGTAAAGTTTTGCAATGCCCATATAATAGCGCTCCATTGCGCCGTTTAAGTGTTTGCAAATTATGCAAGTTTCTTCTAACTTGTCTATAACTTCAGCCGTTTTTAACGCCGACTTAAAGTCGGTAGGGTGTCCCATATTAGCGCGCAGTCTTAAAAGTCTATCGTGGATTTGCAACGCTAAAGAAAGTTTATTAGGTCTTGCAAAAAGTTTTTTATAATGTTCAGCGCAAAAGCCCGTTGCGATTACTTCTGAACGAGAGTCGTCGTCCATAACTGCGTCGTTTAAGTATTCGTGTAAAAATTGAAGTTCAACCTTTTTTTGCAATCTACAAACGGGGCATTCACAATCCCTTGAAAATTCTTCAATAATTAGACCTGTGTTTATGTGATAAATCATAAAATCACTCCTGTATTTACTTACTTCGTTATTATAACAAAACTTCTTGAAAAAATCAATACCACTATTGACTTGTTTTTGTTTTAATGTTATAATATTCTGGAAAAGCGAAGGAGTTTTATTATGATTTGTGAAAATAAAATTGATTTATACGAATTTTTTGGCTTAAAACGAAAAGGAAACGAGCAAGGGTATCTTAACTCTTACATTTTAGAGAATTATCAAGAGTTTTGCCCCGACCGTTTGCGCCCAGCAATGATAGTTTGCCCTGGTGGTGGCTATTGGATGCGCTCTGATAGGGAGGCTCAACCGATAGCGCTTTCTTATTCGGCAAACGGTTTTCAAAGTTTCGTGCTAGAATATACCGTAAAATGTCAATGTGAAGATCTTAAAATGCCTACGATGCTTATCGAAGCGTGTATGGCTATTGCTTACGTAAGGATTAACGCACAAAAATACAATATAGCACCTGACAAAATTACAGTTTTAGGTTTTTCGGCAGGAGGGCATTTGGCGGGCAGTTCGCTTACTATGTTTGACGACGACCAAGTGAAAGACGCTTTAGGTGAAAATTCTAAATACTGTCGTCCTGATTTCGGTGTGCTTTGCTATCCGGTAATTACTTTTGGCACGGCAACCCACGGCGGTACTAGAACTAACGCATTAAATGGGGATACTTCTTTATACGACGCTTATTCGCTTGAAAAAAGAGTTACAAAAAACACACCGCCTACTTTTATTTGGACGACTTCGGAAGACAGTACGGTTCCACCCGTTAATTCTTTAATGTTTGCGACGGCGCTTTCTGAAAATAAAGTTCCTTTTGAACTGCATATTTACCAACGCGGTCATCACGGTTTATCGCTTGGAACTGAAGAAGTAGACGCTAATCAAAAAGCGCATTATCCAGAAATGCAAGACTGGTTAGCAAAATCGGTAGATTTTCTAAAACGAAACGGTTGTTTGCCGATAAAAAAAGAAATTTAACCTAACAAAATTAGCGCCTTGCTTAAAAGCAGGGCGTGTTTTTTTGTCAAAAATATACAAGATATGACAATTTGACTTATTGACCGTAAGCAAAGTTATTCACAACGCCGAACACCCAAAAAAGTGTTCGTTTTTTTAAAACATTTAAATAACGCATATTTTTGCTTAAAAACTATACATTATATTGAAGTTATCAACATTAATGACCTAAAATTTACCTTAAAAATGTTGATAACTATCGGTTTTTGACAAGTTATCAACATTTAGGGGTGTAAAAATATGGTTGTCATAAGTAAACGCGTTATAATGATTACAGGTGCTTTTTTGATACTTTTTTCAACTTTTTTGACGGTTACCGTGGCAATGCGCAGTTTGCCCAAAACGGCTACCGTTGATACTTCTTTTAAGATGGTTATAGACGCCGGTCACGGTGGAATTGACGGTGGGGTTTCAGGGAAAAGTACGGGCGTCAAAGAAAGCGACATAAACTTATCGCTAGCAAAAAAAATCGCTAAAAAATCGTCGGAATACGGTTACTTAACGGTACTGACGAGAAGTTCTTCAGCAGGGCTTTACGGTACGGCAACATCTTCTCGCAAAAAGAAAGATATGCAAAAACGCAAAGATATTATTAATGAAGAAAAGCCCGATATAGTAATTTCCGTTCATATGAATTTTTATCCATCGTCAGAGCGCAAGGGAGCGCAGGTTTTTTATAATAAAAACAGTACGGCAAGTAAAAATTTAGCAGAAGTCTTGCAAAAAAACCTAAATACTTTACCGACTAACTCTAGGGCGTATTCAGCGCTTGTGGGCGATTATTATATGCTTAATTGTTCTAACTATCCGACCGTAATAGTTGAGTGTGGGTTCTTATCTAATCCTGAAGACGAGGCGCTCTTAATAACTGACGACTATCAAGAACTTTTGGCGGATAAAATACTTGTTGCAGTTTCAGAGTACCGAGCGTTAAAAGTTTTAGCAAACTAAAAACGCCCGATCTTGTATGGTAATTGTATTATTTTTAAATAATAACTTGTAAAAAAACTCCATTTGTGATATTATAATCTTATTATAGTATTATAAGTGGAGAGTTTTTTTGTTTGATATAGGTCAAACGGTTTCTAAAGAAACTGCAAAACAATTAAATCCGATAGTTTTGGCGTTCGTAGGGGATGCCGTTTATTCACTTTATATAAGGGAAAAACTTGCTCTAGAGCATAGTTTTAAGGCTGGTGAATTAAACGTCCTTGCAACTCAAAGGGTTAAAGCGACGGCACAGGCGCAATTTTTTCATAAGATTTTAGATATATTAACGGAAGAAGAAGTTGCTGTTTTTAAACGTGCTAGGAACGCTAAAAAAGGGACTAAGGCAAAAAGCGCAACTGTTTCCGAGTACAACACAAGCACGGGACTTGAAGCACTTATAGGTTACTTGTATATTACGGGCGAATACGCTCGCTTAAACGAAATTTTACATTACGGAGAAGACGATGAAAGTTGAAGGTAAAAACGCCGTTCGTGAACTTTTAAAAACGGACGTTGAAATTGATAAAGTACTCGTTCAAAACGGGCTTAAAGACGGCGAATCGAGAAAACTTATTTCCGTAATGCGTGAAAATAGAGTTAAGGTTCAGTTTGCCGACGGTTTCGTTTTGGATAAGGAAAGCGAAAGTAAAAAGCACCAAGGTTTTATAGCGTTCGTTTCGGATTATAAGTACGCCGATTTATCAGATATTTTACATGCCGTAAAAAATAAGGACGGCGACGGTTTAGTGGTCGTTTTAGACGGTATTTTAGACCCGCACAACCTTGGCAGTATCATTAGGGTTTGCGAGTGTGGTGGCGTTGATGGGCTTATAATATCCGAGCGCCGTAGTGCTTTAGTAACGGACACCGTTATGCGTATTTCGGAAGGTGGCGCAAACCATATTAAAATTGCAAAAGTGGTAAATATAAACAACGCCCTTAAAACCTTACAAGACAACGGTTTTTGGGTTACGGGTGCTGAACTCGGTGGTGAAGATTTATACCGTGCTGACTTAACTGGTAACTTATGTCTAGTTATTGGTAGCGAGGGCGACGGCATTAAAAAATTAACTAAAGATATTTGCGATAGAATAGTAACTATTCCGATGAAAGGTAAAGTAAATTCCCTTAACGCGTCGGTTGCGTGCGGTATAGTTTTATTTGAGGCGTTAAGGCAAAGAAATGACAAATAATTACGATATTTTAACGGATGAAGAACTTTGTGCGTTGGCCGTAAAAAACGACGATTTATCGCTAACCGTACTAATTTTGCGCTATACGGGTGTGGTAAAACAGACCGCGCGTTCGTATTTTTTATTTGGTGGAGACGTCGAAGATTTGGTTCAAGAGGGTATGCTTGGGTTACTTAAAGCAATAAAAAGTTATAACGGACAAATTGCTTTTAAGTCGTACGCATCGCTTTGTATTAGGCGAAATATTATAAGCGCCGTAAAAATGGCAAACGGCAATAAACATAAAATTTTGAATATTTCCGTGGATTTTGATGATGAAGATTTTTTAGGTGACACGACTTTTGAACCGAGTGAACTTTTCGAAAAGCGGGAGTTTTTAGAAGAAACTAGGGTTAAACTCAAAAAAATTTTGAGCAGTTTTGAATACGGCGTTTTAACGCTTTATTTAGACGGCTATACTTATGCGGAAATTTCTGCAAAAACGGGCAAACCGTTCAAGTCGATAGACAACGCTATTCAGCGCATTAGAAAAAAAGTCGAAACAAAGTACGACGCCTAAAGGGGTGGCAAATGAGTTATCTTGCTATATACAGAAAATACCGTCCTCAAACCTTTGATAAGGTCATTGGACAGGAACACGTTGTAAAAACGCTCGTCAACCAAATTCAGACGGGTAGAATAGGTCACGCGTACCTTTTTACCGGAGTTAGGGGTACGGGTAAAACTTCGATTGCTAAAATTTTTGCAAAAGCAATTAATTGTTTAGACCCCGTTAACGGTTCGCCTTGTGGTAAGTGTAGCGCTTGCCTTGCGCTTTCAGAGCAATCAAGCGTTGACGTGCTTGAAATTGACGCGGCGTCAAATAACGGTGTTAATGAAATTCGTGATTTAAGGGAAAAGGTGCAATATCCACCGGTGGATTGTAAATATAAGGTTTACATTATTGACGAAGTTCATATGCTTTCGCCGTCGGCTTTTAACGCATTGTTAAAAACATTGGAAGAACCACCTGCACACGCCGTATTTATTTTGGCTACGACTGAAGTTCACAAAATGCCTGCAACTATTTTATCCCGTTGTATGCGCTTTGATTTTAGGCTTGTTGATATCGACGCAATTGCAAAACATATTGCAAATATTTACGACGATTTGGGTAAAAAATACGACGAAGACGCCGTTTATTTAATAGCAAAATCGGGTGAAGGATGTGTGCGTGACGCATTATCTATCGCTGATACTTGCTTGTCTCTTTCAGACGGAAAACTCGGCTATAAAGACGTATTAACGGCTATTGGCGCGTCTGATAGAGAAAGACTTTTAACCTACCTTAAGGCTGTGCTTTTGGGTGACGTTTCTACCGTATTGACGGTCATTGACGAAATTTTGAAGTCGGGCAAGTCTATAGGTCTTATGATTAAAGACGTTACGGCTATTTTAAGGGAACTTTTAATAGTAAAAACTTGCGTTAGCGCACAAACCATTTTAAGACTTCCCAAAGAAATGATTGAGGAATTAAAAGTGGTGGCGAACGGCGTTACGGCTGAAAGAATTTTAAGGGTTACAGAAGTATTTGCCGAACTTGAAAGCGACCTTAAGTATTCTAATCACCAACGCATTTTATTTGAAACTGCTTCAGTTAAAGCGAGTCGTCCGCAAGAAGATTACGATATGGACGCTTTACTTGCTAGGATTGCCGAACTTGAAAAAATAGTTAAAAGTGGCAATTTTTCGCAAAGCAAATCCGTGGTTGCTAGCGTTGATACTAAAAAGCAAGAGCCTAAAAAGGTAGAACCTAATCCTGCTAACGCGCAACCAATAAACGCTCAAAAAATAAGACTTTGCGAAAGTGGGATAACGGCTGAACACGCCCACGGAAAAATTCTTTTGGGACTTAAAAACAACAACTTTACTATGCTTTGGGCAGTTCTTAAGGATGCAAAAGTCAAAATAGAAGAAAATACTTTGGTTATTTTTGGCCATAACGAGGGTGATGAATTGTTCTTCGGTACGGACGAAAATATCAATATTATTAAAAAGCAACTCCCTTACGAGTTTGAAGTGGTGGCAAAACCGTCTCCAAGGGCTAAACTTGAAGACGAAGTTATAAGTGATACCGAAGCCGTTAAAAGAATTTTCGGCGACGATATCGTAATAGTTGAAGATTAAAGGAGAGAATTATGGCATACAGAGGTGGATTTAACGGTGGTTTCGGCGGTGGCGGAAACCAAATGCAAAATTTAATGAAACAAGCGCAAAAAATGCAACAAGAAATGCAAAAAGCGCAAGAAGAACTTGCTGAAACCGAACTTACGGGGACGGCAGGTAACGGTATGGTGTCTATTACCGTTAGTGGTAATAAAGAAATTTTAGGCGTTTCTATCGCACCTGAAGTTGTTGACCCTGACGACGTTGAAATGCTTGAAGACCTTATTATGGTGGCGTTTAACGATGCTATGGAACAAGTTGAAGAATTATCTAACGAAAAGTTAGGTAAATTCGGCGGTGGACTTGGGGGAATGTTTTAACGGTGAAAGTGTTTATAGAACCGATTGGTAAGCTTATTAACGAGTTTACAAAACTTCCGGGTGTTGGACAAAAGACGGCGCAAAGATACGCTTACAAAATTATAAACATGTCCGACGATGACGCTAGGGCGTTTGCTAATGCAATTTTGTCGGCAAAAAGGGACGTGCATTATTGCAAGGTTTGTGGTAACTTTTCTGAAAGTGAAGTTTGTGATATTTGCAGTAAGCGAAATCCGTCTTCAATTTGTGTGGTAAAAGAACCTAAAGACGTTATTGCTATTGAAAAGTTAAACGAGTTCGACGGCGTTTATCACGTTTTACACGGCACTCTTTCACCTATGGAAGGTATAGGACCTAACGATATTAAAATCCGTGAACTTTTAGCACGCATTGGTACGGGTGAAACGGTTAAGGAAGTTATTATGGCGACTAACCCCGACGTTGAGGGAGAGGCTACCGCTATGTATATAACTTCACTTTTAAAACCACTCGGTGTAAAGGTTACTCGTTTAGCGCACGGTATACCTATCGGTACTGACCTTGAATATGCAGACGAAGTTACTTTGTCACGTGCTTTCGTGGATAGAAAAACGTTATGAGTTTTTTTTATGGAATACTTATTTGACGATATAGTTTTTAATACGAAAACCGACACTTTATTAAAGAAGGAAAATTTTTTACAAATAAAAAGTGGTGAGATTTCTGAATATTTAATTAAACTTAAGTTCGACGGAGAAGTTTTGCCTAGCACTTTTAGAATTACTTTTAGGGAAAACTTGATTGATGAATTCGGGTTCTTTTCTTCTACGTCAGGTGGCTAGAGGAAAATTACGCCAAACTGGTCAAAGAGAGAAGAATGTAGTAGAACGGCGTCTGGTATGCCAATGTTTACGCTATTTTCAAAAGACGATAAAAATCGTTTGACGGTGGCTTTGCTAGATGCGTCCAACGCTACGAAATTAAGAGTTGGCGTAATTGAAGAAACTGGTGAGTTGGAAATTTACGCTGAAATTTTTACAGAACTTTGCCCTAAAATGAGTGAGTACGAAACAGTTCTTCGCATTGATAGAAGGGATATAGATTTTTCTTCCGTTGTAAAACAAACCCGTGCGTGGTGGGCTGAAAACGGCGCAAAAAGTGCTTATACTCCTATATACGCAACCAAGCCTATGTATTCGACTTGGTATAGTTTTCATCAAGACGTTATTGCTGAAAACGTGCTAAAAGAGTGTGCCGAGGCTAAAAAGCTAGGGATGCATAGCGTTATCGTTGACGACGGTTGGCAAACGGGCGATAATTCCCGTGGGTACGCTTATTGTGGCGATTGGGAAGTTTACGAGGGTAAAATTCCGTCAATGAAAAAGTTCGTTGACGATATTCACGCGCTCGGCATGAAGTTCTTGATTTGGTTCTCCGTTCCGTTCGTTGGTATTCATAGTAAAGTGTACGAAAAATTTAAAGGTATGTATTTAAGCCACAATAAAGGTCATGATACTGCTGTTTTGGACCCAAGGTTTAAAGTGGTTAGAGAGTATTTATCCGATACTTATTGTGAGTACGTTAAAAAGTTCGGTTGGGACGGCTTAAAACTTGACTTTATAGATTCGTTTAAGTTGAGCGAAAATAGTTCAACCGATTACGATAAAATGGACTGCTTGTCCGTTGAAGAAGGCGTTAATCTTTTAATAAAAGAAGTGTATGAAAAAGTTACGGCGATAAATCCTGAATTTATGATTGAATTCCGTCAAACCTACGTAGGTCCTATGATAGGCAAATACGGCAATATTTTTAGGGTTGCAGATTGTCCTTACGATTCGATTTCTAATAAAATAGGCGCTATAAGTTTAAGGCTCACGTCAGGTACTACGGCTGTTCATAGTGATATGATTATGTGGAATAAGCAAGACACCGTTTATTCCGTAGCGTATCAGTTTTTAGCAACGCTCTTTGCAGTACCTCAAATTTCGGTTAAGTTTGATAATATTAGCGACGAGCAACGCGACTTTTTGCAAGGCTATCTCGCGTTTTGGAATAAACACGAAAACACCCTTGCTAAAGGTGATTTAACTGCAAACGGTGTAGATGCTAATTTTACCATAGCGTCAAGTCAAACGGAAAAGGAAAAAATTACTGCCGTTTATCAACAGACTGTCGCAAAAGTTGATGGTAAAAAGGTAGAGTATATCTTTAACGCAACGGGTATTGACGGCTTGTATATAGAGTGCAAAGATATCTTAAAGTATGAAATTTACGACGTTTTCAGTAAATTAGTAGGTAGTGGTGAGATTAGTGAAAAGTTAACTAAATTAGCCGTTCCTAATTGTGGTAGAATAAAACTTTATAAATAATTTAAAATAGACAAAAAGCCACCCAAAGCCGAGTCCCTACAAGGGATTCGGCAACTAAATAAATCCTAAACGGATTTGTGATATTCGTCTAACGACGAGTTATATTGCCTATCGGCAGTTATATTTGCCTAACGGCAAGTTGTGGATTTATTTAATATAACTTT
>JAZOPZ010000005.1:0-57552 GCA_045655805.1 Christensenellaceae bacterium
CTTTGGCGTTAGCCAAAATATAACGCAAGATTTGTCTTGCATATCACTTTTAGCCACAAGGCTAAAAATAAAACTAAATTATTTTAATCTTTTGTGGATAAGAAAAGCCCACTATATTTCGCCTTAAAGCGAAGTATAGTGGGCTACACTTTTGTATTAAATTAAAAATCCCTTATAGGGTATCCATAAACTATCGCTTTTAATTTTGTGGCAAAATTATTTTTCCACTATCTGCCGACTGAAAAATAAAATAGTACCCTTCGTCCGTATTAAAGATATCCGAAGGCAAAAAACAGGCTTTATCTTTTAACCTTTGGGGAACCACGCCCCTACTGCCCTCAATTCCGTAACATAAATACTTAACTTTTTTGTTTTGCTTGATAATGCCGAAAACATATTCTTTTTCAGCGTGAACAACATTATAAAATCTTCCATTTGGCACTATTTTGGTTAAACTTTCTATCAAACGGTATTGCGAAAACGCACCGTTTATAATTTTTTCGTGCTTTAGGTAATACTGTTGCGCCTCGATAAAGTTATCTTCATCTTGGCAAGAGTTAGGCGTGAGAACTTCTTCTTTTGCGCTTTGCTCTTTTGAGCCTTTACCGATAGCGTTTTTAGTATAAGAGTGTTCATCATAAAAACTTTCCTTTTCATAATAGTTTTCTTCCGCAAGAGCGAAGTCGTCGTAAACGATAAATTCTTTTTTTACTTGCTCAAAGTAATGCGTAGCAGTATAAACTTTTAGCCCGTCAGCAAAACCAACTAAAGTTAAATCTCCCTCCCTTTTAGCGACCACGATGGCGTCGGGAATAGTAAAGTTTGTGCAATAAAATTCCCCCACCGTCTTTTGCAACCTTTCGCCGACGAAAATTTTTTCAACGCGCTTATCAATAAATATATAGACAGTAAATTCGTCAGCAACTAGCGAGCGCGAAAAAGAAAAATCGTATAAAAGTTTATCACCCGTAAAAATAAACTTTACTACCCCTAAAGGATTTTTGTCTATCTGTGATTTAATAATGGTTGTTTTATCAAAATACGACATACTTACCCCTAAAATTTAAGGCGAAAAACTTGCGCCCTTTTATTATATGCGACCTAGCGCTATCGAATAATAATTAAAAAGATAAAATTTTATCGATTTTAGATTTTTTTTGTTTTTAGGGCTTTACAATTGACTAATTTATTGCTATAATATATCTTGAAGTACTAGGGCACTAATAACTGTCGTTATTACCTATCCTAGTACCAAAAAGTTTTAGGTCAAAATACGGTTGTAAATCAACCCACAAAAAATAAGAAGGAGAAATGTAATGACTAACAACAAAAAACTCAACGCTTTTATCGAAGAATACAAAGCGCTCTGCAACCCTGACAAAGTAGTTCTTATCGACGGTTCTGAAGAACAACTCGAAGGACTCAGAAACTTGGCTGTAGCACAAGGCGAAATCGTTAAACTTAATGAAGAATTATTACCAAACTGCTATATCGCACGTTCTAACCCTAACGACGTTGCAAGAGTAGAAAGCAGAACTTTTATCTGTTCAAAGAATAAAGAAGATATCACCCCACTTAACAACTGGATGGAAACTAACGAAGCATACGCACTTTTCAACGGCATCCTTAAAGATTCTATGAAAGGCAGAACTATGTACGTTATTCCTTATTCAATGGGTCCTGTTGGTTCAAAATTCTCTAAAGTAGGTATCGAACTTACCGACTCTGTATACGTAACTCTTAACATGGCTATTATGACTAGAATTGGTCAACCTGTATTAGACGTTATGGGTGATGACGGTGACTTCATTAAAGGTATCCACACCTATGGTGAAATCGATCCTGAAAAGAGATATATTGCTCACTTCCCTGAAGATAACACTATTATTTCACTTAACTCAAACTACGGTGGCAACGTATTGCTCGGCAAAAAGTGTTTTGCACTTCGTATCGCATCTTGGCTTGGTAAAAACGAAGGCTGGATGGCTGAACATATGCTTATTTTAGGTATTGAAAAGCCAAACGGTGAAATTAAATACGTTACCGCTGCTTTCCCATCTGCTTGCGGTAAGACTAACCTTGCAATGCTTATCCCACCTAAACAATACGCTGATAAAGGCTACAAGACCTGGTGCGTAGGCGACGACATCGCTTGGATTAGAGTTGGCGCTGACGGCAGACTTTGGGCTGTAAACCCTGAAAACGGTTTCTTTGGCGTTGCTCCTGGTACTTCTATGAAGTCTAACCCTAACGCATTACTTTCTACCAAGAAAGGCACTATCTTTACCAACGTTGTACACGACCTTGATACCAACACCGTTTGGTGGGAAGGTATGGGCACTCCTGCTCCAACCAACGCTATTGACTGGAAAGGCAATAAGTGGCACGAAGGTATGGTTGATGCTGAAGGCAAAAAGATTAAAGGTGCTCACCCTAACTCAAGATTTACCGCACCTGCTATTAACTGCCCTTGCATTTCTTCTGAATTTGAATCAGCAGACGGCGTACCTGTAACCGCAATTATCTTCGGTGGCAGACGTGCTAAAACTGCTCCACTCGTATATCAATCAACCGATTGGAACAATGGTGTATTCGTAGGTTCTATTATGGCGTCTGAAACTACCGCTGCTGCTGCAGACGTTAAGGTTGCTGTAAGACGTGACCCTATGGCTATGAGACCATTTATCGGCTATAATGCAGGTGATTACTTAAATCACTGGCTCGAAATGGGCAAGAAAATTGCTAACAAACCACAAATTTTCAACGTTAACTGGTTCAGAACTGATGACGAAGGTCACTTCATTTGGCCTGGTTTTGGTGACAACCTCCGCGTACTCGACTGGATTTTAGATAGATGCGACGGCAAAGTTGACGCTAGAGAAACCGCTATCGGTTACGTACCTTTCGCTAAAGACATCAATATCGACGGTCTTGAAGATATCACTATTGATACCATTGAAGAACTCCTTACCGTTGATAAAGATATGTGGATTAAAGAAGCAGAGGGTATTGAAGAATTCTATAAAGAACTCGGCGATAGAGTTCCTGAAGAACTTTATAACCAACTTGCTAAACTCCGCGCTAACCTTTCTAAATAATTGGTTACAAATTAAAGCATATCGATAAATAAATTACGCCCGACGATTGTCGGGCGTTTTTATACTAGTTGCAACAAATCTTACTTTTAAATTGTTTAATAGTTGAAAACTATTAAGAATAAAAAATTATGAACAATTTTTTACTAAAAAAACTAATAATCATAGCGCTTGCACTTTGCCTTGCATTTACTGCGATAGGTTGTGGTGGCGAAAGTGAAGTTTACGAAGTAGTAGAATAAATATAAACAAATACAAAAGGGCTACGGCAAAAGGGCGTGTCCCATAGAGATTTTTAGTCCATAATAAAAGCATAGCACACTATACTTCGCAAAAAGCGAAATATGGTGGGCTTTTCTTATCCACAAAAGATAAACTTTTATAAGTGATATTTTTAGCCTTATGGCTAAAAGTGATATGCAAGTTTCTTGCGTGATATTTTGACTTCTAGTCAAAGTTATATTATATTTGCCACAACTTACCCTGTGGGTAAATATAACTTTGCATAGCAAAATATAACTGCGAAAGCAATATAACTTGCCGATAGGCAAATATAACTAGTGCGTCAGTAATAGGGATTATTACTGACGCACTAAAGTGTAGTCCTTTATTTTTTATTATTGATAAATTTTGCATATTTTTTAAGAAAAAATACTATACAAGATTGTTCTTTAGTGCTATTATTTAATATATATCATAGGTGAAAAATGTCTACTTTAAAACGAAACTTTACAGAAGGACCTTTATTTTTTAGAATATTATTATTTGCTTTACCTATAATGGCGACTGGCATTTTACAAGTTTTTTATAATATGGCAGACAGCATGGTTGTCGGTAAATTTTCAGGCGAACAACACGCACTTGCAGCGGACTGAATAACCATACATTATAATTTAAATTAAATCAGCCCAAGACAAATATTATGATTTTTAGCAATATAAAAGGCAACTAACTCTCGTTGCCTTTTATATTAAACGTCTACCACACATAAAAAAAACGACACCCACTTTGGTAGGTGTCGTGATTTTTTGTATCTTTCCAAAAATTATCTCTTTGAGAATTGTGGAGCGCGACGTGCAGCCTTTAAGCCGTACTTCTTTCTTTCCTTCTTTCTTGAATCTCTAGTTAAGAAACCTTCTTTTTTAAGAGCAGGTCTTAAAGATTCGTCTGCTTCAAGCAACGCACGTGAAATACCGTGTCTAATAGCGCCTGCTTGACCGGTGTAACCACCACCGCAAACGTTAACGATGATATCGTACTTTGCTAAAGAATCAGTAAGAACGAGTGGTTGTCTTACGATAAGTTTTAAAGTTTCGAGACCAAAATATTCGTCAATAGATTTTTTGTTGATGGTGATAGTACCATCGCCACCTGGGATGAGTCTTACTCTAGCGATAGCGCTTTTTCTTCTACCAGTACCCCAATATTGAACTTTCTTTTTAGATGAAATCTTTGCCATATTTCTCTACTCCTTATTTAACCAATTCCAAAACTTCAGGTTGTTGTGCAGAATGCTTGTGTTCAGCGCCTTTGTAAATCTTGCACTTTTTGAGCATTTTAGCACCCAAACTGTTTTTAGGTAACATACCTTTAACTGCTTCGTAAACAGCAACGTCAGATTTGTTAGCCATTAAGGTTTTGTAAGAAACTTCCTTTAAACCACCGATGTGACCGGTATGATAACGGTACATCTTCTTTTCGAGTTTTTTACCAGTTAAAATAACTTTATCGGTATTGATGATTATTACGAAATCACCCGTGTCAACGTGTGGGGTGAATTCAGGTTTGTGTTTGCCTCTTAAAATAGTTGCAACTTGTGATGCAAGTCTGCCGAGTGGCATATCGGTAGCGTCAACTAAATACCATTTTCTGTTAACGGTTTCCGCAGTTGCCATAAAGGTCTTCATAGTGTTATCTCCTTGAAAATTCTATTTGCAAAAAAGTTGCTAAATCTAGGGGGGCTAGTCCCATATTTACGAACTTTTCCTTATAAACGCTTAATTATAATAAATTATAAACGCCGTAATGTCAAGCGTTTTTCGCCGTTTTTTGTGGTTTTTGTCAGGTTTTTAAAAGGATTTTAAATATTTTTTTCTAAAAACCAATATCTTGTGCTTGAAATTTTAACGCGCACTATAAATTATTCGGGTTTCTCTTGCGAAACGCTTTGTTTTGGCGTAGCGGGTTTGCTACTAGTTGGCTTTCTTTTAGTGCTTGAAACGATTTTTACAACTTTTTTAACCTTGTTACCGTCTTTATCGGTAGTGATTACGGTAACTTCTTTAGTTCTAGACGATGTTTTTTTCGTCGTTTTTTTGGTTGCCGTGCTTTTGGTTGCAGTAGTTGCGTCCTTTACAACGGAGGCTGAACCCTTGCTAGTCGCATTTGTATTGCGTTTTGTGTAAGTTCTCTTTTTTGCGGGCAATACTTCTTTAGGTTCTTGTTTGACTTCTTCTACGGCTGGTTTTTCAACCGACTCTTCTACGACAGGAGTTGGTTCTTCAATAATTTCAACCTTTTCTTCTACGGTAGTTTCGACTTCTTCTACTGCTACATCTTCGATTGCAGTTTCGACTTCTTCTACTGCTCCTTCTTTAACTTCCGACACTGCAGGCTCTGCTACCAGTTGCTCGCTGTCTTGTTCTTTTTCAGCAGTTTCGTCCACTATGTCTTCTTTTGCCTTTTTGGCTGAATTTCTTATGCCAACGATAACGAAAAACAACAAAATTGCAACGAGTGAAAGCGCGCAAATCACTGCCAAAATTAAATGTTCTTGTATGAAAGGTACTGCCCTTTCGTTGAAAAAAACCATTATACCGTTAAAAAATTCTTTCATAATATCTCCTAATACTTTACTTCTTTAAGGAACAAGGCTTTGGCAGGTAAAGTCGCCGTGTTTTTAAGCCTTTCGCCACTAACTAAAGAGTTTTTTATATCCTGCAAATTTATCTTTTTATCGGAAAGCGCTTTTAACGCACCGACAATCATTCTAACCATATTGTATAAAAAGCCGTTACCCGTGACTGAAATTGTAACTTCGTTATCGCCTTCGTCTATTTTTATGCCGTATACCGTTCGAACAGTACTTTCCACCTCCGAACCACTTGCGCAAAAGCATTTGAAGTCGTGCTCCCCCTCAATAAGTTTTGCACCGTCTTTCATAACGGACAAATCAAGCGAATCCACGCGCAATGCGTATTTGTTTTTTAACGGACGGTCAATCGGCGCAATATAAAATTTGTATTCGTAAGTTTTGGATTTTGCCGAATATCTTGCGTGGAAATCATCAGGTACTTCACAAGATGAAATCACCCTAATACCATCAGGCAAATGAGTGTTTATAGCGTAAGCGAATCTTTCTACACCGATATTTTTTTGTGTGTCAAAATGGGCAACTTGCCCCAAGGCGTGTACACCACTATCCGTTCTGCCACTACCCGTAACTTTAACTTCTTCTCCCGTGACCTTTTTTATTGCCAACTCCAACTCTTGCTGAATGGTATTGCCGTTTTTTTGAATTTGCCAACCACAAAAGTCCGAGCCGTCGTATTCTATAACGAGTTTTACCCTCATATTTTACCTACTTTAATAGAGTTTGGAGCATTTTCACGCTACCGTTCCCCCTAAAAAACTATCCATTGATTAAATATACACACAGCAACGATAAGCATTGCCATCACTATTATACCGATCAAATCACGGTAAGAAATAGTTTGTTTTTTGTATTTCGTTCTACCTTTTGCGCCTGCGTAACACCTTGCTTCCATAGCGTCGGAAAGTTCGTCGGCACGCCTGAAAGAACTAATTAAAAGTGGAATAAGCACGGGAACGAGCGCTTTTGCCCTACGAAAAATGTTGCCACTTTCAAAGTCGGCGCCCCTTGCCTTTTGAGCCTTAATAATTCTGTCCGTTTCTTCCATAAGCGTAGGTATATACCTTAACGCAATACTCATAATAAGCGCAAATTCGTGTACCGGAAACTTGACCAACTTGAGTGGCGAAAGCAAACTTTCGATAGCATCGGAAAGTTCAACGGGAGTCGTTGTAAGCGTCAATAGCGACGACCCCATAACGACAAGCGCTATTCTTAACACGATAAAGATTGCCTTTTTTATGCCGTAGTCGGTTATATAAAAAATCCACCAATCCAAAACAGGTTTACCAGACTTATTAAAAAACACTTGCAATACTGCTGAAAAAATTGCAAAAAATAGTATGATTTTAATACTTGATAAAACTTTGCCGATAGGGATTTTTGCAAAAATGCAGGTAAGTAATATAAATCCTACTGCAACGGCAAAACCCCAAAAGAAAAATTCTTTAATCAAAAACACAGCCACGATATATGCAATCGATAACAATATTTTTATGCGCGCGTCCATTTTATGAACGAACGACTCCACCGGATAATACTGCCCGAAGATTACTTCTTTCATAAGCACACCTCCGTCAGTTTTTTAACGAAGTCGCCAGAAGTTAAATCGCTACCTAAAATCACACCTCGTTCTTTAAGACGGCGTTCTAAATAAGCCGTAAGTGGGAGTTCTAGCCCAACGCTTTCAATCAACTCGTAATCAGAGTACACTTCTTTAGGCGTACCCACAGACACAACCTTGCCGTCGAACATAACTGCAACTTTGTTACAATGTTCAGCAACGGTATCCATATCGTGTGAAACGATTATTACCGTTTTTACGAAGGAATTATGAAGTGCGTGAATAAGTGCCAAAAAATCTTCCTTGCCCTGTGGGTCTAACCCTGCAACGGGTTCGTCAAGAATTAAAACTTCAGGTTTAGTTACTATAACGCCTGCAATTGCAACGCGTCGTTTTTGACCCCCCGATAAATCAAACGGCGAAACGTCTTTTATTTTATAGTAATCAAGCCCTACGGCCTCTAACGCTCTAGCAACTGCTATTTTAACTTCGTCTTCGGTAAGTTCAGGATTGAAGTTTTTCAAACCAAACGCTACGTCCTCAAAAACGGTTTCGGCAAAAAGTTGGTATTCAGGATATTGAAACACCATTCCGATTTTTGAACGCAAGGTTTTATAATCACATTTTTTATCAGTTAAATCAAAATCGCCAACGGTAAGTTCGCCACTATCTGCTTGAACTTTTATAAGTCCATTAAGGTGTTGAATAAAGGTCGATTTGCCACTACCGGTTTTGCCGATAATCGCCATAAAATCGCCTTCTAAAACGGTAAGGTCAACACCCTTTAGAGCGTCGCTTTTAAACTTCGATTTTTTATCGTACGAGTATTTTAAACCTTTGGAAATAATTTGCATAATTCATCCCCCAAAGATTTTTTATCGAGTATATTTTTTTGCGCTAAAACGCCTTGTTTTTGTAATAAACGACCTATTTTAGCAGACAACGGTATCGCCAAACCTAACCGTTTTAAGTCGTCTTCACGAGAAAAAACTTCTTCAGGCGTGCCAGAAAAAGCCACTTTACCGCCATCCATAACGAACACTTTATCTGCATGAATAATTTCGTCCATATAGTGAGTTATATTGATAACCGTAACTCCTTGTTCTTTGTTAAGACGTTTTACCACGGATAAAACTTCTTCTCTACCAACGGGATCAAGCATAGCAGTCGATTCATCCATCACCAAAACTTTTGGCATAATAGCAAGCACCCCTGCTATTGCTATGCGTTGTTTTTGCCCACCCGAAAGTCTAGTCGGCGTTGAGTAACGAAATTTTTGCATATTGACGGTATCAAGTGCAAAGTCGATACGCTTACCTATTTCTTCACGACTAAGACCGATATTTTCAGCGCCGAAAGCAACGTCGTCTTCAACGATTGAAGCAACGAGTTGGTTATCTGGATTTTGAAAAATCACACCTACCGTTTTGCGCACGTCAAAAATACGGGACTCGTCTTTAGTGTTAATCCCGTTGACGATAACTTCACCTTGCGTTGGCGTCAATAATCCGTTAAAAAGCCTTGCAAGAGTGGACTTGCCCGAGCCGTTATGACCGATAATCGCTATAAATTCGCCGTCCGAAATTTCCAAACTAACGTCTTTTACAGCAGTTACGCCCGTGCCGTAACGGTAAGTTAAGTTTTGCGCTTTGATAATAGACATATCTACTCCGTACATTAGCGTTACACTTTGCAAAAAAATGCAATAAACTTGCTAACTCTATTATAATATAATAGCACACAAAAAGGTTTTCGGCAAATATTAAACGGCAGTTTTGCATTTTTAAACTAATTTTAACTATATTTTCGATAAAATTCTCAAAATTTAGCGATAAAAAAAAGTTTCAGCAAAAAATCAAGCACTCTTATTGACTAATTGTAATTTTGAGTATATAATAAATAAAGTACAAGCAACGCTTGTATATTGATTTTGGAGAAATTATTGGAGGACATAGAATCAATGAGTACAAAATTGACGATTGACGGCAATACAGCCGCCAGCCACGTAGCGTATGCCTTTTCAGAAGTTGCCGCTATTTACCCGATTACCCCTTCTTCACCTATGGCTGAAGTTGCTGACGAATGGTCTGCACAAGGTAGAGTAAATATGTTTGGTCAAAAATTACGCCTTGCTGAAATGCAATCAGAAGGCGGTGCTGCAGGTGCCGTACACGGTTCACTCGTAGCAGGCGCTTTGACCACCACTTATACGGCAAGCCAAGGGCTTTTGCTTATGATACCTAATATGTACAAAATCGCAGGTGAATTATTACCTACGGTTATCCACGTTAGTGCGAGAGCGCTCGCTGCGCACGCGCTTAACATTTTCGGCGACCACGCTGACGTTATGGCTTGCCGTCAAACAGGTTTTGCTATGATTGCAAGTAACTCTGTTCAAGAAGTTATGGACCTTGCACTCGTATCTCACCTTGCAACCTTAAAATCTAAAGTTCCGTTCTTACACTTCTTCGACGGCTTTAGAACTTCACACGAAGTTTCTAAAATTAACGTTATCGACTACGATGAAATGAAGTCTTTAGTTGATATGAAAGATATCGAAGATTTTAAAGCGCGCGCTTTAAACCCAGAACACCCAATTCAACGTGGTACTGCACAAAACGCAGACATCTACTTCCAAAATAGAGAAACTGCTAACAAGTACTACAACGCAACCCCTGCTATCGTTCAAGAAATGATGGACAAGGTTTACGGCTTAACGGGCAGAAGATATAACCTTTTCGACTACGTAGGCTCACCTACTGCTGAAAATATTATTATCTTGATGGGTTCAGGTGCTGACGCTGTTGAAGAAACCATCAACAAGATGAACGCCGAAGGTCACAACGTTGGTCTTTTGAAAGTTAGACTTTATAGACCTTTCGCTATCGACGCTTTCGTTGACGCTCTACCTAAAACTGTTAAAAAGATTGCCGTATTAGATAGAACCAAAGAAGCAGGTTCTTTAGGCGAACCTTTATATCTTGACGTTTGCTCGGCTCTTTTAGAAAAGGGTATGAGTTATATTAAGGTAGTTGGTGGTAGATACGGTTTAGGTTCTAAAGAATTTAATCCATCAATGGTTTATGCAGTTTACAAAAACCTTGAAAAAGACGAACCTAAAAACCACTTCACCGTTGGTATTTACGACGATATTACCAACACTTCACTCGACTTCTCGGAAAAATATGATGCTGCTCCAAAAGGCACTATTTCTTGTAAATTCTGGGGGCTTGGTTCTGACGGTACCGTTGGCGCTAACAAAAACTCAATTAAAATTATCGGTGACCACACCGACAAGTACGTACAAGGTTACTTCTTCTACGACAGTAAAAAATCAGGTGGTATAACAGTATCTCACTTAAGATTTGGCGATACCCCTATTCAATCAGCATACCTTATCGATAGCGCTGACTTCGTACAATGTTCTAACCCATCGTACATCACTCGTTACAATATGACTGAAGATTTGAAAGAAAATGGTACTTTCCTTTTAAATACTTCTGCTTTAACGGTTGAAGAACTTGAAACTTTCTTACCTGCAAAAGTTAAACGCGACATGGCTAACAAGAACGTAAATCTTTACGTTATCGATGCTATAAAGATTGCAGCAGGTCTTGGCTTAAAAGGCAGAACGAACACTATTTTACAATCAGCGTTCTTCAAAGTTGCTAACATTATCCCTTACGACCAAGCAGTTGATTATATGAAGAAGATGGCTTACAAGTCTTTTGCTAAAAAAGGCGACGCTATCGTTCAAATGAACTACAATGCAATTGATTCAGCATCTGCAAACCTCGTTAAGATTGAAGTTCCTGAAAGTTGGAAAACTACCGAAGACGGCGCCCCTATGGCTAAAGTCAACGGTACTGAATACTTCAAAAACACCGTTTCAAAGGTTATCGCTCTTGAAGGTGATAAATTACCTGCATCTGCGTTCAACGCTGACGGTTCAGTTCCTACCGGCACTACACAATACGAAAAGCGTGGCGTTGCCGTGCTCGTTCCAAAATGGGATGCTGACAAGTGTATTCAATGTAACCAATGTTCTTTCGTTTGTCCACACGCTTGCTTAAGACCTGCAGTAGTTGCTGAAGGCGCTGACAAGCCTGCATCGTTCACCACCAAGGCTATGGTTGGTAACAAGGGCTATGAATACAGAATGCAAGTTTCACCACTTGACTGTATGGGCTGTGGCGTATGTGCTAATGTATGTATCGCTAAAGACAAAGCAATTACTATGGTTCCACTTGCTAGCGTAGTTGAAGAAGAAACCGTTAACTACGAATACAGCGAACAATTACCTGAAGTTAACGTTTCGGCTTGCCCTGGTTGCAAACCTACTACCGTTAAGGGTTCTCAATTCAACAAACCATTGTTTGAATTCTCCGGCGCTTGCGCAGGTTGTGGTGAAACCCCTTACGTTAAAGTTATTACCCAAATGTTCGGTGATAGAATGGTCGTTGCTAACGCTACGGGTTGTTCGTCAATCTACGGTGGTTCAGCACCTACCTGCCCTTACACCGTTAACAAGGAAGGCAAAGGTCCTGCTTGGGCTAACAGTTTATTTGAAGACAACGCTGAATTCGGCTATGGTATGAAACTTGCTTACAGCGTAAGAAGAAATAAATTAGAAGCAGACATTAAAGCAGTTATCGACAGCGTTTCTGAAGAAACTAAAGTAGCGTTCAACGCTTGGCTTGATGCTAAAGAAGACGCTGAAGGTTCTAAATCTGCTGCTGAACTCGTTAAAAAGGCTCTCGAAAAAGAAGAAGGTCTTGAAGATATTAAGAAGTCTGTTGACTGCCTCGTTAAACCTTCTATTTGGATTTTCGGTGGTGACGGCTGGGCATACGATATCGGCTACGGTGGTCTTGACCACGTACTCGCTAGTGGCGAAAACGTTAACGTACTCGTTCTTGATACCGAAGTTTACTCTAACACCGGTGGTCAAGCAAGTAAATCCACCCCTACTGGTTCGGTTGCTAAATTTGCTGCCGCAGGTAAACGCGTTAAGAAGAAAGACCTTGGTATGATGGCTATGAGTTACGGTTACGTTTATGTAGCACAATGCGCAATGGGTTCAAACAAACAACAATTCTTGAACGCTATCGTTGAAGCAGAAAAATACGACGGTCCTTCGCTCATTATCTGCTACGCTCCATGTATTAACCACGGTATCAATATGACCAACTCTCAAGCAGAAGAAAAGAAAGCAGTTGATTGTGGTTACTGGCAACTCTATCGTTACAACCCTACTTTGGCTGACGAAGGCAAGAATCCGTTCTCGCTCGACAGTAAAGACCCAACCGAAAGTTATCAAGACTTCTTGGCGGGTGAAACGAGATACGCATCACTTAAAAAGGCTCAACCTGCTATCGCAGAAGCACTCTTTGCTCAAACCGAAGCCGACTCAAAGGCTAGACTTGAAGGTTACAAAAAACTTGCAGGCAAAGAATAATCCTAAAACAAAAAGGCACTCACAAGAGTGCCTTTTTTATTGCTAAAAGTTAAATTTTACAACAAACGGTTGTGTGAAAGTTGACCATCTAAAAATTATTTAACAACAAAAAAGGGCTTGTCGTAAGCCCTTTAATTTATATTTCGTTAAAAGTTGCCGGTTTTTTACAAACCTTGTTAAAGCATATTATAAACGCTATCAATAGGTATACTGCGCCGGCTATCCACGCAAGTGGATTTGAAAGACAAGCACCGGTAAAGCCCCACCATTTTGCAAAAGTTGATGCAATAAATGCCCTTGCAACAAATTCTACGACGCCACCAAACATTGCAGTAACACTCCTTCCTATGCCTTGAACACATTGACGAAGTTGGAAAATAAGGAATAAGAAGTAATAAAAAGTCGATTGATATACTGCATACTTAAAAGCGTAATCGTATACAGTTTGAGCATCACCTGGAATAGAGTTCGCAGGTAATAAAAGTTTCATCATAGGAACGCAGAGTGTAAGCATAAGCGTCATTGAAAAGAGGGTAAATACTACACCAACCAAAAGCGACGAAAAGAAGCCTTTTTTAATTCTTTCATAATCGCCTGCGCCATAGTTTTGCCCAACGTAAGTAGCCATTGCTACGCCTGCGCCGTTTAAAAACGACCCAAAAATATTATCAATTTTGCTAGCCGTACCTTGAGCCATAGCACAAAGTTTATCAGGTAACACGTTGAAAGCGCGTTGTTGTATCATACAGCCTGACGCCGTTATAATAAATTGTAACGACATCGGTAACCCCATACCAAGATGGTGCAACACAAAGCGTGCATCTTGCTTAAAATCTTGCTTTTTAAGTCTAACTTCTGGAAACCTTTTGAATATTATAATAAATTCAAGTATAGCCGAGATGGCTTGACTAATAATCGTAGCGTAGCCTGCCCAAGCAACTGACCAGTCTTTAAACAAGAATAACAAACTGTTAAGTGCAAGATTTAGAACTGCACATAATATTAAAATAAATAACGGCGTTTTACTATCGCCTAGCGCCCTTAACACTTGGTCACCATAATTATACAGCGTAGTAAATACTAATCCAGAAAAAGTTGCTTGCACGTAACTTACGGCATACTCTAAAAAACTTTCATCCGTACGCATAAGCACGAGTATAGGTCTTGCAAAAGCCACCGACAATACCGACGCTATACCTGCAATAATTACACACCAAACGAGAGAAGTACCGATACTCCTACGCATATTTTGGAGGTTTTTCGCACCTACGTACTGGCTCAAAACTATACCAAAGCCTGCAGCCATACCTTGCGCAAACCCCAAAACTAAAAAGTTTAAAGAACCCGTTAGGTTAAGCCCTGTAACGGCCTCGCTACCCCTTGAAAGCGACACGATAAGACCGTCGCCCAAAGTATAAAGATGTTGTAACGCAAAACCTAATCCGATAGGAATAGCAAACTTGAATATGTTTTTAAATGGCGAACCAATCGTCATATCAATTGCTTTTGCCATTTATTAACCCCTCTTGTATGTGCGCTTTTTTGCCGAACTTTTTATAGCCGAATAATTCTTTTTAGTAGGTTTTTTGAATTCTCTCTTTTTGCCTTTTTGTGCAGGCTTGCCTTTGGTTTTAGCAAAATCGGGTTTGCCACCGTGTTTTGCAGGGCGTTCACGCTTGGTCTTTAATTTTTTATCAGCCGATTTTTTAGTAGACTTTATCGTTTTATCTGCGTGCGCTTTTGAGAAAGTTGCGTAATATTCCCTAATAACGTTGCCCGTTTGTTTTTCAATTTCTTTAAGTTGATTATATTGATAAACGGTGTTAACCAACGAGTAAGCAGAACCATTTTTACCCGCTCTGCCAGTTCTGCCGATACGGTGAACGTACCACTCGTATTCCTTTGGAATATCGTAGTTAAACACCGCTTCGACGTTTTCAATGTCGATACCACGAGCGGCTACGTCGGTAGCAACAAGTAAGTTTGCAGACTTTGCCTTAACTGCCTCCATAATGCTTTTACGCTCTACTTGAGGCATATCACCGTGCAATTTTACAGCGCTAATACCCTCGCTTTCGAGTTTTTTGCATAAATTTTCAACCATACGCTTGGTGTTACAGAAAATTATAGCAGGCACAGGTTTTAACTTGCGGTAAAGTTCGATAATCGTCCTATCTTTATCCTTAAGCCCCACCGAAACGTAATATTGCGAAACGCCGTGGTTTGCATCACCCTTGTCAACTTCAAGATAAGTCGGGGTGCGCATATAATTTTTTGCAATATCTCTAACTGCAGGTGGCATAGTTGCCGAAAACATTATCGTTTGACGATACGGATTTGCCTTTGACAAAATTGTTTCAATTTCCGTCTTAAATCCCATATCCATCATTTCGTCGGCTTCATCCAAAACTACCTTTTTAACGTTTTGAAGTTTAAGCGTTCGCCTTCTAATATGGTCGTTAAGCCTACCAGGAGTACCCACTACAATTTTAGCGCCACTTTTAAGCGCTGTAATTTGGCGCTCCATTGCTTGCCCACCGACGATTGAAACAACTTTTAACCCCTCTTTAAATTCGGTGAGTTTTCGAAGTTCGCCGGTAACTTGAACGGCAAGTTCACGCGTAGGACAAATAACTAAAATTTGAGTGAACTTTTCGTCGGTATCGACTGCCGTTATTGACGGAATACCAAACGCAAAAGTTTTACCACTACCCGTTCTAGATTTACCGATAATATCTACACCGCTTTGAATTAAAGGTATCGCCTTTTGTTGAACTGCGGTAGGTTCAGTAATCATATTCTTTTCAAGCGCCCTAACTATAAATTCGGGCAAATTCATATCAGAAAAGTACATATCTACTCCTTAAAAAAAAGGCAAAATTTATTGCCTTTTTCTTTGTTTTTGTTAGTTTTCATAATAAACGGTATCGTGAAAGTCAACCAAATGTTAATTTGTCGCAAGTTATTTAATAACTTCTAAACCACCCATAAACGGTCTTAAAACTTCAGGCACGGTAATTGAACCGTCTGCGTTTTGATATTGTTCAACAAGTGCAGGGAAAACACGGCTGGTTGCAAGTCCTGAACCGTTCAATGTATGAACGAATGCAGGTTTTCCAGTCTTTTCATCACGATACTTGGTATTGTTTCTTCTTGCTTGATAATCACGAGCGTTTGATACGGAAGATACTTCTTTATAAATACCCATAGATGGTATCCAAACTTCAATGTCGTAAGTTCTTGCCATTGACGCCGAACAATCGCCTGCTGCAAGTTTGCTCAAACGGAAATGAAGTCCAAGTTTTTCCATAAGCGAACAAGCCTTGTTAACGAGTTCTTCAAACGCTTTAGGGCTATCTTCAGGTTTGGTGTATTGAACCATTTCTACCTTGTTAAATTGATGTCCTCTAATCATACCGCGTTCTTCAGCACGATAAGAACCTGCTTCTTTACGATAGCAAGGAGTGTAAGCGAAATACTTCATAGGAAGTTTTGAAGAATCGATAATTTCGTTAGCGTATAAGTTAACGAGAGCGGTTTCCGCAGTAGGTAACATAAATCTATTTTTCTTTCTATCTTCGTCAACGTCAAGCCAATAAACTTCGTCGGCGAATTTTGGGAATTGACCTGCACCAAAACCAGCCATATAACCGAGTTGGTGTGGTGGAAGAATAAATTCATAACCGTCTTTTAAATGTTCTTGAATAAAGAAGTTTAAAAGTGCCCATTCAAGTTGAGCGCCCAAGCCCCTATAAAGCCAAAAACCACCACCTGCGATTTTTACGCCACGGGTGTAGTCAATTAAATTTAAATCTGTGCAAAGGTCAACGTGATTTTTAATTTCAAAATCAAACGCAGGCTTTGAGCCGTATTCTTTAACGACTGCGTTGTTTTCCTTTTCGCCTGGAAGAAGGTCTTCGTCAGGAAGGTTTGGAAGACAAGCAACAAAATTGAAAATCTTATCTTGAAGTTCGGCAACGGTTTTGTCGCCTTCAGCAATTTTCTCACCGAGTTTTTTCATTTCAGCAAAAATAGCATCAACAGGTTGACCTGCTTTTTTGAGTTTAGGGATTTCCGCTGAAACTTTATTTTTTTCCGCCTTATATTTTTCTACGGCAGAAATTGCATTACGACGGGCTTCGTCCCAAGATAAAAGTTCAGTAAAATCTACCGTGTAGCCCTTTCTTTGCAAAAGTTCCGAAACTTTTTGCGGATTTTCTTGTATCATTTTGATATCTAACATAAGTAACTCCTTAAATGTGGCTATTTGCCGTTTGCTTTGTTATTATATAACTAATTAACCTAAAAATCAATAGATTTTGCCCCTGTTTTGACTTACGGCAACCATTTTTTGATATTTTTTTGTGAACTTTGAAAAACAAATGTTAATTTGAGTGAAAAGAAATTTCAAATTTAACAAAGAAGAGTTGATAATTTTACTTGCGTTAAAGAGAATATTTTGGTAATATGATATTAATAATTTTAGTACGCAAAATTTTTTACTGCCTTTAGGCAGAAATTTTTTGGGGAGAATTTTAAATGAAAAAAAATCGTTTGGAACAAATTAAGGATTTAATTGAAAAGTACGGAAAAGTTTCCTACGAAAAACTCGGCTCTTTATTGCCGGGCGTATCTAGCATGACCTTAAGGCGTGATATAATTGAACTTGAAGAACAAGGCTATATTTTAAGAGTAAGAGGTGGCGCAATTTCTCTTGACGAAATTACTAAAAAATCAGAACAAGAATTCGTTAAGCGTTTTTCCGACAACGTTCAAGAAAAAAAGGAAATTGCTGAAAAAACCATCCGTCTTATTACACCGAAAAGTTGCATATTTATAGATAGTGGATCAACGACTTTGCACTTTGCAAAAGAGTTGCCTAATAACAATTACTACGTCGTTACTAACGCTCTTAACGTGGCGACTGAAGTGTTAAGAAAAAGTCTTCCTACCGTTGCCCTTTTAGGCGGGGACGTAAATAGAAATAATCTCGTTACGATAGGTAGATCGAGTTTGAACTTTTTAAAGACCATTAACATTGAGGTTGCTATTATGACGGCAACGGGCTTTACGCCTGAAAAAGGTTGCTTTACTTGTGGCTCTCAAGATGAAATGGAAATTAAAAACGCCGTTATTGAAAGCGCAAGCAAAGTAATTATGCTTTTGGACAGTTCAAAGGTAGACAAAAACACCCCGTACACCTTTTGTAGGACAAGTGACGTCGATTATTTAGTAGTTGACAAAAACTTCCCTAACGGATTAAAACAATCGCTTGAAAAATCAGGCGTTACGGTAGTATAACGGCACATTTTAACGATACCGTTCATACTAAAAACACTTCCACCCATAGGTTTTTATGTTTTTTAAAAGATTAAGACAAGATATAAATTTTGCAAAACAATGCGACCCTGCTGCAAGAAATAAGTTTGAAATTTGGCTGACCTATTCGGGCGTAAAGGCGCTTTCGTGGCATAGAGTTGCGAACTTTTTTTACCGTATAAGATTAAGACTTATCGCCCGTATTTTAAGTCAATGGGCAAAGTTTTTTACGGGTATTGAAATTCACCCTGCAGCAAAAATTGCAGGCGGGGTTTTTATTGACCACGGCGCAGGCACCGTTATAGGTGAAACTGCCGAAATTGAAGAAAACGTTATTATCTATCAATGCGTCACTTTAGGTGGCTCGGGCAAAGAAACGGGCAAACGTCACCCAACCATTAAAAAGGGGGCGGTTATTAGCGCAGGCGCAAAAGTTTTAGGTGGCTTTACCGTTGGCGAATACGCTAAAATCGGCGCAGGCGCAGTAGTTCTTAAAGAAGTACCACCTTACGCTACCGTAGTTGGCGTCCCTGGCAAAATTGTTAGAATTAACGGCGAAAAAGTTCAATCATTAACCCAAGAAAAAGAAGACCCTGTGCAAGACGCTATTTGTCAACTTCGCAGTAAAGTATACGAACTTGAAACTAAAATTAAAGAACTTGAAAATTTAAACGGCACTACTGATGCCGAAGTATAGGTAAATTATGAAAATTTATAACAGTTTAACCAAAACTAAAGAAGATTTTATTCCGATTAACGGCAATAAAGTAAATATGTACGCTTGTGGTATAACGGTTTCGGGCGATGCGCATATCGGCCACGCTTATCAAGCAATTATTTACGACATTATGCGCAAATTTTTAGTAAAAATGGGCTACGACGTAACCTACGCAAGAAACTACACCGACGTTGACGATAAAATTATTGCTAAATCAAAGGAAACGGGGATTCCTGCTGACGCCTACGCAAAGATGATGATTAAAAAAATCGACGCGGTTATGGCAAAACTTAAGGTTGGCGAACCTGACCTTTGGCTTAAGGCAACGGAAAATATTCAAAACATAATCGACTTCGTACAAGGCTTAATAGATAAAGGGCACGCTTATGCAACGGAAAACGGCGACGTTTATTTTGACGTTGAAAGTTTCCCTGGGTACGGCAAACTTTCCAACCGCAACCTTGAAGACGCTAGAAACGGCGTTAGAATTGACAACGACGAATCAAAACGCAGTCCACTTGATTTTGCGTTGTGGAAGTCTGCAAAAGAAGGTGAAATAAGTTGGAATTCACCTTGGGGCGAAGGCAGACCGGGTTGGCATATCGAATGCTCTGCTATGAACAAACAAGCATTTGGCGATAGCGTTGACATCCACGGTGGTGGTAGAGATTTAATATTCCCTCACCACGAAAACGAAATTGCTCAAACTGAAGCGCTCACGGGCAAACAATTCGTTAAATATTGGACGCACAACGGCCTTATTAAAGTTAATGGTCAAAAGATGAGTAAGTCTTTAGGTAACAGCGTAGTTTTAACTGACCTTTTGGCTAAATATTCTGAAGAAACTATCAAGTTTGCTTTACTTTCGACCAACTACAAAAACGATATTAACATTACGGACGACTTATTCCCTGATGCTGAAAAGCACCTTTGTGAATTCTATAAAGTTATCTCTACCGTTGAAAAATCAGGCTTAACGGAAAACGGCTCTGCTAAAGAAGTGGACGAACAATTTAACGACTGTATGTCTGACGACTTTAATACGGCGCTTGCGCTTTCTAACCTTTTTGGATACTTCAAAAAAGTTAAGGCTTTATTAAACGCAAAAGATGGCAACGCCGTTTCTATGGTGAAACAAATTAAGGAAACTTATTCACTTTTAGGGCTCTTTAATACGGATGCTGACACTTTCGTCGCAAAATACGGCAAAGCAACCGTTAGCGCCCCTGATGAAGTTATTGCGCTCGCTGAACAAAGACGCGACGCTAGAAAAAATAAAGACTTTGCAAAGTCTGACGAATTGCGTGATAAAATCGCCGAACTCGGCTATATCGTAAAAGACACGAGGGACGGCTATACACTTGAAGAAAAATAACAATTTGGCAAGGTTTGACAACACCGTTTGCCATAAATCTTTACCAAAAAACTAAAATAAGCCTAAATTAAGGACAGCAAAAAATGATTACTTCTAAACAATTAAGAGAAAAATGGATCAAATTTTATGAAAGCAAGGGGCACGTCAATATCGGTGCAGTTTCGCTTATCGGCGACGGTACCACAGGCGTTATGTTTAACGTAGCAGGCATGCAACCTCTAATGCCTTACTTGCTCGGCAAAAAGCACCCACAAGGAACTAGACTTTGTAACGTTCAAGGTTGCGTAAGAACTGTTGATATTGATTCGGTTGGCGACGCTACCCACTTCACCTTTTTTGAAATGATGGGCAACTGGAGTTTGGGCGATTACTTCAAAAAGGAAAAGACCGCTTGGAGTTTTGAACTTTTAACTGAAGTTTTTGGCTTTGACAAAAACAAAATTTGTTCAACTGTTTTTGAAGGAAACGAATCTGCTCCACGCGACGACGAAACTGCTGAACTTTTGAAAAATCTCGGCATTAAAGAAGAAAATATTTTCTACCTTGATAAGTCGAACAACTGGTGGGAACTTGAGGGCACTGTAGGCACGCCTTGCGGTCCTGACAACGAGTGGTTCTACCCTAGACACGACAATCCTTGTTGTGATACTTGCGACGTAAACTGCGACTGTGGTAGATACGTTGAAATCGGTAACGACGTTTATATGCAATACAAAAAACTTGACGGTGGCAAATACGAAGAACTTGAAAACAAGAACGTTGACACCGGCTTTGGTTTAGATAGACTTTTGCTCTTTTTAAACGGTCTTTCAGACGGTTACAAAACCGACTTATTCCTTGCAACAATTAACTATCTTGAAGAAGTTTCCGGCAAATCTTACGATAACGACACTACTGCACAAAAAGCAATGAGAATAGTTGCCGACCATACGAGAACTTCGGTTATGCTTATTGGCGATAAGAACGGCATTTTGCCTTCTAATACCGGTGCAGGATATATTTTAAGAAGACTTTTACGCCGTGCTATTAGATACTGCAAGAACCTTGAAATTGACGCCATCGACGCAATGACGGGCGTTGCTAAAATTTTTATAGAACAAATTTACGACGAAGCGTACCCTCTTTTAGTTGAAAAGAAAGATTATATTTTAGAACAAATTACTGCAGAAATTAAAAAGTTTGAGGCTACCCTTGCTCAAGGTCTAAAGGAATTTGACAAGTGCGTTATCGGTATCAACAGAAAGAACGAATTTATGTCTGCTAAAGACCCTAACTACGTTAAAGAAACGGTGATTTCAGGCAAGCAAGCGTTTAGGCTTTACGACACCTTTGGTTACCCACTTGAACTTACCGTTGAACTTGCCGAAGAACGCGGACTTACCGTTGACACTAAAGGCTTTGACGACGCATTTAAAGAACACCAAGAAAAATCAAAGGCTCAAGCACAATCAGCAAAAGGTGGGCTTACCGAACAAACGGAAACCACTACTAAATATCATACGGCTACACACATTATGCTTGCTGGCTTAAGAAAGATGTTCGGCACTCAAACTGAACAAAAAGGTTCTAATATTACTGAAGAAAGATTGCGTTTCGACTTTAATTGCGACCATAAGATGACAGAAGAAGAACTTAAAGAACTTGAAACTTTCGTAAACGAAGTAATTTCAAATAAAATTGACGTCGTTAGAACGGAAATTCCTTACAGTCAAGCAATCGCAACCGGCGCTTACGGTGTATTTACTGCTGAAAGCGACGACCAAATCGTTTCGGTCTACACTATTGACGGCGTTGATAGACAAATTTGTGGTGGCCCACACGTTAAAAACACGAGCGAACTTGGCGAATTTAAAATCCAAAAGGAAGAAAGTTCGTCTAGTGGCGTAAGAAGAATTAAAGCAATATTAAAAACAAAGTAAAATTCCTTGACAATTCAAAATTTAAATACTAAAATATTAAGGCTGTACAAAATACGGCTTTAATATGCGCCACTAGCTCAGCTGGATAGAGCGTTGGTCTACGGACCCAAAGGTCAAAATTGAATATTTCCCCCGATTTCGGGGTTATGCACCCTTAGCTCAATTGGATAGAGCGTTGGTCTACGGAACCAAAGGTTAGGAGTTCGAGCCTCTTAGGGTGCGCCAAAAAGAGCCCAAAACACTATGTTTTGGGTTGTTTTTTGCCTTTTTTTGGACGTTAGTTAAATTTTAAGCGCTGTTCTAACCTCGTGGGTTAGAACAAAAAGTGCCTTTTTTTATAGTATTAATACTAAACGTGCAAAACGCCAAAAACGGCTTGTTCTAACCCCTGTTCTAACCCAACGTGCATTTTCCGTGTAAAAACCGAAGAATTTTACTATCATTTTTTACTTTGAAATATTTTTATTTATTTTTAGCAATAGAAAAGACGGCATCATTTTCCGATACCGTCCATCTATATATTATTCAGTTTTATTTTGCTTTATAAGCGAGATATTCTTCGATAGAAGTAAAACCGAGTGCTTTCATTTCTTGACTTGCTTTTTCTAAAAGAGAAAGTTCGCTTTCTTGCTTGATTACAGGTTGTTCATCAGAATAGGCTGACAAAATTGTATTTGCCGCTTTTATCTTAAAACTAAAATCAAGGTGCGAGTACACGTTTGCGTTGTAGAGAAATCCGAGTGACCAAGCCACTCTTGAATTTCTTTTAATGGAACACCACTTGCAAGCATATTACTTGCACAACTGTGTCTTAAATCGTGAAACCTAATATGCCTTAAACCATTTTCTTTAATCAAGTCTGCAAACTTTTTCGTTAAATGGTCGGGATAAACGATTTTACCATCTTCTTCCACACAAACGTAGTCTAAATATCTCTTGTCGTAAACGTTGCCGTAGAACTCTTTATTTTCTTCTATTTTAGCCTTATGGCGAATAAGTAGTTCTTCTACGGGCGGTATGAGTGGAAGCGTTCTATGGCTCGTTTTGGTCTTTAATTCGTCGCTTAAAATAACTTTCTTTTCAACCACAAGCACCTTATGATTAATCGTTATGAGTTTATGCTCAAAATCGACTGCACTCCACCTAATACCCAACACTTCGCTTCTACGGAAACCGTAATAGGCGGCAAGTGTTAAAGGAACTTCTAACGGATGACCTTTTATCACTTCAAACAATTTTTTCATTTCGCCTTTGTCGTAATAGGACATAGGCGATTTTTCTTTATGTATCGGCTCTAAAAAGTCAAACGGATTGTCGGGAATCAACTTTGCTTGATACGCTTTGCGAAGTGCGGGACGAAGAACACAGTTATAGTGTTTTAGACTAATTTCTTTCACGCCACGTTTTCTTTCGCTATCATAGAACTCGTTTAATTCCTTTTCGGTAACGTCGATTAAACGTAGCTTACGCTTATCAAAGAATTTTTTAAAGAGTGGAATATAACGTTTGTAGCCGTAATACACCGAAGCCGATAATTTTGGCTTTCTTTCTTCAACGTATTTATCACAATAGTCGCTAAAAAGCATTACCGCATCAGACTTATCCGTGTCGTTTGCGTTTGCACGACGTGAAATTCTATTACGGGAAGCAATAAGTTCTTTCTCAAACTCTTCGGCTTTTTCTTCAGCAATTTTCTTTGCTTCTTTTTTATTCCCACGTTCTTTTAAGCCCGTGCTTATCCATTTATGCCTTTTTACGTTCACTTCGTCGTAATAAGTTATAACGCCGTATAAAAATCCTTTTTTTGCGTGAATGCTTACGTTCACTATTTCACCTCCGTACCATTAAGAAGATATGAGATTACGTTAATCTTTGGGATTTTGTATTCTCTACCAACTTTCCTTGATTTTATTTCTCCTCGTTTTACCAATTTATATGCAAGTACTTGTCCGATTTGGAGCATTTGCATTAAATCTTCCACACTGACAACGTCAGGATAGTTCTCAAACATTTCGTTTGCTTTTGGTTCATTGTTTACAATAGTTTTATTAGAAGCGCTTTGCGCCGTTATTTTGTTGTTTATAGTATTTTCCTCCATTTATTTGGTGGTGGCGGGATAACCTCCTTTTAATTCGTTACGCCTTTATTTTCCCTTATCATCGTAACCCCGCCAACTCATAAATACGGTGGATTTTATACCACGCTTCCGTGTTTCCTATTTCATTAAATCGCTTTATATCATAAATTCATTGCGCCGTTGAAACACGTCGGCTATTACTTTCAGCAGTTTACCGTTCTGCCTTATCCGAGTGGACTTGTAGCAGGTAGTTGAACCCTGCCATTATTAAATCTACTTTACTAAGTCCGTTTTTTGTAAGGAACTCATCAATTTTCTCTGCATCCTTACGGGGAATACTCGTTCCCCAAACCTTGTTAAGTAGCTTGCGTTCTTCTTTGTGTTTTTCTTCATAAGCCCTACGACTAATGCGAGTGGGCGTGTCTTGTTTTCTTTCCATATTAATACTCCTTTAATCTACGTAAATAAGTTCGTTTAAGATTTCTTCGTCAATACGATTTTTGATTTCCGTTTCAATTTTAACGTCGTGCATAAATTCGCCCGTCTTTTTGTATTCAGGGCGCTTTAAGAGTTTTTCTCTCATAGCTTCCCAAATTTGCTCGGCGGCTTTATCTATGCCGTGAAGATAGGACGGAATATCTTCAATCAACCAATCTTTACCCGTATCTATCAAATACTGCTTTTTTAGGTTGCCCCATTTGCCGTAAACGTGCTTAACGGGTGGATGCGTGCGCTCGTATTCGATTACTTCTTCAAGCGTTAAACCTTCCATTTCAATCTTCTCCTTAACCGTAGTGTACTGTCGTATTAATACGAATATCACTTTTTATAAAAGAAGTCAAGCTGTTTTTATAACTTTTTTGAATTTTCTTCTAAAAAACTTTCATTTTAATCTCCTTTACCGAATTTGTAGCGGTTATACTTTTCGTTTTGCTGCGGCTGTGGGGAAGATATGAGTTGTTCTTCTTCCTTGCGCTTAGCAATCATTTCTTCTTCAATTTCTTGCAAACGGTTACGGTAGTTGTTTGTTTCGGGCATAAACATTTTAGCCACAGCAGAGAATAGTCCCTGCATATAACCTTTGATTTTCTTATTAGAAATAGCGATATTTCGTTTAAGAAACTTATCGTTGGTTTTACGCTTGAATTTTTTGTCGTAGGTATAAGTGTTGTCTTGGATATATTTTGCCTTTTTAAGCACGATATTACCAAGCCTACGCCTATAATCCCAACGTAGTTTTTCTATCGTGTGAATTGTGCCTACGCCGTGAAAATCCGTGTGATTAGGAAACAAGTCCGCAGTTTGCATTTCTTCTTTAACTTGATTGGCATAATACTTGCCCATAATTCCTTTTAAGGCTTCTTCTTTCTTGTCCATTTCTTTTACGAAACTTCTATGTGCGGCGTACGCATTGTTGTCGCAAGAGAGCAAAAAATCTACTGCCATATCAATTTTATGCCTAAACGGTGCCATCTCTTTTGAAGCATAAAACCAAGGCTTGTCCTTAGGTAATTCTTTTGCAAGTTCCTTTAACGTTTTTGCGGCTAAATCCTTAAAGTGAGCCTTTTCAAACGCTACCGATTTTGAAAAACTTTGAATAACTTCATCTCGTTTTTTGTCGAGTTCGTCGTTAATGGTGTAAGCATTTAATCGCTCGGTCATTTTTAGTATGGAATCTTTAGAAATTTTTCCTTTGGCTCTATACTTATAACCGGCGGCACGCTTGTTCTTAATTTTCGGCGCTCGCTCCCAAAAAACGTAGTGGATATGTAGGTGTTCGGGCTTATCCAAATGAAGCGCACACATAAGGTCGATATTGTCCTTATCAAAGCCTGCGTCCTTAAAAAATTCGTTGAACGTTCTTTTAAGAAGGTCGATGCATTTTTCAGGCGTGTCTATCTTTTCCGAGTTCTCTTTGTTAAACGAGATAAACCCGTGCCAAATATTCTTTTCGCCCGTTTGCGCGCGTTTTTTCATTTCTTTGACTTCTTGCTTTGTGAGCAAGCCGTTTTGGTTGAAAACGCCCGTACTTTTTTGCAAATATTCAAGCATCGTAAACTTTTGAGTTTCTTCGCCCATAATCTTGCCTTCAGCAGTCATATACTTGTAAATGTTATTGTCTTGCCCCGACATATCGAAGAAAGCACGGTCTTTTGCGTGTTTGTCAATATCCGCTTGCGACGAACCTTTTTTAAGGCGATAGGGAGTATAGGCTATATCAAAAATTACAGGTTGGCTCATAGCGGTTTATCTCCATTATTTGACCGGCAGACAAAGGGAAAGGTGGGTATCCCACTTCCCAAAGGCAAAATGCGGTTGAAACTGCATTTTCTTAGCCTGCTACCTAAAACCTTTATTTGGCTTCCGTTTTGCTTCATAGTTTGCTTGCCTTAAAAACCGCAAGTTCAATCTCTTTTCGGTTTTCCAAAATCTTGGTTAGACTTTTACAATTTTTATAACCGCTGTAATCCAATCCAACGTCGATAGGTGTCCAATCGATAATACCGTCTAAAAGGTGTTTGTTGCTTTGATAAAGGTCGTTTACGATATGCGGATGCGCTTTCATAAAATCTTCATATGAAAGTATAAATTCTAATTTTTCCGTCTTGCTATCAATCTCTTCATCGCTGACTTTAACACGCTCGGTTTTACCGCCTTTTTTACCACTTGTTGCACGTATTTTAGAGAGTTCTAATTTCAGTTTTGCGAACTCAAAATATCCGTCCACAGGCGGTTTTAATTTGCTTGTTTGCTTGCCGTTGAACGCATAAGAGCAGAGTGCTTTTAAGTATGTGCCGCTATCTTCGTCGTTCATTAGTTTGATGGCTTTATAGTACACGTCTAAGAAAGCAAAGTGGAGCATCTTTTGGTTATACTTTTTAGGAACTTTGCCTTGCGCTTCAAGGCGTTTAACTTCTTCAAGTTCAGATAGAATACAACTTTGATAATAATCCTCTTGTGCTGACTTAGGCGGAGCCATCGGTACGTTATCAAAGACAAAGGCACAAACGGCTTTAATAAAGCGCCCAATCTCTTCGTCTTTGGCATTTTTGATTACGTTCCAATACATATCGTAGAACGTAAATCGAGTTAATTTTTTCTCCATTTTAATCTCCTTTTAATTTATTTGCAGAACGTTTATAGGCGCATCTGCATTGCCTTTTAAGTTAGCCCATAAGCATCACCTCCTTAAAGTTTTTATTACCCCCCCCTCACTTATAAGCCTTTTGAAGAAGCATTTTTCAAGCCCTAAATTAAAAATTCTCTCGAAAAATTTTTATCCCCTCAAGTGGTAGCCGTTGAAAACGGCAAAAACTTAACCTTTTCTAAAAAATATTTTATCCTTTCACTTAAAGGGGTTAATTCTAAGCAAAACCGCACCCCCATAAGTTAAAAAATATTTTGCTTCCCATATAAAAGGGCTTTTTTTACTCAAAAGTAAACCCCATTAAACCTAAAAATATTTTGCCCTTCACTTAATAGGGCGATTTTTAAGCAAAAGTTAAGGTTAAAACTAAAAATTCTTTTTATTACCTTTCTACTATGGTATTGGTATAAAAAAGTTCTTTTTGGTCGGAAACTTTTATAAACGTCCTTCACTTATCCAAGGACAGAAAAAAGGAAAAGTACACGGTTTATGTTAAAATTCCTTTCCACACTTAACCAAGGACACTTTTTTTGAAAATGTGACGGTTTTTGATAGAAAATTTTACTCTCTATATAAAAGGGCGATTTTAAGACAAAACGTGGCGGTCTATCTTGTAAAAAATTTAGCCCTACAATAGGTAGCCGACGAGAACGCCGTTTTTACAACCATTTCTCAAAAACTTTACCCCTTCACTTAAAAGGGCTGTTTTGAAGAAAAAATTAAGGCAAAAATTAAAAATTCTCTCGAAAAATTTTTATCCCCTCAAATGGTAGCCATCGAAAACGGCAAAAATATGCCATTTTTGAAAAAATTTTTCCTTTCACTATATATCCCTGACTTTTTCAACGAAAAATAACCCTCTACTTTTAATTGCTGAAAAAATTTCCTTTTTATAACCACGCTCTACTATATATCCCTGACTTTTTTTGCGTTTTGCAACCTTCTATTATGGTATTTGGAGAAAAATTGCGTGTTTTATAACCACCTTCACTATTCTATTGCACAATTTTTTAGCGAGTGGTCCACAAAGTAGGTAAAAATTTCTCTCTATATATCCAAGGACACGAAAATTTAAAATACAACCCCATTTAGAGAAAAACTTTTAAAAACGAAAAAAGTCGCCCAAAAACAGGACGACTTGAATTAATTTGCATTTATTTATCGTAAAAGAAAACGGTGGACGTTTCCATCCACCGTTTATAGGTTTTATTTAGTTAGGTTTATTTCTTCTTAAAGATTGCAATAAGGTCAGCAAAACTCTTTTTCTTGATGACAAACCAAACGAGAGCAAAGCCACCAAGTCCGAGAACAACTACCGAACCGACAACGATACCTACGATAGCACCTGTACCAAGACCATCTTTCGGCTCATCGGGTTTTTCAGGGGTTTCGCTACCGCTACCACCGCTCGGTGTTGTAGGCATATCGTATTCACAAGTATCACACTTACCGTTGTTGTCACTATCTACGTGAGCATTTACGTTTGCTTTATCACCACAGATACATTCGTTCCAAGGGCTGAAACAAATTCTACTTCGTTTATACCGTAAAAACCTTTGGCAAGCGCAGTAACGTAGTCATAACCAAAATTATGAACGATAGGACCGCCAGACGTAGTAACGTAAATAAGTTTTTTCGCCTTGCATAATCCGTACGGTATTCCGTTTTTACCATAGGCAAAAGTTAAGCCGTTAACGGTAATTTTTTCAAAATAATTTTTCAGTACGGCTGGAAACATCATATCCCAATACGGTGCGGCTATTACGATAACGCCTGCCTTAGCAAACTGTTTAGAAAGATTAAAAATATCACTTGAAAAATCATTGTTTTTATTAGACTTTTCTCTTATTTCCATTTCCTTCAAAGTAAGTGGTAAAAGTTCTTCTTCATAGAGTTTTACTTCTTCAACTTTTCCTGAAAGTTTTTCTATTACGTATTTTGCAAGTTCTAGCGTGCGAGAATTAGGCCTAACACACGCATTTATAAACAATATTTTTTCCATATTATTGTAGATCCATTATCCGTTTTTCTCGACATTAAACTTTTTCATTAAGTCTTGAATCAATTCTTTGGCGTAAACGGCACGTCTTGGCAAATTGATTTTATACATTGTAGGAACGTCTTTACAGTTACTAACAGTCGATACGTCTTTAATCTTGTACTTAGAATCTTTATAATCATTAGGGTTTAATGCAAGGAATAAATAAAGTGATTTACCCTTAATTTTAAGCCTTGCAACGCTTGGCATACCAAGCCTAAAAGACTCATGCTTAAAACTGATTTTTGACTTTACCTTTTTGTAAGAAAGCAATTCGCTTTTAATAACGTTATAATACTCAATCGTTTCGGGAGGACATTGGCTTAATCTATCAGCAAAACTTTTAATGATGCGACCTTCTTTTTCGTCAACGTCGTCTTTAACGCCCTCGATAGATTGATTGTCGGTGTCTACTGCTACTGCAACCTCTTCATTTTCAGTAGAAGTTTTTGCCTTGCTATTTATTACCTTAGTAGCGAAAATTATTGAAACTACCGCCAATGCAATTACTACTACTGTTAAAATGATAACTAATACTATTTCCCATTCGGCAATAAACATACCAAATAAGAAAGGCGGATATGCAGACATTACCTTTTTGCTTTTAAGTTGTTTGTTTTTCTTTGACAAATATACTAAAAAGGCAATTTCAAATAACATAATAACGCCTAAAACGATAATTACCCAAAGAATAGAACCCATATCGTAAACGAACACGAAGTCAGAGAGTTTATTGCTTTCAAACGTAACGTAATCGCCATCAATTTGATATTCAAGAAGGCTTGTTTCGTTGCCATTGTGAATATGTATAATATCAAAGTCTTTTCCACGTAATTCTTCGGGAATTAAAACTTTGAAGCGCAACGTGCCGTCAGGTTGAACGCTTAAACCATCTTTAAGAAGTTTAATATCGTAAGCGATAGCAACCTTTTGATTTTTGTCTATAAACTCGCTATAATTTTTAGTTTTTTCAACTTCATTAACAACTAATTCCTTGGTTGGGTCAATACCGTCAGGCGAGGAAATTATTACGTCGTCTGAAACGTCGTTTTCATCATCCGTATTAAATATTAGCGAAGCGTTTTTAATAGTAAGAGTTGCAGTTTTATCGCTAATTGCATTGTAGTTAGCGTTACCTGTAAATTTAGCAGTTACAGTGTATTCGCCAGCGTCAGTTTTGCCGTTATTTTCGTAAGAAACGGTTACGCCACTAGGTAAATTAGTTGCTTCGATAGAGTGCGCCGTGCCGTTGTAAACTACAGTTTTGTTTTCAAATACAACTGCACTCATATCGTAAGTTGCTTTGTTTATAGTAAGAGTTGCGGTTTTGTTTGCGATTGCGTTATAGTTAGCGTTACCTGTAAATTTAGCAGTTACCGTGTATTCGCCAGCGTTTGTTTTGCCGTTATTTTCGTAAGTTGCGCTAACACCGTTTGGTAAGTTAGTTGCTTCAAGCGAATAAGCGTTGCCGTTGTAAACTACCGTTTTATTAGCAAATACAACTGCCCTCATATCGTAAGTTGCTTTGTTAATAGTAAGAATTGCGGTTTTATCGCTAATTGCATTGTAGTTAGCGTTACCTGTAAATTTTACAGTTACCGTGTATTCGCCAGCGTCAGTTTTGCCGTTATTTTCATAAGAAACGGTTACGCCGTTTGGTAGATTAGTTGCTTCAATAGAGAACGCCGTGCCGTTATAAGTAACGGTTTTATCAGCAAATACAACGCCGTCCATATTATACGTTGCTTTGCCTATTACGAAAGAATATTCTAGGTCGTTTGAATTTCCGTTATCCCACTTATAGTTCGTTTTATCTTTCAAAACAACTTTAACGGTATAATTACCCGCATTAGTGCCTTTATTATCTAAAATATTATAAAGGTCGCTTGCTTGTAATACGTAAGTTTGTTCTTCGCCGTTATAGGTGTAAACCGCGCTATCAGCAGTAGGCTTTTCTACGCTTAACTTATTGATAGTAAGTTTTGCAGTTTTATTTTCAATTAAGTTATAGTTATTAGAATCGCCTGTAAATTTAGCAATAATAGTGTATTCGCCCGCGTTAGTTTTACCGTTATTTTCGTAAGAAACGTTTACGCCATTAGGTAAATTCGTTGCTTCAAGTGAGAATGCCGTGCCGTTGTAAGTAACGGTTTTATCAGCAAACACTACTCCGCTCATATCGTAAGTTGCTTTACCGATTACAAACGAATAAGTAAGGTCGTTTGAATTTCCGTTATCCCATTTGTAGTTCGTTTTATCTACTAATGATACGGTAATTGTGTGATTGCCCGCACCCTTAAAGGTTGTGTCAGAAATAGTGTAATGACTATTTTCTTGCAAAGCATAGGTTTGCGCTTGGCCGTTATAGGTGAACGCCGTGCTATCCGCCGTGGGCGCAGTTACTACCGCTTTGTTAATCGTAAGCGTAGCGGTTTTATTATCAATAGGATTGTAGTAATCTAAATTTCCCGTAAACTTAGCAATAGCGTTATAAGTACCTGCGTTAGTACCAACGTTATCCTCGTAAGAAACGGTTACGCCGTCGGGCAGATTAGTCGCTATGATAGAATGCTCCTCGCCGTCGTAGGTTATCTCTAAATCGTTAAATACGACTTTTCCCATATCGTAATTACCTTTATTGATAACGAAGTCGTACTCAAGCGTATCGGTAGTGCCGTCCTCCCATTCGTAATAATCAGGATTACTTAAAGCAATTTTAACCTTGTAACTGCCAGGATTAGTTTGTTGATTACTGTTATCTAAAACGGTGTAAAACTCACTATTCTCTACGGTATAAGTTTTAACCGTATTATCGAAATAAAATTCCGTCGTATCTAAAGCAGGCTTCGCTACGCTTACTTTCTTGATAGTAAAGGTAAATTCTTTTTCGCCCTCGAAAATACTGTCGGGTGTAGGTCCGATAGTAAAGGTATAATCGCCCGGCTCTTTTCCGCGAGCTACTCCAGAAACAACCGTATAGTTAGACCTCCCAACCTCATATCCCTTGTATTTTACTGTATAGACAGCAAACTGGATTGAACCATTGTATCTTAACTCGTAATCAAGAGAAACTTCGGTATCCGCAAAATTAGGCGCAACCTGTTCTTCTTTTTCATATCCGCATTCAGCAACAGTACAAGTATATTTAGCCTTACCTTTTCTTTGGTGGGTAGGTTCTAAGGTTATTTCGCCCTCGCCAAAAGAGTGCTCTTCTTCGTCAACTCTCCATAAGCACTCACATTGTCTAAAGTGGTGCGTTTCGTCGCTACCGGGCTCGTATACGCCAGAGTGTTCGTGCTCTTGATAGTTAACGGTAATAGAAGTAAGCAGACCAACTGCGCCACCACCACTATACACCGTGTAAGTCTGTCCTACCTGCATACCCGTTACTGTTAAATTGCCGTTTTCATACGTCGCTTCTAATCCAGGATATTTTAGTTCTTTTTCATCAAAAGGGTTATCAAGAGGAGAGGTAAAAATAACGTAATTTATAACGTATCCAGGCACAGGATTAATCGTTATACTAAATGAGCCGTCGCCATATGCAGTATAGCCGTTATTGAACGTTCCTTCATATTGAATCGGAAAAGTCGCGTCGCCAACTTGTATTATAGAATGGGTGTTTGTTGGTTTGTCGTTTGTGCAATCGTGGGTTTTGGTGTAATTACCCGTTTCTTCATAGATAAGGAAAATATTGCCGAATTTAAGAGTTCCAGAATGCTTGAACACGTATGGATTTTGGGTATCATTATAATAACTGCTATCAATTACAACCCCGTGCGCATTGGAAGAATCAAACTTAACGTCAGGAAAACTTGCATTAATTAACTCTTTTTCAGCGGTTGTTGGTTTTTCTATACTCATGTACGTTGACGACGGCTGATCGCTAACTAAACTAAATACAACACTACCACCAGTGGGCGCAACGTAAATAAATTTTTTTACGTTATACTCGTTGTTAGGCTTAAAAGTATATAAACCGACTGACTTAAAAACATATCCATTAAAACCATAGGTAGCATCTTTATCGACTTTCAACGTGCCGATTTCATTATCGCCATCCATAATTTCAATATTGTCATTTGCCGTATAACCTGTGGGAAATAAGTCAGACAACGTAACGTGCGCAAGCTTTTCGTTGCCTGATAAAGTAGCACTTTCAGTACTAGTATCATCCGCAGCATAAGCCGTGGTGATGCTAACAAAGTTAATACCACAAAGCACAACTATCGCCATTAAAAACGAAATTATAGTCTTTTTAATCATAAAATTTACTCCTTTTATGTTAAAGTAATACTTTTTATTGCTTATTCAATAGTTAAAATATCTAAAAAACCTGTAATATCAAAAACTTCCATAATGCTATCGTTTACACCTGTAAGTTTCATAGAACCTTTGGTGTTCATAATTTTTTGCGCTTTTAATATTACTCTTAAACCAGCGGATGAAACGTATTCAAGCCCTACCATATCAAAAACTAGTTCTTTTAAATTAGAAACGACGTTATCAATTTCTTTTTCAAGGTCGGGTGCAGTTTGGGTGTCAAGTCTACCAACTACTATAATTTTTGCGTTTTCTCCATTTAATACTTTTTCAATAGTCATAATAATTCTCCTTTTATATATAATTTTTAAATTTTCCAACTTTCAATTGGTGTGTATAAAAAAGATAGTTCTAAAATAGGTGCATCTAGGCTATCTGCCAATGTTTTTACTGCTATTTTAATTTCTTTAGAAAAATCTAAATACCAATCCACCGTTTCTAAAATGTATTTTCTCTTAAATTCATTACTAGTTACCAGCGCGCACTGTAAGTTGTGCAATCTATCCGCACTTTTAACTGTAAAAGCGATAGGGTTAGCTTTAATACCGTCGATATAGTTTTTCATATCGTAACCCTTTTTTTTAGTTAAAAGTTTAACGGCAGTTAGAACGTTCTGGCTTCCATAAAATAAAATTTCTTCTTCAGTCGCATTAGTGTCTTCAAGCAAATCGTGAAATAGTGCCGTTATTTGAAAATCTTCATCATAGCCTTGTTTTTTTACCATTTCATAAACGGCTATAGGGTGAGAGATATAATCGTTGCCACCGATTCGCTTTTGCCCTTTATGCTTTTGGATTGCAAATTCTATAGCACGTTTAACTTTATCGCTAGTACACATTAAATATCTTCCTTTTGTTTAAGCAAAAGTTTTGCTTGCCTTTCGGCTTTATCTTGGTCTCTTAAAGACATTTTCAAAAACTCTACGACTTTAGCAAAATCATAGTTCTTGTTTAAAAGTTCCGCACGGCACAAAAAGCGAAGAGCAACGCTAGAAGATACGATATCAAGATTAGCCACGGATAAAGATTTATTCGCAAGAGCTATCGCAAGGTCGTAATTTCCCTTAATCATGCGTTCAATATCGCCTAATTTTTTCACTCCTAAATACGCAAGTTGAGGGATATAACTTTCAGGGTCAATAACGCTAATTTCAGCACCTGCAATATTCGCTATTTCCTTAATTAACTTTTGCATGTTTTTATTATGTAAAACGTATTCGTTAAGCGAAATCATATTGATAATAACTTCATCTGCATCATCGGTAATAATACGTTTTCTAATATCTTCGGTGTAAGAAAGCATATTATCACGAGCGCGAACGAATTCATCATCGGCAAGTTCAAGAAGTCCTGCAAGACGGGCAAATTGCCTATTGATATCTCTTGGAACACCAAAATCGCTCTTATAACCTATATCGTGGTGTATTGCCGACCAAGCGTGTTGGAGTATCGTTCTAATTTGAATTTCAAATTTCTTGCCACAAATTTCATCGGGCCACTTATCTCCAAACGGAAGTGAACAAATATAATGCAAAGATAAATAGCCAAAAGCATTTTCTTTTAATAAATCTTTTTTATTAGAAGAATTTTCCCAGTCAACTACAAAACTTTCTTCAACTTTTTTGCCTATTTTATCTACTTCGTCTGAAAGGAAACAAATTACACGGCATCCTAAAATATCGGTAATATCTTCAAAAACGTTATATAAATCGCCCTTTCTTTCAAGCTTGCCTGCTAAACTTTTTTCTTCTTTTACACGATGTTCAACCGCTAAAACAGTTAAGCCTAAATCTTTAGCGATACCTGCAAGCATTTCGTGTACTACGTCGCCAAGCTTTACAAAATGCTCTCTTTGTTTTCTATAATCTTCTAAAATCAATTTGCACTTTAAATTCATAAAATCTCCTTTTATTCAACAGTTAAAATATCTACAAAGCCCGTTATCTCAAAAACTTCCATAACTTCTTCACGCACGTTTTTAATCTTCATTGTGCCTTTTTGTTGTAATTTCTTTTGAGTACTAAGAAGTACGCGAAGTCCTGCACTAGAAATGTATTCTAGGTTCTTAAAATCAAGGATAAGACTTTTAATTTCTCCTAAATTCTCGTTGATTGTTTTATCAAGCGCAGGGGCAGTGATTGTATCTAGCCTACCCGTTATTTCCAAAACAAGTTCATCTGCGTTCTTTTTAATTTCAATAGTCATTTGTTATCTCCTTAAATTTTCTTTATCATAGTTAAAATATTTTCACCATTTTCATAAGCGTAAGTTACCAAATCCATAGTTTTCTTCGTTATGAAAATACCAAGTCCACCGATTTCGCGCTCTTCAGCAGATAAAGTAATATCAGGTTCTGGTTTTTTAAGAGGGTCGAAAGGAACACCTTTGTCTGCCATACGGAAGGTAATGTTTCTCGTTTTTTCTTCAAAAGAAATGTCAAACTTTACGTCGCCTTGCTCATTTCCATAAGCATAATGTGCAACGTTTACGAATACTTCTTCAATAGCAACGCAAATTGCCGTTTGAATCTTCATCGAGCATTGATATTTTTCTAATATTTGCTCGGTAAAGGCAAGTATGTCCGTCAACGATTCGGTTTTTGCAGGGAACGTTCTACTTTCCACGTAAGATTCTCCTTTTTTAAGTTTATAATCGAACATAAGCATTGTAATATCGTCAAACTGCGGTGCTTTTCCTACAAATTTATCAATATCCTTTTTCAGTTTAGGTAAAAGTTTGGTTTGGTCAAGTTCAAGGCTTTTATTCATAAACGAAAGAAGTCTATCTTCGCCGTAAAGTTCGTTATTTTCGTTCGTTGCTTCCGTAACTCCGTCCGTGTATAAGAATATTCTGTCACCAGCGTTAAGCGTAATTTCATTAACGCGATAACGCACACCTTCCATACCAGCAAGAACAAAGCCTGCACGAGTTTTTAAGTATTCAAAGCTGCCATCTGCACGTTTAAGTAGTGGTGGGTTGTGTCCTGCATTTGCAAAGGTTAGTTTACCCGTAGGTATATCTAAAATACCCATCCACGCAGTAACGAACATACCCGATTCGTTATTTTCACAAAGTTTTTGGTTGGCTTTTGTAAAAATATCATTAACCGACATACCGCTTTCCGCCAAGTCTTTAATAATCGTCTTAGCCGTCATCATAAACATAGCGGCAGGAATACCTTTACCCGAAACGTCCGCCACTAAAAAGGCAACCGTGTTGTCGTTAAGTTTATAAAAATCATAGAAGTCGCCACCAACTTCTTTTGCTGCAATCATTTGAGCAAAAATCTTATAATCTTCCACTTCAGGGAAGTTTGTTGGAAGAGCAGAGAGTTGAATTTGCTTAGCATATTCTAATTCTTTATCAATACGAGCCGCTGCTTCTGCGATATATCTTTTTAACGTTGCAACTGTTGAATTTATATCGTCTGATAAAGATGCAAACTCTTCGTTTGCGCGAACATCTACCTTAACGTCTAAATTACCGCCCGAAATTTGTGCTAATTTAGAGTTGATAACGCGCAAGTTGTTTATAATTATTTTCTTTATTAATAAATACAAAAGTAAGAAAAGTGCAGCAAATATCAATACCTGCATAAACGTGCTGAGCATTATTGATACGTCACGCATGATCGTTACTTCTTCCGTAGGCATTGCCGCAATAATGCAATAACCTTCAACAAACTTAAATACGTACGTATATTCTTTGCTAGCATCGCTTATTCCGTCAACAAGGTTGTCGGTATAAAGTTTTGTAGCAGTCTGCTTATTTAACATTTCAGTGCTAGGGGAAATGCCAATTGTAGATATTGATTTTTTATTATACTCATCGTTATCAATAACCAAATTAAGATTGTCGTCACATACGGCAACGAATCCCTCAGTGCCTACGTGACGGTTTTTAGTAACGTCAATAACGAACTCATTGAGCATATCGTGAAATTGTTCGGCATCATATCCTACTTGAATAAACCAACCATCTTCAAGAGTTAAAGCAGCGTATTTTCTCCACTCGCTTTCATCTTTGCCTCTTGGTCCATATTCTTGAACAAAATAGTCTTCGATTTTTAACCTGTCCACAAACTCTTTCGACTGTGCCTTACTATTCATATCATAGTCTATAGAGTCTAATTCGGTAGATTTTTTAATTATCCCATTTTCATTAACGACGTTAATTTCTTTTATCTGATATTTTTGAGTAAGCAAATCCAAAGAAATATCGGGGTTTAAAACGTAATCGGTTTTAACTTCCTTGGCAATAGCAAGAAGTTGCGCATTTGATTTGCCCCTAACGTCGTTCTCAACGTCGTTTATCGTTGCGGTAAAATTTGCTTTTACTTGTGTTTCCGCTATACCCGTTTGTAAGTTATAAGTAAATATACTTGTTACGGCGTAAGCAAGAATTATACAAATAAGTAGCCAACGTTGAAAAGTTTGAGCAATTCCTCTATCTCTACCAATTCGGAAAATTTTTTCTTTACTGACTATCGCTATAATAATGAGAGATAAACCAACGGAAATAGAGTTAGCAATAATCATAGGTATAGTGCATTGTTTTACAAATAGGAAAGCATCGTAAGCCTTATCCATATTCGTAATGAAAATCATAAGCATATGGAACACTTCTAATACGAGCGTAATACCAATTGCCGGCATCCAACCTGCTTTTTTATCGTCGAACATAAATTTGCGAAGAACAGCCGCAATTACACCTGCTAAAAAGGTAGATAGTGAACAAGCAACGGCTGTAAATGCGCTATCGGGATTCCAAAGCACGGTTAACGCACGGAATCCACCGCCTATAAAACCTGAAACGATACCAGCAATAGGTCCAAAAATTAAGCCAGCAGAGATAGGCGAAGCGTCCCTAACGTTCATTGTTGCGCCCCAAATTTTAACACCGAACAAAGATGCGTAAATAGCCGAACAACCAAACAAAGCGCCTATAATCAATTCTTTATAAATTCTTTTTAAATTTTTGAAGCGTGTTTTTTTATCTAAAAAGTACACGCCGATAACTAAGACAACGTTTAATAACGCCGCCGAAATAAATTTAAGATATTCCATTTATTCACCTATAAGCCCAAAAGTTTGCCGATTAAGTCTGCAATAAGGTTTCCTGCAACGCCTATTATCGTTAGTATTACTAAATATAAATACATACTGCCACGGCTTACTGAATTTTTATTAACGTTATAGTAAAAGTTAAAATGACCTTTAAGGTTAGTTTCTCTATTTTGTTGCCATTGGTATGTTATTACGTCTTCGCTTTTATAGCCTTTAGGTAAAAAGTCTTTGTATAAGTTTTCTTCTAACCTTCTAATTCTATCGCAACCACCGTCGTTAAGTTCATAACTTTCATTAACAGAAAGTGTAACAACTGCTTTCTTTAATTTTTGGCGATGAAATGCTCCAATTTTCGTGATTTCTTCTGGTAAAAGCCTTGCTTCGTTAATACGTATAGAATATCCGAATTTTTCTGCTACGATAGGGGTAGTTATTAAATCTTTTAATCTTTCCATCGCACGATTCATATCTTTACGAGGGGCAAACACTTCATCTAAGGATTTATGAGGCATTCTCCAAATAAAATATGCTTCGTCATTATCTAAATACAGGCGAAGCTTTTCTAAATCTATTTTTATAAGAGTTCCTTCGCTTAAAACAGACGTTTCATAGCCAAGTTCGCCTATGTGAACAATATCTACAATTTTTCCATTGTATGCTATTTCTGAAGTGCATTCGTTCTTTTTATACTCTATAATGCAAGATGAACTAAAAGTGGCTTGCAATATATTAGTATCGTTAAAAAGAAGGGATACGTCCTCAATTTCTTCTTTTTTAACTTCAAACGGAACGTAAACGCTTAATGATTTACTTGTCATTACTCCACGTATACGAACGGCAAAATCAACGTAACTTTTCCCTTTTGGATTAAGCCAATCGTTTATGTATATTGTGCTAACGTCGTCGCCGTCAACCCACACAGCCCAACCATCGTCAGCAAATTTCCTTTGTTTTTTTGGCATTTTTTACTCCTTATAAAACTTTAGTACCGGCAACGAATTTTGCCGTTAAATTTTTCTCGTCAAGCCCTAAATACACGGCTCTTTCCATTCTTTCTGCAAGATTTAAAGTTTGAGGATGAGAAAGCACGTTATCGTTTAATACGATAGCATCAAAGTCATAACCATCTTCAAAACTTCCAACTTTACCGAAAAATGCGCCTCCACCTTTAGTTGCAAGATAAAATGATTCTGAAAAAACCAAAGGCTTATAATTTTCATTAACCATTCTAAAATACATTTTAGAAACCTGAATAGCATCTGTAATTGCCCTAAAAATAGATAAACTATGTCCACCAGCAACATCGCTTCCAAGCCCAACGTTTAACCCTAAATCCAAATACTTTCGGATAGGCGCTATACCAGAAGTTAAATTCATATTAGATGCAGGACAATGCGCAACGAATACACCGTTTTTATGCATAAGTTCTACTTCTTCAGCAGTTGACCAAACGCAATGAGCCATAACCGTTTTAACGTCAACCCCGATATCGTCGTTTTTGCCAAACAAATCATATTCATTGTATGAATCGCCGTAAAAAGAATTTTTAGGGCGCAAAAATTTTACAAAATCTATCTCACCTTTACTTTCTGAAAGGTGTGATTGTACGGGGATACCGTATGCCATTTGAATTTCACGAAGTTCTTCCATTAATTTATCAGTACAACACGGAATAAAACGTGGAGTTAAAATAGGCTTTGTTCTTGTAAATTTATCTTTAACCGCGTTGATCCAGCCAAAAGTTGTATAGGCTGAAACGTCGGCGTTTTTTTCAGTTAAATTATCGCTTGCCTCTCTATCCATATTAACTTTTCCAACATAGCTAATAAGCCCACTTGCTTCCATTAGTTCCATCAACAATTCGGTAGCATAGCGGTGGCGAGTAGCAAATATAACGCTTCTTGTCGTTGCGCTTTCTTTTAATGCTTTAACAAACATATCGTATGCTTTTTTTGCATACTCTAAATCTTCGTATTTCTCTTCTTCGGGAAAGGTATAGCGATTAAGCCAATCCATAAGTTCTAAATCCATACTTGTCCCACGGAAAGCAAACTGTGGAGCGTGAACGTGCATATCAATCATACCTGGAAAAATCAAAGCATCACCATAATCATAAATTGGCAAATTTTTAAATTCATCAGGTAAAGCACTAAATATGCCTTTAGAAACACCGTTTACACAAATAACAAACGCATTTTCGTGTAAATCAAGTTCTTTTGGATTTATCGTTTGACAAACGTTTCCCTTAATAATAAAACTATTATGCATAATAGTCTCCTTTTAACTATAAAACAATAAACGAAGTATAAAACCATAACTATCGGCCTTAAGTAAATTATTTGCTTCGTATCATATCTTAAAGCCGATAGCCCAAATATAAAAACCAAGTTTTTTATTAAAATTTTAAGTATTAAAATCCCATAGGGCCCATAGGACCAAAGAATTGACCGTACGCGTTAAAAAATTCAACCCAATAGTTTTCTTTAACAACGTCGTACTTATCTAAAACTTTATTTAATTCTGCAACTTTTTGGAAAATTTCCTTAATTTGCGCTTTTTCTTCTTCGGTATAACTTTCGTAGTTATCTAATAAATCTTCAACAACTACCTTAAATTTTTTAACTAATTCTTTCTTTTCTTTTTTCATTTTAATTTCCCTCCGTTTTTAATCTTGGTTTTCTATATTTATTTAATTGTTTTTATCAGTTGGTTTTCTTACCATTGCGTAATGCATAACGGTGGTTTTAGGAACGAATTCTTCTCTTTTAAGTTCAAATCCGTAATGCTTATATAAACCTACGTTGCTTTCTTTATTAGTTTCTAAATAAGCAACCATTTTTTCATCATCTAAAAATTTGAGCATAGGTTTCATTAACTTACTTGCAATGCCTTTGCCTTGTGCTTCTTTTTTAATTGAAAGATTGAATAAATACCAGTCGTAATTATCGGTAAACTCTTTTTTCAAATTCATAGCGTAATTTTCGTAATTTAATAGCCTACCTACTAAACCAAAGCCCGAATGAAAGAATAATTCAAGCCCACCACTCAATAAAAAAGGCATAGTTTTATTGCCCGTAAAACCAAAAGGTAGCCAAGCGGCAAAACCGTTTAACTCTTCGCTATCAGCGTAAATAATGGCGTCTTCCGTCATTGTTTTAAGTGATATTTGCATAAGAAGTTTAGACGCCTTTTTATCGTATTTACCCTTTGTGAAATAATTGTGTAAAGGGTAATCTTTATATGCATCTGCCGCAACTTCGGCAAGTTTATCTAAATCTTTTTTTTGAACTATGTATAACCCCGCCTTTTCTATAATATTTCTAGCAAGCGGAATTTCAATTTTTCTAACTAACTTATCCATTTTATTTATTCTTTTTTATAACTACCTTATAAACTAACAATATAATAATCGCTATTACGAATAATACTGCAAAAATTTTATGGAAAATACCAATTATTGCAATATATTTAATTTTAAGTACGATACCTGAAATTAACGCTAAGCCGTAAGATACTCTCATACCGATTTCAAGCGCGGGGATTTTCCACGTTTTTTTAGTAAGAACGCTATATACCACTAAAACGATTACGCCAACTACCGACAATATAATATGTCCTGTCATACCCGTTACTTTAAGTAAGCCAAGCAACACGCCAACAACTAATAAAATGGGCGCAAAAATTAAATCTTTTTTCATAAATTTCTCCTTTTATTAAACTTAATTGAGCATTATAAATCTTCACTGTTTTCGTTAATATAGTCTAAAAGTTCGCTTGCAACTTCTCTAGCGTTAGCAACGAATTGCAATTTAATCGTGCCGTGATTTGGCACGTCTAAACTAATAGTGCCGTAGTCAAACGAGAACTTATGAATAATAAATTCTCTTATAAATCCCGGTTGAAAAATATACGGAACGTTTACGTTCATATAACAATACGAAAGGTCGTTAAGTGAAATTTTTACTTCTTTTTTGCCGTGGAAATACACGTATTCGCCATCAGTTTCCGCTAAAATGGTAGGAAGTTTTTTATAAACGAAATAAGGGCGAATAAAGGTAAAGTACCCTATCGTGCCAAAAAACAACACGGCTATAACTACCATACCTAAAATTGTTGGATTTAGAAATAAAGTTGGGTATAAAACGAGAATTGTAACAGGTAACACCAAAGCAAGCGCAATATAGATTACCGCGTAGTAAATAAGCACAAACCTTAATAGCCCAAGTTTATCCATTTTTGATACGAGTGTTTTCATATTTTACTCCTTATTATTTTGTTTTTTTTGAAATTCTATCAAGACCGTAGAAGGCAAACCCCATAGCAACAAACGCCACGGATAATATTGCAACCCACATTAAAACCCCAGGAACACCTTGTATTTCAAGGTTTACAAAGAAATAAGGATATATAAGGGTTGCTCCCGTTGGGGTTAAAATAGACGTATTAAACCCTAAAATTGCAGCGTGAATTAAAAGGAATATAACGTAGGCAAGCGGAAACGCTATCGACGCTACCGGATAATACCATTTACATTGTTTACGCTCGTAAAATAAAAACCAATCGGCAATATACATAACGGGAAGAACTACGTGGAAAGTAATACTTCCAATTCTCCAATTGAGTTGCGGGTCACGCCCTTCCGCCCCTGCAAGCACGAAATTGAAAACTAAGAAAGTAAGTAAAATACCAAGCATTCCGATAAACTTTAACATAGGCGCAGTTTTAACAAAATCATCTTCTTTTTTGCGTATGGTTTTAACTAGCGAAGTAGCCATAACGCCAAAACACAAGAAATTACTAAGGTTAGTAAAATAAGTGTAAAAGTCCCAACGGAAATTTCTAAAATCGTCAAAAACGCCAAGACAGGCAATACAGCCAACAAGCCCCAAAGTGCAATAAACCGTTTGAAATATTATTTGAACAGTTCTATTTTTAATCATAATTTTTCTCCCCTACGTGATAAAATTTTAATTTTAGTTTAGAGTTTGCAATAAATTTCCAACAAAAACGCAATAAGATATTATCGTAAAGGCAATAGATGCAACTCCCAAAAATTGAATAGCAAAACTTTTTTTGCTTTTTCCCTTTTTACGCCACATAACCGATAACCCAAGCCCAAGCCCGCAACACAAAGCGGTTGAAGAGTTTAGAAAACTTACTATCCAGCCGATAACCCCTAAAAACCCTTCGTGGTTAGGGCAAGAAATTAAGCCTAAAAAAAGATATACCGGGGATATTAAAACGTAACCAATCGTTAACAAAACGTTGGTAAATTTACCAAATTTATCAAGTGTGCCGTAAACAACGTCGTCGGCTTTTTTTGTTAGTACCCCAAGAAGTACGTACGATAAAATTCCCGCGATTATGCAAAAAATTATGTAGTAATACATAAAGTTACTCCTTGTAAAATTATTAGTTTGTCTTTATGCTAACAAATAAAGAGTTACAAAAGTGTTACAGGCATAAAAAAAGTGGTAGAATATCTACCACTTAAAAATCATTATTTAATTTGAAGATTAGCGCACGTTTCTTCCGCCCAACTAAATTGCGCCATATATTCACCCAAAAACTCAGGTTTGCCCGTTTCTAAATAACTATAATAATCACATTTTAGTAAACTTGTATCAACTCGATAAAACGGGGTTTCGTGACAAAATACTCTATCAGCGCCTACCGTTTTTAAGGTGTTTTTTAAGTCCATTACAAGTTGGCGAAGATATGCGGTATTTTTTACGTCGTCAGTATCGTCGGGAAACAGTACCGCACAAATTTGCTTTGCAGTAAGCCCTGCGCCACTTCTATCAACTAAAAATGCAAACAATTCTTTAGTTTTTGAACGCTTAAAGGATAAACTTTCACCTTTAACGTAAACTTCAAAATTGCCAAAACACTTTACTTCTAACAACTTTTCTTTTTTTCTTAAACCCTTAATATTGTCGATTTCCGCTTGCACGTCTTCAATAGATATCGGTTTCATTAAATAACCGGACGCGCGCACCTTAAACGCAGAAATGGCGTACTCTTCATACCCCGTACAAAATACGATTTTACTGTTTGGCCTAAGTTTGAGAATTTTTTCGGCAAGTATAATTCCACTCATACCGCGCATGTTTATATCTAAAAAAGCAACGTCAATCGGGTTTTCTTTTACGTAACTTAGTGCATCTTCCGCGTTAGAAAATTTTACAACTTCCTTAACGTCTGGCGATGCGCTAACAGCCATTACAAGTGCGCGAAGCATCAATTCTTCATCATCAACCGCTAATGCTATCATAAACTAATCTCCTTAGGTATAGTTATCAAAACCTTAGTGCCTACGCCTATCTTACTTTCAATTTCTAAACTGCCGTTAACCATCGCTTTTAATCTACCGCGAATATTTCTTATGCCAACGTGATTTCTTTCGTCAAGTAAGGCGCTCGTATCGAAACCAACGCCGTCGTCTTCCACGGTAACGCAATAACTTTTATCCGTTTCGTAAGATACAACTTTTATAGTTCCACCTTTTGAAAGTTTCATAAGCCCGTGTTTAATGGCGTTTTCAACGATAGGTTGAATAGTGAGCGCGGGAATATGAAAATCAGTAGAGTTCATTTCAAACAAGAAAGTCATATCGGGAAAACGCACGTTTTCTATGTTTAGATAATGACGAACGTGTTCCATTTCTTGCGACATAAGTATTGGTTTAGTGTTGTCAAGTTCGCCAAAATTACCCCTTAAATATTTTGCAAAATTGTGAACGAGTTCCCCTGCTTTATGTGGGTCTAATTCGCAAAGTTGCTCAATACTGCCTAACGTATTATATATAAAGTGTGGGCGAATTTGACTCATCATTGTAGAAACACGGCTTTCAGTAAGTTCTGCTTTTAACGTTAATTTTTCGTTTTCGAGTTGTTTTGTTTTTGCAATTGCATTTATGCTGTTAGGAATAATTCTAAGTAAAAAGATTATTGCCACTACGAACAAAATAATAAATACGTATTTACTCGAAATTCCGCCTTTCCATAGCCCCGTTAGCGTAGCAAGCGCGTCAATACTAAACGTAATAAGCGGTAAAAATGCGCCTATGCAAATAAATTTGTTTTTACCTTTTGAGTGAATTAGTTCTTTTATTATGCAAACGATTAGCGATACGTTAGCAACGTTTTGTACTAACAACCAGTAGCGCAAAGTATTGTAGAAAAACTCTTTCGTTATCATAGGCAAAATAAAGAATATTACGTTTGCTATTCCTAAAATAACGCTTGTAATTACGCCAACCATTTTCATTTTTTTAAGCGATAGCGTAATAAGTACGGATAAAAAGAAGGCGTAAAGCATCATCGATATTCCAAGTATAGAAGTGTTAAACACTATCGATTCGCTCCAAAAAGAAATACCGAACGAACTATAAGTAAAATATATGCCCGCAAATAAAATTACTAGCCCAAGTAACCATATAACTTTGCTGTTTTTTATGTGAATTAGCGATGAAAATAAAGCAGTTCCTAAAAACATAACGGATGCAATAATAATTGCAAGCCCTATGTTTCTTTGAGCCCTTCCACTATCTAACACGCCTTTTTCAAATTCAATTGGCGTCCAAAGCGTTACTTTTGATAACATCTCATCAATTGCGTTTTCGTTGCCATAGTTATGTGGATTGTGAATTAAAATTTCTATTAAATGGTCTCTTTCGCTTGTTAAGTTATAAGCCTCCCAATTCACACCGCAAACGGAGTTTCCATAAATAGGATTTTCCATATCTAGCATAAAGGGTTCGCTACCAACTTCATAGATTGTTAAACTGATATGGTCTAAATAAAAGGCAATAGGTATTTCTTCTCTATAAACACCAACGTATTCACCATTTGGCGCTAACATATGGAAGTTACCACGTAAAGTAACGTCGCCTTGCGTTGAAGAAATGTGCTCACCATCTACGATTTCTTGCCACTCGCCATCATCTATACGATATTGTCCCTCAAAATATACGCTAGCGGTATATGCAGGGAAAGATTGATTGCTATTTGCGTTTCCGTGCCACAAAAGAAGTATTGAAGATACGATAATAAAAACAATACCTATAATAGGCAAAATCAAACGAATTGATGGTTTTTTAAAAAATTCAATAATCTTATTAATCATTTTTCTCTCTAACAAATTATAAAGTTTCGCCCTAACGACAGTTAAAGGATTCCTATTATATTTTAGCATCAAAAGCTTTTTTTTGCAATCGGTTTCGTATGCTCTTAAAATCTTTTGTAGTGCATTTTTTACGTATCAAATAAAATTGTCGTGTTTGCTAACAAACATTATATATAAATAAAGATAGGTTAGAACGGATTTGTTCTAACCTTTTTTACTCAAAAAATGCAAAAATTCGTGCATTGACCTTTGGGCTTTATTTGTATTTATCGTTAATAACATTTATTGCTTTTTATGGCTAAAACACGTTAAAACAATATAAAAAACTGTTCTAACCTGCGATTTCTAGGTGGTTTTCAATGATAAGCAACAATCAATATTGTTCTAACCCAAGGGCTTAAAAAACAATGTTTTGAAGCCCCTACGGAACCAAAGGTCAGGAGTTCGAATCTCTTGTGGCGCGCCAACAAAAAAAAGACTACCCGTTGGGATAGTCTTTTTTTGTTTGTGTGTTACGCTTGAGTAAGAACTTAAACCACCTACCTTTCTTTTAGCAAAAAACTAAACTTTATGGTGGTTTAGTTCGGCGCTTGCGTCCTACGTAGTAAAATGGAGTAGCATCTCTTGTGGCGCGCCAACAAAAAAAGACTACCCATTGGGATAGTCTTTTTTGTTTGTGTGTTACCTTTGAGTAAGAACTTAAATTGCTCTACCCCTATTTATTGTTTAAATGAAAGTATGTGAGCAATTTGTTCGGGCAACGCTTTGCCGAGGGTGCCCTTTTAAGGGTTTCGGCAATATCTCTTGACTACCCGTTGGGCTAGTCTTTTTTTGTGCCGTTGATTAACTCAACCCTTGACTGCCGTGGCGTTAATGCGCACTTTAATAGAGTTGAAATAAAAATGTGCTAGAAGTTCGGCGTATTATTGCCTATCTAATGCGTCCTTGACTTTTTGCAAAAATTATGATATTGTAATACCATATTATAATAATTATAGGTAACAACATGAAAAAATTTATTGTTTTATTGTTGTGTTTGATTTTTTCCATTTGCACTTTCAGCGCTTGCAATTTTGACGGTGCGAACGATTTGACTGATGGTGGAAACAATTCAGGTGAACAAAATAGCAACTACACTCCTGAAGACGTGGTAAGCGCAATAAACGATACTTGTAAAATAATTAGATTTGGCGTTTCTACCTACAAAACGACCTTAATCAACGTCGACGTTGAAAGTGTTTATAATGCTTTTACTGAAAAAGGATACACGACGATAAACGCGCCGACTATTAAAGGGCAAATCAACGCGACTAAAGTACTTGCCGCAGGCAATAAACTTGTTACATTATACGTTAAAAACAACAAAGTACGAGTAACGTGGGATATCTGCGACACTACTACTTATTCTTTGATGTTCCCTAACGAAAAAACGAACACCGGTTTTGTAACGATGGCGCAAATAGGCGTGGATAGAGGAAGCTCTACCGACAACCCTGCAATCGGAATGTGTTACGTTTATAAATTATCCGACGGTAGCGCCGTTATTATAGACGGTGGACTTAGCAGTAATGCTGATGAAATTTATAATACTCTAAAAAAGTTAGAGATTGCGAAAAATTCCGACGGCAAATATCGTATATCGACTTGGATAATTACCCACGGACACAGCGACCATTACGGCGCGCTTGAAACATTTGCTAAAGATTATAAAAACTATTCCGACGTCGCTTTTATAATGCACTCGCTTCCTATGGTGGATAACGCTTACGCACTAAATAATTTTGACGTAAAAGGTTTTAGCGACGGAATAAGTTCTCATTATCCAAATTCAATTTACGTCGTTCCACACGCAGGCTTGCGTTATTTTATAGGTAATATAACGATCGATATGTTATATACACCCGATATGCTTGACGTCTTTAGCAACTATAACGATACGAGTTTGCTCTTTTCTGTAAAATGCGGTGGCAAAAAAGTACTTCATTTTGGCGATGCTACCGAAAAAGTGGCAACTGAAACTTGGTTTGCATACGAACGCCAAGCCTTTACGGCAGACGTTTTACAAATAACTCACCACGGTTTATATACCGGTACGAATTCTCACACTTGGACGAATATTAGCCGAATTTACAATTCAACAGGCGCAGTCTACGCACTTCTTCCTTTAGGAACTCGTTATTCACCCGATGCGAGAAACGGCAGATGGACTGTTCTTTGCGAATGGGCTAAAAAAGGATATCAAACGAGTTTTTTAATCAATAATCTCGAAAACAATACAAACTGCGTCGTTTCGGAACAGGCGGATTGGGATAAGTTTGTTGAAGACGTTAAATCGGGCGTATCTCAATATCAAACCTGTTTAGGCTACGACGGAAAAAATATTATCGCTAATAAATATGGCTTGACAACTTATTTAATGAGTACCGAAACGGAAAATATGGCGACCGTTTTTGAGTTCACAGGCACCGATATTACAATCGTCGCAAACGAAACGCTTGCAACTTGGTTTAACTAAAACTATTTTTTAACAAAACGACAAGCGCAATACTAAATTTACAAATATAAAAGACTATCCCAACGGGTAGTCTTTTTTTGTTTGTGTGTTACCTTTGAGTGAGAACTTAAATTGCTCTACATTTGTAATTATTATAAATGAAAGTATATGAGCAATTTGTTCGGCGATTGCGTCCTACGGAATGAAACGGAGGATCATCTCTTGTGTGTAAAACACCAGCGTATAAAATTTTTTTGATTTTTTTATAAAGTATTGACATTGACTTTTTAAAGTGATAAAATAATACCATCAAATGCGTTTGAGCAGAACCAAGTAGGTATATGAGCAACCTTTAGAGAGTTGTCGGTTGGTGTAAGACAATGGTTGCGACTATAATGAATTCCTTCTGTGAGCAGTGCGCTGAACAGTTTTAAGTAGGTGGCAACGGGCGTTCCCGTAATAGAACTATGGTATGTTAGTACCTGATAAGGTCAGTATTGTGAGATATTGATGAATTGAGGTGGTACCACGGGATTGTAATCTCGTCCTCTGTATTCGTTTGGAATACAGAGGATTTTTTATTTTAATTTTGTCAAATTTAAGTATAACTTAATGAATACATAAATAGGGAGATGCTAAAAATGGCACAAAACTACTACCAAAAAGACATTGAAACAATGCCAGTTGAAGAACTCAAAAAACTTCAATCAGAAAAACTTGTTAAACAAGTTAAGCACGTTTACGATAACGTTGAATACTATCGTAACCTTATGGACGAAAAAGGCGTTAAACCCGAAGATATTAAGGGCATCGAAGATTTACATAAACTTCCTTTTCTTACAAAGGCTGATTTGCGCGACGCATACCCTTACGGCCTTTTAGCAAAACCACTTGAAGACTGTGTTCGTATACACTCTACTTCAGGCACGACTGGTCGCCGAGTAGTTGCTTTTTACACCCAACACGACGTTGACCTTTGGGAAGACTGCTGTGCGCGTGCAATAGTTGCAGCAGGTGGCTCTAAAAAAGACGTTTGTCAAGTTGCTTACGGCTACGGGCTTTTCACAGGGGGCGCAGGGCTACACGGTGGTTCACATAAAGTCGGCTGTTTGACCTTGCCTATGTCGTCAGGCAATACCGAAAGACAAATTCAATTTATGATGGACTTAAACGCAAGCATTATTTGCTGTACTCCGTCTTACGCCGCTTATATTGGCGAATCTTTAAAAGAACAAGGCTATAAACCTGAAGATATTCCACTTAAAGCAGGTATCTTCGGTGCTGAACCTTGGACAGAAGAAATGCGTCAAAATATTCAAGATACTCTTGGCATTAAGGCTTACGATATTTATGGTCTTACGGAAACTTCTGGTCCGGGCGTTGCGTTTGAATGTAGCGAACAAACCGGTATGCACATAAACGAAGACCATTTCCTTGCCGAAATTATTGACCCTGATACGGGAGAAGTTTTACCTGAAGGTGAAAAGGGCGAACTTGTTTTCACCGCACTTGATAAAGAGGCTTTTCCACTTCTCCGTTACCGTACCCGTGATATTTGCGTACTTTCACGCAAAAAGTGTTCTTGTGGCCGTACTCTTATTAAAATGGCCAAACCTATGGGTAGAACGGACGATATGCTTATTATCCGTGGCGTTAACGTATTCCCGAGCCAAATTGAAACGGTACTTTTAAACGAAGGTTATCAACCAAACTACCAAATCGTAGTTGATAGAGTTAATAATAACGACACCTTTGACGTTAACGTTGAATTAACCCCTGAACAATTCACCGATAAAGTTGGCGAAATTCTCGCTATGGAAAAATCGCTTGCAGGAGCGTTAAAAACCATGCTCGGCATTAACCCTGCCGTTCACCTAGTTGCTCCAAAAACCATCGCTAGAAGTGAAGGTAAAGCAGTTCGTGTCGTAGATAAACGTAAATTGATATAATAAGGAGAGAAAAAATGGCTATAAAACAATTAACTGTTTTCGTTCAAAACAGCAAGGGAACAATCGTTTCAGTCACCAACCTTTTAGCAAAGAACAATATAAATATTAGGGCTCTTTCTATTGCCGAGACTAAAGATTTTGGTATTTTGCGTCTTATCGTTAACGATAACGATTTTGCAACGAAAATTCTTCAAGAAGACGGCTATCTCATAAAAACCATTGACGTTATCGGCGTTAAAATCGGAGACGAACCGGGCGAACTTTCTTCTGCCCTCGCCGTTTTAGATAAAGCAAACGTTAACGTTGAATATTTGTACGCGTTTATGGCCAGAACAGAAAAACACGCTTACGTCGTTTTAAGGGTTGAAGATAACGCTTCGGCTGAAAAAATGCTAGAAGGCGCAGGGTTTAAACTTATTACCGAACACGACGTTTGCAAACTTTAATAACTAGATTGTAAATAATAGGTAAAAATGCTAGCCGTATTAGTAAACGTTGCTACCGTACTTTTAGGTAGCACGATCGGATTATTATTCCGTAAAAAAATAAATAAAAACTTTACGCAGGCAGTTATTTCGGCGCTAGCGCTAGTTACCATTTTAATAGGTATAACGAGCGCCATAAAAACCGCTGATATATTATGCGTCATTATATGTATGGCTCTTGGCACAATCGTTGGCGAACTAATCCATATAGACGACGCTATCGAACACGCAGGCGATTTTATCAAAAGTAAACTATTTAAAGATAAAGTTGGTGAAAACCGTTTTGCAGAAGGCTTCGTAACGGCGTGTATCGTTTTTTGCGTGGGCTCTATGACCATAATGGGTTCGTTTGAATCGGGCATAAACGGCAACCACACGATAATTTATGCTAAAAGCGCGCTCGACTTTGTTTCTAGTATGATGTTTGCCGCCGCAATGGGCTTGGGCGTTCCGTTCGCTGCGATTTTCGTTTTAGTTTTCCAAGGTGGACTTACTTTGCTTGCCGGCGTTTTAGCCCCAGTACTTGACGCCGTAACCGTTACTGAAATGAGCGCCATTGGTGGCGTTATACTTATGGGTATGGGCGTAAATATGTTAGAACTTTCCGAAAAACGCATAAAAGTCGCAAATATGCTACCTGCGATATTTTTGCCACTTGCCTACTTGCCGTTAGCAAGTTGGATTTCGAGTTTGTTTTAATTAACGACTAAACAAAAAAGAACTAACCGAAGTTAGTTCTTTTTTTAATTTATAAATTACTCTGCTTTAACTTTCTTTTCGATAGCTTTATCACTTATACCGATAACTTCGTCAACGGGGATCGCAAAAGCGATGCCTTGCGCTTGTGTTGCAGAGCCTATTGCGTTATATAAGCCCTTTAAAATGCCATCAATAAGTTCGCTTTTTGCTAAAATCATAACGATTTCTTTTTCAGGCTGAATCGAAATATTAAAAACTTTTTCCGCCTCTTTAGAGATAGTTCCCCTGCCTTGCAAGATAGTTCCACCTCTTGCGCCACACGCTTTGGCTGATTCCATAGCGACTTCTGCAAAACCCCTATTTACGATTGCTAAAATACATTTATGAGATTTTTTCATTACTTTTTACCCCCGTCTTTAACCGTTCTATCATTGCTTAAAAGTTGGTAAATCGATACGCCTATAATGCTATCGAGCGCAACGGTAAACGCTATGCCCTTGCCGTTTTTAACTTTTTTAAACTTTTCACTCAAAGTGTCGAGCGCGTCTTTAACTTTATCTTCTCTAATATAAGAAAGAATTACCGATTTATCCGACTCAACCAACCCTAAAAGGTCTATCATTTGCGAATTCGCCGTCCCCTTGCCGTACAAAACCATTTGAACGGTAACTTCAAACTGCTCTAAAAGGTCGGTGTAAAAGAGCGTTTTGCTCCTATCGACGATTGTAACGAGCATTTTTAATTTATGAACGCTTGAAACCTGTTTCTTTTTAGGAGCAGGTTTGTAAGCGGTGGTTTCAGCCGATTTTTTAGTTAATATTTTAGGCATAACTTCCCCTTATAAAAAACGAATAATTTGGTCGTCTTCTTCATCTAAAATCTTTCTCATGGCGAGTTTTTCGCTAAATCTTTTACGGTAAATTGCAGTAAACCCTAGGAGTTGAATAGTGATAAGTGGCGTCATTGCCACCATCGCAACTATACCAAAAGCGTCGGATAAAATATTCCCACCCATAGCAACGCACGCGCCGATGGCAAACGGCAAAATAAAGGTAGAAGTCAACGGACCAGACGCAACGCCACCCGAGTCAAAGGCAATTGACGTATAAATTTTTGGAACGAAAAACGATAACCCAAGCGAAATTAAATACCCAGGTATTAAGTAGTACAAAATTGAAAAACCGAAAATAATTCTTATAACGGAAAGACAAATTGACAAGCCTACGCCGATTGATAGAGCCGTCATCATTGACTTTTTAGAAACCGTACCTTGCGTGATTTCTTCTACCTGTTTATTTAATACGTGTACGGCAGGTTCAGCCAAAACAACCACTAACCCTAGCACGAAGGCTACGATTGTAACTGCTATTTTTGAAGTATTAGCAAGTTCGTTACCCATCTTAAAGCCGACAGGCATAAACCCGATATGAACTGCTGTTAAAAATATTATTAACCCTATATAAGTAAACGCCGTACCGATTAAAATTTGTATAATTTTTCTTCTAGGCAATTTTAAGAAGATATAGTTTATTATAAAGAAGAACGCAACCACTAATCCTAACGCAATAGTCACGTCTTTAGTAGTCGTTAGCAAGGTGTGTAATATATAAACGCCGAGTTTATCTGCGAGCAAATAATCGTTTACGTTTGGCGCTGAAATATCACCACCACTTATCAAACTTAAACATAAAACGGCTAAAATAGGGCCGACTGAACACATTGCAACTAAACCGAAACTGTTTTCACTAGCATTTCTGCCCCCGATAGTCGTAGCAATACCGACGCCAAGCGCCATAATAAACGGAACGGTTATAGGACCAGTAGTTACGCCACCAGAGTCAAACGACAACGGAATTAGTTGAAAGTTGTCGGCATCAACCGATAAAACTAGTAAGGCAAGCGCAAATAACACCATATAAAAATATATTAGTATGCTTGCCAAGTCTTTTTTGAAAATTATTTTAAGAACAGACAGCACTAAAAAGACACCTACGCCTACACCCACGAAAATTATAATTAATTTACTGCCCACTTGGTTTGCTAAAACCGTTAAATCAGGCTCTGCAATAGTAATTAAAACGCCAAGTGCAAAACAAACGAGCGTAAGTATCTTTAAACTTTTTGATTTAGTCAAACCTGCGCCGACGTGTTCCCCCATCGGCGTCATAGCCACGTCTGCTCCTAAAGTGAAAAAACCAATTCCTAAAATTAAAAAGAAAGCGCTAACGCTAAAAGTTACAACTTCTTTCACACTTAAATTCATTAACGGTGTGAAATTCAAAATTATAACGATTAACGTTACCGGCAAAACCGATATTAACGATTCTCTAATTTTACTGAATAATAATTTTTTCATACTTACTCCAACTTTTAGTTTATTTTAACACAAACTAAAGAAAATTAAAAGAGAAAAAATAGTTTTTCGTAATGTTGGCAATAGGCGCCGTGTTTTAGTCTAAATATTTTATAAGTCGTTGCGCTTCGCCAACGGTCTTAAACTTACCTACAGCAATTAGCGCAAACAACGCCGAACCAAAAGACGTCTCTTCAGAGTGCGCAGGAATTTTTAAGTTAGCACCGAATAAACTTTCAACACATTTAACAAAGTGCAAGTTTTTTCTAACGCCGTTGCCAGTTCCCACTAAAATTTTTCGTTCCTCGCCAAAAGAATTATATAACGAATATAGTTCTTCTGCCATACCTTGCAAAACTGCGTGTATGAATTCAGCAGGTTTAAAATTGTTAACCGAAATATTATAAAACCCACCACGAATAGATTTATCTTGGCGAGTGCCCGCAAACCTTGTATCTGCCTTAACGGTTGGATTTTTTATACCGTTTAACATTTCGGTCATTATAGAGTAAACTTCATCCTCTAACACCTCACCCTTTGCGCTTAAAACTTCACGCAAAAAATCTTTCGTTAAAGAGTACGCCCTACCACCGCAAAGCGCCGAACCAACCGTTAAATACTTGCCCTCAAAGTACGGGCGAGTTTCAACGTTTTCACCTAAAACACAATTTTCTGAAATGATCGAAACTTGACTACCCGTGCCAACGTTTATAAGCAATTCATCCCGACGGCAAGACCCTAAAACACTTGCTTGGTTATCGCCGATTGCTACGCTAACGGGTATATTTTTATAACAGCCTGCTATGGCAAATTCGTCCGTTAGTTCTATATTGCAGTCGTAACTAAATTTTTTGTTTTTAATATCGTAACACCCAAAACTTGCGCCGTTAGTAATGTGTATTAACGGCGTTTTGGTTTGACAAAGTTTCATTACCAAATAGTCGGCAATAGTGCAAAAACCTACTGCCGTTTTTGGAATTAATCCGTTTACTTTGTTGCAAAAATCCGTCACGCAACCGTAACCCGAACAACTACCCAAATACTTTGCGTAAGTGGTGTCTTGGTAAGGCAAATCGCCCCTTTCATCCTGCCAAGTAAAAAGTGGGCTAACGGCGTTACCGTCTTTATCGTAATACAAAATACCGTGCATTTGCCCCGTTACGCCTATTGCTACAACTTCGTTAGAAACAAGACAGTCTAAAATTTCAGTAGCAATGCCTATAATTTTATCGACCGATTGAATTTTTTCGAAAGCATTATCGGTCAGAATAAATGAATTTGAATTTTTTGTAACCGACTTTAAAACTTGTCCGTTTTTAGCGTCTATAAGTATACCACCTATGCCGGTTGTTCCAATATCGATACCTATTGCTTTTATAAATTTTAACCCCTAAATCGTAATCTAAATAGTAAAAAAATTATACCACCAAGTAGCGCCTTTGTCAACGCCGATAAATCTGCCATCGCATCATGTTACATAAAAACAACTTTAAAAGACAACTTTTACCCCCTTAACGGTAGCGTGAAAGTTAACCAAATGCAAAAAATAAAAGCCCCTAGTTAAAGGGGCTTTGTTTTTATTAACCAATAACGGTAGTGCCGTAGTTAGAAAAAGTAAATTCAGTATCTAATACGAAAGTTTTTGCTACGCCACCTTCGGTAAACGCTTGCGTCATTTCGCATACTATCTTTGCAATGCCGTCGTCTTCATTTAAAGTAACGATTGCGTTCTTTGCAGTAATGGTTGCCGTCATGTCTTCAACGTCAACGGTATAAACGATATCTGCGCTAGCCTTGTAGTAATCGTTAGTAGCGTCGTAAGTAAAATTGTCAAAATTATCTACGATAGCAAGTACAGTATTTACGTATAAATTTCTAACCGATGCAACGAGTTCAGGATCTGTTTCAGGTAAAAATTCACCTTCACCATTTTCTCTAGCAGCAGCCACATCGTCCACCAACTGAATTTCAACAAAACCAGAACCACCGTTTTGTGGGGTTTTGAATTCGTAGGCTACCGAGTATGTTACGTTGTTAAAGTTTGCTTCGGCTTTAGCGTCTTCCCAAACGTCTTCAGTAACGCCAGCACCAGGATTTTCATCACCATTGCCATCGTCGTTGTTACCACCATCGCCACCACAGGCAACAAAGGTAGAGAGTGTAAATACACACATGCAAATTGCTAATAAAAGAGTAATTAATTTTTTCATAAAACACCTCTAAATATTTTTTTATAGCAATAACATTCTACCCCCCCCCCGACCACTTTGTCAAGCGAAAATAAAAAAAACCGAATTTTTTATTGACATTTTTTGTTGACAATTTTTTTGCAAAAATAAATATCCCCACGTCAAACGTGGGGTTTTTCTTTTACGGGTAAAACCCTACGCTACCAGCCACCCTTGAGCAAGGGTATTGAGGTCTGCCATTTGCATTTACTTAAACGGACTTTCTGGATAATCTATCCGTAGTTG
>JAZOPZ010000006.1:0-25263 GCA_045655805.1 Christensenellaceae bacterium
AAAAATCAACAAAATCTTCAAAAAAGCAATATTTATTGACAAAATTGCAAAAAAGTTGTATTGTAAAAGTATCTAAAACGACTAGCCAATTAAAAGGAGCGTTAAGCACAAACGATTATGGTAACAATTAAAGAAGTTAAAAGTAAAAAAGATATAAAAAACTTTGTGGATTTTCCCTTAAAACTTTATAAGGACTGCCCGAATTTCGTTCCACCTTTATACGGTGACGAAAAGGCGCTTTTTAAAAAGAATTCCGTTTACGCAGATCAAGCGGAATCGGTATTTTATTTAGCCGAAAAAGACGGCAAAGTGGTTGGTAGAATCCACGGTATTTTACAACGCGTTGCAAATGAAAAATGGAATCAAAAGAGGGTTCGTTTTACCCGTTTTGACGCCATCAACGACCAAGAAGTTGCTAACGCTCTTTTTACCGCCGTTGAAAGTTGGGCAAAAGAAAAAGGTATGGAAGAAGTAGTTGGTCCATTGGGCTATTCCGACCTTGATAGAGAGGGTTTACTTATCGAAGGTTTTGAACATCTTGCCACCTTTGAAGAACAATATAATTACGACTACTACCCAACCCTTATTGAAAACTTTGGTTTCAAGAAAGAAATCGATTGGTTTGAACACCAACTTCGCGCGCCTGAAGTTATTGATGAAAGACTTGAACGACTTTCTAGCAAAATGATGGAAAAATACGGCTTGCATTTTGGTAGCGCTAAAAACGGTTTTGACTTTGCTAAAAAATACCGTGACGAGTTTTTTAGAGTCCTTGACGAAACTTACGAGGCTATTTATCAATCCGTTCCGTTTAGCGAAAGGATGAAAGACAATCTTTTAGCAGGCTTTAAGTTTATCATCAACGTAAAATACGCCATCGTCATTTTAGATAAAAACGAAAAAATGGTGGGCTTTGGTTTAGCGTTGCCATCTATTGCAAAAGCCGTACAAAAATGCAAAGGCAAGTTAACTCCTTTAGGCATAATTAGATTACTCAAAGCAATCAAACATCCGTCGGTTTTAGACCTTGCGCTTATCGGCGTAGTGCCCGAATACCAAGGCAAAGGCATTGCTACGGCGCTTATCTGTCAAATTCTTAAAATGCTTTCAGGCGACGATATCGAATACGCTGAAACAAACTTAAATCTTGAAACAAACGCAAACATCTTAAATCAATGGAAGTCTTTTGACTGCGTTAGACATAAAAAAAGGCGCAGTTACGTTAAGTCACTTAAAGACTAAACTTAACTTTGGCTTAATTTTACCTGTAACGGTAGCGCCAAACTCAACCAAAAAACCAAAAGAGAGCGAAGTCGCTCTCTTTTTACTTATTATTAAAATGGTCTTCAATCGTACTAATTATTTTTTCAAATTTAAAATATCGTCTGCTGAACAATCCAATATAGAACACAATTTTGCAAAAGTCGCAAGAGTTGGTTGCGCCCTACCAGAAAGATATTGCGAAACCGTTGCCCTTGATACACCAATTGCGTCGGCAATTTCACTTTTCCTTAATCCAGATTGTTCTATTTCCTTTTTCAAGTTTTCCGTTATAAGTAAGTCTAAATTTTTATCCATATTACGATTATATTAGGTATTGCCTAATATTTGCTTGACAATTAGGCAATGCCTAATTATATGAAGAAAGTTATTTTTATTGTTCAAACAAGACGACCAATAAATTTAGTCATATTCGACGCAATCAAACAATGATAGATAAAAGTGATATTTGTTTATTTTACTTTGATATCAATTATGTTCCTAAAACCAAAACAAATAGTGGTACAAGAGTAGCGTATGAATACGCATTAAAAAGGGTAAAACAATATTAAATATAAAATAAAAGAGAGCGACAAGTCGCTCTCTTTTTACTTATTATTAAAATGATCTTCAATTACGCCAAGTTCGTGTTTTTGTTTGTCGGTTAGGGCGTGTTTTTTGACTTTTTCAATTTCACTCTTAACCCAATCGTAATTTATAGGCTTTGGCTCGCCGTGTTCTTTAATCGCGTTGCCGTAGTAAATTTTATAACACTCGTCTTCGCTTAAAGCGATACCCTTTACAGGGTAGCCTTTAAAGTCAAATTCGTCGTTGGTTTCGAAAAACCTAGTTATAGTACCGTATTTCACGTTGATAAAGTTTTCTACCCAATCTCCGTCAGGTGGTAAATTTGCACAGTCAGTACCAAATTTAAACCTATCAATATTTTCAACGATAAAAGCGCGCCACTCTGCCGAGTTTTTGGTGATGTTTTCGTACTGTTCAAGGCCTGGGCAAACGTCAAACATTGTATTTTTGTAAGAGAAAAACTCTTTTGCCTCTGCAATATTATCTGTGGTAAACCCAAAATGCGCAAGCGTAAGTCTTGAATTAGGGTGCTTTTTAAGCACGGCTAATACGTCCTTGAAAAGTTCAGCCTTTGACGGCATATCGTCGCCGACGTACCAACCGTTTTTAAGTTGAAATTCCGTCATAGCACTTTTGTCCCAAAAAGTTGCAGGGTCAGAGTTGTGTATATTAAACGGAATTTGATTTTCTTCAAGATAAGCAAACATTTTATCAAAAACTTCATCCGAAAGCATAACTTTAATCTTTTGTCTTTCAGACGGCTTGCCCTCTAAAATTTTAATTCCGTCAAAACCGTTTTCGCAATAACTTTTAATTTGATTATAAAAATCTTCAGCGTAAAGTTTTTTGTCCGATTTATCGTCAAAATTTTCATAATAAAGCCCTGCGTAAGAATACATCCCCTCACCCAAGGAATCTTTATAAAAAAGCCCTTTAAGGTTTTCTAAAATATCGCCGTTATGATAGGTTGGAATACACAAAAAACAACCCCTTTCAATACCAGCCAAACGAAAAGTGTTCTTATATCCTTCAAGCGATTTAAGAATTTCTGTGCCCGTGTAATGATGCAAGTGATAGTCAAACTTTTTCATAAAAAATCTCCTTGCAATAATTATACCACCAAAAATATTCATTTCAAGTATTTTTGCAAAATTTTAAACAGCATTGCAAAGCAAAACTACTTTGCACTATTTAACAAATCCATTATCTCATTTTTTGCATTATCTAAAATCGCACTAATTTGAATTAATATATTTTTTGAAAAATAGTTGCAGTTTTCAATATTATTTCTTTTTATAATAGGTCTACCTTTTTTTGAACATATAGGCTTAATAATTCCTTCTTGTATTTTAAATATTTCCTCTATTAGTTCCGCTTTTTTTAATTGCGTTGGTGCTTTTACTCCAATTTGTCTTGCATAAATCCTTAAGTCGTGAATACTCGCGTTATATAATTTTTCTTTCATACTTTACACCCTTATACACTTACTGTATATTTTTATTTTTAATTATACATAATGTGTATTATTAAGTCAAGGTGTTTTATTATGAAAGAAGAAGTAGGCAAAAGACTTTTAGAGTGTCGCAAAAGCGCAAAACTAACGCAAAAACAAGTAGCCGATATTTTAGGCGTTGCGCAACCCGTTTATCAAAGGTTTGAAAATGGAATTTTTGAGTGCAATTACGAGCAACTTGTTAAACTTGCTGAAATTTTTGACGTTTCAATAGATTATATTTTAGGCAAAGCCGATTATTAAAAAAAGGACGCGTTGCGTCCTTTTTTATGCTATAAAATTGACCGTTGCCGAGGTAAAACAATCATTACCCTCAGCAATTATAATGCTTTCAAACTCTTCTCTTGTGCCGTAAAAGTTGATTTGTCGTAAAAACTTGCATCCACTAAAAGCGTTTGGCTTTATTTCAACCAATCCAGCGTAAACGGTTATCGTTTCAATATAACTACCAAAAAACGCGTCCTCGCCGATTTCTTTTAAGTTTCTTGATAAAACGACACAGCGCAAGCCGTAAGTTTCAGCAAAAGCGCCCCGTCTAACAAATTCCACCGTCGGTGGGATTTTTACACTTTTAAAATAACTACCCAAAAACGCGTCCTCGCCAATGGTTTTTACGGCAAGGTTATCCTTATAGGCAGGTATTATTAAATCTATATTATGATTATACGCTGAATTTACACCAGATACAAAATAAAAAGTTTCGTCTATAAATAAGTCTAAAATTATTTCGTCGGTAGCGATTTTTTCGCCACAACGCTCGCAATTACCATCCAAATCTGCCGTGTGCCAAAGTTCTTCTAAAACTAAAGAATATTCGTCGCCACACAAAGTACATTTGTACAACTTTTCGCCAAATTCTTCACAAGAAGGATAAGTAATAACTTCTCCCAAATAATCGTGCGAGCAAATATCCGTCGAACACCCCAAAAGCGTACTCGCAAATATAATTATAAACGCAACGAATACGGTTGCAGTCTTCATTAGTAAAATTAACCTTTAAATGTTTTGAGCGATCGCTTGTAGGAATTCCCTTGAATTAAGTTTTTGCGGAACGATACCGTCACGCTTAAAGAGTGAAACCAAATCACCTGTCATTTTGCCACTTTCAATAGTTTTAACGGTGGCTTTTTCCAACCTATCAGCAAACGAAATAAGTTCAGGTAAATTATCTAATTCACCACGCTTTCTCAAAGCGCCTGACCAAGCGAAAATCGTTGCAACAGGATTTGTTGAAGTTTCTTCACCCTTAATATACTTGTAATAGTGACGGGTTACCGTACCGTGAGCAGCCTCGAACTCATAAATACCATCAGGTGAAACGAGAACGCTTGTCATCATAGCAAGACTACCATAAGCCGTTGCAACCATATCACTCATAACGTCGCCGTCGTAGTTCTTGCAAGCCCAAACGATACCACCTTCACTACGAACGATACGCGCAACCACGTCGTCGATTAAGGTATACATATATTCGATACCTGCATTTTGGAATTTTTCCTTATATTCATTTTCATAAATTTCGGCAAAAATCGCTTTGAAGTTGCCGTCGTAAACTTTACTGATAGTATCTTTAGTAGAGAACCAAAGTGGCAATTTTAAGTCGAGCGCGTAGTTAAAGCAAGCCCTTGCAAACGACTTAATCGACTTGTCGGTATTATGCATAGCCATCACTACGCCGTCACCTTTAAAATCAAATACTTCTTTAACGGTTTTATTGCCGTTACGGTCGGTAAAAACGAGTTCTGCCTTACCGTCGCCAGCAAGTCCGTCAACAGCCTTGTAAATATCGCCGTAAGCGTGACGCGCTATAACGATAGGCTTTTTCCAAGTAGGAATATACGGCGTGATACCGTCGACTAAAATAGGGGCTCTAAAAACAGTACCGTCGAGCATTGCTCTAATCGTCCCGTTAGGACTTTTCCACATCTTTTTGAGTGAATATTCTTCCACCCTTTGAGCGTTTGGCGTAATAGTTGCACACTTTACTGCAACGCCGTATTTTTTTGTAGCGTTAGCCGAATCAACGGTAACTTGGTCGTCGGTTTTATCTCTTTCAGGCAATCCCAAGTCGTAATATTCGGTTTTAAGTTCAACGAAAGGTTCAATTAAAATTTCCTTAATCCATTTCCATAAAATTCTGGTCATTTCATCGCCATCCATTTCGACGATAGGCGTAACCATTTTAATTTTTTTCATAAAAAATCTCCGTAAAATCAATCTGTAACTAATTTTAGCATATACTATGCTTTTTTTCAACAGTTTTTTTGCAGATTATTAACTATTACTGTTAAGTTCGTGAATTTGTTAAACATTATTAAACTTGTGATTTTTTTATTTGATATTGACACCCCTATGTATTTGATGTTATAATTTAGTAGTATGAGCGAACCTATAAAATTCACAAAACTCAAAAAAGAGCGTCTTTTTTCATACCCCGACAGCGAACTAGACTTTCATTGGGCGTACAGTTATCCCGTTGGTGAACACACGCACGATTATTACGAGTTTTTGGTGTTTACGAAAAGCAAAACCAACCATAAACTCAACGGGGTATGGGAAGAACTACCACACGGTAGTTTCGTATTTATTGCACCCGACACCCCCCACGCTATTGCTCCGATAAAAAACTTGCAAAGCGAACACCTCAACGTATCTATAAGCAAGGAAAAGTTAGAACAAATTTGTGGTGGCATTTTAGACGATCTCTTTCCACTTTATATAAAAGATAGATGTTTTCAAACAATGCTTTCGCAAAGCGAATTTGACTATTTTTATAACAAGGCAAGGGAAATTTCTTCTTCAACGTACAAGGACACAAAAAGGGATAAACTTATAATTTGCGAAATGATTCTTTCAGCAGTATCGCTAATATATTCACGCACGACGCAAACAAACAAAAGCATACCGACTTGGTTTAACGACTTGCTCTACAAAATAAACGACGTGAACTTTGACCTATCTTCTGTAAAAAAGGTGTACGAAATTTCAAACTATTCCCCTGCAACAATAGTTAAATATTTTAAAGAATATACGGGCGAAACGATAGTTTCTTACCTAGCAAAAATAAAGATAAACCGTGCCTGCGCGCTACTTCAAACGACGGACTTTACGGTGCTTGAAATTTCAAATGCTCTTAAATACGATAGTTTAAGTCATTTTAATAGACTTTTCAAAAAAGCAACGGGGCAAACGCCAACGGAATTTAGAAACCATTTTAAATCGTTGAACACTTCGGCAAAATAATGGCTGTTTTTTATCGAAATATGGCGATTTTTTATCATTTTTAAAAAAGAGTTGCTTGTTTAATAAGCACGAGATTAATTAACACGAAAAGGCGGTAAATATTATGATACTTTCTGTAGGTGAAATTGTAGCCGATATGTTCGGCGAGAATAAAAACGGCAAATTAGTGCTGGACTGCAACGTGGGTGGCGCACCTTTTAACCTTGCTGTAAACGCTAAAAAGGCAGGTGCTACGGTTGCTTTTTTAGGTAGAGTTGGCAACGACAACGTGGGCGCCTATCTTAAAGAAAAAGCCGAAAAAGCAAAACTCGATTACCTTTATATTCAAACGGATGAAAAGCGTAGTACTACACTTGCTTTCGTAACGCTTAAAGATGGCGAAAGAGACTTTTCGTTTATGCGCAATGGTACTGCTGACTTTAATATCGACGAAAAGGAATTTTCTTTTGAACATTGCGCAAAACTTAATATCGTTCACATCGGCTCTTTAATGCTTTCGGAAAAGAAAGGCAGAAAGGTTGCCTCACACTTTTTGAAAAAGGCGAAGGATTTGGGGATTTCAGTAAGTTTTGACCTCAACTTTAGAAAAGATATTTTTAAAGATATCAAGCAAGCGCGCAAAGTTTATAAAAAGTTCGTTGAAGATGCAGATATCGTAAAATTCTCTGAAGATGAAGTGTTAGAATACACTGGCATGGACAACTTTGACGAAGCCGTTCAATCCCTTTTAAAGCCAAACAAGTTAATTTTGGTAACTAAAGGTGCTGACGGTAGCGCTTACTATTACAACGGAAAATCGGGTACTGTACCAACCCGTCCCGTTACACCGATTGACACAACGGGCGCAGGCGACGCGTTCTTTGGAACTTTCCTTGCGCGTATCGACGGTAAACCACTTAACAAAGAAACTATTGAAATTGCCCTCGCTTATGCAAACAATCAAGGCGCTTTTACAACTCAATTTAAAGGGGCAATACAACTATGACCGATATTAAAAAAATAGTAACTCAACCTATATTTTTTGAAAGCAACAGAGTTTATAGAATTTACCTCGGTGGCAAGCCTTATAAAAAACTTTTTGACGACGATTTCATGCCAGACACCGATAATAACTTTCCTGAAGAATGGATTTCCAGCAAGGTAAAAGCAATCAATCCAAAATACTTCGGCAAGCGCGACGGTGTTTCCGTAGTTAAAGGAACGGATTTATTTTTGGACGATTTATTAAACGACTACCCTAACGAACTTTTAGGCAATAGAAAATTTGACTGTTTGGTTAAGTTTTTAGATAGCGCTATTAGACTTCCTTTCCAAGTTCACCCAACTAAAGAGTTTTCTAGAAAACACTTCAATAGCGATTACGGCAAAACGGAATCTTGGCTCGTCGTGGCGACTAGACCGGGTGCTAAACTTTACTTTGGTTTTAACGATAAACTCACCAAAGAAGAACTTTCGGCTTTAGAAGAACGCAGTGAAACTGAAAAAGACATTATGGGCACGCTTTTACACGGCGTCGACGCAAAACCGGGCGATATTTGGCTTATTAAGGCAGGGCTTATACACGCAATCGGTGCAGGTTGTACTATAGTTGAAGTTCAAGAACCTACCGACTTTACCATTCAACCAGAGCGTTGGTGTGGCGACTATCACTTGAGCGAACAAGAAGAATATATCGGTTTAGATAAAGACACGGCTTTAGGCGCTATCAATTTTGACGTTTACGGTGAAAACGCCCTTGCTTACGCCAGGGTTACCCCTACCACAACGATTGACAAAGACGGCTATAAAAAAGAAATTTTAATCAGTTACGACGACACCACTTGCTTTGGCGAAGTTCGCCACACCGTCCAAAACGGCGCAAGTTTCGTACCTGACTTCGGTCCTTGCGTTTACATTTGTTTAGAAGGTTCGGCTAAAATTATCGGCGACGACTACTCTAAAAAAGTTAAGGCAGGCGATTACTTCTTCTTGCCGTATTCAGCGCAAGGTAAATTTACCGTTAAATCTGACGCTAAAGCAGTATTTATCGAGTGTTTACCAAGTAAACAAGACTAAAAAAATAAGGCATAGTTGGTACTACGCCTTTTTTATTTTAAATATTTTTATCTTTGAACTCTGCCACTTCCGTCGCCACCTGCAAGTTTTTCAACTTCGGCAACCGAAACCCTATTATAATCGCCTTCAATCGAGTGTTTAAGCGCCGATGCAGCAACTGCAAATTCGATAGCAGATTGAGTATCTTTGCCGTTTAATAAAGCATAGATAAGCCCACCACCGAAACTATCGCCACCACCAACACGGTCAACGATATGCAAGTGGTACGATTTTGAAAAACAATAATTTTCGCCGTCGAAAAGCATACCTGCCCAGTCGTTATCGCTTGCCGAAATTGAAGAACGCAAAGTGATTGCGACTTTTTCAAAACCAAATTTATCGGCAAGTTGTTTAGCAACGGACTTGTAGCCGTCGTGATTTAACTTACCGCCGTAAATATCGGTGTTTTCAGCCTCAATGCCGAATACGTCTTTAGCGTCTTCTTCGTTAGAAATACAAACGTCGACGAATTTGCAAAGTTCGCTCATAACTTCACGGGCTTGCTGTCTTGTCCAAAGTTTACCACGATAGTTTAAGTCGCAGGAAACTTTAACGCCCATCTTTTTGGCTTGCTTACAAGCCTCTAGGCAAATTGCAGGGAGATTTCCACCGAGCGCAGGCGTTATTCCCGTAAAGTGAAACCAATCTGCGCCGTTAAAAATTTCTGCCCAATTAAAATCTTCTAAAGTTGCCTCTGCAATAGATGAGTGCGCCCTATCGTAAATGCAAACGGAGCCTCTTTGCGACGCGCCTTTTTCTAAATAGTAAATACCTACCCTGTCGCCACCACGAACGATTTTTGAAGTATCAACGCCAAAATAACGCAAAGAATTAATTGCACTTTGACCGATTGCGTGCGACGGAAGTTTAGTGATATACACGCTATCTAAACCATAGTTTGCTAGCGACACGGCAACGTTTGCTTCACCCCCACCGAAAGTTGCTTGCATTTGGTCGTTTTGAAAAAACCTATAATAACCGTTAGGCGCAAGCCTTAACATGATTTCACCGAAAGTTACGACTTTTTTCATAATTTTTATACCTCTTTGTTTTTATTTTCGTTTTCCATAACGGCTACTTGTTCCAAAGCCGTCGTTTGTTCTTTGATAATCGAAGTCGTTTGTTCATCCAAAGCTTGGAAACCTTGTCCGCGAACTTCCACCGATTCGTTGATAATGATAAATGCGCGCGGATCCACCGCTTTCACCATTTGTTTTAATTGCGTAAGCTGACGGTTTTTCACGCAAGTGAGGATTACGTTATGGCTGTTATGCGTGTACATGCCCTGTCCTTCCAGCATCGTAACCCCTCTTGGACTGTTATGTACGAGCGTTTCCGATAACTCTTCGCCTTTGTCCGTAATAATGATGCAAAGTTTGGATTTTTCCAAGCCCATCAATACGAATTCGGACACTTTCGTGCTGCCGAACACCACGATCAAAGCGTATAACATATTATCGGGATTTTTCGTTACGATCGCGCCCATAAGAACGATTATTGCATCCAAAATCCCCACGCAAACGGGTATTTTTAAACCCTTAATCGCACGGGCGATCAACCTGCCCAAAAGCTCCGTGCCGCCGCTTGAAAATTCGTAGCGGACGAAAAGTCCGATGCCGATCCCTTGACAAACGCCGCCGTACAAAGACGCCAAAACGCCGTCGTCCGTTAAAACGGGCAAGAATGCGAACAAGTCTGTTACGACGCCCAACGTTACGATGGTAATCAAGCACCGATAAATAAATTTCCAGCCGAAAAGTTTCATTCCGAAAATCAAAATCGGTAAATTGATCACAATCGAAACCATACCGACGGGCAACTTTTCATTTAATAAATGCACGATAACGGAAAGCCCCGTTACACCGCCTGCAACAATAGAGTTAGGTGCTAAAAACAAGCTCGTACTCGCCGCATACGCTACGCACCCAAAAAGCATAAATAAATAGCCTTTGAGTTCATCCAACGCTTTCTTTTTTATTTCTCGCATTTCTCCAAAGCCTCTTTTACGAAGAAACTACCGCCGATCGCGGCAACTTTATCGAACGCCAAGAACTCGTCGATGTTGCTTCTATCCACACCGCCCGTAGGAATGAATTTTACTTGTGGAAATGGCGCTGAAAGCGCTTTTAACGCCTTTAAGCCACCATAAATATTTGCAGGGAAAAACTTAACGATATCAATACCTAATTCAAGCGCTTGCATAATTTCGGTCGGAGTTACGCAACCCGGGTAATACGGTACGCCGTGTTTTTTGCAAACCTTTGCTACAGAACTAGAAAGCCCTGGCGAAACTATAAAAGTTGCCCCCGCTTTTAGCGCTTGTTTGCATTGTTCAGCGTTAATAACCGTGCCTGCGCCGATTTCCATATCCGGATAGTTTTTGCAAGCGTATTCGATTGCCTCTTTAGCGCACGCCGTACGAAAAGTGATTTCAGCACAATTTATGCCGTTATTTTTTAACGCTTTAAGTATAGCGTCGGTTTCTGAAATTTCTTTAATAACTACTACTGGTATATATTTTTCCATAATTTTAACCTACAAACGGAGTTATAATCGTGATTATTGAGAATACTGCAATAAGTATTGGTAAAACGAACTTAAAGTATTTTTCCATCCAAGGCCTAATCTTTAATCCTTCACCTTGGTTTGCTTCGCTGACGAAATTTTCGTAGCCCCAGCCTTTTTTGAGGGTACAGAAAAGCACGAAGATAAACGAGCCGACAGGAAGTAATATGTTAGAAACTAAAATATCTTCCATATCCATAATACCCTTGCCACCGATAGCAACCGACGACCAAGCGTTAAAGCCGAGCACGCAAGGAATTGACAATACGAAAATAGCAATGCCGAATATGATACAAGTCTTTACCCTTGACATACCGAATAAATCTTGTGCACACGCAAATATGTTTTCGAATACGGCAAAAACCGTTGAAAGCGCTGCAAACGCCAAGAAGATAAAGAACAACGAGCCCCAAATTCTACCGCCTGCCATATTGTTAAATATGTTAGGGAAAACGCTAAAGATAAAGCCAGCGCCTTCGTTTACTTGACCGTTGTTGTAAGTAAAGCAAGCAGGGAAAATAATTAAGCCTGAAACGATTGCTACGAAAGTATCTAATACTGCAATGTTGATAGATTCACCTAAAAGCGAACGGTCTTTATTTAAATAACTACCAAAAATCGCCATAGAGCCGATACCTAAAGACAGCGTAAAGAACGCTTGACTCATTGCACCGGTAATTATTTTGAAAACACCAACTTCTTTCATAAGGTCAAAGTTAGGAATAAGATAAAATTTTAAGCCTTCACCTGCGCCGTCAAGGAATAGCCCCTTGATTGCAACGCCGACCATTATAATTAAAAGCGCCACCATCATAAACTTGGTTACTCTTTCAAGGCTCTTTTTAACGCCTAAAGAACAAACCAAAATACCCAACGCGCAAACGATACCTACGAAAAGTATTTGCGTCCAAGGGTCAGCGAGCATTTCGCCAAACTTACCACTAACTTGTACGGCGTTAAGCCCTACGAAATCGCCTTTCGCCGTCTTAACGAAGTATTGCAACACCCAAGCAGTAACGGATGTATAAAACATCATAAGCACAATGTTGCCAATAAAAGCACCGTAACCGTGGTAATGCCATTTTTGACCAGGTTTTTCCAACGCTTGATAAAGTTTGGCAGGGCTTTTTTGACTTGCTCTACCGAGGGCGAATTCCATAGTCATAACAGGCACGCCCATCACAACCAAGAACACCAAGTACAACAATACGAATAACCCACCACCGTATTGACCAGCCATATAAGGGAACTTCCACACGTTGCCAACACCTATTGCACAACCTGCAGAAAGTAAAATGAACCCTAAACGGCTACCTAATTTTTCTCTTTCTTGTCCAGTTTTTAATCCTTGATTTTCCATAAAAATCTTCCTTATGTTTTAGCGATTAATCGCTAGTTTTTTGTTTTTTAGCGTCTAATTTACCTTTTACGATTGCAAAAACCCACATAAATATCGCACCGGAGAAAATTATAACGGCACCAAGACCGATATCGTACGGAACTTGACCAAATTTAACGCGCCACTCTTCAACGAAGAATATAACGCTATGCAAAATATTCATATAGTTCGTATCTAACGCGTAAGCCAATATTACGGCAACGACGTAGTAACAAATCATACAAACGATAAACGGTAAAATATCTTTTTTTGTCGGTTTGAACCTTTTGAGCGCAACCGATAGCGTAAAGTACAACAACACCAAGTGGTGAAAGAAAAAACTATGAAAAGTACTAAACTTCTTAAAAATCCCTTCACACGAAAGTATGCCACTTGGATAAAAATAGAATAATGCAACGAAGTATAAACTTGCAACAAACGCTATATTACGCATAGTTTGTCGGTGCTTTTTTGGTGAAAATTCAGCCAAAGTATACCAAATAAAATAGGTGCTACAAAAGTGCGCGGGAATAAACCATAAATCATACCCCTCGCTAGACAAAAGCCCGACTACTTGCTTAACAACTTCCCCAACCACCATAACTATGGTAACGACTAAAAAGGGTAAGTCTTTTATTTTGTCCGATTTATTTCTAACGGCAAACCACACGGCAACAGTTATCAATAAAACGCAAGAAAGCGCCAATGGTAAAATCCAAAACTCGTTGCCTTGCCAACCCATAATAACGCCTCCTTTTAGTCTACTTAACTATGTTAACACAAAAAAAATTAAATATCAATAGATTTTCAAATATTGCTTGCGCCACTCAACGGGAAAACAGCCTTTATATACCATAAGCAACACGTGTTCAGGACAAATCCTAGTAATATGCTTTTCGTTTGGTAAAAAAGAGCGATAACTAGCGTATACCATATTGGACATACTATCAAAACTAACTTGTAATTTATCTGCGTAATAAGTTGCGTTCCTTTTAACACCCCCTTTTTAGATTAACATAATTGTGTGATTTTTGCAATGTTTTTGCTATTAATTTTTTTATTTTTCGTGTTATAATCAAACTAACCTATAGGAGAATATTATGCTTGACTTTTTTGCAACGAACGAAATCCGTGCAAACGGTTGGTTAAAAAAAGCGCTTTTAATTCAAGCGAAAGGCAAAAACGGCAACCTTGATAAAATGTGGCCCGACGTAAAAGACAGTAAATGGATCGGTGGCGATAAAGAAGGTTGGGAACGCGTTCCTTATTGGCTTGACGGATTTATTCCTTTAGCGTACCTTTTAAACGACGACGATATGAAAGCGCGCGCTAAAAAATATATTGATAAAATTATTGAAAACCAAACCCCGACGGGTTGGATTTGTCCCGCTAACGAAGACGATAGAGCAACCTACGATATTTGGGCTCTCTTTATAATTTTGAAAGCACTCACCGTGTATGCAGATTGTTCCGGCGACGATAGAATTGAACAAGTCGTTTATAACGCCCTTAAAAATTTTAAAAGCAATTCGCACGGATCGACGCCTTTTAACTGGGGCAACGCAAGGTGGTACGAGTGCGTTTTAGTTATTGCTTGGCTTTACGCAAAGCGTCCTGAACCTTGGCTTGTCGAACTTGCAGACTTTTTAAAAATTAACGGTTTAGGCATTAAAGACAGCGTTAGGCTTTGGAAAAACCCACCTACTATTTGGAACTATTATTCACACGTGGTAAACGTAGCAATGTCGCTTAAAGGCGACACCGTTTATAAAGCGCTAGTCGAACCGAACGAACCTATTACTGGCGACGATGCTAGAGAACTTTTGAAAGTTTTAGAAGAATATCACGGCACGGCAACGGGACACTTCACGGGTAGCGAAATTTTAGCAGGTCCGTCGCCTATCCAAGGCACCGAACTTTGTGGCATAGTAGAGGCTATGTATAGTTATGAGCATCTTTTAAGATTGACGGGCGAAAGCGAGTGGGGCGATAGACTTGAAAAACTCGCCTTTAACGCATACCCTGCCCAGGTTACGGAAGATTGTTGGGGAACGCAGTATCTTCAACTAGTTAACCAAGTTGGTTGTTACGAAATCGAAGAACCTGCATACTACACGACTAACAAAAGTGAAAGCAATCGATTTGGTCTAGAACCTAACTTTGGTTGCTGTACAGCAAACTACGGACAAGCATTGCCGAAATTTACCCTTTCAACCTTTATGAAAGGCAACGGCGAAATTTACAACACGGCGCTTGCCCCTGCCACCCTTAACTGTGATGTTGACGGCAATAAAATTTGCGTTGAAGTTATAACCGACTACCCTTACGGTGACACTTTAAATTACAGCATTAAATCGGACAAGCCTTTCACCCTTAATATAAGAATTCCTGCTTGGGCTGAAAATTTTTCTATAAATAGTGAAATTAAATCGGCAGTAAAAGGCTGGTATAAAACCACAGTTAAAAACGGCAATAAGTTTACTTTAACTTTCAAACGCTCGCCTAAACTTGCAACTAGAAACAACGGACTATTTACTATAAATTACGGCGCGTTATTATTCGCTTTACCGCTTAAACACAGCACCGTTACACACGAATATATGAGAGACGGCGTAGAAAGAAAATTCCCTTACTGCGACTACGATTTTTTACCTACGGAAGATTGGGGCTACGGCTTTAAGTTGGACGAGTTTGGCGATACCGTTGACGGCAAAACATTGCCACTTGAAGTTATATTTAACAAAAATTATGACAATCCGTTCTCTAGAACTAACCCACCTATAAAAATAAAAGTACCCGTTTGTAAAATAAACTGGGGCAACAAAGAGGGTTTTAAATTCGTAGCAAACGACGCTCCAAAATCTTTAAAACCTACTTCTGAAAAATTAGTAAAAGAGTTCGTTCCGTACGGCAATACTTATCTTCGTATGACGGAATTACCGATTATAAAATAACGACAAAAAGGCGCGAAAAAGCGCCTTTTTTATGCAAAAAAATTTCGAGCAAATTCGCCTTAAAAAGAAATTTTTCGAAACATATTGACATTATGTGTGTAATAATGTTATACTATGTATAATATTATCTTAAAGTGAAATTTTTTTACTTTTAAGAAAGAAATTAGGGAGAAATTATTATGTTCGGAAAACACCAAGTAATCAAATTTGAACAAAACCTTTGTAACGCAAAGGTTGACGACAACGCCGTTTTATTCGTAAGAGTTCGCGGTGAAGTTACTAAAAAGGACGCTGAAATTGAAGTTCCTTTCTCACACAACGCTTTCGTTATCAAATCAGACGGCGTTCCACGCTTTTATCAAAGTGGTACCTACCCTGTATTTGAAACTAAAGAAGAAATCAAGAAATGGAAACACGGTTCTTCTGTAGACGTTGTTTATATTCCAAAGGAAACCAACGTTCAAATCAGATGGGGTACGAGAGATAAAATCCGTTATAGAGACCCTATTAGCGGTAGAGTTATCGAAGTAGGCGCTAGTGGTGAATTCCGTGTTGAAATTACCCAACCTAACCAATTTATGCGTAAAATCGTAGGGGTTAAGAAGGAATTTGACCTTGTAACCTTCCAAGATACTTTCAGTTCTTTAGTTGTTGACGAATTTGCATCTACTTTTGCTGAAGTTATCAATGAAGAAAAACTTTCTTACGATATGTTCGACGCAAACAGAAGACCTATTGCAACCAAAATCGGCGCTCTTTTAACTAAAAAGTTCTCTGAAGAATTTGGTATCGGTTTAGCAAACTTCCTTATCCAAAGATTTGTTATTTCTGACGAAGATATCCAAAAGGTTGAATCTATCACTGAAGAAAACAGACAAGAAAGAAAGATTAAAGAATATCTTGCTGAACTTGAACGCCTTGACGACAAGCAATGGGAACGCGACAAATACTTACTTGAACTTGAAAAAACTGACAGAGTTGCTTACTACGAAGTTATGAAAGTAGTTGGCGAAAAAGGTCTTAAAAAAGGTTCAAACTTCTGCCCAAAATGCGGTCATAGTTGTGAAGCAACCGCAGTTTTTTGCCCTAACTGTGGCAACGATTTAGGCAAAGGCAAAAACAAATGTTCTTGCGGTAAGGAAAACCCAAGCGACGCAACTTTTTGCACCGGTTGTGGCAAAAAACTTAAATAATTCAAATCAAAACTAAAATTAACAAGGAGTTATAATTATGAGTTTATTCGGTCTTTTTAAGAAAAAATCTAAAGGTGAAAAAAATAAAATCGATTTCGATTTAGTTCAAACTAACTATAAATACGTTGAAACTTTGAAAGTTCTCGCTAAAAACGAAGAAGACAGCACCGTTGAAGATAAATTAACGGAAATTCAAAACAAACTTCAATTCCTTATTCCGTCTGATAACGACAAGATTAAAGACTACGATAAGAAGATTAAAAACGCTCTTGAAGACGTTAAAATTGCCCTTGTTAAAGACAAGGCTGACGCTAAAGTTCTCACCTTGATTAAAGAAGTAGAACTCGTTATTGCTGAAAGAAACGCTATTTTATAATAAGGGGTTGACTAAACTATGTGGCCTTTTAAGAACAAATTCCAAAAATTAAAGCGTGAAGACGTAGTTGACGCTATCGTTAAACTTGAAAAAGAATCTAATTCTATCGACGAACAAATCGTTTCATCTAAAGCGGAAATCGATAAGTGGATGGAAATGGGTAGAAAGGAACAAGACCGTCAAATGAAACTTTTTTACGCTAAAAAAGTTAACAACGCCAAGGCTGAACGCGAAAGAAATATTCAACGCGCTATGTACGTTATGTACAATATCAACCTTTTAGAAAAGTTAAAACGTGCTATTGACGATAATACCTTCTTTGCAAAAACGGGTAATATTTCTCTCAACCAACTTTTGGGCGACCAAAAAGGTCTTGCTACCTTCTTAAACAACGCCCTTAACACTAGGGTTGCCGCTGAAGATATTTTAACTTCTGCTGACGACACCTTTAAAGAAGTTGAAATGGCTTATACCCCTAACGAAACCATCTACGGTATCGGTAAAGAAGACGACGCGCTTTTGGCTATGTTTGAAGATCAAGCGCAAATGGATAGCGAGGCTTTTGCTACGAGCGAAGTTGCTTCAGCAAGCGCTCCTACCTCTGACACTACCCCAATAGAATAAACTTTTAGGAGCAAATTATGGCTAAAGCAAATAAAGATATTAAAAAGAAAATGCTCATCAATAAAACTTTGAATAATATGAACAAACAAATTCAAAAACTTGAAGAGCAAAAAGAAAATTTTATTAAAAACGCTAAAGAGGCAAAAATGAAAGGTCTTACCGCTCAATACGAACTTGCGGTTTCAGGCTTACAAATGACTATGGCTCAACAAAAAAGGGTTTACGAAATGAAACTCAATTTTGAAATCACCTCTCAAATGAAAGACGTTACTATGATGACGACGGAATTCTTGAAAGGTATGGGCGTTTTAAGTAAAGACATGGGCAAAATCGCCAAAGACGCACAATTCAAGAAAGTTGGTAAGCAATTCACCGTGGCTATGGAAAACGTTGAAATGCAAACTATGAATATTGAAGAATTTATGGACGAAACCCAAGCAGCGTTCGAATCAAACGCTCAACAAACGGCAAAGCCTGGCGATAGAGCAGAAATCGAATCTCTTATTTCTGACGAAGCCGTTGCGTCTACCGAAAGTATGGATATTGACAAAGCCCTTGAAGAACTTAAAAAGAAAATGATGTAAAATTCGGAGACTAAAATGGCTAACACCGAAATCATTTATCAAAAATTCGATATTTACAATAAAAAGGCAGGCGAAGCGCAAAAAGCCGGCGATTTGGCTAGCGCAAAGCGTTATTACTTACTCGCTGCAGAACAAATGTTTTTGCTTGCTAAAGAAAATAAAGGCGAACTTCAAAAATCTATGTTTGCTAGAGCGCAAAGAATTATTGAGATTGCTGAAAACCTCGCCGTCCAAAAACCACAATCTAGCGCACAAGCCGAAGAACACACTTCTTCGGCTGTCGTTTCGAAACCTGAAAAAATTTCTTTAGAGGAGGCTCTTGCCAAACTCAACGATTTAGTAGGGCTCGACAGCGTTAAGAAAACCGTTAAAGATTGGATTGACCAAATTACCATTTATAAATTGAGAAAGGAACGCGGTTTGCCTTGTTTCCCACTCTCCTACCATATGGTATTTACAGGTAATCCAGGCACGGGTAAAACTACCGTCGCCCGTATTATGGCGCAAATTTACTGCGCTATGGGTATAGTTTCTGAAGGTCATTTGGTCGAAGTTGAACGTAGCGATCTTATCGCAGGCTACGTCGGTCAAACTGCGCCTAAAACTCAAGACGTAATTAAAAAGTCTATCGGTGGCGTATTATTTATAGACGAAGCGTATTCAATTTCTAGTGGTGACGCTTTTGGGGACGAATGTATCGCAACACTCGTTAAGGGTATGGAAGACAACCGTGACAATTTAGCGGTTATCGTTGCTGGCTATAAGGACGAAATGACCAACTTTATAGCGACTAACCCAGGTCTTAAATCACGCTTTACCACTAAACTTGATTTTGAAGATTACGACCCTAAAGAACTCTTTAAGATTTTCGACGGTTTGTGCCGTAAAAACAGTTACGTTTTAGAAGACATGGCTAAAATTGCGCTCGTTAAATATTTTGAATACTGCTACGCTACCCGTCAAAAAGACTTTGGTAACGGTAGAGACGTTCGCAATTTATTCCAAAATATAGTAACTAAACAATCAACTAGATTGGTTAGCAGTTCTGCTTATTCTGATAGCGATATGGCTCTTATTAAACTTGACGATTTGCCAGACTTCGTTATCGACGCGCTCACTCCAAAAACGCCGAGTGAACAAAGCAAACCAACTGCCCCACAACAACCTATCACTACGCCTACCCCACAACCTGAACCTGTCAAGGAAGAAGAAAGTATGCCTGAAGATTTAGTGTTAAAAGAGGGTGCGGCTTTCAATAGTGAATTTAAGTTTGACTGGGATAGTTTACCATCTATCACCTTTGACGACGTGGCAGGTCTTGATTCGGTTAAAGAAACCGTTCAAGTTAAAGTACTTCTCCCACTTAAAAACCCTGACGCGTTTGAAGGTTACGTTAAAAAGAGTGGTGGTGGATTGCTTTTATACGGCCCTCCGGGCACGGGTAAAACTATGATTGCTGCAGCGATTGCAAACGAAATCGGCGCAAAGTTCTGTTCAGTAAAACCGTCAGACCTTTTACACCAAGGCGCAGGTCAATCAGAAAAAGCAGTTAAAGCGTTATTTGCGCAAGCGCGCCAATTCCCTTGCGCCGTAATTTATTTTGACGAAATGGACTCAATTTCGCCTAAAAATACTAAATCACAATACGCAAAACAATTGCGTTCTGAATTTTTATCACAACTTCAAGGTGTTGAAAGTTATGGCAAAGATACGGGTAACATACTTTTCTTAATTGCCGCAACCAACAAACCTTGGGACATTGACAGCGCATTTATTCGTCCTGGTAGATTTGGTACGAGAGTTTACGTTGGCTTGCCTGACTTTGAGGCTAGAAAGTATATTATCGACAGTCGTATCAATAAAATCCGTAAAAAAGGCAAAGTTATGGTTGACGAATTCTTGGATACCGTTGAAGTTGCTAATAAAACCGAAGGATTTAACTGCTCGGATATTTCTAACCTTATGGATACTATTGAAGAAATTTCAATTATCCGTGGCGTAAGAACAGGACGCAAAGTTATTGAACAAGCAGACTTTGATACTGCTTTAGAAGAAATTAAAACTACCGTTCAGCGTGAAGATATTGAAAAGTTAATGGACTGGAAGTCTGACAACGGTTAAGGAGTTATTATGAAAAGATGTGACTGCTGTGGCGACAATATGACCGTAAGGGGCAATCAATACTATTGCTCTAGTTGTGGTAATACTGCCCCACTTGAAACTAGCGCACCTGCACCAGCGCCTGCTAGCGTTAGCGTAAGCAAAAAATCCACTTCGGGCGCCGACGTTTTTGAAAGAAACGTTAACGGCATACTTGAAATTAGATGTGTAGAAGGCAACGTTATTCACTCGGGTTCTGGGCTTTTAATCAATAAACTTGGGTACTGTGTAACCAACGCCCATGTCGTTTCAAACCAAGCCGGCAAAGTTTACCCTGAAATTCAAGCAAAACTTGCAGGTGAAACTGTAAAGGCTTACGTTATGGTTCTTGCCGATAATCAAGGTGGCAACGGAAAAGGCGACGATTTAGCCGTTTTAAGATTAGAACGCGTACCGTCAAAGGCTTGCCCAGTTAAATTAGCAGACTTTAACAAAGTTAGAATAGGTGAAGAAGTTTTCGTTATCGGCAATTCTTTAGGCTACGGCACTTGTATAACGAGTGGTATTGTGAGCGACAAAGCCCGTAACGTAAACGGCAAAATGCTTATGATGACCGACTGCGCCGTAAACGGTGGCAATTCAGGTGGCCCTATCTTTAATACCGACGGCAACGCTATCGGCGTAATTTGTTCGGGTATCGACGGCGCTGAAGGTATGAACTTTGCAATTCCTACAACTACCGTTAAAAAATGTCTAGATTTAATGTCGAATACCGACTTTTTTGCAGACCTTAAAGGTACTTATTAAACTAAAAACACCCTTGGTCTACTCGCAGACTAAAATAAAGGAGCACTCTAAATGAGCAACGTAACTATATGTTTACATTGTGGCGGGGACGTTAGGCTTGACCCAAGAACGGGCATACCTACCTGTCTAAACTGTCGTAGAGAGTATAAAGACACGCTTGAAGATACTTCCTACGAACTACAAGAAATTGTTAAAGCCCGTCAACAACGTGAGTTCTTAAAAGCAGAAGAACTTTGTGAAGAACTCAAAAAAATGCAACCTGAAAGCAGTGAGGTTTATTGGCAAACCCTTCTTGCGGAACTCGGCGTAGTTTACGTAAAAGAAGGTAACGTTTCAAAACCTACTTTCTTTAGTTTTTCTTACGACGACCGTGAAAAGATTAAAGATAGCCAAAACTATAAAAACGCTATTCAGTTTGCCCGTTCTGAAGACGATAGACGCTTTTATGAAGAAAAGGCTACCGAACTTGACGAACTTTTAAAAGAATTTTTCGATTTAGTTGCAAAAGAAAATTCTTACGATATATTTATTTCTTTCAAACAAACGGAAGAAGTAACCGATAGTTCGGGCGAAAAGCGCTCAATGGAAACGGAAGACTGCGCTAAAGCCCGTGAAATTTATAACTATTTTAAAGATAAATATAGAGTATTCTTCTCCCCTGTTTCTATCGGTAAAGATACCGGTATTCAAGGTGAAAAGTACGAACCAAAAATCTTAAAAGCGTTACAAACTTCGCAAGCAATGATTTTGGTCGGCACTAAAAAAGAATTCCTTGCCGCTCAATGGGTTGAAAACGAGTGGAAGCGTTTCCGTTATTTTATCGAAAAAGGTAAAAAAGACAAGCGCTCTCTTATACTCGCTTATAGAAGAAATATTCCATCTCTCCCACTTGGACTTAAAGATATACAACTTCCTAACGTTGATATGTTCAACGCTACCTATCTTAAGGAACTTGAAAAACAACTTGAGGCTTTCGTTTCAACTAGTAAAGGCTTAAAATCCAAATTAAAAGGAAGAAACATCAAACAAGACTTTATTGATGAAGACACCGAATTTAACTTTGGCCACAACGTAGCCCGTGTTAAAATTAACGGTTCAGGCAATAATCAAACGATTACCATTTCCGCTACTGAAGAACGCGTTTTAAAGAGTGCGGAAGATATGCTTGAACACAAAAAGTTCAAAGACGCTTTGAGAACTTTTGACGGCGTTATTGCAAAATCGCCAAAATGTTCTAGGGCTTATTGGGGTAGATTTTTATCGAACATCAAATGCCCATCAAAAGATGGTAAAGGCTTTAAAGATTGTCTTTTATCAGTAAAACCTGAATGGTACGCAGACATTGACACAGCCATCGATAATTCGTCGGATATGGATTTTTCGTGGAAAATTGTAGACGCGCTTATCGTTGGGCTTGACAATCAGTTGCCTTCTTGGACAAAGCAAAAAGAACTTTACGACGTAATATTAAAATATATTGATGAATCCCGCGCGGAATGCGTTTTGAAAAAACTCAAAGCCCGTTTCGACTACTTCCTCTCTCAAGGTAAGGTTAAAGTTTGTGAAGAAATCTTTGCTAATGCAAGAAAAATCTTCTTTGATGAACATCGTGAGGACAACATCACCTATATGGCAGACGTTGCCGAAACTTACTTAAAGGCTCAAAAATACGATAACGCTAGACTTTTATACGAAGAACTAGTTTTGGCGAGAAAAACTTCAGATATGTATCTTAAACTTTTACAATGTAGAGTAAAAACGCAAGATATTCAATCGACGAAGTTCAACTTAAACGTAAATTCTGAAGACGACTCTTCAGATAAAAAACCTGCCGAACTTGATTTAGATGAAATTATTGAACGTATCGTTATTTGTGAAAAGGATCATCCTTTCTTCACTAATAGCCGTTCAATTAAAGCGCTTTATAACTGCGTTTACTACCAAATCTTTTATAACTCTAAAAACGCAGGTCCGTTTGTTGAAACGATTTTCAGTTGCTTGCAACCTAACTCTATAAAAAATGCTAAAAAGTTCTTAATTAGCGTTGCAGAAAAGTTTTTAGAGGCAAAAAAGTTCTCGCAAGCAAAAATTTATTTTAACGAAATTTTAGTTCACGATCAACAAGATGCTGAAGCGCATTGGGGGCTTTTGAAATGTGCACTCAAAGCAAGTAACGACCAAGAATTGATGCTTAAACGCAAAAAATTCACTCGTCACGAAGAATTTGAAAACGCCCGTGCAAGCGCTACAAACGAACAGTTTGACTACTTTACCGCCGTTTACAACGGTGAGGCAAACGTCAAAAACGGTTCGTCAAGTTCTAAAAAATCGTCGGGTAAATCAGGTTCTAGCAAGTCAAAATCAAATAATTCTACCTACAAAAAGCCTCAAGGCTTTATAAGTAAATGGATTTGCACTTTACTTTATTTATTAACCCCTCTTACTATGTTGGCTGGAAGTATTTTGATGGTTGGTTCTCCTGAAAAAATCTTTGCATTTATTCATTGGGGTTGGTTACTTGCTATTTACATAGTGGTTCTAGTAATTACTTTCTGTGCAATTCTCGGCTTTAGTCAAGACGCTTACAAAAATCCTGAATCAAGGCTTATTAAGTTCCGTTGTTCAGTAGCAATGGCAATCGTAGTAATAACTGCTATAATGGCGCTCTTCGGTATGCTAAACGCAAACAAGCAAACGATTGGTATTTCAAACGCTAGGGAACTAAACCTTATCCGTAACTTACCGGGTGCTAAAAAGGCTGTGTTCGTTCTTGAAGACGATATCGACTTTGAAGGTGAAAAGTTCAAAAAGTTTGCAAAAACCAAGGATTTTGAAGGTGTTTTCGACGGCAACGGTCATACCATTAAAAATATGGTCGTTGAAAAAGATAAAAAGTTAAAAGACAGTAGCAAAGAGTTTAACTTTGGTTTATTCAAAAACATTATAAATAACGGCGTAGTTAAAAACGTAACTTTTGAAAACTGTAACGTTAATATGACCTTTAAAGGTACTTATTATCAAAATATAATCCGTGCAGGTTTTATAACGGGGGTTAACGATAAAGGTTTAATTTCCGACGTGAAGTTCGTTAACTCTGTATTCTCCGTAACCTACGACAATTGTCAACCTCGTGGTACGATAGGGTTTGTCGTAGGAAACAACCTTGAAGACGGCACTATTAAAAACTGTTCAGTTACAAATAATTCTCCACTTGCTGACGATATACCTTACAACTATTTTGTTAAATACGACGTTAGTTGGTGGGACGATGATTTAAATATTAGTAGCGCTTCAAATTTATACGGCTATACTTATGATACTAACGATATAATAAGCAGTTATTTTAACGGTACAGCAGGTATCGTTGATGCTGAATAAAGGGGGTAAAGAATATGATAGTTAAAACAATTAAATACATATTAGGTTTAGCGCTCGTATTTTGTATTACCTACCCTATTCACTGGGCGTTCTCTCAAACCTCTTACGATTTGCCGTTGTTTTTAGTTTACTACGTAGTTTTATCTATATTTTCTGCGTTCTATTTAAAGTACGTTGGCTCTAACATTGTATACAAAATAAATAAGTGGGCTAATAATATTATTTATTTTATTCCTAGAACGGTTACTAAAATTTATAATGCTGTACCTATTTTATGGCTTGCTTTTGTAGTTCCTTTATATTTATATATCATTTGCTTTATTATATCTTGCATATATGGTATTTTAAGTATATTTGTTAAGCCGGTACTCGCATACTTTGCCGTTTCAAAATATTTATAAAATAAAAAGACCACCATTTTGGATACCCTATAAGGGAATTTTAATTTAATACAAAAGTGTAGCACACTATACTTCGCTTTAAGGCGAAATATAGTGGGCTTTTCTTATCCACAAAAGATTAAAATAATTTAGTTTTATTTTTAGCCTTGTGGCTAAAAGTGATATGCAAGACAAATCTTGCGTTATATTTTGGCTAACGCCAAAG
>JAZOPZ010000007.1:0-28431 GCA_045655805.1 Christensenellaceae bacterium
TTTCCTTTCTTTGTTCGGGTGTGTATTTGTTAAATTTTTGTCCTTTTTTTGCCATAAAAAAAACCTCCTATGAAAATTATATCATAGAAGGTTTTTTTATTAGCCTTTTTTATTGTGTGAACTAAATGGGGTTCACTTCAAAGTCGAGCCTTTTTTTAATTGTAAGTTATTCTTCAATCGTATATTTATATAATTCACTTTTAGGTACGCCACGCTCTTTTGCTACTTTTTTAAGCGCCTCTTTTTTATCCATACCTTGCCTAATATAAAAATCAATATGTTCTTTTGGCGAAAGAGCGTTCAGTTCACTTTCCCCCGACGCGCCTTCGACTATTATAACAAATTCACCTTTCTTTTCACCATCGTAACCGTCGGACAAGTTAAAAGGAACGGCTTGCTCGTAAAGTTTAGTTATTTCTCTAACGGCAACGGCACGACGATTACCAAAAGCCTCGCTTAAATAAGTAATATTTCTTTCGATATCGTGTGGTGCTGAATAAAAAATAAGCGTTAAATCTAGATTTTCATACTTACTTAAAAACTCCCTGCGTTCCGATTGTTTTTCAGGCAAAAAACCCAAAAAGCAAAATCTTGAAGTATCCATACCAGACAAAATAAGCGCAGGCACGAAAGCACACGCACCAGGAATTACCGTAAACTCTAAACCTTCTTCTATAAGCATCTTGGTTAAAATATTACCAGGGTCGCTTATAAGTGGCGTTCCCGCATCGGAAATTAAAGCAACGTTTTTACCTGCTTTTAATTCTTCAATAAGTTTTGCACCCGACTCACGCTCGTTAAATTTATGATACGAAACGAGAGATTTTTTTATATCGTAAGCGCTCAAAAGTTTTAAAGAGTGCCTAGTATCTTCACACGCGATAATATCAACCGATTGTAAAACTTCAACTGCACGATAAGAAAAATCTTTAAGATTACCTATCGGCGTTGCTACTATATATAACATAACTACTCCTAAACTAGCCGTTGGTAAGGTTTGGCAATACCGTTAAGCCCGATTTGCCACCTTTTACGGCTTCTATCATAACGAGATACGGCGTGGAATTTTCACACCCCGTAACCATTTGCAAACGCTTTGGCTCTAACTTGTTGAGTTTAAGTTCCCAAATAATTTCAGCAAGCCTATCAGCGCGATGAACAAAACAAAACCTGCCACCGTGTTTAAGGGATTTACTTGCGCTACGGCAAATTTCAGCAAAAGTTAAAGTTACCTCTTCACGACAAACTCTAATATGCTCCGGCATATCTTTTGACAACCCAGAATTTTGCTTTACGTACGGTGGATTACACAAAACGGTATCGTAAACACCAACAGCGTTAATATCTTGCACCTTAATATTACTTGGAAATATTTTATCTTCAAGACCATTTTCTATAACCGTCTTTTTGCTTAAGTTAAACAAATCCAACTGCATTTCAAAAAGGTCAACCTTTAAAACAAGGTCCTTATTCAAAAGATAATAATGCAAGCCGACTATTCCACTACCCGAGCAAAAATCAGCAACTACTTCACCCTTTTTTGCTTTTGCGAACCTGCTTAAAATTATCGCGTCCGAAGTAAACCTATAAAGGTTGGTATCTTGATAAATTATTAAATTGTCTATACCTAGTTCTTCTTTAACGAGCATAGTTCCCCTTACGATAAGTTATTACAAAATTAAAGCGTTTTAATATAAAATTAAAGGCTCGTCATAAACGAGCCGATAACCTTCCTATTCTTCGGAAATAGCGCCGACAGGGCAACCTGCTGCACAAGCACCGCAACTAACGCAAGCGTCTGCGTCGATTACGTATTGAGTATCGCCTTCAGCAATTGCGCCAACAGGACAACCTTCTGCACAAGCACCACAGCTTACGCATTCATCACTGATTTTGAAAGCCATAATAATTCTCCTTTATATCGTTATTATAATTATAATATCACAAATTTTATCATTTGTAAATTGTTAATCTAAAATTTTTTCAACTTCTTCTTCAATTGTGTCGTCAGGCATTTGTTGACTAGCCTTAAAACGCAAATCTTTAAGATCAAAATCCTTATAAATTTCCGTTCCGTCAGGCTTTGTAACCTTAACCTTGACGATAAGTTTTAACATATTGTTATTGATTACTATGCCGTTTCCGTCAGGCGTTGAAACGCTTGAACCAAGTTTTGGCATTTTTTTGAAAACTTCAGAATAATGTCCGTTTTCATATTCTAAACAGCACATAAGTCTACCACAAAGCCCTGAAATTTTCGTAGGGTTAAGCGATAAGCCTTGCGTTTTTGCCATTTTAATCGAAACTTTTTTAAAGTCAGGCATACAAGACGAGCAACAGCACGCTCTACCACAAGGCCCTAAACCACCAACGAGTTTCGTTTCGTCCCTAATACCGATTTGGCGTAGTTCAATTCTAACCTTAAACACTGATGCAAGTTCCTTGACTAAATCACGGAAGTCAACTCTGCCGTCAGAAGTAAAATAGAACACCAACTTTTTACCGTCGAAAGAATACTCTGCACCGACGAGTTTCATATCAAGTCCAAGTTTTTGTATCTTTTCTTCAGCAGTAACGAGAGAAGAAGGTATCTTTTTTTCGTTCTCCCTAATTAAATCGTCGTCTCTTTTTGAAGTCTTTCTAACTATCGGTTTAAGTGGCTTTACAACTTCGTCGTCAGGAACCTCCTTAACACCGAAAACAACCACGCCGTATTCAAGACCTTTTGCAGTCTCTACGATAACGCCCGTGCCTGGTTCGTAAACTTCGTTCTCCTTTGCAGGAGCAAAATAATACACTTTTGAAGTGTTTTTAAATTTTATTCCTACGATTTTCTCCATTTATATTTCCCCTCCAAAATTTGAAGTAACAATCTTTCGGTAACCATAAGGTCGTTACCGTTGTAATAATCTTTCATTTTAGCGTCTTTAACTTTATCAAGCGCATAAATAACCGACGCCCTATTAAAACCGTGTTTTTGCTTAATAAACTCAGCATTTGGCGAGTTTTTACACAACCGTTCATCACTAAAACAAACCAAAAACTCGTAAAACAAAACTTCAAGCGCATCCAAAAAGTCGGAAAGTTCAACCCCTGCACTAGAAATTATTGTCGAAACTTTAAGGGTATCTCGACTGCTTTTTAACTCTTCCAAAACCGTCCTTGCAAGAGTAGACGCCTTGATAAATCTTTCGCTTGAGTATAAGTCTTCAGCGCCACCATAAGTGCCGTCGCAAGCCCGACAAACACTACGCAATTTATCATAATCTAGGCATTTATCCTTGAGCGCTAAAAACAATTCTCCTTCGCAAAAGAGTGGGATTTCTAGTTTTTTTACCCTTGATTTTATCGTCGTTAAAACGCCGTGTTCACTACTTGCGCCAATTAAAAGATGTACGCCTTTAGGTGGCTCTTCTAACGTTTTAAGCAACTTATTTTGCGCCGTAGCGTTCATATCGGCAATGTCACCGATTATAAAAACTTTCTTATCTAATTCATAAGGACGAATAAAACTATCTTCAACCAAAAGATTGATGTCTTCGGCAGTAACCTTACCATCAATCTCCTTTGGAATAAAAGTAATGTCTGTAAGGCGTTCTTCATCAATCCCCTTGCACACACGACACGCGTCACAAGGCAAGTCTTTCCCACAGGCGAGCAGTTTTGCAAAAATTTTAAGGTAATTACGCAGGTATTTTTTATCTGGCGAAAGCACCATGTACGCGTGCGAAAGTCTACCCGAGAGTTTATCGCGAGTAAGCAATTTATACGCGTTAGTGTTTTTAATTAATTCGCTATAACCTGCCATAATTTTAGTTTAAAAATCCTTTATCTTTAAGGGCGTTAATAATTTTAGCGTGCGTTTCGTGCACAGCCCCACTACAGTCTATGCTAATAAAACGGTTAGGAAATTTTTTATTAAGTTCCAAATATCCTTGGTAAACTTTTAAGTGAAAATCCATACCACTTTGTTCAATCCTATCGTCTTTGTCTGCCCCACCTTTTCTCTTAAATGCGTCGATTGGTGAAAGGTTCAAAAACAAAGTTGCGTCAGGCAAACAGCCGTCCACAGCCCTTTCGTTTATGGATTGAATATATTCAAAGCCCAAACCCTTTGCGTACGCTTGATAAGCGTAAGAAGAATCGATATATCTATCGCAAAGAACCCAAACCCCCTTTTTAAGATTAGGTCTTATAATTTCTCTGACGTGTTGAGCTCTAGCCGATGCAAATAAAAGCGCCTCCGTTTCGTCAACCATATTTTTGTTGTCGGCTGAAAGTATAACTTCCCTTATCTTTTCGGAAATTTGCGCACCACCTGGTTCTCTAGTTAAAACGAATGGAATTCCCCTTTCTTTTAAGTATTCAGTAAGCAAGCGAATTTGCCTTGATTTACCGGCCCCTTCGCACCCTTCAAACGAAATAAATTTACCTTTCATAATAAGTTTGTCCTATTTTTGCTATATACGTTATTGTCAAACACAACCATTTAATCCAAAATGTTAGTAGTTGCTTTTATAATTGCATTGATAACGGAAAGCGTTTCATACTGCAAATCAGGTTGTTTTTCCTTAAAGTCAAAAACAGCGAGCGCCGTACCTACTGCCGTCGTAGTATCGCCGATAACGGCAAATGAAGTTATATTTCTTTTACCCGCAATACTAACTAACTTACCAAGGTCAATCGCATATTTTTTAGGAGCAGTATCTCCATTTGCCTCCGATTGATATTCTACAAAAATATCTTTGGTTAAAAGTTTTTCAAACGATGCAATGTCTTTGTAAAGTTTTTGTATTCTTTCATACTCAAGGTTGATACCTTGTTCTTTTTGAGCCTTTTTCTTAAAGCGCGCGTCTTTACCTAAACGCTCGTTAAATTTATCAGCAACTTTACTCTTTGATACGTTACTTATCGACCAGCCAGTAGTACCGTCGATTCTAAATTGATTCGCGTACTCAATAGCATCACTTAAAAAGCCATCCATGTCGTACATTTGATAGGTATCGACCAAACCTTCCAATACCGAGTTTTCTTCAGTATTTGAACATATGATAGCGTCACCGTTACCTAAAGATAACCAACCCGTAAGTTGTTCGACACCGTACTGAACGTCAAACTGTGTTACACTTTTGGACTGAATATCGTAACTGAAAATATTATCGCCATCCAAAAAATCACTCATATTGTTGACGCAAGCAGGCGAAATATCTGGCATATAATAAAAATAATATCTTTGCCCCGTTGTGAGCCTAGCGCCTTTTGAACCGATATTCATAAATAATAAACACAACAAAAAGACTACGGTTAAAATTATAGCCGTAAGTTTAAGCCATTCATATTTCAAAAACTGAACTAGTCTCTTTCTTGTGATTTTATTATCCATATTTTTAGTGCTAACGCCCGACTTTGTCGGGCGCTATATCTGCAAAAAATTACTTTTTAGGTTTCATCGTTGGGAATAAAATTACGTCCCTAATTGATGCACTATCGGTTAAAAGCATAACGAGTCTATCCACGCCAAAACCGAGACCACCTGTAGGTGGCATACCATATTCGAGCGCCGTCACGAAATCTTCGTCCACTTTAGCGTCGTTACCACCTTTTGCCCTTTTTGCTTCAACTTGCTTAACGAATCTTTCTCTTTGATCGATAGGGTCGTTAAGTTCAGAGAAAGCGTTGCCCATTTCTCTTGCGTAAATAAAGTATTCAAATCTTTCGGTGAACGCAGGATTGGTTGGCTTGCGCTTTGCAAGTGGAGAGTTTTCAACAGGGTAATCGTAAATAATGGTAGGTTGAATAAGATTCTTTTCAACGAATTCATCAAAGAACGCAATTAAAACGTGTCCTTTGGTTGCCTCGTCACCCTCTTCAACGTGAACGTCCATCTTTTCGGCAACTGCTCTAGCGTCAGCATCGGTCGCCCAATCATTATAGTCTACACCAGCGTATTTTTTAACGGCTTCAACCATAGTTAAGCGTTCCCACTTTTTACCCATATTTATTTCAACGCCTTGATAGGTGATTTTATCAGTTCCACAAACTTGAATAGTTATGGTTTTATACATATCTTCGATCAAGTTCATCATATCGAAGTAATCGCTGTACGCTTGATACATTTCAACGGTAGTAAATTCTGGATTATGCGACCTATCCATACCTTCGTTACGGAAAATTCTACCAACTTCGTAAACCTTGTCAAAGCCACCGACGATAAGTCTTTTTAAGTAAAGTTCAGTCTCTATACGCAAGAACATATCAATACCGAGCGCGTTGTGAAAAGTTTTGAAAGGTCTTGCAGACGCGCCGATTTCGAGTGGTTGCAATACAGGAGTGTCAACTTCAAGATAGCCAACGCCGTCGAGATAATTTCTAATAGCCGTCATTATGCGTGAACGCGCCACGAAAGTATTTTTAACTTCAGGGTTAGCAATTAAATCAACTTCACGTTGACGGTAACGCATATCTTCGTCTTTTAAGCCGTGATACTTTTCAGGAAGTGGTAAAAGTGATTTTGATAAAAGTTCCACACTTTGAGCGTGTACGGAAACTTCACCCGTTCTAGTCTTAAAAACAAAACCTTTAACACCGATAATATCGCCGATATCAAAGTCTTTAAAAGCAATGTAAGCATCGCCCAAATCGTTGATAGAAAGATAAGATTGAATAGTTCCCTTACCGTCTAAAATTACAGCAAAAGACGCCTTGCCCATAACCCTTTTGCTTATGAGCCTACCAGCAATGCCTACGACTTTGTTTTCGTATTCGTCATAATTTTCCTTTATGTCTGCGCTGTACGCATCTCTATCGTATCTTACTTTTTCGAAAGGATTGTTCCCAGACGCTTGTAAACTTTCAAGTTTAGCGCGACGAACCCTTAAAATTTCGTTAAGGTCTAATTCTTCCGAAACGTTATTCTGATTATTTTGATTTTCCGCCATTTTATTGAACCTTCTTTATAACGAGAGTAGTTGTGCCGTCAGGCGTAGCGATTTCAACTTCTTCGCCAACCTTTCTATTTAAAAGTGCGTTGCCGATAGGTGATTCGTTTGAAATCTTACCATCAGTAACGTCTGCTTCGGTAGTACCTACAATTTTAAAAGTCATTTCTTCGTCGTAATCTTTATCGTAAACAACCACGGTAGAACCGAGTGAAATAACCCCCTTTACCTTACCGCCTTCGCTAATAATTTGAGCATACTTGAGCATAGTTTCAATTTCAAGAATTCTTGCTTCAATGCGGGCTTGTTCGTTTTTAGCAGCGTCGTATTCAGCGTTTTCTGATAAGTCACCGAAATCTCTTGCGACTTTAATTCTGTCGGCGATTTCAACCCTTTTTTCCGTTACGAGAACTTTAAGTTCTTTTTCAAGTTCTTCTTTACCTTCTTTTGTTAATAAAACAGGTTCTGCCATAAAAATATCTCCTTAATATTTTGAACCGACCTTGGTCGTATTTTTCTATTTTATTATTATATATAATAACTTTAACTTTGTCAAGACTTTAGAGCAACGCTTAACGAGTAAAAATTTTTCTTTTTTTAAAAAGGGTATTGACAAACGAAATTTTTATGGTAAAATAATTTTACAAAAAGTAATAAGGCTTTTTCGAATTTGACTTTTTTAATTTTCTGAATAATATATGCGATAATGGCTTGCTTCGGCAAGCCGTTGTTGTTTTAAATAGTAAAATGGTCAAAATTGACGATACCGTAACAAGCAAAAAAGCGCCACAAGGCGCTTTTAAGTGTGTTAAATCCTTTCTTCGTAACTGCCACAACAAGTACAATCTGGCGAGCAAGTATCGCCGTCACAACCACAAGTAACTTTGATTTGTGAAAGTGAACAATTGCAACCGTCAGAATTGTGTCTACATTGTTTTACGTCACAACGAACGCCAAAATTTTTATTCATAATAATCTCCTTTATGGGTTAACCCCTTATTATTATCGGCAATAAACACCTTTTTAATACAATACGATTGACATTTTTTGAAAAAAATACTACAATATTTATAACGAATTTATTTTGGAGATAAACTATGAAAGTTATTCTTTTACAAGACGTAAAAGGCTCTGGCAAAAAGGGCGATATTATAAACGCAGCAGACGGCTACGCAAACAATTTTTTAATTAAAAAAGGCTTGGCTAAACCTGCTGACGCGCAAGGTCTTGCTGAAACTCAAGCAAAAAAAGATGCACAAGCATTCCATAGGCAAGAGGAACTTAAAGCAAACGCAGCGCTTAAAAAAGAACTCGACGGTAAAGAAGTAACCGTAACCGTAAAGACTGGTAAAGACGGCAAGTTTTTTGGTTCAGTAACCAATAAAGAAGTTGCAGAACGCTTTACGGAATTAGGCTATAACATTGATAAAAAAAGAATTAGTATCCCTGCTATTAAAGCAGTTGGTACCTATCCTGCAACGGTAAGAATTTCTGCTGAAGAAACGGCTAAAATTACCGTAACGGTTAAAGCATAAAACGGGGTGCAACGCCCCTTTTTTGTTGAAAAAACAATAAAACGGCTGATTTTGACACTAAACGGTATTGCCAAATCACACCAAAAACCAAACATTAAAAAAGAACGGCTAAAACCGTTCTTTTTGATTGTTGTTTATTATTTATCCATTTCACCAAGGGTAAAGGCTACGATCGAAGTTAACGCAACACAAGCCGTTTCAGCACGCAAAATTCTATTGCCGAGCGTAACGGACGCAAAGCCTTTTTGCTTTGCTAAAAGTTCTTCTTCACGAGAAAAACCGCCCTCACTGCCGACGACAATTGCCGTACTTCCTGAAAGTTCTTTAAGGTCTAAATCGCTATCACCTGCGAATTCACAAGCAAATATTTTGTTCGTATAGTCTTTTACGCTATCGAACGCCGAAGTTAAATTGTCAAAGTATTCAACCTCCGGAGCGACCGAACGCAAACACTGTTTCGACGCCTCTTTAGACACCTTGTTTAGCCTTGCAAGTTTATTATCGTTCATATACGCCGAAGAAAATTCCGACGAAAACGCCACTATTTTACTAACGCCAAGTTCAACCGCCTTTTGCACGATAAATTCGTTTTTATCAGCGTTTTTAAGATAACCGAATACAAGTGCTATTTCCGTTTTAGGTTCTCTTTCTCCAACGGTTGAAGAAACTACGTTAAGTAGCATCTTCTTTTTGTCAACCGAAGAAACAATAGCAGTATACTCCTTGCCACTATTGTCGAGCAAAATAATTTCTTCACCAACGCTAATGCGTAAAACATTTTTAGCGTGTTCGAATTCTTCACCATCTAAAACCGCCGTTTCGCCTATCTCGGAAACGAAAAATCTTCTAAGTCCCGCCATTTTGCACCTACACGGTATGCCTTTTTACGAAGTCTGAAATTTTGCCAATTGCCTTTTTAAGACTATCCATAGAATAAGCGTAAGAACACCTAATACAATACTCCCCACAGTTGCCGAAAGCATTACCAGGAACGACTGCAACTTTTTCTTCCTCCAAAAGTTTCATAGCGAATTCTTCGCCCGTCATACCAAGTTTTTTAACACTTGGAAAGATATAAAACGCACCCTTTGGCTCAAAACAATCAAGCCCCATTTTGGTAAATGAATCGTACATAAACCTACGGCGTTTATCGTATTCAGAGCGCATAAATTCTACGGTAGAAAAGCCGTCTTCTTTGCCACTAGTTAAAGCGTAAAGTGCTGCGTGTTGCGAGAATATCGGCGCACAAATTATACCATATTGGTGTATTTTGAGCATAGCGTTCACTATCGAAGTCGGTCCACACACGAACCCAACACGCCAACCGGTCATCGCAAAACTCTTTGAAAAACCGTTAATTAACACTACCCTGTCAGCCATTTTATCAAACGACGCGATTGAAGTAAATTCACCGTCGTAAGTAAGTTCAGCGTAAATTTCGTCAGCGATAACTAAAAGGTCGTGCTTCAAAATTACCGGAATAATCTTTTCAATAAATTCTTTTTCCATAACGCCACCCGTAGGGTTGTTAGGGTAAGGAAAAATGAGTGCCTTGGTTTTATCGGTAATAACACTTTCAAGCATTTCAGCCGTCAATTTAAAGCCGTTTTCAATAGAACAAGGTACGCTAACCGGTTTACCACCACAAAGTTCAACGCACGGTGCGTAAGAAACGTAACTTGGATCAGGAATTAATACTTCGTCATTAGGATCGGTAATCGCCCTTAAACAAATATCGATAGCCTCTGACGCGCCAACCGTAATTATAATGTTATCAGATGGAAAGTTCACTTTAAAGCGCGATTTAAGATAGGAAGAAATTTCTTCACTCAATGCAGGAACACCCTTATTCGAAGTGTACTGCGTATAGCCTTTTTTAATTGTTTGAATACCTGCGTTACGAACTTCCCAAGGAGTGATAAAGTCTGGCTCGCCTACGCCGAGCGAAAGAATATCTTTCTGCCCTGCTGCAAGGTCGAAAAACTTTCTTATACCACTTGGCTTAAGTCCTTGCGCTTTGTTTGATATAAAATTTCTCATTAAAGGATGCACTGCCTTTCAATCGTTTGTTTTTTGCACACTTGGCCTTCGACTTTATATTTTTTGAGTATAAAGTGGGTTGCAACGCTTACGATACCGTCGATTACACCGAGTTTTTCGGAAACGAATTTTGCAACTTCGGTAATATTTTTACCTGCTACCATAATCGCAAGGTCAAAACTACCACTCATAAGATAAAGACTTTTTACTTCGCTAAACTTGCAGAGTTCTTCAGCAAACGCATCAAATCCCACGAGTTTTTGTGGAACAACTTTTACTTCAATAAGTGCCTCAACACCATCGCTTTCTAACACTTCGGAATTAATTATAGCCGAATATTTTACGATTGCGCCCGCATCTTCTAACGCCGTAACCGTTTCTTTAACGGTTTTTTCACTTTCCCCCGTCATAACGGCGAGGTCTGCCGTGGTGTATCTCGCATCTTCTTGCAAGAGAGAAATTATCTTATTTTTCAAATTTTCCATACTGAAAACTCCTTGTCATCTTTTAAAGTTATTTTAACTTTAAGACGCCCTTTTGTCAACCTATATGTTGATTTTTTGTTCGTTTTATGCTACAATTTGCTTAAAAGGGAGTAATTATGGTTAAAATTTGGGGTAAAGTCGTCAAAAACGATAAAATTATAAAGCAATTCGTCTTTAAAAAAGACTGCACTATAGACTATGCCGACTTTTTGTCTTATACGACGGAAATTTGCTATCAGTTAGAAATCCCAACCCCCGTCGTAATAAAGACGCATATCTTTAACTACGCAAAATATAACTACGTAAAATTTTTGCCGTCAGACTTTGTTGAAGAAGTTGACTTCGATAAGTTAATACTAGAAAATATTGAGGGCAAGTAAATTAATTTAAAATTAAAAACGCAAGGTTTTTGCCTTGCGTTTTTTGCTTGTTTTTGTACCATTTTAGCGTATAACGATATCGCTAAACTTAACCATTTTATTTATTTTGTGGCAAATTTGGAATAGTTAAAAAGCCCTTTTGCAAGTCCTCTTCGGTAGGAATATAATCGCCCATGGTTTTGTCGTTAAATGCTTTATAAGCAGTCAAGTCAAAATAACCCGTACCCGTCAAACCAAAAAGAATAACTTTCTTTTCACCACTTTCTTTACACTTTAACGCCTCGTCTATAGCAACCTTAATTGCGTGTGAACTTTCTGGAGCAGGTAAAATACCTTCACATTTAGCAAAGCGAACGGCTGCTTCAAATACTGAAGTTTGTTCAACTGAACGAGCAGTCATATAGCCGTCGTGATAAAGTTTGCTAACGATAGGGCTCATACCGTGGTATCTTAAACCACCCGAGTGCGAAGACGCAGGCATATAGCCACAGCCTAAAGTATACATCCTTGCAAGTGGAGTAGTTTTACCCGAATCACAATAATCGTACACGTATTTACCACGAGTCATCGAAGGACAACTACTTGGCTCAACGGCGATAATTTCATAATTCTTTTCACCTTTAATTTTTTCACCTACGAACGGAGCGATGAGCCCTGCAAGGTTAGAGCCACCACCTGCACAACCGATAATAATGTCAGGGGTAACGCCGTATTTATCTAGTGCAATTTTAGCCTCTTGCCCAATAATTGATTGATGTAAGCAAACGTGGTCTAAAACACTACCTAAAACGTATTTGCAGTTAGGAGTTTCGGTAGAAACTTCGATAGCCTCCGAAATAGCGCAACCGAGCGAACCACCCGTACCAGGATTTTCAGCAAGCAACTTTCTACCAACTTTTGTTGTATCCGACGGTGACGGAATAACTTCAGCACCGTAAGTACGAATAACTTCCTTTCTAAAAGGTTTTTGTTCAGAACTGCACTTAACCATAAACACTTTAAGGTTCATCTTAAAGTAAGCGCACGCCATAGATAAAGCAGTACCCCATTGCCCTGCACCAGTTTCGGTAGTGAGCGAAGTAAGCCCTTCTTTTTTAGCGTAGTACGCTTGCGCTACGGCAGAGTTTAGTTTATGTGAACCACTAGTATTATTGCCTTCAAATTTATAGTAAATTTCGGCAGGTGTACCTAATTCTTTTTCCAAACAATAAGCCCTAACGAGTGGCGACGGACGATACATCGTATAAAATTCTCTGATTTCGTCAGGAATATCAATATACTCGTCTGTGGTATTTAATTCTTGTTTAACAACTTCAGAACAAAAAATTTGAGAAAGTTCCTCTTCCGTAGCCGGTTTAAGAGTTTTTGGGTTCAAAAAGGGTTCGTGTTGTTCCTTCATAACAGCCTTAACGTTGTACCACGCTTTTGGCATTTCTTGTTCCGTCAAATATATTTTTGTAGGTATAATTTTTTCCATAACTACACTCCTTTTGCTTTTGAAAGTTTGATTAGACAAAATAAAAACGCCCCACTTTAACCTAGTTAAAGTTTTGGGACGAAAAAATCCGTGTTGCCACCCAAATTCGCTTTACGATTACCCGTAAAACCTTTGTCAGTACTAACATACTGCTCTCCGATAACGCCGAGAACGCGTCAAAGGCTACTAAGGTTCACCCTTGCCCTCCGCAGTCCATTCACCAAAACTCCGTCGTTTCCTCACACCAACCGAAAACTCTCTGAACACTTGCGTAATAGTTACTACTCTGCCTCAACGGTTTGTATAACAGTAATTTAGCACACCGAAACAAATTTGTCAACGATTTTTTAAAAATATCAACATTAAAAATAAAAAAGGGAGTTTTTGCTCCCTCTTTTGTATTTGTTATCTTAAAAGCGTACCTTCAGTTCCTTCGACAACTTTAAAGTTTTGTACCTGTCTTCCATTGATTGCCGAAATGTAAACGTAATAAGTTGCATTATCGCCTTCTGCCATAAATTCGTAAGTTAGTTCTTCCTTTTCACCAAGTGGAATAAGTGCAAGTCTAGAATTTTTTACCGAAAGATTTTTGGATACTTTTGCTAGCGCTTCATCCTCGGTTATAATCGGCGTAGGAATATCTCTTTTAGTATGGTTAAGGTAATAATCAAAACTTTCCATACCCGTTACGATAGCATTTTCAATCTTAATTTTAATTAAATCGGAATACACTATAACGCCGTCTTGTTGATAGGCAAAATTGATTACCGAAACCCCGTTGGATTTTGCAGTCCAAACGGCTTTCATATCGTCTAAGCCTAACGATTTTAAGAAAGTTTCGCCACTAGATATATCTTCGCTATCCTTTGATTTATCAGAGCGCATCATATCGTTTGTGGACGTGTTTGACGATACCGTAAACATCAAAACCTTGCCACCAACCTTACTGACTTGCGCGTAAAGTTCACCGATAGGTAAAGTTGCCGTGAAGCAATATGCTTTAGTCCTCCCCTCTACTTCGCCAACGCTTTTTAAGTCTTTAATACCACGATTTTCAAATATTTTTTCAACTGCTTTCTTCGCTTGCTCTACGCTAACCTCATCCCCGTCAAGCCCCTTTAAATCAGCCTTGTTTCTACCGTCTGAAAACGGCCCGTCGTAGATTAACGCAGGGTATTCAACCGACGCCTTTTGCAAATCTTCAAATCCTTTTAGAACAAAGTTGCTTTCTTTCATATTTTCAAAAGAAAAGTCGCTAGTTAAATTCTCGCTCATATCGGCAAGCGAGCGCTTTAATTCTTTTACACCTCTTGAAAGTTGCCTAACTGCCGAAAAGTCTTCATTAGAAACTGGCGAACCGTCTATAATTTTTTTGTTGAGATATTTTGCATAGTCGCCAACTTGATTTATCAGTTTTGCCGTGTAGAATTTGTTTTCATCCGGCAAAGGAAGTTGTTGAAAATTATCTTCAGCAAGTTCGGATAAAATTGAAACTTCCGTCAAATAGCCTTGCGCCGAACCACTATCTTCCGTCACCAAAAACTTATCGAGATTAAGGTCTAGTTCGTCAACGTAATCAACCGTAGAATAAAAAGACTTTTTATAAACGCCGTCTATTTGAGAACGCGCTCCATCAATCGTGTGATTTCTGTAAGCAAGCGCGCCACCCAAAATTGCCGTAGACAACGCAAGAACTCCAACACCGGCCCTTAAAACACGCTCGTTTTTAGAAGTTTTATTTTCCTCACCGTCTTTTTTAGAATTTCTATCGCACTTATCGTGTTTTTCTATTTTTTGCGAACATTTTTTAGCGCGCACCTTTTTTAAATCGTTTTTTTTACGAATAGGTGAAGTTTCCACAGAAACTACTTCTTCAACCGTAATGCTTTCCGCCTTTTCAATAGCGGGATTTTTCTTTTTTTCTTCCATAATACCCCCTAAATTGCAAAAGTGTGGTTACCTATAATAACCGTAGTTTGCCTTGTAAAAATCCAACCGCTAGTTGCGACTTTCGGATTGTAATAATAAAGAGCGCCGTAACTTGGATCCCAACCGTTCATAGCGTCTTGCGCAGCCTTTTTTGCCGTAGCGTTAGGCTCTAAATTAATTTGCCCGTCGGCAACGCAAGTAAAGGCGTATTTTTGGTATATAACGCCCGAAATAGTGTTCGGAAAAGAAGAACTCCTTACCCTATTTAAAACGACTGCACCAACGGCAACCTGTCCTTGATAAGTTTCGCCACGAGCCTCTGCGTGAATAAGTTTAGCAAGTAAGTATATATCGTTTGACGAATAACTACCACTAGGCGACGAACTTGACGAACCACTACCCATACCAAGCGCCCTTAAAGTTTTGGTTCCGACGATACCGTCTGCCACTAGGCCGTTTTTGCGTTGAAAATACTTAACGGCAGTAGTCGTTTGTGGCCCGAATATACCGTCAACCGAACCTTTATAGTAGCCCCAATTTTTCAACTTTCTTTGCATCGTAGAAACTTGCGTTCCACGACTGCCTTGTTTAAGTGTTAAAGCGTAAGCCGTGCTAACTTCAGTTTGCGTAGTTAGTCGAGGTATGACCACACACGCAGAAAGTACCGTAATAGCCACGGCAATAATAGTAAAAACCTTTTTCATTTGTCCCCCTTGTTTTTAAAATCATTAATAATTTCAATAATTTTGCTTTTGTAAACGAAGTCCGTACCGTACGCAGTAAAGCATAATGGCGGATATACGACACACCACCAATTATCACCCAAGCCTTCGCCCAAATTGATTATTAACGCATCGTAAACGCCAGCCGAAAGTTCAGTACCGTCGTAAACACGCGTTGGAAAATACTCCTTCTTGTAAGATACGGCACTTTCGTATAAAAAACCCTTTTCACGAAGAACTTTATCGCATACGCTTTTTAGGTTTGGCAAATTTTCAGTAATCGTTTTTTCTGCCGAAACTTTATTAGTTATATTTACGACGAGTGGCGCCAGATATTCAACTACTGCTTGCTTTACGGCGTACTTTACAGTTTGGTCTACTTCACTATTAGAATTTGCTCTGACGTGCAAGCGCAAATATTCCACCTTTTTTTCGGGCAAAACGGTTGCGATACACGCAAAGATTAAAATTATTATGCTCAACAAACAAAAAACTATGCGTTCTTTTTTCATAAGCACACCTCTTTCTTTTTTGTGGAAATTATTGACAAAAATGACACCATTTATACGGTAATTTTTCAAAAAACAAGATTTTTGTAAAAAAGTATAAAATGTTAAAAACTACAAAAACATTAAAATTAAGCCAAAATTTTTTTGAAATTCGTGATATTTTTGTAATTTTCGTCAAAATTTGATATAAAATTCTATATTTGTACAATATTCGTCATAATTTATGTACAAAAACTATTGATTTTTAAAATCTCTTGTGCTAAAATGGTATTTGTAAAACAAAAAATGCATTTTACGGAGGTTACTAAATGAGAAGAAGAATATTTTTACTACAAGAAAGTGCAGAGGCAAATGAAGAATATAGAAAGTTATTTTCAGAATCTGGCGAATTTGAAGTCGTTGGTCAAGCGTGCGACGGAATAACGGGACTAGAACTTATTGAAGAAAAGAAACCGTCTTTCGTCGTTATGGGCCTAGCGCTATCAGGTTACGAAGGGCTAGGATTAATTGAGAAAATCATTTCGTTAGGGCTTGGCATTAAAATAATAGTAGTGTCTGCAATGTCACGCGAAGAGATTATCCAAAGCGCCCTAGACAAAGGCGCAAGTTACTATATCGTAAAACCTCTTAACTTTAATCTCTTAAAAGAAAGACTTAAAGAACTTGACCGTGAAGTTTTACCTAGTGGCGAAATTTTTGGCAAAGGCAAAGAAGATAATTTGGACGAAAAAATTAGCAAAATTTTTATCAACGTAGGTATACCACCACACATAAAGGGATATTCTTATTTGCGTGAAGGCGTAAAAATGGCAGTCGATAACCCCGACGTTATAAACAACATTACCAAAAAGTTATATCCGTCTATCGGTGAAAAGTACAACACCACCGCTTCTAAAGTAGAAAGGGCTATTCGCCACGCGATAGAAGTCGCTTGGAATAGAGGAAGAATTGATAGTCTTAACAATATTTTAGGTGTGCGCGCCTACGTAGGCGCAGAAAAACCAACCAATGGTGAATTTATTGCACTAGTTGCCGATAAAATGTTATTAGACCGTTCGTAAAAGCAACGGTTTTAGACTTAACCAAAAAAAATTTGCAAAAAAATAAAAAAAATTTTAAAAAACAGTTTACAAATCGCCTTCTTGCTATTATTATATATAGGCAAATAGTAACGCCTTTTGCGTTTCTTGCGTAAATATATGATAAATGCCGTTTTAGGCTAGGAGAAAATTATGGCAAAATTTGTAAAATGCCCAAGATGTGACCTGAACTATATTTTGGAAGGTCAAGATTACTGCGACGTTTGTAAGGCTGAACTCGGTTTAGGCCCGTCACTTGTTTTTGCCGTAGAAAATGAAAAGGAAGTTAAAGTTCGTCTTTGCCCTATCTGTAAACAAGTTGAAATTGGTGAAGATGAAGATATGTGCCAAAAATGTCGTGAAAATTTAGACTTTAAAGGCGACCAAATCGACTACGATAACGACGAAGACTGGAAGAACTATGTCAACGACGATGACGACAGCACTGAACAAGACGAAACGGAAGAAGAAATTTCTCTTTCTAAACTCGCTGAAGAAGAGGCAAAACTCGACGAGGACTTCGCTGAAAACGACCTCGATGATGATGAAGAATACACTTCTAACGACGACTTTGAATATGTTGACCCAGACGATCCGTCCATTGAAGATATCGACGACGAGGAAGAAGAACTCGAAGACGATTTATAATAAACACCAAATAGGCTTGCAATCGCAAGCCTATTTATGTTTAAAATTTTAATTTTTGGCAATAATGTTTTTATGATTAAAGGCAGTAAAAATATTTTGAGCGCAAAAGAAAGTATTAAAAAATTATATGGGCAAGAAGTTGACGTAAAGGTGAATATGGGGAGAAATAAAATCGTATCTTTTAGCGGAACGCTATCGGGCGTATACCCTGCCATTTTTACCATTGCGCCACTCGACAAAACTTTCCCCGTAAAAACCTCATACTCTTACGCAGATTATCTTTACGGCGTTGTTAGCGTAGTTGCCCGTAAAAAAGCCTAAATTAAGCCCTTTGGGGCTTTTTTACTTGCAACGGTTATGTGAAAATTGACCATTTTTTATTTTTTAAAAAATAAAAATATAAAAATCGTCATAAAAAACCACCACCCGTAATATCATAATACCGTATTAAATTTATGGGGTAGGTGCAAAATGTCAGCAACGGTCAATTATGAAAAATATCAACTTAACGCCGAAACCTTTACTTTGACGGACAGCGTCAAAGTAGAGTGCAAAACACAACTTTTTGAGGGCGACAAAATTCTACTGGTTACGCCGTTTATAACTTCTTGTGGAAACGAAATTTTACCCTCCACACTAAAATATACGGGCAAAGCCGTTTTTACCGTATGCACGCAAAACTCTAGTGGTTTAGGAAAACAAGAGTGCGCAACGGAATTTTTAGGCACGCTTAAAAACGAAAAAATCTCGCCGGAGTTTACGGCTGAAACTTCTTTTGAAATAATCAAAACCGAACGCAACGAATTAAACGGTTTTTTAATTATAACTGCTACAGTTGCCGTTAAAACAAAATTTTACCAACCACTTTTGCAAGAATACGCCGTTGGTGGCGACAACCTTATAGTAAAAACCGACAACGCCTGCATTGCAAAAAGTTTGGGTAAAAGAACTTCAGACACCACAATTAGTGAAGAATTTGAACTTTCGCAAACTGTTGGCGAAGTGCTTTTTCATAAAGAAGAATTTTTAATTAGTTCGGTGCAATGTGGGATTGGTTGCTTAATTATCGACGGTGAATTAACAATATCGCTTTTTATCTTGCAAAAAAATCAAAACGGTGATATAGTTAAAGAGAGCAAAACTTTACCCGTTCGCATTGAAGTCGACGAGCCTAACGCTATGCCAACAATGAGATCAAAGGCAATTGCCAAGGTTAAGAGTTCCAAACTTGCTGTTACTTCGTTTGAAGAAACTTCTTCTAGCACCGTGCAAGCGAGCATTACTTTATCGGTCGCAAGTGAAATTTTTACTTGTGAAGAAGTCCCCGTTATGACGGATTGCTTTTCAAAGACTGAAGAACTCGAACTTGAAAAAACCGAACTAATTTCTTGCGAGCCGTCAGCCTTGCTCAACTTTAGCCAAAACTTTAATGGCAAAATTATTAACGACGGCTTTACGGGGAGCGAAAAACTTTTAACGGTTATGGCTGAATATATTAAGCCGATAATGTGTGAAAAAACTGGTAATTCCATTTGTGTTGACGCAGTTATAAATTGCGTGCTATTTTATAAAACTGAAGACGGCACCGTGATTTGCCGAAAGGAAGATTTGCCCGTAACTTTATGCGAGCAACTACCCGTTGCGCTAGCAAATTGTTCAGCAGAAGTTATATCTGGTTGCGTATCTGAAATTTTAGCAAAATCCGTTAATGGTAGCGAAATTGAGGTGTACGGTACGGCGAAATTTGCCCTTTCGCTTGATTGCGAGTGTAAAATCCCTGCCGTTAAAAAGGTTAACACTAAAGGAGAAAAACAACCAAACACAGTTGCTTTTTCAGTTTATATCGCGCGTGAAAACGAGGATTTATGGAGTCTCGCAAAGCGCCTAGGCGTTAGTCCTGACGAACTTTGCACGTCAAATCCCGAACTTGAATTTCCACTCGCTGGCAACGAACGCATAGTAATTTATAGACGGAAAAATAAGGAGTATTCGTGAAAAAAATCAAACAAAAGATACCTGCAAAAATAAATCTTACACTTGATGTTTTTGGCAAAAAAGACGGTTACCATATGATAAAATCGTTAGTTGCATCCATTAACTTATACGACACCGTAACGCTTATCAAGAGGCGCGACAACGTTATAACTTTAAGAGAGCGTGGATATTCTGCCGGTTGCCCTATCAACGAAAATAACTCGTTTAAAGCAGCAAAACTTTTTATGCAAACTTTTTTTACGCCGGGCGTTGATATAATCGTTGATAAAAAAATTCCGTTATCCGGTGGGTTAGGTGGTTCTAGCGCCGACGCAGTTGCCGTACTTGAAGGACTTTCTAAACTATACGATATCAACGGCGCTTTGGTACCGTTGGCAAAGTCAATGGGTAGCGACACCACTTATATGCTTCACGGTGGTTTTGCTGTAATTAGTGGTAGAGGAGAAGAAGTCACTCCACTTGATTTTCACAAAAAACTTTACCTTATTTTAATTACTGAAAAAACGGGTATTACCTCAAAGGAAAGTTACTCCCTTTACGATGAACTTGCCCCTAAAAAACACCCTACCACCGACCAAGCAGTTAACTATTTAAACAAGCGGGGCAAAGATGCTTTTCTTAACTTTGCAACTTGTGTCAAAAACGACCTGTACCCCGTTACACTTCAAAAAATGCCAGTACTAAAAAAGAATATCGAAAAACTTTTAAAAAGTGGCGCTATATCTGCAACTATGTCGGGTTCTGGTTCTGTTACTTACGGCATTTATTTGACGAAGAAATCTCGTGACGAGGCTTACAAAAAACTATTGTCGTCTTTCCCTGCATCTAGGCTGATTAAAACGCAAACGCTACCACCACACGGGCAGTTTTGACGACACCGTTATCACTTAAAATTAACCTTAAACTAAACTTTCCGCAAATTTACGGAAAGTTTTTTTATTTTAATAAAAAATATCTGTCCCTTGTGGCTTGACAATTGGAATTTTTATATATATAATATTGCTACGCCTAAAGGCAAAAAGGAGAAGAAAAATGGCATTTATTAAAAACTTAAAATACACCGGCCTCGATATCGAATCACCTATCATTATCGAAATTACTGAAGAAGAAGTTAACGCTGAAGTTGAAAGATTTAGATTATCTCAATCAGAAGAAGTTGAAATTACCGACGAAACGAGAACTTTAAAAGAAGGCGACATCGCTCACTTTGATTTTTGCGGTTACGTTAACGGCGAAAAGTTTGAAGGTGGCGAGGCTAAAAATTACGACCTTTTAATTGGTAGCCATCAATTTATCCCTGGTTTTGAAGAAGGTATGGTTGGTATGAAAATAGGTGAAGAACGCGACGTTAAAGTTACCTTCCCTAAAGCTTACACCCCAGAACTCGCAGGTAAAGACGCTATCTTTAAAGTTCTTTTACATTCTATTAAAGAAAAGCGTGAAGTTGAACTTTCTGACGAACTCGTTAAAAAGGCAACTAAAATGCAATCTGTTGAAGAATTTAAAGCGTGTTACCGTACCTACGTTATGGAACAACGCGCGCAAGAATATATGGCTAAAAAGCACGAACGCCTTTTAAACGCAGTGGCTAAAAATGCTGAAGTTGAAGTTACCAAAGAAATGATTGACGCTCAAATCGAGAGTATGCTTGCAGGTCTTGAACGAGACCTTAAACAATACGATATGACCGTTGAACAATACTTTGCAATGAACGGCACTACCAAAGATGCTGAAATGGCTAGAGTTCGTGAACAAGTTAAAGACAACGTTAAAAAAGTTCTTATCGTAGAAGAAATTATGAATAAGGAAAACTTAATCGCAACCGACGAAGAAGTTGAAGAATTCTTAAAAGGCAACACGATGGAAAATATTGATAAAGAAGGCGTTAAGACTAACCTTTCATACGTTAAAGTTCTTGAATTTTTAGACAAAAATAATAATTGGATTAACAAATAATTTCTAAAAAATTGAATAAAAAAACCCCCCTAGTACATAATTATAGAAAGGGGGATTTTGTTTTATGAGAATTGCTTCTATAGTAGCGTATATCCTTGCAATAGTCGGCGCTATCGTTTGGCTTTTAGTAGGGTTATTCGCATTTAACCCTGTGGAATGGATTTTCGGTGGTTTTACAGTTATTCCGAGAATCATTTACACATTGGTAGGTCTTGCCGGACTTTGGCTTATTTTCGTATGGGTTGCGAAAAATCCGTTCAGAGAAATTTAGCACGGCAAATCGGCGGAAGCAATCTTCCGCCGATTTTATTTGTAAAACAAATAAGGAGTTAACGATTATGGTTGTACATCACAAATCGATAGCAGAAGTCGAAACTTTACTAAATACCGACCTGAAAAACGGTCTTTCGGATGAAATTCAAGCAGAACGGTTGCGTGAAAACGGTCCAAACAAGTTGCAAGAAAAAAAGAAAAAATCTATTATTCGTCGCTTTTTTGAGCAATTTAAAGACGTGATGATACTTATTTTGCTAGGTGCGTCGGCAGTATCTTTTGCCGTTGCAATAGCAGAGAAAAATCCGTCCGAACTATTTGAACCTATTATTATTTTATTGATAGTTTTACTAAACGCGATTATCGGCGTTGCGCAAGAAAATAAGGCAGAAAAAGCCCTTGAGGCGCTTAAAAATATGTCTTCGCCACACGCTAGAGTTATAAGAAACGGCGAAGAAAAAATAGTGCCGTCTGAAGATTTAGTTGTCGGCGATATCATAAAACTCGAGGCAGGCGATTTCGTTCCTGCAGACGCAAGACTTATCACTAGCGTAAGCCTTAAAAGTGAAGAATCGGCGCTTACGGGCGAATCCGTACCATCAGAAAAAGATGCGAATTTCACTCCCGAAGAAAAATCACCGCTAGGCGATAGAAAAAATATGGTTTATTCCGGTTGCAGCATAACCTACGGCACGGCTACCGCTGTAGTCACGGCAACGGGTATGAATACTGAAATGGGCAAAATTGCAACGATGCTTTCTGGTGAAAGCGATACTCAAACGCCGTTGCAACAAAAATTAGCCAAACTCGGTAAATATCTTGGCATAATAGCGCTTGGTGCGTGCGCCGTGATATTTTTAATCGGCTTGCTTAACAAAATACCTGTACTTGAAATATTTATGACCGCCGTATCGCTTGCGGTTTCGGCAATTCCTGAAGGCTTACCTGCTATAGTTACGGTGGTGCTTTCAATCGGCGTACAGCGTATGGTAAAAAAGAACGCTATTATTAGGCGTTTGCCTGCCGTTGAAACTTTAGGTAGCGCAAGCATTATTTGTTCTGACAAAACGGGTACTTTAACACAAAATCGTATGACTTTAGTTAAAGTTTACGGTGATTTTGGCGAAGAAAAGGTTACTGATAAACTTTCAGACGGTGCTAAAACCGTCGTTAATTACGGTACTTTATGTTCTGACGGCGCAGTTACCGTAGGTGAAGACGGTTTAGTAAAACATATGGGCGACCCTACGGAAACGGCTATAGTTTACGCATCTCTTATAAACGGGTACAAAAAAAGCCAACTTGAAAATGAATACGAAAGAATAACTTCATTACCGTTTGACAGCGACAGAAAACTTATGTCTACGTTACACCGTTACGGCGATAAAGTGTTGGTAATAACAAAAGGCGCTTTTGACAGTATTGAAAAAATTTGTACCGTCGGTGAAATCGAAAAGGCAAAACAAAAGGTTGACGAAATGAGCGCAAACGCTTTAAGAGTGCTTGCCGTCGCCTATAAAATTTTAGACGAAGTACCTAGTGAAGTTAACTTTGACACAGTTGAAAGCAATTTAACTTTCCTTGGACTAGTAGCAATGATAGACCCACCACGCCCAGAGGCAAAAACCGCAGTTGCCGTTTGTAAAAAAGCAGGCATTAAGCCAGTTATGATAACGGGCGACCACGTAGTTACGGCATCTGCTATCGCTAAAGAATTGGGCATTTTAGAAAACGGCGATTTGGCAATTACGGGCGTTATGCTTGACGCTATGAGCGACGAAGAACTAGACGAAAAGTTAGCAAGTATTTCAGTTTACGCGAGAGTTTCACCAGAAAACAAGATAAGAATCGTTAAGGCTTGGCAAAAGAAAGGTCAAGTAGTTGCAATGACAGGCGACGGCGTAAACGACGCTCCTGCGCTTAAAGCATCTGATATCGGGTGCGCTATGGGCATAACGGGTACTGACGTCGCTAAAGGCGCTGCTGATATGACTTTAACAGACGATAACTTTTCAACTATCGTTTCTGCTGTTAGAGAAGGCAGAGGTATTTACGCTAACCTTAAAAAAGTAGTAGGATTTTTGCTTGGAACTAATATCGGCGAACTTGTGTGCGTATTTATTGCAATGCTTGTATGGCACACTTCACCACTCGTTTCAATGCAATTATTGTGGATAAATTTAGTTACGGACACTTTCCCAGCCATTGCACTAGGCATGGAGCCCGTTGAAGACGACGTTATGAACGTTCCTCCAAAACCAAAGAGCGAAGGTCTTTTTGCAAACGGTTTTGGATTGCAAATTATACTTCAGGGTGTAATGTTTGGTTCGCTCGCACTTATCGCATACTACCTTGGTATAACTTTAGGCAAGGAACAAATCGCAGGCTATACTATGGCGTTTTTAGTGTTATCCCTTTCACAAGTAGTACACTCGTTCAATATGCGTAGTGAAAAATCATTATTTAAAATAAATCCGTTTAGCAATAAAAAATTGAACTTTGCAGGTCTTTTTTCGTTAGCGATGGTTCTTTTAGTTTCATTTACCCCACTAAATAAAGCGTTTGAATTAACCTTTTTACCGTGGTATATGTACCTTATCGCGCTTGGACTTATTTTAGTTCCACTTATCGTGCTTGAAACGGCAAAAGCAATTGGCTTGATTAAAAGCAAAAAATAGTTTATATTAAACTTTTTAATAAAATAGGCAAGGAACAATTTCCTTGCCTATTTTATTCTTTTGCGTACCCACCAGATAAAAGTTTAACTACCCTTTGTGATGAAAATAATATACCACCGAGTAAATAAACTGATATACTTTGCGAAAGCGTTAACGATATTACATTTAAAATATAAAGAGTTTCAAGTTGTCCGTAAGCGAAATACCAAACGACTGGCAATAAAAAAGCGTTCAGCAGTACGGGCGCAAGCCCACCTATAATAATTTTAAGCGCCCTATTTTTGAAGATTTTCCCCACAAAGTAAGTAATTACACTTGCAACTAGCGTTATAAACGCGCCGGCTATTATATCTATTAGCGCACAACCCGTAATTAGGTTTGCAAGCATACATCCGATAAAAAGCGCAGGTATTGCCTCCGGCATAAATAACGGTAATAAAGTTAAAAATTCAGACGGTCTAAACTGTATAAAGCCCGACGCGAAAGTAAGCGTTGGAAAAATAAGTATAATATAAAGCGACGCTATTATGCCTGCGCGAGTGAGTTTTTTGGTCAAATTTTGCACGATTGCTCCTTTCAAGCAAAAAATAAAAGGTTGCAAAAAAGCAACCTTTACAAAAACCGTAACGACGGAATTATTCTTTTGCTTCGGTTGTTTTATAGAAGTGTTTTCCGAAAACCTTCTTGCTATAAGAATACCACAACCACGCGTTTTTTGCAATCGTTTTGGTTTGATTTTACAAAATATTTTAGCCGTTCGCTAAAGCACCACTAACCTTTTCAAACGCATCACGCTGTTTGTCTATAACGGCTTTATCGGCTGGCGCAGGCTCGTAATAGCCACACTCGCTCATAATTTGGAATAACCCGTGTTGGTCAGCCACGCACTCGTTAAAGCCACTTTTAAGCACGCTACGAACTGATTTGCCGGACGCCTCGGTAAGTGCCGTTGAATACATTTTAACCATAGCCTTTTCTGCCATAAGCATATCGGTAAGCGTGTCTTTTTCGTTAAGTCTTGATTGTTGTTGTTTGTTTGCCATAAAGTCCTCCTATAACAAATTCAAAAGCGCGTTAAAACGCTTTTGGTGATTATCTGCAAGTGTTTGAAATTCTTTTGCGATTTCAGGATCGGTCATTTGTTTAGAATACAGTCTTGCTTTTTTACAAGCACTTTCTTCATAAGTTAGTAAGTCGGAAATAATAGTTACTTCCTTGGCGGTAAGATTGTTTGCCATATTTTTGCCTCCTTTTAGAATACTAAAAATATTGCCTATTACATAATTTTTATACCCTTATTTAAATAATGTTAGAATTTTACAATAAAAAAGGCTCGCGCCAGCGAGCCTTAATTTATAAATTTAATTATCTTGCGTTGTACCAAGCGAGTGCACCTTGAATATCGCTACCACCGTAATATTCCCACAATAAGTTGTTGTCAACCATATTGAACACAGTTTTATAATCAGAATTGCCTGCGATATAATCGTCCATAGCCGTTTTAACGGTTTCTACTTTAGAAAGCCAATCGTTTGCCGAACCTGCTTTATTAGCATTGTTAAAACCTTCAAGTGGAAGAAGAATATTGTTTACCTTAAAGCATTCAACGTATAAGTCATAGCCGTTTTTAGCGCTTTCTTCAATCAAATCTTTTTGACTTGAGGTAAGTTCGTTGTAGAACGCAACGATTGATTTGAATTGTTCGTTTTCAATCTTGCCTTCTGCATTTGTGATTAAAAGGTTTTCTTCATCTCTAACTTTAACTCTTTGGTTGCTGTCGTACGCTACTGCTTGATAATCGACAAGCATTGCTTCAAATACGTCAGCCTTATCGCCGTCTTCATACCAAGCAAGGTTGATAACTTTTGCATCTTTTAATACTTTTGCATCAAGATTATCGTCGTGTTCAAAATCGTTAGCAAAATCAATGGTTAAATTGATTGCTTTAACGTAATCTTTACCGTATTCACTTGCATCGGTGAAGAATAAATAACCCCCCTTAACGACGTTTTGATACCAAGCAGTATTGAGCGCTTTATCAGATAACACGAAAGTTTCTTGTGGGTTAACGTCTGCTTGTACCATGCAAAGGTAAGATTGATCGTCAATATAGAAAAGATAGGTTTTACCGTCAACTACTTTGTGAGCAATAATCTTGGTTGCTTTGTCGTCTGAAACGATTTCGTTATCAGCGCCAGTCTTTGCAAGAGCGCCTTTCATAATGCAAGATGCAGAAGAAAGTTCGTTGGTTGATGGAAAATAAATTTCGTTAAGAGAAACAATATACGCCGTGCTAATTACGTCAACGTTTTTAATTTCCGTTTTAGCAGTAAAATCACTTAAATCAATTGCGTAGTTTTTAGCAGAACCTGCTACTGCAGATTGAGTAACGAATAAATAACCACTTCTAACGGCGTCAACGGTATAGGTAACGTTGTTTGCTAAAAGAGTAACGCTCTTATCACCGGTTAAAACTTTGCTTGGCTCTGCACCTACTTTGTAAGCGTAAACTTCGTTATAACCTAAATCTTGTTCGCTATCAGCGTCGGTAACGCTCTTGGTGTAGATAACTACTGCGTTAGCAAGGTCAGCGTTTTCAACAAAATTGTAAGACGCTACTTCTTCTGCTACGGTAGTGCTAGCGCCCGAAGAAGTATTGTAGCAAATAATGTTTGTTTTGCTATCTACGGTCTTTGCGTATACGAGATATACTACGTTATCGAATTGCACGAATCTAAATTGTAAGTCGTGACCTTCAACAAGTAACACTTCTTCTACAGAAGAACCGTCGATTTTTGCCTTTTGGAATTCCATATTACCGTAAGCGATATTACCGTCGGTGTCCTTTTTAGTAGTGGTCGTGCCGTAGTAAATATAATCGCCAAACATATAGATGCCAGCGTTGTAATCTTCAGAAGTTACAGCCTTTGGAACCACTACTTGTGGGTGAGCCATATCAGACTTCGCTACAACCATTATAGCGCCTTTTTTAGGTGCGCCGTAAGAGTTGTCCGCATTGCTTGGAGCAACGCCGTTAACGTAGTAGAAATAATTTGCAGTTTCAACTACTGCGTCACCGTTGCTTACTACTGCGCCTGGTTCTTTTAAGGTAACGTTAGTCGTGCCTTCGTCTTTATTACAACCGTCGCACGCGATAGTTGTAAATGCCAAAACTACGGCAAGAATAATCATCAATACTTTTGCAAATCTTTTTATCATAACAAACTCCACTGCTTAATATTATAAATTAGAGTGGTACGCGCAAACAAGCACGACCGTAGTATATATTATATACTATAAAAAAATTTATTGCAATACTTTTTTCAAACTTTTTTAGCGCTTAAAGGGGGTTTTATGGATAATTTCGGCATTTATAAGTTGTTTTCGGCGTTAAACGCAGGTAAAAACGAGCAATTTAGCGAAAAAAAATCCTCTTTTAACGCAAATATATTAGAAAAAATACTGACGGCGTTGCCCGATTTAATGAAAAACTTTACGCAAACACAACCGACTTATCCACAAGAAAAGCCTGTGGAGGAAATAAAAAAGCAACCTAAAAATTTTAACGAAAACCCCTTGATAAAAACGGCGATAAGCCACGACGAATTCGTTAAAAAAGTTATGGCTAATAAAAATAAGCGATAGGCAAAGCCGAGTCCCTACAAGGGATTCGGCAACTAAATAAATCCTAAACGGATTTGTGATATTCGTCTAACGACGAGTTATATTGCCTATCGGCAGTTATATTTGCCTAACGGCAAGTTGTGGATTTATTTAATATAACTTT
>JAZOPZ010000008.1:0-10515 GCA_045655805.1 Christensenellaceae bacterium
TCGAACCGCCGACCTGCTGATTACGAATCAGCTGCTCTACCGACTGAGCCATAGTAGCATTTATTTACCTTAAAGGTAAATAATTATATTTCGAACCCTTCATAAATAACGTTATTTACAAAAGGCTTTACTTTGTCAAAATCTTCTTTGCTAGTAAGTGTCCAAGCAAGTTTAAAAGTCTTTTTATATTTGCGTTTAAGTGGATAATCTTTATAATCAACACTGACAAAGTCGGGCTTTGCTAAAAAATTAAGCGCCATTTTGGAAACGATTAACTTTTTAATGAAAGAGATTTTGCCTGGGTTAGAAGTTGAAAGAACTCCTCTTATAACATTAGGGGCTTTTTTCTTAAGTTCAATAATATACCTAGGATCAAATGATTGTATAGCAAATTCGCCATCATAACCATCAAGAGCCTTCAAAACTTCGTCAACCATACCTTCGATAGGTTGTTGTTTAAGTTCGATAAGAAGTGGCGATTTGCTTTTTGCCACTGCCAAAACTTCTTCAAAAGTAGGAATAGTTTCATCCGAGCCTAAAAGTCTAAAACTTTTAAGTTCATCTAAAGTGTAATCCCAAATTTTACCGTCTTGTCCCGTCATACGCACGAGTGTGGAATCGTGAAAAGATACTAACTTTTTATCTTTTGTAAGATAAAGGTCAATTTCAATAGGAATATTGCTTTCAGATGCAAGCCTATAAGCGGTCATTGAATTTTCAATAACGCCGTTGCCCCATAAACCACGATGGGCGATAGGTTTATTTGCTAACCAACTGTCAGTAGATATTCTCATAAAACTAACTCCGTAACGAATTATATAATACACTATTTTTTTGACAATTGCAAGTAATATCGACTATTTTTCACGATAATTTATCAAAATACAAAAGTATTTATTTTTAGTTGCTTGCAAAAAATCGCATAATAGTTTAATATATAAGTATTGTAAATATAAGGAACTGTTTTATGGTAAAACAAGCAGACTCAAATATTCGTAATTTTTGCATAATAGCGCATATAGATCACGGTAAATCAACTTTGGCTGACCGTCTTATTGAAATGACTGGGCAAGTTAGTAAGCGTGATATGGAAGAACAACTTCTAGATAATATGGATTTAGAACGCGAAAGGGGCATAACTATTAAACTTACGCCAGTTCGTATGTTTTATACTGCAAAAGACGGCAAAGAATACGTTTTTAACTTAATAGATACACCAGGGCACGTTGACTTTACTTATGAAGTTTCTCGCTCGCTCGCTGCGTGCGAAGGCGCTATACTAGTCGTTGACGCATCCCAAGGGGTAGAGGCACAAACACTTGCGAACGTATACCTTGCAATAGAAAACGACTTAACGGTTCTACCGGTTATAAATAAAATAGATTTACCATCGGCAAGACCCGATGAGGTAAAGCGTGAAATTGAAGAAGTTATAGGTTTAGATGCTGAAAACGCGCCATTAATTTCTGCAAAAACGGGGCTTAACGTAGAAGATGTATTAGAAAGTATAGTCGCTAATATTCCAGCGCCACAAGGCGATTGTGACGAACCGTTAAAGGCGTTGATTTTTGACAGTTATTATGATAACTTTAAGGGTGTAATTTGTTTTGTTAGAATAGCCCAAGGTAGTGTAAAAGTAGGTACTAAAATTAAAACTTTTATGTCGGATAAAACTTTTGACGTAACCGAAGTAGGTGTGTTTAGCCCTAAACTTTTTCCAAAAGACGAACTTCGCGCAGGTGAAGTAGGGTACATTGCGGCAAGTATTAAAGATATTCAAGATACCCACGTAGGTGATACGATAACCGACTTTAATAACCCAGCAAAAGAGGCTTTGCCAGGCTATAAAGAGGCGTTGCCAGTTGTCTTCAGCGGTATTTATCCGTTAGACGGTTCTAAATTTAACGATTTAAAAGAGGCTCTTTTAAAATTAAAGTTAAACGACGCTGCACTTGAATTTGAACCAGATAATTCACAAGCACTCGGTTTTGGTTTTAGATGTGGTTTTTTAGGGCTTTTGCATATGGAAATTATTCAAGAGCGTATTGAAAGAGAATTTAATTTGGATATCGTTACCACAGCACCGTCCGTTTCATATAAAGTTTTTAAAACTGATGGTGAAATGCTAACAGTCAACAATCCAACTCATTTGCCTGCTGTTAGCGAAATTGAGCATATTGAAGAACCTGTCATAAAAGCAAGTATTTTTACGCCACCTGAATTTGTTGGTGCGATTATGGAACTTTGCCAGAACAAGCGTGGTATTTACGAAAATATGACTTATCTTGATAAAAGCAGGGTAGAACTCACTTATACTTTGCCACTTAACGAAATCGTCTATGACTTTTTCGATACTTTAAAATCTCGTACTCGTGGTTACGCATCTTTCGATTACGAAATTTCAGGTTATCAAACTAGTAAACTCGTAAAACTTGACATGATGCTCAACGGCGAAATTTGTGATGCATTGAGTTCAATAGTGCATCAAGATAAGGCTTACGAGCGTGGTCGCGCTATGGCTGAAAGGCTGAAAGAGGCTATCCCACGTCAAATGTTCGAAGTTCCGGTGCAGGCTTGTATCGGTGGCAAAATCATTGCTCGTGAAACAGTTAAAGCGTATCGTAAAGACGTTTTGGCAAAGTGTTATGGTGGCGACGTTACTAGAAAGAAGAAACTTTTAGAAAAGCAAAAAGAAGGCAAAAAGAAGATGCGTCAATTCGGTTCGGTTGAAATCCCAAGCGAAGCGTTTATCAGTATCTTAAAAACCGACACAGACAATTAGTGGTTAATTTTCGTAATACCGTTTGGTGTGAAAATTGACCAATAAGGGAGTAAAAATGGCAGGTATTTATATACACGTTCCTTTTTGCAAGCAAAAGTGCACTTATTGCGATTTTGCCTCTTATCCTAAAGAAACGGGAAAGATGGAGGCTTATTTTGCTTGTTTATATCGCGAAATTAAAGGGCGCGCATCAATTTGCGAAGATATAATTTTTGATACGATATATTTTGGTGGGGGGACTCCGTCACTCGCTCCTGCAAACTATATTAGTGGGGCGCTTAAGCAAATTAGAAAGTATTTTAAACTTACCGATAATCCAGAAATTACTATCGAAATTAACCCAGGCACTATTGATGAAAGTAAGGTTGTCGAATACAAGAAGGCAGGCATTAATAGGTTCAGTATCGGTTTACAAACGGGTTTTAATGAGCAGTTAAAAAGGTTAAATCGTATTCATACGGCACTTGATTTTTTAAATTGTACTAAACTTTTAAATGGCGAAAACATATCGGCAGACGTTTTAATCGGCTTACATGAGCAAACTTACGACCACGTAAAAAGGACTATTGATTTAGCAGTAGTTGCAGGGGCAAATCATATTTCGATGTATGCTTTAACGCCTGAAGAAGGTACGCCGATTTATACTGATTATCTAAACGGTGAACTTTTGTCAGGTGATGAAGTTGCTGATATCTACGAACAAGCAGTAGTATATCTTAAAGAATTAGGCTTTAATCGGTACGAGGTTTCAAACTTTGCAAAGACTGGTTTTGAGTCGAAACATAATATAAATTATTGGGAGCGTGGCGAATATATCGGTGTAGGTGTTTCTGCGTCTTCACTTATAAAGGGTAGAAGATTTACCAACACTTTCAGTATAAATGAATATATAAACTGCGTAGTAGCAAATAAAACACCAGAAATTTCTAGCGAAGTTTTAACTACTGAAGATGAAATGTTTGAGACGGTTATGTTAGGTCTTCGTATGGAAAACGGTTTTTCGATTGAAGAATTTAATAAAAAGTTTGGAGTAGACTTTTTTGAGTATTATAAATATTCTTTATCCAAAAATGAAGAATATCTTACCGTTGAAAATGGTAGACTAAAAGTCAAGCCCGAGTATATGTACGTAGAAAACGGAATAATAGTAGATTTTATGAAAGATTAAAAAAGGTCGTAATAACCGACAAAACAACGGTTATTACGGCATTTTTTCTTTTTCTTTTATTTATGATTTTAGTTAAAGTTACCTTATGGTAGTTTACGCTGAATACGTTTTTTTAAACAACTTTATAATCGATTATTTATTGCTTAAAGCAAGTGTGAGTGTGTCTGGTGGACAAAGTTCTATAAAAAGACTTATATGTTGCTCGATAATCGGCGCTATATTTGCGACTGCATTACCGTTTTTGCAGGTATTAAAAGGCGTAACTGTTATAAAAATATTAGTTGGTATAATATTAGGTTTTTTGTCTTGTAAACAGTATAGAATTAAAAATTCATTACTAACAATAAGTTGTTTATTTGCCATAACTTTTTTTACAGTAGGGGTATATTTGTGCCTTTCTTCTATATTTTCAATAAAAAGATTTTCCGTCGGTTTAAGTCTAATTGCTGTTATTCCAGTTATGCTAGTAGTTTTTTTTATTAAAGAGTATTCGATAAAAATTAAAGAAAAGCAGAGATTTTTATCCTTAGTTTATGATTGCGAAATTATAGTAAATAAGGTTAGCATTATAACCAAAGGTTTTTTAGATACGGGAAACAGAGTTTATCTTAATAGAACACCTGTTGTTTTGTGTGGTAAAAAAATATCAGAAAAACTTTCTATGGTCTTAAATGATAGTGATACGTATGCATTAAACTTGACCACTTTTAATGGACAAAGGCAAATAAAAGCGTTAAAAAATGCTGAAGTTAAGATATATTTTAGTGACAGTTGGCATAGTTATAAAAAGGTGGCTGTGGGGTTGTCCGATAGAAATATAGACTACGGAATAATTTTACATAACGATTTGTTTTTGGGGGAATAAGTATGCTAGAAAATATGTTCTACGCCGTTAAAAAGTTTTTTGCAAAATTTGGTTTGTATGAAAATAATTTTGATTTTGTTGGAACGGGGGAGGCTCTGCCTGAACCTTTTTCGCCGGAAGAAGAACTCGTTATGCTCACTAGACTTTCAAACGGAGACGAAACGGTAAAAGATGCTTTAGTTGAACATAATTTAAGATTAGTCGTATACATAGCGCGCAAGTTCGAAAACACTTCTGTCGACCTTGATGATTTAATTTCTATCGGAGCAATCGGACTAATTAAAGCGGTAAGGTCTTTTAAGATTGATAAAAAAATAAAACTTGCAACCTATGCTTCTCGATGTATTGAAAATGAAATTTTAATGCACTTAAGGCGAACGGCAAAATTAAAGGCTGAAGTTTCTTTTGACGAGCCATTATCTGCCGATTTTGAGGGTAACGAACTTTTACTATCCGACGTTATGGGTACCGACGAAGATATGGTTTACAAAACTCTTGAAGAAAAACAGGAAAAGGCTATGCTTAAAAGCGCAATAGATAAACTGCCGTCAAGGGAAAAGAATATAATTGAACTGCGATACGGTTTAGGCGGAAAAGACGAACTAACACAAAAAGAAGTTGCTGACCTGTTGGGTATTTCGCAAAGTTATATTTCTAGATTAGAGAAGAAAATTTTAGGAAAATTACGCAAAGATTTGTCAAAACTCATTTAATATCGTATAAAAATTTTTAAACGGAGCAAACTTGTATTACCTGCTTACATAGGAGGTAGTACCGTGAAAAAAGTTACTCTAACAGGAGTTGATGTCAGTGCTTTACCAAGATTAAAGCGAGCCGAAAGCGATGATTTGTTAAAATCAATAAAAGCAGGGGATTTGCAAGCGAAAAATTTATTTATAACTTCAAATATGAGGTTGGTTTTATCGGTTATAAAAAGATTTCCAAATGCAAAGTGTTCAGCCGACGATATGTTTCAATCAGGTTGCATAGGATTAATAAAGGCTGTTGATAATTTTGATTTATCAGTAGGTGTGGCATTTTCTACTTACGCCGTGCCAATGATAATAGGCGAAATTAAGCGTTTTTTAAGAAGTTCAAATTCGTTACGCGTACCAAGAAGTATTAGAGATACTGCTTATCGGGCGCTTAAAACTCGTGAAGAAATCGAGGCTCGTGATGAAGATGCTTGCGTAGAAAAAATTGCCGAACAAATGGGCGTTGCCGTTTCCGACGTTACTTATGCGCTAGATTCACTTGCCGATACCGTTTCTTTGTATGAGCCTGTGTATAATAACGACGGTGATACGTTGCTTTTAATGGACCAACTCACCGAAGGCGACGTTCAAGAGGATGATGCAATCAAAAATATTGATTTAAGAAATGCTCTTAATTTATTGCCTGAAAGGGAACGCAAAATCGTTACACTAAGATATTATTTGGGTAAAACTCAAACGGAAATTTCCAAGGAAGTAGGCATATCTCAAGCACAGGTAAGTCGTTTAGAAAAAAATGCTCTAAAGTCAATGAAAAAATATTTAGCATAAAAAAAGCCCCTGATGGGGCTTTTATGATTAAGCATCAATACCTTTATACCAAGGAAGAAAGTCTTTGTTAAATTCAAACATTTCTTCAACCATTTATTTAATTTCGTCAAGTGAAAGAACTGCTGAAGTTAATGGGTCGAAAGCAATAGTCCAAAAGACCTTTTTTGCATCGTGATCCAATTCTTCGATTGCAGAAACCGTTGGAATAAGTCGAAAATATCTATTTGCTATATTCAAATTAGAAATTAGTCAATCACCGCAAAACTATTTAATTAATTATCGTATTGAAAAAGCGTGTGAATTGTTAAAAGACAAAAAATATCTATTACTAACATGAGTTTTTCTGTTGGTTATAAGGATCAGTTTGTTTTTTCTAAAGTGTTAAAACAAGAAATGGGAATATCTCCATCTCAATGGCGTAATTGTTTTTAACTTTACTTTGACATTAATTAGTGATTTTAACATATATTATAAAGAAACGCTAAAAGGTGGCAAATGGAATTAAGTTTTAAAGAGTTAAGTAAACGAGAAGTTGTAAATGTGACGGACGGTAAATGTTTGGGACATATAGTTGACCTGACGTTGGATTTTCCCAAAGGCATAATGTCGGGTATTACCGTGCCGTCAAAAAAATCTATTTTTAACTGTTTAGGTTGGTACGAAAAGATTTTTATTGAAAGTTATAAAATCAAAAAAATTGGTAAAGACGTAATTTTAGTTGATTTAACGGCGTCAAAACCACATAAACCACAAAAAAATTCTTGTCCACCTTTATGTGGTGGTACTCCATCCAGCGCTTGTCGTGAAATTTCTAACGACGAATACGAATAATTTGAAAGAGCCATTTATTGATGGCTTTTTGATTTTTATAACAAAAAAACAATCAAAATTTAAAAAGGGTATTGAAAAAATTAAAATTGTAATGTATAATTAATGTATCGTGTAAAAACGTTTGTTGTTGATTTTGATACAAGGGGGACAATATAATTATGAAATTCAACGCAAAAAATATTCGCAATATAGCAATCGTTGGCCACAGCGGTGAAGGTAAAACTTCTTTAGCCGAAGCCATTTTGCTTAACGGCGGTTCAATAGACAGATTAGGTAAAACCGACGCCGGTAATACCGTAATGGATTTTGACGAACAAGAAATTGCTAAAAAAATGTCTATATCGCTCGCAACCGCATATACGGTTTGGAACGATACAAAAATTAATTTAATAGACGTACCTGGTTTTTTTGATTTTGAGGCTGAAACCGAACAAGCTATGCGTGCAGTAGGTTCTGTTATTTTAGTAGCAGATGCGTCAGGCGAAGTTAGCATCGGTGCAGAAAAGGCTATTGATTACTGCTCTAAAAATAAAATACCTATGATTATCTTCATCAACGGTATTGATAAAGAAAATGCTGATTACGTTAAAACGGTTGAGGCTTTCCAAGCGATTTATGGCAGAAAAATCGCGACTATGCACACGCCAATTATTCGTGATGGAAAGATGAAAGGTTACGTAAGTATCGTTTCTTCAAAAGCATACGAATTTTCTCCAGGTGGTAGACAACAGGTTGAAATCCCTGCAAATATGGTTGACGTTGTAAATGAAATTAAGGCGACGCTTACTGAGGCTGCGGCAGAAAGTACTGAAGAACTTTTAGATAAGTACTTTACCGATGGTGAACTTTCTAACGACGATATTATCGAAGGTGTTAAAGTAGGTATTAAAAACGGCGATTTAATTCCTGTGTTAGGTGGTAGTGCTACTCAAAATATGGGCGTTATTAACCTTATGAACGAAATCGTAGATATTATGCCATCTGCTCTTAAAAAGAATAAAATTGACGCTAAAAAAGTTGGGTCCGACGATTACGCTGACGTTTCTTATAGCGAAAACGCACCTTTCGTAGCACAAGTATTTAAGACTGTAGTTGATCCGTTTGTTGGTAAACTTAATTATATTAGAGTGTTTGGTGGTACACTTAAAAACGGTATGACCGTGTATAATTCAACCACTGGTGAAAAGGAAAGAATTAACCAAGTTTACGTGCTTAAAGGCAAAAAACAAGAACAAGTTGACGAACTCGTAGCAGGTGATATCGGTGCTGTAAATAAACTTAACAATACCAATACGGGGGATACTCTTTGTGACGAATCTAATAAGGTTATTCTTGCTAATATACCTGTGCCAAAGCCAATGCTTTCAATGGCCATTTACTCAACTTCAAGTGGTGATGAAGATAAGATTTTCCAAGGGCTTAATAGGCTTTCGGAAGAAGATTTGTCTTTCGTTGTTGAAAAAGACGTTGATACGGGTGAAATGATTTTGCGTGGTCAAGGTGAAACTCAACTTGACGTTATATCTAAAAAGTTAAAATCAAAATTCGGTTGTGAAATTTTACTTAAAAAACCGAAAATTGCTTATAGAGAAACTATTCGCGGTGTTGCCGAAGCAGAAGGCAAACATAAAAAGCAATCGGGTGGTGCTGGTCAGTTTGGCGTAGTTAATATTAAGTTTGAACCAGGTGCTGAAGACGGCGAATTTGAATTCGTTGACGCAGTAGTTGGTGGTGCAGTTCCCCGTAACTTTATCCCTGCCGTAGAAAAAGGCTTAAGAGAGGCTATTAAACACGGTGTTCTAGCAGGTTATCCACTTATCAATCTTAAAGCAACGCTTTTCGATGGTAAATATCACCCTGTTGATAGTAAAGAAGTAGCGTTTATTTCAGCGTCTAAACTCGCTTATGAAGAAGCGTTACCAAAAGCGAAACCTGTTATTTTAGAGCCTATTTACGTTGTAAGAATTAAAGTTCCTGATACCGCAACTGGTGATATTTTAGGTGATATGAATAAGCGTAGGGGAAGAATTTTAGGCATGGAAACTTCAGATAATAAACAAATTATCGTAGCAGAAGTTCCACTTGACGAAATGACAAAGTATTGTACCGATTTGAGAAGTATGACGCAAGGTCGTGGCAAGTTTGAAATGGAATTTGCAAGGTATGAAGAAGTTCCTATGGCTATTCAAGAAAAGATTATCAAGGACGCTAAAAATAATTAACGAGAGGAATATTAAATGATTTTATCAATTTGCCCTAATCCAAGCAAAGACTGTACTTTAGAGTTAGATAGCCTTAACGTAGGTAAACTTAATAGAATAAGAAATAAGGTTGAAACTTTTTCAGGCAAAGCTTTAAACGTTGCAATTGGCATAGGTAGACTTGGGGCGGGTAGTTTGGTAACTGGTTTTATGTTTGATGGTGGCGGTAAAAATTTTGAAGATCGTTTAAAAAGTGAAAACGTTCGCTATCAATTTATTTACAACCAAGGTAACGTAAGAGTAAACTATAAAATCATTGATAACAAAGCAATGCTTACGGAACTTAACGATAAGGGTGAAGAAGTTTCTAAAGATAAACAACTTGAACTTATAAAGACGGTTAAAGATTTATCAAGGCTTGCAAACGTCGTTGTAATGAGTGGTAGTTTACCAAAGGGCGTTGATTCGTCTTTTTACGGTGAGGTCTTACAAGCAGTTCCTGACGGTGTAAAAATTATTGCAGATGCTGAAAAAGACAACTTAAAAAGTGCTTTAACGCGTGGGCTTTATTTAATTAAACCAAATCAAGCTGAACTTGAAGAAATAGCGGGTAAATCACTACATAGCAAGGAAGAAATTTTAGAGGCTTGTAATCTTTTGATAGCAAAAGGAACTGAAAACGTTTTAGTTTCGCTCGGTGCTGATGGTGCTATTTTGACAAATGGGAAAAAAGCATACTATTGTAAGAGTATACACGTTGCTGTTAATTCAACCGTTGGTGCAGGAGATAGTATGGTTGCTTCTGCCGCCGTTCAAATTGAAAAAGGCGCTCCACTTGACGAAGTCTTAAAGTGTGCGGTAGCAGCAGGCACGGCTTCAATAACCACTCCAGGTACTAATTTGTTTTATAAAGACAAGTATGAAGAAATTTATAAAAACTTAACTGTTGAACAAATTTATTAAACCAAAAAAGGCGTTGTTAATTGAAGTGAACCCCATTTAGTTCACACAATAAAAAAGGCTAATAAAAAAACCTTCTATGATATAATTTTCATAGGAGGTTTTTTTTATGGCAAAAAAAGGACAAAAATTTAACAAATACACACCCGAACAAAGAAAGGAAA
>JAZOPZ010000009.1:0-16745 GCA_045655805.1 Christensenellaceae bacterium
GCGTTATATTTTGGCTAACGCCAAAGTTATATTAAATAAATCCACAACTTGCCGTTAAGCAAATATAACTGCCGATAGGCAATATAACTCGTCGTTAGACGAATATCACAAATCCGTTTAGGATTTATTTAGTTGCCGAATCCCTTGTAGGGACTCGGCTTTCCCACTCTCTTTTCGTTCTTATTTTAAGCCTATATTATTTCCGTCAACTTTTTGTAAAAATCCACAAAAAAGTCAATTTTAGTGTTAAACGGTATCGTGAAAGTTAACCGTTAATCAGGTCTACCGGTCAAATGTCCTTCAGTATTGAATTCCTCGTAACCGATTTGCCTTATAGCTTCGTACACGCCGACTGCTACGGAGTTTGAAAGATTTAGACTGCGAAGTTCACCGATCATAGGAATACGCACGCATTCCGAGTAATGCTCTTTTAAAAGTGGTTCTGGCAATCCCCTGCTTTCTTTACCAAACACCAAAAAGTCGTCGTCCGAATATGTAATTTGCGTGTGCGTATGTTGAGATTTTGTTGAAAAAAAGTGAAAGTTTTTGCCATTATAAAACTTTTGCAAAACTTCGTCAATACTATCGTAATAATAGATATTGAGTTTGTCCCAATAATCAAGCCCAGCCCTTTTTAAGTGCTTGTCCGTAATAGTAAAGCCAAGTGGTCTTACCAAATGCAAACTTGCACCGGTAGCGGCGCAAGTTCTTGCAATATTACCCGTATTTTGTGGAATTTCAGGTTCAACCAAAACAATATTAAGTGCCATAATTCATCCTTTAAAAAGTATCAATCGGGGTTGTTTGCGTACCCCCGTTTTTTGTAATAAACTTCGCCGTACACTCTAGTTGCGTTAATCGTAGCGACTGCAATAGGCATACCCGTAGAAAATTCCGTTTCACCCTTACAGTTTGCAATCATAGCAAAGCCGTTTGCACAAAGCGCAATAGGTATACCACATAAAAAAGCCTCTGCCCGAACGACTAATTCGGGAGCAAAGGAAGAAACCTCGTCAAAAACGCAAATTATAAAATCGGCGTCGCCAACAGCCATTGATTTAACCGCCTCGAACGAATAAATATCTTCACCGACTAACACACCGATTTTACCCACGCTTGTTTTATATACGACAAAGTTAACGCCACCCGTGTACTCGCTACCTTCTGCAACGAAAACCGCGTCTGAAACGCCTAGCAGTTTGCCTTTATCTGCAATAACGGCAGATTTACGATAAGCGCCGTAAGTATCGGTATTGCAACCAGCAATTATTACCCCGCCCACTTCACGCGAAAGTTTAGCAAGGTCGGAAAAATTTTCAGTCTCGCCAGAAAGTTCGCTTTCGTAACTGACTAGCCCTAACCCACGCGAAGAAAACGCTATTATATTTGCCCCACAAATTTCGGACAAACTATTTTCCCAAAAAGAAGTGAGTGAGCCTTTCGTCGCAAAACAAATTTTCATTTGCGCACCCCCTAATATACATAACATAGTATTTAGGAAGTCGCTTTTTTTGTTACTGCCGTGTTGTTAAAGTACGCCGTATTCGTTTTTATCTAACCAAAATTTCAACTCGTCTGTACTTTCGCAAGCATAAAGTTGCCTATTAAACTCACGCATATTGCGTTTACCTTTAAAATAGTAAACGAAAAACTTGCGCATATTTACCGTAGTGTAACGATCGGAATAGTTTTTTAACATATCGTCTATTTGCGTAAAGATAAATTGCTTTAGCGTTAAAGAATTTTTCGCCCCCGTTAGCGTTGAAAACAAAAACGGATTTGCTATTGCGCCACGAGCGAGCATTACGCCGTCAGCACCAGTCTTTTGCATTAAAATTTCAGCGTCGTCTTCAGTGAATACGCCACCGTTTGCAATTACGGGTATCGACACGGCGTTTTTTGCTTTATAAATTTCGTCAAAATGAACTTCACCCGAATAGTAAGCCTCTCTAGTTCTACCGTGCACGGTTATAAGACTTGCGCCTGCACCCTCTAACATTTTTGCGTAATCTTCGGTAATAAAGTTGCCGTTTTCTTTAAGACCTATTCTAATTTTTGCCGTAATCGTTTTACCTGATTTTACGGCGGACTTAACTACGGCTTCAGCCTTGTGAATATCGGCAAGTAATGCAGAGCCTTCACCGTTTTTGTACACCTTTGGTACGGGACAGCCCATATTTATATCGACTACGTTAAACGGCGCTAAATCTTCACCAGTTAGTGCTTGATAAATTATATCTGGTTCAGAACCGAAAATTTGCGCGACACAATTATTCTCCCTTGGCGAAACTTCCAACAACTTTTTAGTGTTTTCTCCCCCGTAAACTATTCCTTTTGCCGAAACGAGTTCGGTATAAGTAGCGCCTGCGTTCAAAGTAGCACAAAGCCCCCTAAAAGCATAGTCGGTATAACCCGCCATCGGTGCTAAAAATACGTTATTTTCCGTTTGGAATTTTGCCGTTTGAATTTTCTTTATCTGCATATTTTTTAATATACAATAAATTAAAAAAACACGCAAGCAAATAACACGCAATGTGTGAAATTACTGCCCCAAAAATATTAATCGACGGCGTTTTTAACAAAAAAAACTCCAAAACAATTTTTATTAAACAGCCTAAGACGCAACCGACTATTGCGTGATAAGTTTTATTTTTTGCAATTAGCACGGCGTTAAAAGTTTGCAGTAACGCCGAAAAGATCACCATCGGCGAAAGTGCCTTTATTAGCGTGTAAGTTAACACTTGATAATCTCTGCCGAGCCTAGGAAAAAGTATCCTAACGGCTAACGGTGAAAATATATAGCAACATAGCGCTCCACATATCGCTAAAACTAGCGTTGAAAGTATTAGTAGCGTAGTTTTATTTCTTGCTCCCGTTTTTGCTGAAAGCACGGGTACGGCAACTGCTGAAAGCCCGTAGCACACCGAAACGGGCAAATTTATAACCGACATAACTGCCCCTGAAAAAATACCAAAAACCTTTAGCGCATCACTTCTATACGCTCCTAAAAAGTTTATAATCAATGAACTATCCGCTATTTGAGAAAGTGGAAAAACTATCGCAAGTGCCGTAATCGGTAAAGCCTTTTTAATAAGCGAATTCCGTAGGCTTTTTCTATAAGTTTTATTTTGTTGTTTGGTAATGTTTGACGATACCGTTGTGCCATTTTTATCGTCCAAACGACAAAATCCATCTGCGCATTTTTTGCGAGTTAATCCATAGTGCAAAATAAGATAAATAAAGCCGAAAACTTCACTAAAAGTTACGGCAAGCCCTGCCCCGACGACTCGCATTTTGACGGAATTAAAACTGTAAATTAGCGCTAAACCAACGGCAATTTTGCCACCTTGTTCTATTAGTTGAGATAGCGTAGTTGGAAACATTTTCATTTGACCTTGAAAATACCCTCTAATCGCCGAGCCAACACCGACAAACACTACCGAAGGGGCAATAACGGCGTAAATATAATAAGCGCCAGCGTTGCCTTGAAAAGTAGCAAGTGGTTTTGCTAAAATCAGCATAAGCACACTACCTAAAAACCCTAAAGCGCCAAAAACGCGCACGGCACAAGATAAGTAGTCGTCTTTTTTGTTTGGCGAACTCGCTATTAGCGACGCCATAGCGTTTGGTACACCAGCCGACGATAAATCAAGTAACATTGCGTACACGGGAAACGCCATTTGATATATGCCAAGTCCCTCAGCCCCTAATAATGAAGTTAATGGAACGCGATATACTGCCCCTGCTATTTTAGATAAAAATCCACCGAGCGCAATTATAAAAGCGCCTTTATAAATTTTTGTATTTTGCATATGTATGTGCCGTATGCAAATATGTGCATACGGCACGATTTGGTGATACCGTTATACCGTCAGTTTAATCTTTTTGCCAAAATTGATGCCGTTAAAGAAGTAAGGCGCACGTCCTCTTTAGAGACGGGACTTTCCCCCATAACTATAATATATCCTAAAAGTTCGTCACCGTAAAAAGGGTAAATAATTTGCGACGAAAAATGCAACTCTTTAGTTATAAACGGATATAAAATCTGACCACCGTCAGCCTCGTTTAACATAACGGTTTTGCCGTCCACCGCTTTTATAACTTCAGACGATAAATTTTCCCCCTCGAGATATTTTAAGGTTGACGCAATAACCTTTTCAGTATCGGTAACGATAACTTCCTTTTCGACACCTTCTTTTAACGCGTCGGCAACGCATTTACAAATTTCTTGCGCAGTCGAAAATGGTGAGTATTTTTTAAGAACTAAAGTTTCTTCTTCTGAAAAAAACTCTAACGAATCCCCAGCCTTAATGCGCATAGTTTTTCTAATTTCTTTTGGCACGACTACTCTGCCAAGTTCGTCAATTCTTCTTATAACTTTCGTTGATTGCATAAAATCCTCCTATCGATATTTTGCGAATATTTGGAAAAATTATGCAATAAAAAAGCACGGCCTTACCGTGCTAGTTTATCAAATTAGTCGTTGAGCATTTTAATTAAAAGTTCCGAAACTTTTTTAGCGCTTTGTTTTGCAAAAGTAGCAAATTCAACTTTATGCTCGCTCTCACCGTCGTCGGAAATAGAACGCAAAACGGTAAACGGTACGCCGTTTATATAAGCGACTTGTCCAATCGGCGCGCCCTCCATTTCAACGCAAAGAGCGCCGAAAGTATCCCTCGCGAACTTTTTGTCTTTTTCTTCACAAATAAACTTATCGCCCGATGCGATAACGCCGATAACTGCGTTTAAGCCGAGTTCTTCAGCAGATTTTAGCGCCCTGCCTTGCATATAAGCATCCGACTTGAAAAAGACTTTGTTTATGCCAGAAATTAACCCTAACGGATCGCCTAGTGCAGAAGTATCCATATCGTGTTGAGCAACTGCCGACGCTATAACGATATCTCCGATTTTTGCGTGTGAAACAGACCCTGCCACACCCGTGTTTACAACCCTAGTTACACCGAACTTCAATATAAGGGTTTGCGTAGCAACTGATGCAAAAACTTTTCCAACGCCCGACTTTACTAAAACGACTTTTGTTTTGCCAATTTTACCTTTGTAAAAAGTCATACCTGAAAATTCACAAGTCTTAACGCCAGTCATTGACAAAAGAATTTCTTCAATCTCACAATCCATAGCGCCGATAATACCAACTATATCTTTCATTTGTATACCACCTTTTTGATTAATTTAATTGTAAAGCAAAAAAGTCGTTTAGTCAAGACTTTTTAAAAACCGTTAAGTTGGCGAAATGAAGTTTTTTAATCTTATCGCCTTTGCAACAACTTCTAGCCGAAATAAAGAACCGTCCTTAACGATAGATAATTGCACCTCTCCTTTAAGGTCGGCGTACTCTGACAACAGTTTATAAAGATCATACTCAACCATACGCTTAAAATCGTCGCCGACGGTGAGACGGTCTTTTTCTATCACGGATGCTAACCTAACGAGTTTTGCGTTCTTTTTATTTTTCATATCTTTGCCCTTAAACTGCGACGTATACTCCCGCCGAACCCTCTATATTTTTTAGTAGCATCAAACACACCACCTTTGCCCGTATGCATTTTTTTAGCAAGCATATTAAAGGCTTTTTTTGCTGGTGAACGCCTTAATAGTTCGTTAGTGCTTTCGGTAAGCAAAACGTCGTCTTCTGGAATTACGCCTAAAACTTCGTATTGTAAAAGTTCATAAATATTGTCGGGAGATAAAACAGCACCGTCCAAAACTAAATCCCCACGCAAGCGATTTATAACAACTCCGATTTTTTCAATACCTAAACTCTTGACGGCACTAATCACCTTGTCGGCGTCACGCAAACTTGACGGAACGGAATTAATAACAACTATACTTTCGTCAGAACAATTTACAGCCCTTTCAAAGCCGTCGTCAATACCGGCAGGGCTATCGATTATTATGTAGTCGAAAAGTTTTGAAATAACCGTAAGTGACGCTTTTATCGTTTGTGATGAGTAAAACTGCGTATCGTAAAGTTTGTTGGACGGTAAAATATATAAATTATTATAACGCTCAACTTTTATTAGCGCTTGTTTTAGCCTACACCTGCCGTTTAGCACGTCGCATAAATCGTATACGACTTTATCTTCCATGCCAAATGAAAGATCTAAATTATTCAAACCAAAATCGCCGTCAACGACTAAAACTTTTAAGTTTAACTCGGCAAAGGCTTTTGCAAGATTATGCGCCACGGTTGTTTTACCAACCCCACCTTTGCCAGAAACGACTGATATACTTCTTGCCATATATACCTCTTCACAAATCGCTTAAAATTTACAACAAAAAACGCCGTAAAAACAGGCTTTAAAAGTCGTTTTGACGGCATTATTGTCGATTTTGGTTATAAACGGTATTGCGAAAATTGACCGTTACTTAATTTCTAATCTCAATTTTTTAATTAAATTCTCATTACTTAAAAGCACACCCCCACCAAACGCAACGGCTGTTTGTGGATTTTCGGATAGATTGATTTTCATACCGAATTTTGTGGTAAAATAATCTTCAAGCCCAAACACAGATGCCGATCCACCTGCCACGTAAATACCTGCGTGTCTAATGCAAGCGGAAACTTCTGGTGGCAGTTTTGCTAAAACTTTAAGCGAAAGTTCAGCAACTTTATCGTAATAATTTTCAAGCACACCCTTAATATCGCTAGCCTTGATAATTACCGAGCGAGGTTTACCCGTAGTTACGTCACGACCATTTACAAGAGTTGACAAGTTGTCCCTTTCAACCAAACTACCAATTTGAATTTTAATCTTTTCAGCCGTGTTAAGACCGATTTGTAAACCAGCGTGTTCAGCAATAAAATCAATCAATGCCGTGTCTATGCTATTACCACCTATATTGACTGAAACGCCTGCAATTACGCCCTCTGAAGAAACTGCGCCGATATTAGTGTTACCCGCGCCCATATCAACTATAAAGTAAGGGTTAAAGTCGTTTAAGATTAGGTTTTGACCGAGCGCCGACAAAATAGGCGCTTCAACGAAGTCAACCGAGCCAACCCCTGCCTCACGAACGGCGTTTTCCAATTTTTTAAGGCTGTCTGCGCTAAGCCCACAAGGTACGCTTACGATTGCTTTCGAATTAAACCCCGAATTAAATTCAATTTTGCTTAAAAAATGCGAAAGAATTTTAACGGCGTATTTAGGAGAAACCACGTCGCCTTCAAAAAGTGGAAAAACTATTTTAGTAGCGGACGCAGTTTTGCCTACCAACTTTTTAGCCTCTTTGCCAATTTTATCTTCACCGGCAGAACCTATTGCCATTACAGTAGGTTCGCTTAATACTAAACCGTAGCCAGTTTTATATATTTTAGTTTGAGAATTGCCCAAATCAATTGCTATTCTTTCTCTTGCCATAGCCCTTTCTCCTTAAGGATTTGTTCAGTTAGTTCCATAGGTAAACCTACCACGTTGGTATAACTACCCATAATTTTTTGCACGAAACCACCGTCTTGCACTCCGTATGCGCCCGCCTTGTCTAGCGCCCTACCTGAAAGCACGTATTCTTCAATAAAACTCGGCGTTAAAACGTTCATACAAACGTCGGTTTTAACGCAATTAACGACAGTTCCTTGATCGGTTATTAGCGCAACCCCAGTTAAGACGCAATGTTTTTTGCCCGAAAGCATTTTAAGCATCTCCACGGCGTGCTCTTTGGTACTTGGTTTGCCAACAACGGTGTTATCAAACACGACCACGGTGTCTGCGCCAAGGGTAGGTTTTTTGTGTAAATCAAAAACTGCTTTAGCCTTTTGGTATGCCAAAGTTTTAACGGTGTCTTCCGGCGATAAACCACTTACTTTTTCGTCAATATCAGCCGTAATAATTTCAAATTTTTGACCTGCGCCTGCAAGTAAATCCTTGCGCCTCGGCGAAGCGCTCGCAAGTATAAAACCGTCGCTCACCTTACCACCCCGTTACATACTGAAAACGCCGTTGGTAACGGCGTTTTCGTTATTTTATAAAATTTCTAAATTCTTGTGGAACACTCTTCTAAAGTCGCCTGCTAAAGCGTTTGCAGAGTTGATTTCTAAACTAGCGTCACCAGTCACTTCAGTCTTCATAATAACCGAATCACCTAAAATATCGCAGTTAATACCAGTAACGGCAGTCGTGCCACTTCTATCAAGAGCCTCCGCCAAACGAAGCATAACGCCCATCTTTTTAACGGCTTCCATATCGTCGTCAGTTAAAAGAACTGAATATCTTGCCCAATCGCTAGCGTTGATTTCTTCCATACCCGTGCAAGAAACCACAAACGACGCCATAACAATATCTCTATGGCTAATGCCGTGTAAGTTAGCGTTCAAGATTACGTAACCACTATGTTTTTGATAATTGTAAAATTGTACCGACTTACCTGCGTCGTTAAGAGTTGCAGCAACCTTTAAGATACGCAAATATTGTCTTGGGAATTTATGCAATACCCTTAATTGTTTAAAAAGTTGAACCGACAAGTTCACCATATTTTCCGTATGAACCTTATTACAACCGTAAAAATCGGCTAAAGTACCTAAACTATATTGTAGAACGTCGCTAATAGGCTTGTCAATAGTGCTTGGAACGACGTAGTTGAACAACATACCCGTTCTTAAACCACTAGCGCTAACTACCATATCACCGATATTAACGTACTTTTTGAAAGCGTTGATCGCTGCAAAAGCACTTGGTAAAATATCTGCACGACCGCTAGAAATACCTTTAATCCTCTTTTTACGATCAATATCCAAACCCTTTAACAAATTATAGGTGTGGTTAAAATCTTCTGCCCCAACAACGTAGTTGTGAATAGTACGAAGAGGATACTTCTTCATTATCTTTGTAATTCTGCAAAGATTTCTAAACGAACCACCAACGCCGATAATTTGCGTTTCAGGGTCAAGGTCTTTTAGCCACTCTATTTGTGAAAGTTTTTCAGTAACGAATTCTTCAATCTTTTCAGCCTGTTCAGACGGAGTAATCCCACTACCGGCGAACATTTCCGTCAATGTAATAGAACCGAAAGGTAAAGTTTCGTAATTTAATAAATTCCTTCTATTGTAATAAACGATTTTAGTTGAGCCACCACCGATTTCAAGGATAATACCCTTTGGAATATCCATAGTATTAATAACGCCCTTGTAAACGAAAAGAGCCTCTTCTTCAGCAGTAAGCACGCGAAGTTTAATATTTGTAACTGCAAAAACTTCGTCTAAAAAACTCCTTTGATTTTTAGCCTTTCTAACTGCTGCCGTAGCAACAGCATAGATTTTTTCACCTATACCGTAAGCGTCGCAAAGTTTTTTGAAAGTTTTAAGAGTTTCAATCGTGTCACGAATACGAGACGGCTTTAAAAAACCGTCCTTTTCCATCCCCTCACCAATTCTAGGGGCTTCTTTTAATTGGTCGCTAACAACGAAATGTCCGTCATCAAAAACGTCAATGATTAAAAGCCTTGCCGTGTTTGAACCTAAGTCAATAATAGCGATTTTTTCCATTGATTACTCCTTTCTTTATGAATACGAATTATTTATAGAAGTGACTCCTAAAAATACAAACGCAAAGTTATCACGCAATAATTATATCACAATGAAAAGTCAATGTACATAGCAAGGGTAAAATTTTGTGCAATTTTTTTTAATTTTTTTGTCATTTTTTTAAGCCTTAAAGGCTTTTTATGGTTTTTATATCTTTTATTTGATTTTTTTGCAACTTTTAGAAAAATATTCGCTGGCAATTTTTTGTACAAACTGCACAAATTTACATTAATTTATCATCTAAAAACGCCTACAAAAAAGCATTTTCACTTGAAAATACCTAACGGTATGCTTACGGTTTATCTGCTGACTTTTTTGTAAACAAGATGCTAAAAACGCCCAAAATAGCCAAGAATATTCCGAATACTTTTTTAATGGTTTTAGCGCTCAACTCATACGCAATAAAACTACCTCCGACAGAACACAACACGGCGGGTACGATCATAAAAAGAATATTTGTAAAATCAACCCTTTTATTTTTAATGTGAATAATTAAAGCAACGGCGCTCATCGGCAAAAACGCAATAAGGTTTATGCTTTGCGCAATTTTTTGTTCAACCTCGAAAAACCAAGTGAGCGCAGGTATTAAAAGAGTTCCTCCTCCCATACCCATACCGCCAAGCACTCCACCTAAAACCCCCGAAAGCGCCAACAATACTATTTTGCCAAAAGTCATAATTTTTTATAAACGGTACGATTTGACGATACCGTTCTTCCTCCTTTTTAGAAAAACGCCATTTTTATCCCTGCAAAAATCATTAATATGGAAAATATAATCCTGACCGCTTTCGCCTTTAATTTACCCAGCAACATAGCGCCTAATACTCCACCAACGACGACGCCACTACCAACCGATAAGGTCAATCCAAGGTCAAAAATACCCTTTGCTATATAGACGATAGCGCTAGCCAAAGTGACGGGCAATATAACTAAAATTGCCGTAGCGTGCGCGACTTCAGGTTGCTTTTTGAATACGAATTCAAACGCAGGGACGACCAACATCCCACCTCCTGCTCCAAAAATACCGTTGATAAATCCGATAATCGTGCCAAACACTGACATCAATATTTTGTTTTTGTGATTTTTAAGTAATCCTTTTGAATTTTCCATAAAAATATTATCTGCAACGAGAGAACTTTTATATATTTTTTTCTAAAATTTTACGGTCTAGTAGAACAATTAAAACTTTGACGAACAATATTTTGGCAAAAAAAATTATTTAAGTTGAAAAAAATTTGATATTCCTATTGATTTTTATTTTAAAATGCTATATAATGATATGGCTTATTGTTAAATACGGGTACACGCGTACACACGATAAGCGACAATAAATCGTTAAAAAACTTAAAAGGTGGTTATATGACAAACAACAACTCATTTGCTAAAAGCAAAAAAAGAATTTTCGGCGTTTTGCTTTTATCTTTAGTATTCTTACTTTCACTTTGCTGTTCGTTTGCGTGCAGTTGTAATGAAGAAGAACCTACGGACAACGATTACGATCCTTCTTTTTCTTACTCTGATATCATTGAAGACGAAACTGTACTCGTAAGCAACAGCAACTTTACCCTTGGTCTTACCGAAAAGGACAAGGACGACTACCCTGTATCTTCAATGACTGGTTGGTCACTCTCTACCGACACTAGCGCAGTTTCTTCTGCCGTAACTTCAGGTATTATCAACACTACTGCTGATACTTGGAAGACTACCGTTGAAGGACTCGTTGCGAAAAAACCTTTCCTTGATTGGGCAAAAGCAAAATACGGCATTGCACCTGCAGACGGCGCAACTAACGCTCAAATTGCAGACTTATTAATCAATGCTGATTTTACTGCACCTACAAGAACTAACGGTGACGACAACGTTCTTATGATTAACAACTACACCGATAACGATACCTATGCAACTAATTTAGGTACTGCGCAATCGGCAAAGTCGTCTTCTACAGTAAGCATTGAAAAGGGCAAAGCGCTTAAAGTTACCTTCTTTGCAAGAACCGACGCAAAGATGGCGTCTTTAGGTTCTGCTTTCGGCGCTAACTTTAGGGTTGACAGCACTATTAATAACGTAACCCAAGCGCAATATGCAATCAAAAACATTAACACTAATGGTGAATGGAGAGAATTTACCCTTTACATTAGAGGTAACGATAACGTTGCTACTTCAGTTACTTTCTCGTTCGGTCTTGGTTTCTATTCTTTAGAAGAAGCCCAACTCGTAACCGGTAGCGCTTACTTTGACGACTTAAAGGTTGAGCAAATTTCTGCAACTGCTTATGAAAGCGCTTGCAATAACCAACCTACCCCAATTTACGCACAAAAATATTCGTCTTTATCTTCGACTACCTTTAACGGCGATCCTGAACAATATCGTGAAGGTGGCCCAGGCAGATACCTTTTCTTCTACTCACTTGCAGACGAAATTGAAACTTACGTTTCTTCTTCCTTAACTGCTAGCGATTACTACGGTTTTGCAAGCGGTTTGGATGCAAGCAAAATTGCTCACTTTGACGCTAACGGTTCAGTAACCGTAAATAAACAAGTTGCAGGTTTAACGACGAACGCAATTAACGTACCTGCAAACAGTTATTCAATCGTTCGCTTTACCATTAAAAACAACCTTTCTAAATACTACGCTGACGGCGTTAAAATCTTCCTTTTAGATAAAAACGTTACGACTGGTGACGTTTTAGGTAGAACTTCTCCACTCACTTCTGAAGTTTACACCGATATCGATAAGGACAACAACGCTGACGAAACCACCTACACTATCACCGTAGTTAACTCTTTCCCAACTGGTGGCGACGACAGATCATTTGAACTTTTATTTATCGTAGGTCCACAAAACCCAGTAGAACAAACTTCTACAACCTACTTCCCAACTGGCACGGTTGAAATTAAGAACTTCAAATATAAAACGGGAACTGTAAACGCGCTTGACGATATTTCAGGCGACGCTCAATATAATTTCATCAATTCACTTTCTAACGGCACTTTTTCTAACTACTTAACTTATTCGTTATACGCTGGTGAAGACGCTGTTTACAGTGAAGATACCGAAACCGAAAATTACAACGTAACCGTTTCAGGTATTAACAAGTTGGAAATTCAAAAAGGCAACGTTGTTAACCCAGCACAATACAGTGGTGTTGTTTACGACCACAGAATCGTTAAAGATAACGGTACTGAAACCGCTATCAATACTCTTGCAACTGCAGGCGTAATTAATTCTAAATACACCTATTCAGCACTTCCAAGCGCTAACTTCGGCACTCTTGAAAAGGACGACGACGGCAATGATATTCACATCCAACCACTCGTTATTTACAACCCTACCGCAAGCGCATACGGCTTTATCGGTGAAAAGAAGACTATTAGCGCTAATTCAACTGCTCAAATCACCTTAAAGGTTAAAGTTGACGGCAATGCACAAGCGTTTATTTACATCGTTAATATGAACAACGGTGACGAACAACTTGACGTACTCACTCACACCGTTGGTGAAACGACTAACAGCCTAGCGGTTGGCGTATCAAACACCGATGGTAAATGGGTAACCGTAACCTTTAATATCGCATCAGGCGCAACGGCACTTAACTACCGTCTTGAAATGTGGAACGGCGCAAGATCAAATGAAGCTGAAAACCACTCTGCAGGTTACGTATATTTTAATGAAATTAACTACGGAACTTTCACAGAACCTTCACGCCTTACCGATAGATTACTTAATGGTGGCAACGCTCTTGCAGACGCTAGCGTAGCAGGTGATATCGACGCAAACAACACGACCGGTTGGCTCACCCACACTAGAGAACTTACCGCTAAAGAAGTTGAATTTAACGCTGAATATCCTGACAAAGCAGTTTCTTACAGCGAAAAATACGTTTGGGTAAAAGGCGACAACTTTGTTTACGCAATCTACAACACGATTGACCCTGTTGTTACCGATCCATATGCATCTATCGAAAGTGATGAAACCGAAGAAGAAGTTGAAGATACCGGTTGCGCAGCGAAATTCGACCCTGCAACTTTCTGGTTACAATTCTCAACGATTCTTCTTGCAGTAGTATTAGCACTTGCAGTATTATTGCTTATTATTAAAACTATTAGAAGAAATCACAAAAAATCAGTTAAGGTTAAATCTCGCTACACGGTAAGAAGTAGAAACTTTGCATCACGCAGATACGAAGCACCTACTACCCCAACCGCTGAACCTAGTGAAGAACCTACCGAAGAACCTGCTAGCGAAGAAGTTAGTGAAGAAGAAACTACTGACGACACCGAATACGTTTACGACGAAGTTATCGAAGACTTTGGCGAAACCGTTATTGATGGTCAAGAAGTTGAACTTCCTACCGAAGAAGTAGTTGACGCTCAAGAAGAAGTTAACGAAACCCCAGCAGAAGAAGTAGTTGAAACTCCAACTGAAACTTCGGAAGAAAATAAAGACTAATAATTAACGAAAAGTCAACGCTACGGCGTTGACTTTTTTATTGCTATAAATTTTTACTATACGGCTTTACGCATATCGCATAAAAATAAGAATATAATATTATTATGTTAAGTATAGTTTTAACCGGTGGGGGAACGGCTGGGCACGTTATACCCTGCTTAACCCTTTTGCCAGAACTCAAAAAAAAGTTTTCTACCATAAATTATATAGGTAGCAACGATGGCCCTGAAAAAGACTTGGCTCAAAAGCACGGCGTAAATTTTTACGGAATAACTTGCACTAAACTACGCCGTAAACTTACCGCTAAAAATTTATTAATTCCTATCAAACTGCAAAAGGGAATTTCAGAAAGCAAAAAGATATTAAAACGACTAAATCCCGACGTTGTTTTTAGCAAGGGTGGCTACGTTGCGTTACCCGTGGTAATTGCGTGCAAAAGCCTAAAAATACCTGTAATTTCGCACGAAAGTGACTTGACGGCAGGACTTGCGAACAAAATAGCATCTAAATATTCTGCAGTAACTCTAACTTCTTTTAAGGAAACGGCGTCACAGTTCAAAAACGGCTTTTATACGGGTTCACCTATAAAAAAGCGTACGATTGATTACGACAAAGCGTTAATTAAAAAAGAGTGGGGATTAGGCGCTAAACCCGTTCTTTTAGTGTTTGGTGGAAGTCTCGGTTCCGTCGCCCTAAATAACGCCGTAAAAGAGGCACTTGACGACCTTTTGAAAGACTATGAAGTGTTGCATATAACGGGCAAAAAGAACTTTACCGATTTACCCCAAAAACGAGGTTATAAGGCGTTAGACTATTTGGACGATATTCAGAAAGCCTACGCCGTTTGCGACGCCGTAGTGTCAAGATGTGGGGCAAATTCTGCTTTTGAAATTCTTTCTCTAGGTAAGCCTTGCGTTTTTATTCCGTTACCAAAAGCCGAATCCCGTGGCGACCAAATCGAGAACGCCGAATACTTTTTCAAAAAAGGCTACGCCTTAATGCTTGAAGAAAAAAGCCTAACGCCACAATCACTAAAATTCACCGTCGATTGCGCTTACAAAAATAGGCGTACCGAAAAGCCTAAAATAGCCGACGGCACCGAAGAAATAGTTAAAATCCTTTTTAACACAGCATCTTCTCGCAACAAAATGAAGTCTTTATAATTTAAGCAAACAAAAAGCCCCTATCCCTAGGGGCTTTTATTAATATACTTTTTTTAAGTCTTCAATTGATTTTTTAATTTTAAGTTTAAGTTCAAGTGGGGCTAAAACCTTTACGCCGTTACCGAGTGAAAGTATTTTACCTATCAAAGACGGTTCGTCAGGCAAATCAGCCGTAGCAATAAAGTAATCCTCTTTTGGCTTAATATTTTCAACGCCGAGCCATTCCTCTACCCCTTGCAAAGCGTCTTTTTCAACCTTTAAGGTTACCGTTACCAAGGTAGAACTTTCATACCAGCCCTCGAACGGAAGTTTATTAGGGAGTTCACGACGAGTAAAAGTTTCTTCTAAAAGAGTTAAATCCGAAACTCTACCCACCTTAAAAAATCTAAACGCTTGGCGAGATTGACAGTAAGCGTAAAAGTACCAAGTGCCTTCCTTAAAGATTATGGTGTGTGGTTCAACGGTTCTTTCAGTTACAGCGCCGTTTCGATCGTGATAACCAAATTTAACCAATCTACTTTTATCAATGGCAAGATTTAACGCCAAAAGTTTTTCTTTATGTGAAAAACTATCACACCAAGCGCCTGCGTCTATCACCAAGTTGCCCGTTTTTACGTCAACTGAAGAAACACCCCTTTTAGACGATTTCAACTTATTTATAGCACTTTCCAAAACCTCGCCGGGGAGTTCTTCATAAATAGCCGTCAAAGCGCTTAAAACGGCGTCGTATTCAGACTTTGTTAAAAAACTGCCCGCAAGTTTATAGTGGTCCATAATCTTAAACCCACCACTAGCGCCACGAATAGTTTCTATCGGAACGCCTGCAAGCGATAAATCGTCAATATACCTATAAACGGTACGAGTAGTTACCCCATACTTTTTTGAAAGTTCAGTCGCCGACACGCTTTTTTTAGCAAGCATTTCAAATAACATACCCGTCATAATTTCATATTTCATAGCAAAACCCCCTTTGCTATAATTTTAATATTTTTTGAAAAAAAAGTCAATTATTTTTATAAATATGACCGAACTTGTCATATATAATGCCGTAAAATGCAGGTACAAAGGGGGAATTGATATGAAATTATTTAAAAATTATAAGCAAACTGAAAAGTCAAATATTACGGCGCCTGCAATAAAAAGCCAAGATACTTCTTCTGAACGCACTTTTTTTTTAATTAAAGCAAGCAGACTTATTAAAAATATGCAAAACTTTGATTTTTCAATTGAAACCAACGCTTGCTATAAATAATCAACTATTACGCTTGTGCACATATACTTGTTTTTTGCTCCTTTTTTAGCATATATGCACGGTTATTATACTTGCCCACTCGTTGTGTTTGTTGTTTTTTGTTTTCCTAAAGCAAAAAGCCACCTTTTATGGATACCCTATAAGGGATTTTTAATTTAATACAAAAGTGTAGCCCACTATGCTTCGCTTTAAGGCGAAATATAGTGGGCTTTTCTTATCCACAAAAGATTAAAATAATTTAGTTTTATTTTTAGCCTTGTGGCTAAAAGTGATATGCAAGACAAATCTTGCGTTATATTTTGGCTAACGCCAAAGTTATATTAAATAAATCCACAACTTGCCG
>JAZOPZ010000010.1:0-3541 GCA_045655805.1 Christensenellaceae bacterium
CAACGGTATTAAGAATTGGTTTACCGGTGACAGTACCGTTGCAAAAATTATTAGAATCGTACTTTACGTTTTCGCAGGGTTTATCGGATTACTTTTTATAATCTGGATGGTTAAAAAGATAATCCGTGCTATAAGGGGGTAACGTATGGTTAGGTTTTTTCAATACATAGGCGACGTTTGGCAAATTTTAGCACTTTCTATAATGACGTTACTTTTTCTCTCGTTTGTTACTGGCGTCGTAGTAAATAAATTGCGTGATTCATATATGTCCTTAACTATGATTATTTTGTATTACTGCATAATCTTTGCTTTTTGGACTGTGATTTTATTATTAGGAGTTCCGGCTTTAATTAAGTACTTTATAGGACTATATTAAAGTTGAGAATATATCACTTCCTTAATTCGGTCCACGCCTGGAAACGGGCGTGAGTGCCGAAAGGTATGATAACAAAGGGAAAATTTATGAAGAAAAACAATAATAAAAAAATCCCGGCCAAAAAACCGGGGAAGAAAGAAAATAAAAAGGATTTACAGTCAAAGCCTTCAACTAGAAAACAAGCACAAAAGGGAACAAAGAAGACTAGTAGTGTGCCCGTAGGTAGAACGGTTATGGTTCGTAACGGACACATAAATAAGTGGGCTAAAAAGCCAAACGAGAAACGCACGCACGTTGTAATTGAAACCAACAAAGAAGATTTAGCGCTTGTTAGGTTAACGTCAAAAAAACCGAATACAACGCAGTTGAAATATTATCAAGATGGCTCGTCTTATTTCAAGCATTTTGTTGAAATTGAAGATGTCAAAGGCAATCCTTTAAGAGTGGGAGAAGATATTACTCAAAACCATCAAAATATGGATGTAAGTATAAAAAGTGTAAATTATATTAAAGATACTATCGCTAAGTCTAGAGAGAAGAAACAATATTTTAATAAAATGATGCGTTTTCGCAAAAAAGAAAAATAACCAGAACCCAATGGGTTCTGGTTGGCCAGTGCAACATCCGGACTGGCAAAACAAACGTTTGTATACACCACTTAAGGTGCTTGTTGTGAACGAACGCCACAACCTACCTGTATTATAGTAGATATAAAATCAAAAGTCAAGCATTTTTATATGATAACAATTATTTTCGGGCCACCCCGTATCGGAAAGACGGCGTTTATGGTCCATTTACTCAATTTACGCGCTTATGATTTTGAAAGAAATCGCGCGATGCAACGTTCAATAATGTCAAAGAACGCTAACGGTTTTAATTTAACCGTACCAACGCATTGTGCTAGTGCAAATTTTGAAATAAACTTTGCGCACAACGGCTATAGGGGAAGAAAGACCCGTATAATCGACCCTAAAAAACTGGGTTTTGGTGGTCCTGACCGTCAAACGCACTTTTTATTACCGTATGAAACAATCGGTATTATGGAGGCGCAAGAATATTTTAACTCTAGAAAATACGCTGATTTTAAGCCCTGGCAGTCAAATTTATTTGAACAACACGGGCACAATCACTTAGATATAATTATGGATACTCAAAGACCAGGGCTAATTGATATAAATATACGAGAATTAGCAAAATTTATTGAAATTCGGTCAATGGAAGTACATTATAACAAGCATCAATGGTTTACCGACGTAACTTGGGTTATTAGAGAATTTGACAACGTCGGATTAGTAGACGAATATATGCGTTCCGGCAAGCGCGATACTTCGTGTTATACTGAAAAAGTAGTTGTAAGCAAATATAACGTTTTAGAAATGTATGACAGTTATAGTTGCGAGCCAAAGTTTTTTGCAGGTCATATCAATAGTGATTACGACTTAAAATACGGGAATCAGGCTTGTGAAACAAAAGCAGATTATGTTCAATATTTAGAAGATATAGGTGAGGTTGCATAATGTTGTATTTTAGAGAATCGGACCTTGCAAGGCAAGCATACGACCGTTATTTAATAAGTGCTGAGGCGACTTTGGAAACACAGCACGTCGTCGGAAAAGAATTATATGAAAATCATATCAATTTTTTAACCTTATCACTGTCAAGAATTTATAAAGCGATAAGTAAAGAAGGGGCTTTATATCGTAATTATAAGGAAAAACAAAATAAGTACGAAGTAAAATTGATAAAATTAGCCTTTAATAAATTATCAGAAGAAGAAGTTTTAAGATTAAAGTATTTTAAGCGTAAAAAATATTTTCGCACTGCAAAAAAAGACGCTAAATTGCGTCGCAAGTTATTTTTATTAGATTTAAAATATCGTTTAATTATTGCAAATTGCGATTATGAACCGGAAATCGAAGAAGAATCAGACGAAGAAATGCCTAAAATAGGGCAAGAAATAACGCAAGATGCAACGGTGCAGGAAAGTGTAGCCACGCCAGCAGAAGTGCCTTTATCAGACGATAATGACGAATTAACGAGTGAAAGTACTATTGAAGAAGTTGAAGAAACTTCGAAAGAGTCAAAAACAAGCAACGAATTATTTGAGGAAATTTTCGGTAAACCGAAAGATTTTCTCAATAAAGAACCAACAGAAGAAAACGACGAAGAATAAATTTACGGTCCGTTAAGAATATACGGACAGTAGTGTCCGTATGTTTAGGACCGTAAATTTAACTTCAAAGTAAAATATCAATCGATTGAAAAAGTACAAAATTTCAACCGATTTAACTAAAAATCGTTGCAGAACAAAGTGGAGCAAGGATTTTTAACACCAAAAAAATCTGTTCAATTTCACCACGACAGGGGGCAAAAAGTGATAAACGTTCCGGTTATTTTCAATAAGAATTTTCAGAATCTGGACGCTGGAGTCAGAATTTTACTGACTCTCTTTGCCTGCACTCAATCTGATAACGTTATTGAACTTAGCAAAAGTAAGATATCGGCAGGCGTTGGAACGTCACGTCAAACGGTGGGAAATCATATCAAACGTTTTGCCGAAACGGGCGCGCTAAAGTACAAGTTTTCTGGAAAGGGTATGATTAACCCAGACTTTTATTACCAGGGGCCAGAAGAACTGCGTGCCCAAGTAAAAGAACGTTACGATCGATTTAAGTCGGACGTGTAATACGTATTGACAAAAATTAAAAAGGTGATATAATATGAAAAAAGCATTATTTCAAAATAGTAAAGGCAAAAAAGAAGTTGCTATAAACACTCCTTTTAGAGGTGTAGCAAATACAAATGCGGATTTTTATGACACTACAACAGGCAAATTACAACGTAGACGTAAGTTTGATAAAAATGGCAGGGCGCGTGAAGATTTAGACGTGAAACACGGGGATCATAAGAATGGCGATCACGCTCATAGGTTTAATGGGACAAAACGTGGAGGACCTGAAAAATTAACAAAGAAGGAAAAGATAGAACTTGAAAAGGCTAAGAAAAAAAGGAAGTTTTATAAAAATGATTGATTTAAACAAGTATTTAACAAAAGAAGAAGATAAACAATTTATTAAAGATATTTGCTTAGCGTTAGCGCCAGACTCTCAATGTGAAGTATTTCTAAAATATGGTGATTTACCGTTATTATTAGAACCACACGGT
>JAZOPZ010000011.1:0-20640 GCA_045655805.1 Christensenellaceae bacterium
TGGGTTTACAAGGGTGAAGTTATCGGCGGACGCACTAAAAAAAGTGTTGAAGGAGGCCAAGCATAATTATGTTAATGCCAAAAAGAGTTAAAAGAAGAAGAGTTCACCGCGGTAGAATGACCGGTAAGTGCACGAAGGGCAATACAATTGCTTACGGCGAATACGGTCTTGTTGCACAAGAACCTGCTTGGATTACATCAAGACAGATTGAAGCAGCGCGTATCGCTATGACAAGATTTATCAAGAGAGGCGGTCAGGTATGGATTGATATCTTCCCTCACAAGCCTATCACAAAGAAACCTGCCGATAGCCGTATGGGTAGCGGTAAAGGTTCTGTAGAATACTGGGTAGCAGTTGTAAAACCAGGCAGAGTAATGTTCGAAATGGCTGGTGTGTCTGAAGAAGTAGCTAAAGAAGCTATGAGACTTGCAGCTCACAAGCTCCCAATCAAAACTAAGTTCGTTAAAAAGAGCGACCTTGAAGAAATCGTAACAGAAGGAGATGCAGAATAATGAAGGTTAATGAAATTAAAGAACTTCAGAACTTATCAGTTGCTGAACTTAACACCAAACTTTCGGAACTCAAAGAAGAATTATTCAATCTCCGTTTCCGTCACGCAACGGGTCAACTTGAAAATCCCGTGTCTTTAAGAAATATCAAAAGAGATATCGCTAGAGTTCAAACGATTCTCCGTCAAAAATCTTTAAAGGCGTAAAGGTAGGTGTAATATGGAACGTAATTTAAGAAAAGAAAGAATCGGTATCGTCGTTTCTGATAAGATGGATAAAACGGTAGTTGTTGCTATCGAAGAAAGATTTAAACATCCATTATACAAAAAGACGGTAAAGAAGACTCATAAATTTAAGGCACACGATGAACTCAACGCTTGTGGCGTTGGCGACAAAGTGTTAATCGTTGAAACCAGAAAACTTTCTAAAGATAAGAATTGGAGAGTTGCTGAAATCATCGAAAAGGCTAAGTAGGAGGACCGTGATATGATACAACCACAAACAATATTAAAAGCGGCAGACAACTCAGGCGCAAAAGAATTGATGTGTATTCGCGTACTCGGTGGCTCTTTCAGAAGAACCGGTAATATTGGCGACGTTATCGTATGTAGCGTTAAGACCGCAACCCCGGGTGGCGCAGCAAAGAAAGGTAAGGTTTATAGAGCAGTTATCGTAAGAAGCCAAAGTGGTATCAGAAGACCAGACGGCACACACATTAAGTTTGACGAAAACGCTGCGGTTATTATCGATGGTCAAAAACAACCAATCGGTACCCGTATTTTTGGACCTATCGCCAGAGAACTTCGTGACAAGGATTATATGAAAATTATTTCCCTTGCACCGGAAGTTTTATAAGGAGTACGACTATGAATATTAAGAAAAACGATACAGTTTTAGTTCTCACCGGCAAAGACAACGGCAAAACCGGCAAGGTTTTAGTGGCTATGCCAAAGGCTAACAAAGTAGTAGTCGACGGTGTAAACATTCAAATGAAACACGCTAAAGCAAGAAGCGCTAATCAAACCAGCGAAATCAAAAAACAAGCAGGTCCAATTGACGCATCTAACGTAATGGTAGTTTGCCCAGCATGCAACAAAGCAACTAGAGTTTCTTACAAGACTGAAGGAGACAAGAAGTTCCGTATCTGCAAAAAGTGCGGTGCACCACTTGATGTTGAAGTTAAGAAGGAAGTTAAAAAGACTACCAGAAAGACCACTGCTAAAAAAGCAGTAGACGGTGCAGAAGCACCTGCTAAAAAGCCTTCTACTAGAAAGAAGACCGTAAAAGCAGAAGTTGCTACTGAAGAAACCAACGCATAGTAACGGGAGGATATTTTATCATGGCAGAAATGAATAGAGTAAAGGCTCGTTACGTAAACGAGGTTACCGCATATTTAAAAGAAAAATTCGGCTATAAAAACGTTAACGAAATTCCAAAACTCGTAAAAATCACCATCAACACTGGTTTAGGCGACGTTAAGGAAAACGCAAAGAGCGTTCAACAAGCAGTTGAAGAACTCAAGACCATTGCAGGTCAAAAGCCGTTACAAACCAAAGCAAGAAAATCAATCGCTAACTTCAAAGTAAGAGAAGGTATGGTCGTAGGCGCTAAAGTTACTTTAAGAAGTGACAGAATGTACGAATTCTTCGATAAACTCGTATCAATTGCACTTCCTAGAGTTAGAGACTTTAGAGGCGTTCCAACCAAGTCTTTTGATGGCAGAGGCAACTATGCACTCGGTATCAAAGAACAACTCATCTTCCCTGAAATTTCTTACGACCAAGTAGAAAAGGTTAGAGGTTACGACGTATGTTTCACAACCACGGCGAAAACCGATGAAGAAGCGTATGAATTATTAAAGGCACTCGGTATGCCTTTTGCAGCAAAGTAAGGAAGGAGTAAAGACCATGGCAAAAAAGTCGATGATAAATAAACAACAAAGACCTGCTAAGTTCTCTACGAGAGCCTACACCAGATGTAGCATTTGTGGCAGACCACACGCAGTATTAAGAAAATACGGTATTTGCCGTATTTGTTTCAGAAATTTAGCGTACAAGGGTGAAATCCCAGGCGTTAAAAAAGCAAGTTGGTAAGGAGGTACTAAAATGACAGACGTTATAGCAGATATGCTTACGAGAATTCGTAACGGATTAATCGCAAAACACGAAACGGTTTCAGTACCGGCATCTAACACTAAAAAAGCAATCGCTGATATTCTTTTACGTGAAGGTTACGTTGCCGACGTAAAAATTGAAGACGGCGTACAAGGCACTATCGTTTTAACCCTTAAATACGGCGCTAACGGCGCAAAGGTTATCACTGGTCTTAAAAGAATCAGTAAACCTGGTCTCCGTGTATACGTTGGATGTGATGAAATCCCTAGCGTTTTAGGTGGTTTAGGTATTGCAATTATGTCAACCTCAAAGGGTATCATGACCGATAAGGAAGCAAGAAAGGCTCACCAAGGTGGCGAAGTTCTTGCATACGTTTGGTAGGAGGTAATTTAATATGTCAAGAATAGGTAAATTACCGGTTACCGTACCGGCAGGCGTTACCGTTGACGTTAACAACGGTTTAATCACCGTAAAAGGCCCAAAAGGCGTTCTTACGCAAGATTATGATGCATCAAACATCACTATTACTGTTGAAGGCGGAGTAGCAACTTTAACTCGCGCTAACGACGATAAGGAAGTGAGAGCAAAACACGGCTTATACAGAGCATTACTTAACAACATGGTTGTAGGCGTAACCGAAGGTTTCAAAAAGACTTTAGTTATTGCTGGCGTAGGTTACAAGGCTGCAAAGCAAGGTAACAAGGTAGTACTCAACGTAGGTTACTCACATCCTGTTGAAATTTTCGAAAACGAAGACATCAAATTAGACTGTCCTTCGATTACCGAAGTAACGGTAAGTGGTATTGATAAAACTAAGGTTGGTCAATACGCTGCAACCGTTAGAAACATCAGAAAACCTGAACCTTACCACGGTTACGGCATCCACTACAGTGATGAAGTAATCGAAAGAAAGGAAGGTAAGACGGCAGGTAAGTAACGTTTAGTTACTTTTGGTGGAATAAGGCGGTGCGTTCCGCCCTGTTCTGCTGAGTGCAGAAATGCGAAAAGTATTAAATCAGGAGAATCAAAATGATTACCAAAATCGACAAGAATGCAGACAGAAAACAAAGACATGTCAGAGTTCGTGGTAAAGTAAAAGGTACTGCAAGCGCTCCTCGTCTTTGCGTATATAGAAGTTTAAATCACATCTATGCGCAACTTATTGACGACGATAAGGGCGTAACCTTGGTTACTGCATCAACCCTTGACAAAGCAATCAAAGGAACCCTCGACGGCAAGACCAAAGTAGAAGAAGCAAAAGCAGTTGGCGAACTTATCGCTAAAAAGGCTCTTGAAAAAGGCATTGAAACGGTTGTGTTCGATAGAGCAGGTTACCTTTATATCGGCAGAGTAGCAGCACTTGCTGACGGCGCCAGAGAAGCCGGCTTAAAATTCTAAGCCAAGAAAACATTTGAGAGGATTAAATTATGGCAAGAGAAAATACTAGAGCACCTCGTAGAATCGAAGACGACGGATTAGTAAAGAAACTTATTTGCGTAAACCGCGTTACTAAGGTTGTTAAAGGTGGTAGAAATATGAGATTTGCTGCTCTCGTTGTTATCGGCGACGGTGCAGGCAAAATCGGTTATGCTATGGGTAAGGCTAACGAAGTTCCAGAAGCAATCGAAAAGGCTACTCAAAGAGCAAAAAGAAGTATGGTTAAAGTGTCTCTCGTTGGCACTTCAATTCCACACGAAGTTATCGGTAAATTCAATAGAGGTTCTATCTTAATGATGCCAGCATCAGAAGGTACTGGTGTTATAGCAGGTGGTCCTGTGCGTGCCGTTATGGAAGCAGCAGGCGTTAAAGATATTAGAACTAAATCACACGGCTCTAACAACCCTATCAATATGGTTAAGGCTGCCGTTGAAGGTCTTAAAGAACTCAGAACGATTGAAGAAGTCGCAGCAGTTCGTGGTAAAACCATAGAAGAAATCAACGGTTAGGAGGCAGAAAAATGGCTAAAAAGAAAGAAAAATTTGTAAAAGTTACTTTAGTAAAGAGCACTATTGCTTGCCCACCTGACCAAAGAAAAGTAGTTGAAAGTTTGGGTCTTAAAAAGATTCGTCAATGCAAACAACTTCCTGACAACGCTTGCGTTCGTGGTATGGTTGCAAAAGTTAGCCATCTCGTAAGCATTGAAGAAGTAAAGTAATAGGGCACAAGGAGTAAATATCATGAGTATGAGAATAGATACTGTACAACCAGCAATCGGCGCAACTACTACCAAAAAGAGACTTGGTAGAGGTATCGGTTCTGGTTTAGGTAAGACCTCCGGTAAAGGTCACAAAGGTCAATGGGCTAGAAGCGGTGGTGGCGTAAGACCTGGTTTTGAAGGCGGTCAAATGCCTTTAACTAGACGCGTACCAAAGCGTGGCTTCAACAATCATTTTAGAAAGGTTTATTCTATCGTTAACCTTTCAGTTCTTAACACTTTTGCAGCAGGCGCTGTTGTTGATAAAGAAGTTCTTTTAGACAAGGGTCTCATTAAAGAAATTAAGAACGACGCAGGTCTTAAGGTTTTAGGCAATGGTGAAATCACAGTAGCAATCACCGTTAAGGCTGCAAAAATTTCTGCTGCTGCTAAAGAAGCAATTGAAAAAGTAGGCGGTAAGGTAGAAGTTGAATAATCCCCAAAAATCGGAGGGCGAAAATGTTTCAAACATTAATTAAGGCTTTTAAAGTTAAAGAAATCAGACGCAAAATTCTGATTACTGTTGCCTTGTTATTCGTTTATAGATTAGGCTGTTACATCCCTGTTCCAGGCGTTAAAATTATGGAAGATGCGATGCAAGGCTTTAACTATTTGCAAATAATGAGTGCTATAACCGGTGGCGCGTTACAATACGGTAGTTTACTCGCAATGGGTATAGGTCCGTACATCAACGCATCGATTATAGTTCAACTCTTATCTGCTGCAATCCCTGCTTTAGAAAGACTTTCAAAACAGGGTGAAGAAGGAAGAAAAAAACTCGCAAACATTACCAGATATGCAACGCTTATTCTTGCGGTTGCTCAATCAATCGGTATTATCGTAGGCTTTGCGCCATACGTTAACACCGCTGAAATTTTCGGTGCTGAAGGTTTCGGTAGAGTTATGAGTTATATTTTCCTCGTAATCGTTTACACGGCAGGCTCGGCAATTACTATGTGGCTCGGTGAAAGAATTACCGACTACGGCGTATCTAACGGTATTTCGCTTTTAATCTTCACAGGTATTTTAGCAACCGCTGGTAACGCTATTATCGGTCAAATTTCAGTTGGCTTTACCCTTGCTAACTTCTGGGTAATGCTTGGATTTGTTATCGTAGCAATAGTAATTTTCGGCGCAATCGTTACCGTAGACAACGCTGAAAGAAAAATTCAAGTTCAATACGCTAAACAAGTTAAAGGCAGAAAAATGTACGGCGGTAGTTCGACGAATATCCCTATCAAGGTTAACTCGTCAGGCGTTATGCCACTTATCTTTGCGTTTGCATTGTTAAGTTTCCCTGAACTTGTCATGAACCTTTTAGGCGTTAGTGCGGAAACTCACGCTTGGTATGATACGTACACAAGAATTGTCGGCACGGAAAGTATTTTATATAAAGTAATTATGTGCTTGCTCATCTTGTTCTTTGCGTACTTCTATCAACAAATGCAATTCAATCCTGAAGACATCAGTAAGACCATCCAAGGTAATGGTGGTTTTATCCCAGGTATTAGACCTGGTAAACCAACTGCAGAATACCTCAAAAAGGTTTCTAACAGAATTACCTTATTCGGTGCGATTTATCTTGCTCTCGTTGCGCTTATACCATCAATCATTTTCAGTTTCATCAGCCCAGGCTTATCTGGTGCGTTCGGTGCGACTGGCTTGCTCATTACGGTATCAGTAGCACTTGAATTTAATCAGGCACTTGAATCTCAAATTATTATGAAAAACCATAAAGGTTTCTTAAAGTAAGATGAACATTATTCTATTAGGCGCTCCGGGTTCCGGCAAAGGAACCCAAGCCGCCGAAATTTCAAAAAAATATTCACTCGTACACGTTTCTACGGGCGACATCTTTAGAGAGAATATTAAAAATCAAACCGTACTCGGCAAAACGGCGAAAGGCTTTATTGACCAAGGACATCTCGTCCCTGACGAAATTACCGTTTCAATGGTAAAAGAAAGACTTTCACGCGACGATTGTAAAAAAGGCGTTTTGTTAGACGGTTTTCCGAGAACGATCGAACAAGCACAAGCGCTTGCAACTTTTGCTAAAATCGATTACGTAATTGATATTGAAGTTGATTACGGTAAAATTATTGATAGAATAGTAAATAGGCGCAGTTGCTTAAAGTGTGGTGGAACGTTCAATGCAAAAACGCTCAACGGTGATATTTGTCCCGTTTGCGGTAGTGGACTTTACACGAGAGAAGACGATAATGCGGTAACAGTTTCTGAAAGAATCGCTGTTTACGACAAACAAACCAAGCCACTCGTTGCTTTCTATGGCGAGGAGGGACTGCTCGTTAAAATCGACGGAAATAAGGGCATTGAAGAAGTTTTCGCAGATATCGTAAAGGTTATCGGAAATGATTAAAATTAAAACTATGGCGGAAATTAACGCCATGAGAGACGCATCGAGAATAGTCAAAGACACGCTTGATTTGTTGGAAACGAAGATTGCTGTCGGTATGACTACGAAAGAACTCGATATTATCGCTCACGATTATATCAAAGGCATAGGCGCTTATCCTTCTTGTTTAGGGTATTGTGGATATCCCGCATCTACTTGCATATCCGTTGACGATATGGTAGTACACGGCATTCCGTCCGACGATATCTATATTAAAGAAGGGCAAATCGTCAGCGTAGATTTAACTGCTTATTATAACGGTTTTCACGGCGACGCGGCAAGAACGTTTAAGGTTGGTCAAGTTTCATCGGAAAAGGAAAAACTTGTGAAAGTAACTGAAGAATGTTTCTTTAAGGCTTTGGAAGTCGTTAACGAAGGTGTACCTCTCGGTACGATAGGCAGTATAATACAATCACACGCTGAAGCAAATGGTTTTTCGGCAGTAAGAAAACTCGTCGGTCACGGTATCGGTAGAGAAATGCACGAAGACCCGAACGTTCCAAACTTTGGTATAAGAGGCACCGGCATTAGACTTAAAAAGGGGATGGTAATCTGTATAGAACCTATGATAAACGCAGGTACTTATCAGGTTGACTTTTTAAGCGACGGTTGGAGCGTTGTAACTAAAGACGGCAAGCCTTCAGCCCATTATGAAAACACCGTGGCAATCACGGAAGACGGCGTTGAAGTTTTAACTCTTTAGGCGTTAAGGAAAAGTAAAGCAAACAGTTAGGGTGGCGCAGTTTTTCCTGCGTAACCGAGGCAAAAAACGGTTCTGTCAAATGGCAAAACGGTTTTATAAAAAATATGGAGGATAGTTTATGTCAAAGGACGATGTTATAGAAGCCGAAGGCATTATCGAAGAAGCACTTCCGAATGCGGAATTTAAAGTTAGACTTTCTAACGGTTACGTCATCAAGGCTTATATATCCGGAAAACTACGCATGAATTACATCAAAATTATTCCGGGCGATAGCGTCAAACTTGAAATGAGTCCATACGACTTAACAAAAGGCAGAATAATTTGGCGTAGTAAAAACTAACGCATAAACTTTAATTATAAGGAGAAACCACAATGAAAGTAAGACCATCAGTTAAACCTATGTGCGACAAATGCAAGGTTATCAAACGTAACGGCAGAGTAATGGTTATTTGCAGCAAGAACAAAAACCACAAACAAAGACAAGGTTAATAACTAATGCTTTAAGTTTTCAATAAACTTAAAAACACTCTGTTTTTTATCGTCAAGCACCATTCCAAGCAAAGCGATAACAAACAGTCATTATACACAAAATAAAAATTAAAACAAAGAATTAAACGGAGGAACAATCAATGGCACGTATAGCCGGTGTAGATTTACCTAACAACAAAAGAGTTGAAATCGGTATTACTTACATTTACGGTATCGGTTTAGCAACTTCGAAGAAGATTCTTGCTGAAACAGGCGTTGATCCTGATATCAGATGTAAGGATTTAACTGAAACCGATATCTCAAAACTCAGAGAATATATTGAACACAACCTTCGCGTAGAAGGTGATTTAAGAAGCGAAGTTAACCTTAACATCAAAAGATTGATGGAAATCGGTTGCTACCGCGGTGTAAGACACAGAAAGGGTTTACCTGTTCGCGGTCAAAGTTCTAAAAGAAACGCAAGAACCAGAAAAGGTCCTCGTCGTACAGTCGCTAAAAAGAAGACTGCATCTAAATAGTGGGAGGTAGAATATGGCTGCAAAGAAAAAAATCGTTAAAAAACGTAAAGACATAAAGAAAGTAGACAAAGGTCAAGTACACATTCAGTCTTCTTTCAACAATACTTTAGTAACCATTACCGATATGCAAGGTAATGCGCTTTCTTGGTCAAGTTCGGGTAGCCTTGGTTTCAAGGGTTCTAGAAAGAGCACCCCGTTTGCTGCACAACAAGCGGCTGAAACCGCTGCTAACGCAGCAAAAGAATACGGTCTTCGTAGCGTAGAAGTTTACGTTAAAGGCCCAGGCGCTGGTAGAGAATCAGCAATCAGAGCACTCGCTAACTGTGGTTTAGAAGTTACCCTTATTGAAGACGTATCTCCAATCCCACACAACGGTTGCAGACCACCTAAAAAGCGTAGAGTATAACGGAGGATTTGAAAAATGGCTAAATATACAGATTCAAAATGTCGTTTGTGCCGTCGTGAAGGCGCGAAGTTATTCTTAAAAGGTGAAAGATGCTTTAAAGGCACTTGCGCTTTTGAAAGAAGACCTGTTGCTCCTGGTCAACACGGTGCTGCAAGAAAGAAGGTTTCAGAATACGGCTTACAATTGCGTGAAAAACAAAAATGTAAGAGAATTTACGGCGTACTTGAAGGTCAATTCAGAAAGTATTACGAACAAGCCGATAAGATGAAAGGCATCACTGGTGAAAACATGCTTTCTTTATTAGAAAGAAGACTTGATAACGTAATCTTCAGAATGGGTGTCGGCGCTTCAAGAAGCCAAGCAAGACAACTCGTTACACACGGACACTTCGTTGTTAACGGTAAGAAAGTTAACATTGCTTCTTATATCGTTAAAGCAGGTGACGAAATCGCAGTTAAGGAAAACAAGAAAGACAACGCTTTCTTTGCTGAAGTTAAGCAAATGAAGGTTGCTAATATGCCTAAATGGCTCGAATTCAACCCTGAAACTTTAAGTGGTAAGATTATCGCTTTACCTGAAAGGGCTGACATAGACGCTCAAATTAAGGAACACTTAATCGTCGAATTGTATTCCAAGTAATTTGTAAATTGATGCTTTGCGTCAATTACAGATTGCGCTTTGCATAAATTACTCAATAAAGTTTATCCGATGGCGAGTATCAAGGGGAGTTATACGCTTTCCACATCGTATACGAGAATGCTTGGTATCGCCTTTGTCGGAACTATTTAAAAAGGAGGAATTTTCATTATGATGGAAATTGAAATGCCAAAAATAGCAGTGGAAGAAAACGCAGATAAGAGTTATGCAAGAATAAAAGTTGAACCGTTGGAAAAAGGCTTTGGGCTTACCATCGGTAACGCTTTAAGAAGAATTTTATTGTCAGCACTCCCAGGTGCTGCAATCCAAAACATTAAGTTTGAAGGCGGTATCGTTAAGCACGAATTCCAATCCGTTCCTGGTATTAAAGAAGACGTTGCTGATATAATCTTAAACCTTAAATCCGTTAACGTTAAAACCGTTACGCTTGACGCTGATTTCAAAAAAACCGTAAACCTTTATAAAGAAGGTCCTGCAATCGTTACTGCAAAAGATATCGGTATGGATGCCGAAATTGAAATTCTCAATCCAAACCAATACATTTGTACGGTTGCTGACGGCGCTAAACTCGATTTAGAACTCGTTATCGGCAGAGGTCGTGGTTATACCGATGCAAAATTCAACAAAACCGACGTAGTTGATAGTATCGCAATCGATAGCATCTACACGCCTGTTAAAAAGGTAAGTTATACCGTTGAAGCATCTCGTGTAGGCGAAAGTGTTGACTACGATAAACTTATCCTTGAAGTTTGGACAAACGGTGCTTTCAGTGGTAGAGAAATCGTTAGCCTTGCTGCAAAAATCATGGAAGAACACGTAAAAATGTTCGTTGATTTAAGTGAAGTAGGTAATAGAACTTTCTTGGTTCCACCGGAAGAAGATAAGAAGTCGAAGATTTTAGAAATGGTTATTGAAGACCTTGAATTAAGCATTAGGTCATACCATTGCTTAAAGAGAGCGAATATTCATACCGTTGACGACTTAATCAAAAAGACTGAAGACGATATGCTTAAAGTTAGAAACTTGGGTAAAAAATCTTTAACCGAAGTTATCGCTAAACTCGAAAGTTTAGGTTTAAGCTTAAAAGAGAAGGAGGACTAATCTCATGGCTAGAAAATTAGGTGTTACATCTTCGCAAAGAAAGGCAATGCTCAGAAACTTTGCATCTGACTTACTTTGGTACGGCAAAATTGAAACCACCGTTACCAGAGCGAAGGAAATCCGTTCATATACCGAAAAATTAATTACACTTGCAATCAATACCTATGCTGATACCGTTGAAACCCAAAAGGTTGAAACCAACGATAAGGGTAAGGAAGTTACCGTTACTATCGTTAAAGACGGCGCTAAAAAGTTGGCTGCAAGAAGAAAACTTATGAAATCTTTATTCGATTTACAAGAAGTAAGACAATTTGGCGAAACCAACTCTGCTTTCAAAGCAAGAAAAGGTGACGTTAGACATCCACTTATCGAAAAGATTTTTGAAGAACTTGCTCCAAAATACGCACAAAGAGCAGAAGAACTCGGTCAAGGTGGCGGTTATACCAGAATCTTAAAGTGTGGCCCAAGAAAGGGCGACGCTGCCGAAGTTGCTATTATTGAACTTATCTAATAGTAAATAAAAATTAAAACGCTTTGCTTACGCAAGGCGTTTTTTGTTTGTAAGTAAAAATATTTTTTAGTGGCTAATATAGACAATACTATTTTATGGTTGCATGATGTTTAAGGTTAATATAAACTAACTTGTAGTATTGACAGCGTTTAATATTAGTGCTAAAATTATAATATAAATAATTAAGGATTTTTAATTATGGGATTAGTTTTATTAACAGCGCTTGGTGTAGGCGGGGCTACGGCTATCGGCGCAATAATTGGTTTTATCTTTAAAAACTTTTCGCACAAGTTTTCAGATATAGTTCTAGCGTTTGCGGCAGGGGTAATGCTTTCTGCTGCGGTTATAGGACTAATACTTCCGTCAGTTGAATATGGTGGTGATTACGGCGTTTTTATAACCGTTTTAGGCGTATTTACCGGGGCGTTTTGTTTAGGGCTTATAGATAAAATTCTTCCACACGCACACGGTATGATTGACGACGAAGAAAACTCGCATAAATCAAAACTTTCAAAGGTAATACTTTTCGTAACGGCGATAGCAATACATAATTTACCTGAAGGTATTGCTGCAGGGGTTGGCTTTGGCGCAGGTAACACGGCGCAAGCGCTCATTATAGCAGGTGGTATTGCTTTGCAAAATATTCCTGAAGGTATGGTAATAATCGGTCCGATGCTTTCTGCTGGTGTAAAACCTAAAAAGACGCTTTTATTGGCGCTTTTAACGGGACTTGTTGAAATTGTTGGGACTTTGATTGGGTACTTCGCCGTGCGCGTTGCAGAGGTTATTTTGCCGTTTGCTTTGGCGTTTGCAGGTGGTACGATGCTTTACGTAATCAGTCACGAAATGATACCTGAAACTCACGCCCACGGGGCGCAAAAAGGCGCTACTTACGCCTTGCTTGTCGGGTTTTGCGTAATGCTTATAACGGACGTTTTATTAGGTTAAAACAAAAAAGCACTTTTAATAAAGTGCTTTTTTTATTGTTTTATAATTCTTTCGTCAGATATGCCGAAAAGTTTAGTTGAATTAATTGCATTGCCTTTTAAGACTAGTTTTGCATCTTGGTTAGTAAAAACCAAATTACTTATATAATTGTTTGTACCGTTTATAACGACTGTGTTGTCAACGATATTATTTAATAAAATATTTCCGTCACCGTTTATGATTATGCTTTCGCAAGAACTGTTCAAAAAAGTATTGTCAATTATTCTATTAAAGTTGCCGTTTATTTGTAAAGCAACGGTTTTTCTTGACGAAGGTTGCCCATCTTTGTTACATTTAGCCGTTGATTGATAATACCAAAAAGTTCCTGGTGAATCAAACAAACAATTTTTTATTTCAGAATTAGATATGCCGTCAAAAAGTACTGCGCAAGGTAAAAGTGTGGATCCTTGTAAAAAGCCACCACCGTTTCTCACAAAAAAGCAGGTTTGTATTTGTAGATTATGTATTGAGCCGTTGCCTTTTGCGTAAAAACCGTAGAAAGGATTATCGGCGCAAACGCAATTTGTAAATTTAGTGTAGTAAGATGCTCTTGGGGAAAAATAAAAACCGTTTCCACATCCGTCGGTATTGATTTTCTCAAAAATATTTGCATCAAGTTCAGCGTTGTTCGTTACGCAAACGGCAGAGGATAGCCCACAAAACGAAAGTTTATAAAATTCACACTGGTCAGTACGTGCATTATTAAGTAGCAATCCAGCGTTTTGTTCAGGGGCTGAAAAATCGGTTATAGGCCTCGTATCCATCCCTATGATATTTCCTTGGAAACCTATATTTTTAACCACTGAACCTGTCACTAGGGCAACATTAGAGCCTATTTTTAAAAGTGGGAAATTTGATTTTGCGCGCTTTAACTTCGTTCCGTAATTGCTTTCAAAAACGCCGTTAGGGTCGGTGTTACAACACCACGCCTTGCCATCAAGAGTGCTTGAAGAACTATCGAGTGTTAGTGCTGAATTTAATCGTGCGCTTTTAATATTTTATTTACCGCCTTTCTTTTTTAAACGGTTTATTTTTTTGATTAAAAAAATTCTTTAATATTATTCATGCTAATTTGTTTTATATTAAAAAAAGTGCCGATGGCACTCTTTTTATTGCGTTGTTATTTGTTAAAACTGTCTTTATATGCTTTGCCGAATTTGAAAATAGGTGTAACTGATGGTTCGAGTTGAATCTTTTCGCCAGTTTTTGGGTTAGCGCCTTCTCTTGCAGGTTTAGATTTAGTTTCAAAAGTACCGAAACCTGAAATTTGCACTTTTTCTCCTTTAACTAAATTTTCAGTAATTACGTCAATAACAGCGTCGAACGCTTTTGTAGCCTCATTAATAGTATAGCCCGTTTTGTTTGCAATGGCTCTGATTAAATCACTTTTATTCATATAATCTTCCTCCTTAAAGTTTCTAATATTATTATACCATTATTTTAAATTATTTCAATAGGTTTTTATAAATTTTTGGTATTTATAAGCAAAAAAATGCAAAAAATCGTCGATTTTTGGCGTTTTAGGTATACCTTTAATATTTTTAGGTAATAAATTGCTTATGAAAATTTTAAAAAGTTCGTTGCTTTTATTATTTACGATTTTAACTTTTTTATACTCCATAATAATTTACTCTCGTCCCGTGCTTTTTAAGTACGCTGAAAAAGTAACCGTTTACACTAATAATCCGTCTTCTACGGCACAGTTTTTTACCGTTCAAAAAGACGACTTTTTAGGGATAGAAAGCATTAAAGGTGAAAGTTGCGTTTTTGAACAAACGTCGCTGAAATCAATTGTTGAAAAATTCAATTTTACGATAGTTAAAACCGAAGTTTTAGAAGGCGTTACTTGTTATTACGCTACCACCGACCTTTTGCCTTATTCTATTAAAATTAACGGGTTAAAGGTAAACGCTCAAATTGCCGTTACAAAAAATAGGGTAGTTTTAGGAACGCCCATCATTTTTGGTAGTTATTAAATTGATGCACATTTTAATATTTATTGCCGATTTTTACAAATTATCGTTTTGTAAGTATAAACGGCGTAAAAGTGGGCAATAACCTTTTCGAAAGAACGAAACGGAGGTATTATATGAGTTCGGAAAAAAGAAAAATTTCAACAAAAACAGTTTGGTTTTACGTGGCACTCGCCGTATGCTTGTTGGCGATGATTCTTTCAATAATCGTTTATTACGCAATTAACGGTAGTGGAGATAGCGTTGAAGTTCCCGTTGATCAAACGCAAACTGACGACAATCAATCAAATTCAGGTGATGACCAAGTAAACGCGGGCAACGACCAAGCCGGCAACGAAGAATTACCCGTTGTAAACGTGATTAGTTTTATTATGCCTGTAAACGGAACTATTGCGCAAGACTATAGTGACGTTCCCGTTTGGAATAGTACTTTAAGTAGATATTCCGCACACCAAGGTATTGACTTTTCGGCAGAAGAGGGTAGCGAAGTATTTGCCGTTTACAAAGGCGTAGTTGCCGACGTAACGAACAGTATAACAAAAGGCGTTACGGTAACAGTAGATCACGGCAATGGGCTTTTTACAGTCTATAATTCACTTGAAAGCGTTGATGATATCAGCGTTGGCGACGCCGTAAATTCAGGCGACGTAATCGGTTACGTTTCCACCACTAATCGTCAAGAATATCAATCGGGGCCACATCTTCATTTTGAAGTTATAGAAAGTGGAGCAAATATTAGTCCTTATAAATATTTTGATATGGGCGACAAGTAAAACTAAATAAGTCATATTCAAAATTCTCTCGAATATAATATTAAAAAATATTGTATTCGGGAGTTTTTATATGAAGAAAACTGCGTTCTTACTCGTATTTGTTTTTCTACTTTTTTCCTTGCCTGCGTGCAAGGGTTGTTCCTCTTGCAAAGGTTGTTCCTCTTGTAACGACGGCGAAAACCTAAACGCCTATTCGATTGAGGTCACTTTTGATGAAGACGAACATTTAATTACAGGCGTTCAAAAGTTCGATTTTTATAATGATAAAGACAACGCTTTTGATGAGTTAAAATTTAACTTGTTCGGCAATGCGTTTAGGCAAGGCGCTACTTATCAGCCTATCGCTCCTATGCAGAAAGCAAAGGCTTATCCTAACGGCGTAAACTACGGTAATATGGCTGTAAGCGCTGTAACTTGTGGCGAAAAAGAACTTTCTTTTGCTGTTGGAGGAACGGACGAAACCTTGCTTACGGTCAAACTTGACGATACCGTTTACCCTGAAGAAAGGACTTCACTCACTATTTATTACTCGCTAAAACTAGCCGATGTGTTGGCTAGAACCGGTTATAATTCACATACGGTTAACCTTGGCAATTTTTATCCCATTCTTTGTGGTTACGACGAAACTGGATTTAAAGAGGGACTATATTATTCACACGGGGACCCGTTTTTTTCGGAAGTGGCAAACTATAGCGTTTCGGTTACCGTTCCGACGGATTATAAGGTAGCGTCGTCAGGCGTGTTACAAAAGGCAAACCATACCGAAGAAACTTCTACATACTCGTACACGTTAAATAAAGCGCGTGATTTTGCTATGGTGTTATCAGACGAGTACGAAAGTCTATCAACAACCGTTGACGGCACGGAAATTAACTATTACTATCACTCTGATAAAAACGCAAAATCTTCTTTAGAAACTGCCAAAAAATCGCTTATAACATATAATAAACTTTTTGGTAAATATCCATATTCAACGCTTGCCGTGTGTGAAACTGGTTTTAACGAAGGTGGTATGGAATATCCTTGTTTGGTTATGATTAGCGACACTCTCGGCGACAAAAGTGTTTATGAAGAAGTAATCGCTCACGAGGTTGCTCATCAATGGTGGTATTCGCTAGTTGGTAACGACCAAATTGCTTACGGCTTTTTAGACGAAGGGCTTGCTGAATATTCCGTCGTTTTATTTTACGAAAACAACCAAGAGTACGGTTTGTCAAGAAGTACCCTTATAGATATAGCGCATAAAACTTATTCTTCATACTGTACGGTGTACGAAAAGGTTTTTGGGAATAAAAACACGTCTATGGTACGCAGTTTAGGGGAGTTTGACACTTCTTATGAATACGTAAACATCGCTTACGTAAAGGGTGCGCTTATGTACGATAGTTTAAGGAACGGTCTTGGCGACGAATTGTTTTTTAAAGGATTAAAAAAATATTTTGAAGATAATTCTTATCAAATAGCAACGCCTGATAGTCTTGTTGGAGCGTTTGAAAAAGTCGGCGCAAATACTAACGGTTTTTTCAAAAGTTGGTTTGACGGCGACGTAATTTTGTGAAATCGACGAAAAATTTAATAAAAATCATAAACTTTTTATAAAATAAAAACTCTGATATTGACAAAACTAATTTTATGTGGTAAAATCATTTGGTAATTAGTGTATATTCGTAGAATATAAGGAGTTTTTATGAAAAGATTTTTAAAAATTTCATTTTGTATAATTTTAGCAGTAACGGCTTGTTTTTCGTTGTTCGCTTGTGGCGACGATGATGGCAAAGGCGACGCAACCACGGGTATGACCATCCGTAAAAGTGCGGGCGCGTATATCGTAAAAGATTACGTTAAAGAAGTTGACGCAAACGGCAATGCAGTTACAGAACTCACCGTTAGTGGCGAAGCCGTAGCAACCGTTTACGGTGCAACTTACGCTGGTGAAGAAGTTTCTATTGCAGAAAATGCTTTTAAGGGAAACACTAGTATTAAAAAGTTGACCGTCTCAAAAGACGTAGTTAAAATCGGCAAAGGCGCTTTTGCTGAAATGACCGCCCTTGAAGAATTAGTTCTTCCTTTTGCTGGTTCTGAAATTGACGCCGTTAACGAAGCAAGACTTTTAGGCTATCTTTTCGGTAGTGCTGAATACGACGCAGGCGTTAAGGTAACTCAAACTGTTTCAGGTGATTTAAGTAGTGCTGACGCGACCCCTACTACTGCTGACTATTACGTACCTGCTACTCTCAAAAAAGTAGTTATCAAGTACGAAGGTACCGATGCTTATACTCTTCCACAATATACTTTTAGTGGTATGTTCTCTGCGCTCCGTACCGTAGAACTTTCAGGTAATATTACTGAAATTGGCGTAGGCGCTTTCTACAAGTCTTCAGTAAACAGCGTAACTTTTCCTGCTAGCGTAACCGTTATCGGTAACGACGCTTTCTCTAATTGTGCTCTTTTAACTAGCATTAATCTTCAAAGCGTAGTTACTATCGGCGATAGAGCGTTTGCAAAATTTGCAGGTGTTTCGGTAACTTTCCCAACCACCGTTAAAAACCTTGGTGTTAAGGCTTTTGCTGAAAGTAAACTTACCACCATAAACAGCATCAACGGTTTTGATAATATCGGCAAATGGGCTTTCTACAACTGTGAAGATTTACTTACGATGACTGAAGTTCCTAATGCTGATAAAGCACAACTTCTCGTTGATAGAACTGATATTTTTGAAGGTACTCTTATTGGTTAATTCAAATAAAAATAAAAACGCAGTTAAAAACTGCGTTTTTTTGTTGCTAAAAAATTGATTTATGCGTTAAATTTTATCTATTTCGTCTTTATATCTATCAAAAAGATTGTATCTTTCAGGGTGTGTGAGCGCGGTAAATAACATACTTCTAACCCCAGGGATTTTTTGGTCGATAGATTTAACTATATCTTTAATTTCTTGGCGCTTGGTGTTTTTGTCGGCAGGACAACGGTTTATCACTATAGGTAAATTTTCACTAGCGTAAGAAGTTATATCGCACTCTGCAAGGTATAAAAGAGGACGGATTAGCGTTAAACCGGTTCTATCTAAAAAACTTTTTGGCGCAAAGGTTGAAAGTCTGCCTTCGTAAAATGTTGATAGCATAAATGTATCAATCAAGTCGTCACGGTGATGTCCTAGCGCAATTTTGTTTGCGCCAAGTTCAACGGCTTTATCGTATAGCGCGCCTTTACGCATTTTTGAACATAAAGCGCAAGGGTTGGTTTCTTTTCTAGCGTCAAAAATAATTTCACCTATTTGCGTCCTAACTATATGGTAAGGCACGGCAAGTTCGTCGCAAAGCGCCTGTATGGTAGAAAAATCCGTTTCCTTGCCACCAAAGCAAAGGTCAACTGTGATTGCCACTAAATCAAATTTTTCAGGCGAATAACGGCGATAAGACGCAAGCATTTGTAAAAGGCAAACGCTGTCTTTTCCACCAGAAATACCAACGGCTATTTTGTCACCGTCTTTTATCATTTTGTAATCGGTTATCGCTTTACGCATAGTGCCGACAAGTCTTTGTAATTCCATAAAACTCCAAACGGCGTCTTTAAAAAAGTATTGACAACGCCTACAATATTTATTATACTTTATTATAGTAAAAAAATAAAGCAAAAAGGGTGGGGTAATGGATTTTATAACTGATTTTTTAAGCCGTACGCTAGGCGCAAGGCTTGCCGTTTTAATTTCTTCTTCTCTGCCGTTAACTGAACTAAAAGGCGCAATCGTGTTGGGTAGAGCGTCAAACCTTGATTTTTTTGAAACTTTACTTTTGGCGTTTTTAGGTTCGTTTTCAGTATTTTTCGTTTTGTATTTTTTATATAAACCACTACTTTCATTGCTTAAAAAAATCAAGCCATTAAAAAGGGCATCTCTCACGCTTGACGCTTATTGCTCGAACCTTGCTAAAAGAAAATTTTTAAGTGATGTGGACGGCAATTCTAATAGAACGGTGTGGTCAAAGTTTACCGTTCTTGTAATCTTTGTGGCTTTTCCAGCGCCTATGACGGGTGTTTGGACGGGTACGCTTATTGCAGTTTATTCGGGTTTGAATTTCGGATTTAGCGCGCTAGCGATAGGTATAGGAAACTTAATTGCAGGGTTAATCATATCCGTTCTTGCTGAACTTTTTTTGCCGTATTTGAATATTATATTTGCAGTGATTTTATTGGTTGCTTTAACGGCTATAACGGTATTTATCGTTAAAGTTATACGATTTAGTGAGCGAAATAAAGAGACTGCCTAACGGAGGACAAATGGGACTTTTATCATTTTTATTTGGTCGTAAAAAACCTTTAGTAATCGGGTTGGCGCTCGGAAGTGGTGGAGCAAAGGGTTTTGCTCACCTTGGTGCGCTCAAGGCTTTTGAAGAAAACGGCATTGAATTTGACGTGATCGGTGGCACTAGCATTGGTAGCATAGTCGGCGCGTTTTACGCAGACGGGTATTCTTCAACGGATATCTACGGACTTATTTCTGGCTTGAGCCTTAAAGATTTATTAAACGGCATACCTTATAATATGGATATGTCTAACGTAAAAAATATTATTGATAGGCAAATCGGTGGCAAGAATATTGAAGAATTAAAAAAACCTTTCGTGTGTGTGGCGACTGACGCAGACGAGATGGCAGAGGTCGTTATGAAGGACGGAAAGGCATCCACGGCACTTTGCGCGTCAAGTTGTTTTGCGCCGTACTTTAGACCTGTTGTCGATACCGAGGGCAGACGCCTTATAGATGGTGCTTATATGAACGCAATTCCTGCCGATAGGGTAAAGGAACTCGGCGCTGATTACATAGTGGGGGTTGATTTATCGGCGTTTACTACGCCAAACCCAGACCGTAAAGCAGGTTCGGCTGAAAACCCGTCTTTGCAAGGTTACGAAAATTGCGATATAATGCTCACACCCGACTTAAGGGAATTTAAGGCTATCGCCTACAATAAAAAGAACGAAATGTACGAACTTGGCTATCAATCGGCAATGGATAAAATGGAGCAGATTAAGGCAGATTATAAATTGTTGCGTTCTGGTAAAAAACCTAAAAGAAAAATTAAAAACGGTTAACTTTCGCGATACCGTTACTCGTTATAATGGTACGATTTAGTAATACTGTTATAAAAATAGCATAAAAAAAAGGCGCTTTTTTGAACTGCACCCCAAAAAGTGCACGGATAAAAAAAGGCTAAACAGGAAGGAATTAAGATTTCTTCCTGTTTTTTAATCTTTTAGTGTTGTAAAAAACTAACCAATCTTCAACAATTGCTATGTATT
>JAZOPZ010000012.1:0-19436 GCA_045655805.1 Christensenellaceae bacterium
TTAGCCACAAGGCTAAAAATAAAACTAAATTATTTTAATCTTTTGTGGATAAGAAAAGCCCACTATATTTCGCCTTAAAGCGAAGTATAGTGGGCTACACTTTTGTATTAAATTAAAAATCCCTTATAGGGGATCCATAAATAATTCCCACTTTTTTGGTATGAAATGCTTTAAAATCGTTGACAATATTTAAAAAATGTTATATAACATTTATAATAAAACCTACAAGTTAGGTATGAATTAAAATTTTTACGAATGCAACTTTTTTAAGGAGACAAAAATGTTTGTTTATTTAGACAACGCGGCAACGACAAAAACGAGTAAAAAGGTAGTGGATGCAATGGTCCCGTATTTTTCTGAAATTTACGGCAACGCGTCAAGTTTACACTCGGTTGGGCAACAAGCAAAAGAAGAACTAGATAAAGCAAGGGCAGTAGTAGCAAATTGTTTTAACGCCGATGCTAGTGAAATTTACTTCACTTCAGGTGGTAGTGAGGCTGATAATCAAGCGATAGTATCAGCATCTGTAATCGGCGCAAGAAATGGTAAAAAGCATATAGTTTCAACTGCGTTTGAACACCACGCAGTATTGCATACGCTTAAAAAACTTGAAAAGCAAGGATTTGAAGTAACTCTCGTTAAAGTCAACGAAAACGGCGTTGTTAATCCACAAGATATTTTAGACGCTATTCGTGAAGATACTTGTTTAGTAACTGTAATGTTCGCTAATAACGAAATTGGTACTATTCAACCGATAAAAGAAATAGGTGCAATTTGTCGTGATAAAAAGGTGCTTTTTCATACCGACGCAGTACAAGCGGCAGGGCATATCGCTATCGACGTAAAAGATATGAACATTGATATGCTTTCAATCTCTGCACATAAGTTTCACGGACCAAAAGGCGTTGGGGCACTCTATGCAAGAAAGGGCGTGTATTTAAGCAATATTATTGAAGGTGGCGCGCAAGAAAAAGGCAAGCGTGGTGGTACGGAAAATTTACCTGCTATCGTAGGTATGGCAGTCGCGTTAAAAGACGCTTGTGACAATATGGACAAAAACGCTAAAAAGATAACGGCGCTTCGCGACAAACTTATCGCAGGGCTCAAAACTATTCCACACAGCAAAATCAACGGGGATGAAGTTAAGCGTGTGCCAAACAACGTAAATATTTGCTTTGAAGGTATTGAAGGTGAAAGTTTACTCTTATTACTAGATATGGAAGGTATTTCGGCATCTTCAGGTTCTGCTTGTACTTCTGGTTCACTTGACCCAAGCCACGTGTTATTGTCAATAGGCTTACCACACGAAGTAGCGCACGGTAGTTTAAGGCTTTCTCTTTCAGAAGAAAATACTGAAGAAGAAATTGATTTTGTGTTAAAAACTGTTCCTCAAGTAGTGGAACTTTTAAGAAAAATGTCTCCCGTTTGGGATGAACTCGTTAAAGGAGAAAGAAAACATGTTATATAGTCAAAAAGTAATGGACCATTTTAAAAACCCAAGAAACGTTGGCGAAATTGAAAATCCGTCGGGCGTTGGCGAAGTAGGCAACGTTAAGTGTGGCGATATTATGCGTATGTATATTAAGGTTGAAGATAATATCATCACCGACGTAAAGTTTATGACTTTCGGCTGTGGTAGTGCTATTGCAACTTCTTCAATGGCAACCGAACTTATCAAGGGCAAGAGTATTGACGAGGCTTTAACGCTTACAAATAAAGCCGTAGTTGAGGCTTTAGACGGTCTTCCAACTCATAAAATTCATTGCTCGGTTTTGGCTGAAGAGGCTATCAAAGCAGCAATTTTAGATTACTATAAAAAGAGTGGTATCGAGTATGACGAATCAAAATACGCAGTACCACATTGCGAACATTGCGATAGATAAACGGTCGATTTTAACGATACCGTTTTAACTAAAATCAAACCAAAAGGTAGTATATGGATAGGTTTAAGCGTACCGTAAGCCTTATTGGAGAAGAGGCTTTTTCAAAACTAAATAGCGCAAAAGTAATAGTTTTTGGACTTGGCGGCGTAGGTTCTTATATTGCAGAGGCTCTAGTTCGGGCTGGGGTTAGAAAGATTGCCGTTTGTGACGGCGATACCGTTTCTGAAAGCAATATAAATAGGCAACTTATCGCGCTTGAAAGTACTATTGGCAAACTAAAGACAGAAGTGTTTTCTTTGCGTGCCAAGGATATAAATCCAAACGCTTTGGTGATAGAATATCCTATTTTTTACTTGCCTGAAACAGTAGATGAAATAGACCTTTCGGTTTATGATTATATAATCGATGCAGTAGACACCGTAACGGCAAAACTTCTTATAATTGAAAACGCCGTTAAACTAGGTAAAAAGGTAATATCCTGTATGGGTACGGGCAATAAGTTGGACGCAACCGCTTTTAAGGTTTCGGATATCAGTAAAACTTCTTATTGTCCACTTGCAAGGGTTGTTCGGCGTGAACTTTCAAAGCGAGGGATAACTGACGGCGTAAAGGTGTTATATTCCACCGAGCAACCATTTAAACCCGTTGGTGAAGATGTTAAGGGCAACGGCGTAGCGCCTGCTAGTATTTCCTTCGTACCGTCGGTAGCGGGGCTTATTATTGCAGGTGAAGTTATTAAAGATTTAATTAAGTAGAGGTAAAAATGAAAGTTTCAACGAAAGGCAGATACGCGTTAAGGTTGATGCTCGATATAGCCGAAAATCAGCAACTCGGCACGGTTACCGTAAAAGATATAGCGAGTAGGCAAGGGCTTTCCGAAAAATACCTTGAACGCATAGTGGGCTCGCTCGTAAAAGCAGGGCTCGTAGTCGGTCAAAGGGGCGTTTTGGGTGGTTATAAACTTGTAAAGCCTGCCGAAGATTACACCGTAAAAAGTATTTTAGCCGTAACGGAAAATAGCATAGCGCCCGTCGCTTGTTTTGATAAAAACGGTGAAACTTGTGGCCGTTGCGATATTTGTGTAACGGAACAATTTTGGAAAAGGTTAGACAAAGTAGTTGACGATTATTTGACTTCTGTCACGCTAAAAGACCTTTTAGATAAAACTTGTAAATAGGTGGAGTATGAAGATTTACAATTCAGTAGCAGAACTTATCGGCAACACTCCTCTTTTAAGACTTAACAATTTAGAAAAAGAATTAGGGTTATCTTGCGCTATTTACGCTAAACTTGAAAGTGTTAATCCAGCGGGTTCGGCAAAAGATAGAATAGCGCTTTCAATGCTTGACGGAGCGGTAGAGCAAGGCGTACTTAAAGTAGGTGGTACGGTTATTGAACCAACTTCCGGTAATACGGGTATAGCACTTGCAATGCTTTGCTCGGCAAGGGGATATAAATGTGTTATCGTTATGCCGGACACTATGAGTAAGGAAAGAATTAATCTTATTAAAGCGTACGGCGCAACCGTCGTTTTAACGGACGGTAAACTCGGCATGAAAGGCGCTATCGATAGGGCGTGTGAAATTCAAGCAAATACACCAAATAGTATAATTGCAGGGCAGTTTGACAATCCGTTAAATAGGCTTGCACACTATAAAACTACGGGACCTGAAGTTTATCGAGATACGGACGGCGAAGTTGATTTTTTAATTGCAGGCATAGGCACGGGCGGTACTTTAAGCGGTACGGGTAAATATTTAAAAGAACAAAAATCAACCGTTAAAGTAGTTGGGGTAGAGCCTGAAAGTAGCCCACTCATAAGCAAGGGAATAGTTGGCCCTCACAAAATCCAAGGTATAGGGGCAAATTTTATTCCGTCCAACTTTGACGCTACCGTTTGTGACCAAATCGTAACAGTTTCTAATGAAGACGCTTTTAAATATTGTCATATTCTCGCAAAATCAGAAGGACTTTTGTGTGGAATAAGTTCTGGTGCAACGCTTTGTGGCGCTGTAAAACTTGCTAAAGAAAACACAAATAAAAAAATCGTTGCAATTCTAACAGACACCGGTGAAAGATACTTGTCGGTTGACGGATATATTGAATAAAAAACGCTACCGTAGTTCAAACGGTAGCGTTTTTTATCGTTAAAATTCGGTTTCTTTTATAAGTTTTAAAACGTCGTATATTTTATTCCCCATAATAATATTATAACCGATATTTTTCATTTCAAGCCAATGTTCAAGATTGTCGTGTTCGGGGCGCAGGGTTTCGGCATAAATACGATGAGTGTCTTTAATATCAATTAGGTAAGGGGCAAGGGTTTCCCTTTCTTCTCTACGATATTCGCCACCACGTAAAACTGGGGCAAAGCCGTGTTCTTTTATAAAAGCAGGGACTGTTTTTAATTTTTCAACGGACATAGCACCTTTGTCGCCACCGATATGGGCGTAAAAAGGTGAAGTTTTGCCAAAACGTTTTTGCTGGTATTCTTTGATATTAAGGACTTTTTCAAGCGAGTAATCGTAAGGGATTAAAACGTTATCAAAAGCGTCAAGGCGTTCGATAAGTGGTTCTACGCCGGTATTCCAATCAAAAGCGTAAGATTTGTCAAGTGTGATAAACGCTTTGTTTTTTGCGATTGATATAACTTCTTCTAAAGTAGGTACTGCGTATTCGGTTATCGTTTTACCGTCAATATCTAATAAGCGAAGACTTTTTATTTGTGCAAGCGTCCAATCAGAAATCGCATCGCTTTCAGGTAAATCTTTATCTAATTTCCTTAACTCGCTAACGTTGGTGGTACGTGTTACGTAATCGTCGTGCATAATTATAAGAACGCCGTCTTTGGTGGTATGCACGTCTACCTCTAAAATATCAGCCCCGGCAAGTATTACGCTTAAGAAACCTTCAATAGAATTTTCAGGGTAATATTCGTTTCTATCACCACGGTGTGCGCAAGACATAAGTCTGCCGTTGGGGGTATTGAAGGCTTTGCGTTTTTCGTTAAAATCAAGCATTGCTTTCGGTGTGCTAAAATTTTTTTGCCAAATTGGGTTAAAGGCACTAGGGTTTTTAAGTAATTCTTCCGTTCTCATAATTTACATAAATAGTTTTGCTGTATAAAAATTTTTATTGACTATAGTTTACACCAACGTTTTTCATTTGTCAATATCTACTTTAATATTTATATGGAATATTTTGCTCGTAAATATGCTTTGAATAAAAAGTAATATGCGTTATATTTGCGTTTGCAAAAAATACGGGGCTTCGCTTTAAAAAACGCAGTTAAATATCCGTGGACGGCGAGTTTGTAGTTAATGGCGTTGGCAATGCTCTAGTAATTGACAAAACTCAATAAGGTGTAAATAAAAAATTAAAAGCGCTCTTAAGGGGCGCTTTTTATGTTTAAATAGGGTAAAAATACCCTAAAAATGCTTGAAATTTCTTATATTTTGCATAAAATTTAGAATATTTTTTAGAAATATTCATTTTCAAAAAACAAAAAAATAAACACAATATCTTGAAAAACTACTTGACATTGGGCACAAGATATAGTATCATAAATAAGCAACACACATTACATATGAAGGGAGGAAGTTATGAATATTATTAAGCGTAGCGGTGCTGAAGAAGTTTTTGATATAGTTAAGATTATTTCTGCTATAACCAAGGCTAACAACAGCGTTGCTGAAACCGAAAGATTATCACCTGAAACGATTAGGGAAATTGCAAAGGAAGTTACTGAAGTTTGTGACAATATCGGCAGATCTATGAGCGTGGAAGAAATCCAAGACTTGGTAGAAAACGGTATTATGGCTAGGGGGGCTTTTTCGCTTGCAAGAAAATATATTACTTACCGTTATCAAAGAGCGCTCGTAAGAAAGTCAAACACTACCGACGAACAAATTATGAGCCTTATTGAATGCAATAACGAAGAAGTTAAGCAAGAAAATAGTAATAAAAACCCAACCGTAAATAGCGTTCAACGCGACTATATGGCAGGTGAAGTAAGTAAGGATATTACAAAGCGTATTCTTTTACCACAAGAAATCGTTACCGCTCACGAAGAAGGTATTATTCACTTCCACGACGCAGACTATTTTGCTCAACATATGCATAACTGCGACCTCGTTAACCTTGAAGATATGCTTCAAAACGGTACGGTTATTTCAGGCACTATGATTGAAACTCCACATAGTTTTTCAACCGCTTGTAACATCAGTACTCAAATTATTGCTCAAGTAGCGTCAAACCAATATGGTGGTCAAAGTATTTCACTTACTCATCTCGCTCCTTTCGTAGATATTAGCCGTAAGAAAATCCAAAAAGAGGTAGCATCAGAACTTATTACCGTTGGCATTACTGATGAAGAAAAAATCAACGCAATTGCTGAAAAACGTTTGCGTGAGGAAGTTAAAAAGGGTATTCAAATGATTCAATACCAAGTAGTTACCCTTTTGACTACCAACGGTCAAGCACCTTTCGTAACGGTGTTTATGTATCTTAACGAAGCCCGTAACGAACAAGAAAAGGCTGACCTTGCTCTTATTATTGAAGAAACTTTAAAACAAAGAATTCAAGGCGTTAAAAATGAAGAAGGCATTTGGATTACTCCTGCTTTCCCTAAACTCATTTACGTTTTGGAACCAGATAATATCGTTGAAGGTAGCAAATACTGGTATTTAACTGAACTCGCTGCAAAATGTACTGCAAAGAGAATGGTTCCAGACTATATTTCTGAAAAGAAAATGCTCGAATACAAGGTCGACAAAAACGGGGAAGGTCATTGTTATACCTGTATGGGTTGCAGAAGTTTCTTAACCCCTTACGTTGACGAAAACGGCAAGCCAAAATATTACGGCAGATTTAACCAAGGTGTAGTAACTATCAACCTAGTTGACGTGGCGTTATCTTCTGGTGGCGACGTAGAAAAGTTCTGGAAGATTTTTGACGAAAGATTAGAACTTTGTCACCAAGCGCTCTTATGCAGACACGAGCGTTTAAAAGGTACACTTTCAGACGCAGCGCCTATTTTATGGCAATACGGCGCGCTTGCTAGACTTAAAAAGGGTGAAACTATCGATAAACTTTTATTCGGTGGGTATTCAACCATTTCGCTCGGTTATGCAGGTCTTTATGAATGCGTTAAATATATGACTGGTAAATCTCATACCGCTGACGAAAGCAAGCCGTTTGCGCTTTCTGTGATGAAGTATATGAACGACAAGTGCAAGGGTTGGAAGGAAATGCATAATATTGACTTCTCACTCTACGGCACTCCACTTGAAAGTACTACTTATAAATTTGCAAAGAATTTACAAAAGCGTTTCGGTATTATCGAAGGCGTTACCGATAAGAGTTATATAACTAACAGTTATCACGTACACGTAACCGAAAAGATTGACGCTTTCACTAAACTTAAGTTTGAAAGTGAATTCCAACAATTATCACCTGGTGGCGCAATCAGTTACGTTGAAGTACCTAATATGCAAGATAATATTCCTGCAGTGCTTTCAGTAATGCAATTCATTTACGAAAATATTATGTACGCTGAACTCAACACCAAGAGCGATTATTGTCAAGTTTGTGGTTACGATGGTGAAATACAAGTTATTCCTGATGAAAACGGTAAACTCGTTTGGGAATGCCCACATTGTAAAAACCGTGACCAATCAAAGATGAACGTTGCTAGAAGAACTTGTGGCTATATAGGTACTCAATATTGGAACCAAGGTAGAACGCAAGAAATCAAAGAAAGGGTATTGCACCTTTAATGGGTAACTTTTGATATCGTTGCCGTTAAAGTAGTGCCTACAAGGTAAATTATGTATTACGGTGAAATTAAAACCAACGATATAGCCAACGGTGAAGGTGTAAGGACGTCGTTATTCGTCTCGGGTTGTACTAGGCATTGTAAAAATTGCTTTAACAAACAAACTTGGGACTTTAACTTCGGTAACCCTTTTACCGCTGAAACGGAAGAATTAATCTTTAATTCAATAGAGCCTGCTTGGGTACAAGGATTGACCGTGCTTGGTGGTGAACCTATGGAACTTGAAAACCAAAAAGGGCTACTACCTTTCTTAAAAAGGTATAAAGAAAAATTTCCAAATAAAGATTTATGGGTTTTTACGGGTTTTGAACTTGATAAAGACTTGATTAAAGGCGGTTCTCGCTACGGTGAACACACCGACGAAATCCTTTCGCTAATCGATGTTTTAATAGACGGTGGATTTATTGAAGAACTCCATAACGTATCTTTACAGTTTAGGGGTAGTTCAAATCAAAGGGTTATCGACCTTAAAAAGACCTTAAATAAAGGTGAAATAGTTATTTGGGAAAAGTTGAGAAGATAATTTAATATAAAAACACCCTTTAAGCGATCGTGCTTAAAGGGTGTTTTAAATTACTTTTTAGTTCGTTTAAGTTTATAAGTTAAAAGTATTACCGCTTGTATAGGCAAACCTAAAATAAAAATCATCCACACGTTTAGCCTTATAAATTGCAGGTATACATACGCAAATAAGGACCATAATAGTAGCGACGCAAATATAAAGGCGTATTTTTTAGTTCCCCAAATGCTGTTAAAAATCATTGCAAGCAAGCAAGATAATGGTACGCCTAAAACGAACAATTGCCAAGCGTTTGAGCCTGCACGCAATTTTATCGCAATAAACAAAAGTACCATAAGTGCCCAAACTGATACGATTGAAAGTAAACTTATAATAATCTTATTGCCGTTTTGAGCGTGTTTAGTTTGTTCTTTTTTAACGTTCAAACCTTCTTCAAATAATGAATTAAAAGGCACGCCGTATATGTCGGCAAGGTTTTTGAGCGTTAATACGTCTGGTAAAACTTCGCCGTGTTCCCATCTAGAAATGGCTTTGTCTGAATACCCGATTTTTTCAGAAAGTTCAAGTTGGGTGAGTTTATTAGACTTTCGTAAATTTATTAAATTTTCAACTAAAATTTCCTTAAAATCTTTCATATCGGAGATATTATATCACTAAATAAGGCTAAAAATCAAGTATTCTCGCTAAAAAAGTAGGCACTCTCTTTTAGCGAGAATTCCTTTTTTATATTCTCAAGACTGCTTTTTAAAGTTGGGAATAGTAATTTTAAAATTCTCTTGCATATAAAACTTCTCTTAAAATATACTTTATGCGACGGCAAAGGAAAATATCTTTTTTTAGTCGGTTTTATTTTAGGAGGTTTAGTATGACAAAAAAATTCAATAAAGAAGTCCCTGTATTTTTTGCAATTGACGATAACTATTTGCCTTATTTTACCGTGGCGGTAAATTCTATAAAAAAGCACGCTAATAAAAATACTTTGTACAGCATTTTCGTGTTAACCGAAAGTTTATCAGACGATGCCTTATCAAAGATTTTAGCACTTGGGTCGGATAATTTTAAGTTCAATATCGTCGATTTATCGCAAAAAATAGCAAAGTATAAAAAAATAATGCAAGAAACTCTGCGAGACTATTATACCGTTTCGATTTTTTATAGGCTGTTTATTGCTGAAGAGTTTAAGCAATACGACAAGGCAATTTATATAGATAGCGATATAGTTTTACTTGACGATATTCAAAAACTTTTCGCTATAGATTTAGGCAATAATTTGCTTGGCGTAGTCGTTGATCAAGTGGTTAGTTGTAACGATATTTTTATGGATTATTGCAAAAATGCGCTGGGCGTTAACCCTAAAGAATATTTCAATTCAGGCGTATTGGTTATGAATTTAAAAAGACTTCGCGAAGAAGGGTTAGAAGAAAAATTTTTAACTATGATTAAAACTTATAAGTTTGAAACTGTTGCTCCTGACCAAGATTATCTTAACGTGCTTTGTAGTGGAAAGGTAAAATATCTGCCTGCAGGGTGGGACAGAATGCCTACTGCCAGCGTAAGTTGTAACGAAGTTTTTCTCGTTCACTACAATATGTTCGATAAGCCTTGGAAATATAAAGGAGTTATGTTTGAAGAACATTTTTGGGATAACGCAAAAACTACCGAATATTACGACTGGCTATTAAATATGCGTGAAGATTATTCCGATAGCGACAAAGAAAAAGATTTAAATGGAGCACAAAAACTTGCAGAAAACGCTTTAAGAATTATTACCGAAAAAAACAACTTCAAAAGGGTGTTAAATAGGTAAATTATACGCACAAATAATTCATTGATTGTTGACTAATCTTTTGATTAGGGGTATAATTTTGAGGTAAGGAGTTTGATATGAAAAAAGTTTTTCTTTTGGGTAGCCTTAATACTGACTTAGTTATAGAGAGCCCTCGTTTGCCTCAAATAGGTGAAACTTTGCACGGGGGCGCATTTGAAATAAACTTCGGTGGCAAGGGAGCGAATCAAGCAGTAGCAATAGCAAAACTTGGTGGTACGGTTTATATGGCAGGTAAAGTCGGCGACGATACCTTTGGCAAAGAAATACTATTAGAACTCAAAAATCAAGGCGTTAATACAAATTATATTAAAGTAGAAAAGGGTGTTAATTCAGGCGTTGCCGTTATTACCGTTATAAACGGTGATAATTGTATTATGCTTTCTGGTGGGGCTAACGATTGCGTTTCTACCGTTGAAGTTGACGAGTTGTTATCATCGGCAAAGCAAGGTGATATCTTCGTAACGCAAGGTGAAACGCCTTATTCCGTTACGGAATACGCTTTAAAAAAGGCAAAAAACTTGGGACTTACTACGGTCTTTAACCCTGCGCCTGCTAAAAAAGAATTTTTATCCTGCTTAAGGTTTGTCGATATTTTAACGCCGAACGAAAGCGAGGCTTATATTTTGACAGGCGAAACTGACCTTGATAAAATTGCCGACTGTTTGCCTTGCGCAGTAGTCGTTACGCTTGGAGGTGAGGGCTGGTTTGCTAAAAAAGACGGGAAGTCTTTATATGGTAAACCTATAAGCGTTAAGGTGGTTGATACGACTTCGGCAGGCGATACTTTTTTGGGTGGGTTAGTATATAAACTTTCACTTGGAGTGTCTTTATTTGACGCCTTACCTTTCGCAAGTAAGTGCGCAAGTATTGCTTGTACTAAAAAGGGTGCGCAAAAATCAATTCCAACTCTTGCAGAAGTGGATAGTTTTGGTCAAAATTAACGATACCGTTTGCGTTAAAATTGCGCCACAATAAAATTTTGTAAAAATTGTCAAAAATTGCGTAAATTCGTTTGCTTTTTATAAATATAAGTGCTAAAATATCAACATCAGTTACCATTGATGCTTGCGGGATGCAATAAACCGCTTGCGGAGGAACTCTGGAGAATCCCTTAAATGGGTGCCGAAGGTGCAAGGCATTGGCCGAATCTCTCAGGCAAAAGGACAGAGCAAAATTTATTTATGCTGTTTTTACTTCGGAGTTGCTGATTTTTCGGCAACTTTTTTGTTTGCTTAAAATTTAGTCAATAAACTTTATAGGAGTTATGATATGTTTAACTTATTATCAGGTGGCTTTTTAGCAGGTCTTGAAGTCGTAATTGAAACGATAAACACTTATCTTTCAAACTATGTTCTTCTTATTCTTTTGGTTGGTACGGGATTGTTCTTCACTATTAGAACTAAATTCGTACAAGTTCGTTGCTTTGGCGAAGGTATGAAAAACGTTTTCGGCAAAGTATCGTTTAATGGTAAGAAACAAAAGAGTGGTATTACTTCCTTCCAAGCGCTCGCAACGGCTATTGCAGCGCAAGTTGGTACGGGTAACATCGTTGGTGCGTCAAGCGCTATTTTAGTCGGTGGACCTGGTGCAATCTTTTGGATGTGGATTATAGCGTTCTTTGGTATGTCTACTATTTACGCCGAAGCGGTTCTCGCTCAAAAAACCAAAATCGTTAACGAAGACGGTACTATTTCTGGCGGTCCTGTTTACTACATAAAAACGGCTTTCAAGGGCAACTTTGGTAAATTTTTGGCGGGTTTCTTTGCAGTTTCACTTATTTTAGCGCTCGGCTTTATGGGAGCAATGGTTCAATCTAACTCAATTGCAAACACGGCAACTTCAGCCATGGGTGTTGCAAGTGGTAGTGATAACAGACTTTTAATCCAAGGTATCATCGGTGCGGTAGTTGCAATCGTTGCTGCGTTTATATTTATCGGTGGTATCAAGAGAATTGCATCAGTTACCGAAAAAATGGTTCCACTTATGGCGGTGTTATTCCTCCTCGGTGGTTTAGTATTCTTGGGTATCAATATCGTTGACGTTCCAAAATCGTTCGGTTTGATTTTTAAATACGCTTTCAATGCAAAAGCAATCGTTGGTGGTGGTATAGGTGGCGCAATTTATTTAGCACTTACTCAAGGCGCAAAGCGTGGTTTGTTCAGTAACGAAGCAGGTATGGGTTCTACGCCACACGCTCACGCTCAAGCAAACGTTAAAACCCCACACGAACAAGGCACTACCGCTATGATTGGTGTGTTTATCGATACCTTTATCGTTTTAACTATGACGGCACTTATCGTAATCACCGCGTTCTACGCACCGAACGTTAAAGAAATTGAAACTGCTGTTGCAAACGGCTTAAATTGGTTTGAAATTGCTGGTATTACTGGTAGCAACATGTTACAAACTGCTATGGCTGGTACTTTTGGTGAAGTATTTGGTAATATATTCGTTGCAGCATGCTTATTCTTCTTTGCGTTCTCAACGATTATCGGTTGGAACTACTTTGGTAAGATTAACGTAGACTACCTCTTTGGTAAAAAAGGCGTTTTAGTATATTCAATCGTTTCAGTATTGTTTATCTTTGCTGGTTCAATCGTTCCTGAAACTTTAGTTTGGGACCTTGCAGATATGTTCAATAACTTAATGGTTATTCCGAACGTTATCGCCCTCGTGGCGCTTTCTGGTTTAGTTGTTAAACTTACGCCATTTGGCAAAAAGAGTGCTGAAGACGAAATGAAGGAAAATCTTTCAGCGTCGGAAGTAGATCTTGAAGCTGTTGTTGAAGGTTAATATTAAATTCGTTAATAAAAGCACCCCTCTTAAGGGGGGCTTTTATTTTTTGCATAAAACAAAGTTTGTGACATACGAGCATTGACAACGGTTTATATCTATGTTAGAATAGTGAAAAACAAAGTTTTTCGAGAGATTAAAATGTTTAAAAAGGCTGTTGCTGTTTGGGCTGACGGTAGAGAAAAAGAAAGGAATTTACACTTAATATTTACAGGTAAGACGGCGTCTCTTGACGGGGCTATTATTAGACTGACGGCGTCGGTTTTTTATAAACTTTTCGTTAATGGAAAGTTCGTTTCGTTTGGCCCTGCGCGTACGGCAAAAGGGTACGCTAGGGTTGATGAGATTGATATTTCTAGTTTTGCCGTGCAAGGTGAAAACGAGGTTAGAATTGAAGTTGCTGGGTATTACTGTAAATGTTTATCGACAGAACTTTACCACTCTTTTTTAACGGCTGAAGTGCTAGTGGACGGCGAACCGATTTTATATACTGGTAAAGACTTTACGGCTAGAGAAAACGGCGAAAGAGCGCAAAAAGTTGAAAGATATAGTTTTCAAAGACATTTTGGAGAAGTTATTTTTGCAAATAGAAAAGGCGATAGCGTTTTGGTTTCACCCGTAAAAAGTCCTATTTATATTGAGCGTAGAGTTCCTTATCCTAATTATCCGTTGATTTTAGCCGACGGCATTAGTAAGTACGGCAGTTTTGCTTTCGACGAGAATTTACCTTATAAAGAAAAGAAATATTCAGAACCGATTACTATAGGTTGGGGACGCTATGAAGATAGCGAAATAGAGAGTTTTCCGTTTAGGTGGGCGCAACGCCAAGCCCTTAATAACATTGGCGAAAATTTAGGTTTTTCACAAAAAACTTTCGAACAAGGTGAATACGCCGTTATTGATTTTAAGCGAATTGAAGTCGGCTTTTTTAAGTGGGATTTTGAACTTGAAAATGCTGATATCGTTATAGGCTTTACCGAAATGCCGACGGAAAATAACTTTGAATTTCAAAACGCTAATATGCATAACGTTATTGAAATTTTTGGCAACGGCAAAACTGATGGTGAAAGTTTTGAGCCGTATTCTTCAAGAGTGGTATGCTTATTCGTTAAAAGTGGTAAGTTAAAAATCAACGCATTTGGCGTGCGTGGGTTTGAGCGTGGAAATACAGGGCTTGTTCAAAGAAAATTTAAAAACAAAGAACTTGAAAAAATTTACACGGCAGGGGTTAGAACTTTTAATCACAACGCCGTTGATATTTATACCGATTGTCCGTCTCGTGAACGCGCAGGGTGGCTTTGCGATAGTTATTTTACTGCAAAAGCAGAGAGTTTTTTGTACGGTGAAAATCCTGTTGAAGACGCGTTTTTAGAGAACTTCGTACTGTATAATAACGAGGGGGATTACCCTAAAGGTGTGTTGCCGATGTGTTTTCCTGCCGACGCGCAGGAAGATAAAAAGTTTATTCCACAATGGTGTATGTGGTATATTCTAGAGATCGGTGATTATTTATTTAATCGTAAACCTGCTTTTGATAAAGAGTTTTTCAAAAAGACGGTTTTTGAGTTTGTTGAATTTTTAAGTCAGTACGAAAATGAGGACGGTATGCTCGAAAAATTGCCAAGTTGGAATTTTATCGAGTGGTCTACTGCTAATCAATGGACGCAAGACGTTAACTATCCAACCAACTTTTTATACGCTGAAGTTTTAGATACGGTTTATAAAATTTATGGTACTCACGGGTTTGACAAAAGGGCGGAAAAGTTGCGTCAAATTACAGTAGAAAAATCTTTTGACGGTAAGTACTTCGTTGACCACGCTGTTAGGGATAAAAACGGTGTGTTAGTAAATAAAACGGATACTTCAGAGGCTGGGCAATATTACGCAATGCTCTTTGGTGGTATAAATATTTTCGACCCAAAATACGCTTATATTTTGCAAGGTATTTGCACTCAATATGAAGTTAATGATAGAGAGTTTGTTCCGGTTAATGCGTTTATCGGTTTTTACTTAAAGCAGGCGTCGTTATTAAAATATGAAGAACTTTATACGCCACTTAAAAACGCCGTTCTAGACTTTTTTGCGCCGATGATTGCCACGACTGAAACTTTTTGGGAATACAAGCAAAATTACGGCAGTCGTGACCACGGATTTGCGTCCTATGCGACTATTCCGTTAACAGTTATAGACGGAATTGACGGCTAACGGTATCGTGAAATTTGACCGTTTTTAAGTTTGGTAAGATAAAAAAGCACCCGATTGGGTGCTTTTTTGTAGTATAATTATTTGATATTAATAGTTACCGTTTGTTATTTAAGGGTTAAAAGGGCGAAGTCTTTTACGGTACTATCAAGACCGATAAATATTTCAAATTCGCCGTTTTCAGCCTCAAACTTATTATTTGCCGAGAAGAAAGTTAAAGTTTGTTCGTCAATAGTGAAAGTAACTTTTTGTTCTTCACCTGCTTTTAAGAATACCTTTTTAAAGCCTTTAAGTTCTTTTACAGGGCGAGCGAGTGACGCAACTTTATCGTGTATGTAGAGTTGGACTGTTATCGTGCCGTCTACCGTGCCGATATTTTTAACGGTAGCAGAGGCTGAAACTTGTTTATCTCGCGTGATTTCGTTTGAAGAAAGTTCGCAAGCGCTTATGCTATAATCGGTATAAGATAAGCCGTAGCCGAACGGGAACAAAGGGGAGTTTTTACAGTCGATATAGCGTGTGTTAAAAGCGTTGTCAGGACTATCGATTTTGTTAGGTCTACCCGTATTATAAGCGTTGTAGTAGATTGGGCATTGACCGACTGCTCTAGGGAAAGTCATAGGGAGTTTGCCTTCGAAATTTACTTTGCCAAAGATAAGATTTGCGATTGCGTTACCACCTTCCGTGCCTGGTTGCCAAATAGTGAAAATACAAGGAACTTCTTCAATAATATCGGAAAGAACCATTGGTCTACCATTAAAAAGCACGCTTGCAGTATTTGGATTTGCTTTAACGACTTGTTTGACAAGTTCAACTTGCGCAGGCGAAAGGTTTATATCTGCCTTTGATTTGCTTTCACCACTTTCGTCACTTGGTTCGCCTATACAAAGAATAACTGCGTCTGCTTTTTTAGCAACTTTTACGGCTTGCTTGATTAATTTAAAGTCAGGTAATTCCTTTTTATAACCATTGGCGCCTTTTGCGTAGGTGATAGCACCTTGATATAGTTTTTGTACGCCGTCGTAAACGAAAACCCCGTCTTCTTCTTTGCCGTAGGCTGCCCAATTGCCGAGTATAACTGATTTTGCGTGTGGGCCGATTATTGCTATTTTCTTTAAGTCAGTACTAAATGGAAGTATTCCGTCGTTTTTAAGTAATACAGCCGATTTTTCAGCCGCTATACGGGCGAGAGTGCGATGTTCTTCGCAGAGAATAAACTTCTTTTCTTCATCTTCGGACGCACTTCTCATAGGATTGTCAAAAAGGCCTAATTTGTCTTTAAGTTCTAAAATACGCAAGGTACATTCGTCAATCAATTTTTCATCAATCACGCCGTTTTTAACGAGTTCTTCACCGTGGTTTATGTAGCAAGCGGACATCATTTCAATATCACAACCTGCTTTTAATGATTTTTCAGCACAGTCTTTATCGTCGGACGCATAGCCGTGGTTGATTTGTTCTTTAATAGCGTTATAGTCGGTGATAACTACGCCTTTATAACCCCATTCATTACGCAAAATATCTTTCATAAGCCTAACGTTGCCAGAAGACGGTACGCCGTTTATAAGGTTAAAAGAAGTCATTAACATATCAACGCCAGCGTCGATTGCTGCTTTATATGCAGGCAAGTAGTAATCCCTAAAGGTGCGCTCACTAATATCTACGGTGTTATAGTCTCTGCCAGCCTCTGCGCCACCGTAACAAGCAAAGTGTTTTACGCAAGCGCAAATATTGTATTTACCGTAGTCGCCTTGATACCCTTTAACTTGCGCCTTGGACATAAGGCAGTTAAGGTAAGGGTCTTCGCCAGTAGTTTCCATAACGCGCCCCCAACGAGCGTCTCTTGCTAGGTCAACCATTGGATTAAAGGTTACGTGTAAGCCTGAAACTGCCGATTCTTTTGCTGACATAAACGCGCATTGCTCTAAAAGTTCAGGGTCAAAAGTTGCGCCCATACCAAGTGGGATAGGGTATATGGTGCTGTGACCGTGGATTATATCAGCCATAAAAAGCATAGGTATTTTATTTGGGTCTTCTGCTAAATGCTTGTTTTGAATTTCAGCAAGAGCCTTTGTGCCTTGTGTGCCTAATATAGAGCCAACGGTTGAAACGTCTTTTTGATTTAGGTTATAGCCTAACGCTGGACCGGTGATTAAACCGTCTTTGCCCGGCATTACGATTGGCGCTGTGTATTGCGACATTTGCGCTAATTTTTCACGTAAAGTCATTTTGCTTAAAAGTTTTTTTACGTCCATAAATTTACCTATAAAATTTTTTATAATCATAACATAGTAATATTGGCTATTCAAGAGCAAAAACAAAAAAGAGTATAACAAAAGATAGATTTTTGTAAATTAAAAAAGTATACAATAGCACACTTTTTAATTCTTGGTTTTTTAGTTTAAGCCCAGCGCCGATTTACAAATGGTAAAAATTTCAGTATTTTCAATGGCGTTGTCGGTTGAAAAATATTCAAAATTTTTGATGTAAATCGGTACGTTTGCACTAGAGTGTCCAGTACTTGAGTAAAGCAAATTTTGTATTGAACTTTTGTCTTGGGCAAGGGCTAGAGCGCCTGTTTCGTGGTCGGCTGTAATGATGACCGTGGTGTTTGTGTTTGCATCAGCGTAAGCATAGCCGATTGAAATTGCGTCGAAGAAAGAACGGGTTTCAGCCAAAGCGTTAACGATATCGTTGCTGTGGCTAAATTTGTCTATATAAGCGCCTTCGACCATCAAAAAGAAACCGTTGTCATTTTCTAAAAACTCAACTGCAAAAGAAACCAAGTCGTCAAGTTGAATATGTCCATTTGCGCCGGCACCGTATTTAGAGTACATTTTCGGTAAAGTTGCAAGAAGTTTATCTGCGTTTTGGGCGGAAAGCATTTCGTCATAAGAACTTGCTAGTTGGTAGCCTTTTGCTGTGAAGATATCTGCGTTAGTGGTGCAATAATTGTCGTCAGCGTCGGTTTTACCTATAAATAAGTCAACGTTTGAAGTCGATTGTGAGTTAATAATTATATCGGTTTCGGTGCGTTCGTTTGCGTGCGCAGAAAAGCCCGCTGGAGTTGCGCCGTAAAGATTGTCGGTAGTAACGATGCCTACCTTTTTACCTGCTTTTTTGGCGAGTTCAGATATGCTAGTGATGTTTTTGCCCATATGTGTTTTTGCAACGTAACTATTGTAAACTTTTTGCCCCGTTGAAAGTGCAGTCGCTCCCGCTGCGCTGTCCGTCGTGCCCGAAAGAGAATTTGTCATCGAATAATATTTTTTATCTGCAATAAATGCGGGATTGTCGAGTTCAAAATAGGTTATCGCGTTTAGTACGTGATTTTCACCCATACCGTCACCGATAAATAAAATGACGTTTTTATTTTCCTCTTGCGGTGCTTTATCGCAAGCGTCACAACCTGTGTTGATTATTATGGTAGAAAGTAGTGTTAAGACTGCTAAAATTATTGATAAAAATTTTTTCATAATATTCACCTAGGTAGATATTATCATATTTTTTTATTTTTTTCAACAAGTTCTTGTTTTTATGCCTTAAAAACGCTTGCAAAATTAAAAAAAATAATGTATGATATTACTGCTGTTGAAAAGCAACTAGTTATTTGGGGGTCATAAAAGTGGCAACGCCACGCTGACCACGAGATAACTTAACAATAAAAACAATTAAATAAAAAGATGGAGAGTTATCGTCGTTTACGTCCTAGCGCAAGCTAGCAGGGGTCATAAAAGTGGCAACGCCACGCTGACCACGAGATAACTTAACAGTAAAAACAATTAAATAAAAAGATGGAGAGTTATCGAAGTGGTCATAACGAGGCGGTCTTGAAAACCGTTTGGGTGCAAGCCCACGGGGGTTCGAATCCCTCACTCTCCGCCAACGAAACCTAAATTGATCTCCCAAAAGTTTAATTTAGGTTTTATTATTTTTCAATTTATAGGCGTGATATGGAAATATATTTTTTAATTGGTTTATGTTTTATTGCACTAAACATAATTTGCATAATTTTGACTTTTAAACTGCAACGAGAAGATTTTTATTATGACTCAAATGTTGAAATAAAAGAATTCCCTTATGGATTTAAACTTTTAGGTATTATACTTTCTCTTTTGGTTTTTATATTTGGCTTTATTATCGAATATTTATCATCTAATAGTTTGCCGTTCCTTTTAATTCCTATATTAATTGGATATCCTTTATATTACTATTTTATGTTTATTTGTAATACGACAAAGTTAGAAAATTTATATAAAAAAGAGTTTTTTGCATCCATATTTGCTCTAGTTTCATTATTCTATCTATTGTTTATTCCCTTAGCAAAAGATGTTTCATTAAGTAATCAATTAGGTTTAATCATTTCAACTAATT
>JAZOPZ010000013.1:0-447833 GCA_045655805.1 Christensenellaceae bacterium
TTAGCCACAAGGCTAAAAATAAAACTAAATTATTTTAATCTTTTGTGGATAAGAAAAGCCCACTATATTTCGCCTTAAAGCGAAGTATAGTGGGCTACACTTTTGTATTAAATTAAAAATCCCTTATAGGGGATCCATAAAAGGTGTCTCTTTTTTATTACACCAACTTTGTCGGTGTAAACTGACAAATATTTGCGTTTGCAAATATTGTCGGCACTGCTATTGCTACGCAATAGGACCTACGCCCCGATAATATATACAAATTAAGGTTTGTTTTACTTTGGAACTACGGACGAGTCAAAGATTGGCAGCCATAAAAAGACACCAACAATCGTTGGTGTCTTTTTATGTTGTTTATTATTAGATTTGCATTGACGACAACGTGTAGCAATAGTTGGATAGCTTTTACGTAAATTCCTCACTTTAATATAAAAACTATTGCAAAATCCTTGGTTTTAGGGTATAATTTTGATGTTAAAAGTGAGAATTTTTATTTGGAAATCTATTAAACGTGGGAAACCTTATATTAAAATAGGGAGATGTGTTTAGATCGGTGAAAGCGATATTTAACAAAGAAAAGAATAAATTTGAATTGAGCGAAGATTATAGTTTGAATTGCGTTTCTACAGATCTTGATTGTGATGAGCACACGCACGGCTACGTTGAAATGGTATATTGCTTTTCCGGCACAGCATTAAATTACGTGGATGGAATTTCGTATTGGATGCACAAGGGCGATGTGCTTTTAATCGACTATAATTCAACTCATGCGATTTACCCCAAGCAGAATACATGTTATTGTGACATTATGCTAAAACCATCCTTTTTTAACAAGTATATTAGCGAAAATTCGGGAATAATGTCGCTCTTTGAACTTGATGAATTTAGTCAGTTCAAGTTTTCGGCGAAAAGCAAAAAAATAATTCATTTTTCCGTAGAAGAACAAAAAAAGGTTGAATTTCTAATTAAAGCAATGGATGATGAATTAAAGCATAAAAAAATTGCCGACGTATCAATGAAACGCTCGGCGCTTTGTATGCTTTTGACGTTAATTTTTCGTCATATGACGGGAGAAGAGGTTGTTTCCCTGAACGGAGATTTGTTGGATTATATTAACGAGCATTGCGATGAACGTTTAACCGAAAGTTTGCTTGCGGAAAAATGTTCGTATTCAAAAGAATATTTTTCAAGAAAATTCAAGCAACTGATAGGAAAAACCTTTTCTCAATATCTTTGCGAATGTAGGTTGAACAAGGCGCGGGATTTGTTGCTTAATACTCGCAAAACGGTGGACGTGATACTGCTTGAATGTGGTTTTACAAGTAGAGGTGAATTTTTTAAAAAGTTTGAGAAAAAATTTGGCGAGACGCCTTTAACTTATAGAAAAAGTCAAAAATCGGTACTCCTGTAAGTCAATATTTGAAATTGCAAAGGTCTTTTGCGCATGTTATAATGTGCGAAAGATCTTTTTTATAGGAGGAAAATATGAAAAAATATGACGTTGCGGCGTACGTGTGGCCGTCTTACACGGGCGACGATCCCCGAGCAAGAATTTTTTGGGAAGAGGGGTATGGAGAGTGGCAAACCGTAAAGAAAATGTAACCTAAATTTGAAGGGCATCTTTGGCCTCGTAAACCTTTGTGGGGGTATGTAAACGAAGCGGATCCGTACGTGATGGAAATGGAAATAGAGGCGGCTGTTTCTCACGGAGTTAACGTGTTTATTTACGATTGGTATTGGTATGATAATAAGCCGTTTTTAGAGCAATGCCTTGACAACGGATTTTTGAAGGCGAGAAATAATCATAAAATGAAATTCTACCTTATGTGGGCAAACCACACGGCAAATACTATGTGGGATAAACGCAACGCCGATTTAAAAATTCCCGTTTGGGACGGCGCAGTGGACAGAAAGACATTTGACTTTATCGTAGAGCGCACCATAGAAAAATATTTTAAGCATCCGTCTTACTACAAGATAAACGGCAAGCCCGTATATATGATTTTCAATATTAACGATTTGATTCGTGGGCTTGGTGGTTTTGATAAAGCAAAGGACGCTATAGAATATTTTAAGCAAAAGACTGTTGAATCGGGATTTCCTGGGCTTGAACTTCAAATGTGCATAAAAAGTAAAGGTTATTCGTATTGTGACGTTGGAGACGGAAAAACAGTTAAAGACTTTGTAAATGAAGTCGGTTTTGGTAGCGGTTCGTTGTATCAATATCGTGATTTAACGCCTATGAATCATGCTTATCCCGAAATTTTAGCAAACGCTCTTAAAGAATATGAAAAGGTAAAAGCGGAATTAAATCTTACAGCATATCCACACGTTTCGCTTGGTTGGGATTCTAATCCAAGATACAATCAATTCCACGACGACGTATGCACCGATAACACGCCTGAAAACGTGCAGAAGGGTTTTGAGCGCGCTAAAAAATATATAGACGACCACCCAGAACTTCCCGTACCGCTTATTACCGTAAACAGTTGGAACGAGTGGACGGAAACGAGTTATCTGCATCCAGACGATCTTTACGGATACGGCTATCTCGAGGCGATTAAAAAGGTGTTTTGCGATAAAGAATAAGGTTTAGTTTTATTCACCGTTAATTCTTTCTGGTTGTCGTCAGCAACTAAACTGCCGAGTAAGTCGGAGGTCACTTATGCTTTTGCTATAAAACGCTGGTTTATAGCACAAAAATGACTTAATCTATTGACAAATGATTTTTTGTATACTATAATCAAAATAGTTTCAAAATGACATTTTGAACAAGGAGGAATTTTTATGAAAAAAATTAGTGGCTTAATAGCGTTATTGATGTGCGTTATTATCGGTGGCGTATATGCAAACTGGACTTACGCTCAAACTGAAGATATTACCGATCAAAAGACTGAAATTTTGTTTGCTCTAGATGCCGTTTCTCAATCTGGTGTAAATGGTGACTATACCATTGAATCAAACGTTCGTTTTAAGGTTTACCAAAAAGAAGGGTCAAACCACGTTGCTGAATTGAGAGTTGAAACTACTGATGGTTCTGCTACACCTCTTGTAACCGTTAAGTTTACCCCAACTGCGGCAGCAAGCGTTGATATTAAAGAAAACGGTGTTGATACTGAAATTGCATTTACATTCAGTGGTTTCTTGAACGGAGGTACCAACCATTTATACAAAATAGACAATGACGGTAATTATTCAGCAACTGGTAACGGCGTTGAAATTTTAAAGTTCAAAAACAGAGCCAACAATGCTTTTGATAAGAAAGTAACTTGGCAAAAGAAGACGGTTGAAGGATCTAATAAAGTAGAATATTTCTACGTAACTTTTGATGCAGCTCAACTTCTTGAAGAAGTAAATTTATCACAACCATTTGTATTAGATACTTTTGAAGAATATCGTGCGTTTGAAAATGCAGTTGGTGCAACCGGTTCTATCATTATGAAGGTAACCGATGGCGTAAGTATCTCACAATAGATAAAAACAAAAAAATAAAAGAACAAAGCCCCCCAGCAACAGCTGGAGGGTCTTTTGTGCTTTTTTTACGCGCACGCGTTATAAGGCTTGCGCGTGTTAACAAACAACGAAAAAACACTTGATTTTAATAGGTTAACGAAGGGCGTAGTATGTCGGCTTTTGATATTTATATATTTACGCTATGCTTAATCGTTTTGGCGTTACTAACAACGTTATCGGTTGTAATGATTGCAGTTATATTAAAACTGAGCTGCAAATCGATACGTTTTGGTGGCGAAGACGAAAGGATTTTAGCGGAAGCCAATAAAATACCAACAAGAATGGAAAAAATAGAGAAGTTAGTTAGTAGAATAATTTCTCTACTTTTAGCGACGATATTTTTTATTGCGTTTATGCTATCTTCGCTAGTTGCTTGTGCTAGTGTTTCCACCGAAAATGGTTTGCCTGCATTACGCGTAGTTAATTCCGACTCAATGTCTAAAAAACACGAGAAGAATTACTGGTTGTTTGACAACAATTTAGATGATCAATTCGATACTTTTGATTTAATTATCACACAAGATATTCCACCTGAAGATGAATTAGAACTTTACGATATTGTCGTTTATAAATTAAAGGACGATACGTATATAGTTCACCGTATTATTCAAATTCTACCACCTAACGTTAATCACCCTAACGAAACTTATTACTTATTGCAAGGCGACGCGGAAGAACGCGCTGATGCTTTGTTCGTTACTTACGACCAAATGGTGGCTATTTATCGCGGACAAAGAATTCCTTTTGTGGGAAGTTTTGTTAAGTTTATGCAGTCGCCTGCTGGTATGATATGTATCGCACTCGTGTTAATTGCGATGATTGCAGGTCCGATTGCTGATAAAAAATTGAAAAAAGAAAGAGAATTAAGGTTGGCTATTTTGCTTGCACAAAAACAAAAAACAGCAACCGTATCTCCTAGTCAATCCGTTGCGCCTACAAGCGTAACAAAAGTAATTGAAGTCGTTCAACAACAGGAGGCTGAAACCATGCCTATTGCTGTAAACGAATCAACTTCTAACGAGCAAACCCAAGAATTAGCGCCGACTAAAGTTGCAGAAGAAATAAAAACAGTTATTGCTGATGAACCTAACGAAAAGTTAGCCGTTGAAGATAAAACTGCAGAAGAAATTTCTACTGATAAAGTAGTAGAGCAAAAAGTAAAGCCTATTTTTGTTCGTAAGAGAGATAATCGTAATTTTAAACAACGCCTTACTGAATCACCAGACGTTACTAAAGAAAGATATAATGATATTGTAAAGTTTTTAGGGCGTATTAAGGGTGTTCGTATAATAAGTGGCAAAAAGTTTGAAACTTATAAGTATAGGTCAATTCCTATTGTGCGTTTTGCTATTAGAGGCAAAACCTTAAATGTTTATATTGCTCTAAATTGTGAAGGCTATTTTGATAGTAAGTATATTTTCACAGATTTATCGGGCATTAAAGCACACGTTAATTATCCTATGCAGGTAAAAGTAACAAGCACTCGTAAAACTCGTTGGACGATAGAACTTTTGCATCAATTGTGTGTAAAAGAAAACGTCCCTTTGCTGGAGACCTCAAATGAAGATTAGTGTATTTACGAAAATTATTTCTATAGTTTCTATCGTAGGCATAATTTTGGGAGCAACCAGCGTTTATGCAAATTGGCAATACGCAAATTCACCACCCGAGACAAAGTCTCAAGAATTTGCGTTTGAGATTGACGAGTATATTTCGTGGGAAGGTTCTGAAGATTTGCCTACCCATACTGAGGGCGAAAACCACGCGGCGTTAATTACCGATTTGGTTTTCGGTACTGCTAGTGGTAATTACGAAAACGGTTTAAATAATTCTAATTCTGCTATAAACGAGTATGTCGAAGATAGAAAGGGTAGTTGGATATCTGGTTGGTCGTACGATTATTTTGGTAGTATGGCTGTAACCGGCGGTGATGAAATGACTAAACTGTTTGGCGCTGATACCAAAGGACTTAATTTTATTATTCAAAAGAAAAGCGATACCAGTATGTTTATTTATACTACTAGCGTATTTTTGGGTACGGCGGGTGAAGTCAATTGGCTTAGTCAACGTACTAAAAACGGTGTGCCTAGTATTCCGCTTGGCGAGTACATATCTCCAGTTTATCGTACCGAACTAACCCGTTCTAATAAAAATAGTGATTGGAATATAGTTGCCAGTCTTATAGGTAAAGCAAAGTCAGATTGGTATGATGAAAGCCGTCGTGATGAAAACTTAACGCAAATTCCATCGTTTGACATTACTACTTGGGTAGAATCAAATACTTTAGGTGCTACTATGACCACGGACGACGCTATTTGGACGTTTGATGGCGATAATCCAACGACTTTCGTTGAAGCAAAGACTACACCGACTTATTATAGGATGACGCCAAAAACTGCTGGAACGCGAGTTATAACGGCAGATAACGAGGACGCTAAAATTCGTATATACGACGCAAATGGTGCGTTAATTACTGACGATGTAACGGTTTCGGACGGCAAAGCGGAGGCTTCGTTTGTTGCCAGCGCAAATACCTTGTATTATATTTCTATTTTGGGTGATTACCAAATCACTATTACAATTACGGCAATCTAAATTATTATTAAAAGACCAACTGGAGTTGGTCTTTTTTGTTAAAGTAAGCGCTCTCTTGCTTTTGCAAATGGATAATTTTTACAGTAGTATTATAAATTTTTAAACAAATATTGATTTTCATCTTTTTGTATGATATCATCTTAATATGAAGTTTAAGTATGACCACGATTTTCATATACATTCGTATCTATCGGCTTGTTCTAGCGATCCGTCGCAAAATCCAAAAAACATTTTAGAATATGCAAATAAAAATAACTTACAAGAACTGTGTATTACGGATCATTTTTGGGATGAAAAAGTTGATGGAGCATCCGATTGGTATAGGGAAAATCATAAATTTTCGCAAATATCTCAAATCAAACCATTGCCACAGACTGAAAGCATAAACTTTTATTTTGGCGCTGAAACTGAACTTGATAAAAACTGTAAGTTGGGGATTTCAAAAGGCCGTTTCGACGATTTTGATTTCGTAATAATTCCAACTACTCACTTACATATGAAGGGATTTACGGTATCAGACGACGATTACGATAACCCTAAACGCATAGCAAAACTTTGGGGTCAAAGAACGCTTGCCGTGCTAGATATGGATTTACCGTTTCATAAAATCGGTTTGGCACACCTTGCTTGCGACCTTATGGGGTCTACATTGGAAAGATCTATCGATACGCTAGATTTAATTCCGACTGACGATGTGTATAAAGTGTTCAAAAAAGCGCAAGAAAAAGGCGTTGGTATTGAAATTAACGGTGGTGACGTTATACATCTTGACGAGGCATCTGATAGCATTTTAAAAATTTTTCACATAGCAAAAGAGTGCAAGTGTAAATTTTATTTGGGAAGTGATAGTCATCACCCCGAAAGGTTTGCGCCACTTACAAAAAACTTTACTTGGGCAATCGACGCGTTAGGGCTTGAAGAAAAAGATAAATTTCATATTAAAAAATAGTAGATAAAACCCCTGCACTATGTCTGCAGGGGTTTTTCGTTAGATAAATTCACCATCGTTACGATATTCAGTTGGTGTTTTACCAGTTAGTTTTTTAAAAACGCGCCTAAAATAAATAGGACTGTCAAAGCCAAATTCGTTAGAAATTTCTTCAATACTTTTATTTTTATCAAACAAAAGTGATTGAGAGGCTTGGCTTATTATAAGTTTGTTTTTATATTCTATAGGGCTGTAACCGGTATAGTATTTAAATAGGTAATAAAACCTTGACGGGCTTAAAAAACACAAGTCGGCAAGTGCTTCAACTTTTACTGTGGCAATACGATTGTTTTCTAAATAATTTATAGCAGGGGTGATAGGATTTTCGTTTTGTTTTTGCTCGGATACTTTTGCGAGAGGAAAGATTTTTGAGCACAAATTATAAAATGCTGAAAGGGCGTTAAAGCATAGTGGTGAACTTTCGTTTTGGTATAAGTCAATGGCTTTTACCAAATTATAACACTCATCAAAATCTATAGTATCAATCAATTGAACGTCTGCTTTTTTGCCCACGAACGGTTCGTCTTTTTGCAATAAATTAAAATGTACGGTGTGATAAACGCAGGTCGGATTAGCAATCCAATGTGAAATATACGTACTTCCTTTAGGAATATACAAAAAATCGCCCTTTTTTATTTTTAACGTTTTGTTAGGGGTAGTAACTATGCTTTCGCCTTCTAACATAAACATAAAGTTGTGTAATGGCCGTGGCTCGTTAGAAAAATCAAAAACGTTGTTTTTAGTGTGAGTATATTTTACAGCGACGCACAATGCCGACGGGTGATTGATAAACATATTTTATTCCTTGCGCAGTAGAATAGTTTTCATTAATAATAGTATAAATCATAGTAAAAAGTTTGTCAATGCTTTATAATAAAATCGATAGATATGGGAGGATATAAAATGTCTTTCGAAATTAATTTTACGGGTAAAACTGCAGTTTCAACCGGCGCAGCGTCTGGTATGGGGTTGTTGTTTGCGCAAAACTTTGCGTCGCTTGGTGGAAACGTCGTTTTATGTGATATCAACGAACAAGTGTTAAACGAAAAGGTTACTGAAATTAACGCAAAAGGTAAGGTAAATCAGTAGGCATAATTTGTGACGTAAGGGATTACACTCAAGTTTTAGCAGTCCGTGATAAAGCGGTAGAAACTTTTGGTCAAATAGACGTTATGGCAAACTTTGCAGGTGGAAAGGCTAGACGAATGTTAAATGTCGGTAGGGATCAAGAATTTCCCGATATTCCTATCGAAGTGTACGACTGGGCTTAGACGTAAATCTTAAAGGTCCATTTTATTTTGCCCACGCAGTACTTCCAGTTATGCGCAAGCAAAAAAGTGGTTTGATTATAAACATAGGTTCAATCACGGGGGCTGAAGGCGACGGCTACGGTATGGATTATCCGACGGCTAAAGCAGGGCTTATGTACGGTTTGACTAAATCAATAGCACAGTACGGTTCAAAATACGGTATTAGGTGCGTGTGCGTTTCTCCAGGCCCTGTACTTACCCGCGCAAATATGTCAGGGATGAAAACTCTTTTAGGCAGAGCAGGCAATAAACGGTATTATAGATAAAATTCAAAGTGCAAGAGCGTCTAAAGAAAATTTGACTGAAGAAAATATAGCCTTTTATAATTCTTGTGAAAGCGTCTTTAAGTCTTTTGCCTTGCTCGTTAATCGAATTGCCGACCACTCAAAAGAATACGCACCACATTGCGCTCAAAGTTTATACAATATTGCAAACGGCAAACCACAATCGTTTTACGATGCTTTACAACTATTAATAATTTATTTTTACACGCACGAATTTTTAATGAGTTCACGCATTAGGACTCTTGGTAGACTCGATAAAATTTTAGAACCTTTCTATACGCAGGATATTAAAAACGGTGTTATAACGAAAAAAGATGCTAAAGAAATTTTGAAATACTTTTTAATCAAACTTTCTGCGATGAAACGTTCCTTTTAATATTCCGTTTGAAGTTGGTGGTGCAGATGCCTTTGGTAACGAAATTACTTCTGAACTTTCCTATTTAATAATTGACGCTTACGGCGAACTTGATTTTACAGACTATCCAAACGGCGCCGTGTTAGATGTTATGTTGCATCCGTCGGCAGTTTCGGGCGATGATGGGTTAGAGGCTATGTTCGGTTTATTAAAAACCTTTTTTAACGGTGGGGGGCAAACATTACACGGCAACGTTTATGATTCTGAAATTTTAATAAAAGCAAAGCAAAATCCACAAAAGTATAAAAACTTGCAAGTTAGGGTTTGTGGGTGGAACGCCTACTTTGTGGACCTTACTTCAAAAGAGCAGGAAGATATGATTAAAAAGGCGCAAAATAACTAGTAATTAAAAGGATATTTTAGTTTTCAAAAAGAGACTTTTTAGTCTCTTTTTTGTTGTAAAAATTGAAATATCAATTGAAAAGTAAAGTTGTATATGTTATACTATTGTTAATTTGAATTTAGGAATATTTTGTATGGAATCTTATATTACCGTTGATAAAAACATGGTCGTTGCTGAAACTATTGGAAATACCGAAGTTGTTTGGCACGATATCAAAAAAGCACCGTTTTCTATACACGGGCTTGAGGACGCTTTATCGTCAGATTTTTATCATAGAGTTCCTTTTGACGTGGCAAAGGCGACTAGTGAAGGTGTTGAACTTTTAGCAAAAGAGTGTGTCGGTGGTAGGGTAAGGTTTTCTACAGATTCCCCTTATATAGCAATTCGCGCTAAATTTTTGGTGGTAGGTAAGTCCTCACATTTAACGTTAATATCTTCAGCGGGATTTGACGTTTATATCGACGGCGAATACGGCAGTCGTTTCGTAAAAGAGTTCCGTATGCCTTTTGATATGGTTGATTATTACGAACAAGTCGTTGACGTATCTGACGGTAAAATGCAATCGTATACTATAAATTTTCCAGTTCACTCGGTTGTTGAAAGTGTTGAAATTGGCTTAAAGCCTAATGCAAAAATTGATTACGCTAGACCTTACCGTAGCGTTGAACCGGTAGTTTTTTACGGTTAGTCAATCGTTCACGGCACGGGAGCGTGTAGACCAGGCACGGTGTATTCGGCAATGCTTTCACGCGCGCTAAATTTGGATTATAGAAACATTGGTTTTTCAGGACAAGCAAGGGGTGAAGACGTGATGGCAGAGTGGCTTTCAACATTGCCTATGAGCGTTTTCGTATGCGATTACGACCACAATGCGCCGACTGTTGAACATCTTGAGGCAACGCACCATCGCTTTTATGAAATTATCCGTAAAAACAAGCCGAACGTTCCTTATATAATGATTACAAAACCTGATTTTTGGACGCAACATTTATCTTATGAGGAAAATTTAAAGCGCCGTGATATCATAATGCAATCTTACTTAAAAGCGCGCGCTAAAGGCGACAAAAACGTTTATTTTATAGACGGCACGTCTTTTTTCTATTCGCCTCATCAATACGAAACTTCACTCGACGGTTGTCACCCTAACGACGTAGGCTACGTGCGCATGTCAGAGGCTATCGGGACGGTTATTAGACATATTTTAGAAAACAAGGAGTAAAATGATAGCAAACCACACGATAAGTAGGTTCTTAAAATTGCCGATAGGGCCTGTGTTAAGGGAAAATATAAAAGGATTAAACAATACGCCTTATATAGTTTCTTACGATAAAAATTTTAAAAATTATATTATAAACAAACTAGAAATAAAATTTTTGCAAACTAAAACGATAAATAAAGTTTTTGTCAAATCTTTGAATAAAGGTTATGATTTACTTATTTACGGAGTGTTTGCATAAAAGGAGATAAATTATGTTATACGCAGACGGATTGCACGACGATACTTTAGCATTGCAACAAATGCTTGATAAGCGCGGTATCGTTACTCTTGAAAATCCAGGTACTTACCTTATTACTAAAACGCTAATTATTTATTCTAATACCCGTCTTGTGCTTTCACCGGGCGCTCATCTTATTTTAGGTGATAACACCCGTTGCTCAATTATTCAAAACGAAGGTTTTAGAACGGGGCAAAGGGACGCTAATATTGAAATTGTCGGTGGTATTTGGGACGGTAATTGCGACGGTCAAGGGCTTGACGCCGTTTACGAGGCAGAGCATCGTGAAGACCAACCTTATTCGGTAGATTTGTTCAAGGGTAAACTCATTAGGTTTGCGCATATTGACAACTTATTCTTGCAAAAAATGACGGTTAAAAACCCAGTAAGTTACGGCATACAAATTGCCGACGCTAACGGATTTACCGTGCGTGATATGTATTTTGATTACAACTGGCATTTCGGTACGGCTGACGGCGTTCATATTAACGGCCCGTCGTATAACGGTGTGATTGAAAATTGTTACGGTACCACAAACGACGATATGGTAGCGCTTACTACTATCGACGAACTCCACGCCGAAGTTACTAAAGGTGAAATCGTAAACGTAACGATTCGCAACGTGCGCGCTAAAAATGGTTTTTCTGGCATTAGGCTTTTATCGGCAGGGGATTGTCCGTTAAGGGAAGTTTACATTAACGGTGTTTACGGCGACTACAGACACAACGCCGTGCTCGTATCCCATCACTACACTCGTCCTAATACGCCTATTTGGTTTGACGATATTATTATCGAAAACGTTTCTGCATCAAAAACTGTAAAACCACTTCCTGACGATTGCTTTACCCTTTGGGAAAAGAACGTTATAGAAGAACTTCCTCTTATTTGGGTAGAAGAAGGTATAAACTGTGGCAATATGGCAATTCGCAATATTCGCCGTGTTGAAAACGCAGTTACTAACGGCGCTCTTATTCAAATTGATAAGACGGCAAAAATCGAACGCTTAATTATTGAAAACATAAGCCAAAAAATCTTGTCTAATTGCAATCCACCGGTTATTATTAACGAAGGCACTATTGACAATTATATTGAAGAAAAGGTCGAAAGATAATATTTATCATTAAAAATCCTTATTTTTTCGCGTTTAAAAAACACAAATAATTCTCATTTGTGTAAAAAATATTCTCAAATATTGCTATCGTATGTATGCCATATTGCAAATAAAGTTTTCACGTTGTACAATAGACTAGTGATATCATTTTAGGAGAAAACTATGGAAAACAAACTTGAAAATCTTACTTTAGATGAAAAAGTAGAACTTTTAACGGGTATGGACGCTTGGAATATCCACAAGATAGATAAACTCGATAAGTTTCATATGTCAGACGGTCCTTGTGGCCTTCGTATGGAAACGGAAGAACTTGACGACGAACAATTTTTAGGCGTTACGGGCAACGAATCGGGTATGCATCTTAAAAAGAAAACTGTTCCTGCAACTTGTTTTGCATCGCCGTCAGTTTTAGCAAACTCTTGGAATAAAGCAGTCGTTAAAAAATCATCTTCTGCTATGGCTGACGAATGTATTATGAACGAAGTTGATATGCTTTTAGCACCAGGTATTAACATTAAGCGTGACCCAAGGTGTGGTAGAAACTTCGAGTATTTTTCTGAAGATCCACTTTTAGCAGGTACTCTCGGTAAAGAATATATCGACGGCTTGCAAGAAAAAGGCGTGGGTAGTTCTCTTAAGCACTATTGCTGTAACAACTCGGAATATTGCCGTAACACGCTCGACGTTGTAGTAGACAAGCGTACTCTTATGGAAATTTACACTCGTAACTTCTATTATGCTTTTAAAGCAAATCCAACAACCGTTATGTGTTCGTATAATAGAATTAACGGCTATTGGGCATCTGAAAATAAGGAAAACAACGATATTTTATACAATAAACTTGGTTTTGAGGGCGCAATCATTTCTGACTGGGGTGCAGTTCATAACAAAGTGGCAAGCGTTAAGTCTGGCCTTGCTCTTCAAATGCCTTATCGTGAAGGCGCTTTTGAAGAAGTTAAAGAGGCGCTTGCCGACGGTAGGCTTACCGAACAAGACGTTGATTTATGCGCAGGTAGAACGGTCGAACTTATCCACCGTATGCAAAAAATGAAATCTTTGCGTAAGGTCGAAACTAACTGGGACGATAGACGCGCTATTGCAAAAGAGGGTGCTTTAGAAGGTATCGTTTTACTAAAGAACAACGGCGTTCTTCCTATCAAGGCTGGTAAAAAGGTAGGCGTTGCAGGTAACTTTATGCTAGAAATGTACTGTGGTGGTGGATCTGCTCGCGTAAAAGTTCGTAAAGATATAAGCACTCTTGAAAACGCTCTTAAAGAAGTTGACGCCGGTCTTGAGATTATCTCTGCAAAAAATATTCTTTCACCTACTTGGCACGGTCATTGGTATTTTCCTTGGACACCACAAGAAAGTTTGTTAACGACTTTTGAGGGGATCGACTACGCCATCGTTCAAGTTGGTACTTCGCACGAAGTGGAATCTGAAGGTTTCGACCGTGATAATATTCGCTTAACTTCTTGTGAAGAAGCCCATATTCGTTTCGTGGGGGATAACTTTAAGGGTAAAACTATCGTAGTTATTTATGCAGGTTCAGCAATCGATTGCAGTCCTTGGATTGACAGCGTTGACGCAATAGTTTTCGTTGGTTTTGCCGGCGAAATGGAAAACGAAGCCCTTGCTGAAATTTTAACGGGTAAGGTATCACCATCGGGTAAACTTGCTGAAACTTTCCCTAAAAAGATTGAAGATATTTCTTGTCTTAACACTTACGATAAGTGGATGACAAAAGATTATTATGCCGACGGCATTTACGTCGGCTACCGTCATTATGATAAAAAGAAGATTAAGCCTATGTTTGAATTTGGCTATGGCTTAAGTTATGCAAGTTTTGAGTATTCCGATTTATCTATCGTCGATAACGGCGACGCTTTAGCGGTAAGTTACAAGATTAAAAACACTTCTAAAATAGACGGTAAAGAAGTTTCACAAATCTATATGTATTCACCAGCAAAGGTAGTTGATAGACCTGTAAAAGAACTTATCGGTTATAGTAAAGACTTTATTAAGGCTGGCGAAACGGTAGAAGTTATAGTCAATATTGATAAAGAAAGGTTATGCTATTTTGACACCGATACCGGTAATTTTGAACTTGAAAAAGGCAGTTATAAAATAGCAGTAGGCGCATCTTCAAGAAATATTAAATTATCTGCAAAAATTAAATTATAGTCAAATTTAACGTAAAACGGTTGTGCCTAACACAACCTTTTTGGGAGTATGTATGAAGGTTGTTAAAAGAATTATACCGCTAGTATTGGTTGTGTTAACGTGTTTTTTAGCAGTTTTTGGTTGCGACGGTTGCTCGTGCAAAAAATGTTCATCTTGCGAAAAAGTTCCTGATCCAAGTTATACCGAAGACGGCAATTGCATATTGTATGAAAATTATTCCTACGGTGATGCTGGCGTTAGAAATCTTTTCGATTTAGGCTTGCCTAAAAATAAACAAGGTGACCTAGGCATGGTGATGTTTGTTCACGGTGGTGGTTGGGTAGCAGGGGATAAGTCTGGCAATGTACCATCTATAAAAGATTGGTGTCAAAAAGGCTATGCAAGTTCAGCAATCAATTATAGGTATATTGATAAAAATACCGATTGCGACGAACTTATGGACGATATTTCTTCTGCCCTTTATAAAATGAAAACCCTCGCATCAGAAAAGGGTATAAATCTTAACAAGGTTATTTTAATAGGTGGTTCGGCAGGGGCGCATTTGTCGTTGCAATACGCTTATACTATGCAAGGTTTTGCGCCTATAACTCCAGTTGGGGCTGTTTCGTTATCAGGCCCTACCGATATGTACGACGCTTACTATTATAATAAAGACGGTAAATATTACGAAACTTATTTAGAGTGGTTTACTTGGCTTTCAGGTCATAAAATTGACCCTGATAATTTAGAAAACTCACACGCTTTTTTAAGAAAAGTTTCGCCTCTTTACGCAGTAAATCCGACAACCGTTCCAACTATTATTTGCCACGGCGTTTTAGATGATATAGTTCCTATTTCAAACGCAAACGCGCTCGACCAAAAACTTACGGCAAACGGCGTTGCTCATAGATATTTCGTCTTTAACAATTCGGGACACGGACTTGAAAATAACCCCGAAGTCTACGCGCAATACAATACGGCTTTAGACGAGTACGCAAGCCTTTATCTTAACTAATGGTTTGTTTTCATTGCCAAAAGGTGTTGTCAAAGTAAACCAAAAAGAACCCTTAAAGCAAGGGTTCTTTTTTTGTTAATCGTGTAAATCAACGTATTTTATGGTAATTGTTAAAGGTTTTTAGGTTATCTTTTTGGTGGCAAAACTCGTACTGCATATTAGATTGTCCCGTCAAAAAGTAAACGTCGCCAAAAAGCAAGTCGTTAACGGTAATTTCATCAAACGGAGTAAAAACACGCATAACGTATGCGTCAAAACTTGCCGTGCGTGGCAACATTTCAATTTCAAAACAGCCGTTTTCATCCGTTATTGAGCAGGCTGAAGTAACCGTTTTGCCGTTTAATATTAAGTCGGCCCTAACACAAGTGCTTTGGCGAGTTGTACCTTTAACTGTAAAATGTTTGTTGGATTGAATTATTGTTCCGTCGTAAAAATAAGAGTGTAACTTCATACAAATTCCTTGCTTATAAGCAATTATAACACACAAAAAATTCGCCTGCAATACAAATAAAAAAAACTAATTTTTTTTGATTTTTGCTATTGACTTTACTTTTTTTGGGGTGTATAATGCAGTAAAGAAAAATCAAGGGCGTTTGCTTTTTGCAAACTCGGATTGTTTTATGTTTACGCGAAGTAAATATTCTTTGAAAAATTTTATACCGATTTGAGATAGAAAAAGGGACAGCTGACCGTAAAATTCGGTTAGTTTCCCTTATTTTTATTTGCGTTAAATTTTAAAATAGGTTTAAAAATATTTTGATTATGAATACGTTATTTCTTAAAATTAAAAAGTTTTTCAAGATAGATAAATCACTATTTTCGTTAGAAGACCAAGGCTGTAAACTGACTTTATTTGGGCTAGCAATACCGTTATTTATTGAACAAATCGGTTCACATTGTATAGGGTTAGTGCAAACTATGATGTCTGCAAACTTTATGGACGGTTTTTTTGTTTCGCCTATGAATATCGTCAACTCTACCGTCTCCCCATTTATACAAATAGCGCAGATAATCTCAGTGGGCCTTGGCATAATACTTTCAATCAACCTAGGGCGTAAAAGATATGACGATTGCAAAAAAATTATCGGTACGGCTTTTATAGCAGATATGGTAATTTGCGCAATTTTCTATTCTCTTATGGGCATTTTTGCTGAAGAACTCATTATCTTTATGGGCTACGGCGAGCCCGAATACGCCACTAAATTTCCGTATGCCGTAGAGTATATGAGGGTTCGTTCGTTTGCGCTTATATTGTCGCACGCTCCGTTAATATTTTTAGCAGTATTAAAATGTTACGGCTATACTAGGGTAGGTATCTACACCAACATTATAAGTAATGTCGTAAACGCTGGGCTTACTGCTATTATGCTTTACGGTATCATCCCTGCTAAAGAAGACGTTTTAAAGTGATTTATAATAATACACGTAATATCGAGTTGTGTAAATTTAATTCTTACGATTGCTTATCTTATTAGAAAAAGAATTCCAATGTCGTTTACTTTCCACTGGCAGTGGGTTGTAAAGATTGTAAAAGTTGGGCTACCTGCGTCAATTGCCGTACTTGCGTACACGGTGTCTTCAATGTTAACTACTAAAATTTGCGTATCGCTTGGTGAGGACGCTTATCATGCTAGGGTATTTATAAACCAACTCGTAATATTCGTATACGTTTTTGGGTTACAACTTGGTCTTGCTAATAAAATTATGGTCGGTAGACTTTGTGGTATGGGGCAACTTGAAAAAGCAGACGTTATGTTAAGGCAAAGCGCGAAAATCGTTGCAACTATAAACGGCACGGTAGCACTTGCGTTTGCATCGTTTGGTGGACTTATTTTAAGATACGGTTATTCTGCTAGTGAGGCAGTAATAGCAATCGCCGTACCAATCTTCTTTATAGATATAATAGTCGAAATAGGAAGAGGTTTAAATCACGTTGGTCAAAATGGTCTTAACGCGACGGGTGACGTAAACTTTACTACCGTCGTATCAATCGTGTCGGGCTTTGTTTGTTCAGTAGGTCTTGCGTACGTCTTTGCAATTTGGTTTAATTTAGGTCTTGCGGGTATGTGGTTAGCGTTTATCGTTGACGAATTCGTCCGTGCTACTTTGTACCTTGTGAGATGGTGTCGTGGCAAATGGAAAAAAAGTTTTATGCATGAACTCGAAGAACTCGACAAAGAAGCGGTCGCTTAAAATTATCTATTGATTTTTTATAATCTATGTGGTATAATCAAAAAGCAAAACAAATAAAGGGATAAATTGTGGCTATAATACCAAATAAAATTAATTCAGGCAAGTGGGGCAAATGTCATTGTCAAGGTGCGTGTATGGACAAAAATCACCAATACGTTTACTATTCATTTACTACCAAACTCGTAAAAACTGACTTGCAAGGGAACGTAATAGGTTCGGTTGATAATATAATCGGGCATTTAGGTTGTATGGATTTTTGTGATGCCGACGGCAAGGTGTATGCATCGCTCGAATATAAAAACGATGCAATCGGCAAAGGTATTTTAAGAACGCTTGGTATTTCTGAAGATAACGCCGACGACGGCTTTTACGTGGCAATTTTTGACGTTGATAAAATCGACCGCATAGGTATGGATGCTGAAAAAGACGGTATAATGCGTGCCGTATATCTTAAAAAGGTAGTTGAAGATTACAAGGGTAGCGTAACTATTGGCGATAAAAAAGTCGAACATATTCACGGTTGTTCTGGTATCGACGGCTTAACGATCGGTGCTGATTTTGGAACAAACGACGGCAAAAAGTATCTTTACGTTTGTTACGGCGTTTATTCTGATTTAGAAAGAACCGACAACGACTATCAAGTTATTCACAAATACGATATGTCTGATTTTTGGAATATTTCAAAACCACTTTCGCAAAGAGAAATGCACAAGGTTGGACCGTCAAAGCCAATTGACGTTTATTATCTTTTTACGGGGAACACTTCTTACGGTATACAAAATCTTGAATACGACGAATATACAGGTGACTTTTTTGTATTCGTTTACCAAGGCAAAAAGCCGGAATATCCAAACTATTCTAACTTCGTAATCGATGGAAAAATCCCACCTCGCGAAGAAGTTTTGAAAGGTTGCAACGGTGAAGTAGGTAAGGTATTAACCCTTAAAAATATCGGTAACGAACAAAATGGTGTAAGTGGTACGAACTTTAAGTACGGCGATATGGGTGCATACTCATTAGGCGACGGCAACTTTATGTTTGTTGAACCTATTTGGACTGACCCTGAAAATTTAAGCGTTAACTTTGTTAAGTATAAAATCAATACGGACGGCGAAGAATATAAATATATTCGCTTAGCAGAAGAATAAAACAAAAAAAGTGGAGCGTTAGACTCCACTTTTTAATTTCAAAAGGCGCCGTGCATCCCACGTTGACAAGCGCAACCTCGGCGGTCAAACGACAGGTAACTCCTACAAAGCAACCTTATGGCACACGAACTGCATTGCTTAGTGCTGCTACGTCCCCGTCCTGACACGGTTCACAACCGTCCGTTGCATAAGACCTTGTTATCATCATCCCTTATCGAGTTCAGCCCGAAATTACGGTTGCCTAGGCAGGCGTTCAGTCTTGCTAAAGCGAATTGCAAGTACAGGGCATCGCTAACTCCCCACCTAGCACGGCAGGGTTATTCTACAACAAATCTAAAAAAAAAGCAAGCAACGGAGTAAATATTTTCAAATTTTAATCGATTTGCTTTGACAAATTAATTCTTTTAATATAGAATATAGTAGTAAATGCGATAATTAAGGACAAGTTTTTACCATAGGTCGTTTTAGCGAGTCGGGTATGGTGTAAGCCGATAATGGACGGGGTAAGGATATCACCTTATAGCAGAATTGCAGAACTTTAGTAAGCAATTTCGGTAGTCACCGTTATTTGACGTAAAGTGCGTGATTTTCGCGAATCAGAGTGGTACCGCGGTATATGCCGTCTCTTAAGTTTTTTAAGGGACGCTTTTTTTATTTGTCGCAACCAAAAATACAGTAAATAATTTCAAGGGAGATATATAAGTATGTACGATAAAGTTGACACTTCGCTTAACTTTTTGGACAGAGAAAAACAAGTTCTTGATTTTTGGAAGGAAAACAAGATATTTGAACAAGTTTTAAGCCTTAACGAAGGCAAGGAAGAATTTACTTTCTACGACGGCCCTCCAACAGCAAACGGCAAGCCACATATCGGGCACATTTTAACGCGTGTTATAAAGGATATTATACCCCGTTATCGCACAATGAAAGGTTACCACGTTTTGCGTAAAGCAGGTTGGGATACGCACGGCCTTCCAGTTGAACTTGAAGTAGAAAAAGTTCTCGGTATCAACGGTAAACCTCAAATTGAGGCTTACGGTATTGAACCGTTCATCAAAAAATGTAAGGAAAGTGTTTGGAAGTATCAAAGCGAATGGGAAAAGATGTCCGACAGAACGGGGTACTGGGCTGATATGGAAAACCCTTACGTTACCTATCACGACGATTATATTGAATCCGAATGGTGGGCAATTAAAACCATCGCTGATAAAGGTCTTTTATACAAGGGCTACAAGATAGTACCGTATTGCCCAAGATGTGGCACGGCGCTTTCTTCGCACGAAGTTGCGCAAGGTTATAAAGACGTTAAAGAAACTTCCGTTTTCGTAAAATTTAAGTATAAGGGTGAGGAAAATAAATATTTCCTTGCTTGGACTACTACGCCTTGGACGCTTCCTAACAATATGGCGCTTTGTATGAATCCTGAAGAAAAATACGTTGAAATTTTAGCAGAAGACGGCTCAAAGTATATTTTAGCCGAAGTTTTAGCGCCTAAATATTTCGAAAATTATCAAGTACTTTCAGTTAAGACCGGTAAGGAATACGAATATACCGAATACGAACCACTCTTTGATTTTGTCGTAGACAAACTTAAGGAAAAGGCGTACTATTTAACCGTTGCCGATTACGTTACTATGGAAGACGGTACCGGTATCGTTCATATTGCTCCTGTGTTTGGTGAAGACGACCACCAAGTAGGCGATAGATACGGCTTACCAAGTATTAAACTCGTTGATACAGCAGGTAAACTTACTGAAGAATGTCGTGATTTAGCGGGTATTTTCGTTAAAGACGCCGATAAACTTATCATTAAAAACTTAAAGGAAAGGGGATTACTCTTTAAAACTTTAGAGTTCACCCACAGTTATCCTTTCTGTTGGCGTTGTGATACTCCACTTTTATATTACCCACGTGAAAGTTGGTTCATCCGTATGACAGCCGTTAGAGATAAACTTTTAGCATCTAACGCGTCTATTAATTGGATGCCTGAAACCATCGGCACGGGTAGAATGGGCAACTTCTTGGAAAACGTTATCGATTGGGGCTTATCTCGTGACAGATATTGGGGTACGCCACTCCCTGTATGGCTTTGCGATAAGTGTGGTAAAATGCACGTTATCGGTTCAAAGGAAGAACTTAAAAAACTGGGCAATATCAAGGGCGATATTGAACTTCACCGTCCGTACATTGACGACGTAACTTTCGCTTGTGACTGTGGTGGTACTTTCAAGAGGGAAAAAGAAGTTATCGACTGTTGGTTCGATAGTGGTTCAATGCCATTTGCTCAACTTCACTATCCGTTTGAAAATAAAGATCTTTTCGAAAAACATTTTCCTGCGGACTTTATTTCAGAGGCTATCGATCAAACTCGTGGTTGGTTCTATACTCTTATTGCAATTTCAACGTTATTGTTTGAAAAAGCACCTTTCAAAAACTGTATCGTTTTAGGTCACGTAAATGATAAAAACGGTATTAAAATGAGTAAGCACAAGGGTAACGTAGTAGATCCTTGGTCAGTACTTGACAAACAAGGCGCTGACGCTGTTAGATGGTATTTCTATACCGGTTCTGCTCCTTGGTTACCATCAAGATTTTACGAAGAAGGCGTTGCTGAAGGTCAACGCAAATTTATGGGTACTCTTTGGAATACTTACGCTTTCTACGTATTATACGCTGATATCGACGGTTATGATCCATCAAAATATAATCTTAAAGATTGTAAACTTTCATTGATGGATAAGTGGATTTTGTCAAAACTCAACACCTTGGTAAAAGAAACTGACGATATGCTCGCTGAATACAAGATATTTGAAAGCGCAAGAAATATGCAAAATTTCGTTGATGAACTTTCAAACTGGTATATTCGCCGTGGTCGTGAAAGATATTGGGGCAAGGAAATGACTGAAGATAAGATTGCTGCGTACACCACTTTGTACACGGTTCTTACCACTCTTGCAAAAATTTCTGCTCCATACACTCCGTTTATGGCTGAAAGTATTTACCAAAACCTTGTACCAAACTTCTATAAAGACGCTCCAAAATCAGTACACCTTTGCTCTTATCCTGTCGCTGACGAAAGTTATATCGACAAGGACCTTGAAAAGGGTATGGAACAAGTTCTTGATATCGTTGTTTTAGGTAGGTCGGCAAGAAATTCTTCGAATATCAAAAACCGTCAACCACTTCAAAAAGTATTCGTATGTTCTGAACGCGCTGAAAAACTTTCGGCAGGTCTTGCTGATATCGCTAAAGACGAACTCAACGTAAAAGAACTCGATTATATGACTGAGGCAGTTGACTTCGTTACCTATATCGTAAAACCACAACTTAAAACATTAGGTCCAAAATACGGCAAACTTTTAGGTTCTATTAGAAACTTCTTTGCAACTTGCGACACTAACGATTTAGTTAAAACCGTTAAGTCAGGTGCATCTTATAAAACCGTTTTAGACGGGGTAGAAGTTGAATTTACTGCGGACGATTTACTTATTTCGTCACAAAGTAAAGAAGGCTACGTTGCGGAAAGCGACAAAGGCTTAACGGTCGTACTTGACACTACCGTTACCCCTGAACTTAAGACCGAAGGCAATATTAGGGAAATTATTTCAAAGGTACAAACGATGCGTAAAGACGCTGGCTTTGAAGTAACTGACAAGATTAAAGTATACTTTAATGCATCGGGTGAGGCTAAAGATGCTTTTACTAGTGGTAAAGAACAAATCGCATCGGTTGTATTAGCACTTTCTATTGAAGAAGGCGACGCCGACGGCTTTACAAAAGAAATTGACGTAAACGGCGAAGTAGCAAAAGTTACTATCGTTAAGGCTTAATATGAAAACTGCTAACTGGAAAGATTATTCCGTCATAACAACTGGCGATGGCTATAAGTTGGAGCGTTGGAAAGACGTCGTGTTGCTTCGTCCCGACCCACAAGCGATTTGGCCAGCCCAAACGGATATGAACGGTTATAAAAACTTAAATGCAAAATATCTCCGCTCTGAAACGGGTGGCGGGAAATGGCTCAATTTAAAACAAACTCCGCAAGAGTGGGAAATTTCTTATAAAGACTTAAAGTTCAAAATTAAACCTATGGGCTTTAAACATACGGGGCTATTTCCTGAACAAGCAGTAAATTGGGACATTATGACCGACCTTATTAAAGGAGAAAGTAGGGAAGTAAAAGTCCTTAACCTTTTCGCCTATACGGGTGGAGCGACGGTTGCTTGCCTTAAGGCAGGTGCGAGCGTTTGCCACGTTGACGCAGCCAAAGGGATGGTAGAGCGTGCAGGTGAAAACGTTGCTCTTTCAGGACTTAAAGACGCTCCTGTAAGATATATTATTGACGACTGCAAAAAGTTCGTTGCAAGGGAAATTCGTCGTGGCAAAAAGTACGACGCAATAATTATGGATCCACCAAGTTACGGCAGAGGTCCTAATGGTGAAATGTGGAAGTTAGAGGCTGAACTTTACCCACTCGTTGAACTTTGCAAACAAGTGTTATCGGATAATCCTTTATTCTTTTTGATAAACAGTTATACTACGGGTTTACAACCTCAAGTTATTAAAAATATTTTGAAATTAAACCTTAAAGATTTAGGTGGTTATTTTACCGCGTACGAAGTCGGATTGCCAACCGAAGACGGTATAGTTTTGCCGTGTGGTTGTTCAGGGCTTTGGTCAAGTAAAAAAGTAGATTAAAAAAGCACCCGTTTGGGTGCTTTTTAATTGCAATGGTATTGTGAAAGTTGACCGTTTAGTCTTTTAATGCCTTAATTAGTTTGTAAAGCGACGGCTCAAATTTAGCGCCGTACCAATGGTTTTCTTCGGTAGCAGTATCTTTGATGCACTCGCATACGTAGTCGGCTGAAGTTTTAGCGCTTTCAACTGCGCTTTTGCCGTTCATAAGTGCGCCTACGAACGCTGATGCGTAAATATCGCCCGTGCCATGACAACTGTTAGGCAATTTTTCGTGTTCGTAATAATTATAAATCCCGTTTTCGTAAACTACTACGCCGGTTTTACCTGGTTTGTAGCCGATACCAGTAAATACTATGTTTTTACAGCCGAGAGCAACTAATTTTTCAATAAGCAAGTCGATATACGCTTTGTCGTATTCCGTTTTGTATTCAACGCCGGTTAAAAAACAAGCCTCTGTAACGTTAGGTAAAACGTAGTCTGCTTTAGAGCAAAGGGTAGCCATTTCTTTAACAAACACTTCGTCAAAACCGTAATATAGTTTGCCGTTGTCAGCCATAGCAGGGTCTACTACTACAACGCCGTTTTGTTGCATTAGGGTAGCAATTATGTCTTTGCAATAGTCAATTTGTTTAGTACTGCCAAGATAACCGGTGTAAATAGCGTCAAATTTGATATTTTCATTTTTCCAATGGTTTGCGATTTTAGGCATATCGTCGGTTAGGTCGGTAAAGGTAAAATTCTTAAAACCACCGGTGTGTGTAGAAAGTACTGCCGACGGTAAAACGCAAGTTTCTACGCCACAAGCCGAAATTACAGGCATTGCAACGGTAAGTGAACATTGTCCTACACAAGAAATATCTTGTATCGTTAAAACTTTTTTGTAAGCCATAAAAAACCTCTTTACAAATATTTTTGAATATATTATAATGCAAATGTGGGCTTATGTAAATAGTCAAAAACGGAGAATTTTATATAACCAGATGGAAAAAAAGTATTTTAAGTTGTATTCCGAATTAAAGGACAATATATTAAATGGCGCGTATGAAAGTGGCAAACTTCCGTCCAAGCGAGTAACGGCAATTAGTAGTGGTTATAGCCTAATCACGGTTGAAAAGGCTTACGCTATGCTTGAAGATGAAGGTTTTATCACAGCAAGGGAGCGTAGTGGGTATTTTATTTCCACGCCGTCTACCGTGATTGAAGAAGATTTAGGCGTTGAACTTTTGCCACCACCGTTAGACGAAACGGTTACGGGGGGGTACATAGATAAGTTTGAATATTCAACTTGGTTTAAGACTGTTAGAAAAGTTATAACTGAAAAGGATAAGGAACTTTTTATAAAAGCCCCACCTGAAGGTTGCGCCGTTTTAAGAAACGCTATATCAACCTATCTTCGCCGTAGTCGCAATATAATCGCATCACCTGAACGGATTATAATAGGTTCAGGCGCTGAACAACTTTACGAAAACGTAGTTAAAATTTTGGGTAGAGATAAAATTTACGGTACAGAAAATCCTTGTTATAAAAAGATTTATGAAGTTTATTTAGGGGAAGGGGTTAGTGTTTGTCCACTCGATATGTCGATAAACGGAATAAAGGAAAGCGAATTAAACGGCAAAAAATTTGACGTTTTACACGTCACACCTTTTTCTAGTTATCCGACTATGGTTACTGCTGATAGAAATAAACGACTTTCTTACTTAAGGTGGGCAAAACAAAACGGTGGATATATCGTAGAAGACGATTTTGCTAGCGAATTTCACCCAAATCAATTTCAAATAAAAACCCTTTATTCACTTTCTGATAACGATTGCGTCATTTACTTAAACACTTTTTCAAAATCACTTTCGCCGTCAATGCGTATAGGCTATATGATTTTACCTGAAAACCTAATAAAAATTTATTACGAGCGTTTAGGTGGTTATTCTTGTTCGGTGCCCGTTATGGACCAATATATTCTTGCAGAATTTATAAAAAGTGGGAATTTTGAACGCCACTTAAATAGGGTTAGGCGTAAACTCTTGAAATAAATACTATGTTTTTAAAATATAATGTGACCATTTTTTCACTTAAATTTGCTCATATTTGCATAAATCGTTGATTGATTACACCTAAAACTAGGCAAAACGGTCAATTCCTACAAAAAACAAGCAACCAAGTGAGCAATCGAGCAAAATTAACTATTGACAAACTTGGGCCGTTGGAGTACAATAAAATCGTTAAAGCCAAACGGCAAAATAAGGAGATTTTATTATGAGTATCGTAACGATTATCGGCGCAGGTATGATGGGTTCAGCACTTGCTTTTCCAGCAAGGGAAAACGGACATGAAGTTCGTCTTGTAGGCACTCCACTTGATAGAGAAATTATCGAAGTTTCGATTAAAACTGGCAGACATCCAAAGTTTGAAAAGGATTTTCCTGCAGGTATTAAGTATTATCAAGTTGAAGAAATGGAAGACGCTATCAAAGGTTCAACTTTTATTATAGGTGGCGTAAGTTCTTTTGGTGTTGATTGGTTTGCTGAAGAAGTTTTACCAAAAATCCCTGACGATATTCCTGTTTTATCTGTTACAAAAGGTTTAGTTAACCTTGACGACGGCAAGTTGATTTGTTATCCTGAATATTGGCAAATGACTTTGGATAAACTCGGCAAAAAGACTGAACTTTGCGCAATCGGCGGTCCTTGCACTAGTTACGAACTCGTTTTCCACGACCAAACTTTAGTTGCTTTTTGCGGTAAAAACCTTAAAACTTTAGAAATGATGAAGTCAGTTATGACTACTGACTATTATCATATTATTACTACTACCGACGTTGTCGGTATCGAAAGCGCAGTTGCACTTAAAAACGGTTACGCTTTGGGTATTACCTTAACTATCGGTGAAAATATTGCAAAAACCGGCAATGAAGATGAACTCCACTTCAACTCGCAAGCAGGTATCTTCCTTGAAGCGTCAAAAGAAATGCACAAACTTATCGCTATGCAAGGTGGTGACCTTAATTCATATTTCGTGGGTGTTGGCGACTTATACGTTACCGTTTACGGTGGTAGAACCCGTAAAGTTGGTATTTTACTCGGTAAAGGCTACAATATTGACGAAAGTTTAGAGATTTTATCGGGCGTTACGCTTGAAAGTTTAGTCGTTGCGTCAAGAGTTGCAAAGGCTCTTAAAGTTAAAGCGTCAAAGGGTGAAGTTGATCTTAAAGACTTCCCACTCTTAATGCACGTGGACGAAATTATTTCCGACAAAAAACCAGTTAATATTCCTTGGGAAGCGTTTACAAAATAATTTTTCAAAAAATTACGGTGGGGGATTGCAAAATCCCCTTTTTCGTTTTAAAAATTTCTTGCTTTTCAAAGTTATTTGCTGTATAATATACGCGAACACTTTTGGAGTTTATTATGGAAGATTTAGTAATTTTATACGAAGACAATCACATCATAGTAGTCTTAAAACCACAAAATATACCTTCGCAAGGAGATGAGAGTGGTGATAAAGACCTTTTGACTATGGTAAAAGAATATATAAAAGTAACTTACCACAAGCAAGGCAACGTTTACGTGGGGCTCGTTCATAGGCTTGATAGACCTACGGGTGGCGTTATGGTTTTTGCTAAAAGTTCTAAAGGTGCGTCAAGGTTATCAGAGCAAATGCGTTCAGGCGATTTCGAAAAGAAATACCTTACTGTTTTAGCATCTGCTCCGCGTGAGAAAAAGGCTTTTTTAACGCACTATCTTAAAAAGAACGCCGTTAACAATATGGTTTACGTTTCTTCTCAAGGGACGGAAGGTGCTAAAATGGCTTGTCTTGAATACACCGTTTTAGACGAAAAGAACGGTCTTGCGTTTACTGAAGTTCGCTTACATACCGGTCGTAGTCATCAAATTCGCGTTCAAATGAGTGCAATAGGAGCGCCACTTTACGGCGACATGCGTTACGGTGGTGAAAAGGCAAAAAAAGGCAAACTTGCGCTTTGGGCTTATTACCTTGCGTTTACCCATCCCGTTACGGGGGAAAGGATGGTGTTTAAGGTTCAACCACCAAAGGACGGCGAACCTTGGAACTTGTTTGATACCGAACCTTTCTTACAAACTGTAAAACCTCAAATTTAAGAGTGGCAAAACCACTCTTTTTTTGTCGACTACAAATAAATTTACTTTTATTTTATTAAAAATAAAAAGAATTTGACATACGACTATTGACAAAACGAAGTTTTTCGTGTAAAATGGTTTAGTAATACAATTTTTATAATGGAAAGTAACGGCAAAACCTTGCCGTAACTTAGGAGTTTTTAGATGAAAATGAAATCATTATTTGCAAAAATTTTATGTTCAGCAGTTGCTTTGGCAATCGTGTGTGGTTCAGTAATTACTGGCACACCTCTTTTAGCCAAGGCTGACGAACCTATTACTAAACCTGCTCAAAAGTTCTTCACCGTTGACGGTAAAGACTATACTGCAGAATACGTTATAGTTGAAGGCGATAATAACGATCTTTTGCGTTTCTCACCTGAAGAAAAGGCTACTGAAAAAGACGGCAAGTGGGTAGTTGAAGGCGCTTTCAAAAACAAAGTAGCAATAAACGATTTGGCAATGAACCTTAAACTTTCAAGCAACCTTTCTAGCGTTGAATTTACTCTCGTTACCGCACCTTATATCGCATCTGGTAATCCTTACGTTGACGATAAGGGTACTGCTGATCCTAAAGACGACGTAGACGCTGTTGCTAAAGAAGTTGAAAATTCAGTTAAGTTCGTAAATAACGGCAGTAACTTTAAGGTAGTTGCAAACGGACAAGATACCCCTTACACCGTTGATACTAACATATTCTTGCTTAAAACTTCGGTTGCAGATGGCGAGTTAACCCTTGATATCGCAGGCAATACTTTAACTGAAAATAGAACTGAAAAGTTGGTTGAATGCCAAGATAAAACTATGGCTACCGTTAAAGTTAAGTTTGAATATGCAAGCAAGCCAACTGCTACTGACGCAGGTGTTTCGTTTGAATATATCGACCAAGCAGTTACTGCAACGGCTAACGGCAACGATGCTTTAAAACAAGCGTTTGAAGTTGACGCTAACGGCGCTCTTAAAATCACTAAAGGTTTCGTTATTGACCTTAACGCTGAAACAACCGGTTGCAAGATTGACGGTGACAAATTAACCCTTATTAAAAACGTAAACTACACCATTAAGTATGATTCTTACCGCTTAAACGGTGGTGGTACTCCTGTAGTTAAACTTATCACTAAAGACACCGCAACTGGGGAGGCTTGTGCTGTTAACGCTGAAGATAAGAAGATTACTTTCGTTAAAAACGGTACTGGTTATAATATCGCTATTAACGATAACGCAAAAGACTTGGCAACCTACATCGTAGACGTAGTAGATGCTGACAAGTTCTATAAAGACGATTACGCTACTGAACAAGCGTATAAAAACGACGTTTATAATAATGCGCCTGAATATATTGACGACGTAAACGCACTTAAATCTTTCCAAGTAGCAGTTAACGACGCTACTCAAACTGAATATGAAGTTGGTGGCAACAAAGTTAAAAAGTCAATTAGAGTAGGTTCTGGCAAATACCTTAACTTACCTTCAATGGCAAATATCGTTACTGACAATGTAAACGGTTACGGCACACTTGATGCAACCGTTTACTATATGAACGTTGATACCGATAGCGCTTGGTCAACCTATTCAGGATTAAAAGTTCCTGTTAAAAAGGCTGGTGAATATAAGTTCTTCGTAGTATTTGCTGACGATTACGGCAATACTATTGACGCTGAAAAGAACGATTATAACGAAACAAGCGGTGAATATTTCTACGAAAAAGACGATAACGGCGTTATTACGATCAATCCAAATTATGAAAAATTCATTTTCACTTTTGAAGTTGAAGACGACGCTCCTATTATCGTAAGCGCAGGCAATAACTCAAATTGGTACACCGGCGTTAAAAACACCGCGGCATCTTTCAGTATTGAAGCATCTGACGAAAGAGTAGTTACCTATAAACTTGAATATAAAGTTGGTGACGAATGGAAAGAAATTAAGACCTACGCTAACGATTACGACGATTACGGCTACTTTACGGCTGAAGAAATTCAAGCAATCGGTTACGACGGCACTCTTACCTTTACTCCTAACAAAGCAGGTACTTACAAAATTACCTGTACCGTAAACCAAACTAACGTGATAGCGGTTGATAGCGCTGAAACTTTAATCACCGTTAACGACGTTGCTACCGTTGAACCTTATGATTTCTGGTTTGAAAATAACGTTTGGTCGTTCGTGTTCTTGGGTATCGGTACTCTTGCGCTTGCAGGTGTAATCGTACTTCTTTGCATTAAGCCAAAGGAAGATAAATAAAGATAACAAAAAGCGCGCTATACAAGTTTGGTAGCGCGCTTAAATTTTTATTAAGATTTCTATAACATTATTATATATATTATCGTATGTTGGAATTTACAGTTGACGGGGCGATAAAGTTATCAAAGTTGGTCGCTCAAAAAACAAATCTTAAATATGGGGAAGTGCGCAAATTGCTCGATAACAAAGATATTAAAGTTAACGGCAAACGCACAGGGCAAGACCTAACCCTTGCAGTCGGCGATACCGTAATAGTTTACGGCAATTTTTCGACTGTTAAAAAAGAGATTTCTATCGTATACGAGGACCAAAATATTTTAATTGCAAATAAAGATAAAGGCATAAATTCCGACACTCTTTTTGAGGACCTTAAACAGTCTTGCGGTGAACTTTATTATATTCATAGATTAGATTTAAATACCGACGGTATTATAGTTTTTGCAAAAAATCCCGTAGCGGAAAAAGAACTTTTACAAGGTTTTAAAGATAGAACTTTTACAAAAACATACCTTGCTTTAGTTTACGGTATTCCTCAAAATAATAGCGCCATTTTAAGTGATTATCTTATTAAGGACAGTAAAAATTCTTCAGTTAAGATAGTTAAACATAAAGTTTTAGGCGCGCTTACCGTTAAAACTGCTTACGAAGTAGTTAAAAAGGGTAGTCAAACTTCTTTATTAAGGGTGACGCTACTTACGGGGCGTACGCACCAAATAAGGGCACACCTTGCCTTCTACGGGCATTTTATCATAGGGGACGGCAAGTATGGCGTAAACGCTATTAACAAGCAATTAAAGGCTAGCAAACAACAATTATCGTCGGACGGAATTACTTTCTATTTTACAGAAAATTCACCACTATATTACTTGAACGGAAAAACTTTTACAATAGATAAAAAATTTACGGTTATTTAGGATTTTTTATGCCACAAGACGCTTATACATTAAAGCGCGTAGCAACTGAACTTAACGGACTTTTGCAGGGCGCTAAAGTTAATAAAATAAATCAACCGCTTTTAGACGAAGTGGTTTTGCACTTGTACAATAAAGGGCAAAATTTTAAACTCGTTATTTCGGCAAACGCTATTGGCGCTAGGGTGGGTATTACCACGGATGAAAAGCCTAATCCACTAACCGCTTTCGGGTTTTGTATGCTCCTTCGAAAATACCTTTTGGGCGCTGAAATTACTTTTGTTACTGCCGTTGAAAACGAGAGAATCGTCAGGATTGATTTTTCGGCTCTTAACGACTTTTTTGAAAGCAAAGAAAGGGCTTTATACGCTGAAATTATGGGCAAGTACAGCAATATCGTTTTAACCGAAAACGGTAAGATTTTAGGTTCGCTTAAAGCCTTTAATTTGGACATAAATTCCCTCCGTCCGTTGATGGCGGGTATGACTTATCTTTTGCCACCTAAACAAGAAAAATTTTACCCTAAAGAATACGCTCTTTTAGATAAATATTTAGACTTTTTAACGCAAAAAAACGGCGATTTAACGGTGGGAGAATTGTCGGATTTCGTCTTTGAAAACATTATAGGTTTTTCAAAGCAAACGGCAAAAGAATTTGCAGTAAGATTTGTCGAAAAACTCGATTTTAGTAAAGAAAATTTCGCTAGGTTTTTACAAGAGTTTTTGACTTTCAGTGAAGGTAGCGCCGTCGTTAAATATTCGGGGGATAAACCTATCGATTTTTTTGTTTACGATTATAAGAGTGTTGATGGGGAAGTTAGGCGTTTTGACAGCGTTTTATTGGCGCAAGAAGATTTCTATATTAAAAAGGAAAAAAGCAGAATTTTAGGCGATGGAAAACGCAAGATTTTATCCGTTGTAAAAAAGGCTGAAGATAAATTAAAAAAGCGCTCTCAAATAATTGCAAAAAAAGAGCAAGACGCTTTAAATTTTGAGGACGATAAGTTGCGTGGCGAATTACTTTTAGCGTACGCTTACAAAATAAAAAAAGGTGAAGATTTTGCAATCGTTGAAAATTATTACGACGATATGAAACCACTTAAAATTTCGCTCGATAAAAACCTTACCGTTACTGAAAACGCTGAACTTTATTTTAAGCGTTACAATAAGCAAAAGCGTACTCAAATTGCGCTTATTCCACAAAAGGAAGAACTAAAAAAAGAGTTCGACTATTTGACGGCGTTAAAAGCCGAGGCTGAAATTGCCGATTGTTTGCAAGATTACGAGCATATCGTGGAAGAACTTCAGTCGGCGGGATTTATCAAAAAAACGCAAACTAAAATCAAAAAACCTAAAAAGGTTAAGTTTACGACCTATTCGTTCGACGGCTATCAAATTAAGGTTGGCAAGAACAATATTCAAAACGACGAATTGACCTTTTCGGCGACGGGCAATTCGCTTTGGTTACACGCAAAAGATATGCACTCGGCACACATCATCATTGAGTTTGATGGCAGGGAATTTTCCGATGAAGTTATCAAGTTCGCGTGTGAGGTTTGTGCTTATTATTCAGAGGGTAGGCAGTCGGGCAAGGTGGAGATTGATTATACTCGCAAAAAATTCGTTAAAAAGCCACCTAAAGCAAACCCTGGGTTTGTGAGTTATACTTCACAAAAAACTATGCGAGCAGAACCGATTAAACATGAAGAATTTGTAAAAAAGCAATAAATGGCAAGATTTTTGAAAATCGTTAAATATTCCGTTTGCTTTTTAAAAAGTTTTGTGTTATTATAGCATAGATATAATATTATTACAGTTATATTAGGAGATTGAAATGGATTACAAGTTTGAAAAAGCGGAAAAAAGCACCGTTAAAGTTGAAATTAAATTAAACAAAGAAGAATGGGCTAACGCTCAAGTTAAAGCGTACAACAAAAACAAAGGCAAGTTTACTATGCCTGGTTTTAGAAAGGGTAAAGTTCCTATGAAAGTTATCGAAAACGCTTACGGTAAGGGCGTATTCTATGAAGATGCTATTAACGAAGCGTTCCCTGAATATTTCGGTCAAGTTTTGGATAAAGAACCTTCGATTGAAATCGTTGCTAGACCTGACCTTGATATTAAAGATTTATCTGACGACGGTATCACGATGGTTGCAACCGTTCCTGTTAAGCCTGAAGTTAACCTTGGCGCTTACAAGGGTATAAAGTTTGATAAAGTTGAGTATAATGTAACTGACGAAGATATCGAAAACGATATCAAGCGTTTACAAGAAAGAAATTCAAGAACCGTTGAAGTTACCGACCGTCCTGCTGAAATGGGTGACATCACCGTTATCGATTATTCCGGCGCTGTTGACGGCGAAAAGTTTGAAGGCGGTACTGCTGAAAATCAAAATCTTGAACTTGGTTCTAACACTTTTATCCCTGGCTTTGAAGACGGCGTTGTTGGTATGAATATCGGCGACACCAAAGATATTAGCGTTAAATTCCCTGACGAATATCACGCTGAAAACTTAAAGGGTAAAGACGCTGTATTCACCGTTAAACTTAACAAAATTAGCAAAAAGGAATTACCTGAAGTTACCGACGAATGGATTAAAGAGGCAACTGGCACCGAAACCGTTGACGCTTATAAGGCTGAAACCAAGGCAAAGATGGAAGATGCTAACGCTAAAAAGGCTGATAGAGAACTCGAAAACAAGATGATTGAATTCATTACCGATTCTTCTGAAGTTGAAATTCCTGACGCTCTTATTGAAAACCAAATCGACTATATGGTTCAAGATATGGAATATAGAATGTCTTACCAAGGTCTTAAACTTGAAGACTTCTTAAAGTATACCAATCAATCTATGGAAGATTACAGAAAGACTTTTGTTGATCAAGCAAAAAAATCAGTTAAGAAACAACTTGTAATCGACGCTATTATCGCTAAAGAAGAACTTACTGCTACTGATGACGAAGTAAAAGCAAAAGTTAACGAAATGTACGAAAAACAAGGTAAAAAAGCGCCTGACTTTAAGAACTTTGACGCTAAACAATTCGATTACGCTAAACAAGATATCATAATCAACAAACTTTTTGATATTCTTAAAAAGGAAAACACTATCGCCTAGTTGATAGATAATATTAAAAATTTCGTCTCCGCTTTATATTCGTAAAGCGGAGATAAGTTTATAAAGGGGTAAAATATGATTAAAAATACCGTTGTGCCTTACGTTATTGAAAATACCGGCAAGGGCGAAAGAAGTTACGATATATATTCAAGACTTTTAGAAGACAGAATTATCTTTTTAACCGGTGAAATCAACGACGCCGTTGCTGATACCGTCGTTGCTCAACTTATCTATTTAGAAGGTCAAGACCCTGAAAAAGATATTTGTTTATATATAAACAGCCCTGGTGGTAGCGTTACTGCTGGTATGGCTATTTACGATACTATGAATTATATCAAGTGCGACGTTACTACCATTTGTATCGGTATGGCTGCGTCTATGGGCGCGTTCTTGCTTTCAAGTGGAACTAAAGGCAAGCGTTTTGCTCTTAAAAATAGCGAAATTATGATTCACCAACCTTTAGGTGGCGCGCAAGGTCAAGCAAGTGATATTAAAATTCAAGCAGACCATATTTTAAAAATTAAACATAAGTTAAATTCTATTTTGGCTGAAAACTGCAACAAGCCGTTTGAACAAGTCGAAAAAGATACGGATAGAGACAATTATTTAAGCGCGGAAGAAGCGCGCGAATACGGGCTTATCGACGATATTTTTGTAAAGCGCCCGTAATTAAGGGGGAATAATGAAAGATAAAGAAATGTTTTGCGCTTTTTGCGGAAAGGAAAAAGAATTCGCTAAAAGGCTTGTTTCGGGACCGAACGGTACTTTCATTTGCGACGAGTGTATTGAAATTTGTAAGCAAGTGTTAGAAGAAGAACCGACGGAAATTACTGATGAACAAACCGGCGTTAAACTTTTAACTCCGCAAGAAATCAAATCTCGTTTAGACGAATATATTATTGGTCAAGACGACGCTAAAAAAGTGCTTTCGGTTGCCGTTTACAATCACTATAAAAGGATTGGCGTCAAGGCTACGCGCGACGATATCGATCTCGAAAAAAGCAACGTTTTACTTTTAGGACCAACGGGTAGTGGTAAGACTTTACTTGCTCGTACGCTCGCTAAAATTTTGGACGTTCCGTTTGCCGTTGCCGACGCAACTACTTTAACCGAGGCTGGCTACGTTGGTGAAGACGTTGAAAATATTTTACTTAAACTTATTCAATCGGCTGATTACGATATTTCAAAAGCAGAAAGAGGTATCGTTTATATTGACGAAATTGATAAGATTGCAAGAAAGAGTGAAAACGTTTCTATCACGCGTGACGTTTCGGGAGAAGGCGTTCAACAAGCACTCTTAAAAATTATTGAATCGACCGTTGCGTCAGTTCCACCACAAGGTGGTCGTAAGCACCCACAACAAGAGTGCTTAAGGATTGATACCACTAACATATTATTCATAATGGGTGGGGCATTCGTAGGGCTTGATAAGATTGTTGAAAAGCGCAAGGATAAAACTACTTTGGGTTTTGGTACTTCGGTTTATTCTTCCGAGCAATCGGTTAAAGAATTTATTAGGGACGTTCAACCACAAGATTTGATTAAATACGGTCTTATACCTGAATTTATCGGTCGTGTGCCTATTACCGTTGGACTCAACGCTTTAGATGAAGACGCTCTCGTAAATATTATGACAGTTCCTAAAAACGCACTCGTTAAGCAATATAAAAAGTTGATCGGTATCGATAACGTTGAACTTGAAATTACGGGTGACGCAGTTAGGGCTGTCGCTAAAAAGGCTATTGAACTTAAGACGGGCGCAAGGGGACTTCGCACTATTTTGGAAAACCTTATGCTTGATACTATGTACGAAATTCCGTCGCTTACCGACGTTGAAAAGGTTATTATCGACGAAAAAGTAGTTGCTGGTGGCAAGCCTCAAATAGTTAAAAAAGCAAGTTAATAACAAATATAAAAAACGCTCTAAAGGAGCGTTTTTTTGTTGCACGAAGGTTAAAATCCAAAAAAATGTTAAAAATAGAGAAAAATTTTGCTATTTACCACTACGATTTGACGTTGTATAATTAAGGTACAAAACAAAAGGAGTTTTTAGTTATGAAACAAACCGTCGTAGCAGTAATAGGCGCTGGGAGAATTGCTGATAACGCGCATCTTCCTGCACTTTCTAAAATTGAAAACGTTAGAATTAAATATCTTTGCGATTTTTATATCGACAAAGCAAAAGCGTTAAAGGAAAAATATCCTAAAGTGGAAAACGCCGTTAGCGACGTTAGTGAAGTGTTGAACGACGCTGAAGTCGAAGCAGTTTGGGTACTTGCGCCTAACCGTCAACATTACGAAATCGGTATGCAGGCCCTAAAAGCGGGTAAGCACGTTTTTTGTGAAAAACCTATTGCTAACACTTATAAGTTAGCCGTTGAAATGGCGAACGAGGCAAAAAAACAAGATAAAATCATTAACATAGGCGTATGCAACCGTTTTAACAAAGCCGTTGAAACTCTTGCTGAATATAACGCTCAAGGTAAGTTCGGTAACATTTATCACGTGTACTGTTCCTTCCGTTCATTTAGGTCTATACCTGGTCTTGGTGGGGCTTTTACTAGCAAAAAGGATTCCGGTGGTGGCGTGCTTATAGATTGGGGCGTGCATTTCTTTGATTTGATTTTATACGTTTTAGGTGGGGTTCAACTTAAAACAGTTTGTTGCGATACCTATTCCGAAATGGCTAAAGATATGAAGTCTTACCGTTATAAATCAATGTGGGCGGAAAATACTGCTAATATCGAAAATGGTGTAAACGACGTTGACGACTTCGTTTCGGGCTACGTGCGTACAGATAAGGCGAGTATTTCTTTCAACGGTGCTTGGGCGCAGAACGTCGATAAAGAAGATATGTATATAGACTTTTTAGGCGATAAAGCAGGCGCTAGACTGACTTACGGTGGCAAGTTTACTTTCACCGACGGTGCGACGCTTGAAACTATTACGCCTGAATACGATATGCCTAATATGTTTGTCGAAGAAAATAAGTCGTTTATAAATTCTATCAATAGTGGCGTACCTAATAAAAGTCATATCGATAATATTTTAGAAACTGCTAAACTTTTGGACGCAATGTATTTGTCGGCTGAAAGAAAGTGTGAAGTTTTGGCAAGTGAGGTTGAATAGTATGAAGAAAATAGGTTTCGTTGATTTTTATATTAGCGAGTGGCACGCAAATAATTATCCTGCTTGGATTAAATCGGCTTGTGGGGATTTAGGGCTTGATTATCAAGTTGCTTACGCTTGGGCTGAAGAATATATTTCGCCTGTTGACGGTAAAAATACAGACGAGTGGTGCAGGGAGTTCGGCGCTACAAAGTGCGACACTTTAGAAGAACTTTGTGAAAAGTCAGCCGTTATTTTGGTGCTTTCTCCATCTAATCCAGAAAAACATTTAGGCTATGCTCAAACCGTGCTTAAATACGGCAAGCGTACCTATATCGACAAGACGTTTGCTCCTAATCTTGACCACGCAAAGCAAATTTTTGACATTGCAAAGGAATATAAAACGCCGTTTTTTTCAACTTCGGCGTTAAGATGCGCTACTGAACTTGACGCCCTTGATAACGTTAATGAAGTTATCGTTTACGGTAGTGGTGGTAGCGTTGACGAATATATTATTCATCAAATTGAAATGGTAGTAAAAAAACTCGGCGTTGGGGCGACTGCCGTAACTTGCAAAAAAGTTGGCAAAGAGTATTGCTTTTTCGTAGACTATAACGACGAACGCTCCGCGCTTATGAATTACGGTGCATATCCTTTTTACGCATTTTTAAGGAACGACGAAAAGTGCGTTAAAAACACCGTTAATTCAGATTTTTTTAAGTTGCTTATTAAAGATATTATAAACTTTTACGAAACGGGCAAACTTTCTTTTGCCCCTGAACAAACGCTTGAAGCCATTGCTATTCGCGACGCCGTGTTAAAGTCTGTTCAATCTGAAGGCGAAAAAGTCAAGGTGGGTGAATAGTTTATGAAACTAGGCGTGATTACCGATTGTTTCAAAACCGATTTAAAAAGTGCTGTTACTTTTGCTAAAACTTTAGGAGCAAAAGGGGTGCAAATTTACGCTGTTTCAGATAGTTTTTCTGCTAGTGAAGTAACTTCAGCGGTAGGTAACGATTTAACGGTTAGTGCCCTTTGTGGCGACCTTGGTGGGCACGGTTTTGAAATCGAAAAAGATAACGATATAAAGATTGAAAAGACTAAAAAAATCATTGATATTGCAAGCGAGTTAAAAGTGCCTGTGGTAACGACTCACATAGGCGTTATACCGTCAGATGCTACCATTTTGCGTTATAAAGTGATGCTTTCGGCATTAAAAACACTAGGAGTTTACGCTGATAGCAAAGGGGTTACGCTTGCTATTGAAACTGGTCCTGAAGACGCTGAAACGCTTTATAATTTTATAAAGCAAATACCGTGTGGAGTAGGGGTTAATTTGGATCCAGCAAACTTTAAAATGGTTACGGGGCAAGACCCTGTTAGCGCCGTATATAAGTTAAAAGATTATATCGTTCACACGCATTTAAAAGACGGCATAATGCTTAAAAAAACCGAGCCTAAAGTTGTTTACGACCACTTTGCAGAAGGTGGTATCGAGGCGTTAAATATTAGCGACTTATTTTTAGAGACGCCAGTAGGTCAAGGCTCGATGGATTTTGCAAATTATTTGAAAGCCTTAAAAGATATAGGCTACAACGGTTTTTTGACGGTCGAAAGAGAAACTGGCGACGATCCGTCAAGCGATATAAAACTTGCTTTTGATTACATCAAAGATAATTTTAGCGAATATTTAGATTAAAAAAATACGGCATGCGCCGTATTTTTTATCGTTTGTTTTTGCGATATTGCTCGGGTGATATACCGAAGTGTTTTTTAAACGCTCTACTAAAACTATATACTGAAGAAAAATTGCAAAGTTCTGAAATTTCAGTAACGGTAAGTTTTAAAGTGTCGAGTTTGTCTTTTGCAAGTTTAAGTTTTACTGCAGAAAAATACTCCTTTATAGAGCGTCCCGTAGTGTTTTTGAATAGGTCTGATAGATAAGAGTAATTGTATAAGAAGTGGTCGGCAACTTCGGTAAGAGAATTTATCGAAGTAATATGGCTATCGATATAATTCATAATTTGGTAGCAAAAAATTTGAGCACGCGCGGGGTTGAGTTTGCTACCGTAAGCCGTGTTTTTACTAAACGCCCTTAAAGTTAATAAGGTGAGTTGTTTTGCAGACGCCGTTAAAAGTTCTTCTGAATATTCGTCACCAAATGAAAGTTCTGCAATCATATTTTTTAGTAAAGTTTCAATGGTTTCGTTTTTAAATACTCTATTATTATTTTTTAGATTTGCTTTCAAATCCGAAAATGCTTTTTTTAACTTTTCCGATTGGGGTGTAAAAGCCAAAAAGTCGTACTTAAGGGGTTTATCTTCGCTCGAAAAAATAGCGTGATTTTCCTTGTTTAGCGAAAGCAATACGTCCCCGCCCTTAACTTTTATAAGAGTGCCGTCGATAAGTATCGTTCCCTCGCCACCATTGACTACGGTCAGTTCGTAAAAGTCTCCGTGAAAATGCTCGTTTATTTCTTCATTAGGTTGGCAATAAAGCCTACCGATTTGCAAAACTTCGACTTCGCCCAAAACGAGTGGCTTATTAAAAAACACGTTGTTTATGTGAAATTTATTATTCATACTTTTAGTTTATCATAGATTGTTTTTAAAAACAATATCAACAACTAAAATTTATAAAAATCGACATATAAAACAAGCGAAAACGCAAGATATAAACGACGCTAACAAACTTATTAAAATAGGCTTAAAAAGGTTTTTGGTTTTAGCGTTTGCAAAGTATACGGCTGAAACGTAAAAAACCGTTTCGCTACTTCCGTAAATTGCGCAAGCCGTTCTTGCAAGGTAACCGTCAACACCGTGAGTTTGAAAAATTTCCGACACTACGGCAAGTGAACCACTGCCCGAAAAAGGCTTTATTAAAATTAGTTTTGTTAGTTCCGACGGTACTCCTAATGCCGAAAAAATCGGTTTTAACAAATTGGTTAGTAGGTTAGATAGTCCACTAATTTCAAAAAGTTCACTCAAAATAAAAATGCCTACTAGGTAGGGAAATACGCTAGTTGCAAAAGGGATTGCCGATTTTGCGCCTTGCGTAAAAGCGTCGTAAGGTTTTACCTTTTTTATAAAGCAAAAAAGCATTATTAACAAAAAGAATATCGGAATAAAATAAGCGCTCATAAATTCGTCTTTTTACCACTAAAAATTTTTATTAAAAGTATACCGATAACGCTTGATAGTAGAGTGGTTAAAAGCGTTGGAATTATAATATCACCTGCACTATTAGAGCCCATACTAGAGCGTAAAGCCATAACTGAAGTCGGTATAATTTGAACGCTAGTTGCATTTATCACAAAAAAAGTAAAGATGATATTTTCGGTGTTTTGGCGTTTTTCAAGTTCTTCAATCGCCTTTATCCCCATAGGGGTAGTAGCACCACTCATTCCTAGCATATTTGCTGAAATATTTAATGAAATAAATTCGTTTTCTTTTTCAGTCAATTTGCCAAATAGTAGTTTGTTTACGGGTTTTAGGGCAATAGATAATTTTTTAGTAACGCCTGTCCTTTCAAAAATTTCAAAAATACCTAGCCACACGGCGTAAACGACTGCAAGTTTTAACGCGAGTGTTAAAGCCTTTTCGCCACCGTTAAGCATTGCTGATAGGACACTTTCTGGAGTGGAAAAACATAAAATTATCGTTGAAAGTGTAAAAATACACGCAAAAATAAAATTCATAGTAAACTTTATGCTGATAACTTGCGATTTATGATTTACTTTTTTTAATAAATAAGTTAAAATATATGTAACTATTATTTAGATAAGCCATACGGCAGGTGATAAAATGAAGGAAAAATTTTATTTAACTACGGCAATTGCATACACTTCGGGTAAACCACACATCGGAAATACTTACGAAGCAATTTTAAGCGACAGTATCGCTAGATTTAAACGTCTTGAAGGTTATGACGTTTTCTTTCAAACGGGTACGGACGAACACGGTCAAAAGATTGAAGAAAAGTCGGCTGTAGCAGGCAAAACTCCAAAACAATTCGTTGACGAAGTTGCATCGCAGATTCGCGCGCTTTGGGATATGGTGGACGTTTCTTACGACAAGTTTATGCGTACTACTGACGAATATCACGAAAAGCAAGTACAAAAAATCTTCAAAAAACTTTACGAAAAAGGCGATATTTATAAAGGTTCTTATTCAGGTTGGTATTGTACCCCTTGTGAAAGTTTTTGGACGGAAAGCCAACTCGTTGACGGCAAATGTCCTGACTGTGGTAGACCTGTAAAACAAGCGCAAGAAGAAGCGTACTTCTTTAAAATGAGCAAGTACGCAGATAGACTTATGCAATATTACAACGAGCATCCTGAATTTATTCTTCCACTTTCGCGTAAAAACGAAATGGTTAATAACTTCTTAAAACCAGGCTTGCAAGATTTATGCGTGTCTAGGTCTTCGTTTAAGTGGGGTATTCCCGTTGATTTCGATCCAAAACACGTGGTTTACGTTTGGCTTGACGCTTTAACAAACTATATTACCGGTATAGGATACGACGCCGACGGTAATCATACCGAACTTTACAACAAGTTATGGCCGGCTGACGTGCATATTATTGGTAAGGATATTATTAGATTCCACACTATTTATTGGCCGATTTTCTTGATGGCTTTAGATATTCCGTTGCCTAAAAAGGTTTACGGACACGGTTGGCTTTTACAAGACGGTGGCAAGATGAGTAAATCCGTTGGTAACGTTATTTATGCTGACGATATGGTTAAATTCTTTGGCGTTGACGCTACTAGATATTACGTTTTATCTGAAATGCCACAAGATAACGACGGGCTTATTTCTTGGGAAAGCGTTATCGAAAAAACTAACGCTGAACTCGCTAACGTTTTGGGCAACCTCGTTAGCAGAACAATCGCTATGTCAAACAAGTATTTTGGTGGCGTAGTAGAAGACAAAGGTGTAACCGAACCAGTTGACGACGACCTTAAAGAAGTTGTTTCTTCAGCATTTAAAAAGGTTCAAGCAAAGATCAACGACTACAAAATTGCCGACGCTATTTCTGAAGCGCTTGCGGTATTCCGTCGCGCAAATAAGTACGTTGACGAAACTGCGCCTTGGGTTCTTGCAAAGGACGAAAGTAAAGCAGATAGACTTAAAACGGTGCTATATAATCTTTCTGAAAGTATCGTAATAGGTCTTTCGCTTATGGCTCCGTTTATGCCGTCCTCTTGCGAAAAGGCGCTTAAGATGATGAATAGCGCTCCTCGTTCGTTTGACGATATGGGCAAGTTTGGTTTGCTTGAAAACGGCACTAAAGTAACGGATGCTCCTGAAATTTTATTCGCTCGTTTAGACGGTAAAAAACTTATGGAAGAAATCGACGCATTGATGCAATCACGTAAACCTAAAGAAGTTAAAAAGGAAAAAAAGAAAGTGGAAGAAGTAGTTTCTAAACCTCAAATCGAATTCGACGACTTTACCAAGGTTGAACTTAAAGTTGCAACCGTAGTCGCTTGCGAAAAAGTTGAAAAATCTAAAAAATTATTAAAACTTACCGTTAAACTCGGTGATCAACAAAGAACTGTCGTAAGTGGCATTGCGCTTCATTATGCGCCTGAATATTTGGTGGGCAAAAAACTCGTTATGGTAACGAACTTAAAGCCTGTTAAACTTTGTGGTATCGAAAGTCAAGGGATGATTATTTGTGCAGAAAACGCTGAAGGCAAGATATCTTTCCTTGCACCTGAAACAGATATCGAAGACGGTAGCAATATTTTCTAAAAAATTTTTGAGGGCGCAAGAAACGGGGTAACGGTGTTGTCAAATCGTGCCAAAACCTTGTTGCGCCCATATTTTAATATATGTTTACAGATACACATTGTCATTTTTTCGAGCACGAGGGGTACGACAGGGACGGCGCATATATTAGGGCGTTTGAAAACGGCGTAGACCTAATGGTGGACGTTGCGTTTGATGTTAAATCTTGTTTTGGCTGTAAAGATTTTGCTAACGCACATAAAGGCGTTTATTTTACGGCAGGTATACACCCTGATGCTTTCGACGAGGTTACGGAAGAAAATTTAATAAAAATAGCCCCTGTTTTTAAGGACAAAAAATGCCTTGCGGTTGGCGAAATAGGGCTTGATTATCACTACGGTAAAGATAAAATCGGTCAACAAAAAGCCTTCGTTAGGCAGATAGAGTTTGCATCTGCGGTGGCGTTGCCGTTTGCAGTTCATTCACGTGATTGCACTGAAGATATGGTTCGTATATTAAAAGAAAATCGTCACTATATCAAAAACGGTGGAATTATGCATTGTTATAGTGGTTCAGTTGAAACGGCTAAAATTTTACTTGACCTAGGGTTTTATATTTCTTTTTCTGGTACGCTTACTTTCAAAAACGCTAGGCAATTACCTGAAGTGTGTGACTATTTGCCAACGGATAGGATATTGTCTGAAACGGACAGCCCTTATTTAGCGCCCGTTCCGTTAAGGGGCACGATGAACGAGCCTAAAAACGTGCGTTTCGTGACTGAAAAAATTGCCGAAATTAAAGGGCTTTCAGTAGAAGAAACGGCACAAATTATTAGGCAAAACACTTTAGAACTATTCAAAAAATTAAAATAAGAAAACCGTCCCTATAGTAGGGACGGCCTTTCTTTAGTAAAGGCTTAACGCCAAATAAACAGGCAGGATTTTATCTGCCGTAAATAATATTTGCAAAATTTTTAATATTATACTATGAACGTAAAAAGAATTCTTCAAAAACACGGTTTTTATTTCAAAAAAGCCTACGGTCAAAATTTTTTAACCGACGAAAATTTACTTGACGATATAGTTTCGCTTTCAAAAATAACGGCTGACGACGTCGTTGTGGAAATCGGTTGTGGGGCAGGTACTTTAACGCGAGCAATCGCTAAAAAAGCAAAGCGAGTTATTGGGTATGAAATTGATACTAAACTTCAAGGCGTTTTATCCGAAATGCTTGAAGATTTTTCTAACGTAGAGATTATCTATCAAGATATTATGCAAATGAATATGTCGGAATTTGAAAAACCACTTAAAGACGGCTACTACGTAGTGGCTAACTTGCCTTACTATATAACTACGCCTATTTTGATGAGATTTATTGAAGAAGCAAAGTTCGTTAAAGGGTTGATTTTAACCGTTCAAAAAGAAGTTGCAGAAAGGCTTGCTTCTTTAGAAGGGACTTCTGACTACGGCGCGATAACGGCTATGGTAAATTTGGTTGGCGATGCGTCACTAGTTAAAATTGTCAATCGAGATATGTTTTTACCTCCTCCAAACGTGGATAGCGCAGTAATTAAAATTGATATAAATCGCAACAAGTTTAAGGTTAAAGATATTAAAACTTATCGTGAGGCAGTTCAAATCGCTTTTGGCAATCGTCGTAAAACGCTTTGCAATAATCTTATGAATTCGTTAAAAATTAACCGTGAAAGCGCTGAAAAAATCTTGACGGATTTAGATGTCCCTTTAATGGCTAGAGGCGAAACTTTATCGGCGGAAAAATTTGTTCAACTTGCCGATTATTTATTTGAAATGAGAAAGTAATTATGATTAAGCAAAAATTAGTTTTAGCAAGCAACAACAAAGGTAAAATTAGGGAATTTAGAGAAATGTTCCCAGATTATGAAATAATTCCTTACGCTGAACTCGGTATAACCGAAGAACCTAACGAGACGGGTACTACTTTTTTTGAAAATGCTTTAATTAAAGCAAAAAGTATAAGTGAAATTTGCAACTTGCCCGTAATTGCCGACGATAGTGGGCTTTGTGTTGACGCGCTTGATGGTGCGCCCGGTATATATTCGGCAAGGTTTTCAGGCGAAGGGGACGACGCAAATAACCAAAAAGTTTTGCGCCTTTTAGAGGGGATAACTGACCGTAGCGCAAATTTTACTTGCAGTATCGTTTTATATAAACCGGACGGAACGGTAATAGGCGTGGAGGGTAAAACCTACGGCACTATTTTGCACGAGGTTTGCGGTAGCAACGGTTTTGGGTACGACGTTATTTTTTATAGCAACGATATAAACAAGTGTTTTGGACTTGCTAGTCCTGAAGAAAAAAACGGCGTATCACATCGCTTTCGGGCAATTCAAAAATTAAAAAAGTATTTGTAATATGAAGACGGCTATTGTTTTATCTGACACTCACGGCGACGTGTTTACGATAAAAAAATTAAGGGAAATTATGTGTGAAACCGACTATGTTTTCCACCTAGGGGATTGCACGGCTGATATCGCTCAATTTAAGACGGAATTTCCACAAAAAGTTATGACGGTTTTAGGTAACTGCGACGGTGGTTCAGGGTATAAAACTTGTGAGATAGAAGGGGTAAAAATAATGCTTACACACGGACACGATTTTGGTGTAAAAAGCGGGCTTACAAGGCTTAACTATTTTGCCGAAGAACTTGGCGCAAAGGTCGTGTTTTACGGGCATACGCATATGCGAAACCTGACCACGGCAGATGGTAAAACCTTTGTAAATCCCGGTACGCTTAAGGGATTTGATAAGTCTTACGCTTACGCCGTTTTTAATAACGGTAAATGCGTAGTAAAAATCGTTGATTTATTTAATCGTTAAAGGATAAATTTATGATTTATTATTTACTCATTTTTTTTTGCATGCGTCCTTATTGCTTGTCAATTTAGCGCAAACAAAATTTATCAAAGAAACGCATCAAAACAAAAAAGCCAAATAATGCTTTACCCTGCGATTACGGGGTGCTTTTCATTAGTAATATTTTTAATTTACGGACTTATCACGGGGGATTTTGTAGCAGGTTTTTTTAGTTCTGTTAAAACGCTTACTTTTTGGTTTGCGCTTGCCCTTGCCGTGCTTGGGTCTTTATCTGTAGTGCTCGGCGTAATTACGGCAAAGTACGGTTCAACGGCTGTGTATTCGGTATTTATGATGCTTGGCAGTATGATAATTTCGTCAGTAGCAGGCATTGCCGTTTGGAGTGAAGACGCAGGCGTTCTTAAAATAATAGGTATTGCCGTACTTGTAGTTTCAATCATTTTACCTGTCACAGGGACTGGTGAAAAGATGAATTTTAAGTTCACGGTATTTTGCATTATTGCAGGTATCGTAAACGGGCTTTATACGGTTATTTCGGTATGGCACTCAAAAATGGTTGGTACTGATAAAGTTACAAACGTAAACTCGTTTATGAATTGGCAGTACTTATTTATGGCGGTTATTTCGTTCATAGCATTTGTCGTTATGAAATACCTTCTAAAAACCGACGAAACTGCTGACACCGTTTGCGTAGAAGACGACGGCAATCCTAAAACTGATGCAAAAGTATTTTACAAGAGTTTGATATTCGTGTTGATATTTTCGGCGTTTATGTACGCAGGTAGCAGTGGGTTTGGGTATCTATTACAACTAATCGCGCTTGAAAAATTACCGGCAACAGTAGTAACGCCACTCGTGTCGGGGCTTGCGATAGTTTGTTCGGCTATTGCTGGGCTTATATTCTTTAGAGAAAAGCCAGATGCTAAAAGCCTAATTGCAATTGCGGTAACTTTAGTAGGCGTTGCACTTATAATGATAGACGGTTTAATCTTATAAAGCGATTGCTGTAAATTGGCGCTTAAGCGCCACACAACAAAATAAAAAAATAAAGGTCAATTAGTTTTTTTGCGTTGACCTTTTTTTGATTATATGGTATATTATATTGGTAATAAATTTTATGTGACGGAGTAAATTAGTATGGATTACGCAAAAGTTTTGTCCGAAGAATTTTCTATTAGAGAAGATTATTCGAATAACATCATAAATCTTTTGGAGGAAGGCAACACTATACCTTTTATTGCTAGATACCGTAAAGAAATGCACGGTACTTGCGACGACCAAGTGTTAAGAGAGTTTGCCGATAGATATAAGTATCTTCAAAACCTTGTGAAAAGAAAGGAAGAAGTGCAATCTTCTATCACTGAACAAGGCAAGTGGACTGACGAACTTGCAGTTGCGCTTGAAAACGCTAAAACGATGACGGAAGTTGAAGATATTTACCGTCCTTACAAGCAAAAAAGAAAAACGCGTGCAAGCGTGGCTATCGCAAAAGGACTTGAACCACTTGCAGATATCATTATGGCTGATAAAGAAAGTGGGGATTTAGCCGAACTTGCAAAATCATACGTTGACGAGGAAAAAGACGTTAAATCTATTGAAGAAGCAATTCAAGGTGCGTCTGATATCGTCGCTGAACGCATTTCTGACGACGCTAATTTAAGAAAGATTTTAAGAGAAGTTTTAGCAGAAAACGCTTTGCTCGAAACAAAACTTGACGAAGAACAAGAAAATGCAAAAACTTACGATATGTACAAAGATTATACCGAAAAGGTTTCATCAATCCCAAGCCATAGAATTTTGGCTGTTAACCGTGGTGAAAAGGAAGACTGTTTGAAAGTTTCGGTAGCAATGGAAGAAGAACTTTCGCTTATTAAAATCCGTGGTCTTTACAAAAAGGCTGGTGTTTATGAAAGCGTTATGGAAAACGCTATTTGCGATAGTTATTCTCGCCTTATTTTTCCATCGCTTGAAAGGGAAGTTAGAAGTGATTTAACTGACAAGGCTAACGAACAAGCAATCAAAATGTTTGAAGTTAACCTTAAACCTCTTTTGATGCAACCACCGCTCAAGGGAAAGACCATTTTGGCTGTGGACCCTGCTTATAGAACGGGTTGTAAAATTGCAGTAATTGATGAAAACGGCAACGTTTTAGATACCGGTGTAGTTTACCCAACGCCACCACAAAAGAAGATTGAAGAAAGTGAAAAGATTTTACTTGCTCTCATCAAAAAGCACGGTGTTGACGTTATTTCAATCGGTAACGGTACTGCTAGTAAAGAAGCCGAAATTTTCGTTTCAGATATGATTAAAAAAGCCGACAGAAAAGTTATGTACGCCGTAGTTAACGAAGCGGGCGCGTCGGTATATTCTGCAAGTAAATTAGGCGCTGAAGAATTTCCACAATTCGACGTTTCTTTAAGAAGTGCGGTTTCTATTGCCAGAAGACTTCAAGACCCACTTGCTGAACTTATTAAGATTGACGTAAAATCAATCGGTGTTGGTCAATATCAACACGATATGCCACAAAATAGGCTTTCGGAAGTGTTAGAAGGCGTAGTTGAAGATTGCGTTAACAGCGTAGGTGTTGACCTTAATACTGCAAGCCCAAGTCTTTTATCTTACGTTGCAGGCTTAAATAGTGGTATTGCTAAAAATATTGTTAAGTATAGAGAAAGCAATAAGTTTGAAAGCAGAAAAGATTTATTAAACGTTCCAAAACTCGGACCTAAAGCGTTTGAACAATGTGCAGGCTTTTTGCGTATTCCTGGTGGTAAAAATGTTTTAGATAACACTTCAGTTCACCCTGAAGCGTACGGCGCTACCGCTAAACTTTTAGAACATTTCGGTTACACCGAAGAAGACGTAATTTCAGGTAACCTTGGTTTGCTCCCTAATCGAGTTGCTAACGAAGGTAAAGAAGAAGTTGCAAAAGCAGTTGGCGTAGGCGTTCCAACGCTTGACGATATAGTTTCGGAACTCTTAAAACCTGGTAGAGATATTCGTGATAGTTTACCTGCACCTGTTCTTCGTGGCGATTTATTGTCGATTTCCGACTTAAAACCTGGTATGGAACTCGACGGTGTAATTAGAAACGTTATTGATTTTGGCGTGTTCGTTGATATCGGCGTTCACCAAGACGGTTTAGTGCATATTTCGCAAATTGCTGACGGTTATATTAAACATCCGTCGGAAGTTTTAGCCGTTAACGACAAGGTTAAGGTTAAAGTTTTAGACGTTGATACCGTAAAAAATAAAATTTCGTTAACGATGAAGACGAGCGAAACGCCTTTTGGTAAAAAGGCAAAAGAAGAACGCCCAAAGAGAGAAAATAACGATAAAAACTTCAATCGTAACGACAAAAATCAAAAGGGTAACTTCAATAAAAACAACAATAGACCAAGACAAGAACAACGCAAAAACCAAGAAAGTCTTGAAGACGCCGTTAAGCGTTTGCAAGAAAGATTTAGATTAGGTTAATGCTTAATACAAACCGATAAAAAACGCCATAAAAGGCGTTTTCGGTTTTAAATTGAAATAGTCTACTCAAGTAGACTGATTAATGTGAAAAATTTGAGTTTAGTCTACTCAAGTAGACAATGAGAAAAGGCAGATAAAAAATGGCAAAAAAATACAAAAATAGAGTTAAGTCCGAAGTTAAAAAAGGGCTTAAAAAGAATATTGGCGCTGTAATAATAATTCTTTGCGTTACGCTAGTTTTTGCGCTTGCAGGGTTTTTGACTTGCAAAGTTATGACCAAAAACGACGGTTTAGTGTTAACAAATGCTAACAAGGTTGTAGAAATTCCTATAGGTGGCGTTTATACTGAAGAAGGTGCAACCTTTACTGGTTTTGGCAAGGATATGTCAAAGTTTATAAAGATTGAAATTAAAAACGGCGACGGTGAAACTATAACCTATATTCCAACTGATAGTGATGCAATTTTTAGCATAATTTATAGCGTAGCAAGTGCTAGCGAAGTTGACGGTTTATCTCTTTTTGAAAAGTTAACCCTTAAAAAGTTTGAAGATTACACCTTGATTAGAACGATTATCGTTGGGGAGGGTGCGTAATGAAAGGTATTAAAATTATTTTAGTTACCGTCCTTTCGGTGATTTTTTCAGTAGTAGGCTTTTTGGGTGGCTTTTTAGCAAAGGTTATCTTGGATAAAAACGCCTTAAACGGCGACGTTTACGTTTCTGGCGAACTTGAAATTCACTTTTTAGAACTCGGCAATTATTACACGGGTGATTGTACTTTTATTAACGTTGGCAATACTGAAGTTTTAATTGACGCTGGCTCTAGAAAAGATAGCGTTGACAATATTTACGACTACGTAAATCCGTTAGTTGAAGACGGCAAGATTGAATTTATTATAGTAACACACGCGCACCAAGACCATTACGCAGGTTTTTGCGCGCAAGATAGCCTTTTTAACAAGTTTGAAATCGGCACGATTATAGACTTTGCTACGACGGCAGAGGGTAAAACTGAAAGCGATTTATATCAAGAGTATCAGCGTGAACTTTCAGAGGCTGTTTCAAACGGCGCTAATCACTACACGGCAAAGCAATGTGTTGATGAAAGTGACGGCGCTAAAAAGATTTACGATTTAAGCCCAAGTATCTCTATGACGATATTAGAAACCTGTTTTTATACGGACGGCGACGACGATAACGAAAATAATAACTCCGTTTGTACTCTTATTTCACAAGGCGCAAGACATTTTTTATTTACGGGCGACCTTGATTTAGAGGGTGAAGAAAGTTTAGCAGACCTTAATGATTTACCAGAAGTTGAAATATATAAAGCGGGGCATCACGGTTCGGGGACTTCTTCAAACGAGTGTTTGCTTGCGGAAATTAGTCCTGAACGCGTAGGCGTTTGCTGTTGCGCTGGTAGTGATGAATACACTGATACGAAGGCAAATCAATTTCCGTCGCAAGAGTTTATAAATAGAATTGCGCCGTACACCGATAAAGTTTACGTAACCACGCTTGCAGTCGATTTAGAGGCTAATACTTTTACTTCAATGAACGGCAATATTAAGTTCACTTCAAAGGGTAGTGGCGTTACCGTTGAGTGTTCAAACAACAACACCATACTTAAAGATACCGACTGGTTCAAAAATAATAGAACTACTCCAGTCGTTTGGCAATAGGTCTTGATATGAAAAAGATTTTAATCGACACCGATTTTTTAGACGATATTGACGACGCTTTGGCGTTGGCGCTTGCTCTAAAGAGCAAAGATATCGAAATAGTCGGTATTACAACTACGTATATGGATACCGTTTTTAGGGCGAAAGCCGTTAAAAAATTTCTTTCGGCGTTCGGTCAAAAAGATATTCCCGTGTACGCTGGGTACGGTCAAACAGACGGTGGTTTTAACTTTCACCCACTAGATATTAAGACCGTTTACGACGGTTTGTACGAGGATTTTTCCGTTAACGAAAACCCTGAAGACGCCGTTGATTTTATCATTGACTGCGCTAAAAAATACGGCAAAGAGTTGACTGTCGTGGCAATCGGTCCGTTCAAAAATATTGCAAGGGTCATAGAAAAAGCCCCTAACGTTTTGGACGGCGTTGATAAAGTCGTTATTATGGGTGGCGCTTACTTTAAGCAATACGCTGACTGGAACGTGTTTTGCGATCCCGTTTCTGCAAAAACTTTGTTTGACAACTGCAAAAATTTATTTGCGGTTGGCGCTGACGTAACGCACAAACTTGCCGTACCACAGCATTTAACCGATAAACTTTTAAGTTATGACGGCGCAGGTGAGGGTATTAAAATGCTTTCAAAACACGCTGACATTTGGCAAAATGCAGGCTTAAAGGCTTACGGCGCTAAACCAAAACTTATTTTGCACGACCCGCTGGCGATTTACTGCGTTATAAGTGAAAAGTTCGTAACGACCGAAAACGCAAAAGTTTTGGTAGTAACTGACGGCGCTATGGCAGGCTTTACTTTTAATGTAGACGCTTATTCTAAAGCCGTCTTAAATCCTTTTTATCAAACGCAAAACTTTAATAAAATTACCGTTTGTAGAGAAGTTTTGGCGCAAGATTTTATTGATGAATACTTTAAAATAATACTGAATTAACTAAATAAACGATAAATTACGGCAGTTTTTTACTGCCGTTTTTTTTTATAAAAATTATTAAAAAATTTGACATAAAAGTGTTGACAAATGCAAACCTTAATAGTAAAATGAAAGTACGGTTTAGCACTCGCACACCTTAAGTGCTAACAATCGAAAAACCGAAGTGCTAACCTTTTTTGGCGGTGAAAGATGAAGTTATCCGAAAGAAAAAAGAAAATATTAAGTATCGTTGTTAACGACTATATAACTTCGGCGCAACCTGTTTCTAGCAAACTGATTGCCGAAAAGTATATGCCGGACGTTTCAAGCGCTACGGTTAGGGCTGAACTTGCCGGTCTTGAAGAATTGGGGTATTTAACTCATTTGCATACTTCAAGTGGTAGAGTTCCATCAAAGGATGCTTACAAACTTTACGTTGACGAACTTATGCAACGCGGTAAACTTTCTGCTAAAGAGTTAGGGTTTATCAAAGAGCAGTTCCAAAAACAATCTAACGATCTTGAAACGGTTTTCAAAAACACCGTAAAGGTTATTAGTGAACTTACCGATTATACTTCGCTTGCGTATTCAACGCACGATTTAACGGACAAAATCGTTAACATTAAGATTTTTAGGTATAAACCAAACCTTGCTTTGCTTTTAATCGTTACTGAAACGACTTTAATTAGAGATAAGGTTATAACGATTCCCGCTGATATGACGGAAGACGAACTCGACCGTGCTAACGAAGTTATAAATAAAACTTTCGTCGGTAAAGACTTTAAGGAAGTTTTATCGGTTGCTAAAGATACCGAAGATTACTTTGTCGAATATCGTGAAATTTTTAATCGTATTATTGAAGTTTTAGAAGATTACGTTGCCGACAACGTGAACAAGGTACTGTTAGAAGGTGAAGATAAAATCTTAAACCATCCGGAATATTCCGATACTCAAAAAGTTAAAAACTTTTTGTCGGTCGTAACTAGTAAGGAAAAAATAGTTGACCTTTTAGGTACTAACGATAACGGTATTGAGATAAATATAAAATTTGGTACTGACGAACAATGCGTACCTGACGACTGTTCACTCGTAACGGCGACTTATACGGCAGGTGGCGTAAATATCGGCAATTACGGCGTTATAGGTCCACTTCGTATGGACTATAAAAAGGTGGTTTCGGTGCTTGAAGGCGTCGGTAAAATTTTAGAAGAAATGTTAAAGGACGAATAGGTGATTATGGCAGAGAATAAAGAAGTTACCGAAGAAACGCTTGAAGAAACTGCTGACAAAGAAGTTGAAGTTTCGGAAGTTGACGCGTTAAAAGCGGAGGTAAGCGATTATAAAGATAAATGGATGCGTAGCGTTGCTGAATTTGACAACTACAAAAAACGCAACGCAACTCTTTACAAAGATGCGTTTGTAAACGGCAAAAGTGATACGATACTTAAAATTTTACCACTCGGCGACAATTTAGAAACCGCAATCGGTATGATTACCGACGAAAAAAGCAGGGAAGGTGTAGTTTTACTTTTGAAACAGTTTAACGAAGTTCTTAAAACCCTTGGCGTTGAAACAATCGACCCAACCGGTCAAGAATTCGACCCTGAAATTGCCGAAGCAGTAATGCAAGTCGAACCTGAAGACGGCGACGTTAGTGGAACGGTAAAAACGACCTTCAGAAAAGGTTATAAATCTGATAATAAAATAATAAGATACGCTCAAGTAAGCGTAGTTAGATAGAAGGAGATAAGATTATGGGAAAAACTATTGGTATTGATTTAGGTACTACAAACTCTTGCGTAGCAATTATGGAAAACGGCGAACCTACCGTTATTGCTAATGCAGAAGGTGCAAGAACCACTCCGTCGGTAGTGGGCTTTCAAAAAGACGGCTCTCGTCTCGTTGGTCAAGTAGCAAAGCGTCAAGCAGTTGCTAACGCCGACAGAACGGTTTCTTCAATAAAAAGACATATGGGTGAAGATTATAAAGTTACAATCGACGATAAAAAATACACCCCACAAGAAATTTCGGCAATGATTTTAACTAAACTTAAAAAAGATGCTGAAAGTTATTTAGGTACGACCGTAACCGACGCCGTTATTACTTGTCCTGCATATTTTAACGACAGTCAAAGACAAGCGACTAAAGACGCTGGTAAAATTGCTGGTCTTAACGTGTTAAGAATTATCAACGAACCTACTGCGGCTGCGCTTTCTTACGGCCTTGATAAAGAAGGTAAAAACCAAAAAGTTATTATTTACGATTTAGGTGGTGGTACTTTCGACGTTTCTATTATGGAAATCGGCGACGGCGTATTTGAAGTTTTAGCAACCAACGGTAACTGTTTCTTGGGTGGCGACGACTTCGATAAAAAGATTATGGACTATCTTTTAGCAGAATTTAAAGCTAAAGAAGGTATTGATTTATCTAATGATAAACTTGCAGTTCAAAGACTTAAAGAGGCTGCTGAAAAGGCTAAAATTGAACTTTCAGGTATGGATAAAACGAACATCAACTTACCGTTCATTACGGCTGATGCTACCGGTCCTAAACACCTTGACGTAGACCTTACTAGACAAAAATTTAACGCTATGACTGAAGATTTAGTATTAAAAACCATCGAACCTTTGAAAAAGGCTATGGCTGACGCTAAACTTTCTTACAGTGAAATCGATAAGGTTATTTTAGTAGGTGGTTCAACCCGTATTCCTGCAGTAGTTGACGAAGTTAGAAAAGTTACCGGTAAAGAACCTTTCAAGGGCATTAATCCTGACGAATGCGTTGCTATCGGCGCGGCTATTCAAGGTGGCGTATTGAGTGGTGAAGTTAAAGACGTTCTTTTACTTGACGTAACTCCGTTGTCACTCGGTATTGAAACCCTCGGTGGCGTTTCAACCAAACTTATTGAAAGAAACACTACTATTCCTGTTAAAAAATCGCAAATTTTCTCTACGGCTGCAGACAATCAAACTCAAGTAGATATCCATATCGTTCAAGGTGAAAGAGAATTTGCTGCGGACAATAAAACTCTCGGTAGATTTGCACTTTCTGGTATTGCCCCTGCTCCTCGTGGTATTCCACAAATCGAAGTTACTTTCGATATCGACGCAAACGGTATCGTTAACGTTTCGGCAAAAGATATGGGTACGGGCAAGTCTCAAAATATTACTATTACTTCTTCAACCAACCTTTCTGACGCTGATATTGAAAAGGCTGTAAACGACGCTAAACAATACGAAGAAGAAGACAAGAAGAGAAAAGAAGTAGTAGACACTCACAACCAACTTGACGGACTTATCTTCTCAATTGAAAAGACCGTTAAGGAAAGTGGCGATAAACTTACCGACGAAGACAAGGCTAAAGTTGAAGAAGCAGTTAAAGAAGCAAAAGTTGAACTCGAAACCAACGATATCGAAAAGATGAAGGCGGCAACTGAAAAACTTTCTAACGACGTTCAACCTGTATTTAGCAAACTTTACGCTCAAGCATCACAAGAAGCGCAAAACGCTAACCCTAACGGTGATGGAGATACCGAATTTCACCAAAACTAATTAGGTAGCGTAAACAAAATAAAAATAATTAAAACCGAAAGGCGTAACCCGTCTTTCGGTTTAAGTAATAGAGTAGATTATGGCAGAAACAAAAAATCATTACGAGACACTTGGCGTTTCTAAAAACGCTACGGCTGACGAAATTAAATCGGCGTATAGAAAACTCGTAAAACAATATCATCCAGACTTACATCCAAACGACGCAAAGGCTGCTGAAAAGTTCAAGGAAATTAACGAGGCACACGAAATTCTGTCCGACGAAAATAAGCGTAAACAATACGATTTTGAACTTGAACACCCTGGTATGGGCGGTTTTGGTGGTCAAGGATTTTCGGGCGATTTTTCGGGGTTTTCAGATATTTTTAGCGATTTGTTTAGTGGCTTTGGTGGGGGGAGTTCCCGTCGCCGTGGTTCAACGAAAACTAAAGGTGAAGATATCACGGTCGAAGTTAAACTTTCTTTTTTAGACGCTGCTAAAGGTTGTCATAAAGATATTCAATATTCTAGAAAAGTTACTTGTTCGCATTGTAAAGGAACGGGCGCAAAAGACGGCACGGCTTATCAAACTTGTCCAAAGTGTGGTGGCACGGGTGAAATTCAATTTACTCAACGCGCAGGATTTTTTACGCAAGTTTCTGTTAAACCTTGCGACGAGTGTCGCGGTACGGGTAAAAAGATTACCGAACCTTGTCAAGAGTGTAAAGGAAAGGGAACGATCCGTACGACTACTACCGTTGGCATTGATATTCCATCGGGCGCTGATACGGGTAGTTATATGAAAAAGGCTGGCTACGGCGAGGCGTCGCCTAACGGTGGCCCTGCAGGTGATCTCATTATAGTTTTCACCGTTGAACCTAGCAAGTTGTGGCGTCGCAAACAGTTTGACCTTTACGTTGAACTTCCTATAAGTTTTAAGACGGCAGTTTGTGGTGGTAAGGTAGAAGTTCCTTTAATTGATGAAACTTTAACCCAAACAATCCCTGAAGGTACGCAAAACGGCAAAGTGTTTTTTGTAAGGGGCAAGGGTATTAAGACTAATCGTGGCACGGGCGACCTTTATATAACCGTTACCGTTGAAGTTCCTACCAAACTTGACAAAAAGCAAAAAGCCCTTTTAGATGAATTTGACGATACCGTTGATAAAAAACAATACCAAAAAATTCGCGATTACGAGGCGAATATGCAAGGTGCTTACGGTAAAAATCCGTATAAAAACTAAAAAATATATTCCCACGCTGAGTAAAAAATAGGCGTGGGAATATTTTTATAAAAAAATTATAAAAAATGTAAAAAAATTGTTGACATATTCTTTTGAATTGAGTAAAATAAAACCATATTAAATGCGTTGAAGATATTAAGCGTTTACATTTTTTGTTTTCAGAGAGCCGTCGGTTGGTGCGAGACGGTAAACGATTTTAAGCGATGTCTCGTATCGGAGCAGGTGTCTGAAGTAATAGTAAGATTACACGGGTGGGCCCGTTACAGTCCAAAGGTTTTATTGAACCTTACAAAGAGGTCTTGATTTTTAAGGCAATACGGGTGGTACCGTGGTTGATATTTGTCAGTCATCCCGCAGTTTCGTTTTATCGAACTGCGGTTTTTTTATTAATCTCATTTTCTTGGGATTATAACGAATAAGTTTAAAATTAATTTTGTATAAATAGGAGTTCATTATGAAAAAGATTATCGTTTCTGATATCACTTTAAAGGCAGTTAAAGAACAAGAGTTATCACTTACTTTCCGTGAAACTCTATCTATTGCCGAAAGTCTGGACCTTTCGGGCGTAGACGCTATCGAATTACCTGCGCTTTCTGGTTCTAAAGAAAACGAAGTAATCTGTCGTACGATTGCAAATTCAGTAAAAAACGCAAAGGTTAAAATCGTTGCAGGAGATTCCGAAGAAAGTATAACTTCTGCGTTTGAGTGCGTTAAAGGCGCTAGTAAAGTTGGTTTGCAAATTGAAATGCCTGTTTCTACTGCGCAAATGGAATATTTCCACCACTTAAAAGCACCTGCAATGCAATCTAAAATTGAAAGTCTTATTATCAAGGCTAAAGAATTTACTTCTTGCGTAGAATTCGTTGCAAGGGATGCTTTTCGTGCTGAAGAAGGCTTTATCGTAAGTCTTGCAAAAACCGCTAAATCGGCAGGCGCTTGCTGTATGTGTCTTTGCGACGATAACGGAGAGGCTTTCCCTGAAGATTACGCTAAAATAATAGCCGATATCAAATCGGCTTGTGATATTAAAGTTACCGTATGTCCGTCAGATAAGTTCAAAATGTCAACGGCGTGCGCTTTATCGGCACTTTTAGCAGGCGCTGACGGCGTTAAAACTTCAATTGCCGGCGATTATCTTAAACCTGAAGTTATTTCTGATATTTTCCGTGCTAAAAAAGACGATTTATCTGCCGAAATTAGCGTTGACTCAACTAAAGTAAAAACTTTGGCAAAGGCAATTTCTTCCGTTGCAAAAGTAGAAGACGAAGTTGATAGCGTCGATAAGGTAGTTGAATATATTGATAAATCTGCAGACTTAAAAGAAGTTGCTTTGGCAGTTAAGTCTTTAGGTTATGAACTTTCTGATACCGATATCGGCAACGTATATGAAGAATTTAAAAAACTTTCTACTAAAAAGCCTTACATTGATAAAAAGGAATTAGAGGCTATCGTAGCATCTACGGCAATGCAAGTACCGTCAACTTATCACCTTATCAATTACGTGGTAACCAGCAGTAATATTATTCCTGCAACGGCAAACGTTACGCTTGAAAAGGACGGGGAACGCTTTACGGGCGTTTCGACTGGTGACGGCCCTATCGACGCAGGCTTCCATGCAATCGAACAAATAGTAGGTCATCACTACGAACTTGACGATTTCCAAGTACACGCTGTAACGAAGGGTAGAGAGGCTGTCGGTTCTTCTATCATTAGACTTCGCGCAGACGGAAAACTTTTCCCTGGTAACGGTGTTTCTACAGACATCGTCGGCGCTTGTTTAAGAGCGTATATCAACGCTTTAAATAAAATCGTACACGAAGGTAACAAATAATGAAGTTTGCATTTTCAGATAAACACGTAAAAGCAAGTTCGTTTTTAGAACTTTGTAATATAGCGCACGATTACGGTTTTGACGGTATTGAAATTTCCGATGCTGAAACCGAAATATCAGCGCATAAAGACAGTATATTTAAAACGGCTAACACGGCTGATAGTAAGCGTAAACTCGTGAACCGTCATATTGCTATTTCTGCGCTCGGTTGCCCTGAACGAATTTCATCGTCGGCTAATGGCGAGATTATAGCAAAATTCGTTGAATACGCATCGCTTGCATCGGTTAAAAATATCATTTTACGCGCTGACGAAATTCCACAAGAGGCCACTCTTAAAAAGATTTTAGCGCCTGCAATTTCGGTTGCTGAAAGTTTAGGCGTTAGCATTTTGCTTGAAACTACCGAGGCACTTTCTCATACCGAAAAAGTTTTAGACGTTATCAATATTTTTTCTTCTGCTTGCCTTAAAGTTTGCTGGAATATTAGAGAAACTTATTTTACGGCTGGAGAATCTGCCGATACGACTATTCAACTTTTAGGTGCTTATATCGGATACGTTCGTTTGGGCGATAGGTTGAACGGTAAAAACGTCTTAATCGGCGACGGTGAACTTCCTGTAAAAGACTTTATGAACGCTTTGCGTTCACTTAACTACGACGGCTATATTTGTGCTAGTGATTCGGGAGAGATTACTTCTGCTGATATTATTTTAACGCACTTTAAAAGTTATTTGACAAAAACCACCGATAATGGCGAAACCAAGCCCGTTTATTACAATAGGGCAAAGACGGGTACTTACCCTTGGAAAAAGTACGATGTTTTAGACGTTACTTTTTCAGAAGTTTTAGATGAAATGGTCGCTCGTTATCCCGACCAATATGCGTTCAAGTACACTACGCTCGACTACACTCGTACTTATTCGGAATTTAGGGACGACGTAGATAAAGTTGCGCAAGCACTTATTTCTTTGGGCGTTGAACCTGGTCATCACGTGGCGGTTTGGGCGACTAACGTGCCACAATGGTTTTTAACTTTTTGGGCTACCGTTAAAATCGGGGCAGTTCTCGTAACCGTAAATACTGCTTATAAAATTCACGAGGCAGAGTATCTTTTGCGTCAATCGGATACTCACACTTTAGTTATGATTGATAGTTGTAAAGATTCCGACTATAAGGCTACTATTGAAGAACTTTGCCCTGAACTTAAAAATATTCAACCTGGTCAACCTTTATATTCTAAAAAACTTCCGTTTCTTCGCAACGTTATAACCGTTGGGTTTGAAATGGACGGCTGTTTAGAGTGGAAAGATTTTATGAAGCGTTCTTCACTCGTTCCAAGAGAGGAGGTTAGAAGAAGAGCGTCTGAAGTCGTTCCTGACGACGTATGTAATATGCAATACACTTCAGGCACGACAGGGTTTCCTAAAGGTGTTATGCTTACGCATAGAAATATCATTAACAACGGTAAGATTATCGGTGATAGGATGGATATTTCAACAGCCGATAAAATGATGATCCAAGTACCTATGTTCCATTGTTTTGGTATGGTGCTTTCAATGACTAATATGATGACGCACGGCGGTACTATTTGTCCGATGCCGTACTTTTCGCCAAAGTCGTCGCTCGCTTGTATTCACGATGAAAAAATCACTTGTTTCAACGGCGTACCGACTATGTTTATAGCAATGTTTAACCACTCTGATTTTAAGAAGACGGATTTTTCGCATATTCGTACCGGTATTATGGCTGGCGCAAACTGTCCACCTGAACTTATGCGTAGGGCTGCTGCTGAAATGAATATGACGGAAATCATCAGCGTTTACGGTCAAACTGAAGCCTCACCTGGTTGTACCATGGGTGAAGTAAACGAAGATTTAGACCATCGTGTTGAAACCGTTGGTAGCGCTTTCCCTGGTGTTGAGTGTAAAATTATTGATCCAGAAACGGGCGAAGAACTCCCTGACGGTGAAAACGGTGAATTCGTTGCGCGTGGTTACAATATTATGAAAGGCTATTACAAAATGCCAAAGGCTACTGAACAAACTATTGACGCCGACGGTTGGCTCCATAGTGGTGATATTTGCTGTCGTACGCCTGACGGTTACTATAAAGTAACTGGTAGACTTAAGGATATGATTATCCGTGGTGGTGAAAACCTTTATCCAAGAGAAATTGAAGAATTTTATTTAACACACGATAAAGTTCGCGACGTGCAAGTAGTGGGTGTTCCCGACGAAAGATACGGCGAAGAAGCGTGTGCTTGGATTATCTTAAACAAGGGTGAAGAAGCCACAGAAGAAGATATGCGTGAGTATGGTAATTCGCATATGGCAAAGCATAAAGTACCAAGATATTTCGTATTCTGCAAAGAGTTCCCAATGAACGCTGCAGGTAAGATATTAAAGTACAAAATGCGTGAAAATTCTATTGAACTTTTAGGTCTTAAAAAATAGGTAAAAAATGTTTCCGATTATTGACTGTCATTGTCATATTTATCCTGAAAAAATCGCCGATAAAGCCGTTCACGGTATCGGCGAATTTTACGATATAGGTATGTGTTACGACGGCACTTTAAGTACTTTGCTTAAAGAAACTAAAAAGCATAATATAACGCATAGTCTTATATTTTCCGTTGCGACAAAGCCTGCTCAAACCAAGTCTATAAACGAGTTTATAGCAGGTGAAGTAAGTGCTTTCCCAGATAAGTTTACGGGGCTTGGGACTATTCACCCCGACAGTACCGATATTAAGGGTGATATCGCCCATCTTTTAGAACTTGATTTAAGGGGAGTTAAACTTCACCCTGACTTTGTAAAAATTGCAGTAAACGATAAAAGGTGTTATAAAATTTACGAACTTTGTGAAGGTAAATTGCCCGTGTTGTTGCATACGGGGGACAAGCGTTATAATTATTCAAACCCAGATAACTTAATACCCGTACTAAAAGACTTTCCGTCGCTTAAAGTTATAGGCGCGCATTTTGGTGGGTATTCCGTTTGGGAAGACGCGATTTCTAAACTCGGTGGGTTTGAAAATTTGTTCGTAGATTGCTCGTCTGCTATGCCGTTTATGACTACTGAAAAAGCCAAAGAATTAGTCAAGTTTTACGGCGCTGATAAAGTGGTGTTCGGCACGGATTTTCCTATGTGGAAAATAGGTGAAGAATTACAAAGGTTTTCAGCCCTCGATTTATCCTCAGAAGACCAAGCGAAAATACTGTATAAAAACGCGTGTGAAATATTCAAAATCGACGAGAAAAAAATTGTCGCAAAATTTGAAAAAGAACGCTAAAACGATTGACAAAATTTTCGCGTAGTAGTATACTTTTTTTAACAATTCAATACAAATGCTATGACGAAGACGGATTTAACCGTATATTTTACAGAGAGTCGGGGTAGGTGCAAACCGATAAATTAAAGTTAAAATCTTATCACTTCCGAGCAGGTGGTTTGAAAGCGTTTTTGTGAGTAAAATCCCCCGTGATTGCTGCGTAAAGGCATAGGGCTTGTTAGAGCCTGAGTGGTGTATTTTTACACAATTTGAGTGGTACCGCGGATATTATAATCCGTCTCAAAGCAATTTGAGACGGATTTTTTAATTTATTAAAAAATAAAAGGAGATAAAAATTATGTCTTCAAGCCAAACTAATTCAAGACTTTTTGAAGTTGCAAGCAGAATAAGAGAACTTCGTGAAATTATGGGTTATTCAGTTGCTGAAATGGCTCAAAAAACCGAAGTTTCGGAAGCATCTTACACCGCGTATGAAAGCGGTAATTTGGATATTCCGTTTTCTTTTATTCATAAGTGCGCACTTTGTTTTGGGGTGGAACTTTCCGAACTTTTAGAAGGTCAAGGCGCAAAACTTTCTAGTTATACCGTAACCCGTAAGGGTCAAGGTCAAGCGACCGCAAAGGAAGAAGGCATTGATATTAAAAACCTCGCTCCTAAATTTAGAGATAAAATTGCTGAACCTTACTACGTTAGATACGAATATTCAGCGTCTCAACAAAATAAACCTATTCATTTGGCAACGCACGGTGGTCAAGAATTTGACCTTGTATTGTCGGGTAGTTTAAAAGTTCAAATCGGCGACCATACCGAAATTTTAAATGAAGGCGACAGTATTTATTATAACAGTTCAACACCACACGGTATGATTGCCGTTGGTGGTACGGATTGCGTTTTTTGCGCTGTAGTTTTACCTGGTGAAACAACTAAGGAAGAAGAAGTTAGAAGTTCAATCGTAACGGCTCAAACTTCCGAAAGTTTAATCTGTGAAAAGTTTATCGACGTGGTTGAAGACGATAAAGGCGTTCTTAAGAGTATCGACTTTAAAAATACCGAAAGTTTTAACTTTGGTTACGACGTTGTCGATGCTATCGCTGATAAATATCCTGATAAACTCGCTATGCTTTACGTTGATAAGCATCATAACGAAAAAAGGTTCACTTTCAAAGATATTAAGCGCGCGTCAAATCAATGCGCTAACTATTTTGCGTCACTCGGCATCAAAAAGGGCGATAAAGTTATGCTCGTACTTAAGCGCCATTATCAATTTTGGTTCTCGATGGTTGCGCTTCATAAATTGGGCGCTGTTGCAATTCCTGCAACAAACCAACTTAAAGAACACGACTTTGAATACCGTTATAATGCAGCAGGAGTTAAAGCTATTATTTGTACTTCTGACGGGGACGTTGCCGATATTGCCGAAAGAGCAGCCCTTAATGCGCCTACACTTGAAACTAAAATTATCGTAGGTAAGGCAAAAGACGGTTGGCATAACTTTGACGAGGAATACGTTCGTTTTACAGGTAAATTCCCAAGAACTGCTGACACTTCAGCAGGTAACGACACCGCTTTAATGTTCTTTACTTCGGGAACTACGGGTAATCCTAAAATGGCTGCACATAAGCACACTTATGCACTTGGTCACTACGTTACTGCTAAATATTGGCATTGTTGTCAAAGAGACGGCTTGCATTTTACCATTTCGGATACTGGTTGGGGTAAATCACTTTGGGGTAAACTCTACGGTCAATGGCTTTGCGAAGGTGGTGTATTCGTTTACGACTTCGATAAATTCGACGCAAGCGATATTCTTCCTATGTTTGCAAAGTATCAAATCACGACTTTCTGCGCGCCTCCAACGATGCTCCGTATGTTTATAAAGAGCGACTTAAAGAATTACGATTTATCTTCAATCAAGCATATGACTACTGCTGGTGAAGCGTTGAACCCTGAAGTTTTCCGTCAGTTTGAACTAGCAACCGGTCTTAAGATTATGGAAGGTTTTGGTCAAACTGAAACGACTCTTACGATTTGCAATCTTTTCGGCACTAAACCTAAAATCGGCTCAATGGGTAAAGCGTCGCCACAATACGACGTTGATATCGTTGACCTTGACGGCAAATCAGTACCTAACGGTGAAACTGGTGAAATCGTTATTCGTACTGATAAGAGCGTTCCGTGCGGGTTATTTAAGGAATATTATCGCGACGGCGAACTTACCGAAGAGGTTTGGCACGACGGTATGTATCACACCAAAGATACTGCTTGGCGTGACGAGGACGGGTATTTTTACTACGTTTCTCGTATTGACGACGTTATTAAGTCTTCAGGCTATCGTATCGGACCTTTCGAAATCGAAAGCGTTATTATGGAACTCCCTTACGTATTAGAGTGTGGCGTTTCTGCTGCTCCTGACGAAATCCGTGGTCAAGTGGTAAAGGCTAGTATCGTATTAACAAAAGGGACTGAACCTACTGAAGAATTAAAGAAAGAAATTCAAGAATACGTTAAATCACATACAGCACCTTACAAATATCCACGTATAATCGTGTTTAAGGATGAATTACCAAAGACCATAAGTGGTAAAATCCAACGTAATAAATTATAAGTTTAATTAAAAAATCTTGACAGATATCATATAGATATGATATAATCTTACAAAATATTAAATGCTACGACGAAAAGGGCTTTATTTTGAGCGTTTGCAGAGAGACGGCGTTTTGGTGTAAGCCGTTACGCAAAATTAAAGTTGTAGTTTCCGAGCAGGGAGAAGAAATTGCCGTATCGTCGGCAGGAGTAGAACTCTCCGTGATACTGCGTTAAGGTATAGGACGGACGTCTGAAGTGGCGCGTAAGCGCAATTTGAGTGGTACCGCGGGCAGATTATTGGGCTCGTCTCAAAGGTTATATCTTTGGGACGGGTTTTTGTCTTTGTCCGAGGAGGAAATAGTGAACACAGGATTAGAATTCAAAATTAAAGAGATGGCGCAAAGAATTAAAACTTTGCGTGAAATTATGGGGTACACCGCCGAAGAAATGGCGCAAAAAACAGGTGTTTCGCTCCAAGAATACGTTAGTTGTGAAACGGGCGTACAAGACCTTAACTTTGCGTTCTTGTATCGTTGCGCAGACGCTTTAAAAGTTGACGTAACTGAAATTATCGACGGTACAGGCCCTCGTCTTGCAGGTTATACCGTAACTAGGGCGGGTGATGGTCAAGAAATTCAAAAAGCGCACGGCATGACTTACTTTAACCTTGCGTCCGCTTTCAAAAATCGTATTGCCGAACCTTTGTACGTAGTTTCCGATTACGACGAAAACTTGCAAAATAAACCGATAGACTTAACTAGCCACGACGGTCAAGAATGCGATATCGTCGTTAAAGGGGCGCTAAAGGTTCAAGTCGGCAACCATATTGAAGTTTTACGCGCAGGCGATAGCATATATTACGATTCTTCAGTACCACACGGTATGATTGCCGTTGACGGTGAAGATTGCGTATTCTACGCGTTCGTATTAAATCCGTCAAAAGCGCCTATGGAAACTATCGTACACGCTAAACAAAGCGTTACTTTTGCTCCAGTTAAAAAGGCGGACGGCAATATTCGTCGCGTTTGGGAAGACTTTATCGTTCCAACTGAAGACGAAAACGGCGTACTTAAAGCAATTTCGTTCAAAAACGACGATAAGTTTAATTTTGCTTACGACGTTATTGATAAAATTGGCGAACTTTATCCTGAAAAAGTCGCTATGTTACATATCGCTGAAGACAAGACTGAAAGAAAGTTCACTTTTGCTGAACTTAAAAGGGCGTCTTCACAAACGGCTAACTACTTTAAGTCGCTCGGTATTAAAAAAGGCGACAAAGTTATGCTTATATTAAAGCGCCATTATCAATTCTGGATTGCTATGCTGGCTCTCCATAAACTTGGCGCTGTTGCAATTCCTGCAACTAATCAACTTAAGGAACACGACATTACTTACCGTTTGCAAAAGGCAGGCGTAAAGACCGTTCTTTGTACTGCTGACGGCAAAGTTAGTAAGGAAGTGGAAAAATCAGTTAAAGAGTGTCCTTTCGTTGAAAATCTTATTATGGTTAACGGCACGGCTGACGGTTGGCGTAATTTTGACGAAGAATATACTTTATTCTCTGGCAAATTCCCAAGAACTAAAGAAACGGCTTGTGGCGACGACCTTATGCTTATGTACTTTACTTCAGGTACTACGGGCAATCCAAAAATCGCAATGCACAATTATAAATACCCACTCGGACATTTTATTACGGCTAAATACTGGCATTGCGTAAATCCGGACGGCTTACATTTAACGGTTGCCGATTCTGGTTGGGCAAAATGCGCGTGGGGTAAACTTTACGGTCAATGGCTTTGTGAAGCAGGTATTTTCGTATACGACTTCGATAGATTTGATGCAAACGAAATTTTACCTATGTTCAAGGCGCATAACATTACTACTTTCTGCGCTCCACCTACTATTTTAAGAATGATGGTAAAACAAGACTTATCGAACTTCGATTTGTCTACCATTGAACATATGACTACCGCTGGCGAAGCGTTAAACCCTGAAGTTTTCCGTCAGTTTGAAGAAGCAACCGGCTTGCAAATTATGGAAGGTTTCGGTCAAACGGAAACTACCGTTGCTCTTGCAAATCTCGCTGGTACGACTTCAAAACTCGGCTCTATGGGTAAACCTGTACCACTTTACGATATTCGTCTTTTGGATAGTGAAGGCAAGCAAGTACCTGTTGGTGAAGTTGGTGAAATTTGCTTTAACGTTGCTAACGGCAAGCCAAACGGTTTATTCACGGGCTACTATGAAGATGAAGAAAAGACTGCTGAGTGCTGGCACGACGGTTTCTACCACACCGGCGACACCGCTTGGCGTGATGAAGACGGTTATTTTTGGTACGTTGGTAGAGTAGATGACCTTATTAAGTCTTCGGGCTACCGTATCGGACCGTTTGAAATTGAAAACGTTATTATGGAACTTCCTTACGTGTTAGAGTGTGGTGTTTCACCAGAACCTGACGAAGTAAGGGGACAAGTAGTTAAGGCAAGTATCGTTTTAGTTAAAGGTACTACGCCGTCAGATGAATTAAAGAAGGAAATTCAAGATTACGTTAAAACGAGAACTGCACCTTATAAATATCCTCGTGTAATCGTGTTTAAGGACGAACTTCCAAAAACCACTAGTGGTAAAATTCAACGTAATAAACTCTAATAAAAGGGGTAAAAGATATGAAATACGATATTAAAATTACAAAAACAACTGCTCCTAAACAAAAACCTGTGGACGAATCAAAGTTGGGCTTTGGTAAAATTTTTACCGACCATATGTTCGTGATGAAGTGGTCTGCAGACAAGGGCTGGTATGATGGTAAAATCGTACCGTTTGCTCCACTTCCTATTCATCCTGCGTCAACCGTTCTTCACTACGGTGCAGAAATTTTCGAAGGCATGAAGGCTTATCGTACCGTTGATAACGAAATCGTTTTATTCCGTCCAACTGAAAACATTAAAAGACTTAATCAAAGTGCTGAACGTTTGTGTTTGCCAGAACTTGACGAAGAAGGCGCTTTAGATATCTTAAAAACTATCGTTGAACTTGAAAAAGACTGGGTTCCTCACGCTGAAGGTACTGCACTTTACTTAAGACCTTACTTGATCGGTAACGACCCACACCTTGGCGTGCACGCCGTTCACGAAGCAATGTTCGTGGTGATTTGTTCACCTGTTGGCGCTTACTATGCTGAAGGTATCAACCCTGTTAAAATTGCTATTGAATCACAAGACGTTAGAGCCGTTCGTGGTGGTACTGGCTACGCTAAATGCGGTGGTAACTACGCTGCAAGTTTAAGGGCAGGTCAACGCGCTGAACAAAACGGCTACACTCAAGTTTTATGGCTCGACGGCGTTGAAAGAAAGTATATTGAAGAAGTTGGCGCTATGAACGTTATGTTCAAAGTGGACGGCAAAATCGTAACCCCTGCGCTTACTGGTTCAATTTTACCTGGTATTACTAGAAAATCTTGCGTAGAACTTTTGAAAGATTGGGGTTATACCGTTGAAGAAAGACTTTTTTCTGTTGACGAACTTTTCGACAGCGCAAAGACAGGCAAGTTAGAAGAGGCTTGGGGTACTGGTACGGCTGCGGTAATTTCACCTATCGGTAAACTTTTCTACCAAGGTAACGAATATTTAGTTTCTAACAACGAAATTGGCGAACTTGCTCAAAAACTTTACGATAATCTTACTGGTATTCAATGGGGCAAGGTTGCTGACACTAAAGGCTGGATTGAAAAGGTTTGTAAAGGTTAATTATGACTAAAAATTACAAGCGCGTATATATCTTGGCAGGGCATTACGGTAGTGGCAAAACGAATATTGCAGTAAACCTTGCTCTTAAATTAAAGGAAGAAGGTTTTCCGGTAAACATTGCCGACCTAGATATAGTAAACCCGTATTTTAGAACGAAAGATAGCGCTTTAGATTTACAAAAGGCGGGTATAAGGCTTATTTCACCCACCTACGCAAATACCAACGTTGACTTACCTGCGCTCCCGCAAGAAGTTTACGCTTTGGTTCAACAAAAAAATGCAAAAGCCGTTTTCGACGTCGGTGGTGACGACCGTGGCGCATACGCTCTCGGTAGATACGCCCCGTATATTTTAGAAGAAAACGACTACGAAATGTGTTTCGTCGTGAACTTTTTTAGACCTTTAACCCGTACGGCTAAAGAGGCTGAAGAAGTTATGCGTGAAATTGAACTTGCTGGTAAAATCAAGTTCACCGCAATTATAAATAATTCTAATTTAGGTCCGTTGACGGATAAAGAGAGTGTGCTTTCATCACAAGTTTTAACGGAAGAGCTTTCTAAAAATACCGGTTTACCGATTATTCTAACGACGGTTTCGCCTCATCTTGCAAAAGATTTTTCGGGCGAAGGGTATTTACCACTTAAATTGCAGGAAAAATATTACGATATTAAGGAGTAGCACTATGGCAAAAGTTACTATTGACTTTAACGTTTGTAAGGGCTGTGGGTTGTGCGTAAACGCTTGCCCAAAAAAGATTATTGCTCTTTCAAAAGACAAATTAAACGCAAAAGGACATTCCCCTGCGGAAATCACCAATCAGGATTTATGTATCGCTTGTGCATTTTGCGCAACTATGTGCCCTGATTGCGCTATTACCGTAGAAAAGTAGAGGTGTATTATGGCAGATAAAGTTTTAATGAAAGGTAACGAAGCAATTGCTGAAGCCGCTATTAAAGCCGGTTGCAGACATTACTTTGGATATCCAATTACTCCACAAACGGAAATTGCCGCTTATATGGCAAAGCGTATGCCTAAAATCGGCGGTACTTTCTTACAAGCAGAAAGTGAAATTTCAGCAATCAATATGGTTTACGGTGTTGCGGGCGCAGGTTTTAGAGTTATGACCTCGTCTTCAAGTCCTGGGATTTCCTTAAAGCAAGAAGGTATTTCTTACATAGTAGGTGCAGATTTACCTGCGCTTATCGTTAACGTACAAAGGGGTGGCCCTGGTCTTGGTGGTATTCAACCATCTCAATCAGACTATTTCCAAGCAACAAAGGGTGGTGGTCACGGTGACTATCGTTTGATTTGTTTAGCGCCTGCATCCGTTCAAGAAATGGCTGACTTAACAATCAAGGCTTTCGATCTTGCAGATAAATATAGAATGCCTGCTATGCTTTTAGCGGACGGTACTATGGGGCAAATGATGGAACCTGTTTCTATTCCTGAAGTTACCGAAAAGCCTGTTGATAAACCTTGGGCTGCAAACGGTACTAAGGGTGAAAGAAAACATAACATTATAAATTCTCTCTACTTAAAACCTGAAGTATTAGAAAAGGTTAACTTCGAAAGATTTGAACGCTATAAAGAAATCGAAAATAACGAAGTTATGTATGAAGAATATATGATGGACGACGCAGAATACTGCGTAGTTGCTTTCGGTATTGCTGCGCGCGTATCTAAAAACGCCGTTACTGAAGCAAGAAAACAAGGCATTAAGGTTGGTTTAATTAGACCTATTACCTTATGGCCGTTCCCAACCAAAGTATTAAATAAGGCGGCAGATAAGGTTAAAGGCTTTATTTCAGTTGAACTTTCTATGGGACAAATGATTGAAGACGTTCGCCTTGCAACGGAATGCAAAAGACCTGTCGTTCTTTGCAACAGAGCAGGCGGTATGATACCTTCACCTGACCAAGTGCTTGAAAGCATTAAAAATCTTGTTAAGGAGGTAAAATAATGGCTACAGTATTTAAGAAACCACAGGCTCTTACGGACGCGCCTTTACACTATTGTCCGGGCTGTACTCACGGTATTATTCACCGTCTCGTAGCCGAAGCCATCGATGAACTCGGTATTTTAGGTAAAACCGTAGGCGTTGCGCCGGTTGGTTGCGCAGTTATGGCTTACGATTATTTTGCTTGCGATATGCTTGAAGCGGCTCACGGTAGAGCACCTGCAGTTGCTACAGGCTTAAAGCGTTGTATGCCTGAAAATATTATTTTCACCTACCAAGGGGACGGCGACTTGGCGTCTATCGGTATGGCTGAAACCGTACACGCAGCAACTAGAAACGAAAATATCACTATCATCTTCGTAAACAACGCAATTTACGGTATGACTGGTGGTCAAATGGCACCAACTTCTCTTCCTGGTCAAGTTACCCAAACTTCACCTTACGGCAGAGACGTTAAAACCCAAGGTTTCCCAATAAAAGTTTCTGAACTTTTATCTGCGCTCGACGGTCCAGAATATATCGAAAGAGTTGCAGTAAATAACGTTAAGAACGTTAAAAACGCTAAAAAGGCAATTTTAAAGGCTTTTAAAAACCAAATCGAAGGCAAAGGATTCTCACTTATCGAAGTAGTTTCTTCTTGTCCTACGAACTGGGGTATGACACCACAAAAGGCGCTTGATTGGGTAGAAGAAAACATGCTCCCTTACTATCCTTTGGGCGTTTACAAAGATAAGAGCGCTAAAAAGGAGGGCTAAAAGATGACGACACAAGTTTTAATCGCAGGATTTGGTGGTCAAGGCGTACTTTTTGCAGGTAAGTTCTTGGCTTATAAAGGTCTTTTGGAAGACAAGCAAGTAAGTTGGTTGCCATCTTACGGTCCTGAAATGCGTGGTGGTACTGCAAACTGTTCTATTATCGTTAGTGACGATCCTGTAGGTTCACCTATCGTGTCAAACCCTGACGTACTTATCGCGATGAATTTACCTTCACTTGATAAGTATGAAAACGAGGCTGTTCCCGGTTCGGTAATTATCGTTGATAGTACTCTTATTGATAGAAAGTTAACTCGTACCGACGTAAAAGCGTTTTATATTCCAGCAACTAAACTCGCAAAAGAAATGAACGCTCCAACGCTTGCCAATATGATTATGATCGGCAAGATGATTAAGGAAAGTTCGGCAGTTTCTATCGATAATTTAGAAGACGCTATGAAAAAGGTCGTGCCACCTAAAAAGGCTGACTTAATCGGCGTAAATATGCAAGCAGTAATGCTCGGTTATAATTACCAAGATTAATAACGAATAAAATATAAAAGCCAAGGTAAGCCGAGTCCCTCATAGGGATTCGGCAACTAAATAAATCCGCAAGCGGATTTGTTATATTTGTCTAACGACAAGTGATATCGCCTACGGCGATGAAATTTGCCTATCGGCAAGTTGTGGATTTATTTAATATAACTGCGACTAAAAGTCGCAATATCACGCAAGAAACTTGTCTTGCATATCACTTTTAGCCACAAGGCTAAAAATATAACTATATTAACCTAATCTTTTGTGGTAAAGATAAAGCCCACCATATTTCGCTTTTTGCGAAGTATAGTGGGCTATACTTATGTCTTAAAGTAAAAATCCCTAAGAGAAGAGACCGTTAGGTGCTTTTTTAAGTTTTTAGAGCCTGTTTATAGTATTAAAAGTTTTTGTATTCTGCTAAATTTTCTTTACTGAGTTTAATCTTTTTCATCGTTAAAAAAGAACCGAGATATATACAATAAGCACCCCAAGTAATTAAAATGATTGATACGCTTATAACTGCAAATAATAAACCTTTGTTTTCGGTTCTAGTCGTAACTTTGTAAGTGTTTCCAAATTCGTGCGACACGTCAACGTGAGTTTCTTGAATTTGTTCACCTACTAAATAACCGTATTTTGCAAATTGCCAAGCAGATTTTCTAACTTCTTTTTTGTGCATTTTCATGGTCGCTATACCCCAAGCGGCGACAATTTCTACAGCCGTAAAAATTATACCAATCAAAAGAAGTAAAAAACCATCAGCCATGCCACTTGACGCAAAAAGTATTATAATTAATATGGAAATTATAACAGCAATTATCGTGGCTTTTTTGTAGGTTTTTGTAGTCTTTTTTACCCATTTTTTAACTTTATCGTAGTCGTCATCATTATTAATTTCTTCTGCTGCAGAAAATTTTTGTTTAAACTTTGCTAAAAACGCTTTTACCGTTTCTATCATATCATTTGTCCCTCCTTATTTTTCTTTTAGTTCATCGATTATTGTCCAAATTATGCCTATCGGTGGGCAGCATATAAATAATAAAATTTTGAAGAAAGTACCGTTAACTATACTTTTTTTGGATGTAGTAATTTTTTCAGGCTCTATTATTACGTTTTCACTACCATTAAATTCATACAAATAACCTATAACTGATTTATCTTCAGCGTCAGGCATTTGTACGTAAATAGGTTGTATAGGAAAAGAGAACGGGTCCCTTGTTAAATGTACTTTATAACGATTGATTCTATGGCTTGATACGGTAAAATTTAAATCTCTAAAATTTTGCGCGTGCATTAAGTATCCGTAACGATTTGCAACTTTTTTTATATCGTCTTTTTTGTAATAATTTATAGTCTGATTTGCTTTTAAATAAAATAATTCTAAACCCTTTTTACAAGTGCCTTCATGTCCGTCTATAAATAAATATTCAGGCGTGACGTAATCTTGCGCAACCGTTCTACGCGTTTCCGTGCCGTCGTAATAACTTGAACCAACTGCAGTTGAATTACATTCCATACGTGCAAAGAAATATTGTGGTTTGTTTCCAAGTGAAAGCATTTCAACTGTAATAGATTTTAAAACATCAAGTTTCTTGCGCTCTTTTTTAGTTAGCGTTTCGCCGGTTGATTCTTTTGATGCAATATAAATTTGCAACTTTTCAAAAATTTCGCTGTACTCCATATTTTTCTCCTGTAAAATAAAAATTGCGCCTACCGAAGTAAGCGCACAAAAACACAGACTTCAATAGTCGCCAAACTAACCTTACGCAAAGGGTATAACCACAATAGCACAAGAGGAATCTGCGTTTTTAACAAATTCAGTAATACTATTGTGGTGAAAATAAATATAATTATCCTTTTAAAAGAAAAAATTATACCCCATTTTTACGATTATTCGGTTAGTTTGGCATATTGATTATATCATAGATGAACTAATTTTTCAAGTGGTTTTATTTAAAAATACAAATTATATCGTTCTTTAAAAGTCTATTGATGAAAAATTATGAAGATGGTTTTCATTTTTCCGTAAAAGTTAGTGTTGCAAAAAGCATTTTATTATGTTATAATAAAAAAGTTAAAAGAGAGGTTTTTTATGAAGTATATCGAACTTACCATTAGTACTAATACGATAGGCTCTGAACTCGTTTCGGATATTTTGTGGAATTATACCGACCAAGGCGTGGCAATTTCAGATATCAACGATATTTTAGAACTTGATAAAATGAAAAAGGGCACTTGGGATTACGTTGATGAAGACCTTTTAAAAAATAAGACTGAAGAAGTCTTGGTTAAAGGGTTTATTCCTAAAGACGAGACTGAAAAGTTAAAAGCCGTTAAAGAAGAAGTTTTAGCCCTTAAAGAGTTTGGTTTTGAAGTTGGAGCTTTAACTTTTACTGAAAGGGAAGTTGACGGCGACGAGTGGAAGGAAAAGTGGAAGGAAAATTTCAAGCCTATACATATTGGCGATAGGGTTGTAGTAGTTCCAGAGTGGATTGCATACGAAAAAACCCCCGAAGAAATTATTATAAAATTAGACAGTAACATGGCTTTCGGCACGGGCGAGCACGAAACTACTTCAATGTGTGTTGAAATGCTTTCAAAATACGTGCAAAGTGGTTCAACCGTTATCGACGTTGGTTCTGGTAGTGGCATTTTGGGTATAACGGCAAGCAAACTCGGTGCAAAAAGAGTTATAATGACCGATATTGATGAGTGTGCGACAACGGCGTCGGAACACAACTCGAAGTTAAACGAAGCAACTAATGCCGAAGTGTATCTCAAAAACCTTTTGGATGACGTAACGCTTGTTGGCGATATAGTCGTTGCAAATATTATGGCTGAAGTTTTAATAGGCTTTTCGCAAGGTATTAAAAACAACGTTGCCGTAGGTGGTAAGGTTATTTTAAGTGGTATTTTAACAACCAAGTCGGACGCAGTTAGAAAGGCTTACGAAGACGCTGGCTTTACTCATATTGAAACCAAAGTAAAAGGCGAGTGGTGTTGCCAAGTTTACTGCAGGGAAGTATAAAATGAAAATTTGTGTTTTTACTCTCGGCTGTAAAGTAAACTACTCTGAAAGTGCCTCGATTATTCGTGGACTTAAAGAGCGTGGGTACGAAGTTACCGACGAACTTGAATACGCCGACCTTTATATCGTTAATACTTGCGCCGTTACGGGTGAGGCTGAAAAAAAGTCAAGGCAAGTTTCGGCGAGAATTGCGTCAATCAATCCTAGCGCTAGGGTTATTTTTACTGGTTGCGCTACGGAACATTCGCCTGAAAGTTTTTCTTCAAAAAGCAATGCAAGTTTAGTTACTGGTACATTTAAAAAGGCTGAAATTTTAGAGGATTTGTTTAAAGACGGCGTTAAAATTGCACCTCAAACTAAAGAGTATGAAGAACTACCGTTGCCACTTTCAATGCGCACCCGTTCTTATATTAAAATTCAAGATGGCTGTAACAATTTTTGTTCGTATTGTATAATACCTTATTTGCGTGGTAGAAGTCGTAGTCGTTCGATAGAAAGTATCTTAAGTGAACTTTCTCAAAACCCCTCTAAAGAGTGTGTTCTAAACGGCATTAACATTTCCGACTATCATTATGATGGTAATGATTTAACCGCTTTAATAAACGCTTTGCAAGGCGTTGATTGCAGAATTAGGCTTGGCTCGATTGAGGTTGGGGTTATCGACGATAAATTTTTGACGGCGCTTAAAAACTTAAAAGATTTTGCTCCGCAATTTCACTTATCGTTGCAGTCCGGTAGCGATAGCGTGCTTAAAAAAATGAACCGTCATTATACTGCTAAAGAGTATCTTGATAAGGTGAATTTGATTAGAAAATATTTTGTTGACGCAGGTATCACTACTGATGTGATCGTGGGTTTTCCGACGGAAACGGAAGAAGAATTTATCGATAGTTTAGAGTTTTGTAAAGCCGTTGGGTTTTCAGATATACACCCCTTTCCGTACAGCAAACGCACGGGTACGGTAGCGTCAAAATGGACCGAAGTTCCGTCTGAAGTAAAAAAACAAAGGCTTAAAAAACTGCTTGCCGTTAAAGAAGATTGCCGTAATAACTTTCACAATAAATTCATAGGAAAAACACTTTCGGTTTTGTTTGAAACGGCTGACGAGGATTACGCCGTGGGGTATAGTGCAAACTATATTAGAGTGTACGCCGATAAAAATTCGGTTGTGCTTGGAGAAATTAGTAAAGTTACCGTAAAATCGATTTTTAAAGACGGTGTTTACGGCGAAATATAATAGGAGAATAAATATGGAAAATTGTTTGTTTTGCAAAATAATAAAAGGTGAAATTCCTTGCACTAAAATGTATGAAGACGACGATATGCTTATATTTAAGGATATCGATCCAAAAGCGCCAACGCATTGCTTGTGCGTGCCAAAATCACATTTCAAACTTTTGTCTGAAATGACTGACGAGCAAGCCGAAATGCTTAAAAAGTGTTTCAAAAAAATCCCAACGCTTGTTAAAGAGTTGGGGCTTGAAAACGGCTATCGTTTAGTAATTAACCAAGGGGACGACGCAGGTCAAACGGTGTTCCACTTGCATATTCACATTTTAGCGGGCAAAAAAATGGGGTGGACACCTGCTTAATCGGTCGGTTTGTTGCTTTGTTTAAGGGAGTATGGCTCGAATAAAATAGAATTGCGTCGAATTTTGACGAATATAAAAATATTCCAAAAAATCCGTCAAAAATCCTTGACTTTAATGGGGTTACTCTTGTATAATAACAAAGCATTAAGGTGCAAATAAAGGTCTTGTGGCAAAGGAGGGTTGTCAGATGTCAGTTGTAAGAGTTGGTGAAAACGAATCTATTGATTCCGCTTTAAGAAGATTTAAGAGAAAATGTTCTAGAGACGGTATTATCGGTGACCTTCGTAAGAAAGAATTTTATGAAAAGCCTTCAGTAAGAAGAAAGAAGAAGGCTGAAGCTGCAAGAAAGAGAAGCATTAAAGGTTAATCCTTGCTTTAATTTCAAAATAACTAACCTACTAACGATAGTTGGTAGGTTTTTTATTTGTTTGAAAGTAGTTAAGTAGTAATTTAATAACGGAGGTCGTTATGGAAAATAAATCTATCAAACAGTACGCAAAAGAAGCAAAACGTCGTCTCAAATCGGGGTTTTGGCAAAATCACGAAAGCGAAGTTGAGTTCGGTAAACAAAAGGCTGTAAGTGAGGGCGTTGCTGTTTCAAAAGTGGTGGAGTATTATTCTGACAAGCGCCGTAGGGTTGTTAACGAAACGCTAACTTCCGACGACGAAAAATTTTATAAAAAAGTAAAACGATTGCTCGACGAACACGGTGATGCTGGTGACATTATAGGTCGTCTAACGGATAAAAAACAGTTTGCTGAAATGAATTACGAGCAACGCCAACGCTATTTGATGGAACTTTCAAACAAGTATTTGACGGCGTTAGAACGCTACCAAAAAGAACAATCTTTAATAGGTATTATGTAAAAATCCACGCTTTTGCGTGGTTTTTTATATATAAAAGGGGCTAAAAATTTTATTTGATATTGATATTGAATACTAGGTCATTTATAATATAAATGAAATATGTTTTAAGGAGAAAAAGTATGAGAAAAATTGTTATCGGCATTTTAATGATGATTACAATGACGTGCGCTTGCTTGTTTGCAGGGTGTTTTCAGACTCCTTCTACTGATAAGATAGAGGGCAAACTTTGGGTTGGAGACATCTACATAAGCGTGGGTAATAGCGCAGATATCGAATACGATTTTACCGACGGAGCAAAATCAGAAGATATAACCTATCCTTTTAGTGGTGATGGGTTGACTATTTCTAACGATACCGTGGACACCTGATTGTAACGGTTGGAACATAAAGGGTAGTGCTACTGATAAAATAACGCCAACGGCAGGAACTACGACCATAACCGTTCAAATTTTAGTTGTAGGCGATAACGCTTATATGTTTGTTGATGGTGAATTAAAGATTGCTTGGCTTAATATGATAGCGAATAGTCATTTTGAAGTCGGTACTGAAGCAATGAGCGCAACTTTCTCTAACCACACTATATATAAGAGTGGTAACTCAACTTATACTGAATACTTAAATAAGGTTTCTACCTATGAGGCTGAAACGGGAACGACAAGCAAAACCTATTTCGATTTAGGTGCATAAAAACAAAAAAACGCTCTCTTAAAGAGGGCGTTTTTAATTGCCATTGGTAAAGTTTGATGCTACCGTTCTATATCAAAAACGGTTTTTATGTAATAAAAAGCCACGCAAAAGCGTGGCTTTAATTATTTTACGTTGATACCCGTTGGGCTAATAAGATACACGTTTGGTGAAGTCTCCATAATACCACCACCTAAAGCGTATACAGCACCTGATAAAAGGTCGATAACTCTAATTTTTGTAGAAAGTTTAAGACCTGTAAGGGTTACCATAACGGTAGCGCCCTTTTTAAGATTGTCGATAGCGTATTCAACGTCACCGTAACCTTTTGGTGTAACGTAGGTGAGGGGTCCGTTTTGTGCCATCCCACCAGAAACCCTTTCGCTAGGATTGAAAGAAACTCCGCTTTCTTTTGGCGCTCTATTAAACATATTAAAAACTCCCATAATAAACCCCTTTAATAAACTTTTTTCGAGTAGTCTCTTTCACCAAAAATCACGGTGCCAAGCCTAATCATATTCGAGCCGTTTTGAATTGCAATTTTGTAATCGCCACTCATACCCATAGATAGATATTCAAAAGCAAAACCATCTTCTTTAATTGTATCATAAAGTTCACGCATTTGCAAACATAATTTTTGCAAAAGTTTGGTATTTTCGCTAAAAGGTAACATAGCCATAATGCCTTTTAATTGCACGCCTTCAAGTTTTGCAATTGCTTTTGCCAAGTCACGCGCATTTTCGGGCGAAACGCCACCTTTGCTTTCTTCACCTGCGGAATTTACTTCCATCAAAATATCCGTAACTATGCCGGCTTTAACGGATTGTTTTGAAATTTCTTCCGCTAAATCAATACTGTCAACCGATTGAATAAGTTTAACTTTGCCGATTAGATACTTTACTTTATTTTTTTGAAGCCTTCCTATAAAGTGATAGTTTAACCCTTCAATTTTAGAAGTTTTATCCCTAAACTCTTGCACTTTGTTGTCGCCGACTTCGGTTAATCCTAAATCCCGTGCTGTAGCGATTTGATCACTTTCAACAAACTTCGTTGCACCGATAACGGTTATCTTTTCGCCAAAATTATTACCGTTTTGAACATCACTTAAAACGGTGGCTAAATTGTTTTTAATAGTGTCGTAACTCATACCGCTTATTATTATACAACCGCTGACGATCTTTTTCAAGTAAAATGCCTAAAAATTGATGAATTTTGTCCGAATAATAATTGAAATTATTATTAATTTTTGATTTTGGGTGATTTTGACGCGTTTTCGTTTGTAAAATTTTGCAATATGTTGTATTATTATTTTGTGTGTTACGCACGCTGGAGATTAAAATGGCAACTAAACACAATTTATTAAACAAACTTATTATCGGTACCGAAAAGGACGAAGACTACGTTAAAAACAGTTTACCAACTAGTCGTTGGGAACTTTTTTGGGATATCATTAAGGGCAACGTATTTAAACTCGTCGGTATAAACGTTTTAGTTCTTTTGACCTTTTTACCGATGATTGCGTTATTTATCATCAAGGGCGCGTATCTTTCTACGCTTGGTCAACTTGAAGGCTTTAGCCAAGGCTTTGGTGTTGGGTATCCTGCAGTACCTGATTTTACAGGTGTTCCAGCCACTCTTGCGTTATCAGCAAACGCAAGGTATTTGACGTTATTGCCTGTATGTATGGCTATAGGTGCTTTAGGGCTTGCAGGCGGTGCGTTCGTTATGCGTAATTTTGCTTGGGGTGAAGGCGTTTTTATTGCGTCTGACTTCATTAGGGGTATTAGGCGTAACTACTTAAGGGTGCTTTTAATTAGTGTTCTCTACTCGATAATGCTCGTATTATTGTTGATTTTAAATAGTTACGCAACCGTGCTTAAAATTACTGCACCGTCGCTTAATTGGATGTTCGCCATAACGCAAATTTTCGCTTGGTTTTTTATAATTTTCTTTACGATAATGGCGTTATATATGGTTACTATGACTGTTACTTACGAACTTAAATTTTTTGCGCTTTTGAAAAATGCTTTTTTATTTACCGTTGCACTTATTCCACTTAACACCATTATTTTGTTGGGTGCGCTTATACCTTTCGTGCCAATGTTATTCGGTGGGATTATATCGCTCGTCGGTATCTTTATAATAGCGGTATTTGCCGTGTCCTTTGCGCTTTTGGCGTGGAGTGTTTATTCTCAATGGGTTTTTGATAAGCATATCAACGTTGCTCTTGAGAAAAAATATCGCAACCGTGGTCTTTATGAAAAACAATCGGTTATCAATAAAGAAGAACTCGAAAAATATAAAAGACAAAAGCAAATTGTTTCAGATCTTACTTCTCGTCCAATAAAACCTATTGACGACGATATCGTGATTGAAGAATTGCCAACTTCGTTCAGTCGTGCAGATATCGCAAGATTAAACGAACAAAAAGAAGTTATGCGTAAGGATAACGAGGAATATGTTAAAGCGCATTATGATGATGAAAGATATCGTGAGGCTCGTCGTATTCTAGCAGAACAACAAGATGGTGTTTCTGATGAGGAAAACGAACGCTTGCTTGAAATAACTAGACTTGAACTTGAAGGGAAGAAAATTCCTAAACAACCTAAAAATAAATACGTTAATCCAAAAAAGAAAAAGAAAAAATAACGGAAAAAAATATGAAGGCTTATTCGGCTATTGCAAAACATTACGAATATTTACAAACCGATTACGACTACGAAAAATGGTCGCAGTTCGTTTGTGATATGCTAAAGGAAGCACCGTCAAAAATAGGTGTTGACGTAGGCGCAGGTACGGGGCTTATAACTACGGCTTTATTTACGGCAGGTTATGAAGTTTGTGGTACTGATATTAGTGATGAAATGTTAAATATCGCTTATAAAAATTCTGACGGCAAAATAGCGTTTTATAAGCAAAGCGCTGAAAAATTTTCAGGTTTTAGCGAACTAGGTTTTGTAACGGCTGTAAACGACGTCGTTAACTATCTTTCACCAAAAAAGGCGATAGAGTTTTTTAGTAGGGTTTATAAATCACTTTTACCTAAAGGTAAATTCATATTCGATATTTCTTCCGAATATAAACTTAAAAGCCTTTTAGGCAACGAAGTTTTTACTTGTGAAGAGGAAGAAGTTTCTTATATTTGGAGTAACGAACTTAAAAAAGACAGGGTGAATATGTTTTTAACGGTGTTCACTAAAACCGAGGACGGCAAGTACGAGCGAGGGGAAGAATTTCACACGCAATATATTCACGGTAAGGATTTTATTTTAAGTGAACTTAAAAAGTTGGGTTTTACCGTAAAAGTTACGGCAGAATACGGCAAAAAAACCTCGCCTAAATCGTTGCGCTTGATTTTTATTTGCGTTAAAGATTAAAAATACCTTTAAAAAAATACTCTCATTATACAACTAGACTAGGATAAACTATGAATAGAATTTTAAAAACTCTTATTTACGACAATCAGTTATCGCTCGCCGTTTTGGATACGACCGAAATGGTCAACGATGCTATCAAAATACATAAACTTTCACCACTTTCTGCTGCTGCGCTTGGTAGAACTATGACTGTTTCTACTTTTATGGCGTCTGGGCTTAAGAACGATACCGATAAACTTTCCATTACTATTAAGGGTGACGGCGTTGGGGGTGAAATTGTCGTTTGTGGTAACGCTGACCTTAAAATGCGTGGTTACATTGCAAACCCTAACGCTGAACTTCCTCTTAAAGAAAACGGTCATCTCGACGTCGGTGGTTGCGTGGGTAAAAACGGTAGAATAACCATCGTTAAAAGTATGGGTCTTAAAGAACCGTATTCAGGCTCGTCAGAACTCGTTACAGGGGAAATTGCCGAAGATTTTACGGCGTATTACACTTTTAGTGAGCAACAACCTACGGCTATGGCTCTAGGTGTTAAAATAGGTACTGACGGTAAATGCGTTGGGGCAGGTGGTGTAATTATTCAAGCGTTGCCAGGCGCTAGTGAAGAGTCTTTGTTTATGGCGGAAGACACTATAATGCGTATGGGTAATATTTCCACTATGATTGAAGAATGGGGTATTGACGGCGTTGTAGATTATTTCTTTGGGAAACTTGATTTTACCGAGCGTCACCCTGAATATAAATGCCTTTGTAGCAGAGACTATATAGAAAGGATACTTCTTTCTATGGGCGAAAAAGAACTTAACGATATTTTAAAAACGGAAGGAAAAATCTCGGTAAATTGCCAATTTTGTGAAACCGATTACAATTTTAACGAAGACGATATAAAGGCACTTTTGTCCGAAAAAATTTAACTACTGAAAAATGACTAAAATACTTTCGACAACCGATTTTGAAATTTTTAAAAAGCGTGAAGGCGCATTGAAGGGAGACGGGTTTGCCCGCCTCTCTCTTTGGCACAACGCAAAAAAATTTATTTCGGATAAGGAAGTTTTGGCAAGCTTAGCTTCCGTTTATTACGAAAACGGTTATTATGAAAAATCTATCGATTGTTGGTTTGAGTTTTTAACTCGTACTGACGATAAGCAAGATATTGAAGACGCTTATTACGCTCTTGCGAACTGCTTTTTTAACAAGCAAAACGACAAAGTTTGTACTTTTTACTTAAACCGTATTTTTGAACAAAGTGGTCCACTTGACGCAAGTTTGTTAGAAGACGGCATAGTCGATTTGATTTCAGAACACGACGCGCCTTCTGATACGGACGGCAACGATCGCAGTATGTATAAAATCGTGTGGCCACCCGAAAAAGTTGACTACTTTGAAACTTTGCATAAGGCTAGAGGGCTTTCGCTTGCAGGTGAGTACGGGGAGGCCATCTCGTTAGTTAGTGTTGTACCGAAAAATTCCGACTATTACGCTCACGCTAGGATTGAAGTCGCTTTCGCTGAATTTTTAAAGGGTAACGAAAAGTACGCCGTTTCCATTTACGAAGAAGTCGTTCAAAGCAACCCTAAAGATATAACTGCTTTATGTCACTTGGCTAACGCATATTATTATACTTACGAATACGACAAGGCAAACGATTGCCTTGATAAAGCCATAGCGCTAGAACCTAAAGGTGAAACGGAAGAAACCAACATCTTTTTGGTCGCTTGTACTTTGGTTAGAAACGATATTATTATTGAATACGCCAAAAAAGCGCTTGAAGAGAAGCCTTTTTCTAGACTTCACTTGTTTGCAAAATCTGTGGCTCATTATAACGAAGGGGAGCTAATAAAGGCGAAAGACGGTTTTTATAAATGCTTGTGTGTTGCGCCTGACAACATTGTGTATTCATACTATAAAAGGCTTGTTGATAAAGATATTTTAGACAGAAAAAAAGGCGAAAAACACGTTTATCCTATCGCCGAAAATTTACCAAAAGAACTTTGCGAAGTTCATAAAAACACAGTTGTTGAATTGTCAAAAATAAGTATCGATAGACTATCTTCGGCATTAAAAAGTAAAAAGAACGAACAATCGCTTAAATGGGCGATAAGGTACGGTGATCCAGAAGTAAATAGAATAGCGGTTTGCATTATTGCAGGTGCTAAAAACAAATGGTGTGTGGAAGAAATTAAAAAACTTTTACTATCTTGTGAAGTCCCCGACGTTTTAAAACAACTCGTTATAACGGCGCTAGTTACTAGTGGGTATTCTAAAAAACTTTGCGTTACTTTAGGCAATATATATTTTAGCATAAAAGTAGCAGGGCTTGCTGACGGTGTGTCGGATAAAATATTGTTTGCGTATTCCGGTTGTGTCAATGCTTTAATTGCTATCGGAGAGAAGGAAACTAACAAATTTAAAAAGTCTGCTGAACGACTTGATTTAGTGTTCGGTAAAGACGTAGAACAATTTTCGGCGGTTGAACTTTCGGCGCTTATAATGCTTTACGCAGGACACGAAAAACTATCGTCGCCAAGCGTTGTAGCAAAGGTGTTTTTAATGCGTGATAAAAAGTTTAATGATTTAAAATCAAAGGCTGAAAAAATTATAGAAAAACGCAGTAAAGGAGAAAATTAATAATGGTGCTTTTATTAGATATTGACAAGTTATTTTCGGATTTTTTGCCCGATTATATAGATAAGCATTGCGCAGGGCTTACTCCTGAAGAAATTGAAAATAAAATTGATGAAATTTATAATGCTTTTACGCTTGAGCCGTTAAAAGTTACCCGTGGTAAAACCGTTACCGAATATTACGATGGTTTTACGGCGGAAGAACTTTGTCTTGCCCTTGGTGAACATATAAATTCGGGTATCCCTCCAAGCGCTTACTTAACCGACGCAATCACTAATAAAGACGGTGGCGAAGATATACTTTTAGGCTATCTTTCATCGGATAACGAAGAACTCGCCGTGTACGCTTTAAATCTTTTGGCAGACAAAGGCTACGATAAATTTGACGATAAACTTTTAGATTTTATTTTGACGGGAGAAAATGCAACTTTATCCGAACTTTCTACTGAAATTTTATCGACTAGAGCAAACGCAGTTAGGGGTAAAATACTTCTTTTATACGACGATGCAACCGACGGCGTAAAAGCAAATCTTTGCGAAATTTTATCTTATACAAACCCAAGCGAAAAGGTGCTTTCAATACTTTTAGACGAGTTCAATTCTCACCCCGAAAACATCCCTTTATACGCTCAATTTTTAGGTCGATTTGGTGATGAAAAGGCGTTGCCTGTTTTGCTTGATATGATAGAAAAAGACAGTATCGACTATGCTGATTATCAAGAACTTAAATCGGCAATAGAAATGCTCGGTGGCGAGTACGAAAAGAAAAAAGATTTTTCAAACGACAAGGCGTTTTTAGCAGTTAAAAAAGTTGATGATGAAATAAACAACTAGCGCAAGGTATAAAAAATCTTTCCGTTGCAAATACTAAATAAAAAACGGAGGAAAGTTATGCCTAAAAAGAAAAACAAAGTACCACACTTAACAGAAGAAGATTACTGTAGATATATTTCGCAACTTAAAGACGAGCGCCCAACTAAAGCAATCGTCGGCGATAAGCAAGTGGAGTTTTTTGAAGAATAATTATAATTAGCCCCAAAATCAGGGGCTTTTTTATTTAATATTTTTTCGATTATAGCCGGCTTTTGCTTAAAACTTAAAAAGTAATAAAAATTTTTGCAAAAAACGCCTATTTTTGAATAAAATTTTGCTGTAAGGTATTGATTTTAGCATTAGAGTTTGTTATAATAAATATACTAAATATAGAATTTTCGCGCATAGACGTTGCGCTTTATATAGGAGAACTGAATATGGAAAGATGGGTATCGACTTGGGGTAATGCAGAAAACCACGCCCAAATACGTGAATCAATGCACATTAAGGACACTACTTTAAGATATAACGTTCCCGTTATGGTATCGGGTAGTAAAGTTAGATTTTTATTTTCAAATAAATTTAGTACGGAAAAACTCGTTTTAGATAGAGTTACCGTTGGTAAAAATAGTATCGCTACGGTTGAAGCAACTACTCGTGACGAGGTTGTAGTTGACATCAAACCTATCACTTTTGGTGGCAAAAAAAAGTGCAAAATCGGTGCAGGTAAAGCCGTATGGTCTGACGATATTGATTACGAAGTAAAAAAAGGTGATTTTTTATCAGTTTCAATTTATCTTAAAGGCTTTTCTAAAAATGCGACGGCAACCGAACTTTGTGGTAGATATTCATACGGTTTTATAGCCCGTGGTAACGCAGTCAATACTGAAACTTTCCCTCTTTACGATTCAAGGGATAGCGCAAACACATCTATCTTGTATGGGGTAGACGTTCTAGTTAATAACGAAGATTCTTATTCTGTCGTTTGCTTTGGTGATAGTATTACGGCACAATATTGGCCAGACGAACTTTCCTACTTAATCCTTAATTCCGATAAAAACGTCGGCGTTGTTAGAAAGGGTATCGGTGGTAATAGGGTACTCCGTACTTATAAACATTTTGCTAACCTTCATTACGGCGAAGCAGGCGTTTTAAGAATGGATTCTGACCTTGCAAAAGTTTCGGGCGCTAAAGCAATGGTTATTTTGCACGGCATAAACGATATTATTCACCCTGACGGGTCAACTTACCGTCCGATTGAAGAACTTCCTACGCCAGAAGAAATCATTAGCGCTTATGAAGAAAAGTACATAGCCGCTGCGAGAAGACACGGTCTTAAAATCTATTTTGCAACTATTCTTCCGTTTAAGGGTTGGCCTACCTATTCTGCCGAGCGTGAAGGTATTCGTCAAGCAGTTAACGAGTGGATTAGGACTACCGATAAGATTGACGGGTACATTGATTTTGCATCCGTAGTTAAGTCTGACGAGGATGAATTTAAGATTATTCCTGAACTTACCGCAGACTGCTTGCACCCTAACCAAAACGGCGCAAAGCGTATGGCAAAAATTGCTTTTGAAACTTTGTTTTCAGAATAATCTTTGATTTTTTTAATTATTAAAACCGACAGTAATTTTCTGTCGGTTTTTGCATATAAGGGGATTTATGACTAGACAAAATACTACCTTTGAATATTCTAACGGCGCTACTTATATTGGTGAGGTTATTGGCAATCAGCGTGACGGTAAAGGGGTGTATATTCACAACGGAATAAAGTTGTCAGGGGACTGGTTAAACGACTTTTTAACTTATGGTAAAATGGAGTGTTCGGCGTTTTGTTACGAGGGTGAATTTGTTAATAATATGCGTCACGGCAAAGGAGTGGAGACGACGCCCGATGGCAATCGTTACGACGGCTTTTTTGCTAACGGTAAAAAACACGGAAAAATGAAAATAACTCTTAAAAACGGCGCTACTATTGATTGTGAATATTCTCACGGTGTAGGTGTTGGCGACGGAGTTATGACTATGACAGACGGGGAAGTCGTTTTTGTTGAATTTAGAAGCGGACAGTTGTATTTCAAAAAATAAAACAAGGAGTATCGTTATGTATTGCATTAAATGTGGTAAAGAAATTAAACCTTGGCAAACTGAGTGTGAAAACTGTGGCAATAGAAACGACTACCTTTCTAAAAAAACAAGTAAACTTGCGTTTATAGTGTCAATTCTCGTTCCGTTGGTTGGTTTTATTTTGTGGTTAGCAATAGTTAGTGACGATAGTGATCGCGCCCGCAAGTACTTGTTGGCAGGGCTTGTTCAATTCGCTATATGTTTTTTGATCGCTAGTCTCGTTGAATTCCTAATTTATTTTTTTGGCATAGGAATTTTGATATTTGGTGTGTAAATTTAAGATAAGGAGTTTTTTATGTTTTGCAAACATTGTGGTTCAAAAATTAACGACAACGCTATTATTTGCGTAAATTGTGGTTGTGCAACTGGTAATTCACTTAATCATGAAAGGGACGGCAAAAAAACGGGGCTTGCTTGGCTGTCGTTCTTTTTTCCGATAATTGGGTTAATTCTTTGGCTAGTTTGGAGGGAAGAACTACCTAAACGCGCGCACTCTTGCGGTAAAGGCGCACTCGTAGGCTTGTTAGTCGGTATTCTTCTCGTTGCGTTAGTGACGGTGGGGCTAATAATTTTGATAAATAATTTAGACCTTGACAGCGCAAAAACTTTTACTAATCTTTTTCAACTTTAATTTGCAAATTAAATAAATAAAAAGAACGCCGAAAGGCGTTTTTTTAATCTTCTAATCCTGCTAAATAATCTATCGAAACTCCAAAAAATTTAGCGATTTTAATTAGGTTGTTAAGAGTTGGGTCGGCTTTGTTTAGTTCCCATAAACTAATAACCGACTTGCCAACTTCAAGTTCTTTTGCTAGGGCGATTTGTCCTAAGCCTTTTTCTAATCGCAAAGATTTTAGTCTTTCTCCGAAATTTTCCATTTTAACCCCTCTTTTTATATTTTCCCACAAAAATGGGAAAAATACTTGACTTCCCAATATAATGGGAATATAATAAAAGAAAAACGAAGGAGGAAATTTTATGTTTTGTAAAAAATGTGGGGCAGAAGTCAATGACGAAGCGGTTGTTTGTGTTAAATGTGGGTGTTCACTTGTTGATAAACCAATTCCACAAGTTGGAGAAGATAAGCCAAGTGCAGGTTTTGCTGTTTTAGGTTTCTTTTTACCACTTATTGGCTTTGTTTTATGGCTCGTTTGGAGAAAAGATTATCCGCTTAAAGCAAAATCTTGCGGTAAAGGTGCGCTTATAGGTATAATTGCAAGCGTTGTATTTTATATCGTTTGCATAGTAGGTTTCGTTGGTTGTGCTGCTTGCTTGGACAGTTACTATTATTATTAATAAATAAAAAGAACGCCGAAAGGCGTTTTTTGTTTGCCAAAATTTTTCTTATTTGCTATAATCTTTTCGGTGAAAAATTATGAGAATGAGAAGAAAACGTCATTTAGACGAAAGAATTAACGCTTGCGGTGATATTTTGCTATTCTTTGAACCGCGAGAAGTTTATGGTAGGCCTGATGAGAAAAATTATATCAAAATTGATATAAATAAGGCTTTTACAAACCCAAACAATCCGTTGTTTTTAGAAATAGGCTGTGGCAAAGGTGGTTTTATCATAGAAACTGCTCTTAAAAATCCCGATAAAAACTATATCGCCGTCGAAAAAGACGATAACGTTATGGTTACCGCGATGGAGAACGCAATTTCAAGTGGCGTAAAAAACTTGAAATTTATTATTTGTGGAGCAGAACAACTACTATTTTTGTTTAGTGAAAACACTTTTGACGGCTTATATCTTAACTTTTCTTGCCCGTACCCCAAAGGCACTTACGCAAATCGTCGTTTAACCAATCCTAAATTTTTGAAAATTTACTCACAAATCTTAAAAGACGAGGCTAATATTATTCAAAAGACGGATAATCGACCTTTTTTTGAATATTCGTTAGAAAGTTACGAGCAGTTCGGCAATCCCGTTGTAGAAAGCACTTTCGATTTATATTCTAGCGATTATTTATCGGGCAATATCGCTACCGAGTACGAAAAGAAATTTGCTTCAGAGGGCAAACCTATTTGTAGAGTAAAAGTAAAAAACGTTAAAAAATAGTTTTTAAAGACTTAATTTACTTGCAGTAAAGTCGTCAATATTGTATAATATTGTGGCTTGAAATAGAGTTTCAATAGAAAATAATTTTTACAGGTGAAAATATGAATCAAAGACCTAATTGTATACTTATTATGGACGGTTACGCAATGGCTCCTGCAGGGGACGGCAACGCTATCGAACTTTCAGGTAGTCCCGTAATCAAAAAACTTATGAAGGAATATCCTTCTACCTTACTCGGCGCTTCAGGGATGGACGTTGGTTTGCCTGACGGTCAAATGGGCAACTCTGAAGTTGGTCACCTTAATATGGGCGCTGGTAGAATCGTTTATCAAGAACTTACTAGAATTACCAAGGCTATAAGCGACGGTGATTTCTTTACCAACGACGCCTTAAATAAGGCTATGGATTCTGCTCTTAACAACGGCAAAAAGTTGCACCTTTACGGTCTTTTATCAACGGGTGGCGTGCACTCGCACATTACTCACCTTTTTGCTCTTTTAGATATGGCTAAACAAAAGGGGCTTAAAGAAGTTTTTGTTCATTGCTTTTTAGATGGCAGGGACGTTTCTCCAACTTCAGGCGCAGGTTTCGTTAGGGACGTTCAAGCAAAGATTAATCAAATCGGCAACGGCAAAATTGCATCTGTCGGCGGTAGATATTACGTTATGGATAGAGATAACCGTTGGGATAGGGTTGAAAAGGCTTACGATATGATGACTTTAGGCAACGGCGAAAAATGCGTTGACCCTGCAGAATATATCGAAAACAGTTATGCTAACGGCACTACCGACGAATTTATGCTCCCAGCAAACGTTGTTGAAGACGGTAAACCTATAGGTTTAATTGAGCAAGGCGACAGCATTATTTTCTTCAATTTCCGTCCTGATAGAGCAAGACAAATTACTAGAGCAATGAGTGAAAAGTCTTTCGACGGGTTTGAAAGAAAGACGGGCTTTTTAGACCCAGTTTATATTTGCTTTACTCGTTACGACGCAAGTTTTACAAACGTAGATATTGCGTTTAAACCACAATCACTTGACAATACTTTAGGTCAATATTTAGCAGACAAGGGCTTAAAGCAACTCCGTATCGCTGAAACGGAAAAATACGCACACGTAACTTTCTTTTTCAACGGTGGTGTAGAAGCCCCTAACGCTAACGAACAACGCGACTTGATCGCATCTCCAAAGGTTGCTACTTACGATTTACAACCTGAAATGAGCGCCCTTGCCGTAACCGAAAAGGTTTTAGAAGAAATTGACAGCGATAAGTTTGACGTAATTATATTAAACTACGCTAACTGTGATATGGTAGGCCATACGGGTATTATACCTGCAGCAGTCAAGGCAGTTGAAACTGTTGATACTTGCGTTGGTAAAGTCGTTGAAAAAATCCTTTCAAAAGGTGGCGTAACGCTTATAACCGCAGACCACGGTAACGCAGACAAACTTTTAGAAGCCGACGGCAAACCTTTCACAGCGCATACCACAAACAAAGTACCTTTTATCGTAGTAGGCGACGCATATAAAGGTGTTTCACTTAAAAAAGGCGGCGTTCTTGCGGATATCGCTCCAACTCTTTTAGACTGTATGGGGCTTGAAATTCCACAAGAAATGAGTGGAAAATCACTTTTAATTAAATAATTTTTGGTAAAAACAGTTGTAAAAAGCGTTTTAATGTGTTACAATATATACGCTTTTTTAGAAAAATCATATAGGAGTCAGTTATAATGAACCTTATTTCAGCATTACTTGCGTCAAACAATCACATCGGTGGCGCGTGGGGTTTGTTCCCAGTATTTAGAATTATTTTATGTATTTTTATCGCAATTTGCGCGTTATTCGTTATTGCAGTAATACTCGTACAACCAAGCAACAGCGCGGGTATCGGTGCAATCAACGGTCAATCTGAAACTTTCTTGTCGCAAAACAAGGGCAAGACTTTGGAAAGTAAACTTAAAAAACTTACCATTATAGCATCAATCATCTTGGCTGTATGCTGTATCGCGTTAGTAGTTCTTTCCTTTATCGCAGGTTAAGATTTTCAAAAACGGGCTTTATCGCCCGTTTTTTATTTTATCTAAATAGGTTCACCACAATTTGAAGAACTTTTGCTAAAAGGCTCATACTAGTTTTATGGACGTTTACAATTCACTTAAAAAGAAAAGAAAAACGGCAGGCAAAGAAGTCGCTTTAAGACTTTTGCCTGACAACGATAAAAAGAATATACAAAATTTTGAAGAAAACTGCATCAAAGGCACTATTCAGGGCAACGAGCGCGGTTATGCTTTTTTGTTGCCTGAAAATGGTAGTGAAGATTATTTTATTTCGGGGCACGATTTAGGTGGGGCTTTACACGGCGATACCGTTCTTGCAAAGCCAAAAGATAAAACGGGTAAGCGTACGACGGCAAAGGTTGTTAAAGTTTTATCAAGGGGCGTTGATACTGTAGTAGGTACTTTCGATGGTTATAAAAACGGTGGCTTCGTAATATCTGACGATAGAAAGTTTTCGACCGACGTATTCGTACCTTATCGTCTTTCAAAAAAAGCAAAGACGGGGGACAAGGTTGTTTGTAAAATTCTAGCATACCCCAAGGGGACTAATCCTGAAGGTGAAATCATTGAAGTTTTAGGTAGACAATTTAGGCGCGAAACGGAAATTAAGTCAATTGCAGTTGCAAACAAAATAGAGTTATCTTTTAAAAAAGAAGTTTTAGACGAGGCAGAAAGGGTTGCCGTTTCTCCAACGCCAAAGCAATTACGATTGCGTAGGGATTTTACGGCTGATTTGACCGTTACAATCGACGGTGAAGACGCTCGTGACTATGACGATGCAATCTGCGTTAAAAAGGCGCAAAACGGCGATTATATTTTAGGCGTTCATATAGCAGACGTTTCAGAATACGTAACGGAAAATTCTTTATTAGACGGCGTCGCTTTTTCGCGTGCAACTAGCGTTTATTTCCCTGAAACAGTTATACCAATGCTCCCAGAAAGGCTTTCAAACGATATTTGTTCACTTATGCCTAACGTTATTAGGCTCACTCTTTCTTGTATTATGCGTATAAATAGTAAGGGTGAAGTCATTGATAGTGAAATAACTCCGTCGTATATTCGTAGTAAAGCAAGGATGACTTATTCTTCGGTGGCTAAAATTTTGGACGGCGACGCTCAAGAATTTGCCAAGTACGGTGAAATTTCCGACATGCTAAAAATTGCTGGTGAACTCGCCGATATTTTAATTGCAAAACGAGATAAGCGCGGTAGTATCGACCTTGACGTAAAAGAGGCTAAAATAGAAGTTTCAAAAAAGGGTGAGATATCCGTTGAAGAATTCGACCGTACTAAAGCGCATAGGCTTATTGAGGAATTTATGATTTGCGCCAACGAAACGGTTGCTGAATACGCGTACTATTTAGGCTTGCCGTTTATTTACCGCATACACGAAAAACCGGTTGAAGATAAAATTGAAAGACTTATGGAATTTTTGCGTGGTTTAGGTATAAATAGAAAGTGGCACGCCGACAATATTTATCCAAAAGATTTTCAAGCACTTTTAGAAGAACTTCGCGAAGACAGTCCACTTTTTCCACTCGTAAATAGGGTAATGCTCCGTTCAATGCAAAAGGCAAAATATTCGCCTGAAAACGCAGGGCATTTCGGACTTGCAAGCAAGTGTTATTCTCACTTTACTTCGCCTATTAGAAGATATCCCGATTTGGCGATTCACAGGGTATTAAAGGCGTTTTTGGCGGGCGAAACGGAAACTGAAGAAAGATTTTCGGACTTTATAGCAAGCGCATCAAGTCGTTCGTCAGATAAAGAGCGTTTAGCAGAAACTGCCGAAAGAGCCGTCGATGACTATTACAAACTTTTGTATATGCAAGAGCATTTGGGCGAAGAATTTAAAGGCATTATAAGTGGCGTTCAAAATTTTGGGTTCTTCGTAGAATTGCCTAATACCGTTGAGGGTATAATTAAAATCGATACTTTATCTGGTGGTAAGTACGAATATAACGAAAAGCGCTATACGCTTTCGAATAAAAAGAATTGCTATAAATTAGGACAGGAAGTCGAAATCGTAGTCGTTGGTGTCGATTTGGGTAATAAACGGGCAGAATTTATGCTTAAAGAAGACTTTTCCCGTTGCAAAAAAATATAAATTGTTGTAAAATATCAGTATGAGCGAAAAAGTTTTAATCTTAAACCGTCAAGCGACGCACGAGTATTCCATTTTGGAGCGCTACGAGGCAGGTGTAATGCTTACGGGGGATGAAGTAAAATCAATAAAAAACGGTAACGCTAACCTTAAGGAAAGTTTCATCACAGCCGACTACGGCGCGCTAGTGATAAAAAATATGCACGTTTCGCAGTACGAAAAGGTTGACGGGTTCTCAAAAACGGATACTAGGCGTAACCGTAAACTTTTGATGCACAAAACCGAGATTTTAAGATTAAAGCAAAAAGCCACCCAAAAAGGACTAACGCTTATACCGTTAAAACTTTATCTTAAAGGTGCGCTTATAAAGATGGAACTCGGTCTTTGTCAAGGTAAACACACTTACGATAAGAAAAAGGATTTAATGGCAAAAGACAACAAGCGTGAAGTCGAAAGACAACTTAAAAATTATAGATAAGCCGAAAGGCTTTTACGGGGCAGTTTTAGATTCGATTGCGTCGTGCGAACTGAAAAAGCGTGTCGGAGCCGTCGGAACTCCGTTCAATCCGGCAAAACAATAAATGCTAATAAACAAGAATTAGCTTTCGCTGCTTAATTTAAGCGAACGCCCTTGCACAATTCCTACCGGTTGCGTTAAGGGTGTCAGTTTAGGTAGGGTTGGCGTAACCGTTTGGTTTTAGCGATTGCGTTAACTGCTTTTTAAGACTTGCGTCGTTTTTAGCCTGTCTGTGGGCGTAAAACGGTTAAGATAAAACATAGACTACACACGTAGAAAGTCAGGTCAACCTGCGTAAGACTCGGGTGCAAGTCCCGACTGCTCCACCAAAAACAAAAAACGCCGTTTGGCGTTTTTTTGTTTTTGTGAAAAAAGGGCAGGAGGGACTTGCTTAAGGAGAAAAATGCTCTGCATTTTGTCCGAAGGACCAAACGGTAGACACCTACCGTTTGTCGGGTATGGTCGCACAGGCGAAAGTCCCGACTGCTTCACCGCGTCGAAGTACCACTTTACATCGGCAGTCTGCTAACGCAGACTGCAAGATAGATAGTGGACTTCTCCTTTTCCCTAAAATCTTTTGCTGTTCAAAATATTTTAGGGAGCCCTATTAATATTGACGCCGTTTGGCGTTTTTTTGTTTTTGTGAAAAAAGAGTAGGAGGGACTTGCTTAAGGAGAAAAATGCTCTGCATTTTGTCCGAAGGACCAAACGGTAGACACCTACCGTTTGTCGGGTATGGTCGCACAGGCGAAAGTCCCGACTGCTCCACCGCGTCGAAGTACCACTTTACATCAGCAGTCTGCTAATGCAGACGGCAAGATAGATAGTGGACTTCTCCTTTTCCCTAAAATCTTTTGCGATGCAAAATATTTTATGGAGCCCTATTAATATTGACGCCGTTTGGCGTTTTTTTGTTTTTGTTAAAAAGGGCAGGAGGGACTTGCTTAAGGAGAAAAATGCTCTGCATTTTGTCCGAAGGGCCAAACGGTAGACACCTACCGTTTGTCGGGTATGGTCGCACAGGCGAAAGTCCCGACTGCTCCACCGCGTCGAAGCACCACTTTACATCAGCAGTCTGCTAGTGCAGACTGCAAGATAGATAGTGGACTTCTCCTTTTCCCTAAAATCTTTTGCGATGCAAAATATTTTATGGAGCCCTATTAATATTGATGCCGTTTGGCGTTTTTTTGTTTTTGTTAAAAAGGGCAGGAGGGACTTGCTTGTATTTATGCACGGTGAATATTTAGCAAAATTTTCCTATTTGCCTGTATAGCAAAAAGATTAATTAAAAAATTAAAATATTTGACAAAAATGGTCAAATTGTTTTGCTATTTACATTTAAAGTGATATAATGTTGATGATACTAAAATTAACGAGGCGATTATTATGAAGATTAATCTTGACAAAGAAAAACAGTTAAAATTATCTAAAATTCTCGTAATAGTGTATTTATCACTCACTTTTATAAATGTATTATTGCCTGATGAATTCGTTATCGGTATTGATTCGCTTGATTATCGTTTGTCCGCTTTCCAAATGATTATGAGGTGGTTTAACTATATAGCGTTTGCAGTTTTACCTGTTGCTGTATATTTTAATAGACCGACCTTTAAAAAGATTGCTATTTATTTTTGCTTACCTGTAACGATAATTTTTGCATGTATGTTTGGTGAAATTTTGCCTTATATGACGTCGGAACTCGGCACGGGTATTGCAGATATCAGATATTTACCTGCGTTTATTCCTGCGCTTATGCGCAACGGCGTTTTTAGGGGAATAATCTTTTTTGCTACGATATTAACACAACTTGGTACGATTGCGCTTTTGATTTTGCGTGATTGGACGGTTGTAAAATTCAAAAAAGAAGATATTTTACCTTTTGCTATTATTTTACCACTTTTAATACTTTCAATGGTGCCAGTTTACGCGCCTGAATCGATTTTTGACACAGATACTAATATTGCTTTTAAACCGTTTATTGCAAGTCATTTTATTTGGATTGCGTTTATGGTGGCAGAAATATTCGTTTGTACCGTGATTTTCAAAAAGCGTTCGTATGAAGACCGTTATATTTTAGTTTTCATTATGGCAATAACTTTGTTCTTGCAATTTAACCAACTTTTCTCGTCGCTTGGTGAACTTACTTGTAAGCGTATGCCATTCCAACTTTGCAACATTGCCGCTTATCTTATTTTGGTATCTATCGTTAGCAAAAATAGAAGTTTATTCCTTTTCAATATTTTGATTAACGTAGCAGGTGGTATTATTGCTGCAATCGTTATGGACGTAAATAAAGATAAAGGTATCTTAAACCACGGTAACGTTCATTACATATTAGAACACCATAACGTAATAGTAGTTCCGTTATTATGTTTGATTTTAGGTATTTTTAAGCCTATCACTCAAAAAGACTTTAAGAACTACGCAATTTACTTTACTGCTTATTATTTGTTTGTGTTTATTTTGGGTACGACTTTCAATGCTATTTATAAAGCGACTGATTCAAGATATTTCTACTGCAACTACATGTTTATGTTCGACCAAGAAACTGCAGCGGGGCTAATTCCTTTTGCTGGCAAACTGTTCGACGTAAAAATAGCAATCGGCGCAGTTACTATTTATCCGATAATACAACCTGTAATTTACGCAACTTTTTTTGCAATAGGTACAGGGATGTTCTACTTGTTAAAATTTGCCGTTAAGGAAAAAACTGTAACAACCGATAGCGAGTCTGTGCCTACCGATGCTGAACCTGAACTTGTCGAAGTAAAAACGGAATAATAAAAAACGCACCAAAACGGTGCGTTTTTTTTATTTAAGTGTAATTGACAAATCTTGCTTCAAATGATAAAATTTTATTAGGTGAAATTATGAAGAAAATTACTTTAGGTATCGCTGGGATGAGTTGTTCGGCTTGTTCTAACGGGCTTGAAAAATTCTTAAATAAACAAAACGGCATTGTAAATGCGTCGGTCAATTTGGTTATGGCAAGCGCCGTTATCGAGTACGACGAAACTTTGCTTGACTTAAAACAAATTGAAGTTTTTATTAAGCGTGCAGGCTTTAAAAGTACGGGGATTTTTGACATAAACAAGGTGGAAGAAAAAGGAAGAAGTTTGACCACTTTAATAATTTTCGGCGTGCTAACTATTTTGCTTATGTACGCGTCAATGGGGCATATGATAAGTCTACCTACTTTTGCGTTTATGCACCCTAATAAAAACGCAATCGGTTACGCGATTGCTTTAATGGTTTTAACAATTCCGTTTTTAATTTACGGCGTTGATATATTCGTCGGTGGGGTAAAGTCGGTTTTAACTCTTGCTCCTGACATGAACGCTTTAGTAACGCTTGGCGTTGGCGCAAGTTTTATATTTAGCACAATTCAATCGATTTTAATTTTTTTGGGTAATAATTCGCTTGTGCACGCATTATATTTTGAAAGCGTTGCGTCTGTGATTTTTTTCGTAAAACTCGGCAGAAAGATTGACGAAACTAGTAAGCAAAAAACTCGCCTTGCTGTAAAAAAATTAGTTCTAATAACCCCAAATAACGCAACTATATTGCGTGACGGCGAACTCGTAACGGTCACCCTTGACGAAATAGTTAAAGGCGATACTGTCGTTTGTAAATCGGGTGAAAAAATTGCCGTTGACGGTGAAATTATATCGGGTAGCGCTCATTTTGACGAAAGTTTTATCACAGGTGAAAGTAAGCCGTCTTTAAAAGGCGTCGGCTCAAAAGTAGTTGCAGGTAGTATAAATTACGACGGTTACATAGAATATACCGCGCAAAGAATAGGTAAAGAAAGTACCGTTTCAGAAATCGTCAATATGGTGGTTGAAGCGTCTAATACCAAACTACCTATTGCAAAAACGGCTGATAAGATAAGTGGAATTTTCGTACCTTGCGTTGCGGTTTTAGCAGTTATAACTTTTATTTTTCAGTTAATATTCGGTCAAGGCTTTACAAATTCACTAACGGCGTTCGTGAACGTTTTGGTGGTTGCTTGTCCGTGTGCTTTGGGGCTTGCAACTCCACTTGCCGTCGTCGTTGGTGAAGGGCTTTGCGCAACTAGTGGAATAGTGGTTAAAAATGGTAAAACCATGGAAGTTGCTGATAAAGCGTCAGTAATTATTTTTGATAAAACGGGCACTTTAACGCACGGTAATTTGCGCGTGCATAATAGATACAATTATTCAAATCTAACCGATAACGAAGTCTATAAAATAACTGCGTCGCTTGAAAAAAAGTCTTCTCACCCGATAGCAAGCGCTTTTTCGGTAGATAATCCGTACGAAGTTTCATCATTTGAAAATATCCCTGGCTACGGTATTAGTGGTGAAGTAAACGGTAAAAAATATTTCGTAGGGAGCGCAAAACTTTTAGATAAATTCGCCGTCCAAAACTCAAAAAAATCCGACGAAAACGCACTTTTGGTTGATGGTTGCAGTATTTTATATCTTTCGGACGAAAAAACCGTACTTGCGCTTTACGGCGTAAAAGATACTGTAAAACCCGACGCAAAAGATTTAATTACTGATCTAAAAAAACAGGGCGTTAAACCCGTTATGCTTTCGGGGGACAATCCTGCAGTTGCAAAAAGCGTTGCCAAAAGTTTAGGCATAGACGAATTTTACGGTGGAGTTTTACCGTCTGATAAAGCAAAATTTGTAAAAGACTTGAAAAGAGAAGGTAAAGTTGTTATAATGTGTGGGGACGGGGTAAACGATAGCCCTGCGCTCGCATACGCAGATATAGGCATAAGCGTTGGCAACGGTACGGACGTGGCTATGGATAGTTCCGACGTGGTACTTTTGGGCAACGGACTAGACAAGGTTACGGAGTTTTTAAAAATTGCTAAAAAAACGCTTAAATGTATAAGGCAAAACTTGTTTTGGGCTTTCTTTTATAACGCGTTGATGTTACCAATAGCAACGGGCGCATTTGCGTTCGTCGGCATAGTTATAAATCCTATGCTTGCAAGTATAGCAATGGTATTTAGCAGTCTTACCGTAATTTTAAATACTTTAAGGCTTAAATTTATAAAATAATCGGAGGGAATTATGTTATTTTCAAAAAAGTTCGTAACGGAAATTAAGGTTGAAGGTATGTCTTGTAAACATTGTAAAGCCAAGGTCGTTGAGGCAATCGAGGCAATCGAAGGGGTTAAAAAGGTTAAGGCTGATTTAGAAACTGGCAAGGTGGTTATAACTTCTAGCCAAAACGTTGATCTTGGCGTAATTATTATGATGGTTGGCGAAGCAGGCTTTAACGTAGTATAATTAAAAACGCGGACTAGTCGCTCTTCCCATAGGGAATATGCGACAACTAAATAAATCCTTGCGGATTTGTGATATTTGCTAACGCAAGTGATATTGCTACGCAGTTATATTTGCCTAACGGCAAGTTAAGGATTTATTTAATATAACTTTGGCGAGAGCCAAAATACCACGCCAACGGCATATCACTTTTAGACACAAGGCTAAAAATATAACTTATAATAATTTATCTTTTGTGGATAAGAAAAGCACACTACATTTCACTTTTAGTGAAGTATAGTGTGCTACACTTTTATTCCGAACTAAAAATCCCTTATAGGGAACGTCCTAAAGGTAGTCTTATTTGTTGGCGCGCTAGTTGAGAGTTTCAGCCCCTTGATAAGGGGAAATGTCCGTAGGACAAAAGTACAATTCGCTTAATGTATATTTATATCACAGTTGTTCCCCAGTTGTAAAATTCATAAGAAACAAAAAGAGTTTCAGTATAGGTTGAAAATTCGTTTTTATGAGAATATGTCACTGATGATAGTTTATCGTTTTGGATAGTAACTTTTATATTAGAATATGTTATTTTTGAATATGGTGTATTTTCGCTAAAATCACTTGAACTTGTCCATATTCCATCTGCATCATCATCGGTAATGCCTAATTTAAAACAATTAAATGCGTCAATTAAAGCATCTATTGTGCCATTTACACGAGCAACACTCCATGATAATTCGTCTCCATCATCATAATATTTAGAACCATCAAACCACGTAGCTGATTCTTCTTCTGTTCCAGGATTATAAATATATTTCCAGCAGTTTCCGTTAATCATTGCTGTTGATTGTATATCTGGTTCGCTTTCAACATCTTCAAACACGAGGTAGTTATATGTAACGTTGTCAAACTCAAAGTATGTATCTAATGGGCTTGGTTGTATTGATTTTTCGCAAGCCGTCATAGTAATGATAAATGTTATACACAAACAAAAGTTTGCAATTAAGAATAAAAATTTTTTCATGTCAGTTCTCCATTAATTGTTTATAATTTTTTATTTAATTTCTAAAAGGATTTTATTTTTAAACTCTTTTTTCATACGAACCGTATTTTCGTTTTATTGTTCCACATATTTTACATTTATATTTAATCGTGCTTTCTCCTTTTTCATATATATAGGCTGTATTTCCATAATTATAAAATTCAACTCTCGTGCCTAGACGCGTGGTTTGAATATCTTCAATACCAATACTGTTTAGTAATCCACAAGTACGACATATTTGATATTCGCCTTTAATAATCATAGAGCACACAAAAGGTAAAGTAAATTCTATAATTAAAATCAAAGGAATTATATCGAAATACTTTACAACATTATTAAAATACAAAATAACAATTATAATGCTTATAATTATTAAAAATTGCAATAAGTTTAACGTTCTATAAAATCCCCTTCCGCGATAAATTTTTAATGTGTATGTCGACGTAACGATAAAAAACAAAATCAAAAGCACTACACCTGCAGTGCCCAAACATCCCAATAATGCTCCCCAATCGCTTTGTCTTATCAATAAGTTTGCGACAATTTCCACGCAAACGATCCCTACAATCGAAAAAATTATAAAAAGTATTAAAAGTTTCGTTGGAAATGGATGACTTTTATATTCTTCTTTTGTAATTTTTAATTCCATTTTTTGTCTCCTTTTGTTTGTTGTTGATTTATGAAATTTTTAATTACTGCTTAATTTGTTCTTTATTATTTGAGACAATATTCCTATTATCATTAATATTGCTATTATAATAACCGTTTTCAAAACAATATCGTTTAAAAAACTAGCATAAACGATATAAACCGTCATAATTATCGCCGTTTTCATTAATTTAAAATTGTTATCGTGCGCATTCTCTTGAATTGTACCTTTTTTTAATAATTTAATTAAAGAAATTACTTTTTTAACAAGTGAAATAATTAGTTTTACCAATTCAACAATGATTAAAAAGTTAAATATATAATAGAAACTATTAGCTAACACATTTAGCGTTAAACGAAACTTTCCTAAAAATATTGCTTTTAATGTTGGCCAAATTATTCTTTCAAAATTTGAGTATTGAACACTTTTATAAACGCTTTCCCCATCAATTATTTGAGATGAAGTAAAAGAATAAAATGGAGAAAAAATAAATAATACGCAACCAATAATGCCCACAACTATCGCTATAATACCTATGACCATATTTGTGAATTGTTTTTTATTAGTTTTATCTATTATTGTATTGTCGCTGTTATCTTTTATTTTATTTTTTGGGGGTTTTATATCATTTTTTTTATCAATAGAAATATCAGAATAAATGTTATTAAATTTATTCTCAAATTCTGCTATGTCCATATTTGCTATTTGTTTACCAAAAGTGTTTTCTGGCGTCTTTACATATCCTAATTTAAGATTAAATTTTGAAAAATAATTTATAAATTTTTTTGCATCATTTTCATTAATTTTTGAAAAAAGCGTTACAGGAAGATTATTGACGATTTTTTTTGATTCAGAGTACCCTTTATTGCTCATCATATTAATAAAAACTTTTGCAAACATCTTAAATGAGCCTACACCATAAAGAATTATATCATAATATTTTTCTTCTATTTTTTCTAATTCTTGTACAACACAATCATTATTATAGCTACTAATATTGCTACTATCAGTTTGCTCTGTTACTTCAATTTCAGTATCTATAATACTTTCTTTCTCTTTCATTTCTCTTATTATGTTTACCTTTTTACCACAATAAGGACAGAATTTTGAATCCTGATTTAATTGTTTTCCACAAAACTCGCAAAACATTTTAATTTTCCTCCATAAAATAAAAAAGTGCGCCAACCGAAGTCAGCGCACAAAAACGCAGACTCCAATTGTCGCCAAACAATCTATCGTAGTATAGGTGAAACCTTACCATCAAGAAGGAGCCGCATTTTTACAAATTTGGTTTTCTTAATGGTATTGTCAAAAAAAGGTATAATATTCCTTTAAACGAAAAAACACCTATGGCTACGAATATTCAGATTGTTTGGCATAATTAGTATATCACATATAAAAAGTTTTATCAAGCATTTTTGTGTGGGCAAAAGAAAACTCGACTTATGAAAAGTCGAGTTTCTGAACTATTTAATTTAAATCCCTAAGAGCAACGCCCTTATCCGCGTTTTTTTATTTTGAAGTATAAAAAGGCGTAAGTGGTCAATAATTAAGTCGTATGGTAACTTAAAATTAAGTAGGCTACATATAATAAATAAAAAGTCGATAGCCGACGATAAAGTTACCAAAGAGGCAAATTATGATTAAACGAGGCGAACTTTATTATGCAGATTTAAGTCCCGTCGTCGGTAGTGAACAAGGTGGAGTACGGCCCGTGTTGGTCGTTCAAAACGATATCGGCAATAAATACAGCCCAACAATAATAGCCGCGGCAATAACTAGTAAAATGACCAAGGCAAAACTGCCAACTCATATTGAACTTGGCGCGCTTGAATACGGACTTTTAAAAGATAGCGTCGTGTTGCTTGAACAAATTCGTACTATCGATAAAAGGCGATTAAAAGAGCGTATCGGTGAGGTTGAAAAACCTACTATGGATAGAGTAGACGTAGCCCTTGCTATAAGTTTGGGCGTACCCTTAAAAACGGGGCTTTGATATAAAGAATTTCAGCAGGACGAAAGTCTTGCTGTTTTTTGTTTGCCTTGACAAAATTAAAAAACTATAATATAATTAGTACATTACAGGAAAAATATACTCAATATTAATTAGGCTAAAGATATGGAAGAAAAAACAAGTTTAACTTATCGTAGCGCGATAAACGGAAATAAAAAAATATTAGCAAACGGCGTAATGCTAGTTTATTTTCAACAAGGTCAGGGTGAAGTTTTATTATTCGGTAAAAAATATTCGGCAGGGTACGGCAATGCTTTTTTATTACTTGACGGCGAGTTTATGGAAATAACTTCACGCTCGGCGGTAATTAACGTAGCGTCGCTTTTGCAAACGGATTTGTCATCAGACACTTTAAGGTTGGCGTTGTCTATTTCTAACCGTACCGTTGACCTTTTTGACGACGGGATTTCTCGTTTAACCGATTATTTTTCAGCGTTTAGCGAATTAGGTAAATTTGGTAGTGACAAGATAAAAATTGCGGACAAATTATTTTATTGCGCTATATCTGAATTAAAAATAGGTACGGCGCTAGACGGTTTACCTTCGGATAATCCTTTGCATAAAGCGATAGGGTATATTACTGATAACGCTTTAACGGTTAAAAAACTTTCAAGTTTAGCGGAAGTTTCCGGTGTAACGGTCAACTATTTATGTTCGCTGTTTAAAAATAAAACGGGTATTAGTCCAAATAGGTATATTAAAAGATTAAAAATTAGACAAGCCGAAAAACTTTTGCTTTTTAGCGACTTGCAGGTTAAAGAAATTTCCGACGATATCGGTTATATGTCTTTTTCACATTTTATGAGTGATTTTAAAGAAGTTTTATCTTCAACGCCTAATTCTTACAAAAAGCGTTACGAAAATTAATTTAAAAGATAAAGCCCGAACGGGGGAGACCGTTCGGGCTTTACGCTACTTTCGTAGCAAAGGTAGATAGAAAAATGAAAAACTCATCTGTGATTAAATTAATCGCCTATCGAGTAACCGTTTTCTTTAGTGGCAACGGTAATAACCAAATCGTCTTTATAAAAAGTAAAAAGGTTAAAATCAACGACTACACCGTTTAAGGTTGGGGTAGAACTTAAATCAATCTTTTTAAGGTCTGCTAAAATCGAACTTGCGTTGTACTTTACTATGCTTTCCGCTTTAGTCCAAAGTTCGGCGTAATTTTCAGCCGTTTGGGGCATAACGCCGAAAATACTTCTTTGTCTAAATTCACTTTTAACGACTTCGCAATCCACCCCGACTTCGCCGTCCGAAATGGCTATCACGATATTATCTTTACTGTGTGACAAATTGAATTTTAACGGTGAATTTTCAATATAATACTTGCCGTAAGGTGTTTTTTTAAGGTCGAATTCAGAATAGTTAAGCGAAAACTCTCTATCTAAAATTTCGAACAATAACTCGTGAGCAATAGCCTTATCACCTTTTTTGATATAAATCTTTAACATACTTTGATTATAACACCGATTTTTTATTTGTCAATACCCCTTTTAAATAATATTTAGCAATGTTTTTTAGATTTGATATTGACATTTTAAACACATTACTATATACTAAATTTATATATCATAAGGCGATTACCTATGGAGAAATTATGATTAATATTTTTAATGATTACATTAAAATTGATAGTAAAAACAATACTCTTTTGCTCGGTATTAGAAAAACTTATGATTTTTACGGTATAGATCCAACTTGGGCTGAAATTTTATATTACGGAACTAAAATTTCTGATGCAAACGATTATTCTTGTTTTTATGAAAAGTTATGCTATATGGCAAGTTCTGACGATTCTATACACACTCGTCGTACGGTATCCTCTAACGGTGATGGTAATAATAGGGAAAGTTTATTAACGGTTTCTAAAAATAATATTTTCTCAAATAGATTTATGTTTGATAGCGTAAAAATGGTGGACGGATTTACTTCGCCACTTCCTACGGCTAGAAATAAAGGTGAAACTGTTTGTTTAACCTATATTGATGAAATTAGTAAAGTTACCTTAAATCAATATTACACCGTGTTTGAAGATAGCGACGTTATAGCAACTCATACTGAAGTCGTCAACACTACGGACGGCGATATTTTCGTTAAAAAATTAGGTTCTTTGCAACTTGATTTTATTGCGAATAAAGCAGAAATAGTTACTTACGACGGTAGATGGTATAGGGAGCGTGATCGTCACGATAATACGCTTGTTTCAGGTAGATTTGAAATTGATTCAAAAACAGGCGTTTCTTCACCAACTCATAATCCGTTCTTTATGACGAAAATCAACGGTGGCGTAATAGGTTACAATCTTATTTGGTCGGGCAACCATAAAGAAGTAGTTGAAATTTCACCTTATAATCGTACTCGAGTAATTACGGGTATGAATGACTATGCTCTTGATTATAAAGTAAAAGCGGGTGATAAATTCGTTTCGCCTGAAGCAATTTTCGTTTATGAAAAAACCGAAGACGATATTACTTTGCAAATGCATAAATTCTCGCTTAACCATATAGTTAATCCTGACTTCGCTTATAAAGAAAGACCTATACTTATTAATAACTGGGAAGGCACTTACTTTGACTTTACGGGTGAAAAGATTTACGATATGGCTAAAAAAGCAAGCGAATGTGGTATCGAAATGCTCGTTTTAGACGACGGTTGGTTTGGTGACCGTAACGACGATCGTCGCGCGCTTGGAGACTGGGTAGATAACGTGCAAAAAACCGGTGGCCTTAAAAATCTTGCTGATAAAATACACTCGCTTGGAATGAAGTTCGGTCTTTGGGTTGAGCCTGAAATGATTTGTGCAGATAGCGATTTGTTCCGTAGTCATCCTGAATGGGCGCAAGCAATACCGGGCACAAAACCTATTTCAAAAAGATGGCAACTTTGTATTGATATGGTTAACGACGAGGTTGTAAATTATCTTACCGACACTTTAATTAAAATTTTCAAAGAAGTTGGCGTCGACTACGTTAAGTGGGATCACAACCGTTTTATGAGTGATATATACTCTTCTAAACTTGAAAATCAAGGCGAATATTTCTACGATTACTACGTAAAACAATCGGCAATGCTCGACAAAATCACCAAGGCTTGCCCGAACGTGTTATTTGAAAGTTGTTCTTCTGGTGGGTAGGTACGACCTCGGTATGCAATATTATATGCCACAAAACTGGGGTAGCGACTGCACTAACGCTCACGATAGATTGTATATTCAAGAAGGCACTTTGGTTGCATATCCACAATCAAGTATGGGCGCGCACGTTGCGTCTTCTAGGCACAGTAATTGTAGTTTAGAAAGCCGTTTTAACGTCGCTGCTATGGGTGCTTTTGGGTATGAATTTGATATTACAAAATCAACTAAAGCGGAACTTTCAATAATTAAAAAGCAAGTTGCTTACTATAAAAAACATAGAAAGTTATTGCAATTTGGTGATTATTATCGTTTGGGAGAAAGCGTACATAATTCAAAACAAAGTGGTTGGATGGTTGTTTCCCCTAAAAAGGACGAGGCTATGGCAGTTATTATAGACGAAACTCCTAACCACTTAAAAAATAAATTGTCTTATCAATTTAAGGGCCTTGAATCAAACACTTTATACAAGGTAACTTCTCGCCCACAATTTAATACTGACAAAGTTATTGAATTTACTGCAATGGGCGATGCGTTAAACGGTGGATTTATCGACTTCGGTGATATTAGTAGAGGCGAAACGGATAGAAAAGAATTCCGTGATACGTTTGCAAGTAGAATGTTGTACTTTAAAAAAATTAAAAAATAAGGAAAAATTCAATGTTAGAGATTAAAAATTTCTCAAAATCATACGTAGCGGGGATAAAGGCAGTAGATTGCTTAAATTTAACCGTTAACGACGGCGAAATTTACGGTTTTATAGGTCATAACGGCGCAGGTAAGTCAACGACGATTAAGTGTATAGTTGGGGCACTCGACTTTACGGAGGGTGAAATTTTACTCGACGGTTTAAGTATAAAAACCGACGCCATTGCTTTTAAAAATAAAATTGCGTATATTGCAGATAACCCAGATATTTACGATTTTATGACGGGCATCAAATATCTCAATTTTATTGCAGACGTTTTTGGTGTTTCAACCGAGGAGCGCACCGAACTTATTAAAAAATACGCAAGTGTTTTCGAACTTGAAGGCGCTTTAGGTGACGTTATATCTTCATATTCACACGGTATGCGTCAAAAACTTGCCGTTATATCGGCGCTTATCCATAAACCAAAACTTTTAGTTTTAGACGAACCTTTCGTTGGGCTCGATCCAAAAGCAAGTCACACGCTAAAAACTATTATGCGTGAACTCACTTCAAACGGTACGATCATCTTCTTTTCTACCCACGTGTTAGAAGTGGCTGAAAAACTTTGCGATAGGGTTGCTATTATTAAAGACGGTAAACTAGTCGTTTGTGGTGATATGGAAGAAGTAACTGCTAATTCGTCGCTTGAATCGGTATTTTTATCTCTTGCCGAAAACGGAGATTAGAAATGGCAAACTTGTGGTTACTTTTAAAAATTCAAATATTAAGGCTTTTAACGGGTAAACCGAACTCTAAAAAAGCAAGTGGCGTAAGTCGTAAAAAAATAGGCACGGGCGCATTATTGTTTATAGTGCTTAGCGGTGTGTCGCTAAGTTACGCTTTTATGTACGCTGAAATCGCGTCTTTAACGGGGCAGTACTTTTTTATGTTCCAAGCGATGCTCGTAATGTATTTGATGTTTGCGGTATTCTTTGGTATATACGACGCGGTAAGTTCTTTGTTCGGCTATAAAGATTACGATTTTTTAGCGTCGCTACCTATTAAAAAGTTTACGATAGTAGTTTCAAAACTTTTATATACTTTTTTATTAGATTTATTTATCGCAATTATCATCTTTATACCTACGGCAATTGTTTACGGCTTAAAGGTTAAAGTTACGGCAACTTTTTATTTAAATCTAGCGTATAATTGCTTGTTTATACCGTTTATTCCACTTGCGTTTACTTTGCTTATCGGTATAGGTATAAAACTTATATTTTCCGGCATTAAAAGAAAGTCTTTGTTTGAAACGGTCTTTTCAATGGCGTTAGCGCTTGGTTTTATATTGTTCTTTTCTTTTGGTGAAGACAATATTTCAATCTATACTTTCGTTGAAAAAATCCCCGTAATAAATTGGTTTTTAAAGGGGCTTGATAACTTTGGTTATTCGCTGGCGTTTTCGGGCGTATCGCTCGCTTTAGGGGCGGGCGTGAGTTTGATCGTGGCGCTCAATTACTCAAGGCTACACACCCTTTTAACCCGTCAAAAGACTAGTGGGAATTATAAGGTTAAAACAGTAAAGCAAAAAGGATTGGGTTATACTTTAGTTAAAAAGGAATACTCAACGCTTTTAGGCATACCTGTATACGCTACTAACATTTTATTTGGACCGATTTTAGGAATTGCGCTAGCAATAGTTTTAGTGGTGTTGCTAAGAGTCAATATTCCTATTGAAGAATTAAAACTAGTGGCTGAAGTTTTTGCTCCGTATATTTTACCGGTGTTGATACTTATCGGAGGCATAGCGACGATGAGCGCTCCGTCGGTTTCTTTGGAAGGTAAAAACTTTGGGTTATTAAAAACTTTGCCGATTTCTTCTAAAAAAATAATTTTGTCAAAATACCTTGCGAGTTTTATCGTAAGTGCAAGTAATATAGTTTTACCTGCCGTGATAGCGGTGATAGGTGTCGCCGTCCCTGTTTGGTATGCTTTACTTATAGTGGTTGGTTCTATACTCGGTGCGGTTGCTACAAACGCAATTGCAATGACGCTAGGTATAAAATTTGCTAAATTTGATTGGACTAACCCAGCATATCCCGTAAAACAAAGTGCGGCAATGGGTTTATCAATGCTTGCGAATATGCTTTTTGCAGGGGTAACGGCATTGCTTGCTTGGCTTATGTTTAGCAAATTAACGATAGCGTGGGCAATGTACTCGGTAAGCGTATTCGTTGCGCTCGTAGCCGTCTCGTCGGTACTCTTGTTGACGAATTACGGCGTTAAAAAATTTGAAAGATTATAAAAAAAGGACCGTCTGGTCCTTTTTATTTATTTTATAAAAGTACTCGGTGGTTTGCCGTATTCTTTTTTGAACGCCCTTGTAAAATTGAAAGGGGAATTGTAATGTAAAGTTTCGGCAACGTCGTTGACGCTTGCGCCACCTATCAGCGCCGTTTTTGCGTAAGACATACGCTTTTCGTTTAGATAGTTGCTTAAATTTCTACCGTAAAGATTTTTGAAAAGTTTACATAAATAGCCGTAAGAATAGCCAAATTCTTCCGTCAACTCGTTTAAAGAATAGATGCTTAAAAAGTTTTTGTCAATGTAATGTATAAGGTCGGGCAAAAGGTCTTTTTTATCGTAAAATTTGTTTTTAGAAACTCTTTCGCCACGGGCTAAATTGATTAAAATTTCACTTATAAGCGCATCAAGTTGAATATTTTTAAATGGTAAATCTTCTGCTATAAACTCGCTTAATATAGTCGTCATTTGCGCGCTAATATTTAGTTTAGTTTTGTGTGACGAAGTGTTTTGGTATTTCTCTTTTAATAATTTTAAGATATTTTGGTTGGTATCTTTAAAATTTATAGCAAGAGTTTGAAATCTCGTTCCGTTATTGCTTTTTACGATATGTTTTTCATCTCTAAAAGAAAGATAAACTTCGCCTTTTTCTACCTTTTCAAATACGCCGTTCGCAAATGATAGCAAACTACCGTATAAAACGATAGTAAGTTCAAGGTCGCAATACTGCGTGTGCTCGCTACCACTAAAATCGGTAAGGTAATAAGAATCCGCCGTTTGTAACAAATAATAGTTTTGCGTTTCGATAGGAGATAAAAGCCTACCGCTTTGATAGTCTAAAAAATCGTTTCTAAAAATTACGGATTTGCCGTCGGATAATTTGGTCTTCATACTACAATTATAAAACGAGTTATTTATAATGTCAATAATTAAACGACAAAAAATGATAGGTAACAGTATAATTTGTGATATTGTAAAAACTTTTTTGTCGTTTTATAATAAAGAAAAAAGTTCAGTCTGTTAAGGAGATATTATGAAAGATTGGATAGTAGTATATAAACAAATTAAAAGGTGGTTTAGTAGTATCTTGTCAAGGTTTGCCTGAAGAACCTATGCACGGCTCTATAACTATGCAAAAGTTTGCAGTTTCAGCAATGCAAGGTGGAGCAGTGGGGATTAGAGCAAATACTGTTGAAGATATTTCGGAAATTAAAAAGAAAGTTTCCGCCCCCGTTATAGGCATAATAAAGCGAGTTTTTGACGGTAGTGAAGTCTATATTACGCCAACGCTTGAAGAAGTAAAAGCGCTTATAGAAGTCGGTGCAGAAATTATAGCGATAGACGGCACTATGCGTGCTCGCCCAAACGGTGAAAAGTTGGAAGATTTAGTAGCATATATCAAAAAGGAAAGCCCAAACACTTTAATTATGGCAGATATCGCTACTTTTGACGAGGCTGTCAACGCCAAAAAGTTAGGATTTGACCTTATAGGTACTACCTTGCATGGTTACACGGCAGAAACAAAAGGGATAAAATTACCTGACTATAAGTTTATTAAAACTCTCGTTAAAAAACTAAACGCTAAAATCGTAGCAGAGGGTGGTATTTCTACACCGAAGGAACTTAAAAAGGCGCTTAAATGTGGTGCTTGTTTTGCTGTCGTTGGTGGAGCAATTACTAGACCACAAAATATAACGAAAACTTTTGTTTCGGCGATAAAATAAAATGATAGACGAAAAAAGCACGCTTTTTAGCGTGCTTTTTTTGCTTAATAAATTTTAGTTGTATTTTTTCTTTTTGACGAACAGTATTGAGCAAACCGCTTTTTGAATAATCTCTTTTGAACCTATAATAGATAGACCTTAATTTTAACTGAAATAGTCGTCGTTTTCGTCATTTTTTGGCAAGTTCAGCATAAAGTATATTATCACTTTTTGGGGGATTTGGTTTGGATTATTTAAGCGATAGGGTATTAAAAGAGGCAGAATATATAGTTTCAACGGGTAGTACCGTACGGGCAACGGCAAAGGTTTTTGGGGTTAGTAAGTCTACCGTGCATAAAGACGTTTCCGAAAGACTTGCCAAAAAAGATGCTTTTTTGTATGAAGAAGTCAAAAAAATTTTAGAGTTTAACTTGTCTGAAAGGCATATTCGTGGTGGTATCGCCACTAAATTAAAGTATGAAAATAAAAATAAATCTTGATTTTACGCTTGCTATAGTGTAAAATAAAAAGGTAGCGTATGAATGAAAATTCTTTTTGGGATTATTCCCACTCGCTCGTGGGTGAAAAACTTAAAACTTTTTCATTGCCACATCTTATATTGCCAAAGATAAGCGAAATTCTTAAGGAACTTTCAACCACGCTAAACAGCGATTATATCCAAGTTTTAGATGGTATTTTTGTTCACAAAACCGCAAAAATTTCAAAAAATGCCTATATATTCGCGCCGTGCGTTATCGGGGCTGAAACGGAAGTTCGCCCCTCGGCGTATATTCGTGGTAACGCCATTATTGGGGATAATTGTGTAATAGGCAATTCGTGTGAAGTTAAAAACGCAATAATTTTCGACGGCGCGCAAATACCACACTTTAACTACGTTGGCGATAGCGTTTTGGGATATAAGTCCCACCTTGGTGCAGGAGTTATACTTTCAAACGTAAAGTCTGACAAAACGCCCGTTAGGTACTGTTTTAACGGTAAAGTCGTTCAAACTGACCTTAAAAAAGTCGGCTCATTTTTGGGTGATGGGGCTGAAATTGGCTCAAATTCCGTCCTTAATCCAGGGACGGTAATAGGCAAAAACGCTACGGTTTACCCACTTTCTTCAGTCCGTGGCGAAGTTTTATCAAATCATATTTACAAAGACGGAAAAAATATAATAAAAAAGTATGAACAAAAGTCAAATTAAAAATTTACTATTAAATAGAGAAGAACTGTCTACGCTTACAGAACTTGACACTCTTTATCTAAAAGATAAAACAGTTATGGTTACCGGTGGTGGTGGAAGTATCGGTAGTGAACTTTCAAGGTTAATTTCAACGCTCGGCGTCAAAAAATTGATAATTTTAGACAATAACGAAAACGGCGCTTACGAACTTTATCGTCAAATAGAAAGCGCTAAAAACTGTGCGTTAACCGTCGTTGAAATTGCTGATATTACCGATAAACGCAAATTAAAACTGCTATTTAAAAAGCACCGACCACAAATAGTTTTCAACGCGTCGGCGCATAAGCACGTGCCACTTATGGAAGACGCCCCTGAAGAGGCTGTCAAAACCAACGTTTACGGCACTTTAAATTTAGTTAAATTGTCGGACAAGTTTGGGGTAGAAGTTTTCGTTCAAATTTCTACGGACAAAGCCGTTAACCCTACTAGTGTGATGGGGGCTACTAAACTTTTATGCGAAAAAATAATTCGCGTTTACGCAAAAAAATCCAAGGTAAAATTTACTGCCGTAAGGTTTGGTAACGTGCTAGGTTCAAACGGCTCGGTAATCCCTATTTTTGAAAAACAAATCGAAAACGGTGGGCCTATAACTTTAACGGACAAGCGTGCCGTAAGGTATTTTATGACGGTTGACGAGGCTGTTTCTCTTCTCGTAATGGCAGGCTCGCTTTGCTGTGGTGGTGAAATTTTCGTTCTTGATATGGGTGAGCAAGTTAAAATTTACGACCTTGCCAAAAAAATGATTGAACTTTCTGGCAAAGATATTAAAATCATTGAAACAGGCTTAAGAAGTGGTGAAAAACTTTATGAAGAAACTTTCTACTCGCAAGAAGACCTCACCAAAACAAATCACGGCAAAATAAATATTTTAAAACTTGAAAAGAAAGACGGCTTGTTTTTTATGGCGCAAGTTTATCGCTTAACAAAAATGGCAAAACGTAATAGCAAAAGCGTAAAAAAATATCTTGCAAAAATTTTGACGGAATACAACCGTGGTCAACTTTCGTGATACCGTTTTAACTAAAAGACAACCAAAAAGGCTCCTTTCGGAGCCTTTTTATATAAATTTTATTACTCTTAAGTTAGAAATGTCAGTTGCTACTTGTACTAAATTATCAGTCGTGTTGTCTATGTAATTACGGTGTACGTGACCACATAAAATATATTTTATCAATTTTTGACTTTTAATATATTCGCAAGTTTTTAGCGTAATATCGGTTGACGTTTGCGCTCTTTTTCTATATTCAGGGTAGGTGTCAGTTAATTCTTTCGGTGCGCCCGTCAAGTAAGAGCACTCGTTATTCTTCATAATATCTTTAGCAAAATTTTCGCTAAAAATAGGATTATGCATAACTAACACGATAGGTTTGCCTTGTTTTACTACTTCTTTTAACCCGTCCAGTTGTTCTTTGTCAAATTGATAGTAACTGTTGTCAATCGCTACGAAGTTTACGCCACCGATATCTCTTACTGCAAAGCGTATATCGTTTTTAAAACACGCTTGAACTTTTGCTAAACTAATGTTACGATAGTCGGCATCTTCAAGTGGAACTTCACCAACGTATAAACTAAACTCGTGGTTGCCTGCCGCGATAAACAAGTCGTTAGCATCGGAAAATTCTTTAGCGACTTCTAAATTTTTTTGCGAAACGAAGTCTATTAAATCGCCCGTGTAAATTATAGGACAACCGTACTTTTTGGCTTGTTCACTCATAACGACTAAATCGTCGTTAGCGTTAGGGAAGTATTCCGAGCGTTTGTTAGCAAGGTCAACTTTTCTTTGCCCGTCACGCATATCGGCAAGTGTTAAGTGTGTGTCGCTCGCGTGCAATATCATAAAAGATTTATCTAAACCTATATTAAATTCGTTATAGATAATTTTCATATTAGATAAGTCGTACTTTTATAATGCCGTCAATTGCTCTTAAATCTTGTAATACTTTTTCAGAAACCGTACTGTCAGTATCAATAATCGTGTAAGCAAAATCGCCTTTTGATTTGTTAACAAGGTTTTCAATATTAACGCCGTCTTTTGCGAAAACTGAAGTAAGTTGAGCAATCATATTAGCGATGTTTAAGTGGCAAACGGTAATTCTTACAGCGTTTACTCTAGGTGCTGAACAGTTAGGCATATTTACGCTGTTTACAATGTTACCGTTGTCAATATAGTCAACGAGTTGTCTTGCAGCCATAACTGCGCAGTTGTCTTCTGCTTCAGGGGTAGATGCGCCAAGGTGTGGCGTCATAACTATATTTTCTACGCCGATAAAGTCTTCACAAGCAAAGTCGGTAACGTGTCTAGCAACTTTACCAGATTTAATTGCGTCAATCATATCAGCGTTGTTTACAAGTTCGCCACGCGCACAGTTAATAATTACTACGCCGTCTTTCATTTTAGCAATAAAGTCTTTATTGATAAAACCAGCGTTGTCTTTTAAAAGTGGAACGTGAACTGTTAAATAGTCACAAACTGCTAAAAGTTCGTCTAAAGTGTTAACTTTTTTAACGCCGTTGTTAATTTTAAGCGCGTTTTCAACTGAAAGGTAAGGGTCGTAACCAACTACTTTCATACCAAGCGCGTAAGCGTCGTTAGCAACTTTAATACCGATAGCGCCTAAACCGATAACGCCAAGGGTTTTGCCGTAAATTTCAGGCCCAACAAAGTTCTTTTTACCTTTTTCAACCATTTTAGCGATAGCGTCGCCGTTGCCTTTTAAGGTGTCAATCCACTTAATACCGTCAACAATTTTTCTTGAACCGAGCAAAATACCTGCCAAAACGAGTTCTTTAACAGCGTTTGCGTTTGCGCCAGGGGTGTTAAATACGACAACGCCTTTTTGAGCGTATTCAACGGTAGGAATATTGTTCGTGCCAGCGCCCGCTCTAGCAACTGCTATAACGCTTTCAGGCAAATCGTAAGAGTGCATATCGTAACTTCTTACCATAATGCCTTGTGGATCGTCGCAAGCATCTAAAAGTTCGTAGTCAGTAGTAAATTCTTCGTCAGCAATAGGGCTTATTGCATTGAGTTTTAAAATCTTTTTCATAATTTTTCCTTTGGAAATTATTTATTTTCCTTTGCAAATTTTTGCATAAAGTTTACAAGGTGTTTAACGCCTTCAATAGGCATAGCGTTGTAAATAGACGCTCTCATACCACCTGCTAAACGGTGACCTTTAATTGAAACGATACCGTTATTGGCGGCTTCTTTAACGAATTTAGCGTTAAGTTCTTCGGATGGAGTAACGAAAATTGCGTTCATAATAGAACGAGATTGCTTTTCAACAGGGTTGGTGTAGAAACCTGATTCGTCAATATAATCGTATAAGAGTTTAGCCTTTGCTTTATTAATTTCTTCCATAGCCTTAACGCCACCGTTTGCGAGTAAACGCTCAAATACGAGGTTTGCCATATAAATACTGAAAGTATTTGGAGTGTTGTATAAACTATCGTTTTTGGCTTGGGTAGAATATTTAAGCATAGTTGGGCAATAAGCGAGTGGAGTGCCGTTGTCAACTAAATCTTTTTTAACGATAACGATCGTAAGACCACTAGGCGCAATGTTCTTTTGAGCGCCTGCGTAAATAAGACCAAATTTGGAAACGTCAATTTCTTCACTCAAAATGTTTGAAGACATATCGGTTACCAAAGTAGCCTTGGTGGTAGGAATTTCTGAAAATCTCGTACCAAAAATAGTGTTGTTATAAGTAAAGTGGCAGTAATCTGCGTCGTCGTTAAAATCAATATCCTTCATTTTTGGAATATAAGTATAGTTTTTGTCCTTTGAAGAGGCAACTGCTTTAATGCCATCACCGTATTTTAATGCTTCTTCATAAGCCTTGGTAGCAAAGTTACCAGTTAAAAGATAATCTGCTTTGCCGGTTTTTAAAAGGTTTAATGGAACGGCTGCAAATTGTTGCGACGCACCGCCTTGAACGAAGAGTATATAATAATCTTCAGGAATATTCATCAACTTGCGAAGATTTTCTTGCGCTCTAGAGTTGATGTCCATAAACGGTTTAGAACGGTGGCTCATTTCGATAACGCTCATACCCGTACCGTTGTAATCTAAAAATTCTTGTTGTGCTTTTAAAAGAACGTCCATAGGTAAAGTTGATGGACCTGCGGCAAAGTTGTAAACTCTCATAACTTACTCCTCTATGTAAAAGTTTATATGCTTTATATTATATATAAATTGTTTCAAAATCGCAAGTATTTTTTGACTGAATAGTTAAATATTTATTTAAAATATATTTTTGCAAAAATTGTCGCGTCGTAAGGTTTTTGTTCGAAAAACGCCAAATGGCAAAAAAGGGGGATATTTCGATTTACTTTTGAAAGGTTTTTTAGTATAATCTAATGGTAAATATAACATTTTAGGATAAGAATAATGAAACCAAAAAATATTTTAAAAGTCCGTTTTTTAGGTGGCGTTGGTGAAATTGGCAAAAATATGACCGCTCTAGAATACGGTGACGATATAGTAATAATAGACGCTGGGTTAACTTTTCCAAGCGAAGGTATGCCGGGCGTAGACTTGTTGATACCAGACACCACTTATTTAGAAGAAAATCTTTCAAAAATTAGAGGGTTTATCATAACCCACGGGCACGAAGATCACATTGGTGCGTTGCCGTACGTTTTACGCAACGTAAAAGCGCCAATCTTTGGTACTAGATTGACGCTGACTTTAATTGAAAACAAACTTAAAGAGCATAATTTAACGGCAAATCTTAATTGTTTAAAGGCAGGTGCGTCAGTAAAACTCGGCTGTTTTAACATAGAATTTATCAACGTAAATCACTCTATAGCAGGCGCAGTTGCATTAGCAATAAATACCCCCGTAGGTATGGTTTTTCACTCGGGTGATTTTAAGATAGACTATACGCCGATAAATGGCGAATATATGGACTTAACTCGCATTGCTGAAATCGGTAAAAGAGGAGTTTTACTAATGATGGCTGAATCCACCAACGTTGAGCGTGACGGCTATACTATGAGTGAGTCCGTAGTTGGTGAAACTTTAGATAAAATGTTTTCGGCAAATATCGGTAAAAGGCTAATTATAGCGACGTTTGCGTCCAACGTACACCGTTTGCAACAAATATTAGACTTGGCGCTTAAGTACGGCAGAAAAGTTGCTTTTTCCGGTAGGAGCATGGTAAACGTAGTAGAGTCAGCCACTCGTATAGGTGAACTCTCCGTTCCTAACGATTTAATCATAGATATTGACAAAATAAAGAACTATCCAAAAGGTCAAATATTAATACTTTCAACGGGTACGCAAGGCGAACCTATGAGCGCTCTCACAAGAATGGCTATGGGCGAATTTAATAGGGTAACGGTTGGTGAAAACGATACCATTATACTTTCAGCATCAACTATTCCGGGTAACGAAAAAATGATTTACAGCGTGATAAATAACCTTTACAAAAAGGGCGCTGAAGTTATTTACGAGCCCCTTTCGCCGATACACGTTTCGGGGCACGCTTGTCGTGAAGAACTTAAAATTTTACACTCACTTGTAAAGCCGAAATTTTTTATACCCGTGCACGGTGAATATCGTCACCTTAAAAAGCACACCGCTTTAGCGCAAGAACTAGGTGTTAGTCCTAATAATACGCTTATTGCCGAAATCGGTAACACGGTAGAACTTACTCCAAAATCCATTAAGTTTGGCGAACAATTTAAGGCTGGCACAAGGCTTGTTGACGGGCTTGAAATAGACGGTTCGGACAGTATGGTATTAAAGGATAGAATTCACCTTTCGGAAGACGGTATTATGGTAATCGTCGCTTGCGTCGGTGAACTTTCCGGCGAATTAGTTTCAGTTGAAATTATAAATAGAGGCATAGCGCTTTCGGACGCCGTTACTGAGGAAATAAAATCGCTAATTACGCAGGTAATTGAAAATATCGACATTAAGTCGGGCGACCACGGTGGTATAATCAAAAACGCTGTTAGAAGGGCTGTTAAAAACTACTTTAAAAAGAGCAAAAAAGACCCTATGATTTTACCTGTTATTATGGAGGTATAGTTCAAGTGTTCGACGCTTATGATGAATTGCAAGCCGAAAGAAAGTTTGCAAAAGAAAACGATATACCTGTTTTAAGAAATCAATCTTTTGATCTTTTAACGACGCTCGTGGCAGTTTTTAAGCCACAACGTATCCTTGAAATCGGTACGGCATGGGGCTATTCAGGAATAGCAATGCTTAAGGCGAGTCCAACTTCTCATCTAACTGGGCTTGAACTTGACGACGATTGTGTATCAAGGACAAGGGCAAATTATAAAAAGTACGGCGTAAGTGATAGAGCGACTTTATTTGCAGGGGACGCAGGTGAAATTTTACCGGTATTATCCGGCAATTACGACTTTATATTTTTAGACGGACCAAAGGGACATTACGCAAGGTATCTGCCGTATTTACTTTCGTACTTAAACAAAGGTGGCGTAATTTTTGCAGACAACGTAAATTTTATGGGTTTCGTATTTTCGGATAAAAAGCCACCACAAAAGCACAATACAATCGTTAACTCTATGAAGGAATATTTACACGCCGTTCAAAACGACGAAAATCTTTATACTTCGGTTTTATATATCGAAGACGGTGTTGCAATTACGGTGAAAATTTAACATATGAAAAAGATAGAACTTTTAGCGCCCGCAGGCGACTTTTCAAAATTAAAATCAGCCTTTTATTACGGCGCTGACGCCGTTTATATCGGTGGCAAAAGCATGAGCCTTCGCGCGCTCGCCGGCAATTTTACTGACGAGGAATTAGCCGAGGCTGTTTCTTACGCTCGTTCGCTTGGTAAAAAAGTTTACGTAACGGTAAATATTTTTGCAAAAAATTCGGATTTGCCGTTTGCCGAAAAGTATTTTAAATATCTTGAAAGTTTGAATATCGACGGCGCTATTATTTCCGACCCAGGGTTAATTTATTTAGCAAAGAGCGTTGCTCCAAAGTTAAAAATTAACATTTCAACGCAAGCAAACGTCTTAAATAAGATGACGGTAAAATTTTGGAAAGAACAAGGCGCTGATAGGGTGATTTTAGCGCGTGAACTGTCTCTTGCGGAAATTAAGGAAATTCACGAATTTGTTCCGGATATTGAGATTGAAACTTTTATTCACGGAGCAATGTGTATTTCTTATAGTGGTAGATGTTTGTTGTCGAACTACTTAACAGGTAGAGAATCAAATCGAGGCGCTTGCGTGCAATCTTGCCGTTGGGAATATGAAATTCGCGAAAAAACCAAAGGTGGAGACTACTTGACTATTCAAGAGGACGACCGCGGTACTTACATATTAAATAGCAAAGATCTTAACTTGATGGATTATATTGCCGAACTTGCCGACGCAGGTGTAGTTTCTTTCAAAATCGAGGGGCGAATGAAGTCGGAATATTATCTTTCAACGGTAATAAACGCGTATAGGCGTGCAATCGACGGATACTACGCTGTTGGTAAGGAATATAAGAATAATCCTATTTATCAGCAAGAACTCAAAAAGACGGCACACAGGTCGTTTACGACGGCTTACCTTTTAGGTAATAATGCCGAAACGGTCAATTACGACGATTCTCAAAGTAAGGGAAACCGTAAGTTTATAGCGTCGGTACTTGGCTATGATGAAGAAAAAAATCTCGCCCTAATTGAAATGCGAAACAGGTTTACGGTAGGTGAAGTATTAGAGGTTCTTTCGCCGTCTGGTAACTTTAACAAAACTTTTACTGTGATGGAGATTTACGATGAAACGGGCAAAGTTGTTGAAGATGCCAAAATAGTTCAACAAAAACTCTATATTAAAACTGATATAAAACTTTTCGCAGGTGACATTTTAAGGAAGGAAGTCCCTGACGAAAAGGTAAAATAAGCAGGAAAAAGGCGGAACCGAGTGTCCCGCCTTTTTCGTGAAGGAGAATTTTATAAAAAAGTAGTATTTATATTGAAGTTTTCCTAAATTTTGACGGGCTCGTACCGAAAAAAGAGGAAAAAGCGTTTGAAAAGTAATAAGGATTGCCGTACCCACAGCGTACGGCAATTTCTTTTATGGCCAAATTGCTGCCTAATAAAAGGTTTTTCGCCGTACGCATACGCATAGCGATAAGGTATTGTGACGGCGTACTGCCGACGAATTTTCTAAACTTCCAAATAAGTCCAACGTGTGAAAGGTTAATTAGCCTTGCCATATCGGGCATATTTAGTTCACTATCTAAATTGTCCGACATATGTTCAATTACTGCCGAAATATCATCAGGATAAGCGTTTTTAGGGGCAGATAGGGCGTTTTTGTACACGTAATTTTCAACAATCATAGTTTTTATTGCGTGTAGATAAACGTCGCTTTTTTCTTCGGTTAAAAGGCTAGTTGTATATAAACTTTCTGCAATGCACTTAACGTGCCCTTTTGGGATGGCTAATTTGCCAAGTTTAACCGATTTAAAAAACTTGTCGTCCTCATCAATCGTAAACGCTAATTGATGAAAGTTTATAGGCTTTTCGACCTGTCGTGTAAAAAGGGTGTTTGCAGGGAAAAACGCAATCTCGTTTTCATTAATGGAAAAATCTTCGCCGTTTGCCGAAAAGGTAAAACTACCTTTTGTGATAAGCAAAAAAACGTGCCAAGGGAGTTGCCCTTTTGTTAATTCAAAATACCCTCTGTCGTTGTAATTGTTGTAAAAAACGCAGTTTAAGTTCATTTGTTGCTACTATAATTTTTTATATCTTTATTATAAATTATTACATTGCAAAAGTCAAGTAATTATTAAAAAATTATTATAATTAATAAAAAAACATCATTTTTAGGAATAGTTATGAAAAAAGAATTACTAAAAAAAATCTTAAATTATGATTTATGTGTTATCGGGTGGTTTATACGGCTCATTTTGTGCGTTAGCGTCGGCAAGGCGCGGCAGAACGGTAGTGTTTATTCAAGATAGACCTATGCTCGGTGGTAACGAAAATATAACCATTGATTTTATTGACTAAACCTAAAAATACAATATATGCACATGTATTCATACAAGAAAAACTATTAAAAAATTGTAAAAAAGTTTGCAATATATAAATATTTAATACAAGTCCGAAATTTGCGGGCTTGTTACTTTTTGGTAAAAAAACGGCGTATAGTCGTGCGCGTATTATAATTATAATAAAACTTTCAAAAATAGGCATAAAACTATTGACAAAATTCGCACGCAGGTGTAAAATATATTCGATAAAAAAATACCGATATGGTTTAGCGATGGGAGAATTAGGTAAATGGTCGATAAAAATACGTCAATTTCAAACGCAACTCTAAAACGGTTGCCAATGTATTTACGGTTTTTACATGATAAGCGTTCAAAGGGGATAACAAACGTTTCTTCCGTAACTATCGCAAAGCATTTTGATTTTAATCCCGTTCAAGTCAAAAAGGATATTGCTTTGGTAAGTTCCGTAGGGGGTAAGCCAAACGTAGGGTTTGACTTAAAAACACTCATAAGGGATTTAGAGAACTTTTTAGGTTGTAATAGTTCTCAAAAAGCCTGTTTAGTGGGGGTAGGTAAACTTGGTAGCGCGCTTTTATCGTATAAGGGGTTTGAAAATTACGGGCTTGACGTAGTTGCTGGCTTTGATGTAAACCCTAATTTATACCGCAAAACGATTAGTGGTACAAAGATTTATCCTATGGAAGATTTACAATCTTTCGTTAAGGCAAATGACGTGTATATGGCAATAATTGCCGTACAAGCAAAGGACGCGCAACAAGTTTGTGACGACCTTATTAAAAGTGGTATTTTGGCTATAATGAACTTTGCTCCAGAAAGGTTAGTAGTACCTGACGGCGTTGTTGTTCAAACGGTTGATATAGCAGCGTCGCTCGCAGTATTATCAACAAAACTCAAAGTTATTCTTGATAAGCGAGATAACTAAACAAATTGCAAAAAATTTTAGTGATATAGGAGATTTTTATGGATTATCGTATTGAAAGAGACTCAATGGGTGAAATGCAAGTACCTGCAGACAGATACTGGGCAGCACAAACTCAAAGAAGTTTCCAAAACTTCAAAATCGGTGGCGAAATTATGCCTCGTGAAATTACCAAAGCGTTTGGTATTTTGAAAAAGGCTGCAGCAATTGCAAACAACGCGCTCGGCAAATTATCGGACGAAAAGTTAAAATACCTTTCGCTCGCAGCAGACGAAGTTGCGCAAGGCTTGCTTAACGACCATTTTCCACTCGTAGTATGGCAAACGGGTAGTGGTACGCAATCAAATATGAATGCTAACGAAGTTATCGCAAATCGCGCCAACGAACTTGCAGGTAAAAAACTTCTTCACCCTAACGACGATATCAATATGTCGCAAAGTAGTAACGATACATTCCCAACGGCTATGCACATTGCAGCAGTAGTTGCTATTGAAGATAAACTCGTTCCAGCAATCGACAAACTTATTGCAACTTTCGACCGTCTTGAAAGTGAAAATAAGGGCATCGTTAAGAGTGGTAGAACCCACCTTCAAGACGCAGTTCCTATATCTTTCGCGCAAGAAATCAGTGGTTGGAAACAAATGCTTATTGAAACAAAAGATATGATTTTAAGCACCGTACCAAAACTTGCTCAACTTGCGCTCGGTGGTACGGCGGTTGGTACTGGTCTAAACGCTCCAAAAGGCTTTGATGAAAAGGTTGCAGACGCAGTTTCTGAACTCACCGGCAAAAAATTCGTTACGGCTCCTAACAAATTCCACGCGTTAACTTCAAAAGACGCGCTCGTATTTGCTCACGGTGCAATGAAGGCTCTTGCTTGCAATCTTATGAAGATCGCTAACGACGTTCGTTGGCTCGCGTCAGGCCCTCGTTGTGGTTTAGGTGAAATCTTTATTCCTGAAAACGAACCAGGTAGTTCGATTATGCCAGGTAAGGTAAACCCAACTCAATGTGAATCTTTAACTATGGTAACCGTACAAGTTATGGCAAACGACGTAGCAGTTACTATGGCAGCATCACAAGGCAACTTTGAACTCAACGTATTTATGCCTGTAATGATTTACAATTTCTTACAATCTGCAAAGATTTTAGCAGAAGGTATTATTTCTTTCAACGATAACTGTGCAGTAGGTATCGTTGCTAATAAAGAAAAGATGGCGCATAACCTTCACAACTCACTTATGCTCGTAACGGCGCTCAATCCATATATCGGTTACGACAACGCCGCTAAAACTTCGAAACTTGCTTATAAAGAAAACATTTCTTTGAAAGAGGCTTGTGTAAAACTCGGCTTCTTAACTGCTGAAAAGTTTGACGAAGTATTCCATCCGGAACAAATGGCTAAAGAAGATTTATAATTGCTACGGCAAAATTTATATAAGGAAACGATACAATGAAATTTAGTTACTATCCAGGTTGTACCTTAAAGGCAAAGGGTAAAGACCTTGATATCTACGCAAGAAAGTGTGCCGAAGTTTTAGGCATTGAAATGGAAGAGATTAAAGATTGGCAATGCTGTGGTGGTTGCTACACGACTGCTCAAGACGAAATCGCTACCAAACTTGCGTCGGTAAGGGCTCTCGATTACGCAAAGAAGTCGGGCAACGAACTTTTAACCCTTTGTTCTGCGTGTCACAACGTTATTAAAAGAGTAAACGACGATATGGTTAACAACGCGTACTTTAACACTCGCGTAAACAACTATATGAAACTCGAAACCCCTTATAACGGTGAAACCACGGTATTACATTACCTTGAAGTTTTGCGTGATAAAATCGGTTTCGACAAGATAAAGGAAAAGGTGGTTAATCCACTTAAGGGCAGAAAAATAGGCGCCTACTACGGCTGTTTATTATTGCGCCCAAGTGGTGTAATGGCTTTCGATAATCCTGAAAACCCTACTATTTTAGAAGATTTTATCAAAGCAATCGGCGCAACTCCAGTTATCTATCAAATGCGTAACGAGTGCTGTGGTGCTTATTGCACGGTAGAAGATAAACAAATCCCTAAAAAGAAGGCTCAAAAGATTATTGATAACGCAAAAGACAAGGGGGCAGAAGAACTTATAACTGCTTGTCCGCTCTGTCTTTATAACCTTAAAGTAAACGGCGCAGGCCAAATAAAAGTTACCTATTTTACGGAACTTTTAGCGGAAGCGCTCGGTGTTAAGTAGGAGGTCGTTATGGAAAACAAGCAAAATTTAAGGGCTGAAATTGAAAGGATGAGCAACACTTCAGTATTAAAGTGTATGCGTTGTGGTAAATGTTCTGCGACCTGTCCAAACTACGACGAAATGGAATATCATCCACATCAATTCGTTTATTTAATTGAACGTGGTGATATAGCAAAACTTTTCGAAGGTAAGTCGATATACACTTGTTTATCGTGTATGGCTTGCGTAGAAAGATGTCCTCGTCAAGTTGAACCTGCTAAAATTATCGAGGCAGTAAAACTTATCAAAATCAGACAACAAGGCAAAAATCACTTAAAGCCTGAACAAGTTTCGGCTATGATAGATGAAGAACTCCCTGCTCAAGCATTGACCTCGGCGTTCAGAAAATACAGCAAATAATTAAAAGGAAATATAAACAATGAAGAAAATCGGCGTATTTGTATGTTGGTGTGGTTCAAATATCGCAGCAACGGTTGACGTAAAAGCGGTTGTTGAGGCTGTTAAACAAGAGCCTAACGTCGTTTTTGCTGAAGATTATCAGTATATGTGCTCCGAAATCGGTCAAAACAAGATGATTGACGCTATAAAGACCTACGGTCTTGACGGTGTAGTAATGTGTACTTGTTCTCCGAGAATGCACGAAGCAACTTTCCGTAAGACGGCTGAAAAAGCAGGTCTTAACCCTTATATGGTTGAAGTTGCAAACATCCGTGAACAATGCTCTTGGATTCACAAAGATATTCAAGAAGGCACAGAAAAGGCTATCGTTTTAGCAAGAACTGCAATTGCAAAAGTTCTCTTAAACGCGCCACTCGTTTCGGGTGAAAGCAAGGTAACCAAAAGGGCACTCGTTATCGGCGGTGGTATCGCAGGTATTCAATCTGCGCTTGATATTGCCGACGCAGGTTTTGAAGTAGATATCGTTGAAAGAAAGCCATCAATCGGTGGTAAGATGTCACAACTTGACAAGACCTTCCCAACGCTTGACTGTTCGGCTTGTATTTTAACGCCAAAAATGGTTGACGTAGGCGCGCACGAAAAAATCAATATCTTTGCTTATAGTGAAGTTGAAAATGTTTCAGGCTTTGTAGGTAACTTCAAAGTTCAAATTAGAAAGAAAGCAAGATATATTGACGAAACCAAGTGTACCGGTTGTGGCGCTTGTACCGAAAAATGTCCTTCTAAAAAGGCTGACGACGAATTCAACCAAGGCTTAAATAAAAGAACGGCTATCTATATTCCATTTGCTCAAGCAGTTCCACATATCCCAACCATTGATGCAAACGCTTGTATCAAGTTAAAAACGGGCAAGTGTGGTATTTGTGAAAAAGTCTGTGGCGTAGGCGCTATTAAATACGACCAACAAGACGAAATTATAGAACGCGAATACGGCGCAATCGTAGTAGCAACGGGCTTTAACATTATCAATCTCGATAAGTTTAACGAACTCGGCTATTCTGATTGTAAAGACGTAATCACTTCACTTGAATTTGAAAGACTTACTAACGCAGCAGGTCCAACTAAAGGTCACCTTATTTGTCCATCTGATGGTAGAGAACCTCAAAAAATCGTATTCGTACAATGCGTAGGCTCTCGTGGCTTAAGACCTTGCGACAAGCCTTACTGTTCAAAGATTTGCTGTATGTATACGGCAAAACACGCAATGCTTTTGCGTGAAAAACATCCTGAAACTGAAGTTTACGTATTCTACATTGACGTAAGAACCCCAGGTAAGAACTACGACGAATTTTACCGTCGTGCAGTTGAACAATACGGCGTTCATTACATAAAAGGTCAAGTAGGTAAGGTTATCGAAAAGGACGGCCATTTAGAAGTTCAAGCATCAGACCTTCTCGCTAACGAACAACTTCACATTGACGCAGACCTCGTAGTACTCGCTGCAGCAGTTGAACCAGACCCAACCGCTAGAAGAATTGCTACTATGCTTACTGCAAGTATGGATACCAACGACTTCTTTACCGAAGCGCACGCAAAACTTAAACCGGTTGAATCTCCAACCGCAGGTATCTTCTTATCAGGCGTATGTCAAGGTCCAAAAGATATTCCTGACACCGTAGCGCAAGCAGGCGCAGCAGCAGTTAAGGTTATCGGTCTTTTAAGTAAAGATACGTTAAAGAGTAATGCTTGCGTAGCAACTCCTAACGAAAATATGTGTAACGGCTGTTCGCTCTGCGCAACCGTATGTCCTTACGGCGCAATCACTTACGTTGATAAGGAATTCAGAGTACCAGGTGGCGTAGTTAAGCGTCGCGTTTCACAAGTAAACGAAGCCGTTTGTCAAGGTTGTGGTGCTTGTACCGTTGCTTGTATGTCAGGCGCTATGGACCTTAAGGGCTTTACTAATAAAGAAATTATGGCGGAGGTGGAATCTATATGCAAATAGAAAATAAAGATTTCAAACCTACGATAGTTGCTTTCTGCTGTAACTGGTGTAGTTACGCAGGCGCAGACTTGGCAGGTTCAGCAAGACTTTCTTACCCTGCAGAAGTAAAAATTATAAGAATACCTTGTTCTTGCAGACTTAACCCAATGTTCATCTTAAAGGCTTTCCAAAGGGGCGCTGACGGCGTAATCCTTTGTGGTTGCCACCCAGGTGACTGTCACTATACGACTGGTAACTACTATGCAAGAAGAAGAATGACAACCCTTTTCTCAATGCTCAACTATTTGGGTATTGAAAAGGAAAGAACTAGAGTTGAGTGGGTTTCTGCTGCTGAAGGCGCGCGTTTTGCGTCGGTTATGAACGATTTCGTAGCAAAAATTACCGAACTCGGTCCTAATAAGAGATTGGAGGATTTAAGATGCAAGCAATAATGAACGAAGCCAAGTTAAAAGCAAAAGAACTTTTGGAAAACGGCACGGTTTCGAGAGTTATCGGTTGGAAAGAAGGCGACTTCTGTTACGACTGCTCTCCAGCAACCTTCACTCTTGATAATATCGACGAACTCGTTTACACCGAATTTTGTGGTGCAAACCTTTCAAAGTATCTTATTGAAGAAAGTAAAAAAGAAGGCAAGATTTTAGTTTTCTTAAAACCTTGCGATACTTATAGTTTCAACCAACTTATTCAAGAACATAGAATCGTTAGAGAAAATATCTACGTAATCGGTATTGAATGTCAAGGCAAAATCGATATTGAAAAATTGCGTAGTTTCGGTATCGACGGCGTAACCGGCGCAAAAGCGGACGGCGATAAACTTATTGTAGATACTATTTACGGCGAAAAGGTTATTGATAAAGTTGACGCAATGCTCGAAAAATGCTTAAGTTGTAAAGGCAAAAAGCACGTCGTTTACGACGAACTCGTTGGTAAAGAAATCGACGAAGCGCCAAAGCCACGTTTCGACGCTGTTGAAATGCTCGAAAATATGACTGAAGAACAACGCTTTGCTTTCTGGCAAAACGAACTTTCAAGATGTATCCGTTGTAACGCTTGCCGTAACGTATGTCCTGCTTGTTCTTGTACCAAGTGCGTATTCGACAACCCAGACAGTAACGTTGCAAGTAAGGCAAACGCTAACGAATTTGAAGAAAAATTATTCCACGTTATTCGTGCTTGGCACGTTGCTGGCAGATGTACCGACTGTGGTGAATGTTCAAGGGTATGTCCACAAAATATTCCACTTCACCTTATCAATAGAAAGTTCATTAAAGATATGAACGCTTTCTACGGTGAATATCAAGCAGGTGAAGATACCGAAACCAAAGCACCTTTAAACAGTTATAAAACTGAAGATAGAGAACCTTCCGAATTCGATAAGGAGGACAAATAATTATGATGAAAATATCTTTAAGCAATTTCCCTGCTCTTTATCAAGCAATCGCAAATGATAGCGACCTTTTCCTCCCAATTTTTAAGGGTGGTCAAGTAGACTTCGCTAAATGGAGCAACGGCGCTACCGTTGACCTCGATAAGTTAAAGACCGTTAAATCGGCAAAAGACGTATTTTTTCCACAATCACAAGATTTAGTTAGGTTTGAAGTTAAGGGCAAGGAAATTTCCGTTGACGAACCTATTATGCCAACTGCAAAGCAAGTTATTTTCGGCGTAAAGGCTTGTGATGAAAGAAGTTTCGAACTTTTAGATATGGCTTTCTTGGAAGACTTCGGCGACGCTTTTTATGAAGAAAGAAGAAAAAATACAACTATCGTAACACTCGCTTGTAATAGACCTGACGAATCTTGTTTCTGTAAGGTTTACGGCATTGATGCGTCAAATCCAAAAGGCGATATCACCACTTGGATTGTAGACGGCTATATGCATTGGCAACCAAACACCGAAAAGGGTTTTGACTTAACTATGAAGGTTAAAGACCTTTTCGAACTTGACCCAAGCGACGACGAAGTTGAAAACAAAAAGGCTGAAATCAAGGCTATTATTGATAAACTTCCATATTCTAACTTAAGTCTTAAAGGTTTTAGCAAAGAAAAACTTATGGAACTTTTCAACTCACCAAAATGGAAGGCTTTATCCGAAGCCTGCCTTGGTTGTGGTACTTGTACTTTCGTATGTCCTACCTGTCAATGTTATGACGTAAAAGACTTCAAGACAAAAACGGGCGTACAAAGATTTAGATGTTGGGACTCTTGTATGTTTGCAGACTTTACTCTTTGCGCGCACGGTAACAGCCGTCCAACTCAAATGCAAAGATATCGTCAACGCTTTATGCATAAACTCGTGTACTTTCCATCAAATCACGACGGCGTATATTCTTGCGTAGGTTGTGGTAGATGCGTTCAAAAATGTCCACAAATGCTCAACATCGTAAAAGTAATAAAAACTTTGGGGGAAGATTACAATGGCTAAAACTGATGCTTTAATTCCAAAAGTGGGTGTAATCACCGCCGTTAGACGTGATACCCCTGACGTAAAAACCTTTAGGGTAGCAATGCCCGACGGTTCAAAACCTTTCGAACATATCCCAGGGCAATGTGCTTTCTTGTCAATGCCGGGTGTAGGCGAAGCTCTTTTCTCAATCACTTCAAGTCCAACTAATAAAGAATATATGGAATTTTCTATCAAGAAGTGTGGTTGCGTAACTGAATGGTTGCACCAATGTGAACCAGGTCAACAAATTACTATTCGTGGACCATACGGCAACGGCTTTCCGGTAGAAACCGCATTAAAGGGTAAAGACCTCGTGTTTATTGCAGGTGGTATCGGTTTAGCGCCACTCCGTTCTGTAATAAACTACGTTCGTGATAATCGTGATAACTACGGTAAAGTTTCAATCGTTTACGGTTCAAGAAGCGATGCCGATTTAGTTGATATTGACGAAATTAAAAACGAATGGATGAACGAAAAAGACTTTAACGTATACCTTACTATTGATAGGGAAACTCCTACTTGGGATGGTCACGTTGGTTTCGTACCTTCTTACGTTAAAGAAGTCGGCTTGGATAATTCTGCAGTAGGTCTTATTTGTGGTCCTCCGATAATGATTAAGTTCACATTACAAGGCTTACAAGAACTCGGCTTTAAAACTAGCCAAATTTACACCACGCTTGAACTTAAAATGAAATGCGCTATCGGTAAATGTGGTAGATGCAACGTAGGTGACAAGTACGTATGTAAAGACGGTCCTGTGTTCAGATGTGACGAGTTGAACGAACTCCCTAACGAATATTAAGAGGTAACATAGAATTATGGAAAAAATGGTTAACGTATATTTATTCGGTAAAAAGTACGAAGTACCTTCAAGCCTTACTATTATGAAGGCTATGGAATACGCCGGCTACCAACTCGTAAGGGGTTGTGGTTGCCGTAACGGTTTCTGTGGTGCTTGCGCAACTATTTACAGAATTAAAGGTGATAAAGAACTCAAGGCTTGCCTAGCGTGTCAACAAAAAGTTGAAGAAAATATGTACGTGGCAACGCTTCCGTTCTTCCCACTCGTAAAAGAAGTTTACGATATTCAAAAAATCAAACCTACCGAACAAATCATGATGCAATTGTATCCTGAAATTTACGCTTGCGTAGGTTGTAATGCTTGTACTAAGGTTTGTACACAAGAACTCAACGTTATGCAATACATTGCATACGCTCAACGTGGTGATTTCACCGCTTGCGCTGAAGAAAGTTTCGACTGCGTAATGTGTGGCGTATGTTCTTCAAGATGTCCTGCAGGCATTTCGCACCCACAAGTTGCTGAACTCGCTCGTCGTTTATACGGCAAGTATTTAGCACCTGAATCTAAACACGTGTTAGATAGGGTTAAAGAAATTGACGAAGGTATGTATAAAGAACTTATCGAAACTTTAATGCAAAAACCTGTTGAAGAAATGAAAGAACTCTATAACAATAGAGATATTGAAAAGTAGGAGGTCGCGTTTAGTTATGTACGATTATAATTACACTCAAGAACAACTTGACTCAATTAAAAAAGTTGAAGCGACCAGAAAGGAAAGATGCGACAACTTACACAGAAGAATGACTGCCGAAGAAAAGGACACCGTTCTTAAAGAAAACCACCCTGACTATATTGAATCTGCTTATGAAGTATTAAAAGTAGGTCCAAATAAAGGTGGCAAGGTTTTACACGAACTCGCTGAACTTTTACAAGGCAAGGCAAGGGTTTTAGATATGGATATCGATTTATCTAAACCTGATTTTGACGTAGACGTGTTGATTATCGGTGGTGGTGGCGCAGGCGCGTCCGCAGCGATTGAAGCAGACGATACCGGCGCAAAGGTTATGATGGTAACCAAGCTTCGTATCGGTGACGCAAACACTATGATGGCTGAAGGTGGTATTCAAGCAGCGGACAAACCTAACGATAGCCCTGCAATCCACTATATCGACGCTTTCGGTGGTGGTCACTTCGCTGCTAAAAAGGAACTTTTATATCGTCTTGTTTCTGAAGCCCCTGATGCAATTCGTTGGCTCAACGATTTAGGCGTAATGTTCGATAAAGCGCCAGACGGCACTATGATAACTACCCACGGTGGTGGTACTTCAAGAAAGCGTATGCACGCTTGTAAGGACTATTCGGGCGCAGAAATTATGAAAACCCTTCGTGACGAAGTGTTAAATAGAGGTATTCCTGTAGTAGACTTTACTTCTGCAATCGAACTCATCAAAGATAGCGAAGGCAAATGTGCAGGCGCAGTTTTGATGAATATGGAAACGAAGGAAATTTTAATTGCAAAAGCAAAAGTAGTAATCATTGCAACCGGTGGTGCAGGTAGGCTTCACTATCAAGGTTTCCCAACTTCAAACCACTACGGCGCAACGGCTGACGGTTTAGTTCTTGCTTATAGAGCAGGTGGTAAACTTTTATATCCTGAAACTTTACAATATCACCCAACGGGCGCTGCAGAACCTACTCAAATTTTCGGCGCTCTCGTAACTGAAAAAGTTCGTTCAATCGGCGCGCAACTCGTTAATAAAGATGGTGAAGCGTTCGTATATTCACTTGAAACTCGTGACGTAACGGCATCTTCAATTATTCGTGAATGTAAGCGTGGTAACGGTATTAAGACTACCGACGGTGTAGGCGTATGGCTTGACACTCCACAAATTGAAATGCTCCACGGTGAAGGTACTATCGAAAAGCGTATTCCAGGTATGATGCGTATGTTCGGTAAGTACGGCATTGATATTAGACGCGAACCTATTCTCGTGTACCCAACACTTCACTACCAAAACGGCGGTATTGATATCGACGCTGAAGGTATGTCTACTACGGTTGAAAATTTATACGTAGCAGGCGAAGCCGTAGGGGGTATCCACGGTAGAAACCGTCTTATGGGTAACTCACTTTTAGATATTATCGTATTCGGCAGAAGCGCAGGCAGAAACGCAGGCAATAAATCAAAGACTGTAACCGTTAAAGATTTAACGATTTCTCACGTTGACGATTTTGCTAAAGAATTAAAAGACGCAGGCATTGAACCTACCGTCCTTTCACCTAAACTTTTACCTAACTATACAAAACATCCAGCAATTTAATACTGGTATTATTTAGGAGAAATATATTATTATGGAAAATTTAGAAAAAGAAGAATTACAAACGGAAGCGCCAGTAAGCGCTTCCAACAAAAAAATGCCTATTTGGGTATGGGCGATTATAGCAGTTGTAGTTGCCGCTCTCGGCGCTTGGGTTATTTATAATGGTATTAAAAAGGAAAGTGTTGACAGCGTATTCGCAATGTCTGTGCTTTTAACCGGTATTTTCATTATCACAGCGCTCGGTTATATGCTTGGTAGAATCACCATTAAAGGCGTATCGTTAGGTACTGCAGGCGTATTCCTTATTGCTATTTTATTCGGCTTTTTGTGCTCACTCAATGGTATTAAAGAAATTCCTGTTTTAGGCAATTTCTTTATGAATTCAGATAGTAGCGTAACGAAGTATTACAAGAGTGTCGTTTCAAACGTAGGTCTCGTAATGTTCGTAGCGTCGGTTGGTCTTATTGCAGGTCCAAACTTCTTTAGGGATTTAAAGAAGAACTTTAAAACCTACATCTTTATGGGTGTAATTATTATTTTATCAGGTACAGCAGTTGCCGTTATTTTATCACTCACTACCGATTTCGGTTCGGAATTCTGGTCAGGCGTATTATCAGGTGCTCTTACTTCAACCCCAGGTTATTCAGCCGCTATCGAAGCAGCAAAAATCAAGGGTACTTCAGATACTTTAATTACCGTAGGCCATGCTATTGCATATCCTTTCGGTGTTATCGGCGTAGTATTATTCGTTCAACTTATGCCAAAATTCTTAAAGTCAAATATGGACTATGAAAGAAGTTTATTAAGAGTTGACCTTGAAGAAAAGACGGAAAAATCAGTTGAAGGTTTATTCACTTGTGATGATTTAGGCTTTACTGCAATGGCAATCGCTATCGTAGCAGGCTTAATCGTTGGCGCAATTAAAATTCCACTTCCAGGTGGCGCAAACTTTAGTTTGGGTACTACTGGTGGCGTACTTATTATGTGTCTCGTTGCAGGTCACCTTGGCAGAATAGGCAAACTTTCATTGCAAGTTCCTGAACACACTACTAAAGTATTGAAAGAACTCGGCTTAATGCTCTTCTTAATCGGTGCTGGTGTAGAAGGTGGCGTAGGTTTAGCATCTGCTATTAAAGACGACCCATCTATCGTAATTTGGGGTCTTGCAGGTGGTGCAGTTATGACTATCGTTCCTATGATTGTTGGTTACTTCATCGGTTCAAAACTCTTAAAGTTACCACTCTTAAACAACCTCGGTTCAATCACCGGTGGTATGACCAGTACTCCTGCACTCGGCACGCTTATTCACACCGCTGATACTGAAGACGTAGCAGGCGCTTACGCATCAACTTATCCTATCGCACTCGTACTTATCGTACTTGCTTGTAACCTTATGATAGGTCTTATCTAATAGGATATTAAAACAAATTAAAAGGACACTTTCGTGTCCTTTTTTTGTTTGCTAATTACAGTAAAAATCGGTACTTTCAGTAGCGTTTGGTTTGCGTCCGACTGAAGTATTATCCTTGCGCCTGTTTCGAAGTTCTGGTATAGGGCTCGGCGCAACTTGATAACGATAATCAGCGCCCCTGCGATATATAAATTTATCAATCACTTTGTGTGACGGAACTATATCAATCGACGGATTTATTATATCTTGGTATAAGAAAAAGTCGGCGTTTTCAGGTAAATCTCTTATCCTACGATAGTCCTCTTTAACGGAAGTGTATTGTGCCGTTTCCGCTAGTATTTTTCTAACGTAATCAATATTTTCGTGTAAAGACAAAGGCTCTGGGAAAGTAGGGTCTTTAATAACTTCTAAGTAATCTTTATTTTCGTACTTTTTAAGTAATTCAACGGCTTTATGTAGGTGTGCAATTTCAATTTCAAAGTTAAGTTCCCACAACTTTTTGATATATTCGTCGGTTTCAGTCATATAGCACGACCAGTATAGGTAACACTCTGCGTATTCGTGCCATAAAAGCATTTCAAGCCAAGTAGCATTAGCGTCCATAAGTGATTCGTACTGCGTAACGTGTTCTTCTTCAACGAGTGCAATTTCTTGGTAAAGTCTGCGACCTATATCTGAACAAGCAAAATTCGTAACGTTCATATAGTAGTTCATCGTTTGTTGTTCCGCGCCCGTTATAATCATTGTCGAAAGTACCGTTTGGGTTTCGGATTCTTTAGCGTTTATTGCTTTTTTAACGTTATCAACAGGGTAGCGATGGTGTGAAATCGTAGGTCTGCCAGGCATAATTTCAGTATATCTACCAACTAACCACTCCGACGCAACGCCTTGTTCCATTTCTAAAAGATTTGCGTAGCGATAAAGATGGTCAAAGTCTTCTAAAAGCGCAAAATCTAGCGCCGTTTTAACGCTACAATCAAGTTCTCTTTTAGCAAGTTCAGCCGTAAGGTCAACTGCTAGTTGCTCGTAACTAATCGTATGCTCTAAAATACTTTCGTCAGCAGGCTTTAATAGTGAAATTTTAAGTTGTTGCTGTTTTTCAAGCGCTCTAGTTTTAGCAATATCACGCCTTAAATCGTTACAAGTAGTGTGCCTTGCAAGTTGGTGTGAAAACCAATTTGCCTCAAACTCCGTACCGTTCATTAAAATAATTCTAGTTTTAGTATACGGATCAACGGTGCGTTTGTCGTAAGGCTTGGGGTAGAGTTGTTTCCAGTTCTCAAAATATTTCTCTATCGGTTTTGGTTTTTCGTTAAATGGATTCATAAACTTCTCCTTGTTTAGTCAGTCATTAATTAGTTTATGAATTTTTATTTAAAAAAGTGAAAGGCGCTAATTTTGCGCCTTAACTTATTTTTTTAATTGTTCTTTTTTGATTTTATAAAGTTCTTCAACGGCAAATCTTGTTTTTGCAACGGAAAATTTATTTTTAGGAAAACAATAGTAAGAAATACTATTATCTCCTACGCAAATAACGTCACCTATTTCATACCAAAAGTAGTCGGCGTTTAGGCTGTGCGAGTAAAGTGCAGGTTGTTTGAAGTTAATTTTACCATCACAACCGTTAAGCGTAAAACCGTTCTCGTCGTGCGTTAAAACACCTTTACCAACCTGGTACAAAGCCTTATGGTCAGTCAATGCGTAGATATCAACTTCTTCATCTAGCGTGTATTTTTTATTGATAATTTCCTCTCTAACGCATTGTCTTTGCCAAGCAACCCAATCGGGTATATGGTAAAATTCCGTGATACCGTTTAACGCCTTAATGCTACCAAAGGTAGTTAATTCGTATACTTTTTTGCAGGCATTGCAGGTAAGATGTTCACCAAGACCAAGCATTTGATTTTCGGTTTTACAAGCAGGGCATTTGTATAAAACTCTATCAAGTCCGTCAGCTCTAAACTTTTCGCAAATTTTTACGCCGTTTTCTTGTTGCCACTTGAATTCGTCGAAAGTAAAGGCAGTTTTTATTTTGGCGTTAATTTCGTCAACGGTTAAATTTTTAGTATCTTCTGTCGAAAGTAAATACTTCATATTAGCCGAAGTTTTAATCTTTCTTTTTTGTAAATTATTGTAAAGAGGATCTCTCAAAAACGCGCCGTAAGTTTTAATCATAACTACGGGCACTCCCAAAAGTTTAATGCACTTGCCTAAACTCTCGGGCAGAGTAACTGCCGTCCCGTCAAAAGTATATCCTGCCTCTGGATACATTAAAACCGAAGTTTTAAGCGTCTTAAGACAGTAATTCATATCCTTAACGATTTTTGGGTCAGGTACGAATTTTCTCGTTGGCACACAACCTAAATTACGCATAAGCCACTTTTTAGCAACAATGCCGTCAAGCGTACAAACTATGTTAAAAGGTTTTGGGTAAAGTATATGCGACGCAATCTTAAGGTCAGTAAAACTAGAGTGGTTCATAAGGTATAAACACGGCTCTTTTTTACCTAGTTTATCCATATCGGTTTTAGTCAATTTAAAGCCCGTAGCAAAAATTTCAGGCATTGATAAAACCTTTAATAAAGTTCTAAAAATTATATTTGGTTTTTTAGGAATAAACTTTATATCGCTTTTGTTTGCAAGAACTTCGTCAATCGATATTTGTTTGGTTTTAATCTTCATATTTATATTATAGCATTTGAGAATACTACTCGTCAATACCCTAATACAATTTGCTTATAAATTTAGTAAAGTGGTCGCGTTTCGTAATACCGTTTACCACAAAAAGCCACCAAAACGGTGGCTTTTTCTAGTTATTAAAATTCATATTAAAAAATGCTTTTAAGGCGTAAATCCATTTTGTAACTTGTTTTCCATCTTCAAGTACGCATCTATAAATATCACGGCTATCTTGAAGTTCAAATCTTACGCCAGGTTTAAATGGTAACATAGGAAAGAATATCGTCGGAAAAGTCTTTTCAATTTTTTGACCGTTAATAGTACCAGCGAGTGTAAATTGTTTTCTATTGAGCGTAACCACACCTTCACCGACTTGTTCAAACTTGTGTTTTGTTTCGTTAATCATATGTATTTGCGTTTTTGCGGAAAGTGTATAATTTTCGTCTGCTAGGATTTCTTCTTTCACAGAATTTTCAATAAACTTTGCCCAGTCGCTCGGTTTTTTGTAGATTAGCGGAAGGTCACAATTTTGATTTAAAAAACCGTACTCGTCGCCTTTAACAGAATATCCACAATCACAAGTTAAAGTGTCAAAGCCATTTGATCTCACGGTATATTCGCCGTTACAATGAGGGCATTTGTATAAAACTTTTTCAAGTCCGTCAATATTGTTTCCGCCTTTATACTTTTGCATAACTTTTTCTTGATAAGAGTAGGCGTCGTAGTAAAGCGCTTGTTGAACTTTTTCGTTTAACTCATCATTGTTTATGTTTTTAAGACTTTCGGCATCGATGAATTTTTCGACGTTCACGGTAATTTTGCCTTTACGCCATTTTTTGCTCCATTTAGGATCAGTTAAATAACTGCCTGAAGTTTTCAAAACGTAAACGTCTTTACCAAACCATTTTAGCGTTTTTGCCGTTGAAGTTGGTACTGGTGTTGAAATACCGTTTTCAGACATAAGTCCAGCAGGGTAGATAAATATCGGCGAACCGTTGTCGACTGCGATTTTCATCTTCTTCATATCAACAACGCTGGTTTGAAACTGATTTTTAGGTATGCAACCAACGGCGTCTAAAAGTTTGCGAATTTTAAGAGTGCTGTAAAAAGAATTGCTTATTACGAAATGAATTCTTTGCTTTATAGCAACGCAGGCCGGCATAAAATCGATAGCAGATTCGTGATTACCTATTACTACGAAAGGTCCTTTAATCCCTTTTAAATCGTTGTGTTCTACTTTTAAGTTGAACTTAATTTTGCACGCAAGTTTACTTACTAAATAAAACACTTTATACACGAAAATATTTGGTTTTTTATAGCGTTTTTGTTTTTTCATACTCAAAGTATACCACTTTTTGAAAAAATTGTTAACTTATTTGGTCAAAAAAAGGAAGTTTTTTTATTTCGACAAAAAATTCGCAAGTAAATACAATTAAAAAATTAAAAAATATAAATTCTTTTTGTGGGTATTACTATTGACAAAGCGCGTTAATTATACTATACTAAATAGTATAAAGATATAGTGAGGTAGTGTGCTTTGAAGATCTTTGATACAGCCGTGCAAGAACTTAAATATAAAGTCTTGAAAGCCGTTATAGAAAACGAATACGAAAACAAATATAAAAATCCATATATAGATATTCCAAAGGAAATTTCTCCAGGTCCAAAAGCAAAATACCGTTGTTGTATTTATAAAGAGCGCGCTATTTTGCAAGAGCGTATTAAAATGGCGCTCGGTGGTGACCCACTAAATCCAAGCGTTATTGAAGTTATAGATATCGCTTGTGATGAGTGTCCTTTCGGGGGTATCCAAGTTACCGATTTATGCAGAGGATGTTTATCGCATAGGTGTAAGGAAAGTTGTCCAAAAGATGCAATTTCAATCGTCAATCATAAATGTCATATTGATAAACACAAGTGTATTGAGTGTGGTAAATGCGTTTCGGCTTGTCCGTATTCAGCAATAGTAAAAGCCCACCGTCCTTGCGTAGTTAGTTGCAAGGTAAAAGCAATCACCGTTGACAGTCAAAACACAAAGGCGCATATCGACTACGATAAATGCGTTGAGTGTGGTGCTTGCGTATATCAATGTCCATTTGGAGCGATAGTAGATAAGTCTTTCGTCCTAGATACCGTTAAACTTTTAAAAGATGCTGAAAAATCAGGTAATAAAGTTTACGCTATTTTAGCGCCGACGATAGCATCACAATTTAAGCCTGCCTCGGTTGAACAAGTTGTAGCAGGTCTTAAAAAACTCGGTTTTTACCGTGTTGAAGAGGCTGCACAAGGTGCAGATATTACACTTTGGCACGAATTACACGAGTGGCAAGAAAAAGGCGTTATGACGACTTCTTGTTGTCCGTCCTTCGTTAAGTTTATTGAAAAACATTATCCCGACCTTAAAAAGTATGTATCTTCAACCGTATCACCTATGGTTGAAATTGCAAAACTCATCAAAAAGGTTGATACAAACGCCAAATGCGTATTTATTGGACCTTGTACCTCTAAAAAGTCGGAGTATAAGTTGGAAAAGACGGGTGGCGCAATTGACTGCGTAATCTCGTTTGAAGAATTACAAGCGTTCTTTGACGCAAGGGGAGTGAATATTGCCGAACTTGAGGGTATAGAACTCAACGACGCGTCTTACTACGGCAGAATTTTTGCTCGTTCGGGTGGTATTTCAAAAGGACTAGTTGACGTTGCTTTGCAAAACGGCGTTAGTGGTATTAAGCCCGTTGCTATGAGTGGGCTTGCAGAGTGTAACGTAAACTTATTAAAATTAAAACTCAGCAGAAGTGAATTTAATTTCTTCGAGGGTATGGCTTGCGAGGGTGGTTGTATGAACGGCGCTCTCTGTTTGCATCACGGCACAGCCAACGCTGTTGAAATTGAAAATTACGGCAAAGAGGCACACCAAAAAGATATTTCACGCTCGATTGATTTGTACAACAATCCGCGTAAAGAATATAAATAAATCAGCAAATATAACTTCCCACTTGATAGTGGAAAAAGGAGAAAATATGTTCAAAATTGTCAGCAAAAAGGTTCTGAACCCTACCGTTACCAGAATAGACGTATACGCTCCGTTCGTGGCAAAAAAGGCTCAGGCAGGTCAGTTCGTAATCATTAGAGCAACTGAAGACGGTGAAAGAATTCCTTTAACCGTTGCAGATTACGATAGAGAAAAGGGTACCGTTGCGGTTATTTTCCAAATCGTAGGCGCTACCACTTACACCCTTAATCAGTTGAACGAAGGCGACTACGTAGCAGACTTCGTAGGGCCACTTGGCAAAGCAACTGAAACTGAAGGTCTTAAAAAAGTTGCAGTAGTTGGTGGTGGCGTAGGTTGCGCTATTGCTTACCCTGTAGCAAAAAAACTTCACGAACAAGGCGCTGAAGTACACTCTATCGTAGGCTTTAGATGCAAAGATTTAGTTATTTTAGAAGACGAATTTAAAGCCGTTTCGGACAAGTATGTTTTAATGAGTGACGACGGTACCGCAGGCACTAAAGGTCTCGTAACCGACGCTCTTAAAAACCTTATCGAAAGTGGTGAACAATACGACGAAGTTATCGCAATCGGTCCTGTAATTATGATGAAGTTTGTTTGCAAACTCACCAAAGAATACGGTGTGAAAACCGTGGTTAGTATGAACCCTGTTATGATTGACGGTACTGGTATGTGTGGTGGTTGTAGACTTACCGTTGGTGGTCAAACCAAATTCGCTTGCGTTGACGGGCCTGAATTCGACGGACATCAAGTCGATTTTGACGAAGCAATGAAGCGTGGTGCAAGTTACAAAGAGTGGGAAAGACACAAATATGAAGAAACTTGCAATCTTTTCAAAAAGGACGTGAAATAATATGGCTAATATGAGTTTAAAAAAGAACGCTATGCCACATCAACCGGCTGACGTTAGAAATAAGAATTTTGATGAAGTTGCTTTAGGTTATACGGTTGAACAAGCCGTTGATGAAGCAGAAAGATGTTTAAATTGCCCTAAAAAACCTTGTATGTCAGGTTGTCCAGTTATGGTACATATTCCTGAATTTATCGCAAAGGTAAAGGAAAAGGATTTTGAAGGTGCTTACCAAATCATTTCAAAGTCGTCTTCACTCCCTGCAGTTTGCGGTAGAGTTTGTCCACAAGAAACTCAATGTGAAAAGTATTGTGTTCGTGGTATCAAAGGCGACCCTGTTGCTATCGGTAGATTAGAAAGATTTGTTGCAGACTGGCACAACGCTAACGCTACTGGTGAAATTGAAAAACCAGTTTCAAACGGCAAAAAGATTGCTATTATCGGTTCTGGTCCGTCAGGTCTTACTTGCGCAGGTGACCTTGCTAAAAAAGGTTACGACGTAACGGTGTTTGAGGCTTTCCACTTGGCGGGTGGCGTACTCGTTTACGGTATTCCTGAATTTAGACTTCCAAAGTCAATCGTTCAAAAGGAAATCGATACCCTCAAAGGTTTAGGCGTTAAAATTGAAACTAATATGGTTATCGGCAAGGTAATTTCTATTGAAGAACTCATCAAAGAATACGACTTTAAGGCAGTATTTATCGGTTCTGGCGCAGGTTTGCCTAAATTTATGAATATTCCTGGTGAAAATTTGAACGGTGTTTATTCTGCTAACGAATTTTTAACTAGAATTAACCTTATGAAAGCCTATCGTGAAGACGCTACCACACCTATTAAAAAAGGTAAAAAGGTAGTAGTTGTCGGTGGTGGTAACGTTGCAATGGACGCAGCGCGTTGTGCAAAGCGTTTAGGTGGCGACGTGCATATCGTTTATAGAAGAACTTTAGACGAACTTCCTGCAAGAAAGGAAGAAGTTGAACATGCTATGGAAGAAGGCATTATCTTCGACCTTTTAACTAATCCCGTTAAGATTAACGGTGACGAAAACGGTTGGGTAAAATCTTGCACTTGCATTAAAATGGAACTTGGCGAACCTGACGCATCGGGTAGACGCCGTCCTGTAGAAATTGCAGGTAGCGATTTTGATATCGAGGCTGACGTAGTAATTATGGCACTCGGTACTTCACCAAACCCACTTATCAAGTCAACGACTGCTGGACTTGAAGTTAATAAACACGGTGGTATTATTACCGACGAAAACGGCTTAACATCAGTAGTTGGCGTTTACGCAGGTGGCGACGCAGTTACCGGCGCAGCAACGGTTATACTTGCAATGGGCGCAGGTAAAACGGCTGCAAAGGCTATTGACGAATATTTAACAAAGTAATAACAGCACGGCTGTAGTATACAAATTATCAAGGAGAAAAGGAGATAATATGGAAAAATTTGATTATTCCGTTCTTGATGAAGCAATTGCAAGATTAGGCGCACAAGAAAAATCGCTTATCGCAATACTTCAAATTGCTCAAGAACATTACAGGTATTTACCAAGAGAAATTTTCCCTTATTTAGCGGACAAATTATCTTTACCTGAAGCAAAAATTTACGGTGTTGCAACTTTCTATGAAAACTTCTCATTGGAAAAGAAGGGTAAATACGTTATAAAAGTTTGTGACGGTACTGCTTGTCACGTACGTCACAGCGTACCTGTGCTTAACGAACTTAGAAAGCAATTAGGGCTTAAAGACGGTCAAAAAACTACCGACGACGCTCTTTTTACAGTAGAAACCGTATCGTGTTTGGGCGCGTGTGGTCTTGCTCCTGTTATGATGGTAAACGATACCGTTCACCCTGCTATGACGCCAGATAAGGTAAAAGCAGTTATCAAAGAACTTAAGGAGGCTGAAAATGGCTAAATTAAAGAGTGTTGCCGAACTTCGCGCTTTAAGAGATAAATGTGCGAAAGAACTCAATGCACAAGAAAGAAAAATTCTCATTTGTGCAGGTACCGGCTGTATAGCAGGTGGTTCTTTAAATATTTATAAAAAGTTTATCGAACTTTGTGAAAACCGTGGTTTAAAAGTTCAAGTTTCACTTGCCGACCACGTTGAACATCCAGTTGGCGTTAAAAAGACTGGATGTAATGGTTTTTGTGAATTAGGCCCTTTAGTAAGGGTTGAGCCTGAAGGTTGGCTTTATACTAAGGTAAAGGTTGACGATTGTGAAGAAATTATCGATAAATCAATCGTGAACGGTGAACTTATAGAAAGACTTATTTACGAACAAAATTCGGCTTATGCAAAGCAAGAAGAAATTCCTTTCTATAAAAAACAAACTAGAATAGTTTTTGAAAATTGTGGGCATATTGATTCTGAAGATATTGGTGAATACCTTGCAAAGGGTGGTGGTGTAGCACTTGAAAAAGCACTTTCACAAAGCGGTATTTCAATTATCAACGAAATTAGTGAATCAGGTTTGCGTGGCCGTGGCGGTGGTGGTTTCCCTGCTGGTAGAAAGTGGGCGCAAGTTGCATCACAAAAGAATTTCCCTAAATATATCGTATGTAACGGGGACGAAGGTGACCCAGGCGCGTTTATGGACCGTTCCGTAATGGAAGGTAACCCACACGCTATGCTTGAAGGTATGTTGGTTGCAGGGCTTGCAACGGGCGCTACCGAAGGCTATATTTACGTGCGTGCAGAATATCCACTTGCAGTTGCTAGACTTAAAAAAGCAATTGAACAAGCAACTGAATTAGGTCTTTTAGGTGAAGATATTTTAGGTAGTGGAAACACGTTTAACTTGCATATTAACCAAGGTGCAGGTGCTTTCGTTTGTGGTGAAGGCTCAGCACTCACCGCGTCAATCGAAGGTAAGCGCGGTATGCCTAGAACTAAACCTCCAAGAACAGTTGAACACGGTTTATTTGATAAACCTACCGTTCTTAATAACGTTGAAACTTTCGCAAACGTACCACTTATTATTGCAAACGGTGCAGAGTGGTTCAAAACTATGGGTACTGAAAAGAGTACTGGTACTAAAGCGTTCGCTCTCACCGGTAACGTTAAAAATACAGGTCTTATTGAAGTACCTATGGGCACTACTTTAAGAGAAATTATCTTTGATATCGGTGGTGGTATTCGTGGTGACGGTAAATTTAAAGCCGTACAAATCGGTGGTCCATCAGGTGGCTGTCTTACTGAAGAACATCTTGATTTACCACTTGACTTTGATAGTTTAAAAGGCGTTGGTGCAATTATAGGTTCGGGTGGTCTCGTTGTAATGGACGATAAAACCTGTATGGTTGAAGTTGCTAGATTCTTTATGAACTTCACCCAAAACGAATCTTGTGGTAAGTGCGTTCCTTGTCGTGAAGGCACGAAGCGTATGCTTGAAATTTTAGAAAGAATAGTTGACGGTCAAGGTAAGGACGGCGATATCGAAATGCTTGAAGAATTAGGTAACACCGTAACTGCTGCAGCGCTCTGTGGTTTAGGTAAAACGGCAGCAGGTCCTGTCCTTTCTACCATCAAAAACTTCCGTTCTGAATACGAAGCGCACATCTACGATAAGAAGTGCCCTGCAGGCGCATGTCAAAAACTTAAATCAATCGTTATTGACCCTGAACTTTGTAAGGGTTGCAGTAAGTGTGCAAGGAATTGTCCTGTTAACGCTATTTCGGGCGAAATTAAAAAGCCTTTCACTATTGACCAAAGCAAGTGTATTAAGTGTGGCGCTTGTCTTTCTAACTGTCCGTTTAAGGCGATAAAGGAGGTATAGTATGGATAAAAAAGTAATGTATATCGACGGTATCGAAGTTGAAATCAACGGCGAAAGAAACGTTTTAGAAGTAGCAAGAAAAATCGGTATTGATATTCCTGCATTTTGTTATGACCCTGAACTTTCAATTTACGGCGCTTGCCGTATGTGTATTGTAGAAGACGACCGTGGCCGTATTGAAGCGTCGTGTTCTATGCAACCTAGGGAAGGTATGGTTATTAAAACCAACACTCCTGCACTTAGAAAGCACAGAAAAATGGTGCTTGAACTCTTACTTGCAAACCATTGCAGAGATTGTACTACTTGCTTAAAGTCGGGTGATTGCAGACTTCAAAAGTTTGCAGTTAGATATAAGTTAGAAGATATTCGTTTCCCTAATTATTCTTGCTCACTTGAAAAAGATAAGTCGTCAGACTGTATCGTTCGTCAACCAAACAAATGTATTCTTTGTGGTAAGTGCGTAAGAATGTGTGAAGAAGTTCAAAACGTAGGCGCTATTCACTACGCTCACCGTGGTGCTGAAATGTCTATTTCAACTTCTTTCGACGGCAAAATTGCTGATTCGCCTTGCGTTGGCTGTGGTCAATGTTCAATCGTTTGTCCTACCGGCGCAATCGTAGTTAAGGACGACGCTGATAAGGTTTTAGATGCTATCGGCGATAAGGATACTTTCGTTTCAGTTCAAATTGCACCTGCAGTTAGGGTAGCACTCGGTAAAGAATTCGGCATTAAAGAAGGCGAAAATTTAATGGGCAAACTCGTAACTGCTCTTAAAGAAATCGGCTTTGATAAAGTTTACGATACTTCACTCGCAGCAGATATGACTGTCGTTGAAGAGGCTAACGAATTTATCGGTAGATTATCGGGCGAAGGCAAACTTCCTATGTTTACTTCTTGCTGTCCTGCTTGGATTCGTTTTGCTGAAACTAAATATCCTGAACTTTTGAAGAATATTTCTACCTGTAAATCACCTATGCAAATGTTTGCACCTGTAATTAAGGAAGAATATAAGGGTGAAAAGAAACATATTCACGTTGCTATTATGCCTTGTACTGCTAAAAAGTATGAAGCAAGACGTGATGAATTCGTAGACGAAAACGGCAATTCTTACGTTGATTACGTTCTTTCTACTAGAGAAATCGTTAGAATGATTAAAGAACAAGGTATTCGCCTTGAAGAAACGGTTTCTTCAGCAATTGATAATCCGTTTGAAGAAATTACCGGCGCAGGCGTTATTTTCGGCGTAACGGGTGGCGTTACAGAAGCCGTTTTAAGATACGTTGCAGGTTATACCCACGCTGGTTACACCGACGTTCGTGGTCTTGAAGGCGTTAAGGAAACTTCAATCAAAGTTGACGGTGGTGAAGTTAAGATTGCAGTTGTAAGCGGTCTTAAAAACGCATCTGATTTAATTGATAAGATTAAAGCAGGTGAAGTTTACTACGACCTTGTTGAAGTTATGTCTTGCCCAGGCGGTTGTATCAATGGTGGTGGTCAACCTGTTGGCGATAGAAACGCTAAACTTATGCGTGCAGCAGGTCTTTACAATGCTGATAATCAAGAGGCTAAAAAGGCATCTCAAGATAATACTTTGGTTAAGAAGATTCTTGCTGATATGGGCGAAGAAAAACGTCATAAACTTTTACACGTTCACTATAAAGCCAAAAAGTAATCAAATAAAAAACGCAAGGCATTGCCTTGCGCTTTTTGTTAAAAATTTGCAATAAAAAACACGGCAATGCCGTGTTTTTTTGTTTTAATTATTGGTTTTTAGTGAAAACTTGAACAAAACCATCTTCTGTATAAGTTAAAGCATTTTCAGAAATAGCAAGCGTTACGGAATATGCAGATTCACCTTCACCAAAAGAAAGGGTAATATTACTACCGTCTTTAGCCCAAGTGCCAGTTTCAACGTCGCTATCAGTACCATCAGTTTCAGTCATAACAACGGTGTTATCAGCCTTAATTTCGATAAGGTATGAAACGTCTTCTGGCATTGGAACTGGTTCGCCGTCATTGGTTGCTGAAGTTAAAGTGTAAACACCAACTACAGGGTCTACGTCATTGTCGTCTTTGTTACAAGCAACGAGTGATACGCAGGTGAGCATAAGTGCTACTGCAAGTACGATTGATAAAAATTTTTTCATAATACATCTCCTAAAAAAAAAGTTTAGTCTTTTTAAGACTATTTTAATTATACGCCTTAAAAATAGTCTTGTCAAGACTAATTATAAAAAAATATTCTTTTTGCGACTATAATGTATATATGAAAACCAAGATAGATAAAGTGATTAAAGAATTAAGATTAGATGCAAAATTGACGCAAACTGACCTTGCTAAAAGATGTAGTGTTAAACAATCTTGTGTTAGCAAATGGGAGCGTGGCGAGACTTTTCCCGATGCTGAAACTATAGTTTTGCTAACGGAAATTTTTAAGGTTTCATCTGATTATTTGTTAGGAATAGTTGATTTTTAAGTTTTAGATAAAGCGTAATTGCTTTATCTTTTTTTTGCATAAAATTTTAACTTTTATAATATGTTTATTATGTGGTTTATGTGATTTCAAAATCGTGTAAAATCGACAAATTACGATTTAATAGGCTAATTTATTTAATTTTGGGGGGAGTATAATGAAAATCGTAGTCTTTAATAAAAAGATTTTATTGCTAATTTTATTACTTTTAGTCGTAGTCATATGTTCACCTATTGTGATAAGTTCAACAGGGGTTATGGCAAAAGAGAAAAAATCTTTACCTATTTACGCCGTCACAACTGATAAAAAGCAAGTTGCATTGACTTTTGACTGCGCTTGGGGCGTTGAGTATACTGACGAACTTTTGTCCATTATGCAGTCGGAAAGCGTTAAAAGTACCTTTTTTACAGTTCAGTTTTGGGCGGAAAAATACCCCGATTATCTTAAAAAGATATCAGACTACGGGCACGAAATTGGCACGCACTCTGCAACGCACTCACATATGAGTAAGTTGTCGGAAAGTCAAATTATTAAAGAATTAGAGACTTCTTCTAACGCTATAACCACTGTAACGGGCAAAAAAGTAGACCTTTTTAGAGCGCCTTTTGGTGATTATAATAATAAACTGATTGAAACTTCAAAAAATTGCGGGTATTACACAATTCAATGGGACGTTGATAGTTTGGACTGGAAAAATTTATCTAGTGAAGATATTACCACACGCGTTCTAAAGGGGGTAAAAAACGGTTCAATCGTATTATTCCATAACAACGGGTTATATACAGCAAAGGCGCTACCGTCGATTATAAAGGCGTTAAAGGCGCAGGGGTATGAGTTTGTTACCGTTGGCGAACTGATTTACAGAGAAAACTTTTCAATAGACACAAACGGCAGACAATTTCTGTTGTGAAAAACTTAAGCAAGGAGCAATTATGAATTATCTTACGGAAAAAAACAACAAAGTTTACTTAAGCGGAGAAATCGTTACAAAAGCAGAATTTTCACACGAAGTATACGGCGAAAGTTTCTTTGAAATGAGCGTGCTTGTTAAAAGACTTTCGGGGCAAGCCGATATTTTACCTATTACGATATCGGAAAGACTTATGACGGATAAGCAACTGACCGTTGGTTCAAAAATTAACGCTTTGGGGCAGTTTAGAAGTTATAATAAATTAGTTGGTGGTAAGTCAAAATTGATGTTAACCGTGTTCATTAGGGAACTTTTACCTGATAGCGACGGTTATAAAAATCCTAACAATATAGTTTTATGTGGGTATATTTGTAAGCCACCGGTTTATAGAACTACACCTTTTAATCGTGAAATAGCCGATCTTTTAATTGCCGTTAATAGGTCGTATAATAAATCCGACTATATTCCTTGTATTGCTTGGGGTAGAAACGCTAGGTTTGTTAAAAACCTTGAAGTAGGCGAAAAAATTGCGCTCTCTGGTAGAATTCAATCGAGAGAATATCAAAAAAAGTTGTCGGAAAGCGATATAAAAATTATGACGGCTTACGAAGTTTCGATTTCAAAACTCTCTGCAATGGATAGCGCTGAAAGTTTTGACCTTGACGCTGAATTTGACGGTGGGCTTTTGCTCGGTGAGAGCGCATCTTGCGATTACGGCGCTATGGTTTAATAAAAATTTGTAAAATAAAAACACCCCCACGGTTGTGGGGGTGTTTTTTGTGTTGATTTTTTAGATATTAGTCGATTGCTTTAATGCCTTGTTCGTTACCAGCGTAAACGATTTTGCCTGAACGTTTAACTTCAATGCTATCATCGTCGTCATTATCTGATAAATCGTCTAACCTTTCTTCAAGCGCTTTTGCTGCAGTTTTATCTGAACAGTAGTATATAACTACGACAGAACCGTTATTTTCAGCGTTAATGATTGCCTCAATAGAGCCTCTTTCAAGACGGTAAGTAACTTCTTCAGCAGTGAGTGAAATTACGTCGTCGCGAAGAACTACGTTATAGTTAGCCTTTTCAAGTTTTTCAACTGCCTTTTCAGGATTTTTTGGTACGCAAGCGGTAAAAACCAAGCAAGTCATAGTGAGCGCAAGCGCTAATGCTAATGATAAAATTTTTTTCATATTAAAATCTCCTTTTATTTTAGGCTTTCTGCCTTTTTTTTATTTTATAGCAAAAAATTTGTTTTGTCAATAGGCAATTTTTATATGGCGTCGATATAAACTTTCTTTCTAGAAAGTAAGAATATCGCCGTTGCCGATATTGCAAGACTGATAACCAAAATTATAACGGCGTTTCTGATAGTGTGGTCTGGTTTATTTATTACGGCGTCGCCTTTAACAAAGCCTTTGTGCGTTGTAGCGCCGTCGTTAAATTCAACGAGTAGGTAAGTTATATCGCCACTCGCATTTTTGATAGTGCCTAAAACCCTAACTCTAGTGTTTTGACTAAAGGTATACAATACGGAACCGAAATCTTCAGCATATAAAACAGAACCGTCTTTTACTGTTTTATAACTCAAGGATTGATAGGTTTGAGCCACGTCAAGTTGCGTTTTAACGAAGGTTGACGGTACGTAGCCACTAAAAGTTTGTTCACCCACGGTGGTAACGTAGTAAAAAGTTTTACCGTTTAAGGTAAGTTCACCATTTACCGTTAAGTATTGACCGACGCTTAATCGAATTTGCTCTTCTTGTGAGTAATTACCTTCGCTATCCATAGTAAATTTACCGTCGTTATTTATATCTTTATATAAACAATAGGTGTTTTTAATCGAAAGTACAGGGTAGTAATAAAGGTTTACGTCGGACGCTACGAAAGTTTCAGTTATGTTTGAAGTGGTTAAGGCAGTTTCACCCGTAGGTAAATCGCTTGTTTTTATCAATGCTAAAACGCTTTCGTCAAGCAATAAAGTGTAGCCGTCGTCAACTTCACCTAAAATAAGATATTCAGTATCTAGGGTGAGCGTGCGTTCAATATAGTTAAAAGTATCTTTATTTTGTGAAATCGTAACGGTAAAGATATTTTTATTAGGTATAGTTACTTTTTGTACGGTTGAATTACCTACCGTACCGTTTAGAGAATTAAGTGCGTTGGTTGCACCGTAAATTTCAGTAGTCGCACGGTTAGAAAAATCGTTGCTAGTTAAAATTACGCTTTGATTTTCCAAAATAAAGTAAACTTCTTTACTGTCGTAACTCATTGCAAAAGATATTGCGTTGGGGTTAGTTATGCCAGTAAAATCTTCGGATAAATTACCGTGCAAAACAAAACTTTCGTAAGTAACTTCGTTTGAAGATATATCGTATTTTGCTAAACGGTTATCGTTTAACAATACGAAGATATTGCCGTCTAAATCCGTTTCAATTTGACGGTAAGTGCCTTGAATAGGTACTGCCGTTGCCGTGTTACTACCACGGTAAAGCGAACCGTCGAAAAGTACTGTGATTACTCCGTCGATATCTACTGCAATCTTGGTGTTGAAAGTTATTTTACCTTGGAAAGAAGTTAAAGTTTCCGAAAGCGTATAAGTGCTTTCATCAAACACATAAACCGTACCACCGTTATCGGATGATGCAAAGTAGTATTTGCCACGAGAATAGTCACAACTTTGAAGGTTTGCTTGTGAAATTGTAGTAGGCGATTTGGTTAAGTCGGTTAAATCGAAAAATTTAATCGTACTAGAATCGGCAATTACTAGTGAGTTTTTACCAAGCGAAAGCATTTGCAAGGTGGATAAACCGTGATTTGTAATTTCTGAAAAAGCGCCCGTTTTTGCATCGGTAATTTTGATTGAATTATTGTTTAAAGTTGCTATTTTACCGTCGTAAACGGAAATTATTTTACTACCCGCTAAAACACGGTTTTGAGCAGGCTCGGTAGTTGCGATTGCGTAACCAGTAAACGAAAAGTCGTCTAATCTAAACTTTTGCACAGTTGAAGAACCGGTGTCTGCGACGATTAAATCACCGTTGTAAATATTGAGTGATTTTGGTTGCTTGATACAGCCTAATTCATTTTTAGTTGAACTTTCTATTGCCGTAGAAGTGGAGTAGCCGTTTTTTGCGTCTATTTTAACGATATTTAAGCCGGTGATTGCGAAAAGTGAATTTTCGTTGGAAAGCAAGTAGGTAGCCGAAACGCCAGTAGTTACGGCAGTTATATCAGTACCCGTTTTTGCGTTTGCCGAGTAATAAATAACGTCGCCAACGCCGTAGAAAAGTTCGTTTTTATTTGAAAGCGCTACGATTGCGCCGTCAACGGGGTGGTTGCCTGAACCCGTGTTTTCGTTATAAAAATTTTGTTGTTCAAGTAAAACGGCGTTGCTATCGATTCGCGCAAGCGAATAAACCAAAATACTGTTGTTTTGCGCTACTGCAAAATAAGTGCCGTTAAAAGAGTAGTTGTTTGAAGGGATTTCTTCAAGATTGTCTAATCGTTTGAAGATTTTAGGACTTTCATTTGCCGTGCGGTCAAGGTTTAATGCGTAAAGTTTAAGGCCTTTTTGAAAAATAAGATAATCTTTATTTTCAATCTCGGTAATTACTAATTGGCCGTCTGACGCGCCGTTTTCATACAAACCTTCGTGCAAAGCGTATTCTTTGGTGGATTTGTAATAAACGACCAAACATTTACCTTTAGTCGATACGTCTGCTACGAAAGCAATGTGTTCGTCAGTTTCTGCAATATAAGATAAATTGCTCGTTTTAAAATATTCAGGATAAGTAGCAGGGGAGAAAAGTTCCAAAGTTTTTGGGGGTTCTTCAGCCGTAGCCGTTTGTGCGTTAGTAGTTGCTAAAAATATGCCAAGTGATAGACATACTAAACATACGCACGATAAAAAAGTTTTTAATAAACGATTTTTCATATAGTAACCTTAAGTTTGCTTATATTTATACTAATATATTTTAACATATATTTTTTAAATATACAAGATTTATAAGCAAAAAAGACTAAAATCTGAAAAAAACGAACAAAAAAAGTAAACAAAAATTTTTTACTGAAATTATCTGACGAATTTTGACTTTTTTTGTCTAATTACCAAATTTTGTAAAAAAAGTTGACATACATGACTTGAATTGTCATAATTCGGTGATATTATATTGTCATAAAAGCAAACAAATGTTCGGATTAATAAAAAATTTTAACAAAACGGAGGTGACTAAAATGGCTTTTTACGAAAAAACTTTATTGTATTTGTATCCCGACTTCAAAAGGTTAACGGAGGCGATAGACAAAAAATTTACAAAGTACATAGCAGGGGCAAGGGTGGATACTTCGCCGGCAATTGAGCAATGTCAAAAGTTAATTGCTCTAACTACTGCAAAAAAGGCAATTATCGAAGTTGGGGGAATACTTAAAGAAACTATTGAAAAGTTTAGCCCTACCGATAAAAATTATTTACAGTACAAGTATTTTGGCAAAAAAGATTTGCTCGACGAGACTGTATTTAAATCTAAAAGTTATTTTAGGCGACAAAAAGTTCTTGCCGATAAAATAAGGCACGCTTTAAGTCGAGCAGGTTTTTCCGAAACACGGTTTATTAAAGAGTTGTTGCCGATAACTTTCGTTAAGGAAATTCATAGGAGAGTTGAATTAAAAGAACACGCCGAAAAGGAAATTTAGTCCTCCCTGTTTTTGCGCTCGGGCACGATTATAAGCGCTATGATAATTAGCGTTGCTAACGCTAGTGCTACGATTACGGTGACTTTTAAGTTCGTGCCCGTTGCGTTTTTATCGGGATTTTCGCCCAAAGGATTTTCGGGGGCGACGACAGATAAATCTTCAAGCGGAGTGGGGTGTGTCGGCACGGTGAAAGGGGTTAAGTCGTCTTCTTTGATATAACCTATTTTTCCGTTGTATGAAACCATATAAATTATGTCGTGGTCGGTTTCCATCATACCGTAGTACCCCAAAGTACGTTCTTTAAATACATATTGTATAGGTACTGTTAAGGCTTTATCTTCATATAAAACGGCTGAATTTGCCGTTGTTACGCTAAAGGTTAGATAGGGGTCTGTGGCAGGAGATTCAGTTACGGCAGATTTTAAGACGTAGCCGTCTAGTAGGGGTGTTTGTGTAGAGTTCCCAAAACATTCGACGTGATAGTAGTCACCCGTTTCACCGATTTTTTTTACGTAGTAGGTTGCTGGTAGTTCAAATAAGGCGCTATTCGGCGACGGCGACGCGTTAAAGTATACTCCGCGTTCTGTGATACGGTAGTAGTTTTCGCCGTTATTTGCAAAAGTTGGTAGCGCCGTCGTTTGAAACGCGACGATTAGGGTTAGCGCTAATATTAGTTTGAAAAGTTTCATATCAATAGTTAATTAAAAATTTTGTTTATACATTTTATAACTAAAGAAAAAAAATTTTTATAAATAAATTATCAAAAGGAGTGGTATTTTGTCGAAGTCGGAAAAAGAAATCGTTGCCAAAATCCGTCAAATAGAAAAAGTTTTGCAACTTCGAAAAAAAGAGGACAAACTTTCCAAATACAATAACGGTAGAAAGAAACATAAAAAACAGTTGGATTTTCACAAATGTCAAAAGCGAAATAGGTGGGTTTTTGGTGGCAATCGTAGCGGTAAGACGGAGTGTGGTGCTGTTGAGTGCGTTTATATGGCGAGGGGTATTCACCCGTATAGAAAAAATAGAGAGAATACTTTTGGGTGGGTGGTGTCGCTTTCAAGGGAAGTGCAAAGGGACGTTGCACAAAGAAAAGTGTTAGATTATCTTAATCCACTTTGGATCGAAGATATTACGATGGTGTCCGGCAGAAAAGAAAGCCCTAAAAACGGTGTGATTGACCAAATTAGAGTTAAAAACGTTTTCGGGGGAATTTCAGTAATTGGATTTAAGTCTTGCGACCAAGGGAGAGAGAAGTTTCAAGGTAGTTCGCTCGATTACGTTTGGTTCGACGAAGAACCACCTAAAGACGTGTACGAAGAGTGTAGGATGAGAGTGCTTGATAAAGAGGGGGATATTTTCGGCACGATGACGCCACTTAAAGGGCTGACTTTCGTGTACGACGAAATTTATCTTAACGAGCATAACGATAGCGAAGTTTGGTACGAATTTATGGAGTGGGGAGATAACCCGTTTTTGTCTAAAAAAGAAGTGGATAAACTTACGGCAACTATGTCTGATGACGTGCTTGAAAGTAGACGCTACGGTAGATTTAAGGCTAGTAGCGGACTGGTTTATCCAGAGTTTGACGAAAACATCCATGTTATAGAACCGTTTGATATTCCAAGTGAGTGGCAAGATAATATTTCAATTGACCCAGGGCTTAATAATCCGTTGTCTGCACATTGGTACGCGGTCGACTTTGACGGCACCGTTTACGTCGTAAATGAACATTACGAGGCAAAAAAGGACGTGGGATATCACTCTGAAATTATTAAAAAAGAGTGTGATAGATTGGGTTGGAAAAGAGGTTCGGACGGTAAAATAAACGCTCTTATAGATAGCGCTTCTAACCAAAAAACTTTGTCGGGACAACGCTCGGTTGCTGAACTTTTTTTTGATAACGGGATATGTGTTAATACTAGGGTAAATAAGGATACTTTTACTGGTATTCAGCGAGTAAAAGAATATCTAAAAGTAAACGATAATAAACCTAGAATTTATTTCTTCAAAAATTGCGTTAACTTGATTAGGGAGATAAAAAGTTATCGCTGGGGAAAAGATGAAAATCCACGAAAAGTAGACGACCACGCTATGGACGAACTCCGGTATTATTTGATGAATAAACCGAGCGTTCCAACCGTTGTTGCCACGAAATCGTTTTGGCAAAAAGATTTTGAAAGACTTTGCAAAAAGATTAAAGATGAAAGAAATTTCAGATAACGAAAAATTAAAAAAAGCGCTCTTAAAAAAGGCGCTTGGATACGTTACGCAAGAAACCGTTAGTGAGTTTTTGGACGGTGAGGACGGCGTAAAGTTGATTAAAAAGAAGGTAACGAGAAAGTCTGTTCCACCTGACGTGACTGCGCTAAAAATGATATTAGAGGATGGTCCTACTGATATTGAAAAACTTTCCGACGAGGAGTTGGAGAAGGAAAAATTGCGTCTTTTAGAATTGCTTTCCGCTTACGAAAATAAAGATAAAGGAGAAAAAAGTGAGAACTTCAAACAAGAATAGTGAAACTCAAAAACATGAGAAATTTGCGAAGGAAATTGTTGCACAGATTGAAACGGAGTTTCTAAAAAGACAGCAAGAGCGCCGTTTTTTGGAAAGGCAATGGCAAGTGAATATGGACTTTTTTAACGGCAAGCAATACGTTGGCGTTACAAGGTCGGGAGAAATTGCTGAAAGCATTAGAGAATACGACTGGGAAGCAAGAGGGGTATTTAACCATATTTCACCGATTATTGAGGCTAGGCTTGCTAAACTTTCGCTCGTTAGACCGGTTTTATCGGTTAGGCCGTCGAGTGACGATGCAAAGGAAATTGATAACGCATCTCTTGCTGAAGCGCTGTTGTCTTCAACCTTTAATAAATTAAAGTTCGGCAATACCGTTTCTGAAGTTACTAGATGGAGCGAAATTTGTGGTACGGGCTTTTATAAAGTTACTTGGGACAACGACGGTGGTGATACGGTCGGAACTACGCCTGACGGCAAAATTTTTGAGGGGGAAGTGAAGATTTTACCTGTTTCACCATTTGAAATTTTCCCCGATAGTTTGAGTAGGCGTTCGGTTGAAGATTGTTCTAGTATTATTCACGCGCAAAAGTTGAGTTCGGGTGAAATATCCTCTTTATACGGGGTTGAAATTGAGGGAGAGTCTAAAACTTTTATTGAGGACGATAGAAAAAAGAAAAATTCTGACGGGCTTATTACTGTGCTAGAATATTACGAAAAACCGAGTGAAGAATTTGAGCAGGGTAGACTTATTACCGTCGCTGGTGGCGTGTTGCTTTTTTATGGTGATTTACCTTATCTAAACGGCGATTACGATAAGAGAGAATACCCTTTCGTAAGGCACGTGTGCGCAGAGGCTGTTGGGGAGTTTTTTGGTAAAAGTATAATTGAAAGATTGATACCCGTTCAGCGCGCTTATAACGCCGTTAAAAATCGTAAGCACGAGTTTATGAACAGAATTACGATGGGTATTATGACCGTTGAGGACGGCAGTATGGATGTGGACGACCTCGCTGAAGAAGGACTTATGCCTGGTAAAATTTTGATTTATAGACAGGGTAGTAAAGCGCCTGAAATTATGAAGGAAAGTACTTTGCCTCAAATTTTTAACGAGGAAGAGGAAAAACTATTAAACGAGTTCGTTATAGTCAGTGGGGTTAGCGATATTATGTCGAGCGCCACGGAAAACGGTGTAACTAGTGGTACTGCGCTTGAAATTCTTATTTCACAATACAACGAAAGGCTATTAGTTAGCGCTGAAGAAATACGCTCGGTATTTGTTAATGTTGCAAAACACACTTTAAGACTATATAAGCAATTTATGACTGATATTAGGGCGATTAAAAATATTGACGCTGATTCTAAAAACAAAATTTTTTACGTTGATAAAGGCGTTATGACCGCAGATGACGTATACGTTGATAGCGAAAATGAACTAATATATACTCAAAAGCAAAAGAAAGAAATGCTTTTAGACCTTTATAAGTCTGGGTTACTAAACAACGCTGAAGGTAAAATTTCGTCCACCACAAAGGAAAAACTTTTATCGCTTTTAGGTTATAAATCGCTAGATAACACAGGGGAACTTGTGAAACTTCAAAGGGAAAAAGCAAAGTACGAAAATGAAAAGATTATTAAGGGTGAAATTATCAATATAGAGCCCGTTGATGATGACGAAGTACATATTGAAGAACATTCACGCTACTACTTGTCGGAGGTTGAAAAACTTTCAGCAATTGAAAAAGAAAATATTTTAAGACATATCGCCTTGCATAAAAAAGGGGTATTGGCTACGGAAAATTAAGGAGGAAGTATGGAACAAGAGATTTTAAGTGGAGTGGAAAATTCCGAAGGAAAAGGCAAATTTAAAGATACGGAGGCTTTAGAGAACGCTTACGGTTCGTTACAGGCTGAATTTACCAAACGCTGTCAGCGGATAAAAGAACTTGAAAGCGAACTCGCCGTAGTTAAAAACACTAAACCACAAATTAGCAAGGAAGATAAAATCGAGATTATCAAAGAATATCTCGGTGATATTAAAGCCGGTAAATCTACCACCGTTTTAGCGGGGGGACAAAGTGTGGTTTCACCACCTAAAAAGCCTAAAACAGTCGCTGAAGCAGGTAGGCTTGCCAACGAATTTATTAAAAGTTTAAAGGAGAAAAATTAATGGTTAACATTAAAACAGCAGAAAAATTACTTAAAGATTACTACCTTGACGTAGTGAGAGAACAATTTGATACAGGTGTAAACGCTTTTTATTCAATGATAGAAAAAACGACTGAAAACGTTTACGGTAATACCGTTAAAAAAGCCGTGCTTTTAGATAACGGTAATCATATAGTTCCCGTTAAAAACGACGATGACGCGATTAATCAAGCAGGTAGCGCAAAGTATGCGACGCTTACTACTACGCTCAAAAATTTGTACGGTACTATTGAAATTTCAGACAAGGCGTTGAGAACGTCGCAAAATTCAGAAGGTAGTATCGTAAACCTCTTAAATCTTGAAATGGAAAACTTGTTAAACAACGCTAAAAAAGACTTTGGCAATATGCTTTTCAGCGGTTCAGTTTACGCGGTTGCTAAAATCGTAAAGAAAATTGACGACGAGACTTACGTTGTGGACGATTCTTCTAAAATTAAAGTCGGCGATGAATTGTACGGTTATTCTACTTCGAGAGACATCGAACCTTATGGTATTATTAGTTTTAAGGTTGGATCAGTCAATACGGGAACTAACACTATTAGTTTAATTCCAGACCACGTTTCAGAAATAGGTTTTGACGTAGGGTTTATTCTTGCATACGATTCAAAAAATAACCAAAAATGCCTTACAGGTCTTTTAAATATTTTTGACCCTGCTTATTCTTTGTATGGCGTTAACGTAGAAGCAAAGATTAACGAGTGGATTAAGCCTACTAAAGTGGAACTTTCTGAAAAACTTACCGTCGAAGATATTCAAGAAATGATTGATACCATCGAGGAAAGAAGTGGTGATATTCCGAACATTATTATTTGTTCTTGGAAGGCTAGAAGAATTATGCAAAAACTTTTCGCCGAAAAGAATATTTCGTTAGAAAATACCGTGCTTGACGGTGGCTACAAGGCTATTAGTTATAACGGTATTCCTATCGTGGTTGATAAGTATTGCGCTCAAGACGAAATTTACTTCCTTAATACCGAATACTTCAAACTTTGCCAACTTTGTGATTGGGAATGGCTTGAAGACGACAAGGGTAGCATTTTAAGACAAGTTCCTAACAAGGCGGTGTTTACTGCTACGCTCGTTAAGTACGCCGACTTATTATGCGAAAAACCGTCAGCGCAAGGTAGAATCGTGCTTTCTGCCGAAGATATGGGTAACTAAACTTAAAAGGGGGAATATATGACTGTTAAAGAAATTATTAATATTGCGTCTTTAATGATAGGCAAAACTGATCTTTGCGACTATCTTTCAGGCGCTGAACTTTCCGATACCGACAGGGCTAGGTTATTAAAAGAAACTGATTATATGACTAATTGCGTTAACCTTGTTATTAACGAAGTCGCTACCGAATATTTGCCTGTGGTTTGCTCGGAATTCGTAAACAACTACGGCGGGATGATTTATTACGCTAGTCTTTCGTCTAAAGTTTTAGAAGTGCTTGCCGTTTACGATAACGCTGGGAATAAAATTTCGTTTAATAAACTCGCAGATGGTATTAAAACTTCCGGCACGGTTACGAAAGTTGAGTACAGTTATATTCCACCGTCGTATACTTTAACCGAAACCATTGCTTTTACTGAAAAGAAGTTGCCCGCTAGGGTGATTGCTTACGGCGTTGCGTCCGAAGTTTGCGTTGCCGAGGGGCGTTTTGAGGAGGCGTTGATTTGGCAAAACAGATTTAGAGACAGTTTGAAAAATTTGTCCGAAATTAAAAACGGACGCATTAAAGGTAGGTGTTTTGCGTGAGTATGTTTAATAAAATTAAAACCGTTAAAAAAACGGTGGAAGATTTCGGTGAAAATCTTAAATCCGTTAATTTGACTGCAAAGTCTACGCTTTCGGGTGCAGTTTTGCCGAATATTCTAGAAGGCGTCGCGTTTAGCGACGCTTTCGTTTTTAACGGCGACAGGTGTTTGATTAAGGTGGACGGCGATGGGAATTTGACTTATAACGGTGAAGTTGTTTCAAGGTTTGACGGTGCATCGTTAACGAGCGAGAGTGTGCTTTATGAGGGTAAACGATATTTGCATTTGAGCGACGGCGAAAGGGCTGTTATGATTTGCCTAGAAAATGGGCAAAGTTTTTCAGTTGAAACAGTCGGTATTGCATCAGTTTTTTATAAGGGCAGGTTGTTTTTAAGCGACGGCTATAAAATTATGGCGTCTGCTCCGTTAAATCCAACGGTTTTTGGCGGTGGAGTTACTATTAGTTTTTTGCCGTATGAAGATTTGGGCAAAATTATCGCTATGACCGAATATTGCAATAAAATATACGCGTTCTTTGAAAAAGGCGCTATTGCGTTTACCGAAAAAGACGGTGCTGTTTGCGAGGTTGAAAGGTTGCTTACCTTTGGGGTTGATATTTTGCCAAGGTCGGTTAAAAAGGTGGATAAATCTATTTATTTTTGCGCGACGGACGGAGTTTATCGAGTTATGGGTAAAAAGTTTTATAAACTTTCTGCGATACCGATTGAAAGCGTGGCTACGGCTAGTTTTGGTGGTAGTTATTGGATAAAAACTACGCTTTTAGGTCAAGAAAAGGTCTTTGCATTTTCTGACGGCGACAAGATGAGTGAATTTTCAGTTGATACCGTGGGTGTAGTGGGCGAAAGCGTAATATTATTAAAGCCGATAACTGAAGTTTTAGGTGAGTGGCAGGCAAAACTTTCGACAGGCGTGGGGTATAAATGTTTAAAAACAATAAAACTATACGCTAAAAAGCCTTGCGTACTTACCGTTTCTACTGCAAACGCTAGCAAGAATTTTACGGTAAATTCAGGCGAGAACAGTCTTTTAATTAATCTTTACGCAAACGAGTTTTTAGTTACGATTAAAACGGTGGCAAACGAGCAGTTGATTTGCCGATTTGAATATGAATATTACGAATAGGGGGAATTATGAAAGCAGATTTAAACCTTGCTACGCCGACCACTAAACAGCAAGTGTTGGACGGTTTAGTTATAATTGATGAATATTACAGAAAAAGAAAGGACGAATACGTCCCACCCGTGCTTATTCCGTTGAATTTTGACAAGGTTGAGTTCGTCCAAAAAACCGACGAACAATATTTAGCAGAAGCAACTTTATCGTTAAAACCTAAACATCTTGACGACATTATGAAAAGAAAAGATGCTTTTAATAAGGATTTGCACGAAATTAATTATAAAATTTTGCAATTGCCTATTGAAATGGCTGAAGAAATTGCAGTTTGTGAGCAAAGTTACGACGACGAAATCGCTAGTCTTAAAGAGGAATTAAGGCTTAAAGGGGTTGCGTATGGCGACGGTGCGTCTTCGGCTGTTGCCGTGCTTACGGCTGAAAAGAATAATGCTATAAATAAAATTCGCGCAAAGTACGAAGAAAAACAAACTAATTTGGAAAGTTTGGCGAATTATTATTCTAGCGAAAGAGACGGCGCTGAAAATTATTTTACTACGTTACACGCTGAAGAAATTAACGCTACGGTTTTTGAACTTAAAGAAAAAGATGTCGAAAAGCAAAACGAATTACTTCAGTATAACGAAAATCTTAAAGAAAGGGAGATTAAGTATAACAATACTATCGAACAGGCGCAAAAGAAACTTCATTTGGAATATATGAAGATCGTTTACCAAGGTATGACTGACGAAGAACTCTTGCAAAAAGGTTATTATCGTGACGTGGTTGACTGGGTTATTGATTATTACATAGCAATGACTAATAAGGAACAAGCGTATAAAGAATATACTTCTACAACAGAGTATATCGTTTATCTTAAAGACTTCTACGAACAAGGGGTTAGGCTTTTGTACGCGCTTGCTTACGGCGCTTAAAAATTTGGCAGTTGTGGGGGAACCTGCAACTGCTTTTTTTGTTAAATAAAAAGCCACGGGTTGCCGTGGCTGATTTTAGTAGTTATTCGTGTATGACCTTTCGTCAGAAAGGATAGGTGTAGTGGAGTAATTTTTGTTGGGAGATTTTAGTTCAAAATAACAGTAGGCTATTTTATATCTTCTAACAGAGTGGGGGATTTTATCGTCGCCGATATAGGTTAACGGGGTATCTGCCGTGCAATTACTGCAAGTAGAGTTTAGCGACGCTTTATACGGACAATGCGTAAGCGTCATCACCGTTATATCACCGTTTATTGCGAAAGGATGAGTTTCAAAGGACGGTAAAACTTCATAAACGCCTAAATCTTTTAATGCTTTTACAGTATAAGCGTTGTACGCGTTTAGTCCAAAACCTGCGACGATTTTTCTGCCATTATAGGTTAACCCGTAGTAGTTATTTGCGTATATATTGAGTTTTGGAAAATCTTCTAGCAAGGCGTCGATTATTTTTATATCTTTGCCCGTTGCTATCGGTGGCAAATGCAAATAAGTATTGCCGTTTGAATACTCATTTAAATATTTTTGTGTTAAAGTTTGCAAAGTATCTTTTGAATAATTCGTCGGGAAGAAAATTACTTCACCTTTAGCGTGCGTTTTTGTATACTCATTAACGACGGTGTACTTTGCCGTTGGCAACGATAACGCTTGTTTTTTAGGCGCTATAAAGTTGCCGTCAAAATTTGGGTTTGCTTTCAAAAAGTCTGATTTATTACTTTCTAAAATACTATCTTCTAAAGCGCTAACTGCTTGACGGCGTAAATCGTTAATTTGGGACTTTGGCATAAAAACATTATCAGCGGTAGCGTCAAAATTGACCATTTCAAACAAAGTGTCGCCGAACTTCATTTGATTTTTTATGAAAGTTTTGTCAATCGGGGCAGTCTTTGCAGGTTGAGTGGTTGCGCTTACACTAACACTTTTATTATTTGCTAAAAGTGTCAGAGTGGCTGTTTTTTCATCAGCGTTAAAGCGCACGGATAGTGGAATTTTTTTGCTATCTTTTAGCATCTCGTTCTCGTAAGCGCTATCAACTAGACGATAAACTTTATCTTTGATTTTGACTTGAGTATTCGTAGTGTAGACGGTGTAATTGCCGTCTTTTACCGTTATATTACCGACGCCGAGAGAAGTTTCCGTTCTACCGATAAACTTTAATCCGTCGCCCGTGTTTAACGGCGCGTTGCTGGCAATAGTTACTGCGTATAAGTTTTTAAATGGGGCTACGGCGATAACTTCACCTAAAAATTCACCCGTATGACTTTGGTTTTTGGAGTCGATTATATCGTCGTTGTCGTATAGATACGCGGTTTCGTTAAACTCGCCACGAGAGAAGATTTTAGATAGGTTTTTACGCTCGTTGATAAGCGTCGTTTCGCTTGCGCCCAAAAGTGCTTTTTTATATGATTTTGCAGTTGCGTAAACGTAGGACGGGCGCTTTAGTCTGCCTTCAATTTTAAAACTAGTTACGCCTGCGTCTATAAGAGTTTTCAAATTCATAATCAAACATAAGTCGTTAGGCGACAGTAGTTTGCCATTTTTGCCTTGCGACGAATAGTTCAATCTGCAAAGTTGCTTACACTCGCCACGGTTGCCACTTTTACCCGTTTTTACGGCAGACATATAGCAGTTGCCTGAAAAACCTACGCACAAAGCGCCGTGAACGAAAAATTCAATTTCAAGCGAAGTGTTTTGCTTGATTGCAATTATATCTTCAAGTTTAGTTTCACGCGATAAAACCACGCGCTTAAAGCCGAACCTTTCCAAAAAAAGCGCGCCTTGTAAGTTATGCACGCCCATTTGGGTGCTTGCGTGCAAGGTAATGCCTTTAAAGGTCTCTTTTAGCAGGGTAGCCATGCCGAAATCTTGCACGATAAACGCGTCTACGCCACTTTTTAGAGCGCCTGAGACGAGTGTGAGAAAATTTTCAACTTCACTATCAGCGACTAAAGTGTTTACCGTAAGGTAGACTTTTACGCCGTGTAGGTGAGCGTATTTTACGGCGCTTTCTAAACTTTCAAGCGTGAAGTTATCTGCCTTTTTGCGCGCGTTAAAGTCGGACAAGCCCAAGTAGACTGCGTCCGCTCCACCGTTAATCGCCGATATTAAACTTTCTCTATTCCCACAAGGGGAAAGTACTTCTAGCGTCTTCAAAAAAATACTCCGTTATTTACAAAAACTCGGGCAGAAGTCCGAGTTTTTTTGTGTTTTTATTTTGTGTTTTATTAGTTATTATTCCCACTCAATAGTAGCAGGTGCTTTTGGTGAAAGGTCGTAAAGTACACGGCAAACGCCTTTTACTTCTTTCAAAATTCTGTCGGTAATCTTTTTAAGAATTGCCCAATCAATTTCAGGCACGGTAGCGCTCATAGCGTCTACGGTGTTTACCGCTCTAATAATTACAGGCCAATCCCATACTCTTTTGCCGTCAACTACGCCGGTTGAACGGAAATCAGGTACTACCGTAAAGAATTGCCATACTTTGTCGGTAAGACCTGCGAGAGCAAACTCTTCACGCAAGATGGCGTCAGATTCCCTTAAAGCCTCAAGACGATCACGAGTGATTGCGCCAGTACAACGAACGCCTAAACCTGGGCCTGGGAACGGTTGACGGTCAACCATATTCGCAGGTAAACCAAGCGCCTTGCCGACAACCCTTACTTCGTCTTTATATAAAAGTTTAACAGGTTCAACAAGTCCGATAAATTTCATATCTTCAGGCAAGCCACCTACGTTGTGGTGGGCTTTTACGCCTTTACTTTCAATAATATCAGGGTAGATAGTGCCTTGAGCAAGGAAGGAAATACCCTCTAATTTATTAGATTCTTCTTCAAAAACTCTAACGAATTCACCACCGATTATTTTACGCTTGGTTTCAGGGTCGTCAACACCTTCTAAAAGAGAAAGGAAACGGTCGGTTGCGTCTACGTAGATTAGGTTAGCGTCTAAACCTTCACGGAAGATTTCAATAACTTGTTCGCTTTCACCTTTACGCATTAAACCGTGGTTAACGTGCACGCAAACGAGTTGCTTGCCAATTGCCTTAATTAAAAGTGCTGCTACTACCGAACTATCCACGCCACCCGAAAGTGCGAGAAGTACTTTTTTGTCGCCAACTTGTTCACGCACGGCTTTGATTTGTTCATCAATAAATGCGTTTGCAAGTTCTTTTGTTGTGATGCGTTGCATATCGTCAGGTCTTTTGTTAGAATCCATAAATTTCTCCTTACGCGCCGATAGTTTGGCGCTTTTTTAACAAAATTATTATATATCAATTTGCTTTTTGACGCAATAATTTTAAATATAAAATATTCTTATATTTTAATTTTTTTTACTTATGTCTTATCGCATAGCGCTTTTTTGCGTTAGTCTGGCAAAAATGCGTCGTAATCTTCGGCATTTTCTTTGATAGGTTCATCCGTTTTTAAGTCGCTATCAGCGTGCAAGTGCTTTAAGTGGGCGTGTCTATGCTTTTTTTGGTGCCTAAATTTTTTGCCCAATAACTTTTCAATTGCCGTAACGCCGTCTTCAAAAATGATAAACAGTAAGAACAGCGCTATCATTATCGCTACTATTGGGTCGGCAATTTTTAAGCCACAAAGGTTGACCAAAAGTATGCTAACGAGCGTTCCGATTGAAGTTAACGAGTCTAATCTTTGGTGCCAAGCGTTTGCTCCTAACGGTGGGTAATCGAGCGTTTTTGATGCTTTAATATTAAAGTGAAAGACAAATTCTTTTGCCACGATTGCACCGATTGCTATGGCTATTTCAAACCAAGCGGGGTCTTCTTTCGTGAGATATTCGCCCGAAAAGATTAAGGTAAAATTCTTTACGCAAATGTGGACGCAGGTGTACAAAAGAATTATTGCTAAAATCATTGAAAATACACCTTGTACTATTTGGTTGTGGCGTTTTTCTTTTTGACAGGTGCTAACGTGTATCAAAAATACCGAAATTATTACGAGTAGGGTACTTAACACGTCGAAAAGAGAGTGAACAGCGTCACTTAACATCGCCTCGGAATGCCCGAAAATTCCACCCAAAACTTTTGCTGTGGTTACGACTATACCTATCAGTAAAGTTATAATTGAAATTTGTAAGATTTTGTGTTTTGAGTATGTGTATGACATATATTTCTAAACGGAAAGGCTTCCTGAAGGAAGCCTATAATTATGCTTTTATAAGTGATGCTGCGCCGATTATGCCTGCGTCGTTACCGTTGGTTGCCGTAAGTATATCTACTTTTGGTGCACCACGGAAACCGTATAAATGTTCACGACAATAGTCGGCTAACATATCGGTGTAATATTTACCTTCACCCGAAATGCCACCACCGATGATGATTGCTTGTGGACGGAAAATGTTCATAAAGTTTATCATTGTTTCGCAAAGGTAAGTGGTGTAGTTGTCAATAACGGTTTTTGCCGTTTGATCACCGTCTTTATAGGCGATAAACGCTGTTGCACCGTTTACTTCGTCAATATTGCCGTTAACGAGCGACCACATTTTGCTTGATTTATCTTTTTCCATCGCGCGTTTGGTATCTCTAATTAAAGCAGTTGCTGAAACGTAAGCCTCTACGCAACCTGATCTACCACAAGAACAAGGTTCACCACCAAAAATAAGGGTAGTGTGCCCAAGTTCGGTACCTTTACTTTCACCACCTTCGTAAAGTTGCTTGTTGATAATTACGCCACCACCAACGCCCGTGCCTAAAGTGATCATAACGATATCGTCGTACGGTTTGCCTGCACCAAAAATAGCCTCGCCTAAAGCGGCTACGTTTGCGTCGTTACTTAATTTGATTTCAGTATCAAAGTATTTTTTGAGCATATCTACGAGTGGTACGTTTACCCAACCGAGATTGTATGCGCAATCAATTACGCCTTTTTTACTAGAAATAAGGCCTGGTGAACCTATGCCGATGCCGTAAATATCTTTAATGGTTAAAGAATTTTCAGAAAAAAGTTCGTTTATTGCGTTAGCCATACCTTCAACCATAATTTGAGCGTCGCCCTTTACGGTTACGACCTTTTTCTTTGCTAAAACAGTACCGTCTTCGGTAACGAGACCTACTTTTGCGCTCATACCACCAATGTCAATACCGATATAATACATAGTTACTCCGTAAACAAATAATTTTATTACGAATATATTATAATACATTAAATAGCAAATTGCAAGTAAAGTTTGTTTTTTTTAGGTTATTTAAGGTTTTATAGCGCTTAAAATTTAGGGAAATTCTTGGGATTTTAACAAAAAAATAAAAAAATAAAAAAAATTTAAAAAAGTGTGAAAAAATGCTTGATTTATTTTCAATTATTTGTTATAGTATATCGGCAAAGCAAGGAAGGCAACGGGAGCTTAGCTCAGCTGGGAGAGCATCTGCCTTACAAGCAGAGGGTCACAGGTTCGAGCCCTGTAGCTCCCACCACTATTAACTTGCTTTGATGATGCGGGAATGGCTCAGTGGTAGAGCGTCACCTTGCCAAGGTGAATGTCGCGAGTTCGAATCTCGTTTCCCGCTCCATTTTTTTTATAAAAAATTAGGTTGGCGCCATAGCCAAGTGGTAAGGCAAGGGTCTGCAACACCCGTACCCCCAGTTCAAATCTGGGTGGCGCCTCCAAAAAAACTGCCGAGGTGGCGAAATAGGCAGACGCAAGGGACTTAAAATCCCTCGGAGTAACATCCGTATCGGTTCAAGTCCGATCCCCGGCACCATAAAAAAAGCACTACAAAGTTAGTGCTTTTTTTATTTAACAAAAGGGGAGCGGACTTTTAGGTTCAAGCCCGAGTCCGGCTCAAAATCGTAGATTTCTCACCACTTTGGCTACAAACAGTTCCCTAAACTGTTTGTTACGCGTCGTGCCCCTGCACCATAAAAAAGCACTACAAAGTTAGTGCTTTTTTTATTTAACAAAAGGGGAGCGGACTTTTAGGTTCAAGTCCGAGTCCGGCTCAAAATCGTAGATTTCTCACCACTTTGGCTACAAACAGTTCCCCAAACTGTTTGTAACGCGTCGTGCCCCGGCACCATAAAAAAAGGGGGGGGGAGCGGACTTTCAGGTTCAAGCCCGAGTCCGGCTCAAAATCATAGATTTTTCACCACTTTGGTTAAAAACTGTAGGTGTCTACAGTTTTTGCGTTGCACGCCACGTCGTGCCCCAATACCATAAAAAGCACTACAGAGTTAATGCTTTTTTTATTTTGTAAGAGAGAGAGTGTATTGTTTTAGTTTGTTAGTATCGTTTTGGTTTGCTAACAAAAGGTGAGATCGGACGTGCACTATAAAAAGCACTACAAAACGACTCTTTTTTAGGGGTTTTTAGTCTATAACAAAAGTATAGCGCACTATACTCCACTAAAATTGAAATGTAGCGCGCTTTATATTTACCATAAAAATTAAGTTAATATAGTTTAGTCGAGAGTAGCAAACGCCAACTGTGTAGCAATAATGATTACTTCAGCAAATCTAATAAATTCGAAAAGATTTATTTAGTTGTCGAAGCGCTTGCATGGAATCGACTTAATTAGTCGAGTTCTTTGGTGTGAATTATTTTTCACAGGTACATTTTTTTGGAATTCTACCGACGTTGTAGTTATCCTCTGTGCGAGAGCGCAGGCATTTAACGGGGTGTTCCTTTTCTTGATAGCGGTAGTCTTCGCCGTATTCTTCAATGTGATTTACGATAACGGTGTGTCCTCGTTCGTCTTCAGGGACGGTGTTTACCTTTTTTTGATATTTAAAAAAGTCTGCCTCGGTAGGAAGTTTCGTTACTTCTTTATAACCCTCTCTGTCGGCTGTATTTAAAACTGTGTCGGATAAAACTTTTCTTATATATTCTTTATTTTCACGAAGTTTAACTAGTTCTGGAAATTTACCGTTAGGAATAACTTGTTGCCAGTCTTTGTTTTCGTACTTGTTCAAAAGTTTTACGGCGTGGTGTAGATGGGCGATTTCTTGCTCTAAAAACATTTCCCAAATGTCTTTAATTTGAGCGTCGCTTTCGTCGTTTAACATTGAATAATACAAATAACACTCGGTATATTCGTGCATAAGCAGATTTTCAAAAATCGTTGCCTTGGTGTCGATTAAAGAGCCGTAGTGTGAGACGTGGTCTTCTTCGACCATAGCGATATCTTTGTACAACTCTCTACCAACTTGTGTTTTGTAAAATTCGCCGATATTCATATAATAGTTCATTGTTTGTTGTTCTGCTGCGGTGATAATACCGACGTCAAGTTTTGTTATTAAGTCAGCCTCTTTATTATTTATTGAAGGTTTTACGCTGTCGTATGGGTGACGGTGATGTGCTATATTGGGTCTGCCTGGAATTATTTCCGTATAACTGCCGACTAATCTTTCGGCGTGAATACCCATATCGCTTTCTAATAAATTTGCGTAGCGATAAAGATGGTCGAAGTCTTCAAGTAACGCAAAGTCAAGAGCCTCTTTAACCGTTTTGTCAGTTGAGCGTTGCGCTAAAAAAGCCGTTAAATCTACGGCTAATTGTTCGTAGCCGATAGTGGTTTCTAAAATGCTTTCGTCGATAGGCTTTAATAATGAGATGAGTTTTTGTTGTTGCTGTTCACATCTTCGAAGTAATGCCACTTCACGGCGAGCGTCGTTGTCGGGGTAGTGTCTATTAAAGTGATGTTTGCACCACACAGCCTCGTATTCCGTGCCGTTCATCAAAATACATCTGACTTTTGTATAGGGACTTACTTCGTTTTTGTCGTATGGCTTAACAAAGATTTCTTTCCAACTCATCAGTGTGCTTTCTAGTTTTTTTGGTTTTTCTTCAAATGGATTAAAATTCATATAAATACCTCCGATAAAAGTTTTTCCATTTGGGTCAAAATTATACCTATGGTATGATTTGACAATACCGTTGGTGATAAAAAAGCACCAAAAATCAAAAATGCTTGACAAACTTTAGAGGTTAGAGTACAATAAAATTATGAACGATTTATTGTTAGTTAATTACTTAATAGCATTGCCGATAACTTTGGGGGCTATTGTTATAATTATCGGTTTGATTTTAATTATTAAATCGATAAAGAATAAGAGTGCAGTTGAGCCCAGTGACTTGGACGGCGAAAAACCACAAGAAGATTTAACGCCTATTATTGAACCCGATGCTATTTATGACAAGAGTTTTACTGCAAAACTGATACAAAGTGACGACGCTGTAAAGGTCATTTATAATACGATAAAAAACAAGTTGCTTTCGTATGAAAAGACATATTCTCATATCGGTTGGGATTTTGATACTTTTAGATTCGGTAGACCTACGGTCGCTAGATTTACTTTTAGTGGAAAAACACCCGTTCTTTTCTTGGCATTGCCGAGAGAATTTGTTTCAAAATATCCGTATTTGGAAGATTATTCTAGTAGTTTAAAGTATAAAAGCGTTCCCGTGGGTATAAAAATTACAACGGAAAAACGCTTGATAATTGCTATTGATTTGATTGATGAATTAGCAAATGAATTTAATTTTACTCTTTACGAGAAAGATACTACAAACTATTTGCCCGACACTAAAACGATGGAAGAAATGTTAAAGGAAGGGATTGTTAAAAAAGTATCAAGTGGTAGTGTTAGCGAGTTGATAAAGTTAAGAAAGGAAATTTTTAACAAGGATAAATAAAATAGCCGTTTATTACGGCTATTTTTAATTTTTTGCATAAAAAAGACAGGGCTATTCCTGTCCGTTTTTTATTGGTTCTTTTTTTATCTTGCCTAATACATGGTACTTTAAGATTGAAACTAAATTAGCAGAAAGTTCAAAGACGTAGGTTAGTGTAGTGAAAATTGCTGCGTTAGTTAAAACGTTAAAAAGTATTGAAAGTACCGTCGGTATTATCATAGTAAAACGCACTATTTTTAAGTTGTGAATTCTAAAGATAAACGCATAGCAAATTAGCGCAATAAGGCATAAAATATCTAGTGGCTGTGCTGTTTTTAATATCCCTAAATTGACTACAAAGTAGGAAATAAGGGTTGCGATTGAAATTATAAACGATAGATAAATCGGCGCAACCTTGCCTTTTTCTTCATAAATAAAGAAGATTACAGTTCTGCATAAGCCTATTGATAGACCTATCATAGCGAAGAATTGTACGGTAAAAAAGTATGAGATTATTAAAAATATGATGCATAATAATTCAAATAATAAGTAAAACGACTTTTTGTGTACAAAGTATGCGCACATTACGAAAGCCATTGCTATAAAACTGAATATTAGCGCTAGTGTTGGATTTTCCATTTGTAAAATACACTTTTGATTATCTGCACGCTAAAAAAGTTATCGCATACAGAACTGTTAATTTTGATAAAACTCGGCAAGTGTGAACTTACCGAGTTGTATGGTTGTTGCTGCCACGCTAGTGGGCGAACGAAGTTCGAGTCCCTAATATGGCTTTTGTTTTTATTGTGAGTAAACTAAAATTTTGATACCATTTTATAGTGGGTGCAAATTTTAGAATGATGGGTGCATTTAGGCGAAAGGCTTTGCACCCATTTCAGTTTGACAAATTGGAATTTGACGGTTTTATTTCAATTTTCCCAATTTTGCCGTATTTACGATAACGATCATCGTAGTTTCTGCATCAAGAACTTGCTCGGGATTGATGTTTACGTTGACCTTTTCACCCTTCTTGATAGCGACGATATTGAAGCCGTATTTTTTTCTTAGATTTAACTCGATCAGATTCTTACCGCACCATTCATCCTTCACGTCGATCTCAACCAACGACACATCCTTTGACAGAGAAATCATATCAATAAATCCAGAACTAAGTAAGTTCTTAGCAAGGCGTATACCTGATTCGTTCTCAGGAAAGACTACTTGATCCGCACCCACACGAAGCAGTATTTTTTGATGCATTTCATTTGCACATTTTGCAATAACAGTCCTAACGCCAGCCTCCTTGCAAAGTGTGACTGCCATCACACTCGCTTCAAGATTGCTCGCCATACACACGATAACAGTATCAATATTACCTATACCAAGGCGAGAGATAACCTCCGCATCGGTCACGTCTGCACACTTGCACACTGGCAAATATGCCGCCACATCGTTAACGATTTTTTGTTCGGAATCAATAGCGATGACCTCCATACCGTTCTCTACAAGTTCTTTTGCCACGGCTGTGCCGTATCTTCCAAGTCCAAAGACTGCGTATGTTTTCTTTGTTTTCATAATCTTCTCCTTATCCTATACTGATATCTTCCGTTGGCTCGCAAATAACGTTCTGACTTTCATTCTTGCTACCAAACGCCACTGCAAGTGAGATTGGACCGACTCTGCCAAAATACATCGTTACGATGATAATTAGTTTTCCAACCGTGTTAAGCGTTGCCGTTAAATTTCTTGAAAGACCGACAGTCGCCGTTGCGCTGACCGCTTCGTAGACCGCATCAATAGCAGAAGCATTACTCGTTGCCATCAACAATATGGCGGATATAGTGCAAATCGTAAGGAACATTACAACAACCGAAACCGCCTTTTTTATTGATTCCTCTGAAACACGACGGCCGAATAATGTTGCGCTGTTCTTATTACGGATTGTAGCAAATGCAGAACAAACTAGAATGGCGATGGTTACGGTTTTCATACCACCTGCCGTTCCCACGGGTGAACCGCCTATCAGCATCAAGATAGTAGATACGGCGGCAGAGGCATTTGTCAAATTTTCTTGAGGAATTGTAGCAAAACCAGCCGTTCTCGTAGTGACAGATTGAAAGAAAGACACTTGAATTTTATCAAAAAGTAACATCTCTCCAATGGTTAATGGGTTAGCATATTCAAAAATAAATATGAGAATTGCACCGACAAGAATGAGCCCTGCCGTAACCGTAATGGCAATCTTTGAGTGCAAGGTCAAATGCCTAAATATCTTGCGGTTCTTTTGTGAACGGCTCTTTAATACGCGAAGCACGTCCCACCACACGATATATCCGAGACCGCCGAGAATGATGAGAGCGGAGGTGACGATATTGATCAAGGGATTGGTTGCGTAATTGCAAAGGCTGTTTTCCGCGATAATGTCAATGCCGGCATTACAGAAAGCGGAAACCGAATTGAATACCGATATCCAGATGCCCCTTGCACCAAAGCCGGGAACGAACACAAGCATATACAGGACAGCACCGACTCCTTCAATGATCAGCGTTCCGAACAGTACGTTTTTGACGAATTTCGCAAGCCCAGACATCGTATTAAGATTGAAGGCATCTTGAATAAGTAATCGGTCGCCGATGCCCATTTTTCTATTGAGAAGAAGCATCATCCCCGACATAATGGTGATGATACCAAGTCCACCAATCTGTATCAAAATTAATATTATTATCTGACCAAACACGCTCCAAGTAGAGACCGTAGGGAGCGTAACAAGCCCCGTTACGCAGGTAGAAGTTGTTGCCGTGAAAAGTGCGTCAAGATACGGCACGGCTTCTCCGCTTGCAGAGCTGATTGGCAATGCCAAAAGTCCGCTTCCTATGAGAATGGTCACGAGGAAGCTGAGCAATATGATCTGCGTGGTTGAAAGTGTGAATTTCTTTTTTCTAACCATAAGATGTTCCTCTAAAAAGCATAAAGGAACCAATGCCCTCTGCAGTCAGCTGGTTCCTTTTTTGTTATTCGTTTTTGTAATTATATCACATTTCGCTGTTTTTGTCAATATATTTTTACAGAATTGGATATCAGTGTGATATCAAGCATATTCTCATTTATCGGTGAGTTTATTATAGCAAAAAATCCAACTTAAATCAAGGCTTTTATTTTATGGAAACAATAATTGAACGATACCCTATAAATTGAACGATTTATATTTTACGGCTAAAAACAAAAAGCCTGAGATATTAATCACTTTCGCAGAAAGTGTATATAATCAGACACAAAGTGGCTGAATATCATCAATGCAGAGCATTGTATATCATCATTACAGAGTTTTAATACACGCTAAAGCGTGATGATATGCCATTACTCCGTAATAGATATAAAAGTCGTATCAAGATGATACGACTTTTTTGGTGCGGATGAAGGGAGATTCCCCTATTAGGGGAAATGTCCGCAGGACAAAAGGGTTGCTGCCACGCTAGTGGGCGAACGAAGTTCGAGTCCCTAGTATGGCTTTTTGTTTTTATTGGTGCGGATGAAGGGACTCGAACCCCCATGCTCTCGCAATAGATCCTAAGTCTATCGTGTCTGCCAATTTCACCACATCCGCATGTTACCTAAATATAATAATAAATAAAATGCTCATTGTCAAACAAAAACTCTAAATTTAAATAAAAACTGTTTGTCTTTTTATAAAAAATATTGTATAATAGACGCATATTCTAAATTTGAGGGTGTTTTTTATGAACGCATTTGAAATTATTGCATTTTTACTATACCTTGTAGCAATGCTTGGTATTGGTATATGGTTTTTCGTTAAGTCTAAAAATAAATCTGAAAAAGATTACTTTTTGGGTGGAAGAAACATGAGTGGTTGGGTAGCAGCGTTATCGGCAGGCGCTTCAGATATGAGCGCTTGGTGTTTGATGGGGTTACCTGGCGCGATTTATTTATCTGGTATGGGTCAAGTTTGGATTTCCGTTGGTCTTATTATCGGTACTATCTTGGCTTGGCTTTTTATTGCTCCTAGACTTCGCGTGTATGCAATGAAGGCTAACGATTCAATTACTGTGCCACAATTTTTAACTAATAGGTTTTTAAGTAAAAGTTCGTTGCTCCGTATCGTTTGCGCAATAGTGTTCTTGGTAGCGTATTGTATTTATATGGCGTCTTCACTCGTAGCGTGTGGCGGGCTTGTTAATATGCTTTCAGGTGGCAAAGTAAGTGCCGTTTGGGGTATGGTTATTGCCGGTATCGTTATCGTGGTTTATACTATGCTCGGTGGGTTTAACGCTGTTTGCTGGACGGACTTTGTTCAAGGTATGCTTATGCTAGGCGCAATTATGATTTTGCCTATTATAATGCTTATTATGATGGGTGCAGGCGTTAAGGCAGAAGGTTTTATCGAGTGGGTAGGCGTTTCGTCAAACTATTTTAATCCGTTGTCTGGTGGCGCTGATTGGTGGAAGAGTGTTTCTGATATCTTGTCTGGTTTAGGCTGGGGATTGGGTTATTTTGGTATGCCACACATCATTATTAGATACATGTCTATTAAAGATAAAAAAGAAATGCGTAAATCGCAAATTATTGGTTCAAGTTGGACTTTTGCAATTTTAGTAATGGCAACGGTATTTGCGGTAGTATCTCACTTCTTCTTGGGGGCTAGTGGTAAAAACAATAGCGAAAATATCTTCGTGCTTGTTTCAAGATCAATTTTCTCAAAAGGCGCTCTTGCATTTATCGGTGGTATTTTAATTTCAGCAGTAGTTGCTGCGTCAATGAGTACGGCGGACTCACAATTATTGCTCGCATCAAGCGCGTTTGCATCGGATATTTACAAGGGTAAAATTAACCCTAATGCAACCGATAAGCAAATGAACTGGGTAAGTAGAATTGTCGTTATCATTATCTCTGCTGTAGCGTTCATTATAGCGCTTTTAGGTACGACAAACTTCGGTGCAACCATTATGTCGCTCGTAAGTAACGCGTGGGCAATTTTCGGCGCAGCGTTCGGACCTGTAATTATTTTAGCGCTTTATTGGAAACGCTTTAACTATGCAGGTTGTACGGCTGGTATTATTTCAGGTTTTGTGGTTGCGGTGGCTTGGCTTTACACTCCACTTGCAACGCTTACGAACCTTTACGCAATAATCCCTGGCTTTATCGTAGCGTTTGCAGTTGCCGTTGCTGTTACATTAAAAACGGCTGAACCTTCTGATGAAGTAAAAACTCTTTTTGATGAAGTTGTTAATTCAGACGAACTTGTTTATGAAAATTAGTTAACTAAAACCCGTGGTTATGCCACGGGTTTTTATATTTTAAGCAAATTAAAAAGCACCTATTAAAAGGTGCTTTTTTCTTTTGTTAAATTGCCAAATCCGTGTAAGCGAACGGATGGTCTGATAATTTATTTTTGTAGTTAGGTGTTGTAAAGTGATCGTAACGCTTAACTGTATAAGTGCCTGTACCAAAGATGTGGTCAAAGTAATTTGAACCTGGTATTGCTGTAATTAAAGTACCGTTAGAACTTGCTTGAGTACTAATTAAGTTGCATTTTGAAATCAACCATTGGGAATAATCATCCGTTTTGTTAGAATCATTCGCTATAAAGTAGCCAACCGAAGTGTTAAAGTCGCCTACGAGGAATATTGGCATTGTTGAATACTTTGACTTCATCGTTGAAAGGAAAGTTTCCGTTTCATCTTTATTTTGTATACGCAAAGTATTAGCGCCGTATTTATCTTGGTGTTCAGTTCTATAAGACCAGTGGGTGTTAGCAAAGATGAACTTTTTAGAAGTATTACTCTTCAAAGTGAACTGTGCCCAAGTGATGTTACGCATATGATAAGTTGGGGTAGAGTGAGTATACCACCAATTAAATACTTGTACACCTGAATCGCCAACGCTTAACTTATCTGCGCGATAGATGAGCGAGGTGAAGTTAACCATGCTTTCATAAGAAGAATAGAGTCTAGCATAGTTGTAACCGTATTCTTCATTGATTTGAGCAATATATTTATCGAGTAAAGGACTCCAAGATGCGTCACTTTCTTGTACACCGACTACGTCAGGGGTGTAGGCAATAAGTATACCTGCGTAAATTTCCGCACGGTAAGCCGCATTTTTGTAGTTAGCGTCCGTATTGAATTGGTCAGCCAAAATGTTGGTGGTCATTATACGGAGATTTGCGCCCGAAGTAATTGCTTGTTTAGTTGTAATAAGGTTAGTGCTATAATAAGTGTTTGGCGAAAGCGTGCGAGCAGTACCGTTAAACACGTTATTTACAAGGTAAGTAATTGCTTGGTCAGCCGAGAACACGCCACCTACGTTAATTCTAAACTTACCGTCTTCAACGGTTACAGAATATTGCATCAATTTACCAGTTTTGTCAGCAAAGCGGTTAGTGTTGCCGAGAAGAATTTCGTAATCGGTTACGGCAGTTGACGTGTCGCTAGATACTGTAAGGTTTACGCCGTATTTTGAAGAAATAGCGTTCTTTAAAGTCGCCCCATAAGTTGCGTAGTCACTATGTTCTGTGGAGTAAACGATTTTGTATTTTGAAAGTTCACTAGTTTTGAATTGATAATTTACTAGAACTTTTTTACCAGTTACTTCTATAGTGTGAACGGGTGATGCGTTCGTGCTTTGATAATTAACCGTTGTAACGCCGTTTGAACTGGTGAAATCAACGCTTACGCCGTCTATTAATACCTTTTGATAGATGGATAATTAAAGTTTTGCTATTGACAAAATTTTTATAGGGTGTATAATAACTTTATCAAGTATTTATGTTAGGAGCACTTATGAAAAAGATTTTTAAAATGTTTGCAGGGTTTGCAATTGCGTTCGGCGCTTGGGCCATTTTGTTTTTAATAATGAATTGGCAAGTCGACGGTGGTATGAAAGGGTTTTCTAAATTGCTTATGCTTTTAATTCTTCCACTTGGTAGTTCGTTGTTTTTGGCTAACGACGAGTACGATTGGGAACTTGGGTATAAGATTATTAGATGCATCGGTCTTTTGGTTTTAATTATACCTGCGTTTATTTATCATATTCAAATTATCGGTGGTAGCGTAGTTCCAACTTCAGGTCAAATTGCAATTTTTCCTATTGTATGCGCGTCTGCGTCGATTACTTACATAGCCTTTGGTTATGAAACTTTAGGTTTTGTAGGGAAGGCAGGTTTATTTATAGTAGCGAGCGTTATGTCTTTTTTAAACTGGTTCTTACTAGTTGTTATTAGCGCTGGCGCGATAGGTTTAGCGGTTTTCTATATGATTTTAGGCGCTATTGCTTTAATTATACTTGCAGTATTTAGAATTAAAATGGGCACTGCTTTCTATTAAGATTAGGGGGATATTATGGCTTTTAAATCAGTAAAAGAAAGTAATGAAAGACGCGAGCGCGAGATTAGGGATTCGTACGAAAGGAACGAACGCACGCCTATGTGTTACAATTGTATGTGGTATAGGTCGGACGGCTCTTACAAGGGTGTCTGCATTTGGAGAAAGGTTAATCAAGACGGTCCACTTATGGAAGTTAAACCTGGTTGGAGATGCGATAGGTATTCGCCAAGTTCGTTTAGTTCGCCACTTCGTTGGAGTAGATAAAATTTTAAGGACGGCTTAAAGCCGTTCTTTTTTTGCTAAAAAAGACAGTTAAAAAATTAAAATACACAGTAAAAATTTTTGGGTGATATTGACAAGGTAAAATAGTCAAGTTATAATTGAAGCGTAAAAAATTAACGATTTAGGAGCAGTTATGAAACCTTACACAAGAGGCGTTCACTTTGACTTTCACACAATGCCTGGGATTGACGGATTACTTTCTAATTTTGATGCTGAAGAATTCGCCGATACTTTGCAAAAAAGCCACGCGCAATTTATAAATTTTCCAGCAAGGTGCAATATTGGTTTTAGTTATTACGATACTTCCGTCGGCTTTAAGTACGAAGGGTTAAAGCGCGATATTTTGCGTGAAGTTTTAGACGCTTGTCACAAGCGTAATATCGGTGTTGCCGTATACATTAACGGTGGGCTTAATCACGAACTCGCTTATCGCAAGCCAGAGTTTTGCCGTCAGAACGAAAAAGGCGAGGTGATAGTTGACGATTGGAAAGATAATTTTTTTAGAACTATGTGTTGGAATACCGGCTATAAACAACACTTTTTTGCCGAACTTAAAGAGATACTTTCTTACGGTGTAGACGGTATTTTTATCGACTGCGTTCAACAAAAGGTATGCTACTGTCCTAACTGCATCAAAAAGATGGAAGAAAAGGGCGTTGATATATCTTCGCCAAGCGCCGTGCTCGATTATCAACAAGCGCTTATTATGGATCTTTATAAGGAAATTAAAGAATTCGTAGGCGACGATATTTATTTATATATAAATAGCAATATTGCCGTTCCTGGAGTGCATACTCACGCTGAAGTGGAATGTTTACCGTCTAGCAAACTTTGGGGCGCTGATTATTTTTATCCGTCGTCTTCTTTTGGTCGTCCAAGATTTGACAAAAAGTATATATGACTGGTAGATTTCAAGATTGTTGGGGCGATTTTGGTGGGGTAAAGACTGTTGCGTCTATGCAAAACGATTTATACGACGCGCTTTTGTCGGGCTTTGATTTCACGATTGCTGACCATCTACATCCAAAATACGGCTTTTTTAAGGAAGTTTCTAATCGTATTCAAACGGTGTTTGAAGAAAAAATTAAATATGAACCTTACACCGTAAATTCACAATATATCGCTAAAGTTGGCGTTATGGCTGACGAGGACGACAGCGGCGCACCCGACTACTTAAAAGGGGTTGCCCGTATGCTTTGTGAACTAAAAGTTCCTTTTGATATTTTTACTCCAAACGGCGATTTTACGGACAAAAAACTTTTGATTATTCCTAAAAAAATCGGTGTTACCGAAAAATTTAGCGATAGACTTAAAAAATTCGTCGATAAAGGTGGTAAGGTGATTTTTGTTGGGACGGCGATTGATATTGCCGTTAGTCAAAACTTGTCGGACGGCATAATTTTGGTTGGGGAAGATACTTCCGATAACGCATATTTTACTTTTGGTGGTAGTGATATTCCTTGGTCAACTTACGAACAAGCCCGTTTAATTAAAAACGACGGTGGCGAAGAACTTTCTAGATACGTCGCAGGTAAATTCAACTTTATTTACGACGGCAGACACTCCTACTTTTACCGTCCTCAAGGCGAAGTTACCGACTATTCTGCTTGCGTTGTAAAGGGTAGTTGCGCTTTCGTTTGTTACGACGCTTTTTTGGCGTACGCGTCTAACTTTTTGCTTGAAAATAAACTTTTAATCAAGCAAGTTATTGATAAACTTTTGCCTGAAAAACTTTTCGAGTGCGAAGATTTGCCTTCGACAGCAATTACTAGTATTACAAAAACCGACAAGCACACCGTTTTCCATCTTAAAGCGACTTTTCCAACGATTAGAAATGGTCGTGGCATCATTGAAGAACACTCTTATATTAAGCGCGCTAAAATAACTGTTAAAGGAAAGTTTAAAGTTTATTCCATAACCGACGACAAAAATATACCGGCGACGGTGGACGGCGACAAAACGACTTTCTTCGCGGAAGATATCGTGGGATATAACGCTTACTTGTTAACTGAAATATAACATAAAAAAAGACCTTTGATAAGGTCTTTTTTTATGCTAGAAATCATTTGTTTTTCTTCTTTTTTGCCGTTAAAAGTATGTAAATTGCAATTAAAACTAGCGTTGAAAGGCATAAAATTAAATATTCGGCACTTATAGAAACTTTCGTTTCAAAAAAGTAAATATTGCAATCCAGAAGGTCTTTTAAACCGTCTATTACTGCGCTAGGGACGCCTTGCGAAGTCATTTCCTTAAGAGCACCGTTCATGGTGTGGTTGCGTAGTAGAGAAGTCCCGTAAGTTCCTGGTAAAAAGGCAACTGCCTTTTGTAAACCGTTACCAAACGACGATATAGGCATATACGCGCCACAAATAAAGCCGTATCCTGCTGAAATTATTGCCGAAACCGCAGAAATTTGACCTTGCGTCGATAAAAAGTGATTGATTACCGACGATAGCGCCGTGCCAAAACTTACTAAAATAAAGACATCTAAAATAATTAAAAGGACGTCGCTAAAAGTCAAATACCACCCAACGAAAATCAAATACAATAAACAAACTGTAGTTGCCGTAAGGCAAATAAGTAGGGTAGAAATCATCGTTGCGATATAGTAACCGAGCGATAAATGACTAGGTTTTACGGGGGAAATTAAAAAATCTTTAATAACGCCGTTAGCCTTGTCTTGAACCATTAAAAAGTTTGAACAAAAAGCAACCGTTATGCAAGATACTGCGAGGATTGACGAAACTAACTGGCTACCAACTAGTCCGTCGATAACTTTATCGGAAAGCGCAAGCCCAGTAGGTAAGCCTGAAGTGAAAGAATCTCTATAAACGTTGGCTAAAAAAGTTGCGTATAAGACCAAAAGTATGGCAGGCGTTACGAGTGAAGTAAAAAACATACCTTTGTCTTTAAAAAACAACTTAATATTTCGTTTGATTAAAGTTAAAACAGTACTCATTTTGCACCTCCTTCAATCTTTTTACCGGTAACGTTTAAGAAAACGTCGTCCATATTGCCTTTGATAATTTCGTAATCGACAAAAAGTTCAGGGTGGGCAAGTATAAGATTGGTAGCGGACGCGGTATCTTTAACAAATATTTTTATGCAGTCTTTAAATACTTTGTATTTAACGCCTAGGTCTAAAACTTTATTTTCGTTAGTTCCGTATAAAATTATACAGTCGCCCGTGTAGGTGTTTTTAAGTTCTAAAGGAGAGCCGTTTGCTGATATTTTACCACTGTCTATAATTACCACGTAGTCGGAGTCAACGGCCTCTTCCATATAATGTGTCGTTAAAAAGACAGTCAAATTTTCGGCAACGCGTAGGTAAGAAATTACACTCCAAAGGTGCTTTCTCGTTTGTGGGTCAAGACCTGTCGTCGGTTCGTCCAAGACAAGAATTTTTGGGTGGTGTAAAAGCGCTCTTGCAATGTCGATTTTGCGTCTTTGTCCGCCCGAAAGTTTACCTACGGGGCGATTTATAAGGTCGGTAAATGAAAGAATTTCAGCAAGTTCAAAAAGTCGTTTTTCAAAGGCTTGCCCAACTATACCGTAAAGCGACGCGCGCGTTTTTAAATTGTCGTAAACGGTGAGTGGTCCGTCTAATACCGAATCTTGAAAAACTACGCCCAAATTGTTTTTAACACTTATAGGGTTGTCGTCAATATCTTCGCCTGCGATAATTATTTTGCCACTGTCTTTTTTAAGTCCACCACAAATAATGTTTATCGTAGTTGATTTTCCTGCTCCGTTTACGCCCAAAAATGCAAAAAGTTCACCTTTTTTTACGCGAAAACTTAAGTCTTGCACGGCTTTGACTTCGCCGTAACTTTTATTAAGGTTTGAAATTTCAATAATATTTTCCATATTAATAATCCATTTGATATTTTTGTCGGGTTTGCATTTTTTGCCAACAAATAAAACCGTATATATCGTTGGCTAAAAAGGTTATAAAACATATTACTACAGAAAGGTAAGCCGTATTTTTTGCCGTTGCCATTGTCCACAAGATAACTAAAACGATATCGTTAAGCGAGTAGGCGAGCGCGTAAAAAGGCGTTCTATTATAAGTAAGGTACGCTGCGAAAAAACTAGTCGTAACCGAAATTGTGCTAACTAGTAGATTTGCCGTCCCTAACCATTTTAATATAAAGTAGAAAATCACCGTAACGATAAGACTTAAAATCAATGCCGTTAAGTAGGTTTTTTGCCTACGCTATTGACTTTTACTTCCGTTTTTTTGTTTCCGTAAGGGTTTTTTATCCAAGCAATAAGCACCACTACTGCCATTGGGGCGCTCATTCCAAGGTAGGTTAGCATTTCACCATAATATGCGCATTCAAAAGATATTATGCCGTAAAGGACGGCAAAGATTATAAGTAAAATTTGACCTATCCAAGAACCTTTAGCCAAAAAGATAAGCGCTGTTACTCCGATTAGTGAAGTTATTAAAGTCAATGGTTTACCGCTGTCAAAAAGTAAAAATCCTGCAGTTATCATCGCAACTGATAGCGTCCACAAAATTATGTCAGATAGGGTAAAATATCTTTGTAATTTTTTCATATCCACCGTAATATTATAAAGGGCTTGTTAAAGTATACCTGCGCCCGTCGATATATACTATATCGTAGCAAAGTTCAAGTGATTTAGTCAAGTGAAAAAGCCTTTTTGATTTTTATAAAAAATTATTTAATAAAATTTATACTTTCACTTGACAAAAGTGTCGGGGGGGGGGGTACAATATTCTTAATAAATCTTAAAAGGAGATTAAATATGAAAAAGTTTTTAGCATTGTTTTTAACGCTTTGCTTACTCGTTGGTTCATTATCTACTCTTACTGCTTGTAAGAAAAATAAAGACGATGATGACACGCCTGAGCACGTACACGAATACGTAGACGGTTCTTGTAGTTGTGGCGAAACTGATCCAAACTACACGCCAAGTAATCCAGGTACGAACCCAGGCACGACTCCTGCAAATAGCCAAGTAACTTCGGAACAATGGACTGCGTCGTTTAACTTTGGTACTAACTACGTAATTACCGTTGAAACTGAAACTAATTACGGTCAAACGGATACTGAATCGGCATCGTTAGCCCGTTCAGGTAATCTTTTCAAGATTGACGAATTTGAATACGAAGACGGCTCATTGTTGTGGCACGAAGTTTATTATTATGATTTGACCGCTGGTGCAGGCAAGGAATACGAACCTAAATACGACGATAACGACGAACTTATTTGTTACGTAATAAAATCATCTCCTGAAACTATTGAAATGATGGAAGCACAATATATGAGTGAAATAATTCCAGATCAATTCAAAGATATGTCGTTATACACTTATAATGCAACGTCAGGCAAGTATGCGCTTACAACTCCAATGGTAGTTTATGGCGCAACCATTTCAACTGTAGAAGCAACTTTTGCTGATGCTAAACTCGTTAGCGTTTATTATGTAATAGAAGGCGACGGGTATTCAATGGAACGTGAAATCACCCTTTCTTACGGCAATGCAACCGTAACTTTACCTACTAACGTGTTTGATATGACGGCCGAAATAGGTACTAGTGGTGTTACTGCTGAAGAATTTGAAAATGCTTTAAGTTGCTTTGGTGAAAACTATACCATTGAACATAAGGTGATTTATAGCGAAGGCAATTATGAACTTTACACCTATGAACGTGACGATAATATTATCGCTCATTGGGATACTGAATTTGAGAACGCTGTAGAAGTTGAAGATAACCAACCTCAATATTTTGAATACGTAGATGAATCTTGGTATACTTATTTCTACGATGGTTCTAATTATCAAAAGAGCAATTATGGTGGTCCTGATATTTCAAAATTCCACGCTTACCTTTTAGAAGACGAAATCGGCTTTATGGGAAGTGCTTTAAGTGTATTTGATTACACTTACGACGCAACCAACGGCGTATTCGTTCGTGATAATTATGAATATAGTTATTCTTATGGTAGTTCTAATTACAACTTTGCTATTGATGCGACTTACAGTGACATTCAAATTAAGATTAGTGCTGATGGTAAACTTCAAAAAATTACTTATAATTTAGATGCTACTAATACTTATTGGTTTGACGATCCTGCAAACACTGTAACTGAAGATAACGTTGCGGATATGGAAGTGACGGTTACTTATGGTTCAACCCAACTTGAATTACCTACTAACGTTTACGATCCTGCAGACCAAATTTATATGGTTGAAGACGCTTATAGATGGGAAGCCGTAATCGACTGTGAATATGAAGAGCGTTTCCATTTCTCTTCTGAATATGCTAGTGTGAACGGTGTTGAAATCGATAATAATGCAGTAACGGGTAAGGATGGTAATATCATTTACGTCACGAGTTCTGACGCTGAAGGCAATATCGGTAGCGAAGAATATTACGATTACGAAAACGGCGAATATTTCCACTACTACAAGGACAATACCACAGCAGGTAATTGGTATAGGGAAGTTATTACTGATACTGAATACCAAACTCAACTTTCTATGATTTCATATTCGGCATTTTTACAATATGAAAAATTTGCGTTTGACAGCACGACCAAAACTTACAAACAAATTGAAGACGTTGATTTGGGCCCTGTCGTGTTTAAAAATTGTGAAGTTGAAATTTTTGAAGGTCGTTTAGTAAGTATTACTATTACTCAATTCGCAGAAAGTGCTAATCCTGGTGAAGAAAACGGTATTACAGTTACTAATAAATTAGTAGTTGATTATAGTATCTCTTATACTTTACCAACCGAATTCGTTGATGCAAACGCTTAACGATAAGTAAATAATTAAACGGCGAGTTTTCCGCCGTTTTTTTATTGTGTTAAATTTATTGGTAAAGAAGTTGAAAAAAAATTTTAAAAACTTGTTATAAATATTTTACAAGGTTATTTATTTGTGATAAAATATTTAAGTAATTTGATTACGAAAGGAGACTTTTTATGAACAAGATTTACTCTGGCAAAACAAAAGACGTTTATAAACTCGAAAACGGCAACGTTTTATTAAAATTCAAAGACGATTGCACCGGTAAAGACGGCGTTTTCGACCCAGGTGAAAACTCGGTTGGTTTAACTATCGATGGTATCGGTAAGGCAAACTTACAAACTTCCGTTTATTATTTCGATATGCTTAAAGAAGCGGGTATTAAAACTCACTATATCAGCGCTGATATCGACAACGCTACTATGGAAGTTCTTCCTGCTGAAAACTTCGGTAAAGCGCAAGGTGGTAACGGACTTGAAGTTATCTGCCGTTTGGTTGCTACGGGTAGTTTCGTAAGAAGATACGGCGAATATATTAAAAACGGCACTCCACTTAAGGGTGGCTACGTTGAATGTACTTTCAAAAATGACGAAAAGGGCGATCCACTCGTTACTGGTGAAGGTTTAGCAGCGCTCGGCGTTATGACGCCTGAAATGTTTGCTACGATGAAGGACCAAACCCTTAAAATTACCAAAATCGTTGCTGACGACTTAAAAACTATTGGTCTTGATTTATGGGACATTAAGTTTGAATTCGGTTACACCAAGGACGGAGAAGTCGTTCTTATTGACGAAATTGCATCAGGCAATATGCGTGTATATCAAGGCGATAAAATCGTTGAACCTGTTGAACTTACAAAGTTAATCTTAAACAGATAATTTTACTAAAAATAGGCGCTATCTAGCGCCTATTTATTTGCTTTATCGGGGGCGTTATGGTACTTGCGCTTATAATTTTAATAATAACTTGTCTACTAATTATAGCGTCGGTATTAGCGTTTCCCGTGCTGAAGGTGGGGAGGTTTCATTTTTCTTCCTATTGGGTGGTGGCGTTTTTAGGCGCATTTGCAATGCTGGCGTGTGGCGTGGTTTCACCGTCAACGGTATGGTCAAACTTGACTATGAATAGTGCAGTTAACCCACTAAAAATACTTGCGTTGTTTGTTTCAATGACAATTTTGTCGGTGTTTTTAGACGAGCTTGGTTTTTTTGCATATTTGGCTGAAAAACTCATTCTTAAAGCAGGTAGCAGTCAAAAAAAGTTGTTTATATATCTTTACGCTGTCGTTTCAATTTTGACGGTGTTTACTTCAAATGATATTATAATTTTAACTTTTACGCCCTTTATTTGTTTCTTTTGTAAAAACGCAAAAATAAATCCTACGCCCTATTTGTTTGCAGAATTCGTCGGTGGTAATACTTGGAGTATGGCGCTAGTTATTGGTAATCCTACTAATATTTATTTGGCGACTTCTTTTGGGACAACTTTTTTCGAGTATTTAAAAGTGATGGTTTTGCCAACTTTAGCAACGGGATTGTTATCGTTTGCGCTCTTGTACTTGCTCTTTAAAAAATCCCTTAATGAAGAAATTTCTTCAAAAGATCAAATTTCAAAGACGGAAATTTGTGATAAGTTTTTGCTTATAACCGGTGTAATAGCGCTTTCGCTCTGCATAGTGTTGCTTGCGATTTCTTCTTATATCGGCGTTGAGATGTGGGGTATATGCGTTTTCTTTGCAACGACTTTGCTTTTAGTGTCAACGGTGTATTTGAAGACTAAAAAACACAGTTTATTCGTCGTTAAAAACACAATTAGGCGCGCGCCATATGAATTGATACCTTTTGTTCTTTCAATGTTCGTAGTAGTGTTAGGTGTTTCTGAAAGCGGACTTGCTAACGTGTTTAAAGAGTTTTTAACCAAGGGCGCACCTATATTTTCTTACGGTGTAACTTCGTTTTTAGCGTCAAATATAATAAACAATATTCCGATGAGTGTTTTGTATTCTTCACTAGTTTCTTCAGTGCCTGCGACTTACGCGTCAATAGTAGGATCAAACCTAGGCGCATTGCTAACGCCACTAGGAGCGCTTGCAGGCATTATGTGGTGCAATTTGTTAAAAGTTTACGGTCAAAAAATTTCCTTTTTAGAGTTTACTAAAAAGGGCTTAATAATTGCTATTCCGTCGCTTATCGTAACGCTTTTAATGTTGCTACTTGTACTGTAATAAAGGCTAACGGTATCGTGAAAGTTAACCAAAATATAAAAGCACACCCCTAAAGGTGTGCCTTTTTATTTCTAACTATTTGCAACCGCAACCGCAACCGCCGAAACCACCGAACCCGTTACCGCCTTTACAGAAACAGCAAATTAAAGCAAGAGCAATCGGTAAAGCGTAACAACTATTTAAGATACCGCATACGCCACCGTTTTTGCATACGCATAAAATCAAAAGTATAATAAGTATCCATAGACAGCAGTTGTTGTCGTTTCCGAAAAAGTTCATATATGTACCTCCGTATTTCTTTTGCCCCATTGGGGCTGTTACTTTATATTAAGCAAACGGTGAATTTTTTGTTACAAAAAAAGGCTTTAAATGTAAATTTAACGGCTTTATTTATTTGCTTTTATTTTTTAAAAATGTTAAAATAAGTTCAGCAGACACCTTCGGGGTTTGACTTTTTTACAATTTCATACTGATTTGGATATTCAACAGATATTCTTATGAAATTTGATTGGAGTTTTTTATGGATAAATCAGAAAACAAATTTTTTACGACGAAAAATATCGCAATTTTCGGTATGCTGTCAGCACTCATGTTTGTGTTCCTTTTGGTTGAAACGTACGTGTTTACTGCATTTTTAGGCGCTTTTACACCTGCAATTTTAACATTGCCGTTGGCGATAGCAATTTCACTTTGTAACGGAAAAAAAGAAATTTGGGTTGGCGGAACGATTTTCGGCTTTTGTTCGTTCTTTTTAGCAGTGATGATATCAAATCCTGTTTTTATCAACCCACTTATATCAATATTACCGAGAATTTTAATAGGCGTTGTAGCGTATTTAGTATTCTTGCTTGTAAGTTTGATATTCAAAAACAGTAAAAATGTATTTTGTAGGGAAACTTTGCCTTTAAGTGTGGCTGGTGCTTTTGGTATATTAACTAATACTGTTTGCACTATCTTTATGATGTTTTTATTTAAGGCAACGGGCATTGAAGCCGTTCTTGCAGTAGTTATGTCAATTAATTTCGTTGCAGAGATTGTCGGCGCTATTATTTTAGTTCCCGTTTACGTAAAAGTTTTCAAAAAAATTAAAAACGACAGACATTAAGGTAAATTTATGTTACTTGCGATAGATATTGGTAATACGAATATTAAATATGGTATTTTTGACGGTAAAACACTAAAGGCAAGTTTTAGGGTTTCGTCTTCGCTTACTAGGACGGCCGACGAATACGGTTCGGTTTTAACTAGTCTTTTGAAAAGTTTGGGGGCTGAAACTACGGATATCGATGGCATTATTATTTCGTCGGTAATACCGTCGCTTAACTACACTATGTGTCATATGTGCGAGTATTTTTTCAAAATAACTCCATTTATGGTAGGCAAGGGCTTAAAAACTGGGCTTAATATTAGGGTTGACCATCCTAAAGAAGTTGGCGCAGATAGAATTGTAAATAGTGTCGGCGCATGTAAAAAGTACGGTGATAAAAAGTCACCACTCGTAGTAATAGACTTCGGCACGGCAACCACTTTTAACGTTTTGGACGGCGACACGCTCGTTGGTGGCGTAATTGCACCGGGTATTAAAACTGCGCTTGAAAGTTTAGTTAACGGCACGGCTCAACTTCCTATGATCGAACTTAAAGCGCCAAAGTCCGTTATTGCAAAAGATACTGAAACGAATATGCAAGCAGGTATAATCTTCGGGTTTGCTGGGCTTGTTGAAAATATCGTAAACAAAATAAAAACCGAACTCGACGTTGACGATTTGAAAGTAATCGCAACGGGTGGTATGGGAGAAGTTATCGCTAAAGAAGTTTCGGTTATTAGTGTGTTCGACAGAAAACTTACTCTTGATGGTTTAAGGTATATCTACGAACTCAATACAAAAAAAGATTAACGAAAGAAAAAATGCTTAAATAGCATTAAAACAAAGGCTTTGTTGCCTTGGGGAGAAGAAAATGAAAAAAGTAGGCGTAGCAATTTTAGGTCTCGGCGTAGTAGGCGGTGGCACCTATCAAATTCTTACTGAAAAAAGAGAATACTTCAAAAAGACACTCGGTATTGACGTAACCGTTGAAAGCGTGCTTGAACTCAATAAAGAAAGAGCACTCTCACTCGGCGTGCCAGAAAGCGCTATTGCAAGCGGTATTGCTGAAGTAGTAACAAATCCTAACGTTGATATCGTTGTTGAAGTTATCGGTGGCGTTAAGGTTGCTAGAAACTTCGTATTACAAGCACTTATGAGTGGTAAAAGCGTAGTAACTTCAAATAAAGAACTCGTCGCTAAATATTGGCACGAACTTGAATCTTGCGCTAGAGTGAACAAGGTTGGTCTTTTCTTTGAAGCAAGTTGTGTTGGTGGTGTGCCTATTATTAGAACTTTGGTTGACGGTATGCAAGCAAATAAACTCACTTCAATCAAAGGTATCGTAAACGGTACTACAAACTATATTTTAACAAAGATGTTCTCTGACGGCGTAGAATATCAAGAAGTGTTAAAAGAAGCGCAAAAACTCGGCTATGCTGAAGCAAACCCAACGGCTGACGTTGAAGGGTTTGACTCAATGTATAAAATTTCCATTTTATCTAGCATTGCTTTTAATAAAAAAGTTTCAATAGATAACGTATATAGGGAAGGTATCACAAAAATTGCTAAAGCCGACATTGATTTTGCTAAAGCGAACGGCTACGTTATTAAACTTTTAGCAATCGCTAAAGACGGTAAAAATGGTATCGAAGCAAGGGTTCACCCAACGCTTATCAAGAACACCGATATGTTAGCAAGTGTAAACGATTCGTTTAACGCAGTTTTATTGCACGGTGATAGTGTTGATGACGTTATGCTTTACGGTAGAGGGGCAGGTGCAGCGCCTACAGGGAGCGCAATCGTTTCTGACGTATTGTTTGCTGCTAGATACGATAACGAATATTACTATGCGCCTTTCAAGAATACTGAAACCGCTGAAAAGAATACTCGTTTTGTTACCGATTTCCAAAGCAAATATTATATTCGTATGGTATTGAGCAACGCAAGCGCTTTATCAAAAGTCGTTTCTACGTTTGCTAAACACGCTGTAAGTGTCGTATCGGTTAATCAAACTGAAGTTGACGGCAAGGTTGAAATGGTTCTCTTTACAGACCTTTGCAAGGAAAGTTCAATTAATAAAACTATCGACAAACTTTCTGAAATTAAAGAATTTGAAAGCGTCGCAGGTCTTATTAGAATTGAAGACTAATTAAAAAATAAAGCCCCTAAAGATAGGGGCTTTTTCTTTGTGAAAAATTATTTGGTAGTGTTTTGTATGGCAACGGTGTTGTGAAACTTGACCACGGGTATTTATAACGGTGTTGTGAAAATTAACCAAAAACATAAAAAAGCGACTAAAAAAGTCGCTTTTTAATTTAAGTCTTTTTGGCAATCTTCAATAACTTTGTCGTAGCACGAACATTTAGAAATACCGTCAAAACCTGTATCTTTACATTTTTCACATCTAAATTTAGGTTTTAAATCTTCAAGAGAAAGTCCTAACGGTTTAAGTAAATTGACGAGTTTGATTTTTATATCAGCGCTTTTTTCTTCAAGTTCTGCAACTTTTTCAGGCGAACCACCAAATGCAGACATGGCAATTTCAAAGTCGAGTGAATTGTATTCGTCGTAAAGTTTAGTAAAGCCTTTTATGCTATTTGCGCGAGTGAGATTTTCGTCGGCAATTTTGCTTGCCTCGTAACGATATTGTTCGTATTTAGCCGAAACTCTTTCAACGGTAACGCCAACGGATTTGTTAAGTTGTTGTATCGGTTGGTCGGCTTTATCGATATCTTCAATGGTGAAGATATTCTTGTTTTTCCAACTACCCAATATTGCGTTGACATAAGGGATAGGGGAACTTTTGCCGACTGACCTTTTGAAAGCCTCGGTAATCATTTCATCGGAAAAATTCCAATCACGCCAATTTTTAAGATTGTTTCTATCCCAAGCGGTAACTTCACGCTTAATGCCTAAAATTTCAAGTAAAGTATGGATAAATTCGTCGTCCTTTTCACGCGACAAGAAGTATCCGCTAACAGCATCAAAGGAAATGAGACCGTTTCCTCGCAAGAATTCAATGAGTTTGTTCATATTTTCAAGGGTGTTTTTGCCTTGCTTAAAGCAGTAGTTTGCTACGAACAAAAGTGTGTCTTGCGTGTAGCCGTCGTTAAACCAACGGGAAGTATAATTGTCAACAACGGTGTCGATAACTTCAAAGTAAAGAGAAAGTTCTTTTGCGATTTTAACGGAAGTTTCATACAATTCTCTTTTCTTGCCGGTGTGAGCGTTGATTTCTTCAACGGTAAAGCATTTAAGAGAGTAAAGTTCCATCAAAAAAGCGTCTAACTTTTCAAAACTACCTTTTTTTAGGACGGTAGCGGAGTGGAGTATGCTTTCAAAGTTAAAGCCGAGTTCATTAGTCCATTTATTGAGAAACTTAAGATTATCAATGTCAGGTTGTTTAGTTGAACCGAGCGCTTTTAAGATTTTTTCAATTTCCGCCGAGCGTGAAACGTATCTTGAAATTTCAGCCTCGACTTTTTCAACTGTCGTCAACCCTCTAGCACCAAAATCTTTTGCAACTTTCGATATGTATTTATAACCGATATCGTCGCCCTTTCTTTCAATACAATGGCGAACGATTAAAAGCATAGCGGTAGGCTTTATGCCATAAATTTCCATAATATTAAAATATTCGCTATACTCGTTAACGGAAATTGCACGACTTTTTAGCATTTGTTGTAAAACTGCACAAAATTCCGTATATTTTTCAGGCTTATAACGTTTTGCTTTACCGTAACCTTTAACGATAGGTTGATAAATTACGGCAAAAGGTTCTTCAGTTACTGAAACGAGATCGTATTCTTGCCAATATAAAAAAGCATTTTTAACTTCATCTTCAGAAATATTTAGAGTTTTTGCCATTTCTTCAAGTGGAACGTCGTATTTATTATTTTGGCACAAAAAAAGCCCGTAAAGATAAACTTTTACGGCGTTTCCGTCAGAAACGGGCAAATATTCCAAGATAAAAGTGTTTTCGACTGAAGTAATGCCCGAAGCCGAAAGTTCTTTTGAAAAGGAACAGGTCATAACTTTCTCCAAAATAAATTTGACATATACGCTTGATTTTTACCGTATGTTAATGTATAATTACATTAACATTGTGATTTTTTTACTTAAAAATCCCTGCGTTTTGGCAGTTTACATATACAGCACTTAAGGGTGCAAAATTCATTATACATAAAATTTTTCGCAAAAGCAAGTTATTTGGGCGAATTTTTTCGGTTAAACGCTTTTGCGTGAGGAGTTCATTTGTTAGATAAAATTTTAACTCCCGTTACTTTGTGGGAAGATTTCTACATATACGATTACGCCGTTTCTCTCGTTAGAGAAAGGTCTTTTGATGGTTTCATCGTTAAAGAATACTTTTTAACTCGTAAAATCGATAGTGGTGAAGAAGTTAAAATCTATTTTAAAACGGCATCTTTAGGTGAGGCGCAAGGCAAAAATGTTATATATTATTTACAAGACGCTACCGTGCCTGTAGATGAAAAACGCCTTATCGAACTTGCTGAAATGGGCTATTTAGCAGTTTCGGCGGATATTTGCAGTTTTAGTCAAGAGGAGGTTTTTGTTGACGAAGTTACTTCGTTTGTGCCAAAAACAGTTTATCCTGAAAAACTTTTTTATGCTACGGCAGAAGGTTTTGCCGAAAATCCACTTTACATTGGTGTTAACGCAAAGGTTACCGCCTATTATCAATGGACGGTTAACGCAAAGTATTTGCTCGATTTTTTGAGAAAAGAGGGCTTTGATAAGTTTTGCGTAATGGCTGACGGGCATTTGGTAAATACGGCGTTTCACTTGGGCGCTACCGAAGATTTGTGTTCAATAGTAACGCTTTACGGTAGTGGGTGGCTTACTCCACTTGGGCATAAATATGGTGGGGAAGTTAAAATAGATTTCAACGAAACTGAACTTAAGTTTATCGCAGGTATTGAGGCGCAAAGTTATGCCGGTTACGTGAATTGTCCTACGCTTATGTGTGTTGCAACGAACTCTAAAAGATGTGATATAGACAGGGCTTACGATACTTTTGCAAGGATTAGAGAAGACGTCTATTCTGCAATGGTGTATACAGTGGGGTTGGGTACGTTTTTGAACTATAAAACTTACTGTAACGTGAGTATTTTTATCGCAAAATATTTCGGTAAAAATTACGGTGATTTGCAAGGTGAAGTTTTCACAGATGTAAAAATCGTTGACGGCAAGTTAAAAGTCAACTCTAAATTCGAAAAAGGCGCAGTAAAAGTTAGCGTTTACGCAAGTGAGGGCGTAGTCAATCCAATTTATAGATGTTGGAAGAAAATTGACGAAAGCATTTCGTTAGGCGACACTACTTTTGAAACGGAATATTCGCCTGCGCAAGATAATAAAATCGCTTTCTTTTTTACCGAAGTTACTTACGGTAATGGTTTTACAACGACTTCAGCCGTAGTAAATAAGCGTTTTTCACCTAACGAGGTTAAACCTGTGCCACAATTTAAGACGGTGTATTCTTCGTTAGAAAAATATAAGGACGGTATTTTTGAAGCACTATCTACTAGGGTAAAAACTATACTTGGTATGAAAACCGTTTATGAACCGGTTGCCTTAAAACAAGGTGCGCGTTCGGTTATGGGCGTTGATGCTAGCCGTGGTCTTTTAACCCTCAACGTGTTAAATCCAGCAAATGATGCAATGATGGTATTGTCAGTTTGTGCGAAAGAAAACTTCAAAGTCACCGTTGAACTTTTGGTTAACGCTTTTACTGATGAACAAAAAAGTTATTTTGCTACTTTCAACTTAAAAGGTGGTAATTTGTGGCACGAACTTAATATTGAACTTGCAAAGTTTAAGACGGCGGAAGGATATTCGCTAAAAACTTACGAAAAGGTAGGCGCGATAAAAATTTACGCAGATAAAGATTTTTGCATAAATAATCTTTTGTGGGTTTAACGATTATGATTTATAAAATTGGGGATATAATCCATACTAAAAAGCCACACGCTTGCGGTGGCAATATTTGGCAAGTCGTAAGGGATGGCGCTGACTATAAAATTAAGTGTGAAAAATGTGGTAGAACCGTTATGCTTACCCCAGACGACCTAAACAAAATGACTAAAAAACTCATAAGGCAAGATAATGATTGAAGAAACACCTGTAACGACGGTTAAAAAAAGTGGGTTGTTTAAAAAAATAATCGCAATAATACTCTGCGTGGCGATAGGGCTTATAGCCGTAGCGAGTATTTTGAACGCAATTTTTTTTCAACCGGTTGAAATCGTCGGTGCATCAATGGAAAACACCCTGAAGGGTGGCGAAGTTATTTTGGTAAATAAAAAACAAAAACCGACTTATGGCGATATCATTATCATTGAAAACGAAAAACAAGGCGATTTAATCGTCAAACGATTTATTGCAGGCGAGGGAGATACTGTAAAAATTTCGGAGGGTAAATTACTTATTAAATTTTTTAATAGTGAAGATTTTACGCCCGTTTCCGAAGAATACGCAATCGTTCCTGAAAATTTTGTGTATGAAAGCGAGTGGTTAGAAAGGGAATGTCCCGACGGCTATACACTAAAAGAAAATGAAGTTTTTTATTTAGGCGATAATCGTGATAACAGTTTAGATAGTCGTTCAGATTATCGTAGGTGCGATACTTCGCAAATTATCGGCGTTGCGAGGGGATTTTCATTAAAAACTAAAAAAGCAGTTACGGCTTGGCACGATTTTAAAGATAAAGTAAGAATGTTTTTAGGTTTAGAACCTGAACTTTACAAAAATATTAACGGGTAGAAAAATGACGGTTTATTTTGACGAAAACGAACTTTTAGAAGTTGCTAAAGAGCGTAAAAAGGTACGCAACAGTTTAATAATATTGGTAATTTCGTACTTGGCGATATTTGCCGTTTTAATATTATCTTATTTACAAGTGCCTTACGGCGATAAAAAAGGTGTGAGTGTGCAAGTATTAACGATAATTATGACGGTTTTTTATATCGTACTTTTTGCGTTGACTTTCGGTATTAAATACAAAATTACCAACAAGTATTATCAAATGCTTAAGGACCTTAAAGATATAGAAAAAACCGAAACGGTGGGTATTTTTAAGGGGTATTCCGAAATGCTTGAAACTCGTGACGGCGTTGACCAAAAAGCCCTTGAAATTTCAGTTTATTCAGAGCGTAGGCAAGAGTGGTTTTCACGAGGGGTGTATATTCCATATTTGAGCGAATTTCCTAATATTGAAAAAAATGCAAAAATCAAGGTTTACACCGTTGCAAATAACCTGTATGGTTACGAAATTTTGACGGACGGCGAATAGGTGAGTTATGGAAAGAAGTCAAATTCAAGAAAAGTATAAATGGAAAATTGAAGATATGTATCCTTCGGTAGACGCTTGGCAACGAGAGTATGACGAAGTTTCTAAATGCTTGGATTTTTCTGAATATAAAGGCAAATTAGGGCAAAAGGGCGCATTTTTAGAGTTCAATAAAAAAAGCGACGAGGTTTCTGCTAAACTTGAAAAATTGTACGTTTACGCCATGATGAGCGTTGATACCGACGCTAGAAATAGCGAAAGTGACCGTCTTATGGCGCTTGCGCAAAAACTTTACGCTACTTTTTCGGCAAATCTTTCTTTTGCAACGCCTGAACTTATTGCGCTTGATGAAAGTGTGCTTAAAGGCTATATTGCCGACGGCGATTTAAGTGATTACGACTATAATCTTAAAAATATTCTTCGCAAAAAATCGCACGTGCTTTTGGCTGAAGTCGAAGAACTTTTGGCAAGCGTTTCTGAAGTCACTACTTCGTTTAAGGAAATTTTTTCAAAGATAGACAACGCTGATTTACCCCTTAAACCGATTGAATATAAAGGGGAAAAGTACAATTTAAGCCACGGGGAATATAGCGTTTTGATGCAAAATCCCGATAGGGCTTTAAGAAAAAAGGCGTTTAACGCTTATTACGACGCTTTTATTTCAGTTATAAATACGATAACTTCAACTTACCGTGGTAACGTTAAAAAGAACGTTTTTTTTGCAAAAACAAAAAAATACGACGGTTGCCTAGACATGGCACTTTCTGGCGAAGACGTGGATAAAAAAGTTTATCACAACCTTATTACTAGCGTTCATAAAGCGTTGCCACTTTTGCACAGATATATTAGGGATAAAAAGCAAGCGCTTTCACTAAAACAAATGCATATGTACGATATGTACGTACCCGTAGTTAGTGGCGCTGATATTAAAATGGAATTTGACGAGGCTTACGACTACGTAGTAAAAGCGCTCGGTGTTTTGGGTGAAGATTACCAAAACTTACTTAACAAAGCAAAGGCGGAAAGATGGCTTGACGTTTACGAAACAGAAGGTAAACGCAGTGGTGCGTATAGCGTTGGCGTTTACGATTGCCATCCGTTCGTATTGTTAAACTATCAAAAGACTACGCACGACGTATTTACAATCGCTCACGAAATGGGGCATAGTATACATTCTTATTTTTCAAATAAGACGCAACCTTACGCAAAGGCTGACTATACCATTTTCGTAGCAGAAGTAGCAAGTACGGTTAACGAAGTTCTTTTGCATAGGTATATACTTGAAAATACTTCAAACGTCGCCGTTAAAAAGTACCTTTTAAGTTACTTTTTAGAGATGCTACGGACCACTTTATTTAGACAAACTCAATTTGCTGAATTTGAGTATATTGCACACGGTTCGGAGGAAAAAGGTCAACCACTTACCAAGGACTTTTTGAACGAAACTTATCTTTCGCTTAATAAAAAATATTATGGTAGAGCAGTCGTTTCTGACGATAGGATTGCATACGAGTGGGCAAGAATACCTCATTTTTACTCGGCTTTTTACGTTTATAAATATTCTACGGGCATAATAAGCGCGTTAAAAATTGCAGATAGAATATTAAAAGAGGGCAAGTCTGCCGTTGACGATTACTTTAAGTTTTTATCTTCAGGTGGAAGCGATAGTCCTGTTGAACTTTTGAAAATTGCAGGCGTTGATTTGACTAAAAAAGAAACATTTGAAAGCGCTATGCAAACTTTCAAGTTCTATATTGAAGAATTTGAAAAATTGATTTAACGGAGATACTAATGACGATTACTTATAAAAACGATATTGCTGATTACAAAAGTTTTTTGTACTACACGGCATTTATTGAGGAAAGAAAAATTCGTAATATTATAATATTCGGGGCAATTAGCGTTGCATTATTTATAACAGGGTTTGTTTTTGCTATGGTTAGGATGTTCAAGGCAGGCTCGCTATTCGTTTATATTTCCGTAGGGATGTTGGCGCTTACACTGTTTTTGTTGTATAAAGTAATTTCGGCAGTAAAGCGTTCAATTAAAAAAATGCCGAAAGTTGCACCCGATTTTTTAAGCATAACAAACACTTACGAATTTAACGAGAATACTTTTACTGTTACTTCCAAAAACGCAAATCGCAAGAAAAAACAAACTACTGAACTTGAGTATTCGGCAATATTAAAAGGTGTTGAACGCAAAGATATAGTGTATCTTTACTTATATCCAAACGTAGCGCTTATGTATAAAAAATCAAACTACGACGGTGACGGCGACTTAACCGAATTTCTTAAAAATAAATTAGGGGAAAAATTCAAATGCAAAAAAGCAAGAAAACAAAGTACGAAGTAAACTTAAAAGACGTAACTATGCCACACAATTTAGAGGCGGAGCAGGCGCTTTTAGGTTGTTTAATGCTTGATACGGATATACAAATTGACGTTTTGTCAGGGCTTAAGGAAAGCGATTTTTACGTTTCTTCACATAGGTACATATTCGACGCAATGTTAGATTTATCTAACCAAAACCAAGCGATTGATTTCGTAACGCTTTGCGATAAACTTGAAAACGACGGTAATTTAGAGTCTGCCGGTGGTATTGAATATTTAACTACGCTTACGCAAATTATGCCGTCTTCGGCAAATTATAGGCATTACCTTGATATCGTTACCCGTGACGGTGCTAATCGTAGGCTTATCAAAAGTGCGAGTGAAATTATCGTTAAAGCGCAATATTCACAAGATAAGCAAGAGGCTGTTTCATTTGCCGAAAAACAAGTTTTTGACGTATCGTCTTCAATCGAAACTTCCGATATGACAAAAATTAGTCAAGTTATCCCTACGGTAGTTAACAAGTTTGATAAAATTAGTCGTGATAAAAATGCGTTTAAGGGTGTAAGTTCGGGCTTTTCACACCTTGATTATATGCTTAACGGTTTGCATCCGACCGACTTTATCTTAATCGCTGCAAGACCTGCAATGGGTAAAACTTCGTTCGCAATGAATATTGTCGAAAACGTCGCTCTTCAGTCAAACAAGGTTTGTGCCGTATTTTCACTTGAAATGGGCAAAGAACAACTCGCACAACGTATGCTTTGTTCGGTAGCCCAAGTTAGTATGGAAAGGGCGCTCAAGGGCAATCTTTCAAAAGAGGATTGGAATAACCTTGCTCAAGCGAGGGCTGGGCTTTCACGCGCAAAAATATTCGTGAACGATTCTACGGCGATTACTCCTACCGAAATGCTTTCAAAGTGTAGAAGAATTAAGAAAAAGTACGGGCTCGATTTAGTCATGATCGACTATATCCAACTTATGTCTTCGGGTGGTAGCAAAACCGCTGACAACCGTCAACAAGAAGTTTCTGAAATTTCACGTAGTCTTAAGATTTTAGCAAAGGAAATGAACGTTCCTGTGCTTGCTCTTTCACAGTTGTCCCGTGGCGTTGAATCTCGTACCGACCATAGACCGCAACTTTCAGATATTCGTGAATCGGGTGCAATCGAACAAGACGCCGATATCGTTATGTTTATTCACCGTCCCGATAAAAACAACCTTACCGAAAAAGAAAAGGCTACCGTTCAACCTAACCTTGCTGAAATTATCGTTGCAAAACACCGTAACGGACCTGTCGGTTCATCGTTTTTATATTTTATCGGTGAGTGCACGAAATTTGTTGATACTAAAAAAGACGAAAACGGAAACTTTGTTCCTGTTATTGAAAAATATAGGTATAATCCTAACGAAAACGCTACCAAAGGGCTTGAAGATATAAAGCAAGCAAATCAATCGGAAGATGTGTCAATCGACGATCAATCAACTGAAAGCGATTTTGATAGAGCGTCTTCAGAAAACTTTTCTGCACCGAGTGAACCTACTGAAGATAACGGCTACGTTTACACCGACGCTGATGCGCCTGCTGAAGACGAAGACGATACTCCTTACGAATACGACGACGAAAAAACTACCGTCGACGATGAGATTTTTGGGAGTATGTAATGATTAAGATTGCTTTTATTTCGTCAATGGACACTGTTTTTGCGCAGATTGCAGAGTGCTTGGTAAACGCCGAGGCGGAAGGGATTGCTACGGCAAAATCTTTCGGGGTGTTAGCGCAGGACGGTGAAGAACTGCCTTTCGAGGCGCTCAAGGCTTTATGGCTACGAGGGGTAGAGACAGAAGATTGTGTTTCAAGGGCTTTTTCGGATGAGGTTTTAAACGAATACGACCTTGTAATTGCGCTCAATAAACAAATTAAATTCCTTTTGCCGAAGAGTGATAAAATTCTAACGGTTGGGGATATTAACGACGGGCAGGAGTTTAACTTTAAGCCTTGCTTTGAAATAGGTGAATATTTAGACGCTTGTTATACCGTTGATAAGTTTGCTCAAAAACTTACTGAAAAAATTAAAAATGGAGATTTATTATGAAAATTGCTATTGCTAACGACCACGGCGCTATGAACTTTAAAAAAGCGGTAATTAAGTACCTCGTTTCAAAGGGGATTGATTACGTTGACTACGGCTATCAAGAGGGGGGCGAACCTAACCCTGACTATCCTGACTACGCTTTACCCGCTTGTAAAGCAGTCGTTAGTGGTGAGTGTGATTTGGGTATTTTAATGTGTGGTACGGGTATCGGTATGAGTATCGTTGCAAACAAAGTGCCGGGTATTAGATGTGGGCATTGTCAAGACGTGTTCAGCGCAAGAATGACTAGAATTCACAATCATGCGAATATGATTTCTTTCGGCGAAAGAGTGCTTGGTGAAGGCGCTATGCTCGATATCGTAGAGGCATTTTTAAATGCAACACCTGATACCGTTGGCCGTCACGCAAGACGAGTTGACAAAATTAGGGAAATTGAAAAAATCTATAACAAGTAATTTTTTGCTAAATTTTAGCGTAAAGTAACTTAAACGATTTTTTTGGGGGAATATTTATGAAGATTAGAAAAGCAATTATTCCTGCTGCCGGACTTGGTACTAGGTTTTTGCCTGCAACAAAAGCAATTCCAAAACCTATGTTACCAGTATTTGATAAACCTACTATTCAGTACATAGTTGAAGAAGCCGTTTTAGCAGGGATTGAAAAGGTTGCAATTATCGTTAGTCCCGACTGCGATATTATTAAAAACCACTTTCAAGAAAATAAGTCGTTAGAAGATAATTTGCTTAAAACTGGCAAGACTGCTCTTTATCAAGTTGCGCTTAAAACACGCAATATTTGTGAGATTGAGTTTATCGTTCAAGATAAGCCAGACGGGCTTGCGGGGGCAGTTTTGAGGGCAGAACGGTTTGTTGAAAATGAACCGTTTGCTATGCTCGTAGGGGACGAAATTTATACTTCTAATAGTGAAACTTGCTTGCAAACGCTTTGCCGTGAGTATATAAACACAGGTGTAAGTCAAATTGCCACGAGTGAAGTTTTTGGCGAAGAAATCACAAAGTACGGCAACTTTGATTTTACTACGGATAAAGATGGCCGACTAAAGGTTTTAAATTTAGTTGAAAAACCATCTATCAGCGAGGCGTTTTCTAACATGGCGTCACTAGGTCGCGCCGTGCTATCACCAAAAATTTTCGACTACATTAAGAATAGTATGAATACGGACGGACGTGAAACTTTCTTGACCGATGCATATTTAGCGCTTGCTGAAAATCACGGGCTTTTCGCTTGTCCTTTCAAAGGAGAACGGTACGATATCGGCGACAAGGCAGGTTTTATTAAGGCAAATATTGATTTTGCTTTGCAAAATGAAGAAGTTAAAGACGAAATTTTAGATTTCATTAAAAATAAATAGGGAATTAAATGCTTAACGGAAACGAATATTTTTCTACGGGGATAAAACAAGTTTTAGCCCACGCGGTTAAGGCGAAAAAAGATTATAAAAGTAATTTTTGTGGGACTGAACATATTTTATACGGGTTATTGCTTGCAAGTGAAGGGCTTGCGAGAACCTTTTTATTGGAAGCAGGCGTAAACATTGATTTGTTTATGGTTGCTTTTAGAAAGGTCACCAAAATTAAATCGGGGGAAAGTTCTTCTCCCGCAAATAAAGCGAATACTTTTTCGCCGTACGTAAAAAGTCTTTTTGCCGACGCTAGGACTTGTTCTAATCAATGGAATAGCAACTACGTTGGTACAGAACATCTTTTGTATGCGCTTTTATGTGAAACCGAGTGCCACGGCTACGGTATGATAAAGTGTATGGAAGTAGATATCGACGCTCTTAAAAAGAAAATTGAGTCCGTTATGGTAAAAAAGGACCTACCTAAAGAATCGCTTGAAGATGATATCAGCGACGATTCTTATCAAACTAATCAAGAAGTTGAAGACGATTATTTTCCAACTAGCGACGGATATTCGAATCCAAAAACCGTGCTTAAAGACGGTGAGGTTGAATATCTTAAAAAGTTCGGCGTTGATTTAACGGAACTTGCGCGCGATGGGAAGTTAGACCCTGTTATCGGTAGAAAGAACGAGATTGATAGGGTTATACAAATACTTTCAAGAAGAACAAAAAACAACCCCGTTTTAATCGGTGAACCTGGGGTTGGTAAATCGGCTATTGTCGAGGGGCTTGCTCAATCAATCGTAGAGGGCAAAGTTCCTGAAATTTTAAGCGAAAAGACGGTGTTTTCACTTGACGTTGCAGGGGCGCTTGCTGGCGCTAAATACCGTGGAGAGTTTGAAGAACGCCTTAAAAAGATTATTGATATAGTTAAAAAGAACGGAAACATTATACTCTTTATTGACGAAATACATAATATCGTTGGTACAGGTAGTGGTGAAAGCAGTAGTATGGATATGGCTAATATATTAAAGCCTATGCTTGCCCGTGGTGAATTCCAAACTATTGGCGCGACAACTATTGCAGAATACCGTCGCTTTATAGAAAAAGATACGGCGCTTGCGAGAAGGTTTCAACAAATTTTAGTTGAAGCCCCTGCACCTGAAGATGCTATAAAAGTATTACAAGGCTTGCGCGATAAGTATGAATCACACCATAAGGTGATGATTTTAGACGAGGCTATTGAACAAGCCGTTTACCTTTCTGAAAGGTACATTACTGATAGATTTTTACCAGATAAAGCCGTTGATATTATAGACGAGGCGTCTTCAAGAGTAAGGCTTGATAGTTACAACACTTTTGAAAGTAAAGTTAAAAAGGAAAAAGAATATAAGAGTTTAGTTGCTCAACACAACGACGCTATTCGCCGTGGGGACGGCGACTACGCTAAAAATATTGCCGTTGAAATTGAGAAGGTTAAAAAAGAATTGACTGCTTTAATAGAGTTGTCTAGCAAGCGTAACCCTAATGAAATCGTAAAAGTTACGGCAAACGAAGTGGCTCAAATCGTTGCAAGTTGGACGGGTATCCCAGTAGCAAAAATCAACGAGGATGAGGCGAAGAAACTTCTTAAATTAGAGGAAACCTTGCGCGCTAAAGTCGTTGGTCAAGATGAGGCTATTCACTCCGTTTCAAACGCTATTAAAAGGGCTAGGGCAGGGCTCAAAGACCCGTCAAGACCGATTGGTTCGTTTATATTCGTAGGGCCTACTGGCGTTGGTAAAACAGAACTTTCAAAGGCTCTTGCCGAAGTTATGTTCGGAGATAGAAACGCGTTAATTAGGATTGATATGTCCGAGTATATGGAAAAACACAGCGTTTCAAAACTCATAGGTGCTCCTCCTGGCTACGTTGGGTACGAACAAGCAGGTCAACTTACTGATAAAATTCGTACTAAACCGTATTCTGTAGTGCTTTTTGATGAAATTGAAAAGGCGCACGAAGACGTCTTTAACTTGCTTTTACAACTCCTTGACGACGGTAGGCTTACGGATTCGCAAGGACGCGTCGTTAGTTTCAAAAACTGCGTTATCATTTTGACTTCAAACGTGGGGGCGTCTGAAGTGACGAAGAGAACTTCTTTAGGATTTATGCACGGCGACGAATCTCGTGAGTATGACGATATGAAAGAACGTATCGCTGACGCTTTAAAAGCAAAGTTTAAGCCCGAATTTTTAAATCGTATAGACGATATTATTACGTTTAGAAAACTCTCTATTGAAGATATCGCTTGTATTGCTGAAATTTTACTCACGAACTTGCGTAAAAACTTGCAACCGATGGGTATTTGGCTTGAAATTACCGATTCTGCAATGGATATGATTTTACAAGAAAGTTACGATTCCGGCTACGGAGCAAGACCGTTAAAAAGGATTATTCAACGCCGTATTGAAGATATGATTTCGGACGGATTATTGCGTGGGGATATCGTTGCCAACAACTTGGTAGAAATTGATTATATTAACGATCAATATACTTATAGGACTTCAGTTTGGGATGAAAATTAAGTTTTACGGCAAAAAAATTTAATAGGGGTATGGATTTTTTGCAAAACCTGTGTTATTATATAGTTAGAAGGACTAATAATAAGGAGGAATTACTATGAGAATTGAATTAGTTGCAAGAAATTACGAACCTGCGGAACACCTTAAAAGGATAGTTTCGGAAAAGTTAGAAAAACTCGACAAGTATTTTTCTGACGATGCAAAAGCAAAAGTTTGCCTCAAAAAAGAGGGTAATACTTGCGTACTTGAAGTTATGCTTGACTATGCTGGCAAGTTGGTTAGGGCTGAAGTTTCTAGCGATAACTTTTATGAAAATATCGACAAGGTTTTACCTAAACTAGAAGGGCAAATTAGGAAGTACAGAACAAAATTCGATAAGCACAGCAAAAACTCCGCTTATAAAGAACAAGCACTTTACGCTATTAACGACGTGCCTGACGTTAAACAAGGCAAAGTAGTTAAAGAAAAACGCTTTAAGATGGTACCTATGACGGCGGAAGAGGCTGCGCAAGAAATGGAATTGCTCGGTCATAACTTCTACGTTTATAAGAATATAAAGACTGATACCATCAACGTTATTTATTTAAGAAAGGATGGCGAATACGGTATAATTGAACCGGAAGAATAGTATGCAAATAGGTGTTTCAACGGCGTCGTTGTTTTTGGACCTTAATACCGAGGACGCGACGGAGTATTTAAGCGATAATAATATTGAAGTGAGCGAGGCTTTTTTAACGGCGTTTTGCGAGTATAAAAAAGATTTTGCTTTTATGCTTAACGAAAGGCGTAAAGGTATGCCTTTTCACTCCGTACACGCTTTAACCACGCAGTTTGAACCACAACTTTATAGCAAAAATCCACGTGCTTTGCAAGGGGCTTACGATATTTTAGAAGAGGTCCTTACTGCAGGTGAAATAGTTGGGGCAAAGAACTATACTTTTCACGGTTATGCTAGAATAAAAAAAGCGCCTATCTCTATAAATTTTGACGATTGTGCTCGTTTTACTCAAGCAATTATCGACCGTTGCAAAAATCACGGTTTATCGCTAGCGTATGAGAACGTGCATTGGTGCTATTATAATTATATAGGGTTCTTTAGCGAACTGAAAAAGCGTTGCCCCGAACTTAAAGGCACGCTTGATATAAAGCAAGCGCGTCAATCGGGTATAGACTATGCTGAATTTTTATCGGAAATGGGTAACTCGATTGCTACGGTACATATTAGCGATTTAGATAAAAATGGTAAAATGTGTTTGCCACTCAAAGGAACTTTTAATTTTGACGAAATGTTCTCTCGCTTATCAGACGTAGGTTTTGACGGAGCAGTTTTAATTGAGGCGTACCGTTCGGATTACGGTGATAGGAAAGAACTTATCGCTTGCGTTGACGACGTAAAAGTCGTCGCAAGTAAGTACTTTAAACTGTAAAATGGTTCAATTTGGCAATACCGTAAATTATTAAAAACGAATTTTTACAAAAAAAATAAAGGCTCACGCAAGTGAGCCTTTTATCATTGAAGTTAAATTTCTTTAATAACTTTTTTAGGGCATTTAACAACGCAAGTTTTGCAACCGGTACACTTTAAATAATCAATAACCGGTAAGTTGTTTTCCATAACGATTGCACCTTGTGGACAGTTTTTAGCGCAAAGTGAACAACCGATACAGCCGACTTTGCACGCCGACATAACATCTTTACCCTTACACTCTGACGAGCAAGCAACGTAAACTACTGCAGTCTTTGGAATAAGTTCAATTATGGTCTTTGGACAAGCATTTACGCAGGCGCCACATCCACCACAAAGTTCTTTATCAATTACCGCTACGCCGTCAATGGTTTTGATGGCATCGTTGGTGCATTTAAGAGAGCAAGTTCCATCACCTAAACAACCGTTAAGGCAGAGTTTGTCACCACCCATATATGCGTTTTTAGCGTCACAGCCTTTGTTGCCTACGTAGTCGTACTTTTTAACGGCGTTTTCATTATTACCTGCGCATTTTACTACGGCAAACATAGGAACACTTTCAGCGACTTCTACGCCCAAGATTTTAGCGATTGCTTGTTTGTTTTCGTTAGAAGTTGCCGAACAGCCGTTAGCGGATGCTCTGCCTTCAACGACGGCTTTCGCAAAGTCAGCACAGCCTGCAAAACCACAACCACCACAGTTAGCGCCTGAAAGTTTTTCTTGAACTTCAGCGATTTTTGGGTCTTCTTGCACGGCGCAGTACTTTGAAATTACTAATATAAGAGTGGTGAATACGAGTGCGAGAACTGCTAAAATAAGCATTACGAACCCAAATGCCGACCAGTCGATAGGTTTTAATAAGTTATAATACATATCGTTACCCCCTTATAAAGAAATCATACTGAACACGTAGAAAGCCATCGCAATGAAAGTTGCCGTAAGCATTGCGATAGGGAATCCTTTTAAGTGTTTGTTGAAAGGTATGTGATTGAGTTTTTCTCTTAAACCACTCATAATAACGATTGCAATGGTAAAGCCTATGCCACCAAAAAATCCGTAAGCCACCGAGTTCAAAAGTCCCATAGACGCAAGGCCGAGCGCTTCAGCCGTGCCTGCGTCGATAACGAGTTCAGCAACGCCTAAAACTGCACAGTTAGTAGTGATAAGTGGTAAATAAATACCCATTGCATTGTAGAGTGCAGGTGAAAATTTTTTAAGTACGACTTCAATCATTTGTACGAGCGACGCTATTACGAAAATAAAAACGATAACTTCTAAATACTGAAGATTTAGTGGTACTAAAATGCTAGTGTAAATCGGGTAGGTAATAAGACAGGTAATCGTCATAACAAAAGTTACCGCAACGCCCATGCCTAGCGCCGATTTAGTGTCCTTTGAAACGCCTAAAAACGGGCAAATACCAAGGAATTGTACTACTACGAAGTTGTTTATAAACATTGCCATAACGGCGATTAATAAAATAGTTCCCATTATGCGTTAACCTCCGTAGTTTTTTTCTTTTTACTCCTTTTATTTATCAAGTAATTGAAAACAGCGATACAAATACCGTAGGTGAAAAATGCGCCTGCGCTTGATGCGAAGAAACCGATTTCAAAGTCCCAAAGTTTAAGCCCGAAAATAGCGCCTGCACCTAAAATTTCTCTAATGATACCCATAAGCGTTATGGATGCTGTAAAGCCGAGTCCCATAAAAATACCATCAAGTGCCGAATCGAGCACGGGATTTTTTGATGCAAAACTTTCTGCTCTACCTAAAATTATACAGTTAACGACTATAAGTGGCAGGTAAACGCCGAGCGAATCGTAAAGGGTAGGTATAAATTTATCGAGAACGAGTTTAACTATAGTAACGAAAGTAGCGATAATTAAAATAAACGCAGGTATTCTGGTTTTTGTTGGAATAATATCTTTAAGTAAAGAAATTATAATATTTGAGCACAAAAGTACAAAAGTTACCGCAAGTCCCATGCCGATACCGTTTGATGCTGAGGTAGTAAGTGCAAGAGTAGGGCAAGTGCCTAAAACTAACTTAAAAGTAGGGTTATCCGATAAGAAACCGCTTTTTGCAATATTTTTTAATTTAGTCATAACGGTTAACCTCCTATCGAGATTTGCGCTTGCGCGTATTTAAGTGCTACCGTAACGGCGTTGTTTACTGCTGTTGAAGAGTATGTTGCGCCAGAAACGATTTCATCAACATTGTCACTTGAGGTTTTGTTTGAATACTTTTCGTAAAGGCCACCGAGTTTACTCATAAGAGTTTGTCCGGTGTAGGAATCTTGCACAACTTTTTTAACGGTTGCGACACCGTTTGCATTTTCAACCGAAACGTATACTGATACCGTACCGTTCGAATAACCTTTTTTACCTGTCGAAAGAACTAAATAGTCGCCGTTATCTAGAAGATACGCTTGCTTAATAACGCCGATATCTTCGTATAAAGTGAATTCGCTTGCGTTGAGAGTTTGTTCAAGTGAAACTTTTTCGTCATACATTTTATCGATTGCTCTTTGTATTCTATCATCGTCAGAAACGAATAAAAGGTCTGATAAAATTGCTAAAAGCCCACCACAAACCAAAATAATTGCAAGCATTATCGCTATGCTTTTAAGGGATTTTTTCATACTATTTTACCCCCTTTTGTCTTTTGTAGCCGAAAGGTTTGCCGATAGTAACCTTGTCGATAAGTGGAACTAAAAGGTTCATAATAAGTATTGCGAACGAAGTCGTTTCATAGCCCGAAAAATGTCTTAAAACAGCAGTTAAAACACCAAATCCGATAAAGAATACGTATTGACCAAGTTTAGTAGTTGGGTTTGTTACGTAGTCGGTTGCCATAAAGAACGCGCCGAACATTACGCCACCTGACAGTATTGCAGGGGCAAAAGTTGCGAATTCAAAATCGTTAAGGGCAACGGTTAGTAAACCTACCACTAAAAGAGACACTATAGGTAAAGTTATATCGATAATATCTTTAATTGCAAGGTAAACTGCGCCGATAATTATAGCAATTTTACAAGTTTCACCAATACAACCAGCAACGCCCGTGCCGAGTAAAAGGTCTAACGGAGTTAAAGAACTACCGTCGCTCAAAAAACTTTGCAACGAAGTTGCCCCTGAAATAATAGTTTCATCTATAGCGCCGATATTTGGGGCTACGAATAAGTTCATAACGGTGGTGAAAGAAATAAAAGCAAAAATTCTACCCGTAACGGCAGGGTTTACTAGGTTCTTGCCTGTGCCACCGAAAAGCATTTTTACCACGATAATAGCAAAAATAGATGCTAGCGCTGGTATGTACAAGTGCCAAGTTGCTGGCAAAATTAAGGCGATTATGATGCCTGTAACCAAAGAAGAGTAGTCAAGTGCGTCGATAACTTCTTTTAACTTTTTACCCATTATAACTTCGTATAATATTTCAGCGCCGAGTGAAGAAATTATTGAAACTAGTATAACGGCAAGGGCTTTCAAGCCGAAAAATACTATGCCGGCAACACACGCAGGTATTAACGCGATTGCCACGTTTAGCATAATTTTTCTAGTCGTATTGCTACTTTTTACGTGAGGAGATTGTGAAAATAACATTATTTAGCGTTCTCCTTGGTGTGAATTTCTTTTATTTTACCTTTTGCAAACGAAAAACTTTGTGTAAGCGCGCGTTTTGCTGGGCAGTTGTACGCGCATGAGCCACATTCAATACAGTTCATAACGCCTAATTTTTCAGCCTTTAAGTAATCGCCACCCAAAATATAAAATTCCATAAGGGTAGGGGTTAGGCGCATAGGACAGTTTTTAGAACAAACGCCACAGTTTATACAATTCGTTGGCATTGCGTCACTGGTTTCTGCTTTAGTTAAGGCGAGTAAGCCACTATCCGTCTTTTTGGTGTAAAGGTCAAGGCTAATTGCCGTTTTGCCCATCATTGGACCGCCTGCAACGAATTTAACGGTATCTTCACTATGCCCACCACAGTATTCAACCAAAGTTTTGAAAGAAGTGCCGTAAGGCGCTTTGATGTTTTTAGGTGTTTTAATGCCTTTGCCCGAAACTGTTATTACGCCTTCGTACAAAGGTTTACCAAGTTCAATAGCCTCGTAAGTAGCGATAGCCGTTTTTACGTTTTGAACTACGCAACCGACTGATGCCGGTAAAGCGCCAAGTCCAACTTTTCTACCAGTACAACAGTAGATAAGGTGCTTTTCTGAACCCATAGGGTATTGTTTTTTAAGCACGACTACTTCCATATCGTCAAATTTATCAAAAATTTCAATAATATCAGGCTTGTTTGCCTCAATACCAACGATAACTTTTTCTACGCCGAGTGCTTGCTTGAAGTATCTAATACCTTTAACTACGTCGTCGGTGCGTTCAAGCATTAATCGGTAATCGCAAGTTAAGTATGGCTCACATTCGGCGGCGTTGATAATAAGTGTGTCAACGCTTTCTTTTGGTGTGAGTTTTACCGCGGTAGGAAAGCCTGCACCACCTAAACCTACGATACCTGCAAGGCGAATTCTTTCAATAATCGCTTGCTTGTCAGGGTTTTCAAGAACTGGAAGAGTTAATTCTTCATTAGAAAAATCGTTCTTAACGCGAATATGGGTTACGGGTGCGCCCATAACGTTTGGTAAAGTTAAAATTTCAGTAACTTCACCACTAATGCCTGAATATACAGGAGCGCTAATAAAGCCACCTGCTTCGGCAATCATTTGACCTTTTTTAACTTTATCACCAACTTCAACGATTGCTTTTGCCGGTGCGCCGATATGTTGCGAAAGAGGAATTAATAATTCTTCTTGCTCTGGCAAAGTTTCAATCGGATTTGATTTAGATAAACTTTTTCTTCCTCTAACGTGCACGCCGTACGGGAAGTATTTACCTTTTCTTTGAGCCATTTGGTTCTCCTTAATAGTAAAAAATATTAACCCTCTAATTTATTTGAGGGAAAAATTCGTAAAATAAGCAAACAAGTTGCGCCTATAAAAAAGCCTGTTACGAGTGAAATTATCGCCAAATACGGCAAATAAATTATAAGTTGTGGGGTATTGGTTACCAATACGTAGACGATATTTTGCACAGTTGAGTTTATTATCGCCGAGCCTACGCTAATAGCGGGTAAGGATAATTTTTTACCTAAAAATTTGTAGAGTAAAATTTCAACCGTTAAACTTATTATCCCCGATGGTAAAGAATATAGTAAAGTACTAACGTTTCCTGCAAAAATGCTACCAAAAAGGACTTTCACCGTAAATACTGCTACGGCTGAACGCCAGCCACAACTAACTAGCGCAAAAAGTATAAATAAGTTAGAAAGTCCAAGCCTTGCGCCTGGTATAAAGATTGGGGGAAATAAACTTTCTAATAAAAACGAAAGCATTGCAAAGGTTGAAAGTATTGCCGTTAAGGTGAGTTTTTTAGTTGGAGTTTTCATTCAATCCTCCAATAATCAACTCGTCGTTATTAAGTGGCAATATTTTGATGCCGTGTGGCAAACATACGATAACGCCTTTGTTTGTCATTTTGCCTGCCGTTATGCAGTCGTGTGTTGAGCAATTCGCGTCGGTTACAGAAACGGATTTTTCATCTTCATTAACGGTTAAAGTGTTGTGTTTACCGTCAAAATTTAGGGCGATTTTATTGCCGTTTACAGTTACGTTAACTTCGTACCCCCTATTTACGTTAGCACCTACGCCGTAAGTATAAACTAAAACTTGTCTACCGTTGCGTTCTACTATAAAACCGTCCGTTTGTTGTTCTTGTTTACAACCGTAAATGAAAACAAAAGAAGAAATTACTAAAACCAAAACGAGTAAATAGACGAATATATCTGTAAAACGGAAGAATTTGCCGTTTTTATCTATTTTGTTTGTGGTGTTTTGGGCATTTTCGTTCATATTCATCCAAAGCGTTACATGCGTGCGTAAATAATATTTAACTAAGGTATTATAACATATATCGACTAAAATGTCAATACAAAATTTTAGTTGTGATTAAATGATAAAAATCCTCTAAATATTGTGGTTTGATTTAAAATTTCTCTTGCAAAAAGGGTGTGGATGGTGTATAATGATATGAGAGAAAAAGTGAACGGCTTTTTGGAGGCTTTATTATTAAAATTACTGTTACTACTGCGTCGGGGATTGAGGCATTAACAAAAAGGGAAATCGAAAGACTTGGTTACGGTGTAAACCCTGCATTAAACGGCGCTATTACTTTTGATGGGGACGAACTTGCCGTTGCTAGAGCAAATATGTTTTTGCGTACGGCTGATAGGGTATATATAACTTTAGGTGAGTTTACTGCAATTAGTTTTGATGAACTTTTTGAGGGTGTTCGTAGTTGTCCGTTTGAAGATTTTATGCCAAAAGACGCTTGTGTTTTAGTTGATGGAAAGTGTGTTAAAAGCCAACTATTTGCCGTTACTGCAAGTCAAAAAATAGTAAAAAAAGCCATTATGACAAGGCTTGCTAATTATTATAAAACACAAACTTTGCCGGAAACGGGCGAGATCTTTAGGGTTGAATTTTCAATCTTTAAAGATAGAGTTTTAATTATGCTTAACACTAGTGGTGTAGGGTTACATAAAAGGGGTTATCGTGATTACGTTGCAGTTGCCCCGTTGCGTGAAAATACTGCGTCCGCTATGCTGATGTTTTCGGATTTTGGTTTTAGGGAAGAACTCGTTGATCCTTTCTGTGGATCGGGTACGATTATTTTAGAAGGTGCTAGGATAGCACTTGGTATTGCGCCTGGTATTTTAAGGGACTTTGATTATAGGCATTGGTCAAAATTCGACGCTAACGTATATGCGAAAGTGTACCAAGAGGCAAAAGATAAAGAACGATTAGATAAGCCGTTAAACTTTCACGGATACGATATAAATCCAAAAGCGATAGCGCTCGCTAATAGACATGCTCAAAATGCGGGTCTATCAGATAAAGTCCATTTTGAAGTCGCTGACGTTAAGGATTTTTATTCTAAAAATAGGAACGGAACTATAGTCACCAACCCACCGTACGGCGATAGGATTTTAACGCCGAAAGAGGCTGGTGAACTTTATAAAACACTTGGCAAAGTTTTTAGAAAACTTGATAATTGGTCGTTATACGCTATAACGCCGTCTGAAAGTTTTGAAAGGGATTTTGGCTCACGCGCTGATAAAAATAGAAAACTTTACAATTCGGGCAAACAATGTAGATTTTACGAGTATTTTCGTAAATCAAAAATATTAACATAGTACGAGGAGCAATTATGACAGACGGAAAACTTTTGGTTGAAAAACTGCTTGTTTACGCAAAGGAATTTCTTCATTTAGAAGATTTAGACGTTATTTACAAGCGTAATCTTTTGTTGAGAGAATTTGGACTTGAATCTCCTGCGGAAGACGCTGGAAACCTTGACTATATTAAGGATTATACCGTGCCTGACGAACTCGTTAAGGAAGTTGAAAATTACGCTGAAGAAAACAACCTTGCTAAAGACGGATTACTGAATTTATATAGTACTTATATTTTCGGTATGTTATCACCGCTCCCAAGTAAAGTTAACGAAACTTTCTTTAAAATTAGGGAAAGTGAGGGCATACAAAAGGCTTGTGATTATCTTTATAATCTTTCAATAAAAAACAACTACATACAAAAAACGGCTATAGACAAGAATATTATGTGGGAATACGCTGACGGCGATAATATTTTAGAAATTACCATTAACTTGTCAAAGCCTGAAAAGGATAATAAAGAAATCGCTAAACTTTTATCTTTGCCAAAGCGTGCTACTAAATATCCTGCATGTTTATTATGTAAAGAAAACGAAGGTTTTGAAGGTCACGCAAATCATCCTGCAAGAGAAAATATTAGGACTATTTCGTTAAATCTTGACGGTGCCGATTGGTTTGTTCAATATTCGCCTTATGCTTATTATAATGAACACTGTATCGTTATTAATAAAGAACATACCCCAATGGAAATTACGCCAAAAACTGTAAGGAATCTTCTTGATTTTGTTGACGTTTTTCCAAATTATATGGCTGGTAGTAACGCAGCGCTCCCTATTGTTGGTGGTTCAATATTAAATCACGAACATTATCAAGGTGGCGGGCACATTATGCCTATGCAAAAGGCTAAATACAAAAAGTATTATACTTCTGCAAAATATTCGGAAGTAACGGTTGGTATCGTTGATTGGTACAACAGTGTTATTCGTCTTACTTCAACTAATAGGGAACAAATTGCTAATTTAGCAGGTGATATTATCAACGCTTGGAAAGGGTTTTCCTATGAACCAAGTGGTGTAAGGGCATCAACTGGGGATACTCCACACAACACGCTTTCACCAATCGTTCGTATGGACGGTGACAATTATATCGTTGATATGATTTTGCGTAATAATCGTACTGACGAAACTTATCCTGACGGTATTTTCCACGCTCATCCCGAATATCACAATATTAAAAAGGAAGGCATCGGTCTTATTGAAGCAATGGGTTTATTTATTCTTCCTGCAAGACTTAAACGTCAACTTGATATGATTGCAGATATTTTATGTGGCAATACCGCTTACGACGAAAAGGCTTTAGCAGACGCTGAAAACTATTTGTACGTTCATAGGGATATGATTAAGGATTTAGTAAACGGTAAAAAAGCAACTTCTAAAGAAGATGCGCTTGAAATCGTTAAAAACAGGGTAAACGAAACCTGTAAGAATATTTTATTTAACACCGCAGTATTCAAAAAGGATGAAATCGGCGAAAAAGGTTTTGACGAATTTATGAAGGCTTGTGGTACGGAGGCAAAATAATATGAAAATTTTAGTAACGGGTGGCGCAGGTTATATCGGTAGCCACACTATGATTAAACTTTTAGAAAAAGGTTACGACGTGGTTTGTGTTGATGATTTATCCAACAGTAAATACGTTGCTGTTGAAAGAGTTGAACAAATAACCGGCAAAAAAGTTGATTTCTACAAGGTAGATATTCGTGATAGGGAAGGTCTTAAGCAAGTTTTTACCGACCATAAAATTGATGCGGTAATTAACTTTGCAGGCTACAAGGCAGTGGGTGAATCTTGCGCTAAACCTATCGAATATTATGACAATAACATTTACGGCATGTTGGTTCTTATCGAAGTTATGCGTGACTTTGGTGTTAAAAACCTCGTGTTTAGTTCGTCTGCAACTGTTTACGGTAATCCACACAAAGTTCCTATTACTGAAGATTTTCCACTTTCAACGAGCAATCCATACGGTTCAACCAAACTCTTTATTGAATATATCTTAAAAGATCTTTATAAGGCTGATAACGAATTTAACATTGCTATTTTAAGATATTTCAATCCAATCGGTGCTCATCCTAGTGGTCTTATTGGTGAAGATCCTAATGGTATTCCTAATAACCTTGCTCCATACATTACAAAGGTTTGCGTTGGTAAACTTCCACACGTTAACGTGTTTGGTGACGATTATCCAACCCCTGACGGCACGGGTGTTAGAGACTATATTCACGTTGAAGATTTGGCAGAAGGTCACGTTCTTGCAGTTGATAAACTTTTAACTGGTTCGGGCTTGTTTATCGTTAACCTCGGAACAGGTGTAGGTTATAGCGTATTAGATATGATTAAGGCTTTCTCAAAGGCACTTGGCAAGGATATCCCTTATGTAATTACACCAAGGCGTCCTGGAGATATTCCTACTTGCTACGCTGATCCGTCTTATGCTGAAAGTTTAATAGGCTTTAAGGCAAAACGTAGTCTTGAAGATATGTGCAAAGATGCTCTTAATTGGCAAATTAAAAACCCTAACGGTTATAACGTTTAATAGGGTATTGGTGTAATTTCGCAATCAACGGTATTGCGAAAGTTGACCAAAATAAAAATAAAACGGTTTACTCATAGTAAGCCGTTTTTAAGTTTTTCAGGTGAATTATGAGGCAAAACTATTCGCTTATGGTGGGCGGTAATTTATACAAGAGAATATGTTTTTTAGCAATACCATCCATTATATGCATGCTTATAACGGCCGTTTATAACGCTGCTGATACGTATTTCGTTAGCAGTTTTGGCGAAAGCGCTATTGCAGGCGTTTCGGTCGTTATGTCGTATATGAGTATAGTTCAAGCGTGCGGTTTCTTTTTTGGGCACGGCGCAGGCAATTATATGTCTAAATGTCTAGGGGCAAAGGATACGGACACGGCGTCACAAATTGCTGTGACTGGACTTTTGTATTCATTTGTTTTTGGGCTTGTTATTGCGGTTTTGTCACTTATTTTTATCGACCCACTAGTAGCGCTTTTATCTAATGCGACAATGACGGAATATACGAAAAATTATTTTAAATACGTAATTTACGCTACTCCGTTTATGACGGCGTCGTTTACGCTTAATAATCAGTTGCGTTTTCAAGGTAGTGCTATTTACGGTATGTTTGGGCTTGGGATAGGTGCAATTCTAAACATAATACTAGACCCTATTTTAATTGAAGTTACGGGTGGGGTTCAAGGCGCTAGCATTGCTACGATGTTTTGTCAAATTTTAAGTTTTTCTATTTTATTCGTAATGACTTATTTTGGCAATAATATTCGTCTAAAATTCAAAAATATTCGATTGTCGTTTGCATTTTTGAAAGAAATAACGCGTGGTGGTGCGCCGAGTCTTTTAAGGCAGGGTATGGCGAGCGTTGCAACGGTTGTTTTAACTTTGCTGGTTAAACCTTACGGTGATTTTGCTATTGCAGGTGTTTCTATCGCTCAAAAAATTTCTTTTATAATGTTTTCAATTTTGCTTGGCTTTGGGCAAGGTTTTCAACCTGTATGCGGTTTTAATTACGGTGCAGGGAAGTACGATAGAGTTAAAAAATCTTTTTGGTTCACAGTTGCCGTTGGTACTGCGTATATGTTGATAGCAGGTATTTGCAGTGTGGTGTTTGCAGGACCGTTAGTTTCTTTTTTTAACACTACGGACAATTCTCTTTCCGCTGAAAATATGGCAAAAGCCGTTGAGGTTGGTGAGCAAGTGTTGCGTTATCAAGGTTTGGCATTTCCACTTATGGGGTTTTATGTTGCCAGCAATATGATGATGCAAAATATCGGCAAGCCCGTTAGGGCGTCGGTATTAGCACTTTGCAGGCAAGGGATTGTTTTTATACCTATTTTATTCATACTTAACGCATCGCTGTCACTTAAGGGGATTATTTTAACGCAGTGTATAGCCGATTTGATTTCTTTTATGATAGCAATTCCGTTGCTTATTACCGTCTTAAAAGAAATTAACGATCTTGAACAACAAGATTCTTAAAAGTTTATAAAACTTTAACAAAATTTTTACAAATGTTTGACAAAAGCGTTAATGAGTAGTATAATCAAGATATAAATTTACTTAATTTGTCAAAAATTGGGGTTTTTAGGTAGTTTTATGCGCAAAGAGAATAAAGGTAAATCTTCAATAAAATCTTTATTGAAACCGGCACTTGTTGTGTCGGCGATTTTTGCGCTTTTGACTATTATTATTTTGAGAGAGTTTGCCGTTTTTACAAACGCTAATTCTGAACTTTTGACAAATACTGTTAATGGCAATGTAAAAGGCAATGCAGACATTTTTGGCAAGCGTGTTTTTGAACAAGTTAGTCAATACTTCTTTATGTGTGTTCAATACTTGTTTGTTGCGCTTACACAAGTTGCTTTTGCCGTAGTCGTAATCGGCGCAATCTTTTGCGTGATCGGGCTCATTGCAAGGTTATTAAATTCTTCTAGAAGAATTGAAAAGGAAATTAGTTTTGAAAGAGTGAACGACCAACTTTTTGACGCTCACGATTTTTCTGCTAAAAACGCAATCCCATTTTTAACAATACAAAACTTAAACTAAATATTTAGGGCGCACTTTGTGCGTCCGTTTTCCGTGCGTGATTACTCTCAAGTCTTATTTTTTATTAGTGTATTGCGCGCGGGTGGACGGTTTTTTTACGGTTGTATTATAGCAACTATTAAGAGCCGTTTTTTTGTTGTAAATTATTTATAATTGCTCACAATATCATGGAGTAGTTTATTCATTATACGATAGGAGAAAATATAATGGTTTGGTACTATTTGATTGCCACGCTTTTTGCATTGATTACCTTTAGTGTATTTGTGCTGTTTAGAAAGTCGTCGGACAAACTCAAAAACTTGCTTTCAAAAATCGTTGCAGGCGTCTTGATGGGGCTGTTTTTTGCAAGGTTTATCGGTGGGGAATTCGTTATATCCGATACAATCGGCTTAAATATAACTTCACCATTTGGACCAAACGGCACGGGCAAAACCTTTATCTCGATGATTACGATTTGGCTTACCTTTACGGCTGAAATTGCTTTGGTAACTTATCCGTACTTTAAGTCACACGTGAAAAGTCTTACGCCGATAGTTAAATATTTTGCGCTCGCAGTATATTTACTTGCTTTTGCAACTATGCCATTAGTTAACGTTGCAATGGACGGCGTTATGGATAAAATCCATTGGAGGCATATCGTTTACGCTTGTGAAATCGGTGTGGCAATAGGTTACGCTTTAGTCGTATTACTTAAGAACTTGAAAATTCTTGAAAATTGGAGATTGCTTGTTCGTGCAAGTTTAGTACTCCTTTTAATGATACTTATAACTATACCAAGTTATGGTATTCAAGTGTTGTACGGTTGGGGTAGTGAGTCAATAATGCTAGACGACTTTAGTATTGAACATCGTATAGCACTTTACGGAGCAATACTTTTACCTATCGCTATTCACTTTATATTCCATAAGTATGAATACGAACAACGCCGTTATGCGCTTTTATATATGGCGCTCGCAACGCTTATATCGTATTGTTATAAACACTCTTACGTTGACTTTATTGATATCACCGCGTGGCCGTTACACCTTTGTAACACGGCAATGTTTATAGTTCCGTTGTGTCTTGCGTTTAAACTCAAAAAGTTGTATTACTTCACCTTGTTTATAAACGTGCTTGGTGCATTACTCGCAATGGTATTGCCAAACGTTGATTTAATACTTGCTGAAGGTGGTAGAGAGGGTTGGCTCGTAGCGCATAACGTAAACTTCTGGCTCAACCACTACTGTGCGTTCTTTATGCCGATACTTATGATGTCTTTACGAATATTCGAAAGACCGAAGATGAAGCATTTTACTTGGTCGCTTATAGCGTTTGCAGTTTATTATTTAATCGTGTTATTTGCAAACTCATACCTTACTGCAGTAGCAGAAGTAGGAACTGATCCCGTTGACTTCTTCTACATCAACGGCGACTTTATAACTGACAAGTTAGGAGCAGATAAACTGCGCGAAAATTACGTAACAAAGATACCGATATCGGGTGGTAGAGAAATGATTTTCTATCCATTGTTCCAAGCGTTATACTTCGTATCTTATGTAGCGTTATCGTTTGCGGTATGGTTCGTTTACGAACAATTCTTTGAAATTGTCGATTTATACGGAACAATCGTTGCAAGAAACAAAAAGATAAGAGCGGACAGATTGGCGCTCGAAATACAATTAGGCGGAAGGAGTATTGATGAACCTATGAACCTTGAAGGACAAAACAAACTTATTTTAAGAAATTTCTCAAAAAGATATTCAACTAGCGACGTTTACGCTGTTAAAGATGCTAATCTTGAAATCGAAGGCGGTCAAATTTTCGGTTTCTTGGGACCAAACGGTGCAGGTAAGAGTACCATTATTAAAAGTATCGTTGGTATTCAAACTATAACTTCAGGTTCAATTGAAGTTTGTGGCTACGACGTTGAAAAACAATCTGTAGGCGCAAAAATGCAAATCGGTTTCGTACCTGACCACTACGCTTTATATGAAAATTTAACTGGTAGAGAATACGTTAACTATATTGCAGACCTTTACGGGGTTAGTGAAGAAGATCGTACTGCTAGAATTAACGAATACGTTGATAGATTTAACTTAAAGGTTGCTATTGATAACCAAATGAGAACTTACTCACACGGTATGAAACAAAAGATAACTATTATGTCGGCGCTCGTTCACGACCCTAAAGTTTGGATTTTGGACGAACCACTTACAGGTTTGGACCCTGAAAGTATTTTCCAAGTTAAAGAATGTATGAAACACCACGCCGAAAAGGGCAATATCGTGTTCTTCTCAAGTCACATTATTGACGTAGTTGAAAGAATTTGTGATAAGATTGCTATTATTAAAAAGGGCGAAATTCAATGTGTAAGAACTATTAAAGATATTGAAGAAAAGGGTGAAAAACTCGAAGAATTCTATTTAGCAACGATAGGGGATTTAAGACATGACTGATAATATCCAAAAGAAAAACGCTTTCGCAGGTTTTTTCAAAAAGGTATTATCTAGCGTCAAAAAGATCTTTTTAGCGCTAAAAGATAAACTCTATCTTTTGAAAACTCTTACGATAATGCAACTCAAGGAAAAACTTGATATGAGTTACTTGAGGAGTTTTAGAAGAACACTTTTTAAGGCAATTTGGCTTATCGTTGAATTTGCTATTATAACCGTTGCATTAAGGTTAGTTCTTTCTTACGTTAAGATGTTGAGAATATTCTCGTATCTTGAAGTTATCCCTATAAGCGTAATTACGATTATATTTTCGTTTATGTTTATTTTATCGGTAATTTCAAGTACGGCAGGTCTTGTAAAATCGTTGTATTTTTCAAGGGACAATATGGTATTGTTGACCTTACCTGCAACTCCATCAATGGTATTTTTGAGCAAACTTGCAGTTTATTATTTGTACGAATTCCGTAAAAACTTTATGTTTACCATACCACTATTTATTGCGTTTGGTATGGTTAGCGAATATGGCTTTAGTTACTATCCGTGGATTATACTCATGTTTGTATTTATTTCAGCGTTGCCTGTAATAATTGCATCACTTTTATCAATCCCGTTTATGTTCGTTTACCAATGGATTAGAAAATATAAAATTCTTCAATACACAGTTTACGCATTATGTGCGGCTTTAGGTGCATTATTAGTTATTGCAATTTTAACTATGTTGCCTGAAGAAATTGATATTATGGAAAACTGGGGTAGTATTAAGAGAGAAGTACTTGTCTTTTTAGATAAGTTTAAGGAATTCTTCTTAATTGCTCCGTTACATTCGTTCACGCAACTCGTCGTTGGTAGTGACGTTGGTTTAACGGTTGAACTTTTTACTTCGAAAACACCAGTTAGATTACTGATTTTATTAGGAATAAGCATTGCTCTTTTAGCGCTTGCGTTTTTCCTTGCAAAACCACTTTTCTACAAAATGGCAAGCAAACCTTTTGAATATAACAAAAAGGCGCATGCAAAACAAAAAGCAAACAAAAAATTACCAGGGTTCTTTTCTGCCCTTAAAAAGGAAGTTATTTCTGGCTTAAGAAACAACTCAATTTTAACTTTGGCTGTAGTTTTATTATTACTTATGCCAGTGGGCATTAGGGTTTTGAACCTTATTTACAATTCGATGAAGATGAGTAATACGGGTAAGGAATTCACCGTTGCTTTTAACGTACTTATCATACTTATGATTTTGCTTACGACTAACATTAAAATCGCAAGCGCATATAGTCGTGACGGGTCTACTGCATACCTTAATAAAATTCAACCACTCGGTTATGGCAAGTTGTTGTTTGCAAAACTTGTGATGAATTTATTGATTGGGTTAATTGGTACTATTGTTACTATGGTAGTTTATAAGAGCAGTGGTGCTCACGTATTACCAAAAGATTTGATTTATATTGGCATAACCATATACGCAGTGTTTGTGGCACATCTATTCTGGAGTGCAGAAATGGATATTATGAACCCACAATACATGCAATACGCAACCTTTAACGAACAAGCAAATAACCCTAACGAAAATATGTCAGCATTACTCGTAGTGCTTTTATCGGCAATATTCTTCGTAATAGCATTGTTCTTCGGCAAGGAAACGGTTGGTACTCCTTGGCTTAAGATAACTATTATTTCACTAGTGTTTGCAGGAGTTAAGATTTTGACCTATTTTATGAAGATTAAGGCGTTCTACAAGGAGAAACAATAGTATGAAAAAAGTTATTATTATATTTATCCTTGCAATCTTTGTAGTGTCAATCGTAATAGTAAACGTTTTCGGCAAGCCTATTGAACTTTCTGAAACAAACGTTTACATCAAAACTATTGAACTCGATTATTTATCGCTTGGGGTTGGCGACGATGAAGTAAAACTCGACGAAAACAGTGAAGAACACTTCTATCTTATGCCTGTTGTTGAAGACGGCGTTCAAAAGTTAATACCTACTTTCTATTTTACCTTTACTCCAGCGCCTGAAGGGCAATCTTACACGTCGGACCCCTATAATATGGCGTCAAATCCTAACAATATATTTATAAGATTAAAGCACACTACGACGAGTGCTAATCCGGACGTTGAACCTGACAACCCTAACATTACTGTTATTTCGAATAATGTTATAGGTACTACTGATACAGGTATCGTAGAAGGTAAAATGTATTATTTGATTGGTGACGAAAGTATTTTGCAAAACTCAAATACAATCGTTTTCCACAAAAAAGGTATGGTTGATTTAACTATAACCGGCGCTGACGGCTTTGGCGCACAACTTCGTATTAGAATTATTGCTATGTAGCAAAAACAATCGGGGTAATACCCGTTGATATAGAAAAACTTTTAAGGAGAAAAAATTATGAAGAAATTTTTTAGCAAAGTTATTTCTGCGTTACTCGTAGTTTGTATGACGCTTGGTATGGTGTCTACGCTTACTGCGTGTGGTGGCGGTAAACTCAAGTTTGAAAGTTTCACTCTTGATATTACCGGTATTCAAACCAATTATTCGCGTTATGATGAAGTAGATTTCTCGAATTTAAAGGCTACCGTTAAATACAGCGACAGTGCTGAAAACGTAACCGTTGGTATCGATAAACTTACTTTAACCTTGCCTGAAGGTTTAACGATTGATACTTTAACGCAAAATGCAGGTGACAAAGAGATTTCCGTTTCTTATCAAGATACCGTATTTACGGGCGTTGTTAGAACGGCGACCTTTACTATTAGCGTATTGACTAATGCAGAAGAATCTGGCAAGCACTATATCGTTTATGCTTACGACGCTCCTAACGCGTACGTAAAGTATAAATCAAACGTAGCAAATGCAGGTACTGCAAACTATGGTGATACCAACTTTGAAGGTCAATTCTTCGGTTCTAACAGCACGGGTGTTGACACTACCTATTATATCGGTACTGAAAACGACTTTAGGTTCGTTCCAATGATTACCGCTGCAGAAGTTGGTCAACTTCCAATTGGTTTAGATGCTTTCAGTTCACAAGTAGAAGTTGCTATTTATGATACCGACGTAAACAACTATGTTGCTCTTGAAAAAGTTTACGATGAGGAAAACGAAGCAATCGTAACCTACCAGGACGGCGAAACCATTTACGCAGTAGCAAATACTTATAGACACACTTACGACTTTACCGACGACGCTATTGATGAAAAAGTTCAAATTAGCGTTGTGCCTGACGTTTCTTTCTATGAAGACGTTAACGGTGAAGCGTTTGACCCAGCAGTTATTCAAGCAACCGTTATTAAGGCAATGAATATTTATACCGCTGACGAACTTTCTGCTCTTGACAACGTAAACGATGAACACGCAGGTCTTGAAGAAGGCGGTATTACGGTTGGCGATTGGCAAGCATTTAAACAAACCAAGGGCATTGGTACTGCACAAGGTGGTATCATTTTCCACAACGATATTAAACTTACCTCTAACAATTTACCTGAAAGTTTTACTTGGAAGTATAGTGAAGTTATGGGTAACGGTCAAGGTCCTAATGGTGAATACAAGTACAGCTACGAGATCAACAAACAAATATATTATATATATATGGATAGTTATATCTTTGATACTTTAACTGTTTATAAGAGAGAAATTGCTAACGAAACCTTCAACTTTATCGGTAACTACTTTACTCTTGACGTTGAAAGTTTACCTATTATTGCATCACCTAGTGTAAACCCTAACGAATATTACAACTATGGTAACGGTAATGAGAGAAATAAAGACTACTCTAATACTCAATTATTCAGATTCTCACCACAAAGAGCAAACTACTCTGATGACACTCCTCCTGTAAATGGTACTTTAAATATGAAGAACCTTAGCGTTAAAGGTAACTCATTTATTTCTGACCTTACTGATGGTGCTGGCAACCTCGTATATAATGGTGGTCTCATTATGATGCAATCTTGCGTTAATAATGGTGGTTCACAAGGTGAAAATACAAAACTCACTATGAACTTAAACAACATTATTACTAAACACTTCTTCATCTGCTACAAGCCTGAAATGAGTACTGTTCTTAACTTAAAGAATGTTAAGTGCTTTGACTCTAACCAAAACGCAATATTCTCAATTTCTAATTCAGTTATTAATATTGAAGACAGTTATATGCAACGTGCGGGTGGTCCACTTATCATTATGCAATACAGATGGTGGGACGGCGATACTGAAGATATTGGTACTATTCGTGAATATCAAATCCCTGTTGTAAACGCAACTCGTTCAGTTCTTGAAAGTTACGTTACCGGCAAAGAACTTTGGTTCAATATGGTTGGTGCATCTTCTTACTTTGATTTAATTATTCCACAAAACATAGCATTCACCAACTTTGGTCGTTCGTTTTTAAGTTATGAAGAAGGTCGTGAAGGAAAGATGAACTTCGTAGCACTTTCATTGTCAGACGGTACTAACGCAGGTGATCTTATCGGCAACTTAGATGCACAAGCAAAATTCAGTTATCACTATGGCGACAATAAGTCAGTAGTACTCAACAGAATTCACACCGTTGGTTCTTATAATGCTGACAAGTATGATGAAGAAGTGCTTAAATTCGGTAGAGATACCAACTCTGTATTAAAAGCAGTTGACGCATTTGGTGGTCCTATGGTAGTTAACTTTGACGAAAGTGATACTCATAGAATTATTCTTCCACTTCGCGCTGATGGTAAACCTACGACTTCTGCAATTGCAAATGCAATCTTTGGTGACCCAACCAACGTTGGCAATGCATTGGCTAACAATAACCCATCTTTAATATTACCACTCGCACCTACTGACATTACTGCTGGAAACGTGACATTTAAGGGTGATGCTACCATTGCAAAAGTTATGACTAACGACTTTATGGCTCTTAACTATGGTGGTTTTGGTATGGTATTAGGTCTTTTTGACGTACCACAAGCATAATTAAAACTTAATAAAAAAGTCTGCCGTAAAGGTAGGCTTTTTTATTTTGTTTATAAATAGGACATAAGTGTTTGTTATAAATATTTTCACCCGCTTTTTTCTTGCGTATTTTTATAAAACATATTAAAATATATACGTAAATAGTTGACTTTATCGCTTTACCGTGCTAAAATGGTAAAGTAATAAAGTATAGAGAGGGGAAAATGGTTAATTTTTCAATCGAAAATTTTGATGATTTTTTTGAAGCAGTATTAAAACTTAAGTCGGTTGACGATTGTAGAAAGTTTTTCGACGATATTTGCACTATTAAAGAGTTGCAAGATTTATCGCAAAGGCTTCAGGTTGCTAGGCTTTTGATGCAAGGTTGTAATTACCTTGAAGTTTCAAAGCAAACTGGTGCCAGCACGGCGACGATTAGTCGTGTTAACAAGTGCCTTAACTACGGTGGTGGTGGCTATTCACTCGTTATAAAAGGGGGAGAGGACGATGCAAAACTTTAAGTCAGTTTTAACTAAAGATGAAATCGCGGTTTTTACTTTACGTGCGCTATATAACGAGTACGGATTTTCACACTACAAAATGAGTAAGTTTGAAGAATACGACTTATACGTTAAAAATAAGGACTTTTTAGTTTCTGACAACGTTATAACATTTACTGATACCGACGGTAGGCTTTTGGCTCTTAAACCCGACGTTACTTTGTCAATTATCAAAAACAGCAAAGACTTCAACGGTTTAACTAAACTGTGTTACGACGAAAAGGTTTATAGAGTTTCAAAGGGAACAAAAACTTTTAAAGAAATAACTCAAGTCGGGTTGGAGTGTTTTGGTGAAGTAACCTCAAATACCGTTGCTGAAGTTTTGTTTTTAGCAGGGAAGAGCCTTGATTTAATTTCACCTAAAAACGTGTTGGAAGTTTCGCATCTTGATACTGTGAACGGTTTACTCAATGCATTTAACATAAGTGATTTTGGTAAAAAGGAAATTTTTAAGTATTTAGGGCAAAAGAATTCTCAAGCAGTTCTCACCGTTTGTGACAGTGAAGGGTTAACTGATGATAAAAAAATGCTCGTAAATAAACTCGTAAATCTTTATGGTAAAATTGACGTTATTTTAAGTGAACTTGATGTTTTTATCGTTGATGAAGTTACTAAAAACGCTGTTGCGGAATTAAAGTCAGTTTTAATTGAATTAAAAAACCGTGGGTTAAGTAATAAGATTTGTGTTGACTTTTCAGTAGTAAACGATATGAATTATTATAATGGTTTTGCGTTCAAGGGATTTATCGAAGGAATACCAACTGGTGTACTTTCAGGTGGGCAATACGATAACTTAATGGTTAAAATGCAAAAAAAATGCAAAGCAATAGGCTTTGCTGTGTATCTTGACGAACTTGGTAAACTTTCGTCAATCGGAGAATAGTTATGAAAAAAACTTTAAATATCGCTTTGCCTAAAGGCAGACTTGGTGAAAAAGTTTATGATATGTTTGAAAAGGCAGGTTTTCCTTGTACGTCTATTAAAGAAAACAATCGTAAACTTATATTCGAAAACGAAGAAATAGGTGTTCGTTATTTTTGGGTAAAACCGTCTGATGTTGCGATTTACGTAGAGCGTGGTGCAGCAGATATAGGAGTTGCAGGTAAAGATATTTTGCTTGAATATTCACCCGACGTTTACGAACTTTTAGACCTTAAAATAGGCAAGTGCAGTATGGCTGTCGCTGGTAAGAAAAACTTTGTTGACGACCGAACTCGTACCCTAACGGTAGCGACAAAGTTTACCAACGTTGCAAAAACATACTATTCTTCACAAGGTAGAGATATAGATATTATTCATCTTAATGGATCGATTGAACTTGCTCCGATTTTGGGGCTTTCAGACGTTATCGTTGATATAGTTGAAACTGGTACTACACTTAAAGAAAACAATCTTGAAGTTATCGAAAAATTCGTGCCGATTAGCGCAAGGCTTATAGCAAACAAATCAAGTTTTAAATTTAAAAGCGAAGTTATTGAAAAAATCAAAAACGAACTTTACAAACAAACGGAGAATCTTTAATGATTAAAATCATACAAAACGTTACTGCCGATAGGGAAGAGGTTTTCACGGCAAAAGAACAAAAAGTTGACGTTTCTAAAGCAGTTTCGGATATTCTTGCCGACGTTAAAGAACGTGGTGATAAGGCGCTTTTTGAATATACCGAAAAATTCGACAAGGTTAGTCTTTCATCATTTAGAGTTACTGAAGAAGAAATCGAGCAAGCGGTAAGTGAAGTTGAGCCTGAATTTTTACAAATATTAAAACGCGCAAGCGAAAATATTAAGGAATTTCACTCTTTGCAAAAAAGGCAAGGTTTTGAACTTAAAAGGCAAAACGGTGTAATAGTTGGGCAAAAGGTTGTTCCTATTGAACGAGCAGGTTTATACGTACCGGGGGGGACGGCTGCTTATCCTTCTACCGTTTTGATGGATGCAATACCGGCAAAAATTGCAGGGTGCGAAAGGGTTGTTATGGTAACCCCTCCTAATAAGGACGGTAAAATTAACCCAGTTATTCTTGCATCAGCGTTCGTTGCTGGTGTTGACGAAATTTATAAAATAGGTGGCGCACAAGCAATCGGCGCACTCGCATACGGTACTGAAAGTATCCCTAAAGTAGATAAAATTGTGGGCCCGGGGAACGCTTTCGTGGCAGAGGCTAAAAAGCAAGTGTTCGGACTAGTTTCTATCGATATGATTGCAGGGCCTAGTGAGATTTTAGTTATTTCCGACGATAAAAGCAGAGCAAAAGATATCGCGTCAGACCTTTTATCGCAAGCCGAACATGACAAAATGGCAAGCGCCGTTTTAGTTACTGATAGTCTTGATTTTGCTAATGAAGTTTCAACTGAAATTGAAAGGCAAATTCCACTTTTAATTCGTAGTGAAATCGCTAGAGAGTCAATTGATAGCAACGGTAAGATTTTCGTGACGGAAAATCTTGATAAGGCAATTGAAGTGGCAAACGCTATTGCACCAGAGCACCTTGAACTTTGTCTTGATAATCCGTTTGATTATCTTGAAAAAATCAAGCACGCAGGCTCCGTATTTTTGGGTAGGAATTGTCCAGAAGCATTAGGTGACTATTACGCAGGTGCTAATCATACCTTGCCGACTAATGGTACGGCAAGATTTTCAAGCCCACTTTCAGTTGACGACTTTATCAAAAAAACACAGTATATTTATTACGATAGACAATCGCTTGAAAGTGTTTGTCGTGACGTAGAATATTTTGCTAATAAAGAAGGTTTAACGGCGCACGCAAAGAGTGCCGTTATTAGAATTGAAGCCGATGAGTAATTTTTTAAGTAAAAAGTATAAAGACTTATTGCCGTACGTGCCAGGGGAACAACCAAAGGAAAGGCAATACGTAAAATTAAACACCAACGAAAGTCCTTTTTTGCCATCACGCTTGGCAAGAAAATTGGTTAAGTCGGAAAGCAAGAAACTTATGCTTTATTCAGATCCTGACCTCAAAGATTTAACGACTCTTTTAGCAAAAAAGTATGGCGTTTCGCCTAAAAACGTTATAGTGTCAAACGGGTCTGACGAAGTTCTAAATTTTGCTTTTATGGCTTATTGTGATAAGGATACGCCTGCAATATTTCCTGATATTACCTATGGTTTTTATGAAGTGTTTGCGCAAATTAACAACGTGCCGTTTGATAAAATCCCGTTAAAAGAAGATTTCACCGTAGAAGTTGAGGACTATTTCAATGTCAATGGAACGGTGTTTATCGCTAATCCAAACGCGCCAACAGGCATTATTTTACCTCTTGAAAAAATTGAAGAACTTCTTAAGTCAAATCCAAACAGAATTGTGGTAATTGATGAGGCTTATATTGATTTTGGGGGTGAAAGCGCTGTACCACTTACTAAAAAATATAAGAACCTTATCGTTACGCAAACTTTTTCAAAATCTCGATCTATGGCTGGCGCAAGGCTAGGCTTTGCCATTGCTGACGAAGAGCTTATTTCAGATCTTGTGTTGGTGAAATATTCAACTAATCCTTACAACGTAAATAGGATGACTGCAGTCGCTGGTATAGGCGCGCTAACCGATAAAAAATATTTCGAAAACAACTGCCAAAAAATAATAAAAAACAGGTTTTTTACCGAAATAGAACTTAAAAAACTCGGCTTTACTATGACTAATTCAAAGGCTAATTTTATATTTGCAAAAAGTCCTAAAATTAGTGGTAAAGAGTTGTATGAAAAACTTAAAAAACAAGGCGTTTTAGTTAGGTATTTTAATAAACCGAGAATTTCCGATTATATTCGCGTTACTATTGGTGATAAAAAACAAATGCAAGCGTTCATTGACGCAGTAAAAATAATTTTGGAGAACTAATATGAGAACTTCTTCCATCGTAAGAAACACTAACGAAACTAAAATTTCATTGACGATTAATCTTGACGGCAAGGGCAATAGCAATATAAATACGGGTTGTGGTTTTTTTGATCATATGTTAACGCTTTTTGCAAAGCACGGTAGATTTGACCTTGATATAACCTGCAACGGCGACGTTGAAGTTGATTATCACCACACCGTTGAAGATATCGGCATAGCGCTTGGCACGGCTTTAAATAAGGCGTTGGGCGATAAAAAAGGCATAACTAGATACGGCGATACGATTTTACCTATGGATGAAACTCTAGTGTTGTCTGCCGTTGATATTTCGGGTAGAAGTTTTTTAAATTCAGAACTTAATATCAAAGCCGAAAAAGTGGGTGATTTTGATACCGAACTCGTTGAAGAATTTTTAATAGCGTTCGTTAATAACGCTAATTTAACTTTACACGTTGCGTCCCTTTCGGGGAAAAACACTCATCACGTAATAGAGTGTGCGTTTAAGTCGATTGCAAGAACGCTTAAGCAAGCCGTTAAAATTGACGCTGATTTTGCCGAAGAAATCCCATCAACCAAAGGAGTTCTTTAATGATAGCAATCGTTGACTACGGCGTTGGTAATTTATTTTCACTCGTTAGTTCATTTAAGGCAATTGGTGTTAAGGCAGTTTTGACGAGCGATAAAAAAGTTATTGAAAACGCTGATAAAATTATATTACCAGGGGTTGGTGCTTTTGGAGATGCGTCCGATAAACTTTTTTCGTCGGGACTTGCCGAAGTTGTAATCGAACAAGCAAAAAAAGGCAAGCCTCTTTTAGGTATTTGCCTAGGTATGCAACTTTTATTTGAAAAGAGTTTTGAGTACGGTGAACATAAAGGGCTCGGTCTGATTAAAGGTGAAATTCGTCCGATAGCAGACGTTATACCGAAAGAGTATAAAATTCCACATATCGGTTGGAACGCTTTAAAGTTTAGTTTACCCAAAAACCAACTTTTTAAGTATTTAAAAGAAGGCGATCACGTGTATTTTGTGCACTCTTTTTACGGTGCAAATTGTAAAGATAGTATTATTGCCACGACAGAATACGGCAAAGAACTTACGGCGTCAGTTGCCAAAGGCAATATTTACGGTTGTCAATTTCACCCCGAAAAAAGTGGTGCTGTTGGCTTGAACATTTTACGTGCTTTTTGTGAAACGGAGACTGTTTTATGATAATTTATCCTGCGATTGATTTATACGGTGGTAAAGCCGTCAGGCTTTTTAAGGGTGATTATGCCCAAATGACAGTTTATAGCGATAATCCAATCGAAATCGTTGACGATTTTCTTTTACAAGGGGCAACGCATATGCACCTCGTTGACCTTGAAGGCGCAAAAACGGGTGGCACACCTAATCTTGACCTCATAAAAAATCTTGCCTCAAACAAAGGATTATTTGTCGAGGTCGGTGGTGGCGTTCGCAGTATGGAAGTAATTGATAAGTATTTATCAGTAGGTGTTTCTAGGGTGATTTTGGGTACTTCGGCAGTTACGGATAGAACGCTTTTGAAAAATGCAGTTAACAAGTACGGCGATAAAATAGCCGTTGGAGTAGATATTAAAGATGGTTTTGTTGCGATAAAGGGATGGACGGAAAAATCACAATTAAACGCTTTTGATTTTTGCGAAGAATTGCAAAAAATAGGCGTAAAAACGGTGATTTGTACCGATATTTCTAAAGATGGGGCAATGCAAGGCGCAAACCATACCCTTTACAAAGAATTGAGCGATAAATTCACTCTTGACGTTATAGCGTCGGGTGGGGTATCTTCTATTGACGACGTTAAGAAACTTTCAACATTAGGTATTCACGGTGCAATTATCGGAAAGGCCTATTACACTAAAGCCGTTTCTTTAGAAGAAGCAATTAAGGTGGCAAAATGATAACTAAAAGAATTATTCCCTGTCTAGACGTCAAGAACGGCAGGGTGGTTAAAGGGGTAAACTTTCAAGGGCTTTCAGACGTTTCATCCCCTGTAGAACTCGGCAAATATTATAGTGATTGTGGTGCTGACGAACTTGTTTTTTACGATATAACTGCGTCGTACGAAGGTCGCGCGCTATTTACCGATATATTAAAAGAAGTCGCAAGCACTATATTTATTCCGCTTACCGTTGGTGGAGGTATCAACACTTTGGATGATTTTGACCGTGTTCTTAAGTGTGGAGCAGATAAGGTTAGCGTAAATTCTGGTGCAATTCGTAATCCAGATCTAATCTACCAAGCGTCAAAGCGTTACGGCGACCAATGCGTTGTGTTGTCCGTTGATGCAAAAAGGGTAGACGGAACTTTTAAGGTTTTTGCAAAAGGTGGTCGCGAAAATACCGGTATGGATGCGCTTGAGTGGATTAAGAGAGGCGTTGACAACGGTGCAGGTGAAATAGTCCTTAATTCAATCGATACCGACGGCGTTAAAAATGGTTTTGATATTGAAATGCTAGAGGCAGTTTCTAATATTGTTTCCGTACCGATTATAGCGTCGGGTGGCGCAGGTTGCACTCAAGACTTTGTAACACTTTTTAACAAATTGCCAAAAGTAGACGCAGGTCTTGCCGCGTCGATATTCCATTTTGGCGAAGTTAAAATCGAAGAACTTAAAAAAGAACTTTATAAAAACAATATTCTCGTAAGGATATAGGTGATTAAAATGATTGATATTAAAGAACTTAAATTTGATACAAACGGACTTATTCCAGCAATAGTAGTTGATAGCGTAAGTAAAAAAGTTTTAACACTTGCTTATATGAACGAAGAAAGCCTTAAAATTACTATGGAAAAAAAGTTAACCTGTTTTTGGAGTAGGTCACGCCAAGAACTTTGGCTTAAAGGTGAAACTAGTGGTAACTATCAACACGTAGTTTCAATCACGGCTGATTGCGATAAAGACGCTCTCGTAGTTGTGGTTGAGCCTGTTGGACCTGCTTGTCATACGGGTGCAAATAGTTGTTTTTATAACGAACTATGGCAAAATGATGATTTGCACGAGTTTTCAATTCAAGGGCTTGCCGACCTTTTGCAAGGTAGAAAAGAAACAAAGCCACAAGGTTCTTATACTACCTATCTTTTTGAAAAAGGTATTGACAAAATTTTAAAGAAAGTCGGCGAAGAATGTACTGAAGTTATCATTGCTGGCAAGGCTGACGATAAAAAAGAAACTATTTACGAAATCGCTGACCTTGCTTATCACGTAATGGTACTTATGACCGAAATGGGTATATCAGTTGAAGATATTCATAAAGAACTTGCATCTCGTCACGTGATTGATAAGAAAGTTAAGCAGGAGAAGATGACTAAATGATAGATTTACATGTTCATACAGTGTGGTGTGACGGTAAAAATACCCCTGAAGAAATGATACTTTCGGCTATCGACAAAGGGCTAGAAACAATAGGTATTTTGATGCACAGTTATCTTTCATTTGATGCCGATGGTACGGTTTTGCCGAGCCGTTTGCCGTTATTTTTGACCGAAATAGCGAATTTAAAGCAAAAGTATGCTGATAAAATTAACGTTTTATGTGGTATTGAGGCGGATATTTTTTCTGAATTTGAAAAAAGTCTTTTTGACTACGTTATAGGCTCAGTACACTATGTTTACGTTGATGGGACAAAGTATCCAATTGATAATGGTGAGGAAACTTTCGTAAAGGTTTGTAACGAATATTTTAACGGCGATTATTACGCTTTGGCTGAAAGTTATTTTGACAAAGTTTCGACTGTGCTTGAAAAAACCGACGCTGATATTATAGGACATTTTGATATTATTACAAAATACAATGGCGATGGCAAGTATTTTTCTGAAGACAATCCAAGATATATTAAGGCGTATCAAAAAGCCGTCGATAAATTAGTAGTTTATGGTAAACCTTTTGAGATAAACACGGGCGCTATGTCTAGGGGGTATAAAACCCAACCATATCCGTCAAAATCAATAATTGATTATATTATAAGTAAAGGTGGTAAGTTTATTTTGTCTAGCGACGCTCACCACCGTGATAATATTGCGTTTGCTTTTGAAAAGTTTAAAAAATATTTATAAATAAAAGCCAACTATTACCGAGTCCCTACAAGGGATTTTTTCGGGAAGGCTGTCCTTTTTAAGAGTCAGGCGTGGCGTGATGCCACGCCTTTTCTCATTCTATTTAGTTTACTTCTTCTAAAAACCTATCGAAGTCAGGTAAATCTATCGCTTCGACAAAGTTATAGATAATTTCTATTGTGTGAACGTAACGTCCGTCAACCTTTACTTTTTCGTGAATAATAACCTTATCTACGAATGCTCGTAAGATTTCAGGTGTTAATTCGTCAAAATCACTATATTTTTTAACGATAGCCAAAAACCTTTGTATGTTATCATATTGTGTTTTGGCTTTTTCTATTTCTGCCTTTAAGAAGTTGAGCCTTTCAGTCAACGTCTTTTGTTCGACTTCATAATTATCGCTCATTTTTATATAGCGCTCTTCGGAGATTTTTCCTGCAACCTTATCTTCATAAAGGCTTTGGATTATTTTATCGAGTTCCACAATACGTTTTTCCGCTTCTTCCTTTTCAGTTATAGCGGTAGTTAGTTCTCGTTTACTTCTTGCATCGGTGCTCCGTTTAAGAATATTTACAAACTCGTCCTTATACTTATTTGCAAATTTAACCGTGTATTGCAAATCGTTTTGAATTAGAGCCAGAGCGGCGTGCGCCGTTATTTGGTGTGACGTGCAATACTTCTTCTTTTTCTTGCGATAAGTAGAGCAATTAAAATATTCTGCCTGTTTTACTGTAGTGCATCTGCAAAGATACATTTTTTCGCCACAGTCAGCGCAATAGAGCATTCCCGAAAGCATATGTGGTGTACCCATATCGGTTAAACTCCTTCGTCCTGCACGGACTTGTTGAACAATATCAAAAGTGTCTTGGTCGATTATTGCTTCTTGCGTATTTTTAAAGATTGCCCAATTTTCTCTTGGATTATTGTAACTCTTTTTAGACTTGTACGATTTCTTATAGTGCTTAAAATTTACCGTATGACCAAGATACTCTTCATTTTCAAGAATACCCACAATTGTAGTATAGTCCCAAATTTCCGCATCTTGTTTTATCTTTACTGAACAAGGCAATTTTTTCCTATGCAAGTAAATTGATGGTGTTTCTATTCCACGTTCGGTTAAAATTCTTGCGATTTGTTTTGGTCCATACCCTTTAACACAAAGATTAAAGATTTCCTTTACGATTAAAGCGCCTTCTTCGTCAACAATCCATTTTTCCTTATCTTCGGGGTCTTTCATATAGCCCAAAGGTGGAATAGTGGTAAGATGTTTACCCGAATTACCTTTTGCTCTCATAACGGCTTTAATCTTACGGCTACAATCTTTTGCATACATTTCGTTTAGGATGTTCTTAAACGGGATAATATCATCGTCGGGGTTTGTTTCCGTATCCATTTGGTCGAAGATTGCTATAAATCTTACGTCCGCATCGGGGAAATAATACTTTGTGTAATATCCCACGAGTATATGGTCACGCCCAAATCTTGACATATCCTTTACGATTACAGTAGATATTTCGCCGTTTTCTATGTCGTTTAATAATCTCTTAAACGCAGGACGTTCAAAATTACTACCGCTATAACCGTCGTCTATGTAAAAACGGATATTCCTAAACTTATTTTCTTTCGCATAGTCCGAAAGCAATAACTTTTGGTTTTTGATACTGTTGCTATCACCCTCAAGGTCGTCATCTGAACTTAAACGACAATAAAGGGCTGTGTACTGTTGTTCTAAATGTTTTATTTTTCTATTCGATTGCAAATTCATTGTTTATTACCTCCCGAATTGCAACCTTCAAGCGATTCTGTTGTTATAGATAAATCGTCCGTCAAACTTTCCGCTTGACTTTCAATCAATCTCTTAGTTATATCAAACGCCGAAGTTTTGGCGTGTGGGTTTTGACGAGAAATTATGTAATAGGTAGTTTTCCCGATTTTTACTTCACGAGTTCTTACGCAGTTCCAATTCTCGTCACGTTCGTAAAAGATTCTTCCATTTACGATTTGTTCTTGGTTTCTAATTTTCTTTTCTATATTATTTTCCTCCTTGTGAAAGGTCGGGGCTTTCATAATTTATTTTCCCGACAATTACAAAAAGAAAGAAGGGTTATTTTTTATTCTCGGACTCAAAGAAGTCATCATATCCGTCCATAATCTTGGCAAGACCTAAATCACTTTCAGCAGCTTCGTCCATTAACGCTTTATATCCTGCTTCGATTAGTTGGACTTTTGTAAAACCGTATTGAGTTAAAAACTCGTTTATTTCTTCGGCTTTACTTCTCGGCATACTCGTTCCAAAGAACATACTTTTTGCCTTTCTTTCTTCTTTGTGCTTGTCCTCGTATCTCTTGTCTTTTACGTATCTTTTACTTTCCATAATAATTCTCCTTAATCTTGTGAAGTGATTGCAGTAACAAGTATTCCAACACAGCTCATAATTAAATGACCTACAATCAACACTCCCGCAAGAGCAAATCTCATAGTCACGCCTAATACCTTCATAAATTTTGCCATAACTTCACATCTCCTTACTTAAAATATATTGTCGTATTGATACGACTTGTTATAATTATTATACTCATTGAAAAAGGCTTTGTCAATAGCTTTTGATAGGTAAAAGTAGAAAATTTTAGACAGCACGTAGTAATTACCGATATTTTAATCGGCTTTACTGTTATTATTAAATTTTTTCTTATATTCAGTTTTAGTGGCGTCGTGGATTGCACGTTCTCTTTCAATTTCCGCTTCTATTTGTTGAAGTCGGGGAACTTGCGACATAACGCTCGGTTTACACAAGTCTTCTACCGCAGAAAAGAATACACTCACGGAGTTTGCGCCGTTTAAGATATTTCTACATAAGTTTGGTGCATTACTTGCTATGTATTTACCGACTTGGGCGTATTTAACGTCTTTTGAGTGTTCTGCTTTAATTTTCTTGTTTTCCTTTACCATATCAAGCGTATCTTGCATAGAACGATCAAGGCGCTCGGTTAAACTTTTATTTTCCACCGTTAACGCTATAACTTGTTCTTGTAGTTTTCCACGCTTTTTAGGTATTTCTCCGTTTTTGGCTTCTTCTAAAGCATCTGCATACACCTGATTCTCTCGCTTAATTTCTTCCGCTTCTTCTACAATCTTTTTCGCTTTGTATTCGGCGGTGGATAAGTGTTTTGCTTGGCTTCCTTCTTTACCACGTTGTAGTCCATATTTCTTCCCAACGGCTTCATAAAAGTCCGTTTGTAGTTGTTGTAGTTTAGGCTTGTCAAATAATTCCTTGCTACATAGTCTTCCATCGGGTGTGATAGGGATAAGATTTAAGTGCATATGTGGAGTCGTTTCGTCTAAATGTACAACTGCCGACATTATGTTTTCTGTCCCATATCTCTCTTCAAAAAATTTAGCGCAATCAGAAAAGAAATTGTACTGTAGCATTTTAGGTAAGCCGTCAAAAAACGCCTTGTCCGAGCCTACTACAAAAGAGTTCATTACAACGGCATCTTTGCGTGGACGTAAGCCTAATTCGTTTAACCGTTTATTGATAAACTCGGTGTAAGTAAGAGTGCTAAAGCTCATATGATAATTGTCTTTTGTTCTTTCGTTATCTATTTGCGGATTGTCCGCTTCAAAGGATTCGTCACGTTCGTTTTCTTCTTCGACGGGCGAAACTTCTTGTTTATGGTATTTCTCCATATGGCATACTAAATATGATATTTTCGTTTTCCTCCTTGTTATTTTATAGTCATTATTTAGCCTCGCAGAGCACACACTTTGCAAGGCAAAGTATAGTGGGCTACACTTTACTGATTTTCTTAAAGTTTTGCTTGCCGTTTGCTTAACGCTCACGGTGGGTGATAATGATAATAATTTCTCATTTTGATTTCCTCCTAAAATTGATTTTTGGGCGTAAGGGATAAAAAAAGGCGAGCAGACAAAACTCACCTTAAGTGAGTAACATCTGCTCGCCGAACTCTTGATGATTCGCAGTTTCGTATAACTAATTTATACGGCTTCAGTCAAATCCAATTCTATAACGAACGATAGTAAAAGCATTCAACAGAACCCTTTACCCAATATTTTTTGTATCACAAAATAGACCTATCTTGGCGTAGTCGTCTAAAACGATTACACTCATCTTGAAAAGGCGGTCAAATCTTTTCAAGTCCTTGTCGTAAAAACTGCACGACAAAAAAACCTTAAAAAGCCGTTTTGTTTCCCTTTATATAAAAAACGACTTCGGGTGAACGGGAGAACTTCTCCCACAAGCGTGCATTTGCACACTTACAAAGCCTGCTGCCCCAAGCAAGCTAAAACCAAGAGCAAAAGCCCTTAATTATATATACCCACACAAAGCATAACCTAAACATATGTTCGTGTTTGTAATTCTATTTTATCATAATAATTTATAAAAGTCAATAGGCAAATGTCCACGTTCTTGGACATTTGCCTACTTTTCAAATCTTTTTTGTCAAAAAAAATTATTTTTCTATATATTTGATATTTTTTGAGAACCCGTAGGATTCATAATGCTATATCCAACATTTACAAGATGGTCGGCTACACGTTCAAGTCCTGATACAAGCGAAGAATAATAAGGACTTGCAGACGTATTGCAACTACCATTAGCAAGACGAGCAAAATGGCTTGCCGTCAAGTCTTTTTTCATCTTATCCACAGTTTCTTCTAATGCAGTTAAGGTAGGCAACTGTGTTTTGTTTTGATTTTCAAACGCTTCTTTCGATATAGCAAACATTTCAAAGATTTTTAATCTCATCGAAGCAATTTCCTTACTTGCCAATTCAGTAAAGAAAATCTTCTTACTTGCCATTTCCGTACCGATTTCGTGAAAATTTTCGGCGTGGTCGCCAATTCTTTCCAAGTCGTTTAATACGTGGAAATAAGTACCTATTACTTTTTCGTCGCTCTGCTCCATATTCGTAGCGGATAATTTAATAAGGAAATCCGTTAATGCACTATTCGTAAAATTGATAATCTTTTCATTATCTCTAATTTTAGCGTCGTGTTCAGAAGAACCTGTTTCAACTGCTAAAAACGAAAGACTAATATTTTTTTCAACAAGTTCAATCATATAGTCTATTTCTTTTTTTACTTGCATAAGAGCAATAGGCGGTGTTTTAACTAATCTATCGTCAACATATTTAAGCGACAATGTATCGTTTTCTTCCTTTTTATCTTTTATAACAAGACAAGAATATTTTACCAACTGTTTGGTAAACGGAAGTAACAAACAAGTTGTTGTCACGTTAAAGATAACGTGGAAAATAGACACTCTCATTTGAAGAGACATAGCGTCGTCGCCAGGGAATATTGAAACTAAAAGATTGACAACGGGTTCTCTGAATATCCAAATTATTATTGTAAACAGTATAGTACCGATAACGTTAAAAGTAAAATGTATTAAAGCAACGCGTTTTGAATTTACATTTGCGCCTACTGACGCAAGCAATGCGGTAACGCAAGTACCTATATTTGCACCCAAAATGATAAACAATGCTAAATCAAGGGGAAGAACGTTCGCCCCTACCATAGTAATAACAACGCCCGTAGATGCTGACGAACTTTGAATAAGTGCCGTAAATAAAACACCAACTAAAATTAGAAGCAAGGGGAAGTTAATCTTTTGGAAAATATTCGTAAACATATCTTCAACAAGCGGATTTCCAAATGCTTGTTCACTACTCATAACTTCAAGACCAACAAAAATCAAACCTAATCCACAAAAAAGACTGCCTAAAATTTTTACCTTCTCTTTTTTGACAAAGCCCATCATAACTCCCGCAAAAGCAAGAAGATACATAATCATATTAAAATAGTCGTTTTTAAGCGCAACCAAAACGCCCGTTATCGTTGTACCGATATTCGCACCCATTATGATAGGTGTTGCTTGCATTAAAGTCATAACGCCTGCATTTACTAACCCTATAACCATAACCGATGTTGCAGATGAACTTTGAATAATTGCAGTTACGCCTGCGCCGATACCTACGCCTGAAAAACGATTATTACTAATCTTTTCAAGCATTTTTTTTATACCGCTACCTGCACTTTTTTCTAATGCGTCGCCCATAAAATTCATGCCGACGATAAATACGCCGACACCTGCAAGCAACCAAATAAGACTTTGAATTAACTGCATTACTTCTTCTGGCGTTAACATAATTTCTTCCTTCCTATATTGTTATTCTTAACAGATTTCCTGCAACTTGCTCCAATACTCTGCGATAAACATAAATTATTCTTATCGCTTTATTTTATATTGTTTATTTTATACAAACGGTAATTTCTAATATAAACTACCACGTTGAAAAGTACGATTGCCAAATTGATTATGTAAACGATAAGCACATAATTAAATTCATTGTTGATTATTTTTGCAGAAATACCTGCAATATAACCTGTAATAATCAATAAAATAAACGGTAAACTTTGTCCTTTGGTTGTTCTTGCTTTATAAGCCTTAACCACGCTTATAGGCCAAGACAAACCAAAGCAAATAAGCATTATCGTTTCAAGAATTTCTCCCATTATAAATACTCCTTTGTTCGCTCTTTCTCATCATTGTCCACAAATAGGAATATAGTAGTTTTCTTTTTTGGATTGATGTTTCTAATTATTCTATTGATTTGAATTGCTTTGAGTATCCTTTTCATTTTTTCTTTCTTCGCGTTGCATATCCATTCGCAAATTTCGACTTATATATTATAACATATATACAGTAAAGATTTAGTAAAGAATATTTAATCGTTCTTTTCGTTCATCCTATATCCCACGCCAAGCTCGTTAGTTATGTAGTTATCTTCGCCCGGCTTTGCCCCGAATTTCTTTCGGATATTCGCCATATTTACCTGTAATTTTTTAATACTGCCTTCATCGGGATAACCACGCCAAATCGCTTTGATTATCGCCGCATACGTCATCATTTTGCCGGAATGTTCAGACAAAAAAGCCACGATATTATATTCCGTTTGCGTGAGCTTGATTTCCTCGCCTTTAATAAATATTTGTCTTGCCTCATAATCAATAACCAAATCGCCTACAACAAATTTTGCGCTCGGCAATCGTCCTTCCTGATTGTGTCGGCTATTTCGCAAAGCGGAGCGAACGCGAGCCAAAAGCTCCGCAGAGCCGAACGGCTTTGTTATATAGTCGTTTGCACCCAAATCCAAAGCGTTTACTTTGTCTGTTTCCCTATTACGGGCAGACAAGACGATGACGGGAACGGTGTCTTTTTCTCTCAATCTTGCAAGAAAAACGCTCCCATCTTGGTCGGGTAAACCCAAATCCAAAATAATCAAATCGGGTAAATGAGAAGTGTATAGCATTTCCGCTTCCGCACAAGTTTTTGCCGTAATTGCCTGATAGCCGTTTGCTTCGAGTAATGCTGATACAAACGTTTGTATATTATTTTCATCTTCCACGATAAGGATTTTATATTTATTGTTCATTTTTTATCTCCTCAACGTCTAATGAGAAACGGAATTTCGCGCCGCCTTCCTTCCTGTTTTCTGCGTTTATTGCACCGCCGTGGGCTTTAATGATTGTAGCGCATACGGAAAGACCGATTCCTGCGTTACGTTTATGTTCATCGTAAAGTTTCTCTGTTTCTTCGTAATCACCTTGAAAAATCGTGGATAAACGTTCTTTAGATATTCCGCACCCGTTATCTTTGACTTCAAAAATGGCTTTATCCCCAAGCACAAACACTTTCAAAGAAAGCTCCGTCATTCCCGTTGCGTGCTGAACGGCGTTTTCCAAAAGATTGATAAGCACCTGTTCTATCAAAATAGCGTCCATAGGGATAAGGACAATTTCTTCGGGTATATCCAAATCAACCTCTTGCGTGGGATAGTGTTTCTTAAATTTTACGATAACCGAGTCTATCAATTCGTCTAATACGGTAGGGGTTTTGATAAGTTTTACTTTTCCTTCTTGAATTTTTGTAACGGACAGTAAATTTTCCACCATACGGATAAGCCATTGCGCGTCCTCTTTGATACCGCCCAATATTTTAAGTTTTTGTTCATCGGGAACACTCTCGTAATTTTCTATCATTGTGGAACTTGCCCCATAAATGGTCGTAAGCGGAGTTCTCAAATCGTGAGAAACGGCACGAAGAAGATTTGCTCTCATTCGCTCTTTTTCTCCGATTGCTTTTATTTCTTCCGAACGCTTTACTTTTGTTGTCAGCATACTCGTCAATAGGGCAACGACAATCATTATGATGGCGGATAAAATATTTTCGGGAATGGTAAAATTGAACGCAAAATATGGGAAAGTAAAAGCCCAATTCACGGCAAGCATACCTACAAATGCGGTAATAATACCGTACCAATATCCATCCGTCCAAAGAGATACTAAAAACACGGCGAAAACAAACACCGTCGTAACGTGTTCTTGTATCGTAAGCACGTCTTGTAATAAAACGGATAATCCAAACGCAACAAGCAGTATGACAATCGTAATAAGAATGTTTTTAAGTTGTTTTGGGGTTTTTCTCATTTTATATTTGCTCCATATAACAATCTATTTTAATTATAACATAGTTTTGGTAAAGAAATAGTTAATGTTTTCTTTACTATATTATATCAAAAAAACAAAATGATTGCAATTTGAATTGTTTGCCACAACAAAAGAAAAATCAGACTCCACTATGGAATCTGATTTTTCTCCGCTTGAAAGTGCAATTTCCTATAAATTTTTAATGTTTCAAAAAATCCCTTATAGGGAACGCCTTTGTGTTGGCTTTTATTTTATGTTAAAATTTATATAATCTAACTTTTTTACTAATAGTTATGGATTTTATACATTTTGTTTTAATTGTAAAGTGTTAAAATGAAATAAAAACAGGAAGGAGTTCAGAATGAAAAAAGTTCGTATAGGTGTTTTTGGGGGCTTTCGTGGTGGAAGCATGATTAAATATGCTAAGAAAGCGAGTAACGCAATTTTAGTTGCGGTTTGTGATAAGTCTGAAGAAGTTTTAGATAAGCAAAGAAAAATTTGTGGCGAGGGTGTGTCTTATTATAATAATTTTGAGGATTTTATTAAACACGATATGGACGCTGTTGTCCTTGCAAATTATGCTAATGAACACGCTCCATTTGCGATTAGATGTTTAGAGGCTGGGTTACACGTGTTTAGTGAAGTTTTGCCTGTTCAAACTATGCAAGAGGCTGTTTCTTTGATAGAGGCAGTTGAAAAAACTGGTAAAATTTATGCTTATGGTGAAAATTATTGTTATATGCCTGCTCCTTATGAAATGAAAAAACTTTACCGAGAGGGTAAGATTGGGGAGTTTGAATACGGCGAGGGTGAATATATCCATAATTGCGAACCTATTTGGCCAGATATTACTTATGGTGACCCTACGCATTGGCGTAACAATATGTATGCGAACTTTTATTGTACGCACTCGATAGGACCTCTTATTCATATAACGGGTTTACGACCTGTAAAAGTTACTGGTTACGAAAGTTCTAAAACTGCAAGAAAGATGCGCTGTGGTTCAAAAAGTGGATTATTTGGTATTGAAATGATTGAACTTGAAAACGGTGGCATAATAAAAAGTATTCACGGAGACTTGTATAAAAATTCAATTTGGTATTCGATTTACGGTAGCAAGGGCAGGATGGAAACTGCGCGTGAAGACTTTGATGAAGACAGTATCAAACGTATTTTTGTAAACGCCGACGACTATAGTGGTCAATACGATGAAAATAAAGTTCTTGATTATAAGCCTGTACGCGAACAAGACGGTGATGCTGAAGAGTTTGGTCACGGAAATTCTGACTTTTATTCAATGTATAATTTCGTAAGAAAAATTCAAGGCTATAAAGACGCTGATATTATTGACGTGTACGAGGCGATGGATATGTTCTTGCCAGGTATGTTTGCATATCGCTCAGTGCTGAAAGGTGGCGTACCTATTGAAATCCCTAATATCCGTGATAAATCTGTAAGGGAACTTTATAAAAACGATACGATGTGTACTGACCCAAAAGTTGCAGGTGAACAACTATTGCCTGTATATTCCAAGGGTAATCCTGAAATTTCACCAGCAATTTATAACGCGGTGCGTGAAAAATGGTTAAGCAAAAATAAGGAGAATTAACAATGGATAATTTTTTTACTAAGGCAATAGAAGATATGGACGACGTATCAAAAGAAAGTTTTTTCAAAACTTTGTTTATGATGGACGATTCCGAATATGCGCAAAAAGTGCGTTTAGCGTATTATAAATCAGTTCTTAAAGGTATGGGTGACGGAGTAACTATCGGCAAAAACGTTAAAATAGTTAATCCACAATTTATAACTATTGGTAATAATGTAAAAATTTGTGACGACGTTACTATTATTGCTCGTGGTGAGGGTGGCGTTATATTAGATGACGGCGCTTGGCTTAACGAGAGAGTTTATCTTGATACTGAAAGCGATCAAACGGGATATATTATTGTAGGCAAGTCGGTGTATATTGGTACTGGCACGACACTTTTCGGTCATAACGGTCTTGTGATAGGGGACCATTCACTATTGGCGCAAAATATTACTTGCACTCCGTACTCGCATATTTTTAACGACCCTAACGCAAATATTATTACGCAAGGTGGTCACTCTAAAAAAGTGAGTATAGGTAAAGACGTTTACATAGGTATGGGCGTTGATATTATGTATTCAGGGGATATTGGTGATGGTTCGGTAGTGGGTGCTGGTTCTGTTGTTGTTAAACCTATTCCTCCATATTCAGTTGCCGTTGGTAATCCCGCTAAAGTGATTAAGGAAAGAAAGTAACGATGCGAAATATTTGCAAATTCGTGCCCTTAAATAATTATTCTGAAACAATTCAAATTATAAACTTTGTGCACGAAACTAAAGAAATTAAAATTCTTGAGCCCAAAATTAGTTCTGTGTATAGAATAAACTATGTAAATTCAGGTAGTGCAGTTATTCAATGTGGTGCGCAAAGGAGAATTGTTTATAAAAACGATATTTTCTTTATAATTCCTTCCGTGCCGTATTTGATTGAAGGCGACGAGGATTTTACATATTCATATATAAGTTTTTTTGGAACAAGGGCAAGTTTTTTACTTGATAAACTTAAAATTGATTACAAAAATTTTGCTTTTACAGGTGTAGAAGTTTATTCTTCAATTTGGCAAAAATTACTAAATATATCTGATTCGATTGGGGATTTAGCATACGAGGGGGTTGTTTTATATACTTTTGCTTGTATTGGCGATACGGTTTTGGCTGAAAATTCTAATGATAAAACTTTGCAGGCAGATAAATTTATGTTGATAAAAAAGTATATAGACGATAATTTTTCTGATAGTAATCTTACTCTTAATTTAATTTCTAAAAAGTTTGCTTACAATAAAAAGTATCTTTCAACGTCATTTAAAAAGAATTTTAAGGTTGGTATAACTGAATATGTAAATACTCTTCGTATAAATCACGCTTGCGTCTTGATGGAGCAAAACTATACAAGCGTTAGTGATATAGCATATTTATGTGGATTTTCCGATCCATTTTACTTTTCAAAACTGTTTAAGGCAAATATGAAAGTTTCGCCTAAAGAATTTATCAAATCAATAAATAGCAATAAAAAAAGCCCCTAAAATTAGGGGCTTTAATTTTTTATAAATTATAGTATTTATCAAATTCAGCAGGGTGTGGGATTTTAGAAAGTTCACTACATTCTGCGCGTTTTGTTTTGATAAAGTTCTTCAAGAGTTCTTCAGGGAAAACTCCGCCTTCAGTAAGGTAATCGTGGTCTTGTTCAAGTGCATCAAGCGCTTGGTCAAGTGATGTTGGTAAGTGGTGAAGTTTAGCCTTTTCTTCATCACTTAAGTGATAAAGGTTCATATCGTATGGACCCCAGCCGTTAGCGTGTGGGTCGATTTTATTTTTGATACCGTCAAGACCTGCCATAAGTATTGCTGCGTAGCAAAAGTATGGGTTACAGGTTGCGTCAGGGTTACGGAGTTCAAAACGGCGTTTTTCAGGCGCTTTTGCGTATGCAGGGATACGAATTACTGCGCTACGGTTAGACGTAGCATAACCAACGGTAACAGGGGCTTCAAAACCAGGAACGAGACGTTTAAACGAGTTGGTGCTTGGGTTAGTAATAGCGCAAAGCGATGCAATGTGTTTCAATAAACCACCCATAAAGTAGTGTGCATCTTTGCTTAAACGAGCGTATCCGTCGTCGTCAGAGAAAACGGGTTTACCATCTTTAAGTAAAAGCATATGAACGTGCATACCACTACCTGCTTCGCCGTAAATAGGTTTTGGCATAAAGGTTGCGCTCTTGCCATATTTTAACGCCGTATTATGAATAATGTATTTAATCATCATAGTAGCGTCAGCCATTTTTGACATTTGACCTAATTGTGGTTCAATTTCAAATTGACCAGATGCAGCAACTTCAGGGTGATGGTAGTTAATTTCAATGCCTGCGTCTTTCATGTGCAAGCACATTTCACTACGGCACTCGTAGGAAGTATCAAAAGGTTTAGCGGTATGATAAGCCTTTTGTTTTGGAACGATTACTCCTTTGCCTTCGGTAGCGCTGTTCCAGTAAGATTGACGCGCGTCAAGCGCAACGCCAATACTATTTGGTTGAACTTCCCAACCAATTTGGTCAAAAAGATAAAATTCAAATTCAGGTAAAATAAGCATAGTATCAGCAATGCCTGAATCTTTCATATATTTTTCAGCGGCGAGAACGATATTTCTTGGGTATTGAGCGAGTGGGCGGTTTTCGGGGTTAGCGATAATCATGGCATTACCCGTCATTGAAAGGGTTGCGATTTCGCAGAAAGGATCGATAAGGGCAGTGTCAGGGTCTGGTATAAATACCATATCGCTTTTTTCAACTACTGCGTAACCGTAGTTAGACGCGTCAAAGCCGATACCACTCTTCATAGTGTCTTCTGAAAAGTTTTCTGCAGGTATGGTAACGTGTCTAAATTGTCCGTTAATGTCAACCATCTTAAAGTCAACCATTTTAATATCGTTTTCTTTTATCATTGATAAAACGTCTTTAATTGATTTTGCCATAAGTTACTCCTAAATATTAACTACTAAAATTATAACAGTTTTTTATCTATTAGTCAAACCGTAATAAAAAATAAATGGTAAAGGGACTGAAAAAAATCAGTCCCTAGTTATTAAATTAAACCAAATAATTCAAGTAATGTAACTTTATCTTCAAGTGGAAGACTAGTTGATTCAATAGCTGAGGCAAACATACTCTCGTGTTCCGATTCAACGTCTAAAAGCGTAGGTGTTTCGTCGCCCGCTAACATTGATAAAATAAAATCGTTTTCAGCAAGGCCGTTTACGATAGAATTTACGTCGTCTTGGCTAACTGCTTGAGTGCTTGCAAAAGTATCGTCAGTTTTTTCGATGTAGGTTGCAATACCTTTCATTGCAGAGCCTGCGCCCACCATATTGATATTGTTTATATCAAAGTCTGCAAGAGCGTCTTCAAGGGTAGGATCAGCGCCGTCTTCATTGATTAAATCTTTAACTGCGATGATAAGATCGTTGACCATATCTTTTGCGTCGTTGCTTAAGTCATTAATCGAGTTGCCGATTGAAATTAAATCGTCGCCAAGGTTCTTCATAGCGTCAATTCTTTGTTGTGGGGTTGAACTTTCATTCGTCATAATGTCGATACTTTCACCGAGATCAGTCGCAGTATCTGCAATGTTGGTAATGGTGACTAATACTGAAATCGTATCGTCAATAGAAACTTTATTTCCGTCTTCAGTTTTTGTAGTAGTAAGAATATCAAAGTACCAACCACCGAGTTTTCCGTAAACTTTACCAGGGAAAGAGTTAACATAGTCTTCAATTCCTATGTTTTCGGGGAGGTCAATTATTTGTTCGCCATTAACCTTTACTTCAGAAATTTTATCTATTTGCGTCACTAAACCTGTGATTGGAGCGCAAACGGTAAATGCAATAATCAAACCTTGTACAAGACCGATTATGGCGCCTAAAAGTTTCTTTTTTGGTTGTTCTTTTTTAACGAAAATCTTAATAATAGGGTAGATAAGCATCCAAGTTATTGCGCTTAATGCACCGTAAACTACAAAATATCCAACAAGACCAAGTATAATTTCAACTAAAGCCGAAATAAGCGACATTATAGATGCAGGCAATTCGCCACTTTCGTTAAGAGCGCCGATAAGGGTTTGTTCAAGCGTTTCTCCACCAACGTTTATATTCATAATTACATTGACGAAAGTCTTTCTCAATACAAATACGGCAAGTAATAAAGAAACAATAACTAAAATTAGTCTTACGAGCGAACGTCTAAAGCCCCTTACAAGGCCCAAAAGTGCGCCAAATAGTACACAAAGTAGTGTAATTCCTAAAATTGCAAGTGTTACGTATCCCATAAAACACCTCCTATCAAACTAATTATAATACTGTAAATTAAAAATTACAATAGATTTTTTATATTTTTCAACAAAACCTGTCATTATGTTTTGAAAATTAGTTGTTAATTCGATCACTTTAAATCTTGTTTTTAAAGTTTTGAAAAAACAAAAGGACAGTTAAACTGTCCTTTTTAATGGCGGAGAAGACGAGATTGGGTCTAGGCTTTTACAAGGCAAAAGGAAAAGCACGACAAGTGCCTTGTAAAATCCGTCGGTCAGTCGCTAAAAACAGTAGGTGGCTACTGTTTTTCGGGCGCTTCCTTCAAATCTCATCTTACAAGTAATTTAAAACACAAAAAGGACAGTCAAACTGTCCTTTTTAATGGCGGGCAAGTGGTGATTGCATTCTAATTTTTTGAAATAATTTCTGCAATCCTTTTATACAATCTCACCCGAAAAAATATTAGTAAAAAAATTGAACAATTTTCCCTATCTTCTAGTTATTAAGTAAATTAAAATTAATATGTTTTTATCACTTTTTCTGTCCCTTCAATCAAGTCATTTACTTCTTCTTTTGTAGGGTCGGTTTTTTTATTATGGTCGCATTTATTCCTTATGTCGCCTAAAAATTGAAGAAATTTAAATTGTGTAGAATCAATCACATTATTGTTATACAATTCGGCAGTTAAATCTCCTAAAGTTGGGTCTTTTTTTGATAATTTAATTCCAGCTACATTTAACATATTACTTAAATGTTTTTCCAATATAACCCCACAAATTGCACCAGCTGAACGAAAATATTTATTTTTTAACAAATATCTTGCACTATCCAACTCTTTTTCAAAGACATCAAATTCTAGCAAATTAGTAATTTCATTTAATTTATTTTCTAATACATCTTTCAGACTTTTTATTATATTTATCTGCGTATTTATAAGGTCATATGCTGACAGCACAGATACATTAGTCCTTTTATTATAAACACCTTTAATACCATCAGATATAGTGTAATTTAACACATTTACATCTTTTCTATTGCTTGATGACATATACAGTTGTTCAAATTCAACACGTCTATCAGGTAAAATTACTTTTATAACCATTAGTCCCTTAGAAAACCATTTTTGATAAAGTTCACTAAAATCAACTGAATCAAATTTCTGAAAATTGCTTTTTATTTTTTTGTACTGTTCTACATCATATTTCTCTTTAAGTTCTTTTAAGCAATAATGATAAAGATAAGCTCCTTTTATTTTTTCTGAGTCTTGTATTAAATTATCAACTTCATTAATTAAATTATCTTTCTTCATTTGTTTACTCCATTTTATCAAATTATTTTTCTTTCTTGCGACCTGAACAATACGGGCATCCATTACCTTTGCTTCTATTTTTTATTATTGCTTGCCACTCGTGACCATTGCTACATTTCCACCATACTTTTTTCCCAGAGCCACAAGAAACCATATTAGGTTTTAAGGTACCATTTTTAGTTGGATGCCATTCTTTTGCCAATTCTGGAAGCTTTGACTGCAAATCATTGTATCCAGGCAATATTTTTTGATTGCTACAATATGGACAACCTACACCCTTAGTTCTTGGTTGAATATTTGCTTGCCATTCATGACCATTTTTACATATCCACCATACTTTTTTATTAGAACCTATTGGCACACTGTTAGGTAACAAAGAGCCATTTTTAGTTGGGTGCCATTCTTTTGCTAATTCTGGAAACTTTGACTGCAAATCATTGTATCCAGGCAATATCTTTTGATTGCTACAATATGGACAATTGTGCCCACTATTTCTACTAGCTATCACGGCTTGCCACTCGTGACCATTTTCGCATTTCCACCAAACTTTTTTTCCTGAATTAATAGGAAAATATTGTGGATTTAAACTGCCATTTTTTTCATAATTCCATTGCTTTGCCAAAATCGGACTGTTTATGATAGAATTTTCTTTTAATGTAGACAAAAATGATTGTAAAATTGATTCATTATCTTTTTCTAAATCAATTTGAAGTTGAGGGTGTTCGCTCCCTATGAAATCAAATATTTTATTAACAAGTAATTGTATGGGTTGAGAAATGTTTTTATAAACATTAGTTGGAGAATAATAAATTATATTATCCTTAATGTAAGATTGGCTGATTCCTATTTTTTCTTTTATTCTAATTACTAAAATGTTTTTAGATAAGAAATAATTGTCTTTTTCAATTTCTTTATCCCTTTTTCTTTCATCATGATAAAACATTCCATCATATTCGATACCAATTTTTTTTGAGGGTATGAAAATATCTAATTCTTTCTTATTGTCCACATATCTATTTATTGTATCTGAAAATATTTGTTTAATATAATAATATATTATTTGTTCAGGATAAGAAGTTGCTAGCTCTTTTTTACATATAGGACAACCATTCCCACGACTTCTAGAACTTATAGTTGCTTGCCATTCATGTCCTAAATGACATTGCCACCAAACCTTTTTTCCACTTCCTTGAGAAAACTCGTTAGGTTTTAACATTCCATTTCTCTTATAGTTCCACTCTTTTGCTAATAATGGATGCGTTTTTGTTAAATCGTTAAATCCTTTTTCTATTTTATGACCAGAACAATATGGGCAACCGTCATTTCGATTAAATCTATGGTTTGGAGTATCCTCCCATTCGTGACCATATTCGCATATCCACCATACTTTTTTATTTGAGCATGGAAAAATATCGGAGGGACTTAAATTGGTGTTTTTGGCATAGTTCCATTCTTTTGCTAAATGGGGAGCTTTTGTTTCCAAATCATTAAATCCTTTTAACAATTTATGGTTTGAACAATATGGACAACCTTGACCTCTAGCTCTTTTTTCTATTTGAGCTTCCCAGGTATGATTTTTTGAACATTTCCAATTTGCTTTTTTATTTGAGCCTAAAGTTAAAATTTGCGGATTAAGACCAATTTCATTATTTTTCTTCCAATCCCATTCTGCCATTAAGGTAGGGTTATCTATTAAATATTTTTTCTCTTTTTTATCAGCCATAATTACCAACTTTTGTAAAATCTTAAAAATATTATATCATATTAACACTACTTTTTCAATCTCTTTAAGTATTTGATATTATCTTTCAACAATAATTCCTGCAACACCTTTATAGAAAAAATAAAAGAGATTGTATCCGTTAGAATACAATCTCTCTTGGCGGAGAAGACGAGATTGGGTCTAGGCTTTTACAAGGCAAAAAGGAAAACCACTACAAGTGCCTTGTAATATCCGTCGGTCAGTCGCTAAAAACAGTAGGTGGCTACTGTTTTTCGGGCGCTCCCTTCAAATCTCATCTTACAAGTAATTTAAAACACAAAAAGGACAGTTAAACTGTCCTTTTTAATGGCGGAGAAGACGAGATTTGAACTCGTGCTACGCTATAAACGTACTAACCCCTTAGCAGGGGGTCCCCTTGAGCCACTTGGGTACTTCTCCAATTGCTTGATTATATTATCACAAAAAGTTATACTTGTCAATACAATCGGACAGCATATTTCAATTTATTTTGAAAATTTTTAATCTTTTTTTATCTTAAAAACAATAGGACATATCTTTCAAAATGCTGAATATATTTAAATTAGATAGCAAAATTGCAAAAAAATATTAAAATTTAGGGTTTACAAATAAGTTTTAATTTGTTATAATATTCATAACAACACAAAGGAAGGGTATCGTTATTATGGGAATGTTTATTATTAGAAAGACTACAACGGGTTTTAACTTCAGGCTTATTGCTGCAAATAAGGTTCAAATTGCTGTTGCTGCAGGTGTTTATAAGACCAAAGCAAATTGTAAAAGTGCTTGCCAAAGCGTAGGCAAATTTGCTGAAAAGTGTATTGCTGAAGGCAAGATTGAAGATTTAACTTTAAAAACTGTTGAAGAGAAGACTTGTCCAAAATTTCAAATTTATTTTGACAAGGCTGGCTTATATAGATATCGTTTAATTGCGAACAACGGTGAAAATATTTGTATTTCTGAAGAAGGTTACAAATCAAAGAACGGTTGCATGAACGGTATTAAGAGTGTAGCAGTTAATGCAAAAGATGCTGACATTGCTGACGAAACTATTGACTAAAAAACAAAAGAAAAGCGCCCTAATCTTAGGGCGCTTTTTTAATATCCAATAGTAACTGCAAATAAAAGTAATAATACAGTTATTGCAAAAATACACAGTTGCAAAAGCCAAGTCCACTTTAGCCATTTTCCGTATGAAACTTTTGCAACGGAAAGCGCTATAAGTAAAATTGGATTAGTAGGTATTATGGCGTCAGTAAAGCCGTCTGCTATACAGTAGGTAAGTATTACCGTCGCAGGTGAAATACTTAAAGCACCACTTATAGGTATAATAATCGGCATAATAAGCATAAGTTTTGCCGACGCTGAACCTATAAAGAATTGTAAGAATAAAATTAAAAAATAAATAAGTAAAACACAAATGAATTTGCTTTTGCCAGAAAGGGAAATTATAACTGCGTTCATAATAGTATCGACGATATGGCTTTCATTTAAAACTAGTTTTACAGAAGACGCAATAGCGATCATCACCACGGCAGGCAACATTGCCGACGCGCCACTAATTAAGTGAATAAAAGCATCTTTTTTGCGTTCACAAATAATAAGGCCTGCAATTATTCCACCGATTAAAAATGTGCCTGCTAGTATTGGAATAGCGTAATCAGAGATTGCTCGAATAGATGCAATTGCAAGTAAAATAACTAATTGTGTAATAAAAAACACAGCGTATGTTTTATAAACTTTCCCGTTCTCGTCTTTGTTTTCAATTAAAAAATCACCGTTGGAAAGTTTATCTTTGTCAATATCGTAGGTGAGAGAACTTTTAGGGTTTTTAGCAATCTTTTTTACGTGTAAAGTTATAAAACCACATAAAACTGTGTAAATAATAACGAAAAATATAAGCCTTAACCATACGCCGTTAAAAACGTGCACGCCTGCAAGTTCCGACGCAAGTCCTACGGAAAACGGGTTTGTCATAGCGCTAGCAAAACCAAAACACGCCGATAGTAAGCAAACACCAAGCCCTGTTAAAGTGTCAAAGCCCATCTTTAACATAAACACAATTACTATAGGTAAAAGAGTTATTAGTTCTTCATACATTCCGAAGAAACTACCAAATATCATAAACAAAAGAACAGTAGCATAGATAACAATATGTTTTTTTGATAAAAATTTAGCAACGGTTTTGCTGATAAAAACGTTCATTCCGTTGGTCTTTTCCATAATGTTAAAGACGCCACTCATTACCAGTAAAAATAGGCAAATCATTATTATAGTAACTGCATCTGGACTAAAAAAGACCCTAAACGGTGCTGTCAAAACGCGCCAAAAGGCAATTCCTTCTACATTACCGGCAACGTAAGTACCAGGGATGATTGAGCCGTCTTTATTATACTCGTAACTGCCTTGTGGTATAAAATAGGAAAGCGCTCCTGCAAAAATTAAAATAGCCAGTAGTAACCCTGTTACCATTAAAAAGGATTTTAAATTTATTGTGGCAAAAGCCTTGTTTTCTTTCTTTTGTGATGTTTCAACCATAAATAACACCTAATTAGTAATTCGGTAGCATTATACCATTTGACGATATTTTTAGCAATTAAAAAATCACTATTAATGCAAAAAGTTAACTGTAAAAAATTTTTTGGCTTGATTTTTTGACTATACAATAGTATAATAAAAACGCAAATAATCAAAATTTAACTAAAAATCTAATGTTTTTTGCTCGTTTGATTGTTTTAAAGGATGGTGCTTTATGGCTAATAATGAAAGAGTTGCTGAAATACTTAAACTTTTGGAAAGTAAAGAATATCTTTCAGTTGAGGAAATAACAAAAACTTTATTCGTCAGTTCGTCTTCAGTTAGGCGCAGTTTGGCCGTTCTTGAAGAAAAGGGGCTAATTAAAAGAACGCACGGTGGCGCAACTATTATTGACGCAAATGATTTAACGCCAAGTTTTACTTTTAGAACACACCAAAACGTTTTTGAAAAAAAGTTGATAGCACTTAAGGCGTCAAAACTTATAAAAGAGGGTGACGTTATATTTTTAGACGGATCAACTTCGACTTTTTTTATGATAGAATACCTTAAAGAGTTCAAGAATATAAAAATTGTGACGAACGGTATCGACACGCTTTCGGCATTATCAAAAAATGGAATAAACGCCATTTCAACGGGTGGTAGTATTTCAAAAAATAACCGTTCACTTTTGATTGGTTCGTTTGCAGAAAAACTCGTCGAAAATTTGCACGCAAATATAGTGTTTTTCTCTGCGCAAGGCGTATCAAAAGAGGGCGTAATTTCAGACTGTTATGAGGAAGAAACTAGTCTAGTATCAAAAATGCTTAAAAACGCGTCTAGGAAAGTTTTTTTATGCGACGGAACTAAACTCGATAAAATTTCGACTTTCAAACTATGTTCAATTAGTGATATTGACGACGTTATTTGTAATGAGGATTTGTCTTCATTTTTTAATAGCAATAATCAAGTTAATCTTATTTTTTAATAAAAGGTATCTATTGCCTTGACAAATTAAGCGTAATAGTTTATAAATATATATATATTTTTAATTATTCGGCAAGAATAATCGCCGAAAAAGGAAAACTTTATGAGTAAATATAAAATTGAAACTAACTGCATACACGCAGGTTACGTCCCAAAGAACGGTGAACCACGCCAAATTCCTATAATTCAAAGTACTACGTTTAAGTACGATACTAGTGAAGATATGGGTAAACTTTTTGACCTTGAAGCAAGTGGTTATTTTTATTCAAGACTTCAAAACCCTACATGTGACTACGTAGCCGCAAAACTTTGTGCTCTTGAAGGTGGTACGGCAGCAATGCTTACTTCGTCGGGACAAGCAGCAAATTTCTTTGCAGTATTTAATATTGCTCAAAATGGTGACCACGTAATTAGTTCAAGCGCAATTTATGGTGGTACTTACAATCTTTTTGCAGTTACTATGAAGAAAATGGGTGTTGAATTTACTTTCGTTAAGCCTGATTGTACTGAAGAAGAATTAAACGCTGCATTTAGACCTAATACGAAAGCCGTTTTTGGCGAAACTATTGCAAACCCTGCTTTAAATGTGTTAGATATTGAAAAATTTGTAAAAGCAGCGCACTCGCACGGTGTTCCGTTTATTATTGATAATACTTTTGCAACCCCCGTAAACTGTCGTCCTATCGAGTGGGGGGCGGATATCGTAACACACTCTACAACAAAATACCTTGACGGTCATGGTTCAGCGGTAGGTGGGGCAATTATTGACGCAGGTAAGTTTGATTGGATGGCTCACGCAGATAAATTTCCAGGGCTTTGCACGCCTGACGATAGTTATCACGGCATTACTTACGCTGAAAAGTTTGGTAAAGAAGGCGCTTTTATAACTAAAGCAACGGCTCAACTCATGCGTGACTTTGGTTGCACGCCTGCGCCACAAAGCGCGTTCCTTTTGAATTTAGGTATTGAAAGTTTGCCTGTTAGAATGGCTAGACATTGTGAAAATGCTCAAAAAGTTGCTGAATTTTTAGATGGACACGAAAAAGTTGCTTGGGTAACTTATTCGGGACTTAAAACTGATAAAGATTACGCCCTTGCTCAAAAATATCTTCCAAACGGTGGATGTGGTGTAGTAAGTTTCGGCGTTAAAGGTGGCAGAAAGGCTGCTGAAAAGTTTATGAAGTCTTTACGCCTTGCTAGTATTGAAACTCACGTAGCGGATGCTAAAACTTGCTGTCTTAACCCTGCAAACGCAACACACCGTCAAATGAACGACGAAGAACTTAAAGCGTGTGGTATTTCACCAGAACTCGTGAGATTTTCTTGTGGTCTCGAAAATTCAGAAGATCTTATCGCTGACTTGGCGCAAGCGCTTGAACAAATTTAATTTAACGGAAAATAGAAAATGCCTATAAAAATACCTAACAAACTTCCTGCAACGCAAATTCTAACTAACGAAAATATCTTCGTTATGACCGAAACGCGCGCTCAAACGCAGGATATAAGACCATTGCAAATAGCGTTACTTAACTTGATGCCGACAAAAATTGATACGGAAACGCAATTTTCACGACTTTTAGGTAACACGCCGTTGCAGGTTGAACTCACTTTACTTCATACAAAAACACATAAGTCGAAGAATATTTCACAAGAGCATATGCTTGCTTTTTATCAAACTTTTGACGAAGTTAAAGATAGGAAATTTGACGGCTTGGTTATTACGGGTGCGCCCGTTGAACAAATTCCGTTTGAAGACGTCGATTATTGGCAAGAATTATGTGACATTATGGAATGGTCAAAGACTAACGTTCACAGTACTATTCACATTTGCTGGGGCGCTCAAGCTGGTCTTTTTTACCATTATGGAATTCAAAAACACGGGTTGCCTGAAAAACTTTTCGGCGTATTCGAACACGACGTGGTTGATAAAAAATCACTCTTAACTCGTGGCTTTGACGACAAGTTTTTAATACCACATTCTCGTCATACTACCGTTGATATTAACGATGTAAAAGCGGTTAAAGAACTTAATATTTTGGCCTGCTCAAACGAGGCGGGGTTGCTTATGTGTGCTACCGAAGATTATAGAAGAATTTTTGTAATAGGGCATAGTGAGTACGACGCGGGTACACTTAATAAAGAATATCAACGAGATAAAGCGTTAGGGCTTAAAATTGCTATTCCAAAGAATTATTTTCCTAACGACGACGATACGAAAGAACCTATTGCCAAATGGCGTGCGCACGGCAATTTATTGTTTTCAAATTGGCTAAATTATTGCTTGTATCAAACTACGCCGTATGATATTAAAACTATTAAATAGTTCGTTTTCACACCGAACGGTATGGTGAAAATTAACCATAATATAATTTTAGGAGAAAACTTATGAAAAAATTTTTTGGGGAATTTAAAAAGTTTATAACTCGTGGTAACGTATTAGATATGGCTGTCGGCGTTATCGTTGGTGGTGCGTTTACCGCTATCGTTAACGGTTTAAGTAACCACGTGTTAAAACCAATTATCAACTATTTACTTGCACTTATGCTTGGTAAAGATGCTTTAAGTGAAGTTTATACCTTTTTAGGACCAGTCGTTACTCTTGAAGACGGTACTATTGACCTTGCAAACAGTTTCTATATTGATTGGGGTGCTTTCATTAACGCGATTATAAATTTTTTACTTATCGCTATCGTTTTATTCACTATCGTTAGGGTTATGAATAGAATTGCTGAAGGAAAGAAAAAGTTCGTTGCAAATATTAAAGATGATATTTTAACGAAAGAAGACAGAAAAGCACTTAAAAAGCGTGGTATCAAGTTAACAGACCTTAAAGCAATTGAAGATTATAAGAACGAAAAGAAAGCACTTGCTGAAAAAGAGGCAGAAGAGGCTAGGCTTAAAAAAGAGGCAGAAGATAAAATTGCAAAAGAAAATTCTACCGAGTATATATTAAAGGAAATTAGAGATTTGTTAAAAGCAAAGTCTGAATAACATTTTTTTAACAACATAATTTAATAAAATTAAGTCCCTTTTTAAGGGGCTTTATTTTATAACTTTGATAAAAGCAAAAAACGACTATATTAAGAAAAGGTGAGAGAATACAAAAAAAACTTAATAAAAAACGATAAAAGAATAGGTGTTTTTAAAAATGATAAAAAGATTTCCGTATATTAGTGAAAGTGGAGAAGTTAACGTCGATATAAAATTCCAACATAAGTATTTTAGTGAAGATAAATAAAGCACTTAAAGAAATGGAAAGTGCTTGTAAAAAATACAAATGTTTTTTGCCACCATTTTGTGACTTTACCCCTGACGTGTGGAAAAGCAAGGGCAGTGAATATAATGAAATTTGTGATTGTATGTTGGGTTGGGATATTACTGATTTTGGTTTAGGTGATTTTGACAAGTGTGGTTTTTCTTTAATTACTATTAGAAACGGTAATTTGAAAAAAAAGGATAAATATCCCAAGAAATACGCCGAAAAACTTTTGTATCTTAAAGAAGGACAGCGTGCGTGTAACCACTTCCACTGTCAAAAAACCGAAGATATTATAAATCGTGGTGGCGGAAACGTATTAATTCGCGTTTATAATTCTTTACCAAACGAGGAGATGGATTACGAGACTCCTGTAACAATAAATAAAGACGGGGTAAAAAGCGTAGTACCAGCAGGTACAGTTGTTCGTTTAACGCCAGGTGAAAGCATATTTATTACGCAAGGTCTTTATCACGATTTTGCCGTTGAAGAAGGCACTGGAGCAGTTCTTTTAGGTGAAGTTAGCCAAGTAAACGATGATAATGATGATAATCGTTTTAATCCGCCTGTAGGCCGATTTCCAACGATTGACGAAGACGAACCTCCGTATCGTTTACTTTGTAACGAGTATCTAAATGCAAAGTAATTAATATTAAATATTTTTATAAAATAAAAAAGCAAGGAATTTCCTTGCTTTTTTGTTATTAATACATACCGCCGTTCATTGGTGGTTGTGCTGGCATAGGTTCAGGAATATCTGCAACTATACTTTCGGTAGTTAAAAGCACGCTAGCAACCGACGCTGCGTTTTCAAGGGCAGACCTAGTAACTTTTGTTGGGTCGATAATACCTGCTTCAACCATATCAACGTATTCTTCGGTAAGGGCGTTAAAGCCGTAATTTTTATTATTAGATTTTAACACTTCGTGTAAAATTACAGCGCCGTCAAGCCCTGCGTTTGATGCAATTTGCTTGAGTGGGGTTTGAATAGCCTTCATAACAATAGTAGCCCCCGTTTTTTCGTCACCGAAAAGCGTTTCAACGTAATTTTTAACTGCTGGGATAGTAGTAATTAACGCGATACCACCACCTGGTACGATACCTTCTTGAACGGCTGCTCGAGTAGCGTTTAAAGCATCTTCAATACGAAGTTTCTTTTCTTTCATTTCAAGTTCAGTTGCAGCACCTACGTTAATAACGGCAACGCCACCTGCAAGTTTGGCAAGGCGTTCTTGCAATTTTTCTTTATCGTAATCGGATGTCGTTACCTTAATTTGTTCTTTGATAGCAGTTTTTCTTGCTTCAATCATTGAAGGGTGACCTACGCCACCTACGATAGTGGTGTTATCTTTATCAACCTTAACTGAAGAACATCTGCCAAGCATATCTAAAGTAACGTCCTTAAATTCAAGACCAAGGTCTTGTGAAACCACTTGACCACCCGTTAAAATAGCAATATCTTCAAGCATAGCCTTTCTTCTTTCACCAAAACCTGGTGCTTTTACTGCTACACAATTGAAAATGCCTTTTAATTTATTTACAACGAGTGCTGCTAAAGCATCGCCTTCAACGTCTTCAGCGATAATTAAAAGTTTTTGACCTTGTTGAGCAATAGGTTCAATTACAGGTAAAATTTCTTGTATCGAAGAAATTTTTTTATCGGTGATAAGAATAAGTGGATTTTCGAGAACGGCTTCCATCTTATCGGTATTTGTAACCATATAAGCCGATGCGTAACCACGGTCGAATTGCATACCTTCAACGGTAGTGAGTTCGGTCTTCATAGTTTTGCTTTCTTCAATAGTAATTACGCCGTCTTTACCAACGGTTTCCATAGCGTCTGAAATGAGTGAGCCAACTTCTTCATCACCAGCTGAAATTGATGCAACTTGTGCAATAGACGTTTTGTTGGTAATTGGGGTAGAGATTTTTTTAAGTTCTTCAGTAACGACTGTAACTGCGCCGTTAATACCTTTTTTTAATATAATAGGGTTTGCGCCAGCAGCAACGTTTTTAAGACCTTCTTTAATAATTGCTTGAGCCAAAACCATTGCCGTAGTAGTTCCGTCGCCTGCAATATCGTTGGTTTTAGTTGAAACTTCTTTAACCATTGACGCGCCCATATTTTCGAAAGCATCTTCAAGTTCGATTTCTTTTGCAATAGTTACGCCGTCGTTAGTAATGAGTGGTGAACCATACTTTTTATCGAGTACGACGTTTCTGCCTTTTGGGCCTAAAGTGATTTTTACGGTATTAGCAATGGTGTCAACGCCTTTTTCAAGGGCCTTTCTTGCATCTTCACCGTGCAATAATTGTTTAGCCATAATATGCCTCCTATTATTCAACGATAGCGAGAATATCCGCTTGTTTTATAATTGTTACTTCTTTGCCGTCAAGTTTAAAGTCGGAACCTGCGTATTTTGAATATAAAACGGTATCTCCAACTTTAACTTGCATAACGACTTCTTTGCCGTCGATTACGCCACCTGGACCAACTGCTACAACTTTTGCAAGTTGTTGTTTTTCTTGTGAAGCGGTAGGTAAAATAAATCCGCTTTTGGTAGTTTCCTCATTTTCGGTTGCTTCAACAACTACTTTATCGAATAATGGTATGATTTTCATTTTGCACCTCCTATTTTAGCACTTTAACGGTTAGAGTGCTGACTACATATAATTATATACAAACGGCAAATTTTGTCAACCATTTATTTAAAATTTTTTCTTTTTTTTACGTATGTACTTAAAAATTGCAAATAGTGTTGTAATTTTGACTAGTTTGTGTTATTATTATAAAAAAATAAAAAACAAGTTATACTGCGAGTAAAATTTGTTTTTGTTGTATTTGGGTGAATTATGTTGAACAAATGGGATAAAAGATTTATGGAAATGGCTGAAGTCGTTGCGACTTGGTCAAGTTGTTATCAAGAAAATAGACACGTAGGGGCAGTAGTCGTTAAAGATAAAAGAATTTTAACGACGGGCTATAACGGTGCGCCTGCAGGAATTACTAGTTGCGCTGAACGTGGCGTGTGTTTAAGGCGTGAACGTAATATTCCGTCGGGAACCATGCAAGAAGTCTGCTACGCTGTACACGCTGAACAAAACGCAATTTGTCAAGCGGCAAAAATTGGTGTTAGTTTAGAGGGAGCAACGCTTTATTGCACGCATCAACCTTGCGTAATTTGCGCTAGAATTATTATAAATTCGGGTATTAAGCGTATAATTTACAAATACGGTTATCCTGATGAATTTGCTATGCAACTTTTTAGTGAATCAGGTATGGAAGTTATTAAATACGACGATTTAGAAAAATAGTTTGATAAAATCAAAAGCGGACAACCGTCCGCTTTTTTGTTAGAGTATTTTTTTTAATTTTTTAAGGTTTTTGTCACTATGTATTACGTCTCTAGAGTAAAGCCTTATTGCATCGCTTATTGGCAATGTTTTTGAAAGCAACAAAATAGTGTAAATTGACGACAATATAAATTTAATTATTTTTGACTTATCTTCACCAAAAACTGCAGTTAAGTAAAATCTAAAAACATAAGCAACAATCAAGTTGTTTAAAATTGATGCAGTTTTAGTATCAAGTGGAAAAATTTTAAAATCCTTACTATAATAAAGTAATTTGATAGCGTCTTTTAACGGTTTTCGCGTATAGTCGCATTTATTAAGTTTTTTAAGGAACTTTGCATAATTTTTTAGTGGGTTTTTAGGTGATTTTTCGCCAGAAAATTGAAAGATTTTTATAAGTTTATTTTTGAAGTCACTATCGGATTTTATGATTTCAAAAATTTTATCACGTTCGGCTTTTAATTGAAAATAAAAGTCGTGATCAATATCGTTTGGCGTAACGGCAAAATCGGCGTATTCGGATAAAACTTCTAACGAATTTTCTTCAATTAAGAGTCTTACGGCCTCGGGGCAAGAAAGTGAAAAGCAAACTTCTAAAACACCACCGAAATCGTTTATAAATCGTGGGTGATTAAAACAAACTTCACTTAATGCGCTTTCGCCTAAATTTGTGTAAATTTTGCAAAGATTTTTTTCGTCTAAAAAAGCACAACGTTCACACTTTTGCTTTGTAACGTAACCATTTTTTGTGAGTTCTAAATTATTTTTAAGTTCTTCTGAAAAATCTGATTTGACGTTAAAATATTTTTGAACAGTTTTATCGTCGATAGAAATTGTCCAACCTGCGCAACAAGTATCGGGGCAGTTTTCAGCCGTGCATTTGAAATTTTTATAACAGTTTAATAATTGTTTTTTCATACTAACATTATATCGTAATTTAACAAAAATGCAATTAAATAAGCAAGATTTTTGAGATATCAATGTTGACAAACAGTAATTTCTATTATATAATTAAAAAAGTTGAATTTGAATAATATAAATTTTAGAGAGACTTACTATGATTTTTTAGAGAGACTTACTATGATTGACTTCAAAAAACTTATTGCAGAGTATGAAAATTGTTCGTGTGGTATGGAACACGAATGTGCTATTCACGACGTAAGAATTGCTAGTGGTTTAGTGAACAAAGTGGGGGATATTCTTAAAGAAAATTCCTTTCCAAAGAAATTGTTAGTTGTTGCTGACGTTGATACCTTAAAGGCTGCTGATGGTATTTTAGATAGTCTTAAAGATTTTGATATCAAATTACACGTATACGACTTTTTAAGGGTTGCTACGATCTCTGGCGTAAAAGAACTCGAGGCATTTATTGACGAAGGCTACAAGGCTATTTTAGGCGTTGGTACGGGTTCTGTGCACGATACCTGTCGCCAAGCAAGTGCAAACAAAAAAGTTCCACTTTGTCTTTTTGCAACAGCACCATCAATGGATGGTTTTGCGTCTTATAGCGCTCCACTCGTAGACGGTTGTTTTAAAATCACTTATCCTGCTAAATGTCCTGAAGTTATAATTGGCGATACCAAAATTTTGGCTAAAGCGCCGGTTGAACTTAAATCTGCAGGTTTTGGCGATATGCTTTCAAAGTACGTAGCAATTGTTGACTGGCAAGTTTCACACCTCTTAACTGGTGAAAGTTACTGTGATAAGGTTTGTGGGCTTACCCGTTTTGCAGTTGATAATATTATGAAGATGGCTGATAAGGTTACGCTTAACGATGAAGAAACCGCAGGGGCTATTTTTGAAGCGTTATTACTTACTGGTATTGCGATGAGTTTTACTAAAACTTCACGCCCTGGTAGTGGTACGGAACATATTCAAGCGCATTACTGGGAATGTATTGAATTACTAGAAAACAAAATACCAAACTTTCACGGTATTGACGTTGGCGTTTCAACGTTAATGATTATTAAATTCTATAAAGAACTTGCAAAACTTAAAAAAGTTGTTGCTAAAAAAGAAGAAAACGATTGGGATGAAATTTACAGGATTTACGGTAAACTCGCCGACGACGTTAAAAGGTTAAATACTCCTGATACTATTACTGACCCTATCAATCCTGCTGATATCGAAAAATATTGGGATAAGATTGTTGCTATAGTCGATTCTATTCCGTCGTATGAAGAATGTGAACTCGCTATGAAACAGGCAGGTTGTCCTCTTACTACGGACGAAATTGGTAAAGACGCTAAATTCGTTGAAGAAGGCTTTAAGTATCATCCATATATGCGTAGAAGGTTGTCTCTTAAGAGAGTTTCGCATATGATTGATTTTGAAAAGTCTAAATAATTCATAATATTTTACAATAAAAAACCGATAGAGCACGTCTATCGGTTTTTTTGGTTATAATGATTTTAAATATTCTGTAGGGGTGATCTTTTCAATTTCTAAAAAAGCTCTATTAAAAGACCGTACTGAACCAAAACCCGTCTTAAAAGAAACTTCTGCGACGGTGAATTCTTTTTGTGCTAATAGTTTTTTAGCGTAGTCAATGCGATAACTGTTAACGAATTGATTAAAATTCGTGTTAAAGCAGTTGTTAAAATATCTTGAAAGATAATGTTTTTCGTATCCAAGATGGTTGGAAAGTGTGTCTAGTGAGATGTTTTCAGTATAATTGGTTGCGATATATTCTATAATTTTACGATATAAATCAGTCTTATTGCTTGATTTTGAAACAAAGGTTTTTTGTCTTACAAATTCAGCGGTGATTAAGTTAAAGATAGATGATAGTTTTAGTATTTTTTCTTGTTCAGTCTTTGCAAAATTAGGGTGAACAGGGTTGGCGTTTATTAAATTATCCAAAAGATAGTTTTCGGTTTCTTTTTGCAAAGTAAAGACGTTGCTCGTGGTTTTATTCGAGATAAAATCGGCAAAGTATGGTACGTAATCTTTCGAAAAGACGCATACCCACGCTTTTGAAGTTTTTTCGGTAGCATAAGAGTGCGCTTGGTTAGGTAAAATAAGTGCTAATTCATTTTGCTTTATTTTTGTCGTAGTTGCGTTTAGGGTAAGAGAAACTTCGCCTTGTAACACGAAAACGAGTTCTAAATCTTTGTGAAAATGTGGTATATAATGGAAATCGTCGTAAAAAACAACGTCTAAATTAAATGGTTTTATGGAGTTGTGTTCTTGGTATGATATCATAATTACTCCTCAAAAAGATAATTTCTGTCTATAAGTATACAATATTTTTCTTGAATTGTCTATAGTTGTAGGGTATAATTATGGTAAGAATAAAAAAAGGGGAATTTTATGACTAAAAGAATTCAAAGATTGCGTGACTATATCGTTAATCACGAGCATCACTCTTTAAGGCAAAGCAAAGAAGTATATGATAATATCGATATCTCCGATTATAAAGATGAAAGCAAGTCTTTGTGTATGCGTGTTGCGTTAAGGTTTAAAAAGGCGCTTGATAATGAAGTTCCTGTATTTTTGCCTGATGAAAAGATTGCTTTTACTAGAACTTTACCTGATTTACCACCAGTTATCGAGTGGGAAGATATGCCAAAAGGTAGGGCTATCGTTGAAAAAGGTAGAGTTATGAATATCGCGCCAGACTACGGTAAAATTATTGCAAAAGGGCTTTTGGCTGTAAAAAAAGAGGTTGAAGAAAAACTCGCTTTAGGTAAAGAAGTGTCTAAAGATTTCTATGCGAGTGAACTTATAATATTAAATACTATCGAAAACTTTGTTAAAAGATACAGATTAGAGGCTGAAAGGTTAGGTTATATAGATATTGCTGAAGATCTTAAAGTAGTTCCTGCAAATCCACCAAAAACTTTCAAACAAGCACTACAAATGCTCCGTGTTTTACATTACTGCATTTGGGTGGAAGGTGAATATCACGTTACGCTTTGTAGGTTTGATCAAATTTTCTATCCATATCTTAAAAAAGATTTAGACGCAGGCGTCATTTCTAAAGAAGAAGCGTTGGAAATTTTAGAAGATTTCTTTATAAGTTGCAATAAAGATACTGACTTTTATAATGGTTTACAACAAGGCGATAACGGTCAAAGTATGGTTTTAGGTGGTCTTGATAAAGATGGTAACGATACTTACAATCTTTTGTCTGAACTATGCTTGCAAGCGAGCCTTGAACTTAAAGTAATTGACCCAAAAATCAATTTAAGGGTTAATAAAAACACGCCGAGAGAAAGACTTTTATTTGCATCAAAACTCACTGCACAAGGGCTTGGTTTTCCTCAATATTCAAACGACGAAATCGTTATAGAAGGGCTTAAAAAACTCGGTTACGACGAGGATGACGCTTACAATTATTGCGTTGCTGCTTGTTGGGAGTTTATTATTCCTGCAGTTGGTATGGAGGTCGTTAATATCGGTGCGCTATGCTATAACACGGTTGCAAACGATATTATTAAAGAATACGGTAAAAAGGTTGATTCTCTTGAGGAACTTGTTGACCTAACTGCAAAACGTATTAAAGAAGTAGCATTTATTGATGATATTTATAAGGATGAATTATTTATTGTACCGGCGCCGTTTATGTCGATTTTCTTTGATGGTTGTTTAGAAAATGGTAAAGATATTTCCCTTGGTAATAAATACAATAACTACGGTCAACACGGCGTGGGTATAGGCAACGCCGTAGATAGTTTAAGTAGTTTTGCTCATTTCGTTTACGATACGAAAGAAGTAACTGCTGACGAATATTTTAACGCAATTGAAAACGATTACGTTGGTTATGAAGAATTGCGTAATAAAATTGTCAATTTTAAAGAAAAGTTTGGTAACGGTATTGCGAAAATTGACCAAATTGCGAAAAAATTGATGAAAGCGCACTCTGATGCCGGTCTTGAATATAGAAATCCACGAGGTGGTATTTGCCGCGCTGGGACTGGTAGCGCAAACGTTTACGCTAGCCCTGAGGCAACTGTAGTTGTTGGTGCTGACGGTAGAAAGAAAGGGCAATTCTTTCCAGCAAACTATACACCGTCTATCATAATAAAAACGGACGGTCCTTTCTCGGTTATTAAGTCGCTTTCAACGCCGTCGCTCGTTGATTCTATAAATGGTGGACCAGCAACGTTTGAGTTTTCGGCTAACTCAATAGCGTCGGAACAAGGGGTTGAAAAGATTGCTTTACTAGTTGAAAACTTTATTAAATTTGGCGGACATCAATTACAACTTAACGTAATTAATAAGTCTGCTCTAATTGATGCGCAAAAACACCCTGAAAATTATCGCAATCTCATCGTTAGAGTTTGGGGTTGGAGTGGCTATTTTGTAGAACTTGATAAGCGTTATCAAGAACAAATTATTTTAAGGGCAGATTATTCGTTATAAAATATTGTCAAGGAACGTTAATTTTATTGCGTTCCTTGACTTTTTTGTTTTACTCGCATATAATTTATTAAAGGTGGTTAAAATGCATAACGGAATTGTTTTTGACATTAAAGAATTTTCAATATACGACGGCTTTGGTATGCGTGTTACCGTTTTTTTAAAAGGGTGCCCACTAAAGTGCAAATGGTGTCATAACCCTGAAGGGTTATCTGTTAAACCACAGGTGATGGTTAATACTTCGTCTTGTATTAATTGTGGTAAATGTAAGATTGACGATTGTTCTTTCGTTTTGGACGCCGTTTGCAACGGTTGCGCTAGATGCGTCAATAAATGTCCAAATAATTTCCGAACGATAAAAGGCGAAGTTTATAGTTCGACTTCGCTTGCTGAAAAACTTAACGGTTACGAAGGTTTTTTTGGCGACGACGGTGGGGTGACTTTTTCAGGTGGTGAACCAACTTTACAATTTGACTTTTTATACGATACGATTTCGTTATTAAAAGGCAAAACTGCGATTGAAACTAGTGGCTATTGTGACGAAGATAAGTTTAAGAAACTTCTTGAAAAGTTGTCTTTTGTATTTATGGATTTCAAAGTTTTTGATGAAGAAAAACATAAGTTTTACACAGGTGTGAGCAACGTAGTTATCAAAAAAAATTTAGAAGTACTTAAAACGTCGGGTAAACCGTTTATTATAAGAATTCCGATGATAAAAGGCGTTAACGACGATGATGAAAATCTTATAAATACTGCAAATCTTTTACGCGATGCTAAAAATTTAGTGCGCGTTGAAATTTTGCCGTACAACTCACTCGCCCCCGCAAAGTACGAAATGGTGGGAAAGAGTTTTGAATATAATTTTGAAAAACCTGAAAAAATAAATGTTGAACCTTTTGAAAAACTGGGCATCAGCGTTAAAATATTGTAAAATAGGAGAGTTTTATGAAAATTTTTATTGAAAAAGATTACGACGCAATGAGCCGTAAAGCGTTTGAAGTTATTAAGGAAGTAGTCGTTAATAATCCATCGGCAGTTCTTGGGCTTGCTACTGGTTCAAGTCCTATCGGTACATACGCTAATTTAGTTAAAGATCACAAGGAAAACGGTACTTCTTATAAAAACGTTAAGAGTGTTAACCTTGACGAATACGTAGGCTTGGGAGAAGGCGACGAACAAAGTTACGTTACCTTTATGCGTGAAAACTTCTTTAATCATATCGACATTGATTTAAAAAACACGAATCTTCCTAACGGGATGGCAAATGATTTGCAGGCAGAATGCGATAGATACAATAAACTTTTGGAAACTATGCCACAAGATATGCAACTTTTAGGTATCGGTAGTAACGGTCATATCGGTTTTAACGAACCATTTACTCCGTTTGATAGCGTTACTCATTTAGTTGATCTTACTGAAAATACCATAAAAGACAATTCAAGATTATTTAACAGCATTGATGAAGTTCCTAGACAGGCGCTTTCTATGGGTGTTGCAAATATTCTTAACGCTAAAAAAATAGTCGTAGTAGCAAGTGGTGCAAATAAAGCCGACGCAGTTGCTAAATCTATTAACGGTGAAATTACTGAAGAAGTACCTGCGTCAGTTCTTCAAAAACACCCTGACGTTATTTGGGTACTTGATGAACTTGCTGCATCAAAATTAAAATAGGAATTAAAATGAAAGGTTTTAAAAACGTTAACGCTTTCGTTGACGGTAAAATTATAAAAACTAATATTGGCATAGACGGTGACAAAATTGTTTTCGTGGGGGATGGCGAAATTACCGAGCCTATCCTTTGTAATGGCACCGTTTATCCTGGTTTTATTGATCAACATGTGCACGGCTCAGGTGGTTACGACGTTATGGACGCCGTTCCTGCTGGGTATGAAAAGATTTCTATCGTTTTAGCAAGGGAAGGCGTTACGGCGTATTTGGGCGGTTCGGTTACTCAAACTCCTGAAAAAATTGTCTGCGCTCATAAAGCGATGGCTGAATATATTAAAAGTCAATCAGTTGGCGCGGAGATGATAGGTATTCACCTTGAAGGCCCGTTTATTAGCACAAAAAAGGCAGGCGCACACGTTACTGAACTAATTGCTCCACTTGAAATTGACGTTCTTCTAAATTATATAGATGCGGCTGATGGCAATGTTAGGCTCGTAACGGTAGCACCAGAACTTGCCAATGCCGAAGAATTTATTAAGTATCTCGTTTCAAAGGGGATAGCAGTAACGGTTGGGCACACTAACGCAACTTACGAGCAATTTAAACAAAGTATTACTTGGGGTGCAAATTGTACAACACACACTTACAACGCTATGAGTTCTGTTCATCACCGTGACGTAGGCGTTGCCGGTGGGGCTATGCTTGAAGACGTTTACAACGAAGTTATAGCAGATGGTATACACGTTTCGTTCCCTGCAATAAAAATACTTGCGACTCAAAAGGCTGATAAACTTATTCTTATAACCGATGCTATGGGTGCAAAAGGCGTGGATAACGATGGCGAGTTTTATATTTGTGGGCAAAGGGTTTATCGAGTGGGCAATAGCGTTCGTTTGCCTGACGGAACGCTTGCCGGTAGTATTTTAACTCTTGACTGCGCAGTTCGCAATATGGTAAACGAGGTTGGTCTTACTTTAGCGCAAGCAATAAACGCAGTTACCGTTAATCCTGCTAAATTCCTTGGCGTTTATGATAAAATTGGTTCAATTGAAGTCGGTAAGAAAGCAAATTTTACCATTTTAGATGATAATTTACAGGTTGTAATGACTATTGTTGGTGGAAAAATTGCTTATATTAAAGAATAATTGCTTTAAAAACGCTGTTTTTGTTAAGATATTTTAAAAAATAACTTGTTTTTTTATTGAATATATGGTATAATTCGGGTGTTTAGAAATTAAGGAGAATTATGGACACGTACCCGGATAGTATATCCACTAATAGTAACAATTTAAGGTTGTCTATACCGTTTGTAAACGTGATAGGCAACCTTTATTTTGTAAAAAAAAGACGGTTTTTGCAATATATGCGTCTCTGATTTTTCGCAAAAATCATAAATTAAAAATTACAGCGTAAAATCAAATGGAGAGATTTAATTAAAATGGAAGGTTATATAATTGCAATACTGATATGTTTACTTTTTTCGGCGTTCTTTTCTGCGACAGAAACTGCTTTTACGTCATACAGCCATATGAGAATAAAAGCCCTTGCTGAAGACGGTAACGAAAAAGCTAAACGACTTATTAAATATAACGATAAATTCGACAATATTTTATCAACGCTTTTAATAGGAAACAACATAGTTAATATTTTAGCGTCAACGCTCGCAACGATAGTTTTTATCAAATGGGTAGGTGGTGCTAACGGCCCTACGGTTTCCACTATAGTAATGACGGTTATTGTGTTGATTTTTGGTGAAATTACACCTAAAACTTTAGCAAAAGAACGTGCTGAAAGTTTCGCTATGAATATAGTTCCTATTTTAAGAATTTTTATGGTGATTTTCACTCCACTTAATTGGCTTTTTGGTTTGTGGCAAAAGTTGATGACTAAAATCTTCAAGAAAAAGGAAGAAGAAGATATTACTGAAAAAGAACTTATCACAATGATTGAAGAAGCCGAAGAGGATGGTAAAATAGACGAAGAAGAAAGTGAACTGATTAGAAGTGCTATTGAGTTCGACGATATTGAAGCGATTGAAATTTTTACACCTAGAGTTGACGTCGTTGGTATACCACTTGAGGCAACTGAAAAAGAAATTACTAAAGTCTTTAACGAAACTGGCTATTCAAGATTGCCTGTATATAAAGGGACTATCGATAATATCGTAGGGGTGCTTCACCAAAAAGATTTTTACAGCAAAGTTTTTGGTACTGGGAGAAGTTTTAAGACGATTATCAAGCAACCGGTTTTTGTTATGCCGTCAATTAAGGTTAGTGACCTTTTGAAACTTTTTCAAAAATCCAAGTCTCATATTGCTATAATTTCTGATGAGTTCGGTGGAACCGAAGGTATCGTTACAATGGAAGATATTTTAGAAGAACTCGTTGGTGAAATTTGGGATGAACACGACGACGTTGTTGAAGAAATTTCAGAGATTTGCGAGGGCGAACTTAAGGTTTTAGGGACTGCGTCTATTGACGACGTATTAGAAAAGTTTGACCTTAAGATTAATGAAGAAGAAAGCGACTCAAGTATGGTAGGTGGTTGGGTTATTGAAGAACTTGGCAAAATACCAAACGAAGGCGATAAATTTGTTTACCAAAACGTTGAAGTTACCGTTCTTAAAACGGAATATCGCAGAATTGTTGAAGTAGGCTTTAAAAAATTGCCTGAAGAAGAAATAAAAGAAGAAGAATAAAACTTAAAGCCGTGCATAAGTACGGCTTTAATTGTGTATATGGTATGAAAATATTAGTTTTTGATACAGAAAGCAGTACTGGTTGCATAAATGATGGTAGTTTGTGCAGTATAGGATATTGCATCTGTGACGAAAAATTCAATATTACAGAGCAACGAGACGTTATCTTTAATCCACTTGCTAGATTTCGCCCACAAATTTTAGGCAAAAATAGCAAGGTGGGGTTGGCGTACACGAAAGAACAGTTTCGTTCAGCGCCTAGATTTGCTGAAAGGTATGAGGAGATAAAAAACGTTTTTGCCTCTTGCGATTTAGCAATAGGGTTTGCTATCGAAAACGACGTAAAATATTTGCGTGATGCTTGCGACAAGTTTAATCTTGATCAAATTGAGTATAAATTTGTCGACGTAAAGCAACTTTTGGAACTTTTTAACGACGAGTATAAAAACGGCGGACTTGCATCTATTGCAGAGGGGTTAAACATTGAATTTGTTGCTCACCGTTCGGACGAGGACGCAAGGGTAACGTTGCTCGTTATGAAGTATCTTTGCGAAAAGAACGATATGTCGTTTACTGAACTTCTCGATTATGCAGGTATTGTGTTTGGTGAAAACCAAAAAAAGTTTTTTTCTCACTCATATTCGCTATCGCAACTATACGAAAGAAACGGGTTTGTAAGAACGGGTAAACAAACTAACGCTCTTTTAGATAAAGTGGTTAAACTTTCTTTGAAACATAAACAAAAAGGTGGAAGTTGGTTTAGAAAAGCCGTGGCAATTTCAAAATGTATAAAGATTGAAGATATCAACAAAACTTATTCGATTTTAACAAAGTTAAACACACTTTCTGCAAGATATGCTCCCTGCGTGCAAGTTTCAAACGTATACGTCTATCGTAGTGGTGCGCTTGACGCTGAATACGAAAAGGCTAAAAGTTTAATTGAGGGTGGCACAAAAATTAAACTTATTGAAGAGCGCGAGTTTTACAAACAACTTGGTGAATTGCCAAAAATGGGAATAGATTACCTTGCCGTTATAAAAGATTATGACAAGATGCGTAGAATTAAAAAGTCAACGGAAGTTAAAGCCCAAAAAGTAAACAAAAAAGCACCTTGACAGGTGCCTATGTTTTTTGGTATAATTAACAAAGAGAGTATATCTCTTGATATGCTCAATATAAAAGGAGATTAATTATGAGAAAATTAGCAACTCTAGCATTAGCGTTATTAATGGTGCTAGGAATTGCTTTTCCTGTGGCATTTAGTAGCGCACCTGTGCAAGCAGAGGCTGATGAAAGCGTTAAGACTGCTGATATTTATTTTATAGCAGGTCAATCAAACGCGGCTGGTTATTCACTTTGGAAGAACGATTCTGTTTACAACACCAAAAAGTATGAAGATCAACGTTCAACGCTTAACAATGACAATGCTTATTCGGACGTATTATATTACGGTTATTCTGGTGACTGGCAAACTGCTGGCGGTGGTAAGTTAAGTACTGAATTAAAACCAGTCAACAGTTCGTTAGGTATTTCGTTAGGTATGTGGACTAGTGCAATTGGACCAGAATTAGGTATGGCGCACGCTTTACAACCTTTATACGCAGATAATGCAAATACTGACGCAATTATCGTTAAGTATGCAATAGGTAGTTCTTCACTCGATGGTTTGAAAGGTTGTGCTTGGGGTAACTGGACCTCTCCGTCTATTTATAATCCTACTACACACGTAGGTGAAAACTTCTACGAAAATATGATGGGCACGGAAGACGGCTTGTATGAAGATGGTTTTATCTACGATGCGTTAGTGGCTTTAAAGAATAAAGGGTACAAACAAATTAACTTTAAAGGTCTTTTCTGGGCTCAAGGCGAGGCTGACTCTGCAAATGCTGATAGAGCATCTGCATATAATAGAAATCTTTCGTGTTTTATCAAAGATTTCCGTGCTGATTTAGTTAAGTTGGTTAAAACTCGTATGATTTACGGTTTTGGTGTTAACTTCTCTAATCCGTCTGAAATGGGTTTCCTTATCTCTGAAATTTGCGTAACTTTTGGTGGTGCTAATAAATTGACTACGCCTGGTTATGAAGGTCAATCAAGCAATGCAAATATTCAAAGAGTATTAAACGCTGAAAGAGAAGTTGCTACTGATACTACTTCACAATATTACGTGCCAAACGTACAACTTTTGGATACTCAAGACTACGTAATTAAAAAGACGGGTGATACTGACGCTCTTGACGAAACTAACAAGGGTGACTTCTGCTACGATAATTATCATTATTCTGGCGACGATATGATTGAAATTGGTATGCTCGCAGGTACTAGGATGCATGGTTTTACCGTCGTACCTGGTAGTGATGGAGGTTCAAGCGAAGGTGAGCCTGCTCCAGACGAAACTCCTGAAGATGGAGCAACTACTGGTGGTATGAACTGTGCAATGGGTGTAACTAGTGAAATTTCAATGATTTCAATTATCGCTCTTGCTGGTGCAGTACTCGTAATTGCTAAAAGAAAGTTTTCAGTTAAATAATTAATTAAAGCCACGCTTAACGGCGTGGCTTTTTTGTTTTTGACAAAATTGCTATTTTATTAAAATACTTGAAAAATCACGGCTGTTATGCTAAAATATATTCTAATGGAGTAAAATAAAATGAAGGCTGTAATTCAAGTTGTAACAAAAGCAGAACTTACTGTGAATAATGAGTTGGTTTCAAGCATTGGTAGGGGCTACGTTGTGTTTTTCGGCGTTAAAAAGGGCGATACGACTGCCGAGGCTGACTATATCGTTAAAAAAATAGCGTCATTGCGCATTTTTGAAGATGAAAATGGTAAAACGAACCTTTCGCTTAAAGACGTTGGTGGTGAAGTATTATTTGTTTCACAATTTACTTTGTATGCTAACGCATCTCACGGGAATAGACCCGACTTTTTAGAGGCTGAAAGGCCTGAACAAGCAAACACTATTTATGAATATGCTTTAAGACAATTTGAAAATTACGGCATAACTGCCAAAAAAGGCGTATTTGGTGAACATATGGTTATAAGCCAAGTAAATGACGGTCCATTTACTTTGGTATTGGAAAAGTAATATGAGTAAAAAAGTTAAAATAGGCAGTATTTATATTGGTGGTGGTGAAAAAATAGCCGTTCAAACAATGACGACTTGTAAGCCTAGTGAAATTGAAAAAACTATTCAAGATATAACCGAATTAGAAAAAGTAGGTTGTGATATTATTAGATTTTCGGTTTTGGGCGATGAAGACGTTCTGGCTATTAAAAAAATAAAAGAAAGCACTAATATGCCACTAGTTGCTGATATTCACTTTGATTACCGTTTGGCAATTAAGGCAATAGAGGCGGGAGTAGATAAGATTAGGATTAACCCTGGCAATATTGGGTCAGATGCAAACGTAAAAGCCGTTGCGGATGCAGTTAAGGCGCATAACGTTGCTGTTAGGGTGGGGTCAAATACTGGTAGTATAGAAAAAGAATTTTTGCAAAAATATGGAAAAAATGAATTTTCACTTGTTGAAAGTGCTTTAAAAAACGTTGCCATTTTGGAAAATAACGGTGTTGATAAGATAGTTGTTTCAGTTAAGGCTAGCGATGTCAAACTTACTATTAAGGCATACGAATATCTTTCAACAAAGACCGATTATCCTTTACACGTTGGCGTTACAGAGGCTGGTAATCAGTACGACGGTATAATTAAAAATGCAATAGGTATTGGTTCGCTTTTAAATAAAGGTATCGGCGACACTATAAGGGTGTCTTTATCGGCTAGTCCAATCGAAGAAGTTAAGGCAGGTAAAACAATTTTAAGAGCACTTAAATTTGAAGAAAATTTTATTGAAGTTGTTTCTTGTCCAACTTGCGGTAGATGTGAGTGGGATTGTATGCCGTTTGCCTCTTTAGTAGGTGATATCGTTTCTGGTGTAAAAAAGAAATTAAAAGTAGCAATAATGGGTTGCGTCGTAAACGGCCCTGGTGAGGCTAGCGACGCTGACCTCGGTATAGCAGGAGGGAAAGAAAAGTCCGTAATTTTTAAAAACGGTCAAGTTTATAAAACTCTTCCTAATGAAGATGCTAAAAAAATATTCCTTGAGGAGTTGAAAAATTGTTTAAAATAGCAAATGCCGAACAGTTTTTAGGCGAGATTTCTTTAATAGATGAAAGATTGTCTACAATACGTTTGCATAAAATAAAAATTAGTAAAGAAAACCTAACGATTAGATATGAGTTTATATCTGACAAAACGATTGACAACGACCTAAAAGAGAAGGTTATGGACTATCTTTTTAGAGTCACGGCTGAATCGTTTAAAAAAATAGAAGTTGAAATACATAAAATAGTTGCTGATAGTGAACTTATTGTTAACGAAATATTCAATTACGTTAAGAATAATTTTAGGTCGATTTCGGTTTGGTTTGAGAAAAGTGATATTTCTGTCAAGGAACTTGGAGTAAGGATTAAGTATTCAATTGCGCTAGCATCTGACGCTAAAGAGTATTTTGAAACGAATAAAATTTTAGCAATTTTAAACGAACATTTATCGGGCTGTTTTTGTTCTGAGTTTGAAGGTGAACTATCGTTAAAAGACATGGGTAAAGCGTTTGAAGAAGATGCGTCTTTAGTGTATGAAGAGATGTCTGAAAATTTCAAACAACGTACTTTTGAAGTTACAGAAGTAGTGGGGATTGATGATAAAATTCCACCGACAACGGCTACTTATATTTGTGACGTAACAGAACCTGGTAATTATGTTTTGGCAGGTACGGTTTCTTCCATAAAAGAGAAGTTGACAAAAAAAGAAAAACCATTTTTTATTATTGATTTTAGCGATACTACGGCAAAAATTACAGGCTTGTATTTTGCGAGGGATGAAGTTGTTGATAAGATCAGGGAAATAACCGTCGGTCAAGACATACTCGTTCGTGGTAAAATGAGTTATTACGGAGAAAAAGGTCTTTCGCTTACTATTGATAGGATTAGTTTATGTAAATTTCCTGAAAATTTCGTTATGGAAGAACTTCCATTTAAAAACCCACCGAGAGTTTATAGAAGAATTAAGCCTATTCCGGCTGAAATTGTTACCGTTAAAAATATTTTTGATAAAGAATTGGTTTTTGGTGACGACGTTCTTGGTAAAACTTTTGTTTCGGTTGATATTGAAACTACTGGAAAAAATGCGTTTAGCGATGCTATAACTGAAATTGGTGCAGTTAAAATTGTTGACGGTAAAATCACAGAAGAATGGGGAACTTTAATTAATCCAAAAGTTCAAATTCCGCAAAATATTGTAGAACTTACTGGTATTACTGATGAAATGGTTGCTGATAAGCCTGAAATATCCGAAATTTACGGTGATTTTTTGCATTTTTGTAGCGACGCTGACGTTTTGATTGGTCAAAATATAATCGATTTTGACGCAAAGTTTTTAGAAAGAACGGCAAGGGATTTGCGTTATAAATTTTCTAAATCATACCTAGATACCATGATTATTGCAAGGGAACTTTTGCCTCATTTGCGTAGACATAGGCTCAACGATTTGGCTGAAGAATTTAACGTTGAACTCGTTCACCATAGAGCAGTAAACGACGCAAAAGCAACTGCCCAAATTTTTTTAGAATTAAAAAATTTAGAGCAACTAAAGAAGAATAAATAATTAATTATAATTATTTTATTAAAATCGCTTGCAATTTGCTAAAAAAAGTGATATATTTGTAAACGAAGATAACGACTTTCGTATGAGAACGGCTAAAACCGTTCTCATATTTGTTTATTCGGAGGGAGTATGAAGATAAAACCCGTAGAAGAAATTAAAGATTTTTTAACGCCGTATGCTGACGCGGTGGGGGTAGAAATTGTCGAGGTTGAATTTAAGCAAGGCAAAGATCCTGTTTTAACTGTTTTTATTGATAGGCAAGGTGGTATTGATCTTGATATTTGTGAAAAGTTCCATCGTAGTATTGATGAACCTCTTGACGAGTTGGATCCAACTTTCGGTTTGCCTTACACGCTAAACTGTTCAAGTTTAGGGCTCGATAGACCTTTCAAAACGACAAGAGATTTTGAAAGAAATATTGGTGAAGAGGTTGAAATTAAACTTTTTGCTCCTATTAAATGGAAAAAGTATTACGAAGGCGTTATGACCGACGCAAAAGAAACTAATATAGTGGTAACCGTTGATGCTAAAACGGTTTTAAGTATTGAAAAATCAGCAATAGCAAAAATTAACAAACTCATAAAGTTTGATTGATAATTTTAACAAAATTAAGATAAAAATAAAAATGGAGATAAATTTATGTTAAGCAAAGATTTCTTTTTAGCACTTGAAGCATTGGAAAAGGAAAAAGGTATCACTCAAGAACAATTCTTGGATATGTTGTCTTCGGCACTTGCTGCTGCACTTAAAAGACAAACTGGCGACGTGAGTAACGTTGAAGTTAAACTTTTTCCTGAAAAAAAGACTATTAAGTTCTACAAAACCAAACTTATCGTTGATGAAGTTTTAGAACCTGGCAAGCAAATTACTCTTGAAGAGGCTCGTTTAATCAAAAAGTCGTACAAGGTAGGTGACGTTATTTCTACGGAAATCACTCCTACTAAAGATTTTGGCAGAATTGCAGGTCAAACGGCTAAACAAGTTATTATGCAAAGAATTAAAGAAATCGAAAAGGCTCAACTTCTCAATGAATTTGAAGATAAAGAAGGCGAACTTTTGACAGGTATTGTTAGACGCATTGACGACAATACCGTTATTGTTGAACTTGGCGCTAACCAAATGGAAGGCGTTATGCTCCAAAAAGATCAAGTTCCTGGTGAAAAATACGAACTTAATCAAAAGTTGAAAGTGTTCGTTAAAAGAGTTAGAAGTACTGGTAAAAATACCCAAGTTCTTGTTTCAAGATCATCTACTGGGCTTGTAAAAAGACTGTTTGAAAATGAAGTTCCTGAAATTAGACAAGGGCTTGTTCAAATCAAGTCGGTTGCTCGTGAAGCAGGTCAAAGAACGAAAATTGCTATCTATAGCGAAGACCCACAAATCGATCCGATCGGTACTTGCGTAGGTCCAAAAGGTGTGAGAGTAAATGCCGTAGTTGCTGAACTCGGCGGTGAAAAAATTGATATTATTCCTTGGAGTGAAAACCCACTTGAATTTATCGCAAAAGCACTTTCACCTGCAAAAGTCGTTAAAGTTTATGAACTTGACGAACCTAATTCGGCTAGAGCAATCGTGCCTGATGATAAACTTTCACTTGCAATTGGTAGAGATGGTCAAAACGCAAGACTTGCTGTTAAACTTACCGGTTGGAAAATCGACGTTAAGAGTGAATCTAGCGTAGCAGGTGACGAAGAATAAAGGTAAAAAAGGTATATTCAATAACGAAATTCGGAGAAATTAAGAAATGGCAGATAAAAAAGTTCCGATGAGAATGTGTATCGCTTGCAGAGAAATGAAACAAAAGCGTGAACTCGTTCGGGTAGTAAAAACGGCTGACGGCATTAAACCGGACAAGACTGGTAAACTTTCTGGCCGTGGAGCGTACGTTTGTCCAACGGAAGAGTGCGTTAAAAAATTACGCAAACAAAAACTTTTGAATAGAACTTTTTCTTGTGAAGTTGACGACGACGTTTATACCGCCGTTGAGGAGGCTTTAATTGACAAGAAGTAAGGTTGAAACTTTTATTGGTTTTGCTATTAGGGCTGGTAAGTTTAGACTTGGCACGAATGCGATTGCAACTCTTAAAAAAGCAGAACTTTTGATAATGTGCGATAGCATTTCCGAGAACGGACGCAAAGAAGCACAAAAACTGGCAAGAAAATTGCGCGTTAAAATACTCGTTTCTAAAGCAATAAAACTTGAAGATTTGACGGGTAAAGAAAAATGTAAGTTGATGGCTGTCACAGATAAGGCGTTGGCAACTGCTATAATTGATAATTTAGACGAAAATTTCACCGAGTATCGTATGGAGGATAGTAATGGCTGAAAAGAAAGAACTTCAAAATAGTAATATTAAAAAGGTAGTGGAATCTATTAAAAACAACGATTGCGCTAATCTTTTATCATCTATAAAAAATGAAATTTCTCAAAGCAAGGATGCAAAATCTAGAGTTGAACAAAAATTGAAGGCGTTCAAAAAGGCTAGAGAAGAAGCGTTGTTGGCGCAAAAGAAGGCTCAAGAAGAGGTTGAAAAAATTGTGGAAGAAAAACCTGTAGAAAAGGTTGAACCTACGCCTGTTCAAGTCGAAGAAATTAAAACTACTCTTGAATCGGAAAAGGCTGTGGAAGAAAAGCCTGTGGAAAAGGTTGAATCTACGCCTGTTTCCGTTGAAGAAGTTAAACCTGTGCCAGAAACACCAAAGAGACCATCGTTTATAGTTGAAAGGGCTGCGGAAAGGGCTGAAAGATTAAAGAAAGAAGAAAAACCTAAAGCAGTTTACCAAAACAACAATCAAGAGCGTCAACAAAGAAATAAAGACGGTTTCAAAAAAGATCAAGGCGACCGTCAACAAAAGTCACAACAAGGTGCGAAATTTAATAAGGGTGCTACGTATACTGCTCCCGTTGATATTCCGACTTTTAATAATAATCAAAAGAATTTTGGTCAAAATAAGAAGAAGGGCAACGATAAGCAATACGAAGAAAAGAAGGTTGTTAATAAGAGAGCGCTTATTAAGAACAACGTTTCCGTTGATGATTTTGACGAAGACAAGTCTGGTTACAGAAAATTAAGGGTTAAAAAGAATAAGGTTAAAGAAGAAAAGACCGTTATAAAAATTGAAAAAGCAGTCGTTACTTCTGATATTATTCCTTTGAAAGTTTTAAGTGAAAAAATTGGTATTTCTGCAATTGAAATAACTAAAAAACTTTTCAAAGAAGGCATTATGAAGACAATAAACGATTCTATTGACTACGATACCGCAGCGTTTATTGCGGCTGATATCGGCGTAGAACTCGAACTTAAACTTGAAAAAACTGCTGAAGATAGACTTACGGAAGCGTTTGGTGGCGATGAAACAGAAGATTCTGCAAAACTCGTTAAGCGTCCTCCTGTAGTTACCGTAATGGGTCACGTTGACCACGGTAAGACTTCGCTTCTTGACCGCATTAGAAAAACTAACGTTACTAGTGGTGAAGCAGGTGGTATTACTCAGCATATCGGCGCATATCAAGTTAACGTTGGTGGAAAGCCTATAACTTTCCTTGATACTCCTGGTCACGAAGCGTTTACGGCGATGAGAGCGCGTGGCGCACAAGCAACTGATATCGCAGTATTGGTTGTTGCTGCTGACGACGGTATTATGCCACAAACTATCGAAGCAATTAACCACGCAAAAGCAGCAGGCGTCTCAATTATCGTTGCTGTAAACAAAATTGATAAGCCTGAAGCAAATATCGAAAGAATCAAAACACAACTTACCAACCACGATATTTTAATCGAAGAATGGGGCGGTGACGTAATGCTTTGTCCTGTTTCAGCAAAGACTGGTCAAGGGGTTGAAGACCTTTTAGAATCAATCAACCTTCTTGCTGATATTAAAGAACTTAAGGCAAACCCTGACCGTAAGGCTAAAGGTGTCGTAATTGAAGCAAAACTTGATCAAAACCGTGGTCCTATTGCGACGGTACTTATTCAAAACGGTACGCTTAAAGTTAGCGATTCTATCGTAGTTGGTATGGTTACTGGTAAGGTAAGGGCAATGACTGATGATAAGGGCAGAAGGATCGCGTCAGCGGGGCCATCGGTTCCAGTTTCAATTATGGGGCTTGATGAAGTTCCTAACTCTGGTGATATTCTTTACGCTGTTGAACAAGAAAAACTCACAAAACTCGTTGCTGAAGAAAGAAAGAATAAGGAAAGAGAAGAACGTGCTAAACAAGCGGCTAAAGTTACTCTTGACGATTTGTTCAATAAGATTTCAGACGGTCAAGTCAAAGGACTTAACCTTATTGTTAAGGCTGACGTTAAAGGTTCGGCAGAGGCAGTTAAATCATCACTCGAAAAACTTTCTAATGAAGAAGTTAAAGTTAACGTTATTCACTCTGCGGTTGGTGCTATTAATGAATCAGATATTATGCTTGCTGATTCATCAAACGCTATCGTTATCGGTTTTAACGTGCGTCCGGACAGCAATGCTAAACAAATTGCTGAAAGAAGTGGCGTTGACGTTAAACTTTATAGAGTAATCTACGAAGCGATTGAAGATGTCGAACAAGCAATGAAAGGTATGCTTGCACCTAAATATCAAGAAATTTATATGGGTAAGGCTGAAGTTAGAAATACCTTCAAAATTACCGGTGTTGGTATGGTTGCGGGTTGTTACGTCGTTGACGGTAAGATTATTAGAAATGGTAAATTGCGTATTTATAGAGATGACGTTATGATTTGTGAAGGTAGCGTTTTACAACTTAAACGCTTTAAGGACGATGTTAAAGAAGTTCAACAAGGCTTTGAATGTGGTATCTCTATTGAAAACTTCAACGATATCAAACTAGACGACTTTATCGAGTGTTACTTGATTGAAGAAGTTAAGCGTTAAGGTGTTATATGAAAAAACAAAGAAACGGAAATTTTTCTCGTGGGGAAAGGCTTGCGGTTGAATATAAAAAGGCGATATACGAGATTATTACTCAAAAGTTGAAAAATCCGTTGATTACGGAAATGGTTTCGGTTACCGACCTTGATTTGTCACCAGATATGTCGCACGCTAAGGTGTTTTTAAGTATTTATTCGACAAACGAAGAAAGAAAGCAGACCACTTATAACGAAATCGTGCGTTCGGCAAAAACGATTAGATACGAACTTGCGCATTCGGTACGCTCAAAATATGTGCCGGAGTTGCATTTTGTAACTGACGGTAGTATGGAATACGGCGACAAAATGGATAAATTATTCTTAAAAATAGACTCATTGCCAAAAAGTGACGATTAGTAATTTGCGGTGCAATTGTGCACCGCAAATATTTAAATCGACGGTTACGAAAATGATAAAAGCGGATTTTAAACAATTAGCAAATCAGTTAAATAAATTTGAAAGTTTTGCAATAATTTGCCACGTTAGACCTGATGGCGACGCGATAGGGTCGGCAATTTCTCTTAAAAAGGGGCTACAAGTGCTCGGTAAAAAAGCCGAGGTTTTTTGTGATGATATTATTCCTGAAAAATTTAAATCACTCGTCGATATATCGGTGTTTTCAAATACGATAAATGATGAGTTTGATGCATTTGTTGCAGTTGATTGTGCTGACGAAAATAGGTTAGGAAATCTTTATGCCAATTTTTCGAAATGCAAAAATACTTTTAATATCGACCATCACGTGTCAAATACTCGTTACGCAAAATTTAATTTAGTTGAAGACAATTCTTCAAATTGTGAAAATATTTATTACTTATTGACGGCGTTGAACGCTGAAATTTCTAAAGATATTGCAGATGCTATTTTGATGGGTATTTCTACTGATACGGGCAATTTTGCGCACAAAGGGCTTGAAAAAAGCACCTTCGTCGTAGCAGGGGAATTGATCGATAAAGGCGCAGATATAAATAGAATTTATTATCAAATGTTTTGCGCTCAAACAAGGGAAAGGGCTAAACTTTTTGCGTTAGTTAATTCTTCAATCCGTTACGCATTGGACGGAAAACTTGGTATTGCGGTTATTACTCGTGATTTGATTGATAAAAGTGGTGCTAAAGCAAGCGATACGGAAGGTATCATAGATTTTGTGCTTGCCGTTGATTGCGTTGAAGTTGCCGTTGCAATTTTAGAAGTTGGTGAAAATCGCTTTAAGATTAGTTTAAGGGGTAAAAGTACTGACGTTAACGCTATTGCTCGCGTTTACGGCGGTGGTGGTCACGTTTTGGCTAGTGGTTGTATGATTAACGGCTATTTGGAAAACGTGATAGACGAACTTACTTACACGGTAAGTCAATATATGGATTAAAATGAACGGTTTTGTAAATATAATTAAGCCCGAAAATATGTCTTCAGCACTTGCTGTTATGCTTATTAAGAAAAAGATAAAAAAGCATTATGGAAAGCAATCTTTGGGGCATATGGGTACACTTGACCCTATGGCAAGTGGTGTTTTGCCTATGGGGATAAATCAAGCGAATAGGTTGTTTGATTATCTTTTAGATAAACAAAAAACTTATATTGCGGAATTTACTTTCGGCACCGAAACTGATACTTTAGATATTACGGGTTCGGTTTTAAAAATTTGTGAAAAAATACCTACAATTGATGAAATTAATCAAAAAATATCGCTTTTAGTGGGTGATATAGAACAAATTCCTCCTAAATATTCAGCAAAAAATATTGACGGCAAAAGGGGATATGAACTTGCTAGGGCAGGTGTTGACTTTGAATTAAAGCCTAAAACTGTTACTGTGTTGGACTTTAAATGTATAAAACAAACTGGTGAAAAAAGTTTCGAGTTTCTGATAGTTTGCAAAGGTGGTACTTACGTGCGTTCATTATGCAGGGACTTGGCGTATTTGCTTGGAACTGTTGCCGTTATGTCTAAATTAAGGCGTAGCGCTTGCGGTACGTTTACTGAACAAAACGCCGTTGCTTTACAAGATTTTATCAATGCGGAAAATATTGATAATTATATTATTAGAGCAGATGAAGTCGTGGCTTTTCCAAAACTAAAGTTAAGCGAATTGCAAGCAAAAAAACTTATAAACGGGTTGTTTACCGAGCAGTATGAAAATGTAAGCGGTCTTTATAGGATTTACGCCCCTGAAGGTTTTTGGGGGATTGGTGAAGTTTTAGAAAAAGTCTTAAAAATGAAGACTTATGTCAGAGATATTTAACAATGAAAAAACTAGTAATTGCCTTGGGTTTTTTTGATTCAGTACACAAAGGGCATAGGGAAATATTGAATAAAACGGTTTCTATATCAAACACTCTTGGTGCGACGCCTTGTGTGTTCACCTTTGATGGTGATTTGAACGCTTATTTTGGCAAAACTCCACTACAAGTTTTGACAAAAAATGAAAAGGAAGAAACCTTAAAAAATATCGGTATTAAAGAAATTATCTACGCGCCGATTACCAAAGAATATCTTTCAAAAAGTAAAGAACAGTTTTTGGTAACGCTTGACGAAAGTGGCGATATTTTAGGGTATGTTTGTGGCGACGATTTTAGTTTCGGCAAAAATGCCGAAGGGAAGACCATAGATTTAATCAACTATGCTAAAACCAAAGGCCGTTTTGTTGAAGTTGTTGAGGAAGTTTCTTTAGACGGCGTGAGGGTGTCTACTACGGCTATAAAGCAAATGCTTTCTGATGGAAATATAAAGGGAGCAAATCAAATGCTGACTGTGCCGTTTTCGGTTACGGGCAAAGTTATTAAAGGCCGTGGCGACGGTAAGAAATCATTGTTTCCAACCGTCAATATTGAGTTCTCTAGCGAAAAATACATGCCAAAAACTGCCGTTTACGCAGGGTTTGTTATTGTTGACGGTAAGAAATACCGTTCGGTTATAAATTATGGTAATGCCCCGACTTTTGATTATGAAAGGAAGGTTTTAGAGGGGTATATCGTTGCTTTTAACGGCGATTTGTACGGTAAAACTATAACTTTGTATTTTACCGATTATATTCGTGAGATAGTTAAATTTTCTTCTATTGAGGAATTAAAAGAAAGAATAAAAAAGGACCTTGAATTTTTATGATTAAATTCGGACCAAGTGGTAACTCTGAAAGTTTTTTTGCCGAAGGGTTTTCAACGAGCGTTGAAGCGGCGTCTTGGATAAAAAACCGTGGGCTTGATTGTTTTGAATATTCGTTTGGACGTGGCGTAAACTTAAAAAGACCTACCGCAGAGTTGATTGGAAAAGCCTTTTTTAATGTGGGGGTCGAAATTAGCGTTCACGCGCCATATTTTATCAATTTTGCTAATCCTGATGATGAAATGGCGCAAAAATCGTACAGTTACGTGCTTACTTCAGCCGATGCTTGTCGTGCTATGGGTGGCAAAAGGATAGTTTTTCATCCTGCGACACAAGGTAAAATGACTAGGGAAGACGCAGTTGCGCTCACTAAAAAAAGACTTGAGAATTTAAGAGATTTGATTTACGAACAAGGCTTTGACGATTTGATTTTTTGTCCTGAAACTATGGGTAAATCGGCGCAAATCGGCACTATTGAAGAAATAGTTGAATTTTGCAAGATTGACAAGGTGTTTGTTCCGTGCGTTGACTTTGGTCACGTAAATGCTCGTGAAGGTGGTAGCCTTAAAACCGTACAAGACTATAAAGATAGACTTTCGTATATGATTGAAGAACTTGGTATTGAAAAAATGCAAAAGTTACATATACACTTTAGTAAAATAGAATACGGTAATAAAGGGGAAATTAGGCATTTAACTTTTGAAGACGAAGTTTACGGCCCTTATTTTGAACCTCTTGCGATTGCTCTTAAAGAGTTGGGGTTAAATCCGTATATAGTTAGTGAATCGGCAGGCACGCAAGCCGAAGACGCTCTATATATGAAACAATATTATAACAAATTAGTATAATTTTACATAATTATTGACAAATACAACTTTATTTGGTACAATATATTGTGTATTGTGGTTTTTATAGGGTATGTTTAAGGATTTATCTTGTAATTTGCAAAAAAATCAAGCGTATTTAGTGTTTGATGAAAAAAATCGCTTTTATTTGACGGGGTTTAAAAGTTCCGCAGGGTATTTGTTGATTACTTCAACTTTTACTAGTTTTTACATTGACGATAGGTATTTTTCTGTAGCAAAAGAAAGACTTTCTTCAAAAATGCAAGTTTTTCGTTTTCAAGGTGAACAGGTTTTGTTTGAAGAACTTAAAAATCTAGGGATTACCGAATTGCTTATCGATTATGAAGCCACGGTTCTTTCTAACTATTTTAGTTTTGTTAACGAGGGGTTTTCCGTTGTTAATTGTAACGAATTGCTTTCTGTGCTTAAAATGGTTAAAAAAGAGGAAGAACTTACAAAAATAAAAAAAGCGTGTGATATTGCATATCAAGCGTTTTTACAAACTTTGCCGATAATAAAAGCAGGCGTAACTGAAAAGCAAGTTAAAAACCACTTGGAAAACCGTATGATTTTGCTTGGGGCAGATAAAACTAGTTTTGATACGATAATTGCTTTTGGTAAAAATTCGGCAGTGCCTCATCACGAAACAGGCGATACGGTTTTGAAAAACGGTCAATGTGTTTTAATGGACTTTGGCTGTGAAGTTGAGGGGTATTGTTCAGATATCACTAGAACTTTGTTCGTTGGTGAACCTGACGATAAATTTCTCAGGGTATACGACGCCGTGCTTGGCGCTAAGATGCTTTCTGAGGATAAAATTTCTTCAGGCATATCAGGGGTTAATGCTGATAAAATCGCAAGGGATTATCTAACAATTTTGGGGTTTGGCGAGAACTTTACTCACTCGCTTGGTCACGGGATTGGGCTAAATATTCACGAACGACCTTATCTTTCAAAAAAGAGTAGTGATTTAATTTTAGAGGGTATGGTGTTTTCGGTAGAACCTGGGATATATTTTGATGGGGAATTCGGCGTACGAATAGAAGACACTGTAGTTCTAAAAGACGGCAAAGTTTTGAGACTTTTTAATGACGATAAAAAATTAATTGTTTTACACAATGATTAAATAAAAAATTATAATTTTAAGGAGATACATTTATGATTTCTGCAGGCGAATTCAGAAAAGGCGTTACTTTTGAATATGAAAGTGGCATTTTTACCATCGTTGACTTCCAACACGTTAAACCTGGTAAAGGTGCGGCTTTTGTTAGAACGAAGATGAAAAACATCATTACTGGTTCGGTTCTTGAAAAAACTTGGAACCCAACTGAAAAAGTTCAAGAAGCAACCATTACTACGAGAAATATGACTTATTCATACACTGATGGTGAACTCTATTACTTTATGGATGATGAATTCAACCTTACTCCACTTAACTATGAACAAGTTGAAGATGCTCTTAAATGGATTAAGGAAAACGATCCTGTTGTCGTTAAATCTTACAAAGGTTCTGCATTCTCTGTTGAATGCGAAAACTTCGTAGTGTTACAAGTTGTTGAAGCAGACCCTTCTGTAAAGGGCAATACTGCAACTAACGCTCAAAAAGACGCTGTTTTAGAAACCGGTACTAAAATTCAAGTTCCTATGTTCGTTGAACAAGGCGAATACATTAGGGTAGACACTAGAACTGGCGAATACATGGAAAGGGTTAAAAAATAATAACGCTAAAAGCCCACTTTTGTGGGCTTTTATTTTTAATATTTAAATCAATAGATTTTTATTATTGTTTTTGATAGCTGTTATGTCACGCAAAATGGTGTAAAATATGAAAAACGTATTGATTACCGGTGGTGCTACAGGCATTGGTAAGGCTTGTGTGCGATTATTTAGTGAAAAGGGATATAACGTAATTTTTACTTATAACAGTTCAACTGCGGACGCCGAAAACCTTATTAAAGAATTGGAAAGTTTAGGTAGAAAGGTTATATGCGTTTGCGTTGATTTATCAATTCCTGAAGAAGTGAAAAAAGCGTTTGACCTTATATACTCTAAAGTTGATAAAATCGACGTTGTGGTCAACAACGCCGGTATTTCTTGCGTTGCACAAATTCAAGATACTTCGGAAATTGATTACGACAAAGTTTTTGCTGTAAACACAAAAGCGGTGTATTTAGTTAACAATTACGCTTTAAAAACTATGCTTGCAAATAAATACGGTAGAATAATTAACGTTTCGTCAATATGGGGCGAACGTGGTGCGTCTTGTGAAGTTATCTATTCAGCGTCGAAATCGGCTATTATTGGCTACACGAAGGCTCTTGCAAAAGAGGTTGGGTTATCGGGAATTACTGTAAATTGCGTGTTGCCTGGTGTTATTGATACAAAAATGAACGATTGTTTTAGTGATGAAACAAAAAGAGAACTTGCTGAAAGTACGGCGCTTGGTAGGCTTGGTAAGCCTGAAGATGTTGCTGATCTTATTTGTTTTTTGGCGTCGGATGAGGCATCTTTTATAACTGCACAATCAATAGGTGTTGACGGGGGATTTATTGGGTGATCAACTTAAAAGAAGACGCTAGACGCAATCCTTTGCAAAATTTACTTTTGATTTTTTTGATTTTTGTAGTTATGGCTACCGTGCCGACATCTTCTTTGCTTAAACTTATCGTTTCGAACGGCTCATTGGATTATTTTAGCGTATATATTACTAGGTTTGTATTTTCAGCCATTTTTGTGTTTTTTGTTATTGCGTTTGGATTTAAAAAAATTCTCGTTGGAAAAATTTCTTTTAAAACCTTATTGATTGCTTTGCCTATGCTGTTAATAGCGGTTAATAATTTTCCGTTTTACGCTGTCTTTGCAAAAGATGCAATCTTTGTTAAGGCAATAAAATTTCCTTTGCAATATATTTTAGTTGCTTTATCAATAGCGATTGCTGAAGAACTTGCGTTTAGAGGATTAATTTTACCTTTAGTTGCTATAAAATTTTCAGAAAAACCTTGTCGTTTTAAGGTGATTAAGGTTATAATTTTTTCTTCGTTAGCATTTTCTTTAGTGCATTTATTGAACTTGTTTTCAGGTGCGTCTATCGGGCTTGTTTTGATGCAATTAGGTTATAGTTTTTTGCTCGGCGCAGGACTTTGCTTTTTGACGATTAAATCGGGAAACTTAATTTTATCGGTTTTAGTGCATTTTATTTATAATTTAGGTGGCTTGCTTCCTCAATACGGTTTGCTTTTAGGTAGGATTTGGGGAGTTGGACAAATAATTTTAACGGCAGTCGTTGCCGTTTCGTTGGGTATTATTATAGTTGTGATGGTTTTTTCTGTAAAAGAGGATGAATTGTCTGCGATTTTACCAAATTTTGAAGAAAAATCCTTATAAAAGGAAAGGTTATATATAGTAATATGAAAAGACAAAGTGGTGTTTTATTACACGTTTCAAGTTTGCCAAATAAATATGGTATAGGTTCTTTTGGCACGGAAGCATACAAATTTGTTGATTATCTTGTTGATTCTAAACAAAAATTGTGGGAAGTTTTACCGCTAAACCAAACGGGGTTTGGCGACTCACCGTATTCTTCGTGTTGTTCTTATTCGTTCAATCCCTATTTTATTAGTCTTGAAGCGCTAGTTGGACAGGGACTTTTGAAAAAGTCTGAACTAGTTGGGCACGAGGGGGAAACTCCTTACGTTGATTACGGCAAACTCTATAATACTAGGTATTCTTTATTAAAAACAGCTTTTTTTAGGTTCGATAAAGAAAACGAGGATTTCAAGGCGTTCGTGAAAAAAGGTAAATATAAAGATTACGCCTTATATATGACGCTTAAAAGTGTTTTTAATAACAAGGCTTTTTACGATTGGCCGAAAGAATACAAATTTCGTGATAAAACCTCATTAAAATGCTTCGCAAAAAAACATGAAGTTGAAATGCTTTATTGGCAATTTATTCAGTATGAAGCAGGTTTAGAATGGAATATGCTTAAAGGTTATGCAAACGCTAACGGTATTAGCATAATAGGTGATATGCCGTTATACGTTGCCTACGACAGCGTTGACGTGTGGGCTAATCCACAAATATTTAAACTGGACGAGAATTTAACGCCTAAAAAAGTTGCGGGCGTACCACCTGATTATTTTTCTAAAACGGGGCAACTTTGGGGTAATCCCGTATATGATTACGCGGTTCTTGAAAAAGATGATTTTAAGTGGTGGGTGGATAGATTTGCAAACACGCTTAAGATGTTTGATTATATTAGAATTGACCACTTTAGAGGGCTTGATCGTTATTACGAAATTGATTACGGTAGGGATTCTGCGCTCGTTGGTGAGTGGGTTGAAGTGCCGAGTGAAAAATTGTTTGAAAAAGTTCACGCTAAAATATCTAAAAGCAAGGTAATTGCTGAGGATTTAGGTATTATCGACGACGGCGTAAGAGAACTTTTAAAATCAGTAGGCTATCCTGGTATGCGTATACTTTCATTTGCGTTTGATGGCGAAGAAGATAATTTATATTTGCCTGAAAATATTGAAGAAAACGCTATATGTTTTACTGGTACGCACGATAACGATACGCTTATCGGGTTATTAGACCACGCCACCGATTGGGATTATCGCAATATTACCGTAGGGGTTAGAAAGAGTTTAAAAAAACTTGGGATTAAAAAGTCTGTTGGTAATAAAAATCAAATCGCTAGGGCAATGATTGAACTAGGTTTTGCTTGTAAGGCTAACACTTTTATTATTCCTATGCAAGACGTGCTTTTGCTAAACGGTGATTATCGTATGAACACGCCTGGTAGAGAAATTGCGAATTGGACAATGAAGTTAAAGTCTTCGGCGTTTACAAAAACTTCGGCTAAATATCTAGCAACTTTAACTGAAAAGTATAATAGATTTAATTGAAAAATGCTCCGTTAGGAGCATTTTTAAGTTAAAACAAATCCAAATCCACTGGTAAAAACGGTAACGAGCAAATAAGCGTCAAGGGCGATTAGTACGGGCATTAATACCATAAATCCCATACTTTTTAGGCGATATTTAAAAATAAACATAAAAATAAAAATTCCCAAAGCGCCCCCCAAGAATCCCGTTGCGAATAATTTTGCGTCGCCGATTGGGTGGTGATTATATTGTGATGGATTAGCTCTGTAGTCTTTTTGGCTTTTCAAAATAATTACTCCGTAGAAGTTTATTGCCAAAATATAGACGATTATTAATAAATAAGAAAGAGTTAGCATAAATATTCTCCATAGTTTTATAATTATTTTGTGTAAAATTTTAAAAAATATAGACAAACACCACAAAATATGGTAAAATATAAAAAACGCAAGGGGATAATTATGAAGTGTGTTTATTGTGGTTGCCTTGAAAGTAAGGTAATCGATTCTCGTTCATCTGAAGACGGTACTACTATTAGAAGAAGACGCGAGTGTCTTCAATGTGGTAAAAGATTTACCACTTACGAAACTGTTGAAACTACGCCGGTTCTAGTTGTAAAATCGGGTGGCAATAGGCAAGTTTTTGACCCAAGCAAGGTTAAGGCTGGGATTATTAAGGCGTGTGAAAAACGCCCTGTTCCTATGCAAAAAATCGATGCATTGGTGGACGAAATTCAAAAGAAAGTTTACAATCAACTCGATCAAGAAATTACTTCAAAACAAATTGGTGAATTAGTAATGGACGGTCTTAAAGGTATTGATGAAGTTGCTTACGTTCGTTTTGCATCTGTATATCGTTCGTTTAAGGATATTTCGTCTTTTATGGCTGAACTTGAACAAATGATTAAAAAGTAGATATTATTGGGGTTTGTATGCATCCAGAGGCAATTATTAAGTTTTCCTTTTTTGGCAAGGAAGTAGGTATATATTTATACGGTATGATGATAGCAATCGGTTTGGTTGCTTGCTTGGCCGTGTTTTTTATATACACTACAAAATCAAAAATGAATACCGACGTGCAAGATTTTGTTTACTTCGTAGCGATTGGTGCTGTTGCGCTTGGATTTTTGTCGGCAAAACTGTTCCAAGCCTTTTATGATTTTATAGCAACCGGCAAATGGAGTTTTGCAAATGCGGGGCTTACCGTTATGGGTGGGCTTATTGGTGGTGTAGTTACTTTCATTGCCATTTACTTTGGTGTAGGGCACTTCGTTTTCAAAAAGAAAAAGGAACATATACCTGCTTTTAATGAGATTTTGCGAGTTGCACCTTGTTGTATAGCCGTTACGCACGGTTTTGGCCGTTTAGGTTGTTTATTTGCTGGTTGTTGTTACGGGCGTGTTGCAGAAAGTGGGTTTGGTATATATATGAAAGGCGCTGTTCGAGTTCCTACTCAACTTTACGAATCGTTATTCCTATTTGCTTTGTTTGTCGTTCTTTCTATATTGTATTTCAAAAAATTCAACCTTTTGCATACAGTTTATCTCGTTGCGTATGGTATTTGGAGAATTATAATAGAATACTTTAGGGCAGATTATCGTGGTGGTGTTGAAGGTTCGTTCTTTACACCGTCACAATGGCAATCTTGCTTGTTTATAGTGGTTGGTCTTGCGTTATTAGGTTTTTATATTTGGAAAAAATATCCGATTTTCTTAAAAAAAGACGAAGAATTACTAAAAGAACCTGAAGTAGAAGAACAAACGACTGTTGAAAATAAATAATAAAAGGGGCAGTTAGCCCCTTTTTTATTGTGAAAGAATATGATAAATTGTTTTAATAAAATAAAAAACGGTTGCGAAAAGCAACCGTTTTAATTTGCTATGAATTAGCCGTTAACTTTCTTTGAAAGTTTAGCGATTTTATTAGCAGCGTTGTTTTTATGAAGAATACCTTTTGAACAAGCAGAATCAATGATTGACATTGCTTCAGGAAGATATGCCTTTGCTTCGTCCAATTTGCCGTCTTTTACCAACGTATCAACCTTTTTCATAACGGTTTTAACTTGGGTCTTAATCATCTTATTTTCTTCATTCTTCTTTTGGTTTACTAATACACGCTTTTTTGCTGATTTAATGTTTGGCACTTTCGTAATCTCCTTACATTTTCTTTACTTGCATATTTTAACACAATTTTTTTTAGTTTGCAACTATATTTTCAATAAAAATCAATTATTTTAACTATTTAGCGAGAACTTTTCATAATATTAACTGAAAGTTAGTCAAGGGGGCGTTGTTAAATTGAAAATTGGCATATTGGATAGTGGGGTCGGAGGACTAGGTCTCTTGAAAAAGTTGGACGAAAGACTGTCCGGGGTAGAATTTGTGTACTACGGTGATAACGAAAACGCTCCTTACGGTAATTGTAGCGTATATAGGTTGCGTGTGCTTGTTCGGTGCGTTTTAGATTGTTTGTTGGCTAAAGAGGTTGACTGTGTAGTTATTGCCTGTAATACCGTTAGTTGCACGCTTTTTAAGTTTTGTGAAGAATACTTGCCGATTAAAGTTTTTGGGGTATTTCCGCCTGTAGAAACGGCTGTACTAAAGTATGATAAACCATTATTGTTATGCACTAGGCTAACGGCAAATGATTATCTGCATTATGATAATTTGTTGGAAATAGTTTCTTTAAGAGGAACTGCTGACGAGATAGAAAAAGACCCTTTTAATAAAAATTTTTTGAATTTTGATAAAAAATTTTGTAAAAATAAAGCAGTAATTTTGGGATGTACACACTATTTTTTTAAAAAGTTAGGGATTATTGACCACTTTTGTCCAATGGAAGTGTATGATGGGGTGGATAACACGATACTAAAGATTATTGAGTGGTATAATATAAAAAATCGCAAGAAAAAATCAAATAAAAATTCGTATATAAATAATTTTATTTTTTTAGGTCCTAGTGGTTATAAAAATGCAGAAGTATTTAGAAAGTTGAAAAAATGCTGAAATTTTATAAAAAAATACAAAAAAATGAAAATTTTTTAATGTAAGTGGTTGACAGTGGTTAACATTTATGTTATACTGTAGGTACGATATAATTTGAGGAGTCTTCCGCGTGAACGAAGGTGTTTATTATCATCAATTAGATGCTAAAAACAGAATGCGAATACCTGCCAAGATTAGGGAGGAGTTTAAGGACGGATATTCATTCGTTATTGCTCCTGGTAACTGTCTTGCAATCATTTCGCGTGAAGAATCTGAAAGAAGGCGTCAACAATTTTCAAAAATTTCGCCATACGATACCAAGGCGCTTGATTATGCAAGATATATTTCTACTTGGACTTGTAATCCTGAAGAAGATAATCAAGGTAGAATTATTCTTCCACAACATATTAGAAATAAAATTCACATCGATAAAAACGTTGTAACTGTTAAAACCTTTTATGGTGTTGAACTTTGGGCTGAAGAAGAGTGGAATAAAAAACTTGCATCTATGGAAAGTGAGAACATAGATTCAATTTTTGATAAATTTAATGAGATGTTGGCAAAGTATGATGGCTGATTTAAAGCACTATTCGGTTATGCTTAACGAGTGTTTAGATGGACTTGCTATTAAAGACGGTGGCGTATACTTTGACGGAACGCTCGGTGGCGCAGGGCATTCTTACGGAATACTTGAGCGTTCATCGCCGACAGGTAGACTAGTCGCAACTGACCTTGACGATTACGCTATCGGTAGAGCGAATGAAAGGCTTAAAGAGTTTGACGGAAGATTTACTCTCGTAAAAGATAACTTCAAAAATTATCTGAATATTAAAGAAACTCTTAATATAAAAGAGTTTGACGGCATTATTTTGGATTTAGGCGTTTCAAGTTTTCAACTTGACGATAAATCGAGAGGTTTTGCCTATATGGCTGAAAACGAAATGCTCGATATGCGTATGGATAATACGAGTGGTTTTTCAGCAAAAACGGTAGTAAACGAATATTCTGAAAAAGAACTTGTTAGGATTTTTGAAGAATACGGCGAAGAAAGATTTTCAAAACAAATCGCTAGAAAAATTACCGAAAAAAGAAAAATTAAGCCTATTGAAACTTGTGGAGAGTTGGTTGAAATAATCAAAAAAACGATTCCAAAGAAGTTTCAAATAGACGGGCATCCTGCAAAAAGGGTGTTCCAAGCAATTAGAATTGAAGTTAACGGTGAACTTGACGAACTTAAGGAAACCGTTATAAATATGGCAAAAAGTCTTAAAAAGGGTGGAAGAATTGTAATTTTAACTTTTCACTCTTTGGAGGACAGGCTTGTTAAACAGGCATTTAAAGAACTTGAAACGGATTGTGTTTGTCCAAAAGAATTTCCTGTATGCGTTTGTGGAAAGCGTAGAGAAATAAAAATCTTAAGCAAACATCCAATAACGGCATCCGAAAAAGAACTTAACGAAAATTCCCGTTCAAAAAGCGCTAAATTAAGAATTGCCGAAAGAATTTAAAGGAGCAACACTATGGATTTTTTACGTAACGATAACGTTTTATTAGCCGAAAGAGAAGAAATTATCGACAAAAGCGAAACGATTAACGAAACCTTCGCAATGATGGAATCTTGCGATGAACTTTTTGCTACCGTAAATTATGACGTACAAAAGGAAAGAGCGGAAAGAGAAAATCTTATAGAAAATATTCTTAACGAAATTGACGGCAAATCTTTAACAGAAGAAGAAATTATGCCTACTAGCGAAACTATGCGCTATAAAAAAACCGAATCACTTGATTTATCTGATATCGAAGTGGTTGACGACGGTTTTACTTTTGGTTTAAGAAAGAGAGATAAAATGCTTATTGCCGTTTATTCAGTAGTAGTGATGCTTATTTTATCGCTTATCGTTCTCAATACGGGTATTATCAATACTATTCAAGCAAAACTTAATGAAAGAACTGAAAGTATTGCGACGTTGACTCAAGAATATTCACAAATTGTTAACGAAATTGAAACGGTAAGTTCTGACGATTACGTTATAAATAAAGCAGTTAACGAATATAATATGAGTAAATAAATACTCGGGGGTGATTCCCATAAAATCAGATTTTTCAATATCAATTTTACGAAAGAGGTTATTCGCAATTTTTTGTGTAATAACCTTTTTATTTTGTCTAGTTTTGGGGAGACTTTTTTACGTTCAAATCATTTGGGGCAACGCTTTACAGGAGAAAGCGATTGACCAATGGACAAGAGAAATTCCTTTGGTTGCAAGGCGTGGTAAAATAGTAGATGCTAACGGTGTAGTTTTAGTTGATAATAATGACACTTATACTGTTTTTGTCAGAAAGAAAGCAGTTGAAAATATTGAGGAATTATCTAAAGTTTTAGCAAGTACGCTTGACATTGATTTGGACTTTGTTGAAAATCGGTTAAAAAGAACTATTTCTTCAGAAATAACCGTCAAAAAACAGGTTGAAAAAGATAAAATTGCAAAACTATTATCTTATAACTTAAAAGGTGTTTATTGTTCAAGAGATAATAGCAGAAAATATTTGTATGGTGATTTTTTAACACAAGTTTTAGGGTTTACTTCAACGGACGGTTATGGTCAAAGTGGACTTGAACTTTATTACGATAAGTATCTAAAAGGTGAAAACGGTGAAATTTTATATGAAACCGATATAGTCGGCGTAGAAATTGAAGGTAGTTCTCCAACGTACATACCAGCAACGGACGGTTTAAATATTAAACTTACCGTTGATTATGAAATTCAGCAAGTAGTAGAGGCGCAAACAGCACTTGCTTATGAAAGTTGTAGCGCAAAATCCGTTCAATGTTTAGTTTTAGATCCGTCTAATTGTGAAATTTTAGCAATGAGCGTAAAACCCTCGCTTGATCTCAACGAAATTCCTCGTGACGACTTGGATACACTTAACGCTTTAACGAGAAATAGGTTAATAAGTGACGTTTATGAGCCTGGTTCGACTTTTAAAATATTAACTTCCGTAGCGAATATTGAAGAATATTTGCGAAAAAACCCTAAAGCCTTTGCTCCCGAACATATTTATAATTCGTCGAGATATAGATTTATTGATGGAACGAGAGTAAAATGTTGGAGTAATCATGCAGGTGGTAAACACAGCGCTTTAAACTTAAGCGGGGCGCTTAACAATAGTTGTAATCCGATATTCGTAGACATAGCAATGTCACTTGGTAAGGAAACAATGTATAAATATATAGAAAAATTTGGTTACGGCAGTTGTACGGGGATCGACTTTTTAGGCGAGTCACAGGGAATGATTTTGCCTAAAAGTGCAGTAAAAAACGTTGATTTATCAAGAATTGCGTTTGGGCAAACGATAGCGGTAACGCCTTTGCAGTTGGCGGTTGCAACTTCTTCTGCTATAAATGGTGGGTATTATTACGAACCACATTTGGTTAAGGAGATATATTCAAACGACGGTATTACCGTGGAAAAGATTTTGCCTACTTTAAAAAATAGAACCGTTAGTGAAAATGCTTCTAAAATTTTGAACGAAATGCTAGAGAAGGTTGTTTGTGAGGGAAGTGGTAAACACGCTTATATTGAAGGCTACAAAGTTGCCGGCAAAACAGGTACTGCTCAAAAATATGAGAACGGTGTGATTGCAAGTGGTAAGTACGTTTCTTCGTTTATTGGATATTTTCCAGCAAATGCACCTAAATATCTTGCATTGTTTATTATTGACGAACCCGTTGGGCAATATTATGGTTCAACCGTTGCAGCGCCGTATGCAAAAGAGATTTTTCAATCGATAATCGATTTGAAAAATATAAAACCGATAATTTACTAAAGAAAAACAGTCTTTGACTGTTTATTTTATTTAAAAAAATGAGTTTTTGTCAAAAATCGACGATATGTTGCAAATTATAATTTAGTTGTAGTGTTAATATTCGTTGGAAAGAGAAAAATGATAAGGGTGAGTTATGAAATTAAATAAATTATTAAACGGTATTGAAATTATCAATTGTGATAACGAAGCGCTAGAACTAGAAGTGCTTTCGGTATCGATAAATAGTAAGTCAGTTGAAAAGAATAGCGTGTTCGTTTGCTTAAAAGGTGAAAATTTTGACGGACATTCATTTGTGAAAGAGGCTGAATTGCGTGGCGCTATAGTAGTTATTTGTGAAGACGATTGCGAAACTGTATTGCCTAAAATAAAAGTAAAAGATTGTAGAGAGGCTTATGCAAAAATTTGTTCCAACTTTTATGGTTCACCCGAAAAAAGCATGAAAATAATAGGCGTTACTGGGACAAACGGAAAAACTTCAACTGTGTTTATGATTGCGGAAATTTTAAATAAATACGGAATAAAAACCGGTATTATAGGAACTTTGGGCGCATATTATTGTGGAAATGTGGTAGATGCGTCATTGACAACTCCAGACCCATCCGCTTTGTATAAAATTTTTGCTGACATGAAAGAGAGTGGTGTGCAAGTCGTTGTAATGGAGGTGTCCGCACACGCTTGCGAACTTAAAAAAATCGCGCCTATTGAATTTTATGTAGGTGTTTTCACAAATCTAACGCAAGACCACCTTGACTATTTTAAAGATATGGAAAACTACAAAAAAGCAAAATTGCGTTTTTTAAATAATTCTAAATGTAAATATTTAGTTGTAAATAGCGACGATTTGCTTGGTAGGGAACTAACTATTAACAATAAAAAGGTTTTAACGTACGGTATTGATAATCCTGCCGACGTTTTTGCAATAAATATTAAAGAAAGTAAAAAGGGTACGTCTTTTGTAGTAAATTTATTCGACGACGTTATAAAAGTATTTTCATCGCTGTACGGTAGATTTAACGTATATAATGAAATGTGTTCTATGCTTACTGCGTGTTTGTTGGGCGTGCCAACTTATTTTGCTGTAGAAGTTATTGAAAACTTTAACTGTATTAGTGGTCGGTTGGAAAAAATTTACGACGATAAATTTATGATTTTTATAGATTACGCACATACTCCTGACGGTTTAGAAAAGTCGATTAGTGCGCTAAAAAGGTTTTCAAGTGGTAGACTGATTACGCTGTTTGGTTGTGGTGGTAACCGTGATAAGGATAAAAGGGCAAAAATGGGGAAAATTAGCGCGGATCTATCGGATTTTTCAATAATTACGTCAGACAATCCACGGTTTGAAGACCCAATGAGTATTATTAAAGAGATTGAAAAAGGGTTCGTGGGAACTAGTGCAAAAAGCGTTTCAATAGAGAATAGGCGGTCTGCCATAGAATACGCTTTATCAATATTAAAAAAAGACGACGTTTTGCTTATAGCCGGCAAAGGTGCAGAGCGTTCTCAAGAAATTTTGGGTGTTAAACAACCGTTTGACGATAAAGAAGTAGTACTTGAATTACTTTCTCAAAATCGTCAATAATTGGAGTGTGATGAATTTAGTAGTTAGCGCGGTTCTTTCTTTTTTATTGACCGTTATTGTTGCTTTAATATTTATACCAGTACTTAAAAAAAGGAAAGCAAGGCAAACCATTCTTTTTTACGTCAAAGAACACGAGCATAAAAATGGAACGCCTACGCTAGGTGGACTATTTTTTGTTACAGCGATTACCATCGTGTACTTTTTATTTTCAAAAAACTCGGGTGTGGCAACGGTTTCGCTCGTAATTGCTCTTGGTTTTTTTGCCGTAGGTTTTTTAGATGATTTAATAAAAATAAGAACTTCCGATAATCAAGGATTAAGACCGTATCAAAAAATAGTTTTTCAGTTGCTGATAAGTTTACTTGCTGGTTTTTTTGCTATAAAAAATGGATTGACTAGGTTTTATTTGCCATTTTCACAAATATCTGTTGATTTTGGACTTTTTGCAATGCCGTTTATAGCCGTAGTTTATATTGCAGTTACTAATTGCGTAAATTTAACAGACGGTCTCGACGGACTTGCTAGTAGCGTTTCAACGGCATATTTTTTAGGAATTTCGCTTTTATTGTTTTTTCAAAAAACTTTTTTTAGTGAAACTTTTCATCTTATAGAAGAAGTGGACGGCGTTATTTACCTTTGTGTGATTAGTGCGTCTGCGTTATTTGCTTTTTTATGTTTTAATACTAACAAAGCAAATATTTTTATGGGGGATACGGGGTCGCTTTTTTTAGGTGGGCTTATAGGTGGCGTTACAGTTTTTACTGGCAATACCTTGCTTTTACCCATTATCGGATTACCGTTCGTTATATCGGGACTTTCCGTAATAATTCAAGTAATTTATTTTAAGAAAACTGGTAAACGAGTGTTTTTGATGGCGCCATATCATCATCATTTGCAACAAAAAGGATTAAGTGAGTGCAAAATAGCATATCTTTATACGGTAATAACTGTTTTAGCGACGGCGTTTTGTTTGATGCCTTTTGCTAGTTAGGAGGATTTATGTTTATAAAAAACGAAGTATTTTTAATATTCGGTATGTCTAAAAGTGGATATTCGGCGACTAACGCTTTACTAAATTTGGGCGCAAAATGCTATTTGTATGAAGAAAATTCTAACCAAAATTTAATTAAAAATTTGGACGAGTTAGTTCAAAAAGGCGCTGTAAAAATTTCCGAGAACGAACTAGATGCCGTTTTAACATTAACGACGGTTTTAGTGGTTAGTCCTGGTATTGCAATAAACCATCCGATTTGTGTAAAAGCAAAAAGTTTAAAAAAGAGAATTATTGGTGAACTTGAACTCGGTAGTACTTTAATAAAATCGCCCATAATTGCAGTTACTGGGACGAACGGAAAAACTACTACTGTTTCTATGCTGGGAAGAATTTTTGAAGAGGCTGGGCAAAGTCATCAAGTTGTTGGTAATATAGGTGTACCGATATGTTCAAAAATCAAGGAACTTTCAGATTTTAATACTTTAGCAGTAACGGAAGTGTCTAGTTTTCAACTAGAAACAGTACATAGTTTTTCGCCACATATTGCTTGCGTTTTAAATGTTGCGCCAGACCATTTAGAAAGGCATTACACTATGGAAAATTATGCTTTTTTGAAAAGTAAAATATTGAAGAATTTGCGCGAAAGTGAGTATGCCGTTCTAAATGCTGACGATTTGTATTTTGAAGAATTTTCTAAAAAAACTAGAGCAAAAGTTTTAACTTTTTCAATGAAAAATAAAAACGCTAACGCATATTATTTTGATGGAGCGTTGCATTTTGGTGTTGATATGATTATTCACGAAAGCGAAATGGGGGTAAAAGGTGAACACAATATATTAAACGCTTTAGCGAGCATTTGTATAGCAAAGGCAGTTGGCGTTGATAATCAAACTATAAACAATGCGTTAAAAAACTATAAGGGAGAAAAACATCGTATTGAACTAGTTGGCAAATTAAATAATAAAGAGTTTTACGACGATTCAAAGGGTACTAATATAGCATCAACTTTATCTGCGATAAAATGTATGAATAGCCCTACGGTTTTAATACTTGGTGGCAAAGACAAAGGGGAAAGTTATGAGGAACTTTTTACGAAAATAAAGGATAGTAGTGTGGTTTACTGCGTTTTAACGGGTGAAAATGCTAGCGCTCTTTTAAAAACAGCCGTTATTTGTGGCTATGATAAAGTTTGTTTAGTAGATGCTTTTGATACGGCAGTAAAGGTTGCTGAATTTTTTTGCCCTAAAAACGGTTGTGTTTTATTAAGTCCTGCATCAGCAAGTTTTGATAGATTTTCTGGTTATGCCGAGCGTGGCGAGTATTTTTGTAAGGTGGTGAAGTCGCTTGAAAAAAACGAGCGCTTTGATTAATAAAAAAACAAAAGGTGATTTAACTATTCCCATAGCCGTTATTTTTTTATCGGTTGTGGGAACGGTTTTTATTTATTCGGCAAGTTGTTATTCGGCATCGGCTACTTATAACGATGCTTTTTACTTTGTAAAAAAACAGGTTATAGGTATTTTGTTAGGCATGGTTGCTATGATTTTTACGGCAAATTTGAGTTATCATAAATTAAAAAAATTCACCTTGCCTATTTGCATTTTGGCAATAGTTTTGCTTGCCCTTGTTTTTGTGCCTAAAATAGGGGTTGAAAATTACGGAGCGAAAAGGTGGATAGCAGTTGGACCTATAACGCTTCAACCATCTGAAGTTGCAAAATTTGCTTTAATACTTTTCGGCGCTACTTATATATCTTCAAATCCTGAAAAAATGCGTACTTTTAAAGGAATTATCCCTATACTTTTATACGGGCTCGTTTTATGCGCATTGATTATCGCTGAACCTAATATGTCAATAACCGTATGTATGATAGCTCTCATGATTTCAATACTATTTGCAGGTGGTATGAAGATAAAATATTTTGTACTTCTTGCTGTACCCGCAATTTTGGGTGCCGTTTTGCTAATTTTGGCAGAACCTTATCGTCTTGATAGACTTTCGGCTTTTTTAGACCCTTGGGCGTCTCCTAAAGGTGAGGGGTATCAGTTGTTGCAATCATTGTACGCTCTAGGCTCTGGTGGGTGGTTTGGAGTGGGGCTTTTTAAGTCTAGGCAAAAGTATGCTTTTTTACCGTTTAGCGAGTCTGATTTTATACTTTCGATTATAGGAGAAGAAATAGGTTTTGTTGGTATAATTTTATTTTTTTGTTTACTATTTTACATAATTTTTAGAGGGATTAAAACTGCGCGTAAATCAAATGATTTATTTGGTTATATTTTATCCGTTGGAATCACTATGATTTTTGGTATTCAAGTAATTGTCAACGCTTTGGTTGTAAGTGGGGCAATTCCTCCGACAGGGTTACCTTTGCCTTTGGTTTCTAGTGGAAATACTGCAATTATAATTTTTATGGCTGAAATGGGGGTGTTGTATAACGTTTCGAAAGGATAAATAAACTTTTTTGAATTTTGACCATAAAATAATATACGGAGACTGTTTTTGTGGGGGAAGAATTTATGGCAAAGTTTATGATACACGGTGGTAAAAAAATTAGTGGTAGAGTAAAGGTCGAATCTGCAAAAAATTCTATACTACCTTTACTTGCCGGTAGTATTTTAACTACGGAAGAAACCGTTATTTTAAATTGTCCAAAGATTTCTGACGTCTTAAGTATGATTAAACTACTTGAAAAGTTGGGGGCAAAAACTAGGTTCGACGATGATAACTTAATAATTGATGCTAGTGGCATAAATAGTTGTGAACTCGGAAATGAATTAACGGGGGAGTTGCGATCGTCTGTTTTTTTGATGGGTAGTTTAGTTTCAAGGGCAGGTTGCGCTAGATTATCTTATCCAGGTGGATGTGATATTGGATTAAGACCGATAGATTTACATATTAATGCGCTAAAAGCGTTGGGGGTTAAAATAGAGGAAGATGGTGGTAAGATAAATTGTTACGCAGATAAAATCGTCGGTAAAGAGGTATATTTGGATTTCCCAAGCGTTGGAGCGACGGAAAATATAATGCTCGCTTGCGCCATCTCGTGTGGCACGACCGTTATAAATAACCCTGCGAAAGAGCCTGAAATTAAGGATTTGATGAATTTTTTAAATAAAATGGGCGCAAAAATTAAGGGAGCAGGTAGTGATAAAATAATAATTGAGGGAGTGTCTCGTTTGCGTGGCGTTGAGTATAAACCGATTGCCGATAGAATAGAGGCAGGAACTTTTTTAATCGCTACGGTTATGACTGGTGGCGAAATTGAACTTTTAGGTGCAAATGCTGAAAATCTTGTTCCACTTTTAAATAAATTATTTAATAATACTTGTAAAGTAGATATAAAAAGTGATATAATATATTTGAAATCGGAGGGGCGTATTAAATCGTTTAATATTGAAACTAGTCCGTACCCTGGATTTCCTACTGATTTACAAGCGCAAACTCTTGCACTTAATTGCATTGCTGACGGTACTGCAATTATAAGGGAAAATATTTTTGAAACTCGATTTAAGCACGTTTCAGAACTTATTAAGTTGGGTGCCAAAATTACAGTTAAAGATAGAGTTGCTATCGTGCGTGGTGTAAAACGGTTGCGTGGGGCTGAAGTTGTTGCCCACGATTTACGTGGTGGAGCGGCGCTCGTGCTTGCTGGGATTTCAGCCGAAGGTGAAACCATAGTTTCAGAAGTAAAACATATTGAAAGGGGTTATTATCGATTTGACCAAAAGTTAACGGAACTTGGTTGCGATATTAAGAAGATTTGATGAAGTACAAAGGATTGTTTACAATTTTTATAGCAGTCGTTTTTGCGCTCATAGCAGTATTTACAGTCTTTTCTGTTTTTAAAATTAAAAACGTAGACGTTTCCTACGAGGCATTTGAGAGTGGCTTTTTAGAGACTGACGATATTGACGAGGCTTTGCAAGAGTTTTTGGGTAAAAACCTTTTGTTTTTTAATATTGATAAGGTTTATGATGCTCTTGACGATTGTACTCGCTTTGAAATTTTATCAGTAACTAAAAAGTATCCGAATACTTTAGTGGTTGAAGTTAAAGAACGTAGGGAAATGTTTTATGTCGAATTTGCTGGCAAGAATTATATCGTTGCATCAGACGGGTTTGTTGTAGAAGAAGTTGTAAGCGTACCGTCAGGTCTTATTGAACTTAAAGCAAATCAATCATTAAGTGGCAATAAGTTTGATTTTACTACCGTTGTCGTAGGAGATTATTTAAAAACAACTGAGGATGATGCTATAACAGCTATGCTAAAAATAGTTAATACCGAAGGTTTATCAAGCATTTTAACTTCGGTGGAAGTGTTCTCGGCGTTTAATACTAACCATTTGATTATGGATACCGCTACGGAAGTTAACGTTGAAATTGTAAATTTCAAAAATCGTGGTGAGGACAAGGCTAAAGCGTTGATAAATCAATATGAAGATATTAACGATTACTTGAAGGCAAATAGTAAAATTTACGTTACGGAATCTGCTGAAACAGGTGAAATAAACGCTACTTGGTCTAGTAACGGTTAAAATTAAGGGGAAATTATGCAAAAGAAAGAAGTTGCAGTTATAAATATATCTTCTACAATGTCGTCATTTGTCGGAGCAAAAGGCGTTAACAATACTTTTATTGTAAAAGGTTTTAAGCAAGTAGAGTACGACGGTTTCGTGGTTGAAAACGACGGGCCTACTTTTCTTGATTTAAAAAAGACTGTTTCTGCTTTACAAGAAATGGCTGAAAATATTAAAAACAGTGGTTCTAGTATCAAAAAGGTATACGTAGGCGTACCTGGTGTGTTCACCCGTATGACCGTTCGTGACGGACAAGTTTCTTTTTCAAAAAAACGTAAGATAACCGAAAAGGAAATCCGTATGGTTCAAGACGCGGGTTTTAACACCAAGGTTAATAATTGGACGATTATAAATTATGCGTCAATCAATTTTGAACTTGACGATTTTAGAAAAACTTTCGTCGCTCTTGGCGAAACTAGCGCAACTCTTAAAGGAAGAACTTGTTACGTACTGTGTCTTGATTATTTTATTCACGTAGTAAAAACAACTCTTAAAAAATGTGGATTTAATGAAGACGATATAATTTTTGTGTCAATTCCTTTGGCAGAATCGTTATATCTGATTGAAAAAGAATATCGTGATAGGCTGGCCGTTATGCTTGACGTAGGTCATTTGTCGGCTGATTTTACTATGGTGTTTGGAGAGGGTTTGTTGTATCAACGCTCGTTTGATTTTGGTGGTGGTCACATTACCTATCAACTTATGGAAGATTTTAATATAGAATCTTACGATATTGCTGATAAACTCAAAAATAAATCAAATATTTCGGTTGACGCTGACGAGTCTGAATCTTACGAAGTAATTAAAGGCGATAAGGCTTATTATTTCAATAAAAACAAGGCAAAACAAGTGGTCTTGGATATGCTTGACGAACTCATTGATGAAATCCACACTTGTTATACTCAATCAAGGGTAAACGTGCCGGAGCATATACCACTTTACATTACTGGTAGCGGAATCACACATATTAGAGGCGCAAAAGAACGTCTTTCGGACGTTTTGGGTGTTGCTGTTGAAATGCTTGCCCCTGATTTGCCGTTCCTTGATAAACCTGAAAACAGTTCATACCTTTCAGTGCTTGCTTATGCATTGAAAAATTAGATACTTACTTATAAGGAGAAAATAAAAAATGTATTCATCAACCGCAAGAGGTGCAGTTATTAAAGTTATAGGCGTTGGTGGCGCTGGGTGTAACGCAGTTGCAAATATGATTGCTGCTAACGTTAAGGCTACTCAATTTGCAGCAGTTAATACCGATTTGCAAGCATTGGAACTTTCGCCAGCAGATATTCGTATTCCTATCGGTGCTGAATGCACCAAAGGTTTAGGTGCGGGCAGTAATCCGGATATCGGTGAAAAGGCTGCTGAAGAAAGTAAGGAAGAAATTTTAAATTTTATTAAAGATAGCGATTTGTTGTTTATTGCTGCAGGTATGGGCGGTGGCACAGGTACTGGCGCTGCTCCCGTTATTGCTAGGCTTGCTAAAGAATTGGGTATTTTGACCGTTGCGTTCGTTACAAAACCTTTTATGTTTGAAGGTAGACCTAGAAGTGAAAACGCTATTAAAGGGATTAATAACCTTAAAAAACACGTTGATACACTAGTTGTTATTCCTAATGATAAACTCACGCAAAGTTTACCTGCAAGTACTTCATTTATTGATGCTTTTAAAATTGCTGATAACTTATTAAAACAAGGTATTAGTGGTATCGTTGATTTAATTATGACGCCGTCTCACATTAATCTTGACTTTGCTGATATTAGCACGATTATGCGTAATCAAGGACTTGCTCATATGGGTATTGGTGTTGCAAAGGGCGATAAGAGAGTTATTGAGGCTGTAAGACAAGCCGTTTCTAGTCCGCTTTTAGAAACCACTATTGAGGGCGCTAGAGGAATTATTCTCAACATTGCAGGTGGTAAGTCTTTAGGTCTTGGTGAAATTGATGAGGCAGCTACTTTAGTCGGTGGCATTATTGATGAAACCGCTAATATCATTTTAGGTACGACCTGTGATGAATCTCTTGGTGATGAAATTAAAATTACCGTTATTGCTACTGGTTTTAATCCGATTATGCAAGACGAAATTGCTACTAGACAACCACAACAAGTAATTGAAAAACCTTCTATTTTTGTGCAACCACCTGTCGTTCAAACGGCAAAGGCTGTCGAAGATTTTGAGGAGGAAGAAGAACCTCTTGTCGAAGAAACCCCAGCAGTTGAGCCTGTTAAAGAGGAAGTTGTTGAAGAAGATAACGTTCCTGCATTTATTAGATATTTAAGAAGAAAGAAAAAATCTTAACAAATAACGATAAAATCCCACAATCGTGGGATTTTTTCTTTGTAAAAATTAATGAATAAAAAATATTTTCAAAAAAAAATAAAAATAGTTGAGTTTATTGCTTGACTATTTTTAAGGTTTTTATTATACTATATAGGCAATTTAATGCTGCTATGGCTCAGCAGGTAGAGCACGTCCTTGGTAAGGACGAGGTCACCGGTTCAAATCCGGTTAGCAGCTCCATAAAGAACGCTTCGGCGTTCTTTTTTTGTTAAACAGTTTCTCGTGGTTTTGCGTGCGATTTATTGTGCGTTGTGTAAAAACGGTAGATGGTTGCCGTTTTTTTCTTTAAAAAAATTTTCAATATTATAACAACTCTTGCGTTAATAAATAAAATATTATATAATAATATTATAGGAGATTTTATGAAAATAATTCACACAGCCGATTTACATTTAGGCTCTAAATTAACTTCAAATTTACCACTTGAAAAAGCAAAGGCAAGAAGACTTGAATTATTGTCTAATTTTTCAAGGTTGTTAAAAGTTGCAAGAGAGAAAAACGTTTCGCTTGTTGTTATTGCCGGGGATTTGTTTGATACTAAAAGAATAACAAAACTCGTTGCTAGCGAAGTTGTTTCGACGTTGCAAAACTTTTCTGATATTACTGTTTTGTACGTAGTCGGCAATCACGAAAATTCAGCGTTAAAAGACGTTGTGGATGTTTTGCCTGCAAATCTAATTTGTGTAACACAAACTGAGTGGCAAACCTTTAACTTTAGTGACGTAGTTGTAACTGGAGCAAATCTTAACGGCAGTAATGCAAAAATGCTCTACAATACTTTGATGCTTGATAAAAATAAAAAGAACATAGTTGTGTTGCACGGTGAAATAGCAAAACACCGTTCATCAATGGTTGGTGAAAAAATAAACTTGCCCGAACTTAAAGATAAGTTTATTGATTATCTTGCTCTCGGTCATTATCACTCTTTTGACACGGATAATCTCGATGACCGTGGCGTTTACGCATATTCAGGATGTCTTGAAGGACGTGGCTTTGACGAACTTGGTGAAAAAGGTTATGTTTTAATAGATACTGACGATATTAAAAATCCACAATTTGTGCCTTTTGCAAAAAGGGAACTACGTGAAGTCGTTGTTGATGTTACAGGTCTAAATAGTTGGGGTGAAATAAAATTCGCAATTCAAGAGCGAATTAAAGATGCTCCAAGCAAGGATTTGATAAAATTAGTGATTCAAGGGAAGTTCGATTACAATACTGAAACTTTAATTTACATTGAAGATTTGGTACGTCAATTAAATTCACAATTTTATTTTGCTAAAGTTGATGATGAAACTGAAATTGCTTATAATGCGTCGGATTTAGTTGTATCAACTGGACTTAAAGCAGAATTTGTTAAACAACTTGATGCAGATAACGATTTATCTGAACACGACAAGTCCGAAGTCCTTCAACTTGGCTTAAAAGCGTTAAAAGGAGAGGATTTATAATGCGTTTAATTAAATGTCATATTGAAAATTTTGGTAAATTCTCTAATTTTGACTATCAATTTAGTGATGGTATTAACGTTATAAACGAAAATAACGGCTGGGGTAAAACCACTTTATCGATTTTTATCAAGGCAATGTTTTACGGTATGTCAGGTGCTAGAAGAACGTGTCTTGATGATAACGACCGTAAAATGTATTTTCCTGCAGTTAACGCTAGATTTGGTGGGTATATAGAGTTTCAAAGAGGCGGGATCCTTTATAGGCTTGAGAGATTTTTTGGGAAAACTGAAAGTCAAGATACTTGTTTGTTAACGGATTTAACAAATGGTAAAACATATTCTGAATCTGATAAAAAGTGGGGAGAAAGGCTTTTTCATATTAATTTAGAAACTTTTTTAAGGACTACTTTTCTTTCACAAAAAGATATAGATTTAAGTGAAAATACCGTAATTGCTGACGAAATCGGTGTGGTTGACCCTATTGCTAGTGAGGAGAATTTTGCAAAGGCGATAAATTCACTAGAGAAAAAACGCAAAGAGTTGCTTTACAAGACCGGTAAAGGTGGTAAAATCCACGAAAAGAAAATGCTCGTTGCTGATATCAACGAAAGGCTTGAGGGGTGTCAACGGGCTTTTGACGGCGTCGCTATTATTGAAAAAGAAATAAATGCCATTTCTAACGAGATCAAATCAAAAAATACAACTTTAGATGAAGTTGTGCAAAAGGAAAAAAAGGCTCGTGAATACAGCGCTATCGTTGAAAGAATAAAAAATCGCAACGATAAGTTGGCTCAGAAACAGCAACTACAATCAGAACTTGATAAAAATATGGTAATTGTTGGCGATAGCGACGTTACTTCTAATGAGATAAAAAATTACCTTACGGAAAATGCTGTTGTTTTGGCGATTGAAAAAGAAATTGCTGAAAACAATGCAAAAATTCAAATCATTAACGAAAAAAGGAAATCAATTGCATCAAAATATCCGATTTTGCCATCGGAAAAAGACTATCAAGACTTAAATTATCTTGCTAGGGAGTTGGCGACTATTGAAGTTGATGATTTGAAAAGTTCTAATTCTATAAAGGAAACGAAAAAAAGCAAAATTACTATTCCTACGTTGATTTTGTCAGCATTGGTTATGATGGTTGGGATAGTAGTTGCATTTTTTGCGCTTGCTCTAGGCATAGTTTTTGCTGTGGTTGGTTTTCTTGGTTTGATTGGTGGATTTGTTGCATTTGTTTTACAACAATTAAAAGCGAACAACGAAAAACTATCGCAAATATCGCAAGGAAAAGAGTTTTCTACATTAAAAAGAAATAAGATAGAAAACGATATTTTAAAAATAAAAAGTAAGTTAGGAATATTTGATAAAGAACTTGGCGAAGTTTTAGCGCAAATTAAAACAGATATAGATTTTATTACAAATTGCGATAATTTGATTAGTGGGTTAGTTGCTACAAATAAAGAAAAATCTATTGTAGTTAGTGATAAAAAATCAACAATTGAAGAAGTGTTGAAAGGATTTGCTTTGCCAACTGATTACAAGCTTAAAACAATTAGTGAAAAACTGAATAAAATCCTTGATGTTATGTCTGACATAAATGCGATTGAAGATAAAATTTTAACCATTAATAAAGATGTTTTAGCAATTGAAAGTAAAGGAATTAAATTCGACGGTAAAATCGAAGATTATAACGTTGAAGATTTGGATAAAAAGGAAATTTTATTTAAAAAAGAACTTGAGGAATTAACTATAAAACGCCAAGTTTTATTAAATAATCGCAAGAATATGTATTTGGAACAAGAAAAGTTTGAAGAACTTTCTCAAGAAAAAGCGTATTTGCTTGAAGAAATCGTGGCATTGCAAAGTAAAGTAAAAATTATCGATAAGACGATTGAGCATCTTACAAAGGCAAGAACGGCGTTAACGGAAAAATATCTTGAACCACTAACGAATAGATTGTACGGATATTTATCAAAATTATCTGAAGATAATGCAGTTACAGTGATATCTAATGATTATAAGATTTTGGTAGAGATCGGTGGGGAATTAAGGTCAGTTGATTATTGTTCAAAAGGATGGAAAAGTATCTATCTTTTAGCGTTAAGATTTGCTTTTAGTGATGAAATTTTTGCAAAAAATAACAAGCAAAATCCTAATGAAAAGCCATTTATTATGCTTGATGATCCATTTGTTAACTATGATCAAGGGCATCTTGAAAAAGCGCTTTCAGCATTAAGAGATTTTTCTAAAGATAGACAAATTATTTATTTTACTTGTCATAATTCGCGAGCAAAAATTTAACTCATATTGTCAAATTGTAGCGTATTTTAATTGTTTATTGACAAGTTTGTCAAAGAAAATGTATAATTATTAAAAAATTATTGGAGTAATTTTGTGCTTGAATTAAAAAATATTACAAAAAATTATTACGTTGGCGATGAAGTTGTTGAAGCGTTAAAGGGTGTTGATTTAAAATTCCGTGAAAGCGAATTTGTGTCTATTTTGGGTCCGTCTGGTTGTGGTAAAACGACGTTGCTTAACATAATAGGGGGATTAGACCATTATACTGACGGTGATTTGATTATTAATGGTAGAAGTACCAAAGAATACAAGGATAAAGATTGGGATGTGTATCGTAACCACTCAATAGGTTTTGTATTTCAAAGTTATAATCTTATTCCACACCAAACCGTTCTTGAAAACGTTGAATTAGCACTTACGTTATCGGGTGTTTCAAAAAAAGAGAGAAAGGAACGCGCTACTTCGGCTTTAATAAAAGTGGGCCTTGCAGACAAACTCAAAAGTAAACCAAATCAACTTTCGGGTGGTCAAATGCAAAGGGTAGCGATTGCTAGGGCGCTTGTAAACGATCCTGATATTTTACTTGCAGACGAACCTACGGGCGCGCTTGATTCTACTACAAGCGTGCAAATTATGGAGTTGCTTTCGGAAATTGCTAAAGATCGTTTGATTATAATGGTTACGCATAACCCGTCACTTGCCGAAGAATATTCAACGAGAATTATAAAAATACTTGACGGTAAAATTACCGACGATAGTATGCCTTTTGCCGAGGATGATAATGTAATTCTTCAAGAAAAACCTAGTGAAAATACTGTTTATGCTAGGGAAAGTGTCAATAAAAAGAATAAAACGTCTATGTCTTTTTGGACAGCGCTTTCTTTGTCTTTTAAGAATTTAATGACAAAAAAGGGAAGAACGTTTTTAACTTCATTTGCTGGATCGATAGGTATTATAGGTATAGCGCTTATATTGTCGATTTCAAGTGGTTTTCAAGCGTATATAGATAGGGTTCAAAAGGATACTCTTTCTAACTATCCTATAACTATTACGTCACAAACTACGGACGTTGAAAATATTTTAAATACGTTAATTGAATCGCAACCTGATCAAAAGGAAGAATTTCCTGACACGGAATACATAACGGGCAATACAACCACGACTGATATGATGCACGCAATGAACCAAAACACCAAAACTAACGATTTGTCTGCATTTAAGTCTTATTTGGAAAACCCTGACACCGCCATTGATGAGGAACGCATTAGTGCTATTCAATACGTGTATGACGTAAATTTTTCAGTTTATTATAACGGTACGGCATCAACTGGTAACATTTTTGGTAAAATGATAAATAAACAAGAATTTATTAAGTCACAGTACGATCTTATTGGTGCTAGTAGTAGATGGAACGATATGTCTTCTGCAAACGAGGCGTTGCTTGTCGTTAATACTTATAACCAAATATCAGATTCAGATTTGTTAAGTCTTGGATTTAAAACTAAGGCTACATTTAATTTGCTTAAAGAACAAGTAAAAATGCGTGACCTTACAAAGACAATGACTGACGAGCAAGCAGCCAACTATGTTAAAACGGCTTTTGGGTATACTGACGATGAAATTGCTAAAGAGCAAATTGCGTTTAGTGAAATTATAGGTAGAGAGTTTACGATTTTACCAGCTTTTGATAAATATCAATTAACTACGGGTGCTGAAGGCGTATTGGCTGAAGAAATTGATATTAACCAAACAGTTCTTAATGAAAAAGGTATTAAAGTCAAAATCGTTGGTATAGTTAGACTTAACGAAGACGTTGTTGGTGGTTCATTGAGAGATACGGTCGTATATAGCGAAGCGCTTACTAAAATTTTAATTGAAAAATCACAAGCGTCTGCAATAGTAAAAGCGCAAATTGATAACCCTAGTATTGATATATTTGAAGGGAAACAATGGGAGATCGGTAGCAACGTTGAAAATAAATTAAAGCAAAACCTTAAAAAATTGGGGTACGCTGATTTAAATAATCCATCGAGTATTTCAATCTATCCGGTAAGTTTTGAAGATAAGGACTATATTGAAGATTATATCAATCGATATAATTCAACCGTTGACGAAAGTAAACAAATACAATACAGTAACTTAATGGATTTGATGATGGGTTCAGTTAGCACGATTATCAATGCAATTAGTTACGTTTTAATTGGGTTTGTTTCGGTGTCTCTCGTTGTGTCTTCTATAATGATAGGTATTATTACTTACATTTCCGTACTTGAAAGAATTAAAGAAATTGGTATTTTGCGTGCTGTTGGGGCATCAAAGAAAGATATTTCACGAGTATTTACGGCTGAAACCTTGATTATTGGTTTCGTAAGTGGTATTATAGGTATAGGTGTTACTTTATTATTAACGATACCTATAAATCTTTTATTAAAAGCGTTGGCAGGCATTTCAAACGTAGCGTCTTTACCTGTGCTTGGTGCAGTTATACTCGTAGTTATAAGTATGTTACTCACGTTTATAGCTGGCTTGGTACCATCAAGAATTGCATCTAAAAAAGATCCTGTTGAAGCATTAAGGAGTGAGTAAAATGATTACTAAAAAAGAATTTGGCAAAACTTTGTCGGGTGAACAAGTTGATATTTACACTTTATCAAACGGTTCAATGGAATATTCCGTAATTACTTACGGTGGTACTTTACAATCAATTAAAGTTCCATCAAAGACGGGAAAACTTGTAGACGTATTGCTCGGTTACGATACTATTGAAGAATATCAAAGCCGTGGTGGTTATCTTGGTGCTATTATCGGCAGGGTTGGTAACCGTATTGGCTATGGTAAATTTAACTTAAACGGTAAAGAGTATCAACTTTTCTGTAATGAAAAACTTGCATCTTTACACGGTGGTAAAGTTGGTTTTGACAAAAAGGTTTGGAAAGCAGAAATTGTTGACGATACGCTTGAACTTTCGTACCTTTCAGTTGACGGAGAGGAAAATTATCCTGGTAATTTAGCGGTAAAGGTTATTTATTCGTTAACTTCTGATAACGAACTTAAAATACATTATTTAGCAAATTCTGATAAAGATACACTTTGTAATCTTACTAACCACGCGTATTTTAACGTAAATGGTCAAGACGCTGGTTCAGCAAGGGATGTTATATTAAAGATTGATGCTGATGCTATTACGCCTATTGGTGAGGGTTTATTGCCAGACGGAAAATTTATGGACGTAACGGGTACTCCGTTTGATTTTAGAAAAGGTAAACCTTTAGGTGATGGTATTGACGACGTTTCTAACGAACAAATTGCAATCGGCAGGGGTTGTTTTGACCATAACTTTGTTCTTAATAAAAAAGGCTTTGGTTGGTACGCATCTGCTTATAGTGAAAAGACTGGTATAAAAATGGATTGTTATACCGATTTACCTGGCGTTCAACTTTACGCTGGTGGTTCAACAGCGGTAGGTAAAGGTGGCGTTCAATACGTAAGATTTGGGGCTTTCTGTCTTGAAACTCAAGTGCATCCAAACGCTATTAATTGCCCTGAATATCCATCTATCGTGCTTAAAGCGGGCGATACTTATGATACTGTATCTACTTATAAATTTAGTGTTGAAAAATAAATGCTTTATAGGTGAATAATGGCGATTAAAGAATCGGGAGAAATGTATCTCGAAACAATATTTATATTAAAAAGCGAAAAACCACGCGTTAGGGCAGTAGATATAGTTGAAAGTTTAAATTATTCAAAATCAAGTGTGTCAAAAGCAATTGGAATTTTAAAAGAGGCTGGCTACATTACCGTTGAAGAAAATGGGAATATAAATTTTACTGAACTTGGTTTTGTACGTGCAAAATCTATATACGATAGACATAAGGTTTTGAAGAATTTTTTACTTAAAATAGGTGTGTCCGAAACTGTGGCGGAAGACGATGCTTGCAAGATTGAGCACCACGTCAGTGACGAAACGTTAGTGTGCTTAAAAAATTTTTTCAATAACAATTAAAATTGCTTGACAAAAGATTTTACAAGTGTTAAAATTGCGTTGAAGGTTGAGAAATCGACCTTTTTCGCAAGAATTTAGTTCGCCTTGGCGAACTAGAAGTGTTTTATAAATTTGTTTTAAAAATACGGTATTATTTAACGAACTTCTACATATCTTTATATAAAATGAAAGTTTAGTAATAATTTCGTTTTTTTTATTGGCATCAAGTTCGCCAAGGCGAACTAAAAAACGAGGAGTAATATATGCAAAAAAAATTGAGTGAATTTAGTATTGGAGAGATAGGAACCGTTGTATCAGTTAGTGGTGCAGGTCCTATTAGGCGTAGAATTTTGGATATGGGAATAACTCCTAGCGCACAAATTTATTTACGTAAAAAAGCGCCGTTTGGTGACCCACTTGAAATAACCGTTCGTAACTACGAATTGACTTTACGAAAAAACGAGGCTGAACTCGTTACTATGGAGGTAAAATAATGCTAAGATTTGCATTAGCCGGTAACCCAAACTCTGGTAAAACAACTTTGTTTAATACTCTTACGGGTTCGACGGCGCACGTAGGAAATTGGCCTGGTGTAACGGTTGATAAAAAGTCGGGTACATATAAAGAACTTGAAGAAGAAATTGAAATTATTGACTTACCTGGCATTTATTCTTTAGCACCGTACACGCCTGAAGAAATTATCTCTCGTAACTATATTCTTGATGAAAAGCCTGATTGCGTTATCAATATCGTTGACGCAACCAACTTGGAAAGAAATTTATATCTTACTACGCAAATTATGGAAATAGACGTTCCAATGGTTATTGCGCTTAATATGATGGATGTAGTTGCTAAAAATGGTGATAAGATTGACGTTCAAAAGTTGGAAGAAAAAATAGGTTTTCCAGTCGTTGAAATTTCAGCATTAAGAGATGAAGGCGTGCATTTGTTGATGCAAAGGGCGTACGAAGCGTCTAAAACTCCGAGAGAAGGCAGTACTATTTTACAGGATTCTGTATTAAAACATATAATTAGTGACGTAAAAACTGCGTTACTTGGTCATGACGTTGGTAATTCACTTTTCCATGCAATTAAACTCGTTGAATCTGACGAATTAGAAGTAAAAGCACATCCAAATACCGTTAAAATGGTTGAAGAATTTAAGAAATCTTTTAACGACGAAGTGTTTGGTACTGACTTTGAAGCCTTTATTGCTGACGGAAGATATAAATATATTACTAAAAATTATTCAAGCGTTTTGACTAGAAAATATTCTGACGTTAAAATGGAAAAACCGTCTGATAAAATTGATAGAGTTTTAACTAATAAGTGGGCAGGTATTCCCATATTTTTGGTGATACTTTTTGCAATTTTTCATTTGACTTTTTCTGAAGATTTCTTGTTTTTAAGTAAAATATTTACACTTCCTACGTTAGAAGAACTTGGACTTATGGTTGCAAACGTAGAAGGTGAACTTGAACCTATCAATTTTGGTGTAGCACTATTATCATGTTTATACGACGGTGCTATTAAATCACCTGGTTATATATTATTTTACTTAATGGATTTGTTAACTTCAACCATATCTGGTTGGATAATAACGGGACTTGAATCCATTGGTTCGGCCGAATGGCTCGTAGGTTTCGTTGGGGACGGCGTATTAGGTGGTTTGTGTAGCGTTCTTTCATTTATTCCACAAATCGTATTCTTGTTATTGCTTTTATCAATTTTAGAAGATTCTGGCTATATGGCGCGTGTGGCTTTCATTTTAGATAGACTTTTTAGAAAGTTTGGCGTTAGTGGTAGAGCATTTATCCCTATGATTATGGGATTTGGTTGTTCTATTCCTGCTATGATTAACACAAGAACACTCGTTGACGAAAGAGAGCGAACTTTGACTTTAAGGACTATTCCATTCTTTAGTTGTGGTGCAAAATTACCTATTTTGGTAGCGGTTGCAGGCGCTGTTGCTCATATGATGGGTATCGGTGATGGTAGTTTGATAAGTTATTCAATGTACGTAGTAGGTATGGTTGTTGCTGTTGTAACGATTATTTTAATGCGTTCTACCACGCAACGTGGTGAAGTTGCTCCGTTTATAATGGAATTGCCTGCTTACCATATGCCAAGTTTTAATAACTTAATGATTCACTTATGGGAAAAAATTAAGCACTTCTTGGAAAAAGCGTTTACGATTATTTTGGCGTCAACCATTGTATTGTGGTTTTTATCTAACTTTGGTTGGGATTGGAAAATGTGTGAAATTCAAGATTCGATTCTTGCATCGCTCGGCAAATTAATTCAACCACTATTTACGCCTTTAGGATTTGGTAGCACATTAAACGAATACGGTTGGGTATTTGCAGTTGCTGCTATTACTGGTCTAATCGCTAAAGAAGAAGTTATTGCTACATTTGGTATGCTTGGCGCTATGTTCACAGGGGTTATACCTGAACTTACTGCTGAAGGTGCTATGGATGTTATGTTAATGGTTCAAGGCACTGGTATTACTGAAGCAGGATTAATTTCTTTTATCGTATTCAACTTAACGACTATTCCTTGTTTTGCTGCAGTTGCAACTGCAAAAGGTGAAACTCCTGAAGGTAAGTTTAAATGGACGATACTTTTCTGGGTAGTTACTTCTTATATAGCATCAAGTATTACTTGGTTGGTGCTTGAATGGTGGTGGACCTCATTTATTGTTCTTTCGGTCGTTATCGTTGTGGTTGTTGCGCTCGTTTTGTGGAATAAAAAGCAAAGTAGTAAAAAGGTTAAATAAACATGTTAGGTAAAATTATAAGTATCGTAATTGTCGTTTTGGCTATTGCTTTTGTTGTATATGTATTCGTAAAATCTCATAATGATCGTAAAAATGGAAAAACTTGCTGTTGCGATTGTTCAAAATGTTCATGTGGATGCTCTAGTAAGAAAGAACAACCTAAAAACAAACAATAATTTAAATGCACCGACAAAATCGGTGCATTTTTTATAAAAATTATGGAAATAATTTAAAAACAGCATTGACTAGGATGTTATTTTGTATTATAATTTAATTACCAAAAAAAGGAGATATGATTTATGGAATTAAAAGGTTCTAAAACTGAACAAAATTTATTAGCAGCATTTGCTGGTGAAAGCCAAGCAAGAAATAAATACACATATTTTGCAAGTGTTGCAAAAAAAGAGGGCTATGAACAAATTTCAGCAATTTTCCAAAAAACTGCTGATAATGAAAAAGAACACGCTAAAATGTGGTTTAAAGCGCTCGGTGAATTAGGTAATACTGCGCAAAATCTTTTACACGCCGCTGAAGGTGAAAACTATGAGTGGACGGATATGTACGCTGAATTTGCAAGAGTTGCTGATGAAGAAGGCTTTACTGATCTTGCTGAAAAATTCCGTATGGTTGCAAAAATTGAAAAATCACACGAAGAAAGATATAGAGCACTTCTTAAAAACGTTGAAGATAAAACTGTTTTTGCAAAACCTGACGAACAAGTTTGGGAATGCCGTAATTGTGGACATATTATGACGGGTAAGGAAGCACCAGAACTTTGTCCTGTATGTGCTCATCCAAAGAGTTATTTTGAACTTCGTTCGGAAAATTATTAATTTCAACTAAAAATGCCACGAAAGTGGCATTTTTTATGCTATTAAAGTATCAAAACCTTGTCTATTGTCAAAAAATATAGTATAATATTTGCGGGGAGAATATTATGGATTTAATGTATTTAATAAATGGTATTTATCACGTTGATTTTTCTAAATTTGAAACAAGTAGCGATTTTGATGCTGAAGACGATTCTGCAAGTGAAATTGAAATCTATGAAGAAATTTCAAAAGATATAGCCGACAAAGAAATTAGACTTGCGATTGACGATACTTCGGAAGACGGAGCGTTTTTGTTTTATAAAAATGGCGATAAGTTTTTTGTTGATTATTTGTATAAAAATGACGGTGCGAATTTTATTTTTGCTAATGATTTCTTGTTTTGGTTTACTGAATATCATCGCGAAATGACTGTTTCTGAAGAAACTGAATTTTTAACTTTACTTGGTAAATATATTAAAAATAATGAAGTTCCACTCGAGGCAACGCTTACTCTAATGCAAAGAAGAAAGGTTGATAATCCCGTTGTTAGCGATAATTTATCTATCGAAAAGCAAGATAAAGTAAAAATGACGGCGCAAATTATTAAAAATTCAGGTGTTATGCTTGGTATGGTTTTAGCGCTCGTTGCAGTTTTGATTAAAAGTAACGTTAGCGCTGTATTATTTGGATTTGGTGTTGGATACGCTATATATTCATTATACCTATTCGTTGTGATAGGGCTTAAGTTGAGGCATGCGTTTTGTTTGGTTCAATTATTGAATAAACACAAAATGACGCCAAATGAAGTAAATTGGAAACTATATCCGTCGATTGAAAAGTATTTTAAGCCGATAACGAGTTTAGTTGTTTCAGCAGTTTTAATAGCAATTTCATTTATATAATTACATGCGTCTCTACGTTTTTTATTATGCTACAAATTGCATATTTTTTGATATATTTAGCAAGCAATATTCTTAAAATTAGTGGTAATATATAGATGCTATGGAAATTTTAGTTAAAAAAGACAACTACAAAATTAGTAGAGTTATGTATATCATTGAGGCGTTGTTAGAATATTTTATCGCCCTTGGTATCGGTGCCGATTATCTAGCTACTTTAGCGTTAGAAATCGGTATGAGTGATGCACTCATAGGTATTATAGAAGCATTTGTTTCACTTGGTGCAACTTTTAGAATTTTTGCAGTACTTCTTGCAAACAAGACACCGGTAAAAGTTTGGGTTACTATTATGCACGTCATAAGTCAAATATTCTTTGCTATTATTTGGTTTGTACCGTTATTTAAGGTTTCTCAAACGTTAAAAACGGTATTACTTATATCGTTCTTATTGATTGCTTACGTTTTACATAACCTTATTTATCCTGCAAAGACGAATATGTATATGGAATGCGTTGACGACCATAAGCGAGGCGATTTTACCGCTGTTAAAGAGATGGTGTCATTGGCTGGCGCAATGGTGTTTACTAATGCTTACGGCAACGTTATACAAATTTTAACCGATAATGGTAAAAAAGAATTAGCGTTTGTTCTTTGTGGCGTAATGTTGCTTGTGTTTATGTTCGGACATACTTTAACTTTAGTGTTTGTAAAAGAAAAGGTAGAAGTTGAACGCAAAAAGGTTGACGTGAAACAAACTTTTAAGCACATTTTGGAAGATAAAAAGGTATTCCTTGTAATGCTTGTTACTGTGTTTTATAACATAGTAAACTATTCCTCAACACCGTTTTTTGCATCTTATAGGATGAAAGAACTTGAATTTTCACTTTCATTTGTACCTATAGTTACGGCTATAGCATCAATAGTTAGAATGTGTTGTTCAAAGCCTATGGGTAAAATCGCTGATAAATTTTCATTTAGCACGATGCTAACGGTTTGTTTTTCGATATTTGGGCTTGCATACGTTGTAATGATGTTTACAGTTCCGTCTAATGGTAAGGTGATGTATATAGTTTATGCAGTCGTGCACGCGATTGCCTCGGCGGGCATTACAAGTGGTATGCTTAACCTTATTTATGATTACGTTGACCACGACAATAGAACGGCTGCGCTTGCTATTAACGGTGCAATGGGTGGTATTGCAGGGTTCCTTGCCTCACTTGCTGTTTCACCTTTGATAACTTTTATTCAAGGTAATGGAAACAAGTTCTTGGGTATGAACGTTTATGCTCAACAAGTATTGGCTTTTTGGGGTGTAATCGGTACTCTAGGTATGATTGCTTATAACGTCTTTGTTGTTTCTAAATTAAAAAGAAACGACGATATTGAAAACGTCGTTTCTAATGATGTTGTGGAAATTGTGCCGGCTGACGTAATAGAAGTTGCAACAACCGATATTGAATAATTATGATTCTTTATAGCGTTTTGGTGTTATGCCAAAACGCTTTTTAAATAGCCTAATATAATTTGAATAGTCTGTAAAGCCTGCTTCCATACAAGCGTCAATTACTGATTTACCACGTTTAAGTAATATGCGTGAGTTTGCTAGTCTTTTTGCTTCTAAATAAAGTTTTGGGGAAGTGTGCAAATAAGTTGAAAATAATCTACATAAGGTACTACGGCTTATAAAGAATTGGTCAGCGAGTTTATCTGCGGAGATAATTTCAGCAAAATTTACGTTGATATAATCTAAAATTTTTTGAAAATTTTCAGGGATTTGCTTAAATTTATCAGTTGATGCTGAAGTACGACTTAAAAGGTAAAAAAAATTGTAATATGTAGGTAAGTTCGCCTTGCTTATCGTTTGTGATGGTGCAAATTTCAAGTTTTTTGCAAATATCGAACAGTTCTTTTTTAGAATTTTCATCAAGAGAAATATGGTTGTTTGTGCCAAATTCCTTTTCTAAAAACGTGCTAAATAAAAAGTCGCAGGTTGGCGCAAATCTAAAACACATGTGCTTATGAACTGTTTCGTCGTTTATAATGCAGTTGTGGATTTCGTTCGGTTTGGAAATTATAACGTCGCCCGGTGATAATTGATAAATCACGTGTTCAACACTAAAAGCAACATTTCCTTCGATTAAAACGTAAAATTCTAGTTCATCGTGTACGTGTGGTGGGAGTGTTTGTGCGCTAACTATTTCATCGCTGTAAGTGCAATAGTATATAACATCAAGGTTATTTATATTAGGTGTTGTGATTGTGTGTGTTGTAACCATAATAAACCTTTTTTTGATTTATTATAAGATAAAACTTTGTATAATACAATAAAAATATCGATTTTGTTTCACTAATTATATGAAGAAAGGCAGGTTAGACCTGCCTTTTGGTTATTCACCGATTTTGGTAATAGTTAAATAAGCATCAGTTACTGATAAACTTTCACCAGTTGTATTATAGATATTTATTACTTCACCTGCAGTTGCGTTATAAAGTATAGTTTTACTTGCTTGTGCTATATTGCCAGCAGTTGAGTAGTCTGAAATTTCAGAGAAATCAATTTGAGTATCGTTAGCGAAGATTGCAACGCTTTTAATACCGTCAGTTTCAGAGCTTCCCGTAAAACCATAATTAATTAAATAGTAGCCATCTGTAAGGGTTACCCCTGTGCTGGCGAAAATTTGTGTAGAATCAGGTGTTTGTGAAACCAACGTCAAAGGTAGTGCGGTATCAGTTGCGACTGTTAAAGGTTCAACGTTTGTAAAAATAGAATCGGTTAGTGACGGACCAGCGGGGCCAGTTGCTCCAGTTGGCCCGACAGGGCCTTGTGGACCAGTTGCGCCTATTGGACCTTGTGGACCCGTTAAACCGACAGGACCTTGTGGTCCTGTTGCACCTATTGGGCCTTGTGGACCTTGTGGACCTGTTAAGCCGATAGGACCCTGTGGGCCTTGTGGACCAGTTGCGCCTATTGGGCCTTGTGGACCAATAGGACCTTGAACTGTTGCCGTAATCACTCTAGGGTAGTTATAGGATTGCGATTGAATATTTCTATTGCATCTATTACAATTGTTAAAACCTGTGCAAAAATTACACATAAAAATTTTCCTCCTAATAGTATGTAAGCCCTAGTTTTATTATATTATACGAGAATGTTGATATAAAAGTTACAAAAATTATAATCATTAGTAAAAATCAATCAATATTTAATTTAATTATGTCTAACAAAACTCGCTTGTGCTGAAATTTTTTCTAAATTTGCTAAAAATATTTTACTTTAAAAATTAAATATAGTATAATTTAGCAGGAAAAATTTAGGTGAGATTAATGCTAGAATTCAAGAAGTTAGAACTTAATAATATTCCACTTGTTGCTGAATATTTTTCATTAAATCCGTCAATGATTAGTGGACGCAGTATAGGTGGATTGTTTATGTGGCGCGATCACTGTACTATAGAGTATTGCGAGATTAACAACGTTTTGTATTTAAAGGGCAAGTTTGGTTCTAAAATTGCTTTTTTTCCACCGTACGTTAAAAACGTAGATGATTTTTCATTGGCGTTATTAACTGTTAAAAAATATTGCGATATAAACAAAATTGATTGTGTTTTTTGCAATGTTGATGAAGGCGAAATTGAAAATTATAAGTGTGCTTTTTCAAACATTGAAGTTTCTTTCAATGAAACTTGGTCTGATTACGTGTATAACTCAACTGATTTAATGATTTTTTCAGGCAAAAAGTATCATGGACAAAGAAACTTTGTTAATAGGTTTAAAAAATTGTATCCAAATTATAAATGCGTTGAGGTTACTTTAGCAAATTTAGATACTGTTAAAGAATTCGTTAACGAATATTATGAGATAAAAAGCAAAAATTCGGCAATGTTTTACGAGGAAAAGCAAAGTGTTTTTGAAGTTTTTGATAATTTTGAACTTTATAATCTTTTTGGTTTAGCGATAACTGTTGACGATAAAATTATAGCAGTTTCGTTTGGAGAAAAAGCGGGGGAAACGATATTTATTCATATTGAAAAGGCTAATACTGGATATTCTGGCGCATATCAAATGATTGTAAGTGAGTTCGCTAAAAGGTATGCTTTAGGTGTTAAATACATTAACCGTGAAGACGATGCGGGGGACGAGGGGTTAAGGCAATCAAAAAAATCTTATCATCCCGTGTTTATGTTAAAAAAGTATAACGTAAAAATTATTAAATAATACTTGAAGAAAAAACTTCATTGTGATATAATATAGCAAGATTGCTATATGTTGGAGAAATTTATGAGTAAAATTGCTGAAAATCTTTATAGAGATATAGATTTAGGTTCATTAAGAATTTCGGACGTTGGTAAAAAAGTAACTTTAGCAGGCTGGGTAAACGATATTAGAAAACTCGGTGGGCTTACTTTTGCTACGCTCCGTGATATGTATGGTATAACTCAAATCATTTTTAAAGAAAATGAAGAAGTTGATTTAAATAGAGAAGACGTAGTGTCGGTATCGGGTACTGTTTTAGAAAGAGAAAGTAAAAACCCAAATATGCCTACGGGCGATATTGAGGTTTTGGTTGACGAAATTAAGATGCTCGGCAAGTGTACTCAAATTCTTCCGTTTGAAATTAAAAATAGTGATAAAGTTTCTGAAGAAATGCGTCTTAAGTATAGATATCTTAACTTAAGGGCTGATTATAACCAAAAAATGCTTAAACTTCGTAGTGATTTATTGTTGTTTGTTAGAAATTATATGAACGAAAATTACTTTACTGAAGTTCAAACACCTATTTTAACGGCAAGTTCGCCTGAAGGAGCAAGAGACTTTTTGGTCCCTAGCAGACTTAACCCTGGTAAGTTTTATGCTCTTCCACAAGCGCCACAACAATTTAAGCAACTTTTAATGGTTAGTGGTCTTGACAGATATTTCCAAATTGCCCCTTGCTTTAGAGATGAAGATGCAAGGGCAGATAGAAGTCCTACTGAATTTTATCAAATTGATTTGGAAATGGCATTTGCTACACAAGAAGACGTATTCAACGTAGTTGAAGGATTGTACGTTGCTATCTTTGAAAAGTTTGCTAATTTTAAACTTGCAAGACCGTTTAAGCGAATTAAATACGTTGATGCTATTAACGATTATTGTAGTGATAAACCCGATCTACGCAACCCACTTAAAGTAGTTGACGTTAGTAAGGTTTTTGAAGGAACGGAATTCGTTGTATTTGCAAACAAAACGGTTAAGGCAATTAAAGCAAAAACTAATGGCAAACCACGTAAATTCTACGACAAACTGACGGATTTCTTAAAATCTAGAGAGGCAAAAGGTCTTGCATACTTCGTTGTTAACGATAATGATGAGTTAACTGGAGGTGTTTCTAAATTTATCACAGAAGAACAAAAAGCGAAACTTAAAGAACTTTTGTGCTTTGAAAGTGGGGACAGCGTATTCTTTGTTGCTGACAACGCTGAAAACGCAGTTAAATTTACTGGTATGCTCCGTACGGAACTTGGTAATGAACTTAATCTTATTGATGAAAATGATTATCAATTCTGTTGGATTGTTGACTTCCCGTTCTATGAAAAAGATGACGATGGAAACGTGGCTTTCTCGCATAATCCGTTCAGTATGCCACAAACATCTATTGAAGAAATTAAGAAAAATCCGTTTGACGCTGTTGCTTATCAATACGATTTAGTTATAAATGGTTATGAAAGTTTGTCGGGCGCTGTTAGAAACCATAATCAAGATATGATGGTTGAACTTTTCAAACTTGCGGGGTATGACAAATCGGTAGTTGAAAATAAATTCCCAGCACTTTATAATGCTTTCTCTTACGGCGCACCACCGCACGCAGGCGCAGGGGCAGGTTTTGATAGGCTGATGATGCTTCTAACCCACAACGAATTTATTAGAGACGTTTATGCGTTCCCGATGAACAAAAATGCGCAAGACCCACTTTGCAACGCTCCTAATACCGTTGATGAAAAAGCGTTAAGAGACGTTCATATTAAAGTAATTGAGGACTAGTTTAAGGCGGGGGAAACCCGTCTTTTACCAATTTATTATTTGGAGAGATTTATGAGTATTCGCATAGGTATATACGGCTATGGCAACCTAGCAAAAGGTGTTGAATGCGCCGTAAAACAAAATAAAGATATGGATTTAGTGGCAGTTTTTACTCGTAGACAACCTGAAACTGTTAAAATTTTAACAGATGGTGTACCTGTTATGCATGCTGATGACGCCATAAAAATGGTTGATAAAATTGACGTTATGATAATTTGTGGTGGTAGTGCAAAGGATTTACCTACGCAAACACCAATGCTTTCGCAATATTTTAACGTTGTTGATAGTTTTGATACGCACGCTAAAATTCCTGAACATTTTAGTAACGTTGACGCTATTGCTCAAAAGTATAATAAAGTTGCCGTGATTTCAGCAGGTTGGGATCCGGGCATGTTTTCAATTAACCGTTTGTATGCTGGCGCGATTTTAGTTGATGGTAGAGATTATACTTTTTGGGGTAAAGGTGTTAGTCAAGGGCACTCTGATGCGATTAGACGCGTTGACGGCGTAGAAAATGGTAAGCAATACACTATTCCCGTAGAAAGCGCTCTTGAAAAAGTTAGGTCGGGTAGTTGTCCAGAATTGACCACAAGAGAAAAACACGTGAGAGAGTGTTTTGTTGTGGCAAAGGATGGCGCCGATAAGACTAAAATTGAAGAAGAAATTAAGACTATGCCTAACTATTTTGCCGATTATGATACGACCGTTCACTTTATTTCGCAAGAAGAATTTGACAAAAATCATAAGGGGATTCCTCACGGTGGCTTTGTTATTCGTACTGGCAAAACGGGTATAAACGGTGAGAATAATCACATTATCGAATATAGTTTGAAACTTGACTCTAATCCTGAATTTACTTCGTCAGTTTTGGTTGCTTGCGCTAGAGCAGTCTACAAAATGAGTAAAGAAGGTAGTTGCGGTTGCAAAACGGTTTTTGATATTCCACCGTCTTATCTTTCCCAAAAGACTGCTGAAGAACTTCGTAAAGAATTATTATAAAATAAAAAACGCTCAACATAACAGTTGAGCGCTTTTTGCTGTTTTTAGAAAACGATTATGCCAAGAATTGCTGAAATTACTATAAGTATAATCGGTGAAGGTGCTTTTTTAAGGAATTTTTTGTATAAAATCCTAGCGATAATAAGTCCAATTACCAAAGCAAGTGAAATAAAATCAATTTTAGGGGAAACTTTAAAGTCTCCAAAATTTACGTATACGCATTGCAATATCATAAAAGCACCAGTTGATAGAATAAGTGCTAAAACTACTGGTTTGATGCCGTTTAGAAAAGCATTTACATAAGTGTTTGTGCTAAATTTTTTAAAAACGTTTGCTAATGCTAAAATTATTATAAAGGCAGGTAATACTGCTCCGAGTGTTGCTAAAACACTACCGAAAAAACCACCAGTAATACTGCCGACGTAAGTTGCCATATTAACGGCTATAGGGCCTGGCGTTGATTCAGAAATTGCAATTATATTAGAAACTTCTTGCGCTGTCAACCAACCTTTATCAACTACGAAAGCCCTAACTAAAGGTATCATACCGTAGCCACCACCAAACGCAACGGAACCTATTAGTAAAAAAGTTAAAAATAAATCGAGAAGTATAGGCATTAGTTTTTACCTCCTTCTGATGATTTGTCTTTTCTTTTTTGAGGTAAAAGCGTTAAAATACCAACTAAACCACCACCAGCAATTAAACAAATTGTAAGATATGTAAAGGTTATTATTTTAAGTTCACTTAAAAGCATTAGAATAGCGACGGCACTAAAAAGTATAAAATTAATTGGGTTCTTCTTGAATTTTTTAAGCAACTTGATACCTGCAAATAAAATTATAACTGACACTGCGCAAGAAATACCTTTAAATGCTTTTTGAACAATTTCATATTCTAAAAAGTTTTCAAAAAACAATGAAATGACGAATATGATTATAAACGAAGGTATAACTACTGCAAGTGTTGCTATAACGGCACCTAAAAATCCGGCAATTTTTTTGCCTATAAAGGTTGCCATATTTATAGCGATAGGGCCTGGAGTTGATTCGGCTATTGCGATAAGGTCTAAAAATTCATCTTCGGCAACGGCTTTTTGTTTTTCGACAAATTCGTGTTCTACTAGTGAAATCATTGCGTAGCCACCACCAAAAGTGAACAAACCTATCTTGAAAAATGAAATAAAAAGGTTTAATAATTTTTTCATGTTTAAAGTATATCACGACTAAAAAATAAAGTAAATTGAATAACTGTTAATAGTTAAATTATTTTTAAATATAAGCAATTTATTTTAAGTTACCTATTGCAATATGAGTTTTTAAATGTTATAATTAAAAAAACGATGCTTAAAAAAATATTAGATAAAACCTATTATAATTTTATAGGAGAATTTAAATGAGTGTCTTAAAAGAATGGATTGATGACCGCAAAATTCTAGTTGCAGCACATCGTGGCGCGAATGGCGGGAATATTCCTTGCAACTCGCTAGAGGGGTACAAGATTGCCGTAAATCATGGTGCTGATATTATAGAACTTGACGTTACGGTAAGTAAGGACAGGGAACTTTACTTGTTGCATCCTGGCATGGAGCGTGTGCATCTTGCTGAAAATATCGATTTGTCAAAAATGAATGGTTCTGAAATTGACGGAATTATGCTTGCTAACCAAGACCTTTGCAAAACGCAATATCCATTAAGAAAGTTTGACGAAGTTTTGGAAGAATTAAAAGGTAAGGCTCTTATTAACGTTGATAAGTTTTGGAGCGATCCTGAAATGATTTCAAAAGTTATCAGAAGACACGGTATGGCTGATCAATGTATTGTTAAGAGTTTTTTCCCTGACAAAAAAACGATTGAACAACTCAAAGCATATGCTAGCGATATGCAATATATGGCGTTGATAAGAGAAAAAGAGCATATTATTCCTGATCTTTTTGATAAGGATATTAATTTTGTCGGTGTCGAAATTTTATTTGATTCGGATAAAAGGGAAGTTGCATCAGATGAATTCCTTGAAGATTTGCATAAAAAGGGTCTTGTTACTTGGGGTAATTCAATTGTTTACAATTTTCATGATATAATAGGTGCTGATCATACCGATGATATTTCTCTGTTAGGGAATCCTGACTACGGTTGGGGGTTCTTTGCAAAGAAAGGCTTTGATATTCTTCAAACTGATTGGGTGATGCCCTGTGTAAACTATTTAAAAGAAAAAAAATATAAAAAGCAGGTGAAAATATGTTGATAAATGATAGAGAAAAGATTGTTTTTGTAGGTGATTCTATAACTGACGCTGGTAGAAAACACCCTATTGGTTGTGGGCTTTGGGATGGTGTCGGAACAGGTTTCGTTAGAGCGATAGATACGCTTTTAAATGTTTTATATCCTGAAAAAATATTTAATATTGCAAATATGGGATGTAGTGGACATACTACGCGTGATTTAATTGCGAGATGGCAATCGGACGTTCTTGATTTAAAGCCAGACGTTGTATTTTGTATGATAGGCGTAAATGACGTGTGGCGTACTTTTGATGAACCACAAGTTTTAGACGAACATATTTGTGTTGAAGAATATGCTGAAAATCTTCAAAAACTCGTTGATATGTCAAAAGATATTAAGAAATTTATCTTTATTACACCGTATTATATGGAGCCTAACAAAGAAGATTTTATGGCAAAAACAGTGCTTAAATTTGCAAGTGCTATGAAGGAAGTTGCCAGAAAGAACGGGTTACAATGCATCGACGTTCAACCTGATTTTGATGAATATTTAAAATTTAGGCATTCGTCTTATCTTATGTGGGATAGGGTTCATCCCGGTCCTGTTGGTTCAATGATAATCGCGAAACGAATTCTTAAAGAAATTGGTATAGACAAACAACTATTTTAATATTTGGAGGAAGTTATGAATAATAAAAGAAAATTACCAGCATATCCGCTTTTTGTTAAAGATCCATACTTTTCAATTTGGTCACCAAACGAAATTTTAAATAAAGAAAATGTTATATATTGGTTTGGTACTGAAAAGAAAGTTTACGGTATTTTAAAAATCGACGGCGTTCCTTATGAATTTATGGGAAATAGTGGCAAAGTTGACAAAATGACGCAAACAGGTTTGAACGTTACTTCTTTTACAACAGATTATACTTTTGTGCAAGACGACGTAAAACTTTCAGTTAGCTTTGTTTCACCATTGCCACTTGATGATATGAATACACTTTCTTGTCCGGTTTGTTATATGAATTACTCAATCGACTGCGCAAGCGATCATAAATACGAAATGGCGCTTATCGTGGACGAGGTTATTTGTTATAATGATGATCCTAGGGTTAAGGATAGAGGAACAGTTGGTGGCGTATTTAAACTTAATGGTTTTGAAAGTGCTTGGTTTGGTCTTAATAAACAAGCGCCTTTGTCAACTGCTGAAGACTGTATTTGTGCAGACTGGGGGTATTGGTACGTAACCGGTGAACGCGCTTATATCGCTAATGAAGACGGGCTTAAAGACTTTTTTGAAAATAAAGAAGAAATTAGATATACTACTCCGTATGCTCAACACACCTTTTTCCACAGAAAACAAAAGTATATCATTGGTGTAAATACTGCAAAAGACGGTAAATTAATGCTTGCTTTTGACGACGTTACGGCAGGCAGATATTACGGCAAATACTTATACGATTATTACTATGAAGGTGGGAAGACGATTGTCGACGCTTTAGAAGAAACATTTGTTAAATCTGTTGAGATTGATAAACATCTTGCTGATTTAGACAATGATTTGCTTGAAAAGGCTGAAAAATTTGGTCCTGAATACATAAATATTTTATATGCATCGTTAAGACAATCTATTGGTATGCATAAACTTTCTAAAGACCCAGAAGGTAATATACTGTTTATGTCTAGGGAGGCTGATTCGAATAGTTGTATTGCTACTGTTGACGTATCTTATCCGTCAATGCCGTTGTACTTGCTTTATAATACTGAATACGTAAAGGGCATGATGCGTCCGATTTTCAAATTTGCAAGAATGCCTATTTGGACGTATGATTTTGCTCCACACGACGGTGGTACTTATCCAAACTGCGACGGGCAAGTATATGGTATATTGATGCCTAACGACAATAGATATTACGGTAACTATTCTGGTTGGAGTAACGGTCAATATAGAACACGCCCAATGCCTTATTTATATCCTGCAAATTTTGACGCGTTTGATTTTGATAAACAAATGCCTGTTGAAGAATGTGCTAATATGATTATTATGGCAGAGGCTTGCTATGCTGTTGATGGAGATAAGCAATTCCTTGTTGAAAATATAGATTTGCTTGAAAAATGGGTAGTATACCTTGAAAAATACGGTCTTGTACCTGCTAATCAACTTTGTACCGACGACTTTGCCGGGCATTTGGACAAAAATATTAACCTTGCAATTAAGGCAACAGTTGGTATTAAGTGCTATGCTAAAATTTGTGAGGCGCTTGGTGGTAGGGATGCTGAAGTTAAAAAGTATTCTGCTTTAGCAACTGAATTTGCTACTAAAATTGAAGAATTTGCCGACAAGTTTAAGTGGTGTCCTATTACTTGGGATACTGACGATAGTACTTTCAGTATGAAATATAATTTAGCATTTGATAAGATTTTAAAACTTGGTTTATTCTCTAAAAAATTCTACGAAAGAGAAATGGATGCTTACGTTGAAAAATGTAATAGATACGGTGTTCCACTTGATAGTAGGAAAGAATATTCTAAATCAGACTGGCTCGTTTGGGCTGCATCTTTAACTGATAGTAAAGAAAAGCGTGACATATTGATTAATGCTCTTAATAACTATTTAGTAGAAACTAAATCTAGAATTCCTTTTGGCGATTGGTATGAAACCGTATCTGGTGACCACGTAGAATTTGTTGCTAGAACAGTTCAAGGCGGTTGCTTTATATTGTTATTAAATGATTAGTAAAATACTAATAAAAATAAAAGTAATTATGTGTGGCATAATATAGGATATTTGAATGAAATACGATTTACACACTAAAGAAGACGCTCAAGTTAACGTGATGCATGCTAGAGCGTACTACGTACCTTTTGAAAATGACAATATTGTTGACGATAGAAACGCATCAACTGAATTTATTAATCTTAAAAATTGGAAATTTACTTATTTTGAAGATTTTAGTGACGCGGTTTTTGATGCGGAAGGTAAGGACGATATTATAGTTCCGTCAAATTGGCAATATTTAGGATATTCAAAGGCTGGATACGTCAATACAAAATATCCGTTCCCTTATGTTCCCGGCAAAATTTTTGCTAAAAATGCTTGTGGTGTCTATACGACCACCATTGATTTAGATTCTACAAAGGCAAATTATCTTAATTTTGAAGGTGTTGATAGCGCTTTGTATTTATTTGTTAACGGTGTTTTTGTGGGGTATTCGTCAATTTCTCACAATATTTCAGAATTTGATATCTCACCGTTTGTTAATGATAAACCTACTCAAATAAAAGTTGTCGTTCTTGAAAAGAATTTTGCATCTTACCTTGAAGACCAAGATAAATATCGTTTAAGTGGTATTTTTAGAGAAGTTTACGTTCTTTCTAGACCAAAAGATCATATTTTTGATTATAAAATCGTTGCTAATGCTAATGGCCGTCTTGAAATTGCTCTTGATAAAAAAGCAGTTGTTAAACTTTATGATGGTGAAACTTTTATTGCTCAAAAAGAAGGTTCAAAGTTAGTTTTTAACGTAAAAAATCCAAAGTTATGGACTGCCGAAACACCTTATCTTTATAATATCGTTATTTCATATAATGGCGAATATATTAAGGAATACCTTGGCTTTAGAACGATTGAAATTAAAGATAGAGTTTTTTATCTTAACGGGCAACCTATTAAGTTTAAAGGTGTAAATAGACACTCTTCAACCGTGAACGGCTACGTTGAATCAGTTGAAGATCTCATTAAAGACTTAACGATTATGAAAGAACATAACGTTAACGCGATTAGAACTTCGCATTATCCGCCACACCCTATTTTGCCACAACTTTGCGATAAATATGGTATTTATTTGATGGTTGAAGCAGATATTGAAACGCACGGTGTCCTTTGGCAAAATGCCGAATATAATCACGATTATTTTAACCATATTGCCAACGATACTAGATTTAATAAACAAATTAAAAGCCGTATTATTAATATGGCTAAACGTGATAAAAACCGTCCGTCAGTTCTTATCTGGTCACTTGGTAACGAAAGTGGTTGGGGTATTAACTTTGAAGAAGCGGCTATTGAACTTAAAAAGTTAGATACTAGACCTATTCACTACGAAGGTAGTTATAACTATTTGGGGGACAACGTTTTCCAACCAGAAAGAGTTTTGGATATGTATAGTAGAATGTATCCACCTATTGATTGGTTGAAAGACTTCTCACAAACCCTTGAGTGCGACAGACCTGTGGTTTTATGCGAATATACGCACGCAATGGGTAATAGTTGCGGTGACGTTAAAGATTATTGGGACGTTATGTATTCTGACGACGTTTATATGGGTGGTTTCGTTTGGGAATACTGTGACCACGGTGTTAAAACTGAAAATGGTTTTTTATATGGTGGTGATAACGGCGAAATTTTGCATGATGGAAACTTCTGTGTTGACGGTTTAGTTACACCTGATAGAAAAATCCATTCAAGTTTTGAAGAAGTTAAAAAGGCTTATGAAAATTTAACCGTTGAAAGAAATGGTAATAAGCTTAAGATTACTTCAAGAAATTACTTTGCAAATCTTAAGGGCGACTTTAAGGTTGTAGTTAAAGAAGATGGCAAAGAACTTTATTCTGAAGTTTTTGCTATCGATATCGCGCCGTTTAAGTCGCAAACCGTTGCTATAAAATTACCAAAAACTAAAGCGTATACTGCAATTTACTGGTCGTACGAAACTAATACTGACAACGGCTTGGTTAAAAAAGGTACTGAACTTGGTAAAGGCTATTTTGAAGTTGTTCCATATTCGTTTACTTCACCTATTGGTAAAGATTTTGATTACGTTATCGACGAAAAGAACGGATCTATCTCTCAAATTATCGTTGATGGTAAAAACGTTTTAGCAAGCCCGATTGAAATTAACGTATTTAGGGCATATTTAGATAATGACGCAAGAGTGCGCGACGTTTGGAATAAGTTTGAAATCAGACATTGTTACACGATGGTTGATGAAGTTATTCAAAAGGGTAACGTAACGACCATTAAAGGTTACTACGGAGCAATGTCGTTTGGTCCATATTTGTGCTTTACAATGGAATTAACCAAAGGTGATGGTTATCTTGACGTTGACTTCACTTATAGAAGCAGGTTAAATATTCAATATTTACCACGCTTTGGGTTAAAGTTTGCATTAGATAAACAAACTAAAGTTGAATATCTTGGTCTTGGCGATGGGGAAAGTTACGTTGATAAGCATAATTACACGGTTAAAGATGTGTTTAAGTTTAGCCCAGATGAAACGCTTTGTCCGTATATTCGTCCACAAGAATATGGTAGCCATTATTTGACTGATTACGTAAAATTTTCTAATATTGAAATTTATGCTAAAAAACCGATGTCGTTCTCGGCAATACCTTATTCGCAAGAAATGTTAAAAGACGTTAACCACGACTTTGAACTTGTAAAAGACGGAAAAACTTACGTTTGCATTGATGCTGAACTCTCAGGTGTAGGCTCTGCATCTTGTGGCCCAGCGCTCGACAAGAAGTATTGGGCAAAACCTGGTGGTAAGTTATCTGTTAGAATTATCGTTAAATAATTTTAATATAAAAGCCGTTTCAAAAGAGACGGCTTTTAAATTTGTTTAGATTTCTCGAAATTGGATAAAATTTATTTAGTCGTTTACTAATTTTATTTATATTCTTGCAAAGATGGCTAAAAAGTGTTATTATATAGAGGAAAATTAATGGAGATTACTATGTTAGGTTTTTTTACTTGGTGGAAGGATAGAAATATCGTTTTAAAATTAGTGTTGTTTATAATACCACTAATAATGGCGCTTTTGTGGATACTTGGCAGTTTTACCAAATTCGATAGGCTTATTATGTTTGTCGTTGGGATGATTGTTGGTGGAATTTTAATAAATATATTTTTTGCACCGCAAATTTCTGCCGTAATTGATTGGTTTGCAAACGTTTTTGAGGCTATTTTTGGTTCTTCAGGAGAAAGTGCAAATTTTATTTTAGAAATTTTATAAGGATAAGGCGCGGATGGGCGCCTTTTTTTGTTTATGGATAAATTTTTAACTTTTAATATTGAAAAAGACGGTGTATTAAGAAATTTTTTAAAAGCAACGTTTTCTGAAAACATTTCAAAAAGAATAAAAACAGTTCTTGGGAATATGAAAGTTAACGGTATTCCTGTTATTGCCACGCAAAAACTAAAAAAGGGTGATGTTTTAACTATTTTTATTGCCGAAAATTCAAAGCCTTACGGATACAAAAAGGACTTGGGGTTAAAAGTTCTATATCAAGACGAGGACGTTTTGGTGGTGCAAAAACGAAAAGGTATTTGTTCTATGTCTACCAACGGGCATAGAGAAGATTGTTTATTTGCAGGGCTGGAATTTTTATTCCCAAACGAAGTTTTTAGGATAGTGACAAGACTTGACAAAGATACCGACGGTTTAGTGTTGGTGGCCCGTAATGCGTTGGCGCACTCAATATTAAACGAAAGCAAAATTGTAAAAAAATACACGGCGATGTTATCTGGACGCGTTGAAAGTGGTTTAACAATAGATGCGCCAATTGCTAGAGGTGAAGGTATTATTCGGATAGTGGCGGAAGATGGGCAAAACGCAATTACAAAACTAAAAGTATTAAAATATTGTGAAGAAAATACTCTAGCGGAACTTGAACTTTTGACGGGTAGAACTCATCAAATTAGAGTGCACACTTCGTATATCGGTCACCCAATAGTTGGAGACACACTTTACGGTTTTGGTAATGGCGATTACAACAGTGGACAGATGCTTACTTGTACTTATTTATGTTTTGAGCAACCTTTTACTAAAAAGAAGATAGAGATTTCTTGTGGTTTTAACGAAAAGTAAAAAAAGTTTGTTTTTTTACTTATTGAAGATTGCATTTTTTCTCAAAAAGTATTAAAATTTAGATAACTAAAAATCGTTGTTTTTTCAAAAAGGGAAGAATTTTATGAAAAATGGATTTATTAAAGTAGGTGCTTTTACAAAAAAGGTTAAAGTTGGTGAAGTTGGTTTTAATCAAAAAAGCATAGTAGATGGTGTTTTGCAGGCAAGCAATTTAGGTGTTAAACTTTTAGCGTTTCCGGAACTTGCCTTAAGTGGCGCAACTGCAGGCGATTTGTTTACTATGCGCAATTTTATCGAAAAAAATAAATCCGCTATAGTTAATATTGCGGACGAAACAAAATCTTGCGATACGATTTTTGTTTTTGGTGCGCCTTTTGAAAAGGATGCCTTATTATATGACTGCGCTTTCGTTGTATACAAAGGTGAGGTGTTGGGTATAGTTCCAAAAATGTATTTAGCGAATTTTAAGGAAAATAGTGATTCTAGATGGTTCGCCGTTCCAACTTTTGAAGGTTCATTTGTAGACCTTTTTGGTAAAAAAATTCCTTTTGGAAGTAATTTGATTTTCAAAAATAGCAATTTTAATGATTTTTCTTTTACTGTTGAGGTTGGTGATGTGTATTCTTCACCAAAAAATAATATTATTGATAAAGCAATCAATGGAGCAACGATTGTTGTTAATATCGGCGCAAGTTCCGAAGTGATTGGTTCAAAAGATTATCGTCGTAACGCTATAATGGCGGAATCTGCAAAAAATGTTTGTGGATTTATTCGAGCAAGTGCTGGCAGTGGTGAAAGTACGACGGATTGCGTGTACGCTGGGCATAATCTTATTGTTGAAAATGGTAAGATTTTAGTAGAAAGTGAAATATTTAATAATTCACTTATAACGACGGAAATTGACGTTGATTTTTTACAGGTTGAGCGAGCAAAAATTTTTAAATCGGTTTGTGTCGAAAAAACAAATATTTATACTATTTCGTTTGATATGAAAATTTCGGAAACTGAATTATCAAGACAGTATTCAAAAACACCGTTTGTGCCGACTGATGCTAAAACACTTGGTGAGCGTGCTGTTGACATAATAAATATGCAAGTTGAGGGATTGAAAACTAGAATTTCTCACACAAACGCAAAAAGTGTTGTTATTGGACTTTCTGGTGGTCTTGATTCGACTCTGGCGTTACTTGTCGCACATAAATCAATGATTGCGCTAGGTCGTGACGTTAAAGATATTATTGGCGTCACAATGCCGTGTTTTGGTACAACTTCAAGAACTTTAACCAATACCATTGCTCTTGCAAAATGTTTGGGAGTTACGCTTAAAAAGATTGATATTTCAAAGGCTGTTACCAGACATTTAAAGGATATAAAACATCCACTTGATTTATATGACGTTACTTTTGAAAATGCTCAAGCGCGTGAACGCACTCAAGTCATTATGGATATCGCAAATATGACCAATGGTTTTGTGCTTGGAACGGGGGATTTATCGGAATTAGCGCTTGGTTGGGCTACTTACAACGGTGATCATATGTCAATGTATGGAGTTAATTCTTCCGTGCCAAAAACACTGGTTAAATATCTCGTAAGACATTTTGCTATAAATTCTAAACCAAAATTGAAAGCCGTATTGTTTGATATACTTGATACGCCGGTGAGCCCTGAACTTTTGCCTGCTGTTGATGGTGAAATTTCTCAAAAGACAGAAGAAATTGTAGGTCCGTACGTTTTGCACGACTTCTTTTTGCACGCATTTGTTCGAATGGGTTATTCTCCAAAAAAGATTTATCGTATTGCAAAATATGTGTTTGAGACGGATTTTTCGGATGATGTTATATTAAAATGGCTCAAAACTTTTGTTAGAAGATTTTTTACGCAACAATTTAAACGTTCGTGTGTTCCCGATGGGGTAAAGATAGGTAGCGTTGCGTTGTCTCCACGTGGAGATTGGCGTATGCCGAGTGATGCCCACGCTAAAATTTGGCTTGATGAATTAGAAAATTTATGATAACCCTTAATAATATTAGATTAAACATAGGTGAAGATAACGACGTTTTGTTACAAAAATGTTGTAAAAAAGCAAACGTTTCTGTTGAAAAAATTAAATATTTTAAAATATTAAAAAAGTCGCTTGACGCTAGAAAAAAGAACGATATTCATTACGTTTGTTCGGTTGAATTTGCTTTTTCTTCGCCAAAAAATTGCGAACAAAAAACGGATAGTTATAATTATCCTCAAGAAACTGTAGTAGTTGTTGGAAGTGGTCCTGCAGGTTTATTTTGTTCGTTAATTCTTGCGAGACAAGGATTTAAGCCGTTGGTTATTGAACGAGGTAGTTCTGTTGATGATCGTAAGGCTGAAATTGATAAATTTATAAAAACTAGGGTGTTAAATACCGAGTGTAATATTCAATTTGGCGAAGGTGGTGCAGGAACTTTTTCCGACGGTAAATTAAATACTGGAGTAAAATCGCTCGATAAGGCCTTTGTTTTGGACGAATTTTTCAAACACGGAGCAAATGAAGACGTAACTTATCTTAATAAACCACACATTGGGAGCGACGTTTTACCGATTGTTGTTAAAAATATTCGTGAAGAAATCATCTCATTAGGTGGAGAATTTGTTTTTGACGCTTGCTTTGACGATTTAACGATTGAAGACAACAAAGTAATTAATGTTGTTTATACTAAAAAAGGCAAAAAAACGGTTGTTTCCGTTGCTGAATTAGTCGTTGCCATTGGACACTCTGCCCGTGATACTTATAAAATGCTTTTTGATAAAGGACTGTCAATGGAAAAGAAAGATATGGCAATCGGCTTTAGGGTAGAGCATTTGCAGGCAAGTATCAATGAGGCGCAGTACGGTAAAAATTATGACAAAAGGTTACCTGTTGCTGATTATAAACTTACTTCTTCTGTTGGAGAAAGGGGTGTTTTTACTTTTTGTATGTGCCCAGGTGGGTTTGTTATGCCTGCGACGAGTAACAACGGTGCAGTTGTGACTAATGGTATGAGTAATTATTTGCGTGAAGGAAAAAATGCAAACAGCGCAGTAGTTGTTCAAGTCAAAAAAGAAGACTACGGTGAGCACGTTTTGTCAGGAATAGATTTTGTTGAAGATTTAGAAAAACGTGCGTTTTTACTTGGTGGAAGTGATTATTCGGCGCCTTGTCAACTTTTAGGAGACTTTATCGAAGGAAGACCTAGTAAAACGTTTGGTAGGGTAAAACCAACTTATCCACTTGGTGTTAAATTTGTTGACTTAAATGAGTTGTTGCCACAATACTTATCAACGCCTATTAAAATGGCTTTTTTGGATATGGAGAAAAGGCTAAATGGCTTTGCTGATAAAGACGCTGTACTAACAGCAATTGAAACTAGAACGTCTTCTCCTGTTAGAATAATTAGGGGAGAAAATTATTCTTCTTTAACGGTAGAAAATCTTTATCCTTCGGGGGAAGTCGGCTATGCTGGTGGTATAATGAGTAGTGCTTTAGACGGAATATCAGTTGCTCGTGCTATTATGAAAAAATACAAGAAAAATACTGATTAAATTAAAATAAATTATTTCAAACATAATAGGTGATTAAATGAAAAATATTGCTATAATAACGGGTGCATCAAGTGGAATTGGTAAGGAATTTGCTTTAAAGTTAAATGAACACTTTTCAGTTGATGAAATTTGGGCTATTGCTAGAAATGAAAACAAACTTAATGAACTAAAGGCAGAAATAACGCTTCCTGTTAAACCACTACCATTAGATTTGTCAAAGGAAAGTTCTATAAATGATTTAAAAAAATTTTTAGAAGAAGAACTTGTAAATGTTTCAATTTTGATTAATTGTAGTGGTTTTGGCAAGTTTGATGCAACAGAAAATTATCCGTTATCGGAAAATATGAATATGGTTGACTTAAACTGTAAAGGTTTGATGGGTACTTGTTTGACTTGTTTACCTTTTATGCAAAAAGGTTCAAAAATCATAAATATTGCATCGGTTGCGGCTTTTCAACCTATTCCTTATATTAACGTTTACGCTGCAAGTAAGGCGTTTGTGTTATATTTTTCACGTGCGCTAAACGGCGAATTAAAAGAACGTGGCATTTCTGTCATGGCTGTATGTCCATTTTGGACCAAAACTGCATTTTTTGACCGAGCAGTTACAACTAAAGAACCTGTTGTTAAAAAGTATATTGCAATGTATGATCCGAAAGATATTGTGAAACGCGCATATAAAGATATAAAGAAAGGTAAAGACGTTTCTAAATATGGCTTTAAGGCGAGAGCGCAAGCAATGCTTGTTAAAATATTGCCTCATTCACTTGTGATGAAAGTTTGGAAAAAACAACAAAAACTTAAATAAAAAAGAGACATTTGTCTCTTTTTTTATTTTAAATAATAACAAAACGCCACCTAAAATATTGAAAAAAATTTATACCTATGGTATAATTTCATTATGGATAAAAAAGTTGTAGAATTATTATCAAAACTAAATGAATCGCAATTGAAACCCGTTTTGGATACTGACGGGTATGTTTTAGTTATAGCAGGTGCCGGTAGTGGTAAAACACGTGTTTTAACTAGCCGCATTGCATATTTGATGTTAGAAAAAGATGTACGCGCTAGTGAAATTTTGGCAATTACATTCACTAATAAAGCGGCAAACGAAATGAAAGAGCGTTTATCAAGTATCGTTGACGGCGTTGATTATATGTGGTGTAGCACGATACACAGTATGTGCGTTAAAATTTTACGTAGTTCAATTGATAAACTTGGATACAATAAAGATTTTTCTATTTACGATGATTCCGATAAGGATAAAGTTTTAAAACGTATTTGTCAATCAATGGGGCTTGAGGCAGATAAATACGTTAAGACGGCAAAAATATATATATCTTCTGCAAAAAATAGTTATCAAACTCCTCAAGAATTTGCAAAAAATAATATTGGCAACCCAAATATTAAGATTTTTTGCGAAATTATGACGCAATATGAAGACACTTTATTTCGCTCTAATGCACTTGATTTTGATGATTTATTAGTTAAAACTGTTAAAATCTTTATTGATTATCCTGAAATTGCAGAGTATTATTCTAGAAAATTTAAGTATATTCACGTGGACGAATTTCAAGATACTAATAGAGTACAATTTTTAATTGTAAAACTTCTTGCACGTGCGCACGGCAATTTATTCGTAGTAGGTGACGACGACCAAAGTATTTACGGTTGGCGTGGTGCCGAAATTGAAAACATTTTGGATTTTGACAAAATTTTTAGAGGAACTAAAATTTATAAACTTGAAAGAAATTATCGTTCCACCAAAAAAATATTAAATCTTGCAAATAAGGTTATTGAAAAGAACGAATTGCGCCGACCTAAAGTTTTATGGACGGAAAATGAGGATGGTTCAGATATTACTTATTACGATGCGATTGACGAGCGTTCAGAAGCAGGGTACGTGGCGTTACAGATAAAAACACTAATGGGCGCGTATAACTACGAATATCGCGATTTTGCAGTTTTAATGCGATTAAATGCACTTTCTCGTGGTTTTGAGCAAGAATTTTTGAAATATGGTTTACCATATAAAGTCTTTGGTGGTTTTAGATTCTACGAGCGTAAAGAAGTAAAAGACGTTCTCGGTTATTTGAAGTTAATTAATAATCCAAAAGATGACGAGTCGTTATTACGTATAATAAATTGTCCAAAGCGAGGCATAGGCGAAAAGACCATAAATACTCTTTTGAGTTATTCGGCAGAAAATTCTTTATCTCTTTTGGAATCAATTGGACGTCTTGAATTTATCACAGACTTAAATAACGGTGCAAAGTCAAAACTTACGGCGTTTAGAACGCTTATATATTCGTTACAAGAAAAGGTTAACGAAATGCGTTTTGACGACTTTATTAAAGTAGTGCTTGACGATAGTAATATCAAAAGTATGTACGCAGAAGATGATGAGGAAAATCAAAATCGCTTGATGAATATTGATGAATTTGTTAACTCTGCGATTGAGTTTAGAAAGGACAATGACGAGGCTACGCTTGCTGATTTTGTAAACTCGATTACTTTAAGTAGCGACACCGATGATATCTACGGTGACAATGCCGTTGCATTGGCTACCGTACACGCTGTGAAGGGATTGGAGTTTAAGTGTGTGTTCGTTTGTGGCCTTGAGGAGGGGATTTTTCCTATTTCTCGGTCGTTAAACGACGATACGGAGCCTGAAGAAAGGCGATTAATGTACGTATCAATAACTAGAGCGGAAAAGCATTTGTATTTAACAAAGGCTGCGTCAAGATATTTGCATGGAGAAAGAAAAATTTCGTCACCATCAAGATATCTAAAAGATTGTGGCGTAATTAAGGAAAGGCAAAAACCAACGATTGATATTAGTGAAAGACGTTCGTATATGCCATTTGACGACACGCCTGTTACTTCAGGTATGGGGTATAGTTCATCTTTTGCAAAATCAAAGATTGAAAAGAATATGCGAGATCTTGAAAAACAAAAAAGCCTTGATTATTCCAAGTATAAAGTGGGTGTAAAAGTGCATCATGTTAAATTTGGGATAGGTACTATACTTTCGGTGACTGGCGCAGGTGCATCAACCGTTGCTGAAGTTGTATTTAAAGATTTTGGCGTTAAAAAACTTGCTGTAAAATTTACGCCAATGGAGATTTATAATGGATAGAATGAAAGAACTAGTTGAGCTACTCAATAAGTACGCTTACGAATACTACGTTTTAGATAATCCAACTGTTTCCGACGGTGAATACGATAAATTGTACGATGAATTGCGTGCATTAGAAGAAAAAACCGACACGGTTTTGTTTAATTCACCAACTAGAAGAGTTGGTGGTGAACCGATTAGTGCTTTTTCTAAACATAAGCACGTGCAAAAATTGTATAGCCTTGACAAAGCGACTTCCGAAGAAGAAATGTTCGCTTTTGAAAATCGTATAAAAAAATTAACTAATTCAGAAATAGAATATACAGTTGAATACAAATTTGATGGTTTAACGATTTGTTTAACTTATGAGGATGGAAAATTCGTTAGAGCAACTACGCGTGGTAATGGTGTGGAAGGAGAAGACGTTACTGCGCAAGTTTTAACAATTAAAAGTTTTCCACTTGCTATTGATTGCAAGGGAACTATTGAAGTGCAGGGAGAGGCGGTTATTAGATTGTCAGTTTTGGATAAATATAACCAAACGGCTAAAGAGCCACTAAAGAACGCTCGAAACGCTGTTGCTGGCGCTATTAGAAACCTTGATCCAAAAATAACGGAATCAAGAAAGCCTGAAATTTTATTTTACAACGTAAATTATTCGTCTGACTTTATACTTCCGACACAATCGGCACACGTTGAGTTTTTAAAAAAGAACGGTTTTAAGGTGTATCCGTTTTTTGAAAAAGCAAAAACGATAATGGAAGTTATGTCAGTAATAAACGATATTAAAACAAATAGAAGAAATGTAGATGTTTTAACTGACGGCGCAGTTATTAAAATTGATAATGTTGGCGTGCGGGACGAACTTGGCTATACTGATAAATTTCCTAGATGGGCTATTGCGTATAAATTCCCTGCAGAAGAAATTACAACTATTTTGCAAGGAGTTGAGTGGCAAGTTGGTAGGACAGGTAAATTGACGCCATTAGCAATTTTAGATCCCGTTGATATAGGTGGTGTTACTGTAAAAAAAGCAACGCTTAATAACTATGGTGATATTTTAAGAAAAAAAATCAAGATAAATTCAAGGGTGCTAGTGCGCCGTAGTAACGACGTTATTCCTGAAATTTTAGGGGTGACCGAAGATTATATAACGAGTGTTGACGTTGAAAAACCTACTGTTTGCCCGTATTGTGGGACAGGACTTGAAGAAATCGGTGCGAATTTAATTTGTCCAAACCAAAATTGTCGTCCAAGGATTGTTTCAAAACTTGCGAACTTTGCATCTAAAAATGGTTTTGATATTGAAGGATTTTCAGAGATGACGGCGGGACAACTTTACGACGATTTAGGCATAAATAAGTTTTCAGACTTATTCAAACTTAAATACGAAGATTTAATTAGACTTGATGGTTTTAAAAAACAAAAAACTGAAAATTTATTGAATTCTATTGAAAAATCAAAGAGGATAGAATTTTCCAAGTTTATTTATGCACTAGGCATTGATAATATCGGTAAAAAAACCGCGTCGGATTTAGCGGATAAATTTGTAAACATTGAAAATTTGAAAAACGCAACTTTTGATGATTTAATCAGTATTGAAGAGTTTGGCGAAATTATGGCAAAAGGCGTTGCTGAATATTTTGACATTGAAGAAAACTTAAATGAGATTAATGAACTTTTATCACTCGGTGTTGATATTTCGCATCAAAATAGCGTTGGAGAGGGTGTTTTTAGTGGTGAAAAGGTCGTATTAACAGGTTCTCTCACGATTAAAAGAGATGATGCTACAAAAATTATTAAATCTCTTGGTGGTGAAGTAGTGTCGTCCGTTTCTAAAAACACGACGATAGTTTTGGCTGGCGAAAATGCGGGTAATAAACTTGATAAAGCAAAAGCACTAGGCATAAAAATTATTTCAGAAGAAGATTTTTATGAAATTATTAATGACAAGAAGTAAAACTTCTTGCAAAAACTTGTCTTTTATTTTATAGTATGTTAAAATAAGTAATAATATTATAAGGAATTTTGTCACAATGTACAGTATGACTGGGTATGGTAAGTCCGAATATAAAGATAACGGACTTGACCTTAAAATTGAAATTAGAACAGTAAATAATAGAAATCTTGACGTAACGGTAAAACTACCTAAAGTGTTTATAGCGTTTGAAGATGCTATTCGCAATGCCATAAAAAGTAAGTTATCGCGTGGTAGGGTTGACGTGTTTGTGAATTTTTCCGACAAAAATGAAAGAGAAATTTCATTAAACGTTAACTCATCGTTAGCAAAGGCGTATTACAAAGCCTCTTGTGAAATTGCTGAAACACTTGGCATTACTAACGATTATACTGTAACAAAATTGATGACCGCGCCTGAAGTAGTTACGGCGTCTGAAGAAGATAGCGATTACGCTGACCTTAAGCCTTTAATTGAAGAATTAACTTTAAAAGCGTGCGATGCTCTTAATGAAATGCGTCAAACAGAAGGCGAAAAGTTGGTTGAAGACTTAAAGTCTAGGATGATAACTATTAGCAGTACCGTTGAAAAAATTAAAGAACGCGCGCCTATGGTCGCTGAAGAATATAAACTCAAACTTTGTGAACGCATAAAAACAGCGCTTGATGGAGTTGATTACGATGAATCAAGGCTTTTAAATGAAGTTGCTTTCTTTACTGATAAATCAAATATTGACGAAGAACTTACTAGATTAACGTCTCACATTGCTCAATTCTACGAAATTATTAAACAAGACGGCGCAGGTAAAAAACTTGATTTTCTTATTCAAGAGTTTAATCGTGAAGCAAATACGATTTGCTCAAAATCAAACGATATAAGTGTTACAAATTACGGGTTAGCGCTTAAAAATGAAATTGAAAAAATTAGAGAACAGGTTCAAAATTTAGAATAATGAGAAACGTTTTGGTTGTTATGTCGGGACCATCCGGCGTTGGCAAGGGAACAATTGCTAATATTTTAACTAAAAAATTGAATATGGCGTTAAGCATTTCTTGCACGACGCGTCAGCCAAGAAATGGCGAAAAAGACGGAGTAAGTTATTTCTTTATTTCAAAAGATAATTTTGAAAATAAGATAAAAAACAACGCGTTTTTGGAGTATTCCGAACATTTTGGAAACTATTACGGCACTCCGAAAGATTTTGTAATGGACAAACTTAAAACAAACGACGTTATGCTTGAAATCGACGTTAATGGTGGATTAGAGGTTAAAAAATCATTTCCGGATGCCGTTTTGATAATGATTGCGCCACCGTCTATTGAAGAACTAAAAAAGCGTTTAGAAGGTCGTGGCACCGAAAGCGCTGAAAAAATCGCGAATAGAATTTCGCGAGTAGAATACGAATTGGAAAAACAAACATTGTACGATTACACGGTTGTTAACGATAATTTGGATAAAGCAGTTGATGATTTGTGTGAAATAATTAAAAAGGAAAAAACCAAGTAAGGAGATTTATTATGATACAAGAACCAGAAACAGATAAGTTGGTTGAAAAAGTTGGCTCAAAATACGCGCTTTGCGTTGTTGCTGCTAAAAGAGCAAGACAAATTTTTGAACAAGAACAAAAAGTTGACGTGATTGTTCCTGTTAGCAATAAAAAACCGCTTTCTACCGCCGCTGATGAAATTTTTGACGGCAAAGTTATCTCTGTAAGCGACTAATTTTTATATGTTCATTAGGTCACTCTAATGAACATAAATTTTTTAAAGATGTTTGCAGACGTAATAGTTGATATTACTTCAAGTGAAGTTGATAAAATATTTGAGTATTCTTTTAACGACGACAAAATAGTTGCAGGTAGCCGTGTCGTCGTGCCTTTTGGTACTAAAAAACTTTGTGGTATAGTAATATCAATTAAAGAAGTTAGCGAATATCCCGTCTCAAAAATTAAGCCTATTATATCGCTTTTGGACGAAGTTCCTGCGTTAACAGAAGAAAATCTTTCGCTCGTTAAGTATATAAAAGATAAGTATTTTGTTACGATGGCATCGGCTTTAAGGCTGTTTTTGCCTAGCGAAATGAGACTTGGTAAAGTTAAGGAATTGTTTATTTCTTATTTAGAGTTAGTAATTGATAAAAATTGTGTTGACGATGCAATTTCTTCGTTAAAAAATTCAGCAAAACAGCAACGACGAGCGCTTGAGTTTTTGAAAGAACATCAAATAGTTAAACTTGCTATTGCTAACGCTGAATTCGGGAATTCTGCGATAAAAGCAATTGTCGATAAAGGTTATGCAAAAGTCGTAAAACAAAAAGAAAACCGTTCACCGTACGATGCACTCGACGGTAAACAAAACGAACACGACTTAACAGACGCGCAAAAACTCGCCGTCCATTCCATTAAGGAGACGAATAAGAGAATTTCTTTAATACACGGTGTAACCGGTAGTGGTAAGACGGAAGTTTATCTTAATCTTATAAACGACACTATATCACAGGGCAAAACTGCCGTTATGTTGGTGCCGGAAATATCGCTAACGCCACAAATGTTAAAGCAATTGAGGGGGCGTTTTGGAGATAATGCTGCCATTTTACATAGTGGTCTTTCTGCGGGGGAGAGATTTGATGAGTGGTGGAGAATTAGGAACGGTGAAGCAAAAATAGTAATAGGCGCTCGTAGCGCTATATTTGCACCAATGCAAAATCTTGGACTTATTATTATTGATGAAGAACACGATTCTAGTTATGTAAGTGAGCAATCCCCACGATATAAAACATTAGAAGTTGCTACTTTTAGGGCAAACTATTCTAATGCAAAAATTGTTTTAGGTAGCGCAACGCCGTCTGTTGAAACTTATCTATTAGCAAAAAATGGCGATTACAATTTAATAGAAATGCCCGAGCGTATAAATAAATTTCCATTGCCTGAAGTTATTATTGCCGATATGAAGACGGAAGTTCGCCGTGGCAATAATACGATGTTTTCATCTCACTTGAAAGACGAACTCACTAATTGTTTAAAAAATGGCAATCAGGCGATATTGTTTTTAAATCAAAGAGGGTATTCGAAAAGCGTAATTTGTACGGAGTGTGGACACGTTCATAAATGTGACGATTGTGACGTTTCGCTTACTTATCATAGTGAAGATGAATCTCTTTTATGCCACTACTGTGGCGCGAAATATAAGATGATTTCCGCTTGTGTTAACTGTGGCAGTAAGTTTCTAAAGCACAGTGGCACGGGTACTGAAAAAATTGTATATGAACTTCAAAAAATGTATCCAAGCGCTCGCATTTTGCGTATGGATAGAGATACGACGAGTACTAAAGAAGGGCATTTTAAGATATTAAAAGAGTTTTCCGAAAGAAAGGCAGACATTTTAGTTGGTACTCAAATGATTGCTAAAGGGCACGACTTTCCTAAAGTTACTTTAGTAGGAATACTTGATGCGGATATGAGTTTGCATTTTTCGGATTTTAGAAGTGGTGAAAGAACCTTTCAGTTGATAACTCAAGTTGCAGGAAGAAGTGGTCGTTCGGATTTGCCTGGTAAAGTAGTTTTGCAAACTTATACGCCAGAAAACTTTATATTAAGACAGGCAGTTAGATATAACTATATAAAGATGTATGAGCACGAAATTTCCGTTAGAAAGGCTACGGGATTTCCACCGTTCACCGATATAATTAGAGTTGTAATAAGTTCGCAAAACGAAGATGACGCAATTTTAACAACAAAAGAGGTTTATAATGAAATTTCGGCATTGCGTGATCAGTCGCCGTCGTTATTTAGGTTTTTAGCGTGTATGAAAGCACCTCTTAAAAGAATACAGAACAAGTTCAGATATCAAGTTATCATGAGGATTTCGTCAAAGTCTGAACAGTTAATAAATAAAATTTATGAAATTTCAATAAAGCACGACAAAAAAGAAGTTGGTGTATTTGTTGAAGTTAATCCAAATAATTTAAATTAAGGTGAAAATATGGCTATTAGAAATATCGTTCAAGTTGGCGACGAAGTATTAAGAAAAAAATCAATTGAAGTAAGCGAATTTGATGAAAAATTGCATATTTTATTAGACGATATGGCTGACACTCTTAAGGAGGCTCAAGGCGTTGGACTTGCTGCGCCACAAGTGGGTGTTCTTAAGCGTGTTTTTATAATCTATCTTGACGATAATTTATATGAATTTATTAATCCACGATTTGTCAAACAAAAAGGTACGCAAGTTGGTGACGAAGGCTGTTTGTCAGTAAAAGGCAAGTTTGGTAAGGTGCAAAGATTTATGAACGTTGATTTGCTTGCTGAAGACCGTAACGGGGATACTTTCCGTTTTAAAGCAAGTGGTTTTTTTGCGCGCGCAATACAACACGAATACGACCATCTTGAAGGTGTTTTATACATTGACAAAGCAACCGATATGCAGGTAGAATAAATGAAAATAGTTTTTTTAGGTACTCCCGACTTTGCTGTTTTGCCGTTAAAGTATTTAGTTGACGCGGGACATGAAATAGTTGCTGTTGTAACGCAACCGGACAAGCCTGTGGGTAGAAAGCAAATTTTAACGCCTTGCGCAGTTAAACAGACGGCTATTGAACTCGGGTTAAAAGTTTTACAATTTGATAAAATAAGACGAGACGGCGTTGAAGATTTAAAAGCGCTATCACCAGACCTTATGGTTACTTGTGCATATGGTCAAATACTTTCGCAAGAAGTATTAGATATACCAAAATATGGCACCCTAAATATTCACGCGTCGCTATTGCCTGAATTAAGGGGCTCAAGCCCTATACAATGGTCGCTTATTCGTGGTCATAAAGAAACGGGCATAACTATTATGTTGACGGATATCGGCGTAGATACGGGCGATATTTTGTTGCAAGAAAAAATTTCTATTATCCCTAACGAAAATGCAGGCGAGTTATTTGACCGTTTGTCAATATTGGGCGCTGAGGCGATAGTTAAAGCAATTGATTTGTTTAAAAAAGGTCAAATTGTGCCTATAAAACAAGATCACTCAAAAGCAACTTATACTAAAATGCTAAGTAAAGAAATGGCTAAAATTGATTTTTCTTTAACGGCGCAACAAGTTCACGATTTTGTTAGAGGGTTAAATCCTTGGCCAGTCGCTTATTTTACTTTTGGAGGCGAAGTAATTAAAGTCTTCAAAACAGAAGTTTTATTAGATTATACTTTAGTTTGTGGTACAGTAATTGATGCAAACCCCAAAAATGGTCTTATAATTGCTTGTCAAACAGGTGCTATTAAAGTTTTAGAGGTTCAACGTGCAGGTGGAAAACGGCTTGCTATCGCCGATTTTTTGCGTGGTTTTAATATCACGGAAGGTTCGGTTTTAAATGATTGATTATTTTTACGACGCCTATCTTATTTTAAATAAAGTTTATAGTGAAAAAACTTTTATTAAACAGGCTATCTCTAGCACTCCGATTGAAGAAAAATATCGTTCAGCGACTGTAAAAACTGTCTATGGCGTACTCGATAAAGATATTGAACTTTCGTATTATATTAAAAAATTATCATCAAAAAATCCAAAGTTAGTGATTAGGACGCTTTTGAAAATTTCCATGTATTCGATATCGTACTTAAAAAAAGCGCCATACGCGGTTATAGATAGCGCTGTGGAACTAACTAAAAAACTTGGCAAAGGTGGTATGAGTGGTTTTGTTAACGCCGTTTTGCGTAAGTTTGCAACGACGAAGATTGATTTACCACAATCTACTATTGAATATTTATCAGTCAAATATTCTTATCCTGAATTTGCCGTAAAAAGACTTATTAAAGATTACGGATTAGATGTCACAGAAAAGATTATGTCGCACGAAGACGATACGACTTACGTGGCTTTTTGGGGCGAAAATGGTGAAAATTACTTTAAGGCTTTGAAAATTGATTATTCAAAAACAGTTTTTGAAAAATTATTTGCTGTTAAAAATTTTGTAAGAAACGACGGGTTTGATAAAGGTGAATATACTTTTCAAAATATCGGCTCTTATGCAATTTGTGATTTAATTTTATCAGGTGGAAGCCTTATTGACGTATGTTCAGCACCAGGTGGAAAGAGCGTTAATTTATCGCGCAAGTTTTCACAAGTAACGGCACTAGAATTACATCCACATAGAGTTGAATTAATTAAACAATACGCAACTCGTATGCATGTTAATAACGTTACGGCAATACAGCACGATTCTACCACGGTTATTGACGAGTTTATTGATAAATACGATGCTTGTCTATGTGACGTTCCTTGCAGTGGTTTTGGTGTTTTGACGGATAACCCTGATATTAAACTTAATAGGGAAGAAATTTCTATTGAAGAACTTAATAAAATCCAACTTTCCATATTAAAATCATCTTCAAAATACGTCAAAAAAGGTGGATACTTATATTATTCAACCTGTTCAATTTTTAAAGATGAAAATCAAAAGATAATTGATAAATTTTTAAGTGAGAATAAAAACTTTTATCAAGATGAAATAGTTAGTAAATTACAAGGTGTTTATGACGGAAAAGGTTTGCAATTTTTACCACATATTTCAGGTGGCGGATTTTTCGTCGCAAAACTAGTTAGAGCAAATTAAAATTATGTTTTTAGCAGACTTCGATTTAGTACAACTTAATAATTTATTGAAAGAATTAGGTGAACCGTCGTTTCGTGCTAAGCAACTTTTTTTAGCCAGTCACTCATATAAAAAGTATGAACAAATGACGAATATCCCTAAAAGTTTAAAAGAGAAACTGCTCAAAAGCGGCATCGTTGATACTTCGGTAGAAATTATTGAAACACTCTCTTCTGAAGATGGTACCAAAAAGTTCTTATTTAAACTTTTTGACGGCAATATAATTGAGGGCGTTTTAATGAAATATAAATACGGCTATACTCAATGCGTTTCAACGCAAGTTGGCTGTAGAATGCGCTGTGCCTTTTGTGCGTCAGGGCTTAATGGGCTTGTTAGGAATTTGTCATCAGGTGAGATTTTAGGGCAAATTTTGGCTGTAAACGCCATGCTTGGTGGTGGTTTGGGGGATAAGAGGGCAGTTACCAACGTCGTGCTTATGGGCAGTGGGGAGCCACTTGATAATTACGACAACGTAACCAATTTTTTAAGGCGTCTATCTAGTGAAAACGGTATAAACATTAGCCTTCGTAACGTTAGTTTATCAACTTGTGGGTTAGTTCCTAAAATATACGACTTAGCAAATGAAAATTTGCCTATAAATTTAACCATTTCTCTTCATTCACCTTTTGACGACGAACGAAAAAAGATAATGCCCGTCGCAAATAAGTATACCATTAAGCAAATTCTTGACGGGTGTGCTTATTATTTTGAACAAACGAGCAGGAGGTATATCTTTGAGTACGTTTTAATAAACGGCAATAATAATTCTAAGCGTCACGCTGATGAACTTATTAAATTATTAAAGGGTAGACCTTGCCACGTTAATTTAATTCGATTAAATACAGTTAAGGAAAATGATTTGCAAGCCGTTTCCGAAAAAGATGCCTATAAATTTATGGGATTTTTAACAAAAGGTGGTTTATCAGCAACTTTGCGTAGGCAAATGGGCGCTGATATTGAAGGGGCTTGTGGTCAGTTAAGACGAAAATATTTAGATAAAGGAGAAGATGATGAACAAAATTAAAGTTGCTCCATCAATTTTATCAGCAGATTTTTCAAAAATTGGACAAGAACTCGTTAACATTGATAGAGAAGGTGCTGATTTAATTCATATTGACGTTATGGATGGCGTTTTTGTACCAAATATTACTTTTGGCCCAAAGTTTGTTGCTGATATGAGAAAATACACAGACAAAGTCTTTGATACGCACTTAATGATTGTCAATCCTGAAAATTTTATTGAAAAATTTGCAATAGCAGGCGCTGATATGATAACTATACATAAAGAAGCGTGTGGGGAAAAGTTGGCGGAAAATTTAAAACTTATTAAATCTTTTGGAAAAAATTGTGGTGCAGTTATAAATCCAAATACTTCGGCTGAAAGCATTTTTGACGTAATTGATTTATGTGACATGGTTCTAGTTATGAGCGTTTATCCGGGCTTTGGTGGGCAGAAGTTTATACCTGAAGTGTTAAAGAGTGTTGAAAAAATTGCTAATTTTGCATCAAAAAATAATAAGGCTTTGGATATCGAAATTGACGGTGGTATTAATCTTGAAACAGTTAAATTTGCAAAAGATGCTGGCGCAAATATTTTAGTAGCGGGAAATGCAGTATTTAAAGCACCTGATAAAAAGGCAGTTATGGACTTTTTTAGAAACGTTTAGTTAAAAATTACAAATTAGGGTATTAAATTAACACATATATATTTATGCGTAAAATGCGTCTTTTACGCATAAATATGCCGTAATAACATTATATTAAAATAAATTAGTCATATTCAAACGATTTTTTTTAATTTACAATTGTTTTATTGATTTTCAATTTTTTATTCATATTATATCGACTATTTTTTGAAATTTTACTAAAATTGGCTTATTTTGGATGTGACTGTTTTATAAAATCAAGCCATTTAGAAATCTAAAAACACTAGTATTTTACTATTGTTTTTCTAAATAATTTATGTCAGACATAATTACAATTTAAATACAAAAAATATTGACTTTTATCATTTTTTGTATTATACTGTAAATAAGATAAGGATTTTGGGAGTTTTTATGGAAAATTCAATTAGCAGTGATTTAATCCGTGGTCATATTGATACGATTATTTTAAGAACAATATCAGAAACGGATAAAAATTCGCAAGAAATTATTGATGAAATATCGGAAAAATCTGACGGTAAGTATGAACTTAAGCAAGCAACTTTATACAGTTCGCTTAAAAGACTTGAAAATGAAAAGTACATTACTGCTTATTGGCAAGACTCCCCCGAAGGTGGTCGTCGTAGGTTTTTTCATTTAACTGAAAAAGGTCACGCTTTGATGACCCGTAATCTTAATGATTGGACCTTTTCTCGCGCAATAATTAATACATTAGTTGACGCTTCTGACGAAAATAACGAAAATTCTACTGAAAAAGTCGTTTATCGTGACGTAATTGTAGAAAAACCTGTTGAGAAAATCGTTTACCGTGACGTAATTGTAGAAAAACCTGTTGAAAAAATTGTAGAAAAAGAAGTTGTCGTTGAAAAAGAAGTAAAAGACACGGTTAAAAACGACGAAAGTTACACTCACGAAATTAATTTTAGGACAATTTTAAACGGACTTATTAAATCTTCACAAGAACAAAAGACCAAAAAGGTTGAAGATAATGAAAGTTTATCTCAAAATCCAGCGATAATAAATCAAAATATCGATAAGATTGATGATAAACAAGCGGAATTTTTTTCTGAAATCAATAAAACTAACTCTGCAAAAAGTGGAAATACTGATTTTTCCGACTTAATTGACGATTGTAGAAAAGAAGATATCAAAGTTCGTGTTTCTAGAAAATCTGTGACTATCGCTAATGCAGGATTAAAAATATATTCAGTAACTGCATTTTCGTCGTTAATGGTGTTTGTTTTAATAGCCCTTGAGTTTTTATTGTTAAAACTCGTATATAAAGACGTTTTGTCAAAATGGTTTTTAATTACATTACCTGTGTTTGCAATATTCCCCGCTGTAATGGTGTTTAGAGCCGTTAATAATCCAAAGAAAGTTATTTATAGATATTTATCAGTTAAGAACATTTTATTAACGGCGTTGATTATTATTTTTGATCTTGCGCTTTTGAACGTTGCAGTTGTATTTTTAGCAGGTATTGATTTAAGCGTTAAAGCAAATTTGGTAAAATCGGTTGTTATTCCTGCAATAATTTACGCTAACTCATTTGTTTATTTTGTTATTAGATGCTTTTTTGTATCAAGCAATCTTTTTAAGGTTGTTAAACAATAATAAAAAAGACCACTATTGTGGTCTTTTTTAAGTTTTAGGATTTTTAACAAAAAGTCGCAATATTTTTCGAATAAGTTTTGGTGGTTTAACGCAAATAATTTTCATAAAAAACTCCAAAATAAATAAATTTTTGTTAAATTTAAATTGACGACTTTACAATCATCAATTTATGAACTATAATATTAGTATGCAGAAAGGTCATAATTATTTTACCGAAAGGGCTAAAAATTGCATAAAAAAAGTTGAAAAGTTAAAGTCGGACTTGCCATATTTTTGCGCAGAGTTTTTTACGGCAATTGAAACTAGAACTACGCCATTGACTAGACTAAATTACGCTCATGATTTAAGGATTTTCTTTGATTTTTTAACAAAAAAGTGTTTTACGGATAAAAAAGTTAAAGATATTTCACTTAAAGACTTATCTATGCTTACGGCAATGGATATTGAACTTTTCTTAAGTTATTTAAGTTTTTACGAGTTTAACAATAAAGAATTTACTTGTAGTGACCAAGGTAAGTCGCGTAAACTTTCGACAGTTCGTTCTTTTTTTAAATATCTTTTTTCAAGGGATAAAATCCCATCCGACGTTGCGTCAAAAGTGGGCGTTCCTAAAGTTAGAGATAAAGAAATTATTCGTCTAGACGTTAATGAATCTGTTGATGAAGTTTCCGATTTTATGGAAATCGTTGATAATGGTGACGGCTTGACTGAGCGTCAGAAGAAGTTTCATCAGTTAACTAAAATTAGAGACATTGCTTTAGTTACTTTGTTTTTGGGTACTGGAATTCGTATTTCTGAACTAGTTGGTTTAAATTTTGGCGACGTAAATCTTGAAACTAAAAGTTTTGTTGTTACTAGAAAAGGTGGAAGTCGTTCAATTTTATACTTTGGTGACGAAGTTAAAACCGCTTTAAGTGATTATTTGTTGCTTCAACGTGGACTTGATTTTTCAAAAGATAAGGATGAACCGTTGTTTTTATCGTTAAAAGGTTCAAGAATAAGCGTACGCGCAGTTGAAAATCTTGTAAAAAAATATGCAATGGTATCTACACCACTTAAAAATATTACTCCACACAAATTAAGAAGTACGTTTGGTACGAACTTATACAAACAAACTGGCGATATATACGTCGTTGCAGATTGTCTTGGCCACCGTGACGTAAATACGACTAAAAAGCATTACGCTGCAATTACTGAAGATATTCGCAGGGATGCTATAAGTGTTGTGAAAATTCGCAAAAATATAGAACAATAAAATAATTCAAACAAAAAATCGCCAAACGGCGATTTTTTTTATTATACGCAAATTTTCCATCTATCTGCAAGGTCTTGCAAATAATGCAAAAATTCTTTTTCGTGAACGCTTTCATTTGCAAGAACGTTTATAGTTTTAATTTCAATACCGTCTTTAAATATTGATAATTTGCCAACTATGTCGCCTTTGTTTATCGGCGCTTTAATTGTTTTGTTAGGCGTAAAAGTTATTTCAAAAGCAATTTTTTGATCTTTTTTGCATAAATAATTAAAGTTTTCTTGTGGGATTAATTGAATATTATCTTTAACACCACATTTAACTTCAGTAGAAAAATCTAAAATTTTTTCGAAATCAATAATATTTTTTGAAGTATAATTCGCAAAACCATAATTAAATAATGATGATACTTCGTTAAAGCGGGTTTTTCCATCTGGTGCTGAAATTACTACGCCAATAAGTCGAAATCCGTTTCTTTTTGCAGATGCCGTCAAGCAATGTCCAGCCTCTTGCGTGTAACCAGTTTTTCCAGAGTCGCAACCTTGATAAAATTTAATTAGTTTGTTTGTATTTGAAATTTCAGTTATTCTATCTTTTGGATGATGAATCGTATCCATCCAAATTGTTGAAAATTCAAAGTATTCCTGATGTTTTATTAGTTCGTTAAACATCTTCGCACAGTCAATCGCACAAGAATATTGACCGTCTTTAGGCAAGCCAGTTGCATTTACGAAATTTGTATTTTCCATACCTAATTCTTTTGCTTTAATATTCATTTTTAAAACAAATTCATTTTCTGATCCACAAATTGTTTCGGCCATTGCTACACAAGCGTCGTTTGCAGATGCTACCACGATACCTTTAATTAATTCTTTTACTTTGTAAGTACCATTTGTCTCCAAAAATATTTGTGAACCACCCATTGAAGATGCTGTGTCGCTTACTGTTATCGTCTCTTCAAGTGATAAATTACCTTTGTTAATTTCATCAAAGCATAAAACTAAAGTCATTATTTTACACATACTTGCAATTGGTAATCTTTTTGTTTCGTTTTCTGCAAGTAAAATTTCTCCTGTTGCTGAATCCATCAAACAATATGATTTACTTTTATAATGCTTTTCTTCAGCAAAGCCTACTGACGTTTTAATTGACGTAAAAGCAATAATAAACGTAAACACTATAGTAATAATTGCTAATAGTTTATTTTTATTCATAAATTTTCTCCTTCTATTTAATTATGTCTAACATAATAATATTGAATATTATTAGATATTTACAACATATTTTGTATATTGATGCCATAACCGCGCGTTGGGTCATTAATAAACACGTGAGTTATAGCACCGACTAGTTTATTGTTTTGTATAATAGGTGTTCCACTCATCCCTTGAACAATTCCACCTGTTAATTCTAATAGTTTATCATCTTCAATTTTTATTACAAAGTTTTTATTATCCGTGGAATTATCAATTTTTACAATTGAAATTTTATATAACTCTTCTTTCCCACTTACTAAAGAATAGGCATATGCAGTACCGATCGAAACATCGTTTTTATCAGCAATTTCAATTTTTTTATAATTGTCGTTATTAAAATTGTCAAATTTGCCATAAATACCACTTATTTTTGATTTTTCTAAAATACCAAGTTGTTGAGTTCTTTTTAAATAGCCTTGTAACTCTCCAGCGCTTCCCCTTTTTCCTTTTAAAATGTTGTTAATGCCACATTCGTAAACTTTACCACCTATCACGTTTACAGGATCGCAGTTTTCGTTTAAAACTTCATGCCCAAGAGCGCAAAATGATCCGTCGTTTTTAATGAAACTAATCGTTCCAATTCCGGAAATGCCTTTACGTATAAAAACTCCTAGTTTATATTCGCCACTTATATCTAGCGCAGGGTATAAAACGAAGGTTTTCACGTTTCCATTTCTAACAATTTCAATTAAAGAAAGTTCTGCTGTTAAATAATCGTTTATATTACTGTCCGAATTTATTACGTTATTATTCACTTTTGTTATTAAATCACCGGTTTTTATACCTGCATCTTTTGCAGGTGAAACGATTTTATCCTTTGTGATAACGTCACACAACCCAATTACGGTTACACCTTCAGAAGTTAAATCAAAGCCACAAAGATTTCCACCTAAATAATATAATTCTTCAGCAAAGGCTGTTTTTTGCGAAATATTACAGGTGAAAATTATTGTGACAATTAAAAATATGCTAAATAATCTCTTAAAAAACTTGTTCATTAATAAAATTATTTGCAAAAAAATTCATTTTATTTATTTGCATTAAAAAAATTGCTTATCTATGAAAAAAATGATATTCTATTAATAGGAGCAAACTTATGAGAAAATTGTTTTTAATTCTTTTTGAAAAATCACATTTTAATACGGGTATAAAAATCACCCCGTTTTCCCTTTCGCACATTATTTGGATACTTATTATAGCGTGTGCTATAACTTTTCTTGTTTTATTCGTTCGTAATAGGTCTATCGAAACTCGTGAAAAAGTTTTGAACTATTTGGCAATTGCGTTGGTAATTTCATATATTAGTGACTTTTTTATGCACGACTTTGTATATGGTGGCTTGAATATGGACAAATTACCTTTTCACTTATGCACGGTTCTTTGCCCTATCGTTGTCTTTGCGCAATTTAATAAAAAATTAGAGCGTTTTTTAGAGCCAATAACGGCTTTAGCAATAGTTGGTCCACTAATGTACATAACTTATCCTGCTAGTGTCGGAAGTGGCGAGCCTTGGTGTTATCAAGCCGTTCAAACAATGTTCTTTCATGGCGTAGAGTTGGCTTGGGGCCTTATGAACGTTTTTAGTGGAAAAGTTGTTTTGAATATAAAAAACGTATGGAAAAGCGCAGTTGGTTTAGGAATAATTGCATTGTGGGCAAAGTTTGGCAATGTGATTTATGCCGAATATAATTGGTTTTTTCTTGAAAAAGATGCGTTCTATCTTGGGTTGGTTGAAAACGGTATTATACCAAAATGGTCATTGATGCTAATTACACCAACTGCTATATTTTTAATTGTGTTAGCAATATACGGTATTTATTATGCTGTGAAATATTACTTAAATAAAGCAGTAAATAAAAAAGCCTAGCGATGCTAGGCTTTTTTATTTAGAATATTTTGATTTTAGTTCTTTTGCGTGGCTAATTAAATTTGTTGCGTGCTGAATTGCCGTTGTGTCATCTTCGGTCCCACCAATAAGACGCAAAACTTCAATTATTTTATTTTCATCAGATAGTTTAATAATATCAGTAAAAGTTTTTTCCGTCGTTTCAGTTTTCTTTATAAGTAAGTTATTATCACCCATTGAAGCAATTTGTGGCAAGTGAGTAATGGCAATTATTTGAACATCGTTTGAAAGTTTAATAAATTTTTCGCCAACTATAGTTGCCGTCGTGCCAGAAATTCCCGCATCAATTTCGTCAAAAACGAAAGTTGAAACGTTATTAAACTTTGCTGTTTGCGATTTAATGGCTAACATAAAACGGCTAATTTCACCACCACTAACGATTTTTGAAAGTGGTTTTAATGGTTCGCCAAGGTTTGCCGAAAACAAAAATTCAACTTCATCAATACCATTAACAGAAAGACAATCGCAATCTTGCTTCGGTGGTAAAGGTTTAAAATCAACTGAAAATTCTGCGTGTTGCATATTTAATTCACGAATTTCAGTAATAATTTTTTTTGCAAAATCGTTAGCGCATTCTTTCCTAATCTTATTCAAATTGTCATACAATTTGTAAATTTGCGAAGAAATAATTTCTTTGTCATTTAAATATTGTTCAGCAAGTTCATCAAAATGTGTGATTTGTTCAATTTCATCTTGGGCACTAGTTAAAAACGCATTAATATCTTCAAAAGTAGTGCCGTATTTTGTTTTTAATTTTTTAATTTCTGATAATCTTTCGTTGACTCTATCCAAGTCGTATTCGCTGAAGTCAAAATTATCTAAAGCGCTTGCCACTGCATCAGATATGTCGGAAAGTTCGGCATACAAATTGTCAATTCTCTCAAACAAATTAGCGTATTCTTGTGAATAGTTTGATATCGTACCCAAATATGCTTTTGCATCTGAAATCGTGTCAACACTACCGTTTTCACTGCTCAATGCTTGTTTCGTAAAGTTCAGAGCATCGGTTATTCTACTTTGATTTTGAAGTTTTTCTTTGAGTTCTAAAAGTTCGGTATCTTCGTTTTCTTTAAAATCAGTTTTAATAATTTCGTTTACTTGATATTGCAAAATATCAAGTTTTATAGCGCGTTGTTGCTCATTGCCACCGAGCGCATCTAAATTTTTATTAATTTCCTTTAATTTTTTAACTTTTTCAGTAATAGAATTTTTTATGGTTAAAACCATGTCGCCGGCATATTTATCGATGAGTTCAAGTTGATTACTTTCTTTGAGTAAGTAAAAGTGTTCACTTTGACCGTGTAAATCTACTAATTTTGAAGTGAGTTTTCTTAATCCACTAACAGAAATACTTTCACCGTTTACTTTTACTTCTGAACCAGAATTTAATGAAAATCTTCTAAAAATTGTTAGAAAATCGTCTTGTTCAAGCCCTTGTTCTACTAGTTCGTCTAAAACATCGGTATTGCTTGAAATATCAAAAATTGCCTTAACGCTACAAAAATCTTGCCCATGTCTTATCATTGTTTTATCGGCTTTGGCACCTAAAACAAAATTGAGTGAATCTAAAATTACGGATTTACCTGCACCCGTTTCACCCGATAAAATATTTAAGCCCTTATCAAAGGCTATGTCTGCGTTTTCAATAAGAGCGATATTTTTAATGATAAGATTTTTAAGCATTTTTAATTAATTCCCTGATCTTTTGCGCAATAATTTCGGCGTCTGTTTTTGTGTTAAGCGCCATAAAAATAGTATCGTCACCCGCAATCGTTCCTAAAACGTTGTTAAAGTTGAATTCATCAATTACCCTACAAACGGTATTTGCACTCCCCTCGTGTGTTTTAATAACGATTAAGTTGTTTGACGCAATTATCGACACTACTATACTCTTCAATAAAGACAAGTGTTGGTCTGAAACTTTTGCATCAACATACGCTTTAACGTAACGGTATTTTTTTGAAACACCTTCGGTTTTTATTAAGTTTAATTCGTTTATATCACGGGATATGGTCGCTTGAGTTACTTCAACACCAATCTCCGTAAGCGCGTCTTGAAGTTCTTGTTGCCCAAAAATTTCTTTTTCGGAAATAAGTTTTAAGATAAGCGCTTGTCGCTTGCTTTTAGTCATATAGCCTCACTATTTTTTGAGTTTATTTAACAGTCTAGAATAAAAGTTTGTATCTTTTTTTCTTAAAAATTTAATTGTTTTGGTAGATTTTAATATGGTAATTTCGTCGTCTTTTTTAATATTGCGCGTAAGTACGCCGTCAATAAATAAACCACTAGTCGCGTTAGATATTAACTTTAACGTACAAACAGAATCAGCAGAAAAAACTAACGGTCTATTGTGTAAAGAGTGTGCGCAAATAGGCGTCATAGAAAAGGCGTTTATGCCCGGTGATAAGATTGACCCCCCTGCTGATAAAGAATATGCGGTTGAACCCGTTGGAGTGCTTACAATAACGCCGTCGCCGTCAATTTTATCAACGTATTCACCATCGATAGTGATATCAACAGCAAGTATTTTTTGTGGCGCATCATCAAAAATTCTTTGAATAACGAGTTCATTTAATGCATATTGAACGGTGCCATTGAATTTGGTTTTAATAACTATTCTTTCATCAATAACGAGTTCGTTATTTTTAATCATTTTAACCGCTTCAGCAATTTCAAAGGTTTCAAATTCAGCCAAAAAGCCAACTTTGCCAGCGTTTATACCTATAACCGGAACGTTTGCTTTTACTAAATAATCAACAAGTTTTAGAAGAGTACCGTCGCCACCTAAAACGATAAGCAAATCGATATCGTAATTAGTGCTATCTGCCCTAATTTCAACAAAATCAATGCCGTTTTTAGTAAGTTCGTTTTGTAAAAGATTAGTCCATTTTCCATCAGCGTCTTTTGCTTTGTTAGTGTAAATACCTATTCTCATAATTACCTCTATGGTGATTATACAATAAAAATATTCATTTTACAAGTAGGAATATACATTTTTACTTGATTTTTTATGAATATTTTGAAAAATATACAGAAAAGGGTTCGTTGCCGAACCTTTTATTTGTTACGTTTATAAAAATAATCGATTAATTGAATTAAAAATTCATTTTTCGGCAATGTATTTGCAATTTCAATACATTGAGCGTATAAAGTCGTTAAAGTTTTTTCTGCTTTAGCAAGTCCGTAAAAGTTGACAAAATTATTTTTGTCTTTATCTTTGTTCGGGGTCTTTCCAATTACGGCAAAATTGCCAGTTTTATCTAAAATATCGTCTTTAATTTGAAAAATAAAACCTAGTTTCTGACCGAGTTTATATAATTCATCAAAATATTTATTTCCGTTTTTTATAGATGCTACAAGCATCGGCGCCATAATAAGTTTAGCGGTCTTATTGAAAATAATTTCATTAAGTTCGTTTATAGAAAGATTTTTATCACTAAAAACGTCGGCTACTTGTCCGGCAATCATTCCCGACTGTCCAGATAGTTCAGATATAAGTTTTATGGCTTGCAAATCTTCTTTAGAATTAATTGATTTTATAGCGTGTTCGTATGCTAAATTTAGCAAAGCGTCACCCGATAAAACAGCAAGCCCTTCACCAAATGCTTTATGATTTGATGGTTGTCCCCTTCTAAAATCGTCATTATCCATACAAGGTAAATCGTCGTGTATAAGAGAGTAAGTATGGATGCATTCGATTGCAATGGCAAAATCCATAACGGCAGACGGTTTGCCACCGAGCATTTCATTTATCGCTAGGCAAAGTACGGGACGAATTCTCTTTCCCCCTGCATAGGCAGAATAAGTCATTGCATCATATAATTTTTTAGGACAATTAGATAAATTTTTAAATAAATTTTGAAAGCATTCTTCAAAAAGTTTTAAAAAATCGTCGTATTTATTAAGAAAATCAGTCAACTTTGTTTTCCGCCGTAAGATAAGTATTGTACATAAGCATAGCGATGGTCATTGGGCCAACCCCACCAGGAACAGGAGTGATTTTACTTGCTACTTCCTTAACGTTATCAAAGTCTACGTCTCCGTAAAGTTTGCCGTCGATACGGTTTATACCAACGTCAATAACGACTGCACCAGGTTTAACCATATCTGCCGTAACAAAATGTTTTTTACCGATTGCTACTATTAAAACGTCAGCGTTTTTGGTAAATTCAAGTAAATTTTTGGTTTTGCTATGACAAACCGTGACGGTTGCGTTAGCATTAATTAGAAGCGCAGCCATGGGTTTGCCTACCATATTGCTTCTACCAATAACAACGGCGTTTTTACCGTTTAAATCGACATTGTGGCGCGCGAGTAATTGCATAATGCCGTTAGGTGTGCAAGAAACTAAAGTTTTTTTGTTTTGGAATAATTTGCCGATATTTTCATCTAAAAGTCCATCAACGTCTTTGTCGGCAGGTATGTGTTTTAATAAAGATTCTTCACATAAATGTTTAGGTAATGGCAATTGAACCAAAATTCCGTCTACCCCATTATCTACTGCAAGATTTTTAACAAGTTCTTCTGCTTGTTCTTGAGTAGTATTTTCTGGTAAACGATAAGACTGCGATACGATTCCAACGTATTCGCAGGCTTTAATCTTGTTATTTACGTAAACTTCAGATGCAGGATCGTTACCTATTAAAACTACGGCAAGAGTAATGGTTTTGCCTTTTGCTTCCTTTAATTTTGCAACTTTTTGTTTAACTTCATTTTTAATTTCGGCAGAAATTGTTTTGCCGTCAATAATAATCGCACTCATTAGTTTTCCTTTAAATATTTAGCAAGGACGCCGTTAACAAAATCTACACTTTTATCAGTCGAATATACGCCGGCGAGTGAAACTACTTGGTCAATCACTACTGCTTTAGGCGTATCAAAGTACTTAAGTTCGGTAATACCCATTAAAAGTGAACATTTATCGGTTGGATATATTCTCTCGAGTTTATAACCTTCAACAATATTTTCAATTTCAAACAAAACTTCGTCATAATGGGTTAAAATACATTTTAATAGCGAATCAGCAAATTGTTTTGTTTCACCCTCAAGTTTTGCTTCGTCAATAAGCCCTCTGTATAAGGTAGGATCTTCACCGTTAAAAAAGCGAGAAAAAATATATTTGTAAACGACTTCTCTTGCGATTGTTCTATTTTGTCCGTGGTTAGTGTTGTTCATGATTCCCTACTTTTTATCCGCCGTATCGTCAAAGAAGACGTCTTTCACATTTACGTTGACGGTGGTAATTTTATATTCAGTCATTGCTTCTACATTATGGCGAACCGATTCTTGTACGTTAAAAGCGGCTTCAGATACGTTGGAATTATAATTAATTTTAATATCAACGTCAACTACTACGCCGTCTTTATCAAAGATATACCTAATAGGATTAGATCCATGATGTAAAGAAACGTTTTTAAGTTCGTCAACGGCAAAAGTAATAATATTAGTTAAAATACTACTACCGTAACTAACTTTACCGTCGTTTTGATGAATTGTAGGTTCATTTTTGTTAATTGATTTCATTTAGAATATCTCCTACTAAAAGGTTACTATTATTTTAGCACAAAATATTCGTTTTGCATAGTATTTTTTAACAAATAGTACCTAACTAATAGGAATAATCTTTACGTTTGCAGGCGATGCAATGTTTTCTTCTTCGATAATCGTGTAAATTTTAATTGTGTCGTCAGCAGTTATTTCGCTACTGCTAGCAATAACGTTTACGTTGTCTGAAGTCAAACTCATAATTACCACGACGTCGTCAAAACCATATGCTTTAATAAGACTTTCTAAAAGCATTTCTTTTTCAGTGATCTCTGTTAATTCAGTTTTTAGTTGAATAGCGTCTGCTCTTTCTTGTGAATCAACTGCAGACGCGTTAATAATGTCGTCAAGTTGTAATAGTTCTTCATTTCTAGTTGTTAATCGTGTTGAACGGTATTGCGAAAAATATCCAGCAGTCGTTGAAGTAGGCGTATCGTCGATAGTTGCCGTTTTGTTGGTGAAAACGTAGTTAAGTACGGCAGTTACGGCAAGTAATGCTACCATACAAGATAAAATTACAATTTTTTTCTTCTTGCTCATAGTATACTCCTTAAAAAAATAATTATCATTTACGCAAAATGCGTTTCGACCAAAGTTAATAAATTTTATGTGCAATATTGTTGTATTATGCTTTTATTTTGAAGGTAAAATTTCAATTTTTGAAACATCTAAATTCAATAAAGTCGTCGTAGCGTATTGTAACTTACTAAATACTGATAAGTTTTTTGCACCTTCGGCTACTATTAGAACGCCTGCAATGGTAGTAGGCTCGTCGCTTAAAAAAACCACTTCACCGTTGATAGTTAATGGCGTTTTTGTCGTTATACTACCATTTGAAGTTTTTTCGGTTTTTATTGTGTATGCTACGGGAGGCGTTTCATCTAGCGTAACCATAACTTTAACCTTGCCTGCGCCATCTATTTTTGAAAGAGTTTTTTCTAGGCGCTGTTCAAGTTCTTCAATATAACCATCAGTTTTTTTAGTTGAACTGTTGCCAAAAATACTTGCAATTAAAATAATAACGATAATCGATATTACTGCAATGAAAACATATTGCATTGTCTTGTTTTTATTGAGTTTTGCAACGAAGTTATCAAATTTACTCATAAATTTCCACCAAAATTTCATTTCCAAGCAATGCTTTTACAAAGTTTGTCGTTTCACTTATAATATCTATATTCTGCTTGTCCGAATTTATTACATCATTTTTTAGTTGTATTTGTATTTTTTTATACTTTAATGAATTCTTTTCTACTGTACTAACAATAGTGACATTTGCTTTAATAAATCCTTTGCTGTCTAAAAAATTTTCAATCAAATTTTTATTAATTTCTAAAGTTCTTTGATGAAATCCATTTAGGTAATCTTCTTGAATAATAATAGTGTTTAATGTATGATTAGTGCTTGTAGACATTTTGCAAAAAGGTGAAATGATGACGATGGTTGTTATAATTGAAAATACCCATTTTATAATGCTTTGCAGTTTACCTTTAGGTATTAAAAGCATAACTACGCTTATAACGACAACCGTTATTATTGATTGATATAAAAATTCCATTATAAAAATGCACCGGTTGAGCAAATTAGTATCATTGTAAAAATATAAAAAGTAAAAGCAACTCCAATGACAGTTGATATAAGTAGCGATAAGCCTTTAGTTAACGAATTGCATATTACTGATAATTTTTCGTCGGAAACGAGCGATATTATTGCTGAAATGAGTTTGAGTAATATCTGTGTAACGATAATAAATAGTAAAGGTGAAAATATCGTTATTAATAATGCAATTATAGCGCCAACGCCGACTGCATTTTTAATTAAATGCACACCTGCTATAACTATATTAAAACCACCCGAAACAAACCCTCCAATTATAGGTACACTGTTTGAAATTGCATATTTTGTTGCACGTATTGAAATGCCGTCAATATTACCACCGATTATACCTTGAGCGCTTAAATATAAACTAAAAATAGTAAAACTTAAACCCAAAATCCATTTGATAATACTGCTAAAAAAGTTAATAAAACCCTTAAGTTTTAAGTCTGGGCTAAGTCCAGAAACCAAACTTAATGTCAAAAGTATTTTAATTAAAGGCAAAATAATTTGACAAACTAAAATATTTATTAAATTGCCAAAAAATACTAGTGCTGGATTAAATATAGCAACTGAAACGCTTTCCCCACAGGCAACCATTAGTGTCAATAAAATTGGTGATATCAACTGCATTATGCTTGAGGTTTTGGTTATTGCTGTTTGCGCTTTGATAAAACTTTCAGTTACGGCTGAAAAAATTATCGTTATTATTGCTCCGACACAAGCGTAATAACAAACCGTTTTAATTTCGTCAAAATTGCCGTTAAATTCAGAAATAAACTGATAAATTAGTGCAATTATTATTACTGTAGTTAGTTTTGGCAATAAATACGCTACTTTTTCAAAGAATAGTTGCTTAAAATATTGAAAAATATTGTCGAAATTTATTGAAAATTCTCCATTTAGTATATCTTTAATGAAGGACTTAAAGTCTTTGCCTAAAATTGTTTCGCTTGTTTTTAAATAATTATCTATACTTGAAAAATCTATTTCGTTCAATTCTTTATCAATTATTTCTTTTAAATCATTATCTTCAGCATGTGCGATTAAAGGATTGGTATTTGCTGAAAACAATAATATAATTAAAGCAAAAAATATAATAATTTTTTTCATAATAACCCCGTTAGAAGGTTAATAAAGGCAGAAATTATAGGTGTAGCAAGCAAAATTATAACGATTTTACCGATTAAAATAATTTTTTTTGACAAACTGTTTAATCCAAAATCTTCAAGAGTAGCACTAGCAAACTCGCACAAGTATCCGACGCCGATAACTTTGAAAATAATTTTATAAACTTCTGTATCAACTTTACTTAATGCAGTTATTTGTTTGATAAAATTAACCGTTTTAGTTAAATATTCAACAGTTAAAACACTTAATAATACACCTGAACAAATTAAAGCAAGATCTGCTATTTCCTTATTAGAATTTCTTAATATTAATACAATAAAACCACAGGCAATTCCTGTTAAAATTATTCGTAGCATCAGTACAGTAAAAATATATCTTTAATTGACTGAAATAGGTCGTTAACTACGTTTATTACAAGCGATAATGCAATAACGGTTCCCACTATACTAACAAGCATAGCAATATCGTCCCTATCACTTTTTTTTAGAACTTGAATAACTACGGTAAGAAGTAATCCAATTGCTCCAATTTTGAAAATAATTCCAATGTCAATACTCATAATTTACCTAAATAAATAAGATAAAAACTAAAATTCCCAACAAAATTCCTAATTTAAAGTATAATGAAGAATTTTGTTTTTCTATTTTTTTGCTTTCTTCATAAAATTGTTTGATATAATTTTTTGCTTCTAAAAGGGCATCTTTTTGTGAAAATCTATCTATTTTCCCCAATGAAGAAAAAAATTTTTCACATACTGATAATTCAACGGTGGATAAAAATCTAGTTTGTTCCGATTTGTTTTGTAATTTCATTTCTAAATAATGTAAAAACGATCTGTCTGGCAATTTTTTAATAATACAAGGTAGTTCTTGTTGTGAAAAACTTACCTCACTCTCAAGTAAATTAATAAATAGTAGAAAGTCTTCTAAAAATATTCGTTTATCGGTGAATTTTTGTGCTAAAATTTTTCCTGCTAGTGCAAATATTGGTATAAAACCGATAAATAGTATTGTTTTATTCATTTACTACCTTATAATGTCTGTCATAAATACATTGAATTTCACCTGCATTTACCTCACTTTTTAATAAAATATATCTATCAAAAACATTTTTCTTAAAAAATGGTTTATTTATTACGTCAATCAAAGTTTTTGCGTGTATGCTTGCTATAATTTTTACACCTGCTCCATTTGCTATTTGACACATTTCAAAGTCGTTTATATCCATTAACTCATCAGTTACTATGATTTCAGGCGACATTACCCTTATCCCTTTTATAAAAGCATATTCTTTATTAGAAAACCTTAAATAGTCGGCTGAAACGTTATTTTCATATAATTCACCTCTTTCGTCAACGACCAATATGTTATGAGTTTTTGACAATGCTTTAATAACTTGTTTAATTAAAGTAGTTTTGCCAAAACCTGGTGGTGAAATTATTAAAGAATTAAAGACTTGTCCATTGTTATAAAAATATTCTAGGTGGTTAAATTCTTTTAATGATTGTAGTGGTATACGAACAAGTATAGAAGTTATGTTTTTTATTGTTAAAACAGTTTTATCGCAAACGCACTCCCCACATATGCCTACCCTTAAACCACTTTTTGTTATTAGATAACCATTTTTTAATCGTTCATTATGAGCATAAAGTGATTGTCCTGTTATTTTTGAAACTATTTCTTCAATATCGCTTGTTGTTGAAATTATTGAATTTTCTTTTGAATAACTTAAACCGTTATCAGTTAAAAAATAATTCTTAAAATCAAATTTTACAACAGTTGGCAAATTCACCCTTAAACGAACTTCATTTAGTTTATTTAAGTCAACGGATTTTAGCGCGTTAACAAACCTATCCGTAAACAAATCTTCAAACATACTTAATTATATTCGGACAAGTTGAATTTAGAACTTTAAAAACAAAAAAGCACTACTTGCGTAGTGCTTTGAATTTTAATTAAATTATTCGTCGATTTTGCCGATCATTTCAGCAATAGAGATACTGCCTTCGCTATCGTCAATCCATTCTTTAAGTTCTGGTTCTTCTTCAGGTTCTTCCTTTACTACAACCTTGGTTTCTTTTTTAGGTTCTTCAGGAAGTAAAACCTTAATAGACAACGTCATCTTTTCTTTTTCAGAATCAATAGCCATAATCTTCGCTTGAACTTCTTCACCAACGGTTAAAGCAGTAAGTGGATTTTCAAGCCATTTATTAGAAATTTGAGAAACGTGAACTAAACCGTCAATACCTTTTTCAACTTCTACAAATGCGCCAAAACTTACGATTCTAACAACCTTACCAGTTATTACGTCGCCAACGTTGTATTTGTCGTTAACGAGAGCCCATGGCTTTGGTTGAAGTTGTTTATAACCGATAGAAACTCTTTGCTTTTCAGCATCGATTTTAAGAATTTGGAATTGATATTCTTTGTTAAGTTCAAGAACTTCAGCAGGGTTTTTGCAGTTGGTCCAACTTAAATCAGAAATACGAGCCAAGCAATCAAAACCATTAACTGAAACGAACGCGCCGAATTCAGCAAATCTTACTGGAGTACCGATAACAACGTCGCCTTCTTGAATACTGTTGAAGAATGCTTCAAGTTTTTCAGCCTTAATAGCGTCTCTTTCAGCCTTTTCTGCTTCAAGGATAACTCTTTGCGAAGCAACGATTTGTTTTCTTCTACCCATTTCAACTTTTTCAGCCTTAAGTCTTAATGTCTTGCCAACGTATTTGTCAAGATCTTTAACAAAACCAATTCTGATTTGTGAAGATGGAATAAACACGGTATAACTACCAAATTTAGCAATTAAGCCACCCTTGTTAACTTCGGTAACGGTTGCTTCAAAAATCTTGCCGTCAGCGATTTCTTTAATTTCTGCTTCTTCTTTAAGGATTTTAACCATAGCCTTTTCAGAAAGAACTACAGGGTTTAATTTGGTAACCATAACTCTAATTTCGCTATCAATTTTATCAGCGTAATCAGCTTTATTGTAAACGACGATCATTTCGTCTTTGCTTAAAACGATTTCCTTTTTAGTATTAGGTATATATACCATAAGGCCTTCTTCGAGAGCAGAAGAAATTTTAACCGTTAAGATTTGACCAATTCTGAAAACGGCTGGTTTTCTTTCGAGTTTCTTCATTGCTTCGTCCATGGTGTACTTTTCAACCTTTGGAGCCTTTTCTTCGACTTTAATTTCTTGTTCTGATGCGTTAACTTCTGTAACTTCCATTCTTTGGATAACCTCTTGGGCTTGTTCTATCGGCGTTGATGCACCTAAAACAATCCCTACCTTAATATATTTTTTTATTTTTTCTAATTCAAACGAAACGGGGTCGCTTACCTTAAAAACGTTATCGTTATATTGTTTGGCAATCGAGTAAAGTTTTTCAGTATTACTACTGTTTGCCCCACCAATGACTATAATTGCGTCACAAGATTTTGCTAAATCGCGCGTCTCTATTTGTCTTTCTATAGTAGTATAGCAAATTGTTTTGAAAATTTCAAGTTTTTTATTGGTTAAAGTTTCAATTTTTTTTCGTAATTCGTCAAATTTTTCTTCTAAATAGGTGGTTTGGACCACAATACAAAGTTTTTCATCAGGGATTTTGGAAATTTCCTCAAAACTTTCGGTAACTAGCGCAGTATTATCACACCAACCATTTATACCTATTACCTCAGGGTGATTAGCCTTGCCTATGACTATAATTTTATATCCTAATGCATGATATTTTTCAACGATTTTATGAATTTCTTTAACAAACGGACAAGTACAATCAATAATATTCACACCTAATTCGGTTGCTAGTTCAAACGTACGCTTACCTTCACCGTGCGCTCTAATTATAACTGGGCGATTGTTTGCTTCAGATAAATAATTTATTGTTGACACGCCGTTTTTAGATAAGTCTTCAAGGACTTTATCATTATGAATTAATTCACCCAAAACGCATGCGTTTTTAGAAGTATTATTAAGGGCTGTATCAACTGCTCGTTTTACACCGAAACAAAAACCACTTTTTGAACCAATAACTACTTGCATTGTTTTTTTATTAATTTTTTATCGTAGTTTACGAGAAGTTTTTGTGTTTCAATCATATGGTTTTTAATAGCGTTATTCATTTGAGAAGTTACTTCATCATTGATTTTAACGCCGTAAAAATCTGATAGTTCAAACGGTTCGCCAATAACTACGTGTGTGCGACAAAAAAGTTTTGCTTTTCTTCCGATAATAATAGGTACGATTTTTGCTTTTGCTTTAACGGCGAATATTTCAGCACCGTCTTTTAATTCTTGAATTTCAGTCGTGCCCGTACGATTTCTAGTTCCTTCAGGAAAAACAACAAGTTTATTGCCCGATTTAAGAGTCTTAATACAACGCATAAGACTTTCTAGCGATGGATTTTCTCTATCAATAGGAATAGCGCCAGCTCTTTGCATAATTTTCATAGCACCGGTAGACGCTTCCTTTTTTGCAAGGAAGTAAATATTCTTTTTGGCATAAACTGAAAGTATAAAGACTGGATCCAATAGTGACTGATGATTTGCAACGATTAAAGCGCCTTCGTTATACGGAAAATTCTCTTTACCATGAACTTTAACTCTAAATAGAAAGTGAACAATCCTTTCAACTATTTTTCTTAAAAATATAATCATTTTACTTTATTTTCTCCGTTACGGCTGAAATAACTTCCTCAACAGTCAGATCGGAAGTATCTAAATAAATAGCATCTTTTGCCTGAACCAACGGCGCAAAATCTCTATGCATATCGTTATAATCGCGTTGTTCAATATCTTTTAATATTTCGTCAAAATTAACCTCAAAGCCTTTTTCTGCAAGTTCTTTATAACGTCTAGTTGCCCTAACTTTTGAAGACGCAGTGATGTAAAACTTATAGTCAGCGTTTGGTAATACGCAAGAACCTATGTCTCTACCATCCAATACGCACGACATATCACCCGCAATTTTTCTTTGCATTTCAACCATTTTTAATCTAACTGATTTTAATCTAGAAATATTTGACGCAGCCATAGACATATGGGGTTCTCTTATTTTAAGAGAAACGTCTTCACCATCTAAATAGGTGTGTTGAGCACCGTCTATATACTTAATTTCAAGATTAATACCGTCCAAAAAAGTTTTAACGCCGTCCTCATCTAAAGTATCAATGCCTAAATTTAACGCTTTTAGCGCCGTTGCTCTATACATAGCGCCAGTATCCAAATACAAAATATTTAATTTTTTAGACAATTCCTTTGCTATAGTGCTCTTACCACTGCCGGATGGACCGTCGAGTGCAATTACAGTTTTTTTCATAATTCTCCTTATGCGTTTTTGCCTGCTAAATAGCCGGTTGATAACGCTATTTGTATATTATAGCCACCGGTGAAAGCGTCAACATCAATAACTTCACCGACAAAATATAAGCCTTTTACGTATTTACTTTCCATCGTTTTAGGTGAAATATCTTTAACCGAAACACCACCTGAAGTAATTATTGCCTCGTCAATACTTCTAAATGATTTTGGTTTGATTTTAAAAGCCTTTAAAGTTTTAACCAAATTTTTTCTTTCTTGAACAGTAATATCAGCAACTCTTTTTTGTTTATTTATACCAATTTGACTAAAAACAGCATTACCAACTACGCTCGGTATAAGTTTTGAAAGAACTAAAAATATAGGTAAATTTTTAGCCTCTGCAAAATCACGCAATATGCGATTTTCAAGTTTTTCGTCTGTAAGTCCCGGTTTGAAATCGATAAAAATATCAATATCATTTAAATTTCGTTTATTTATGATAGAAGAACAAGTCAAAGATAACGGTCCACTAATGCCATATTCTGTTAAGGTAACTTCACCCAGTTCTTGATATAAACACTTTTGACCAGCAAACGCTGACAGTGTAACGTTTTTAAGCGTCAACTCTTTATTACCACTTAATATAGGAGTTTTTGTTTTAATACCAATTAAAGCAGGTTTTTGAGAAATTATATTATGCCCTGTTTTTGACGCGAATTTATAGCCGTCGCCTGTCGATCCTGTTTTTGGATAAGAAATACCACCAGTGGCGACGATAACTGCATCGCAAGCCATTGTACCACTTGAATGCTTTATTGCTGTAACTTTTCCATTTTCCGTTATGATATCCGTTACGGTGGTATTTAATCTAACGTCAACACTATTTTTAATAAGTAAGTTTTGTAAACATTTAATAACATCACTTGACTTATCGCTTTGTGGAAAAACTCGATTACCACGTTCTGTTTTTAGTTTTAAGCCTGCATTTTCGAAAAATTCGATAGTGTTGGACGGCGAAAATTCATTTAACGCAGAATATAAAAATTTTGAATTTGTTACAGTGTTATTAATAACGTTTTCAACTGATGAATTATTAGTTAAATTACATCTACCTTTGCCAGTTATAAAAAGTTTTTTGCCTAATTTTTCGTTCTTTTCAAACAAAATTACTTTATTGTTTTGTTGTGCAGAAATTATTGCAGACATCATTCCTGCAGGCCCACCACCTATTACTACTATTTTTTTCATACTATAAATTGTGTAAAATATTGTAATCTGTCTTCTCTAAAGAAATAGGAGAAATTGCTATGTATCCTTGTTTTAAGTAATAAACGTCAGTATCTGTTTCATTTTCTGGGTTGTATAAAAAATCCCCTGCTAAAAAATAATTACCCTCATTATCCCTTTCATAATGGTCTGTATAAATCGCTTTACCAATGCGCGCAAATTTAATTCCCTTAATTTTCTCTGGTGAAAGGTTGGGGAAATTTACATTCCAAGCACTTTTTGGCATTTGTGAGAGTAAATTGATAATTTCTAAAGACTTTTCCACAAAAAACTCTAAATACTCCGTGTTGGTGGGCACGGAAAGTGCTATTGAGTTGTAGCCACATACGAGCCCCTCAATAGAGGCTCCCGTCGTACCAGAATACAAAATTGCATTGCCTACGTTGAAACCGTTATTAATGCCTGAAATTACTAAATCTACTTTATAATCTGACAATTCGTGATGCCAAAAGTTAACACAATCGGCAGGCGTCCCTGAAAGAGAATATACTTTAACCCCATTAAAACTAGGCAATCTTGTTAACTTTAATTTGCCTCCTATGGTTAAAGAAGTTGAACTGCCAGAGCGGTTATGTGACGGAGCTACAATAACTACGTCATTAAATTGTGAAAGTTTTTCGGCTAAAAGTCGCAAGCCTTTTGCATTAACGCCGTCGTCATTTGTAATTAAAATTTTCATTTTGCACCGACTTATATATTAACAATATATATAATACAATAAATATATAAAACTGTCAAGTGGCGTTTTAAAAATAAAAGCAAGGTTTATCCTTGCCTTTATTCGCTTATTCCTTTATCGTGAAATTTTTGGTTTATAAGTTTCCTGTCATATAGCGAAACACCACTAGAAACCACCGTTTTACCGTTTTTATCCGTTAGTTTTTTAATCGCTTTTTCCAGTTTGAAAACTTTATTTTCATTTTCTGTTGAAAACTTCTTGTCTTTTTCAGTAAAACTTGACAATGCTAATCCTACTAATCGAACTGGATTTTGCCAATTGTAATGTTCTTTGAATAAATTAAAGGCAACCAAATGCACGTCTTTTACGATTAACGATGGTTCTATAGTTGTTTGTCGAGTAATTGAGTTGAATTCGGTGTCTTTTATTGTGATTGAAAGAATCGTAGGTAACCCAATATTAAGGTCAATTATTCTATTTACAACTGTTTCTGCTAATACGTGTAAAATGACATCGACGTCGTTGTTAGAAGTTAAATCTCTATATGCTGTTACTGAATTACTTACCGATTTTGCTGGTTCTTCAAGGTCAGTTGGTATTACTGGTGAATTATCAGTACCATTTGCAAACCGCAATAATTGCTCTGACCATTTTCCGATTGCTGAACTTAAAGTAAGTGGATTTGTTTTTGCTAAATCTCCTATTGTGAAAATATTTAAATCATTAAGTATTTTAGCGATTTTTTTGCCAATAAACAAAAGATCGGACACATCAGTATTCCACACCACGTTTTTATAATTAGATTCATCAATAAGTGTAATACCATCGGGCTTTTTGACGTCTGAAGCAAGTTTTGCAAAAGCCTTGTTATAACTAATGCCGACCGAAATCGTTAAACCTAATTGTTTTTTAACGGTTTCTTTTATATCGTAAGCAATATCAAAAGCCGAATTAAATTTTGTATTATTCGTAACGTCAAGCCACGCCTCGTCAATACCAAAAGATTCGATTAAATCAGTGTAATTTTCGTATATTTTGCGTACTTTTTTTGAATAACGCAAATACTTTGACATATCGCACTCTACAGCAACTAGTTCTTTAGATAGAGCCTTTGCATTATTTAAAGTCATACCCGTTGTAATGCCGAGGTTTTTTGCTTTTTGATTTTTTGCCAAAACAATTCCATGCCTATCTTGAACGCTACCACAAACAACTAGAACCTTGTCTTTATACAAGGGTTCTTCGAGGCATTCTACTGAAGCATAAAAATTATTCAAATCACAGTGTAAAATAACTCTATTTGTCATTTTTTGATTTTCCTTTGAAAAAACCTTGTATTTTATCACCTTTATTGCATATTAAAAAGGCAAATATAAAAGTAATTAGAAAGAATATAATCCAAATTAAAATACCCCACCAAGTATTGAAAGGTATCAAACTATTGTTTAATGAAAAAGAACTTGTGAAAATTGATATAATTCTAGTGATTACCATCATAATGATAAAAAATTTCCAACTCATTGCTGAAATTCCCGCAACAAAACAAAGTACGTCATCTGGAAAAAATGGAAATAAAAACATAAAAGTTAGCAGTATTTTATCTTTACCTTTTAATACGTTTATCGCTTTATCAACGCTTTCTTTACCTGCTAGCCAACAAATTACCTTATATCCAAACTTGCGTCCAATAAAAAAAGCACACAATGACCCTAAAATTATACCGATACAACTTAAAATAGCGCCTTTTAACGGACCAAAAAGTAGTACGCCTGCTCCAACGGTAATAAAACCAGGGATAGGTAAAATTGCTACTTGTAAAAATTGAATAATAACGAATACTGCCCAAGTGAACTTTCCAAAACTAGCAACGTATAGCCTTAAGTCTTCGACTGATTTTATTTTTTCAAAAAAACCGATTTCAAACAATAAAAAGGCGCAAACACTAATTATTGATGCAAGAACGATGATAAGTAGGCTTGATTTATATAAAAAATCCTTTTTAAGAAACAAAAACAGTAAACAAGCAATTGTTACGACTGACATAATTATTGCAAAAATCACTTGTAAAAAACTTGTATTATTTGAATTTTTATAAAAAGTAATATCATTAATAAAAGCGATGCCGAAAGTAATTCCAACAACGCTTAAAATTAGTATTAAAAAAACAAAAAAAGTTACTTTTAGTTGTTTGTTGTGTTTATCTATCATAGTAATATTATATTACAACAAATTGTATTTTAAACTATTCAGAAAGTTTTTTCACCTCTTCCCTAGCAATTTTATCGCATCTATTGTTATATTCGTTGTCAGCGTGTCCTTTTACTTTGATAAAATTAACTTTATGTGTTTTTGTAAGTGAAACTAAATCTCTCCATAAATCAACATTTTTTACTTCGCTTTTACCAGAAGTTTTCCATCCTTTTAAAATCCAGCCCGAAATCCAATCTTTTATAAAAGCATCAACAACATATTGTGAATCACTATATAAATCCACCACACAAGGTTCTTTTAGCGCCGAAAGTGCACGAATAACGGATAAAAGTTCCATACGATTATTAGTCGTTGATATTTCACCACCAGAAATAATCTTTTCTACCCCATTGTACATCAATATAGCGCAAAACCCACCGGGACCAGGATTACCCGAGCAAGCGCCGTCGGTATATATGGTAACTTTCTTCATAAATCTCCTTAAAAATTGCAAATAATTATCAATAAAATTCTTGACTTAATAGTACTTTTGTTATATAATGTAATGGCTTTATAGGGGAGTGGCTCAACGGTAGAGTAGCGGTCTCCAAAACCGTAGGTTGCGTGTTCGAATCGCGTCTCCCCTGCCAAAACCATCGAAAGATGGTTTTTTTTATTTACAAACTAACGAACACGCAGAATTGCTAACGCAATTAATTGTTGCGTGTGACGCCTAATGGCTACTTATGCAAGCATAACCGAACGCGTCTCCCCTGCCAAAACCATCGAAAGATGGTTTTTTTTATTTACAAACTAACGAACACGCAGAATTTTTTAATAAAATAATAAGTAAATACTATTAATCATACTAATTATAACAATTGAAAGCGATAAACTCAATTTTAATTTTATTTTTCAATTTATTAGTAAACTTCGACTTATTTTACTCCAAAATAATTAATTGAGTTATTATAACAAATATCTTCAATAACTTTACCAACTAATTTTTCATCACTAGTAATTTCACCATTTTCCATAAGAGCACCTAAATAGTTGCAAAGTATACGCCTAAAATAATGATGCCTTGGATATGACAAGAATGACCTGCTGTCCGTAAGCATGCCGACAAATGCTCCGATATGCCCCGTTGCAGTTAAATCTTGCAAATGCTTTTCCATACCGACTTTGTTATCTAAAAACCACCAAGCAGGGCCAAATTGAACCTTTCCTTTAGCAGATGAGTCTTGAAAACATCCAATCAAGGTCATTATTTCAGTATTCATTTTAGGATTTAGGTTGAAAACAATAGTTTTTGGCAAAGAATTTTCATTATTAAGCCTATCAAATAATTTTGACATGTATTTAATGCTATTATCTTCAGCAATACTGTCATAACCAGTATCAAGCCCTAATTTTGTAAGCATTACTGTGTTGTTATTGCGCATTGCGCCAACGTGAAGTTCCGTACTTATATTGTATTTTGCGTAAAGTTTGAATAAAAAGTAGGTTAAATAACCTTTAAAAATAGCACTTTCTTCTTCAGAAACACCTTGTCCAGAAATTCTTTTTAAAAAAACCTTTTCAGCATCCAATTTATTAGAAATTGGATATACCGATTGTAAAGCGATGTCGCTTGCCATGGTTCCAACTTTGATAAATTCTTTAAGTCTTTCTTCGATTTTACTTTCTAATTCTGTTAAATTATTGACGGTACCGAGTTTTGCTATATAATTATTGTATAAATCGGCCTCAATATTCATGATTTTATCGGCTCTAAATGCAGGAATTACCTTAAATTTATAGTCCTTCCTCGCTATTTCAATAAAAACAGAAAGGTCGTCAAAAATTTCGTTAGTAGTAAAAAGATGTGTAACCTTTGAACTTTCGATAAGTTTTTGTGGTGTAATATTATTTATAGAAATATATTCATTGCACCACTCCCAAATAAGAGGTGCATTTTCTTCGTTAATTTCTAGTTCGCAATTAAAAAATTCTTTTAATTCCACTTGAGACCAATGATATAACGGATTGCCAAACGCTGTTCCTAAAACCTTACAATAAGTAATAAATTTTTCTTTTTTACTTTTATTACCTGTAATAAATTCTTCATCAATTCCGTAATTACGCATTAATCTCCATTTGTAATGGTCGCCCGATAACCAAATATCAAAAATATCTTCAAATTTTTTATTTTCAAGTATTTGTTTTTCGGACAAATGGCAATGATAGTCGAAAATTGGCATATCTTTCGCATAACTATAGTAAAGTTTTTCAGCCGTTTTATTGGTAAGTAAAAAATTGTCTTTTATATAACTCATAAAGTAACTCCTTTTTTATAGAAAGCAATTTCCCTAATATCTTCGTTTTTACATTTATAATTACCGTTAATGGTATTGATTATTAGGTCAAATAATCCTTTTTCATCCATAGAATAAGCGTTAAAATCAATCCAATTGTTTTTGTTTTTACTCAAATAATCGTTCGTTGCTATTTTCATAGTTGGAACGAAAGTTGAAAAAGGTGTTCCTCTTCCCGTTGTAAATAATACAAGTTGACAACCGCTTGCCCCTAGCGCTGTTGACGCTATTAAGTCGTTCCCCGGTGCGTTTAGCGTTGAAACTCCTGAATTTTTAACAATTTCACCATAATCGAGCGTATCCACTATCTTTGAACTACCGGCTTTTTGAATACAGCCAAGTGATTTTTCTTCTAAAGTAGTAATACCGCCTTTTTTATTACCAGGGCTTGGGTTTTCATAAACTGGAAAGCCGTTTTCAGTATAAAAAGCCTTAAATTTTTCTATCATATTCTTATATTTTGTATATAATTGTTCGTCAGAACACTTATTCATAAGCAATTGTTCTGCTCCAAACATTTCAGGCACTTCAGTCAAAACGGCGCTAGCGCCAAACGAAATAAATTTATCGGTAATTTTTCCAACCAATGGGTTTGCCGTGATCCCCGAATAGCCGTCCGACCCACCACATTTTAAACCAATACATAACTCTTTTAACGAAACTTCTTCACGCTTAAAATTTTTTGCCTTTTTAGCAAAATCTTTAATAATTTGAACACCGTAAGCAACCTCGTCTTGTACTTCTTGACAATTAAAATATGCTATATTATCTTTTTTAAATGGTTTAAGATATTCTTTAATACCGTCAAGCCCGTTATTTTCACACCCCAGTCCAACAAATAAAACGAAACTTGCATTAGGGTTTAACGCTATAGAACATAACAATTTTTTAATATTTTCACAATCCTCACCTAGTTGTGAACATCCAAACTGATGCGTAAGTGCAAAAATACCATCAATACTACCCTTTACAAACCCTTGACAAAGTTTTTCAATACGCATACAAACGTTATTTACGCAACCAACGGTAGGAATAATATAAATCTCATTACGAATACCAGCGCGCCCTTGTTTACGCTTATAACCCATAAAAGAACCTTCTTTTAAAGGAAAGTCAATGGCATTGTAATTATAAGAATATTCAGCGTCTTCATCAAGATGCGACTTTAGGTTGTGTGAGTGAACCCACTCGCCTTTTTTTATATCTTGAGTTGCTCTACCAATAATTTGTCCATATTTAACTACAAACTCATTTTTCTTTATATCTTTTAAGGCAATTTTATGCCCTGCAGGTATGTTGTCGGTTTCCTTCAAGTAAACACCAACGTTGTCATTTTGGTTAATAATTACTAAATCACTCATAACTTATATTAAATAAACGCCTTTTTTAATTTTTTCTATATTCGACATTACAGTTTCACAAAAGTCAAAATAATTAGTCAAATCTTCACCCCAAATAGAAATGTTTGACATAAAATCAATTACATTACCACCGTTTGCGAAGTATTCTAAATACTGTAAATCGTCTTGAATTTGTACTGCACCGTTTTCAAGTTCTACAACAAACCCGTTTGATGTTTTCTGTATTTTTGAATATAATGCCATCAAGTAAGAAAATCCAATAGTTAAATATTTTGGAATTTTACCATTTGCGTTATAATAATCTTTAAAACTAGGTAAAATCCGTGCTTTCCATTTAGAAATAGAGTTTAAAGCAATACTTGTTAGTTGGTGATTTAAAAACGGATTTGAAAATCTATCTATAACGCTGGTAGCAAATTTTTGTGTTGCCGATATATCATAAGATACGAATGGTATAATTTCTTCGGTCAAGGTATCTTTTAAGAATTGCTTTAACTTTTTATCAATCATACAATCATAAACGGTAACTGCACCGAGCATTAAGCCAACGGGCACGATATTTGTATGGCTACCGTTTAACACTCTAACCTTTCTCTTTTTGTAATAGCCAATGTCGTTGGTTAAAACGACTTCTATACCGTGAACACCGTCTTTAATATATTTATCTATTTCACCTTTCTTTTCAATCGCCCACAAACCAAACGGCTCACCTATCGTTAAAAGTTCGTCCTTTTGACCGATAAGTTGCTCGATATTCTCTAACTCTTTTGAAGATTTTGGATAACCTGACACTATTCTATCAACCAAAGTATTACAATAATAGTTGCTTTTGTTATTCCAAACTTTAAAATCTTCAGGTAATTCCCAAAGTTTTATATATAAATCAACACATTTTTTAAGTTCGTCTGCGTTATTTTCGATAAGTTCAACAGGTAAAATATAAACACCGTCTTGCTTACTTAAAAATCTTTCGTATAATAATTTAGTTAATTTTGCAGGAAACGTCATATTGTCAAAATCATCGAACTTATCGTTCTGATTGTAACAAATACCTGCTTCAGTCGTATTTGAAATAATAATTTTTAGTTCAGGATCCTTTGCTATTGAAAGGTACTCGGAATAATTATCAAACGGTGAAAAAACTTTTTCTAAAACCGTTATTTTTTTAACACTTTCGATAATTGTACCGTTTTTGCTACCACGCAATACGACATGATACTCGTTTTTTTGTTTTGTGTACTTTTCGAGCGAGCCGTGTGGTCTTGGCTTAACGATACTAATTGAATATTTAGCACCTTCATTGTTTAGTTCATTAAAATAATCGTCTACGAACGCTCTTAAAAAATTACCTTCACCATACTGCAAAATTTTAATCATGACAAAAACTCCTTTGTTTGATTGTAGTATAATATAATTTACTTGACTTTTCAATATAAAATATGATAAAATAATTAAAAATTACATAGATATTTTAAAATTATGAGTTTTATTGAAATTGAAAAATCCATAAAAAATGAAGAGTGGTCAATGATAAATTTACACTCCCACTCTCATTATGAAATTTATTTTTTAAAAAAAGGTAACCGAACCTTTTTCTTGTCAAACGCTTTATACAAGTTAACAGCACCCGTTTTGATAATTATTCCACCACACGCTTTGCATAAAACTGAAGGTGATCAGTTTGAAAGATACAATTTAAATGTATCTAGTAATTATCTCGACGACTTTCAAACGCAAGTTTTAGAAGAAAAATCCTTATCAGTTATCAAGTTAACCAATGATGAAACTGTTTTGTTTGACAGCCTTTTTAAACAAATGGACGAAGTAAATAAAATGCAAAAATATTCTGATGCAATATTAAAAACATTGTCGTCATATTTGATATTGCAAATAAGCAAATTATCGTCAAACACTATGTCTTCAACGGTTAGTCAAGAAAAATCAGTTCCACCCCAAATATTAAAGATTATCGAGTTCTTAAACGAAAACTACGATAAAACGTTAACTTTGACTGAATTATCCGAACGCTTTTTTACGTCAAAAGGTGCTTTAATTTACAATTTTAATAAATACTTAAAGTGTTCACCTATCGAATACCTTTTAAGTATAAAAATCACAAAAGCCAAAGAATTTTTGCAAAAAACCGACAAAAGCATAGGTGAAATCGCTGAACTTTGTGGTTTTTCTTCGGCAAATTATTTTGGATTAGTGTTTAAGCAAAAGGAAAACATTTCACCATTATCCTATAGAAAACATCAAAAAAATAAAGTATAAAAAAGTCGCTAAAATTTAGCGTCTTTTTATAATTCTAAATTTCTCTTTCAAAGAAAGGCTTATATTCAATAGGACTTTTACCTTGTGCTTTAATTTTACCCATAATTACTTTAGCAACGGCACGTTGACTTTCATCACAGAAAGAAAATGCGTTTATATATTGCTTAAGGTATGGAAAATCGTAAATTTTCGTAGGTTCACCAAAAGAAGTGAAAATAAGTTTTGGGTGAGCCAATACATAACCACGCCAAAATACGTGAATATTATTCCAACCAACCCTTTGAGTTGCTCCGTGATAATTCATGCAGGCAAAGTTACAGTTGATAAGAACCATATCGTAATTGTCCATAATTTCTTTAACAAATTTATGGTTTGGATTTGAATATACGTCTACTATCATCCCCGCCTTCTCAAACTCATCTTTCATGGCGTCAAACTCGTGATTTGTAGGTTGAGCATGATATAAAGGTTCAACCATTCCAATCATTAAAATTTTGCTACCTTTTTCAAGTTTTGTAGGAATAATGCCTTGTACGTCTCTAACAACATTTATGCTTTTATCTGCAATTTCTTGAGAAACTTCTCTAATATTAGGCAATTCACCGATTTCTTCGTAAATTTTATCTTGATCTTCGAACAATCTTGCTCTTTGCTTTAACTTTAATACCCTATAAACGGCATCTTTAAGTCTTTCAATAGGTAAAATACCTGTTTTAACAGCGTTTATAATATTTTCATAATCTTCAGGTTCGGGGAAAAGCACCATGTCTCCACCTGCGTTTAAGAATTTAATAGCAACTTCGCTTAAATCGTTAACTCTTGACGCTACGCCAATCATACTCATTGCGTCAGAAACGATGCACCCTTCAAAACCAAGTCTTTCTTTTAATAATTTGGTTAATAAATTATAACTTAAAACTGCTGGTGGTGGCCCAAAAATAGGGTCAATATTTTTTTCGTCCTCAAATGCTGGCAAAGCACAATGCGCAGCCATTATTGCCGAAATCCCCTTATCTATCATATGTTTATAAATTTTACCATAACTAGCAAGCCATTGTTCTTGTGTCATGGTATTTATCGTCGTAACGAAGTGTGCGTTACGGTCGTCTAAATAATCACCAGGGAAATGTTTACAAGTCGTTATTAAATAGCCGTTCTTTTCTGAACCTTCAATAAAAGATTCCGCAATTTTAATAATAGCGTCATCGCTATCTGAAATAGCCCTAATGTTTGATGCTGCCGCAGCTTTATTATAGATAGAATCAACAACGGGAGAAAAAGTCCAATGAATACCGTTTGCTCTAGATATTCTAGCCGTAATATCCCCCGCTTTTTTGATAAGGTCAGGGTCGTTTGCAGCACCCCACGCCATTTGATGTGGAATATAACCACTACCAACTACTGCAGTTTCAGGGCCGTTTTCCACGTCGCTTGAAATAATTACCGGAACTTTCGTTACGCTGTTTACTGTATCTGTGTAAAGGGCAACGCGCTCTCTAGGCATTCCAGTTAAAAATAATCCACCAGGTTTTATTTTTTTAATAATCTCTACAACTTCGTCAGGATTATCTTTTCTACTAATATCGTAGCAAAGAACTTGGCCTGCTAAATCTTCCAGAGACATACTATCTACAAGTTTTTTTAAATCCATACACCCCCCTACAGTTATCAAGAATATTTTAACCTTGCGAAACACCTTTGTCAATAGCGATTATAAAAATCAACTGTGTTTTTTAACTGTTAATATGTGTTTTTTATAACAAAAGCGTCCTGTAGGACGCTTTTTAGTTTTTATTAGCCCAAACGGGTGCAGGAATTCTACCACCACGGTTTACAAAAACCGCAGGTGAATTTTGATTTATTTTCATAATAGGCGCAGTACCTAATAAACCACCAAAGTCAACTTCACCGTCTTCTTTGCCCCAAACAGGGATAACTCTTACAGCAGTTGTTTTGTTGTTTACAACACCAATAGCGCCTTCATCTGCAATCATTGCAGAAATTATTTCTTCTGAAGTACTGCCGGGGATTGCAATCATATCTAGCCCAACTGAACAAATCGCAGTCATTGCCTCAAGTTTTTCAAGACAAAGAGAACCGTTTTTTACAGCGTTTATCATGCCTATATCTTCACTGACAGGTATAAATGCGCCAGAAAGTCCACCAACGTGTGAACTTGCCATTATCCCACCTTTTTTAACGGCGTCGTTAAGAAGTGCTAAACAAGCCGTAGTTCCATAAGCGCCGACACTTTCAAGACCGATTTCTTCAAGAATATGAGCAACGCTATCCCCCATAACTGGCGTAGGTGCTAGACTTAAGTCCACGATACCGAATTTTGCGTCCAGTCTTTTGCTCGCCTCTTGCGCTACGAGTTGCCCAATACGAGTAATTTTATAAGCGACGTTTTTGATAGTTTCGGCAACGGTAGTTAAATCGCCGTTTTTTACGTGTTCTAACGCAACTTTTACAACACCAGGGCCTGAAACACCAACGTTTATAACTACGTCAGCCTCGCCAACACCGTGGAAAGCCCCTGCCATAAATGGATTATCTTCAACCGCGTTGGCAAAAACAACGAGTTTTGCACAACCGATACTACCACAATCTTTTGTAAGTTCAGCAGTCTTTTTGATAATTTTACCCATTAACTTAACTGCATCCATGTTGATACCAGACTTGGTTGAACCGATATTTACACTAGAACACACTTTATTCGTACAGGCAAGCGCTTCAGGAATAGTTTCGACAAACTTTCTTTCATATTCCGTCATACCTTTGTGTACGAGTGCTGAATAACCACCAATAAAGTCAATTCCTAGTATTTGAGCACACTCGTCAAGTGTTTTCGCGATCTCAACCGAACCACCCGTCCTTGCCGTAATTAAACTAATAGGTGTAACGCTTATACGCTTGTTAACAATAGGAATACCGTATTCATTTGCTAAATCATTGCCAACTTTTACGAGATTTTTCGCTTTAGTTAAAATCTTTGATTTTACAAGTTCTTTAGTTTCTTCAATAGTATTACCGATACAATCCAACAAAGAGATACCCATTGTAATAGTACGAACGTCCAAATGTTGCGAGTGTATCATTTGATTAGTTTCTAAAATTTCGTTAATATTTAACATATAACAGCCCTATACTAAATCTTATGCATTGCGTTAAAAATATCTTCAGACTGAATTTTAATTTCAAGCCCCATTTCAACACCTAAATCGTGGCATTGTTTAACGATTTCGTTAAAAGAAAGTTTAATTTCGTCAACGTTAACCATCATAACCATCGAAAAGAAGTCTTGCATGATGGTTTGAGAAATATCTTCGATATTGATGTCTTTTTCATACAAAAAGTTACTAACTTTTGCGATAATACCTTTACGGTCTTTACCTATAACAGTTACAATTGCTTTCATAATTTAATCCTTTATAGTTAAAGACGGTCATAACTAAACAACCGTCTTTAGTTTTTATTCTTCAGTTAAAAGTTGTGCTATTTGAACAGCGTTGGTTGCAGCGCCCTTTCTTACTTGGTCACCACAGCACCAAATAGAAAGACCTTTTTCATTTGTTAAATCTTTTCTAATTCTACCTACGAACACCAAATCTTGATCACTAGTGTCAAGTGGCATTGGGAAAATATTGTTTGATATATCGTCAACGAGTTTTGTGCCATTACCGTTTGCAACTGCGTTTTTAGCATCTTCAACAGAAACAGGTTCTTCCGTTACAATGGTTGCTGAAATTGAGTGAGATCTAACAACGGGAACTCTCACGCAAGTACAAGTTGCCTTAAGGTTTGGCAAATGTAAAATCTTTCTAGATTCGTTTTGAAGTTTCATTTCTTCAGAAGTATAACCTTCGTAACTTTCATTACCTATCTTTGGAATTACGTTAAACGCAATTTGGTGAGAGAATACTTTTGGTTCATATTTTTCACCTTTAGAAAGCGCCAAAACTTCGCCGTTAAGTTCAGCAGGGCCACCGATACCAGCACCCGAAACGGCTTGATATGTAGACGCAACAATCGTTTGAATTTTACTAATCTTATTGATAGCGTTTATGGCTGTCAAAGTAATGATTGTAGAACAGTTAGGGTTTGAAATTATACCCTTGTTAAGTTTAGCGTCTTCAGGATTGATTTCAGGGACAACGAGTGGTACGTCGTCACACATTCTAAACGCGCTTGAGTTATCTACGAATACTGCCCCTGCTTTAACAATTGACGGAGCAAATTCTTTTGCAATAGTGTTAGTTGCCGCACCTAAAACGATATCTAACCCTTCAAATGCCGTGTGGCAAGCAAGTTGAACTTTAATAGGTTTGCCACAAAATTCAAGTTCTTTACCAACACTTCTTTCACTTGCTAAAAGACGCAATTCGTTAATAGGAAAATTCCTTTCCTCTAATACCTTCATCATTTCTCTACCTACCGCACCGGTAGCACCAAGAATTGCAACGCTATATTTTTTCATTTCTATCTCCAATATTATAACACCGTAGTGCCGAGTTTTCTTACTTTAAGTGGGATAATCGCCTCTTTTTTATAGAAAGCAGAAAGTCCATCAATAAATGCCTGTACGTTTTCGTTTTTAACTACGTTCAAAATGGTGCCTGCAAAACCACCACCGTGAACCCTATTTACACCACCTGCCAAGAATTTTGATGCAAGGGCAAGTGCGATAGGAACAGATTGATCTTTAGATCCTGCTACATAGCAGTTTTGAAGTAAAGTATCAGAACTTATACCGGATTCCTTAACAGCCTTTAAAAAACCTGCGTAATCGTCGGAATTAAGAGATTTTGCAAGTAAATCAACACGTTTCATTTCATCATAATAGTGAATGGCTCTTAATACTGCCCTGTCGCCAAGTTCTTTTCTAATAGCGTTAGCATTTTTATAAAAATCTTCTTCCGCCAAATCTGAAAGTCTAGTTTTACCACAGAATTTAGCAACTGCCAACATTTCAGCAGGAATTGACGCATATTCATCAGTAAGGTTAGCGTGGTCACTACCAGTATCAACTAAAATCAATGTGTATTCCGATAATGCGTTATAAATTCTGTTAACAACGATTTTTTCTTTATCAAAGAAGTCTAATTCGCAAAGGCCACCAAAAGCAATGGCAGTTTGATCTAAAAGTCCACAAGGTTTACCAAAATAAACATTTTCAGAAAATTGTGAAATTCTAGCGATTTCTTCAGTAGTAACAACGTCGTTATTATATAAATAGCCTAAAATTTTAGCGATTAAACATTCGAATGACGCTGAACTTGAAATGCCTGCACCGTTTAATACGTTGTTAGCACAACAAGCGATAAAACCACCAACCTTATAGCCACGGTTTTTAAAGCCTTCAACAACGCCTTTTACCATTGCGTCTGAAGTGCCGACCTTAACTTGTTCGTCAACCAAAGTATTAATAACGATATCAGGATAACCTTCAGACTTAATACGAATAATACCGTCGTCCGTCGGTAAAAACATAGCAACCTTATCTAAACTAATTGCACAAGAAACAACTTTACCACCTTGGTGATCGGTGTGATTACCACAAACCTCAACTCTACCAGATGAAGACGCGATATAACAACAATCCTTATTAAAACTTTCTTTAAACCAAGCAAAAGTTTTTCTATAGCGTTCTTTTTGCGCTTCAGTAACTTCACCGTAAAGGTCGTTGAAATAATCAAAAGCACCGTCAATATTTTTCACTAAACCGAGCATTGAAAAAAATCTCCTAAAAATTTTAATATATTATATCACTATTTTTGCAAAAAGTAAACGCTAAACCGTTATTTTTAGACTGAATTTTTTATTTTTTTATTAAAAATTTTTAATAGTTTTTAATTAGATAAAAAAACAGTTCTTTTTTTCGAATTTTGATTTGACTATTTTTAATAAGTATTATATAATATTTATTACTAAAAATATCATACTTATGTTTGGAGGAGTTTTAATGGACTTCAAAAAAATTGAAAAAAAATGGCAAGAAATTTGGGAAAAAGACAAGGCATACTCTTTTAACCCTAAAAACGTAGACAAAAAGTATTATTGTCTTGAAATGTTCTCATATCCATCTGCCGCTAAACTTCACTTGGGACATTGGTATAACTATGCCCCTACTGATAGTTTTGCTAGATATAAAAAGATGAAAGGCTTTGAAGTTTTTCAACCAATGGGTTTTGACGCTTTTGGCTTACCTGCGGAAAATTTTGCAATTAAAACAGGTATTCACCCACAAGATTCTACAGTAAAAAATATCGACAATATGGAAGAAACCCTTAAAGAAATGGGTGCGATGTTCGACTGGGATGCCGAAATCAAAACTTGTATGGAAGATTATTACAAGTGGACACAATGGCTTTTCTTAAAATTATACGAAAATAATCTTGCTTATAGAAAGAATGCGCCTGTTAATTGGTGCCCTTCTTGCCAAACGGTTCTTGCTAACGAACAAGTCGTTAACGGCGAATGCGAAAGATGCCATACTCAAGTAGTTAAGAAAGATCTTACGCAATGGTTTTTCAAGATAACTGATTATGCTGAAGAATTATTACAAGGCTTAAAAGACCTTGATTGGCCTGAAAAAACCAAAGCAATGCAAAGAAATTGGATTGGTAAATCAACGGGTGGTGAAATAGAATTCACCTGTGAAAGTGGCGATAAATTCAAAGTATTTACTACTAGAGCAGATACCTTATTTGGTGTTTCATACGTAGTGTTAGCACCGGAACACCCACTTGTAACCAAGTTAGTTACCCCTGATTGTAAAAAGGCTGTCGAAGATTATATCGATATGACTTCAAAAACTAATGAAATCGATAGACTTTCAACCACTCGTGAAAAGACGGGTGTATTTATCGGTGCTTACGCAATTAATCCAATTAACGGTAAAAAAGTACCTATATACGCAGCAGATTACGTTTTATATTCTTACGGAACGGGCGCAGTTATGGGCGTTCCTTCACACGATGCAAGGGACTTTGCTTTTGCTACTAAACACAATCTCCCTATTGTTAGAGTTATAAACGGCACTAACGGCAATGACGAACTTCCTTTTGAAGACGACGGCGTTTTAATTAATAGTGGTGAATTTGACGGCTTATCTAGTGAAAAAGCGCGCAAAGCAATTATCAATAAACTTGCACAAACAGGCGTTGGTGAACATAAAACCAACTATAGATTACGCGATTGGCTTGTTTCTCGTCAAAGATATTGGGGCGCACCAATTCCAGTTATTCACTGTCCACATTGTGGTGAAGTTCCTGTTCCTTATAAAGATTTACCAGTTAAATTACCATATGACGTTGAATTTAAGCCTGACGGCAAGTCGCCACTCGCTAAACACGAAGGCTTTATGAACGTTAAGTGTCCAAAATGTGGTGCCGACGCAAAGCGTGATCCTGATACTCTAGATACTTTCGTATGTTCAAGTTGGTATTTCTTACGCTACCCTGACGCTCACAATTCAAAAGAACCTTTTGATTCAGATATTATCAACAAAATGCTCCCTGTTGACAAATACGTAGGTGGCGCTGAACACGCTTGTATGCACTTATTGTATTCAAGATTTATCACAAAGGCCCTTCGCGATATGGGTTACCTTAAATTTGACGAGCCTTTCAAATCGCTTGTTCACCAAGGTGTAATTTTAGGACCTGATGGCGCTAGAATGAGTAAGTCAAGAGGCAACGTTGTTTCTCCTGACGGATACGTTCAAGAACACGGTTCTGATATCTTAAGACTCTACCTTATGTTTGGTTTCTCTTATACCGAAGGTGGCCCTTGGAACGACGATGGTATCAAGGCAATAATAAAATTCTACGATAGAGTTGAAAGACTTGCGCAAAAAGTTGCAAGTATGCAAGTTAATAAGTGCGATAAAATTGACCGTGACGAAAAAGAACTTTTATTCGTAAGAAACAATACTGTTAAATGCGTAACTAGGGATATGGAAGACTTCTCGTTCAATACGGCTTGCGCAAGAATAATGGAACTTTTGAACGCGCTCAATAAATACGACACTTTAGAGGGCGAAAAGAACGATAAACTTTTCAAAAACACGTTTATTGATTTACTTTTACTTTTGGCGCCTTGCGCACCACACTTCTCGGAAGAAATTTGGGAAAGTTTAGGCAATAAAAAGTCAATTTTTACCGAAGACTACCCTGTTACGGAAGAAAAATGGCTTGTAAAAGATGAAAACGAAGTGGCCGTTCAAGTAAACAGCAAAATTAAAACTAAAATCGTTATTCCAAACGATATTACCGAAGAAGAAATATTAAAAATTCTTTTAGTCGACGAAAAGGTTGCTCCGTTTATCGTAGGCAAACAAATTAAAAAACTTATAGTAATACCTAGAAGATTAATTAACGTAATCGTTTAATTAAGGAGAAAAAAATGGCAAAAAAGAACAACCGTAAAATCAACGATGAAGTAGTTGAAACCGTTGAAATTACGGAAACAGTTGAAGAAGTTTCTACAAAAACGTCTAAAAAACGCAATAAAAAGACTTCACAACCCGTAGTTGAAGAAGTAAATGAAAGTGAAATAGCCTTTGAACAAGGTGAACTTCCTTTACTTTCTTACGCTGAATCAATTCAAGAATCAACAGAAACGATTGAAGAAGTTTCGCCTGAAGATGAAATAACCGCTGTTATTGAAGAGGAACCTATTGAGGAATCTACCCCGAGTATTTTGGATATGCCTGTTCAAAAAACCTCCTTCTTTAGAGTTCTTTTCCCTAAAAATGAAAACGAACCAGAAGTTAAAGAGAAAAAGAAAAAACGTATTCACATCAAGCCGGAAAACATCGTAAGATACTCACCAGAAATTAACGAAGGTCTTAATGAAGAGCAAGTTGATGAAAGAGATTCACACTATTTAACGAACTATACAGAACAAAAGTTCTCAAAATCGTACGCTTCGATTATTTGTGGCAACCTCTTTACTTTCTTTAACCTTATGGGGCTAATCGTTACTATCGCCCTTATTATTACAGGTGCTCATTTATCAGAGTTTTTCTTCTGCATTATTTACTTGCTCAATATCGGTATCGGTATTTTTCAAGAAATTAGAGCAAAACTCACAATTGAAAAACTTTCGCTCATCTCGACAAAAACTTCTACCGTTATAAGAAACGGTATTGACCAAGAAATAAATTCTGAAGATATCGTTTTAGACGATTTGATTAAATATAGCATCGGTAAACAAATCGTAACCGACGGCGTAATCGTTCAAGGTGAAGTTGAAGTTAACGAATCGCTTTTAACGGGTGAATCAGTTGCTATTAAAAAGACTATTGGCGACAAACTTTTTGCGGCGTCATTTATAACTAGTGGTACTTGTATTGCCCAAGCAACCAGCGTTGGTAAGGATAATTATATTCAAAAACTTTCTGCTCGCGCTAAAAAATACAAAAAACCGAATTCTGAACTTATGCGTTCACTTTCAGTATTAATTACCGCAATCGGTGTTTTAATCGTACCTATCGCAATCTTAAACGTGTTTAAATTTATGGCTGGTCAAGCGTTCACTTCTACCTTATTTAAAGAAGCCGTAAGTTCAACCGCTGGTCTTATAATCGGCATGATACCTGCAGGTATGTTCTTATTAACTAGTATGGCACTTGCTGTTGGCGTAATAAGACTTGCCCGTCACAATACTTTAGTACAAGATTTGTATTCACTTGAAATGCTCGCAAGAGTTGACGTACTTTGTCTTGATAAAACTGGTACAATTACCGATGGTAGAATGAAAGTTAATGATTGCATTTTACTCAACAACACCACTAACTACACTATTAGTGAAATTATGGGTTCAATGCTTGCAGAACTTCACGATAATAACCAAACTTCGGTAGCGCTTTACAATCACTTTGGTCATAGCACGGCTTTAAAATCAACAAAAATTGTTCCGTTCTCATCTGACAAAAAACTTTCTGCAGTAACTTTTAACGAAGCAGGTACTTTTGCATTTGGCGCACCAGAATTCGTTCTTAAAGAAATTCCAGATAAACTTAAAAACCTTATTAGACAATATGCGTCTATGGGATTGAGAGTTTTGATCCTTGCTCACTCAAAAAGTTCAATTACGGCAAACGGCAATATCCCTGCCGCAATGAAACCAATTGCTATCATCACTATTACCGATAATATTCGTGATAACGCTCCTGAAACTATTGCTTGGTTCAAAAATAACGACGTAGCAGTTAAGGTAATTTCGGGCGATAACCCACTTACAGTATCGGAAATTGCAAGACGAGTTGGTATTCCTAATTCAGATAAATACATTAGTCTTGAAGGGATGAGTGAACGCGACGTTATTTCCGTTGCCGAAAACTACACTGTTTTTGGCCGTGTTACACCTGAACAAAAGGCAATTTTAATTAAAGCACTTAAAATTGCTGGTCACAACGTAGCAATGACAGGTGACGGCGTAAACGATATTTTAGCAATGAAAGAGGCTGATTGTGCAGTTTCCGTTGCATCAGGTAGTGAGGCTGCTAGAAACGTTTCACACCTCGTGTTAATGGATAATAACTTTAACTCAATGCCTAAAGTCGTACAAGAAGGTCGCCGTGTTATAAATAACATACAAAATTCAGCATCACTTTATTTAATGAAGACTTTATTTACAATGATGCTTTCGGTAATTTCGTTGATTATTTACGACGGATACCCTTTCAAAACGAACAATATGCTATTGTTAGAAATTTTTGTAATCGGTATACCAAGTTTCTTCTTGTCTTTGCAAGCGAACGACAGTCGTGTCGAGGGGAACTTTATCAACTACGTGCTGACAAAAGCATTCCCTTGCGCATTACTTATGGTTATTAGTTGCGTACTCGTAATGTGCGCTGAAAAACTATTGTTACCGTTAAATTATTTTGCAACACTTGATGACCCTACGCAAGTTTACACAACTATGATGGTTTATGCACTTACTTACTCTGGGCTTATGATGCTTTATCGTATTTGTAAACCTTTCAACTTATTTAGAGGTATATTATATACGATATGTTTCTTTATAATCGCTATGGTTACAGGTTTTGCAATTGCAAAAGGATTAAATTTTATCGGCGTTATCGCATTAGTACCGTTTACTGAATATTGGCACCACTTCTTAATTGTATTTACGATTATTATGATGATTATTCCAATATCTTCAAGCATCGATTACGCTATGACGATTTTGCGTGGTACTAAAAAATCAAAAAAATAAATAAAAAACAAGAGCCACTTTGTGGATACCCTATAAGGGATTTTTAATTTAATACAAAAGTGTAGCCCACTATACTTCGCTTTAAGGCGAAGTATAGTGGGCTTTTCTTATCCACAAAAGATTAAAATAATTTAGTTTTATTTTTAGCCTTGTGGCTAAAAGTGATATGCAAGACAAATCTTGCGTTATATTTTGGCTAACGACAAAGTTATATTAAATAAATCCACAACTTGCCGTTAGGCAAATATAACTGCCGATAGGCAATATAACTCGTCGTTAGACGAATATCACAAATCCGTTTAGGATTTATTTAGTTGCCGAATCCCTTGTAGGGACTCGGCTTTTGGTGGTTTTTTTGTTACGGTATTATTAAAATATACCATTTTAACTAACAACGGTGTTGTGAAACTTAACCATTTTGTTTTTTGATTACTTTTAATAATATAAAAAAGGTGCTAAAACAAGCACCTTTTTTGTAACTACTTATTCATCTTTAAGACTGTTTCCTAAAAAAGTACCAAAGCCCGATGGAGCCTTTCTTTTTGGCGCGTCACTAGATGGACGACGGTCGCGTCTATCAGCGCTTTGAGGGCGTCTAGAACCGCCTTTATGCCCGTTTCTATCTTGGCGTCTATCTTGTTGTTTCTTTTCGTTAGGAACGATTACAACGTATCTATTTGGCTCTTTACCTTCAGAAGTTGTAGTAACAACTTCGCTATTGATAAGCGCAGAGTGAATAATTCTTCTTTCGTAAGGATTCATAGCCTCTAAAGTAACGTTTCTACCAAGACGAACTGCTTTATTTTCAAGTTTATGAGCGAGTGAAATAAGAGTTTCTTCTCTCTTTTCTCTATAACCTTCACAGTTAACGACTACTCTCTTATAATCCTTTTTGCCGATGTTAGCGTAAGCCCCTGCAAGCGTTTGAATAGAGTCTAAAACTTCACCACGATAACCGATTAAACTTGCTGAATCTTCAGCAATAATATCTATAACGATTTGGTCCCCTTCTAAAACGAGACTTGCTTTTGCATTAACGCCTAATTTTTCAAACAATCCTTCTAAAAACACGACGGTTTTTTGACCTTCGCTACCCTTTAAGGTTAATTCTACTGTAGCGAGTTTTTTAACTTTACCAAAAATACCTTTTTCGGCTTCGTTAATAATTTTAATTTCGACCATTTCTTCCGAAACGCCTAATTCTTTAAGCCCTAATTCAACGGCTTCTTGACTACTTTTGCCGGTAAATTCCATTTTATTATCCTCTTCTTATAATGTTTTGAGTTTTTTGTTCGTTCTTTTTATTTACTTGGAAGTCTACAATCTTGTTAATAGCGATAGTCGTAATAGTTGATAATAACGAACTCGTAATAATGTATAACGAGAACGCAGAAGTATAAATAAACGCAAAGATTGCCATCATAATAGGCATCATCCAAAGCATCATTTTTTGTGTTTGAGCGCCTTGTCCGTCTACCGTTTGAAGTTCCATTTGATCTTTATTGCCACGCATCATAATAATTTGGCTACCCAGGGTAACTAAAATAGTGAGCGCAACTAAAATATAATATCCGTTTGCTTGGTCTTTTTCAGCACTTAAATTTGCGGTAATTTTAGCGTAATCGGCTTCAGAAATAACGTCTTTTAAATTTTTAACGTCTTTGTATTCAACGATAGGGTTTTTATCTGCTCTATCTTGAACCCAAATATTTTTAATCCAAAAGAAACCTTCTCTTTCATTTATATAAGTTTTAGCAGCACTTTCTGCTTGCTCGTTCTTTAAGAAGTCTGAAAGTTTAGCATCAGTGTTATTAGCCTTATAAGTAGCCCAATCAGGAAATTTATCAGCAAGCATAGTTCCTTCCCTTACACCAAAAATATCGCGCGCATAAGAGCCGTCGCTAGCCTTTGAATAAATTACTGTAGAATAACCGTTAGTGGTATAAAATTCATACTTACCGTCGGTCGTTACTTGACAAATAAGTTTTTTGCCGTCACCAAGATCGGCTACTTCACCCGTTTCTGCCGTTAACTTTGAAAAATCAATCTCTATATCAGTTCTGCCGTCTTTTTGAACCTTTTTAACGATATTATTATCGTATTCAAAACCGTCTAAAATAACTGAATTGTAAGATTCAGCCATATTAAAAATATCTTTTTTGTTTTGAAATTCAGAATACCTTTGGAAACTGTTAAGGACTATAATAAATATTACCAAAGTAATGATGGTAGGTAAACAAGAACTAAAAACGCTGTAACCTTCCTTTTTATAAAGAGCCATTACTTTTTCTTGATAAAGTTGTTTATTGTCCTTAAATTGAACTTGAAGTTTTTCGAGTTGAGGGCGCATTTCCTTCATTTTTAAGGAACTTCTTCTCATGCTTGCCCTTGAAATATAATCGAAAACTAAAGTTAATAATTTTAATCCTATGGTAAAAATTATAATACCGAGCGCAACCGAAGTAAACGAAGTAATAATATTACCTATAAGTTTGTTTAAGCCGGATAGCGCAGCAGGACTAGTTGCTTTAATAAAATCCATACTAATAAACCCATTTTAAATCGCTTTTTTTATCGGGTACTTTATCAAAACCACCTTTACTAAAAGGATTGCACCTTAAAATACGCCAAATACCTAGCGCAACTCCTTTAAAAAAACCGTGTTTTAAGATTGCTTCAAGCGTATAAGCGGAGCAACTTGGAATATATTTACAGTTTTTAAATGAAAAATGTTTTTGATAAAACCTTATAAGTTTTACCGCGATAAATTTAAGCATTATAGTAATTTTAATTTTGTAAAAATAAAAGACAAGTCTCTTTTAAAATTTTCGAGTTTATACTCGTCTTTAACCTTTGGCACTATAACAAAAAAGAAATTGCCGTCGGTCTTTAAGTCAAAACTTCTAAAACTTTCACGCAGTAATCTTTTAATTCGGTTACGCTGAACGCTTTTGCCGTGCTTTTTGCTTACAGCAAATCCTACTTTTGTTTCCGACGACGCTAAATAATATAAAGTCAGAGTGTCGGAAAAGAATCTCTTTCCCGACTTAAAAACTTTATTAAATTCTTTTTCTTTTTTTAAAGTACTTATCAAAACGAACCTACTTATTAAGCAGAAAGTTTATGACGACCTTTATTTCTTCTTCTTTTTAAAACGTTTCTACCACCCTTGGTAGCCATTCTTGCTCTAAAACCGTGAACTTTGCTTCTTTGTCTCTTTTTTGGTTGGTAAGTTCTCTTCATAATTTTATCCTCTCTTTTTACAGTTTTCTTATTTTATTGACTTTAATTATTAAAAGTCGCTTTAATATTTTATTTATTTTATGCTTTTTTGTCAATCAAAAACAAGCATTATATTGTTTTTAATGTATTAAACCTTATATTTTTAGGTAATTTTTAACAAAAAAACTTTTTTATACGTTTATAAGTCTTAATGGAACTATAAGATAAGTATAATCGGTTTTTACTATTGACTTCATAATACAAGGGTCAATTGGTGAATTTAAATTTATACTAATAAATTCTTCATCACAATGTTTTAAGTAGTCTAATAAATACTTACCGTTAAAACCTATAACTAAATCTTTACCGTCCATATTTATAGCCAAAGTTTCATCAACGTGACCAATTTCTGAACGAGAAGTTACGTTTATAAAACCTTCTTTAATATCAAGTTTTACAACGTTCTTATTTTTTTCTTGTGAAGACGGACGCGATACTACGCTAGCCCTTTCAATACTATTTATAAATTGTTGACGATTTACCCTTACATTAGTAGTAAAATCAACAGGCATTATTTGACGATATTTAATAAATTCACCTTCAATAAGTCTTGAAATTAAAATAGTATCGTTTACTGAAATCATTAACGAATTTTTAGTAACGGAAACCCTTAAAACCTCCTCATCTTTATCTAAAAGCCGAGTTATTTCAAGTAAAGTTCTTGCTGGAATAATCGCTGAAAATTTACCGCTTGATGCTAAAACTTCCTTACTAACGACGCTCATTCTAACACCGTCTAAAGAAACTGCAGTAATTTCGTTATCAACTACTTCAAATAAACAACCTTTAAGTATAGGTCTTGAATCGTCAGTAGCACAAGCAAAAACGGTTTTTTCAACTATATCTTTAAAATCAACTTGCTTTAATTCAATAAAATTATCGTTAACGTTTTTATCAATTTTTGGAAATTCATCAGCAGATAAAGTTTGCATTTCCGATTCGTTACCAGAATACTTGATTTTTAATTTTTCACCTTCAAGTTTAGTTAACGTTATTTGTTCGTTTTCAAGTTTTTTAATAAAATCACCAAATATTCTACCTGTAACAACGGTTTCACCTTCCATATAAACGTCAGCATTGATAGTTTTTTCGATAGTAAATTCTGTATCGGTTGCCGTTAAAATAAGGTTGTCCCCGGTAGCCTTAATTTTAATACCTTCTAAAACCGGATTAACTGCTTTTGAGCCAATTGCTTTACTTACTGTTAAAACTGCATCTGATAAATCTAAACCTGAACAAATTACTTTCATTTTTCTTCTCCTATATTTAACTATTATATTATAATATAATAAACCAAAAAAATCAATGGTTTTATGTCACAATTTTTATTAACATTTTATTTTGAAAAAATTAAAATTTTTTTGCAGGATTTATTGATTGTAAGTTATTTATTTAAAAATTTTAAAGAATAGGATAAGAATTATAAGTAGTGAGTGTGAATTTGTTAAAAATAACAAAAATATTAGAAAAAACCTTATAAAATATGTGTTGATAGTTTATAGAATAACTATATTGATAAAAATTTATAGTAAGTTGATAACTCAAATTAAAGTTAATAACTTTTTTGTTCAATTAAACTTAAAAATTGAAAAAATTGAAGTTATAAACAATTAACATATATATTGATAACTTTTTCAATATAAAAAGTTTATAATTTTGTAAAGAGTTGTAGGTTTAAGGTTTTCTTTTTTTATAATTTGTGTTATAATTTTTTTATGGAAAATATTTTTAAGAGTGCAGGAATTGAACTTTCCGACAAGCAAATAAATCAATTTAAAAGATATAAAGAACTTTTACTAGAGTATAACGAGCGTTTTAATATAACTGCCATTACTGATGAAGAAGAAATAGTTAAAAAACATTTTATAGACAGCTTAAAAGGTAGTGAATTTTTTAATGGTAAAAAACATATTGATATAGGCTCTGGTGGTGGTTTTCCGGCAATTCCTATGAAAATTTTTAATCCATCACTTGAAGTTACTTTATTAGAGGCGACTGAAAAGAAATGTAACTTTTTAAATATAGTTATAAAAGAATTAGAACTTGAAAATATTAAAGTTTTAAATGGTAGAGCCGAAGAACTCGCTAAAAAAGAGGGTTTAAGGGAAAATTTTGATATTTGTTCAGCAAGGGCTGTCGCTAGGCTTAATACTTTAAGTGAATATTGTTTGCCTTTTGTTAAAAAAGGTGGATTATTTATTGCGTTTAAGGGAGACGCTGATGAAGAAGTTAAAGAGTGTGATAAGGCTTTTTCAATTTTAGGTGGCGAAATTAAAGAAATTAAAAAGTTTGATTTTTACGGCGCTAAAAGAGCAATCGTAGTGGTTAAAAAAGTAAAAAATACTCCACCTGCTTATCCAAGAGGTAGAGGTAAAGAAAGAAAAAATCCGTTATGAGTATAAAATTTTGTTACGATATAGAAAAAACCTGCGCCGTTAGTGGTCATAGAGTTTTACCTAAAAATTTTGATACTGAAAACCTTTATTATTTGTTTGAAATGGCTATTAAAAACGGTTATAAGTATTTTTTATGCGGTATGGCTTTAGGTTTTGATACTTTGTGTTTTCAAACGCTTGAAAAATTAAGGTTAATTTATGATATAAAAATTATAGCCTGCATACCTTGTTTAAGACAACAGATAAAATTCAATAAAAAACAAAAAGAAGAATACGAGCGCATGATCAAGTCTTGTGACGATATGATAGTTTTGCAAGAAAAATACGACGAATTTTGTATGAAAAAGCGTAACGCGTATATGGTCGAAAATAGTAGTCTTTTAATTTGTTATATAAATAGAAGTAGTGGTGGTACTTATTACACCGTAAAACTTGCCGTTGAAAAGAATAAAAAGATTATTTATGCAAAATAAAAAGCGAACCGTTTGGTTCGCTTTTAGTTTGATTTAATCATAAAATAATTATAATTATCGTCGCTAGTGTAATTTTTAAAACCACATTTTGATAAAAGGTTATAAGAAGGAATATTTTGCTTAAAACATTTTGCCTTTATAAAATCGGGTTTAATATTAAGTTTGGCAAATTTTAAAAAACTAATTACGGCGTCTTTTGCGTATCCTTTACCTTGATATTGTTTTAAAATTCTAAAACCTATTTCAAAAGAATTTTCTTCGAAGTTATGTAAGACGAATTCCCCTATCATTTTACCGTCTAATCTAATTGCGTAAGAATATTCTTCACCTGCTATTTTTAAGGAATTACAAAAATCTAAAAAATAATCAGGCGTAGGATTTTTGGGTGCGTCTTTTTTATAATCGTAGCCCCAATATTTATTTTGATTATAGTCTGTGTAAAGGTCGTAGTAAATAAATTTATCTTTATCGGTTATATCGTCTAAAACAACTTTTTTGCCAATAATTTTTAAGTTTTGTATTTTATTAAAAAGGTTCATAAATAAATTAAAAAGTCAATTTTCGCAGATAACGGTATTATCAAACATTACCATTTTACTAAAAATTAGTTATTTTTATAAATAATTTAATTATTAAAAAAGAGAGATCAAACTCTCTTTTTCTATTTTAAATTTTGTAATTTTTTTCTAAAAAGTTAATTATATCAGATATACGGTCAAGGTCGTCGCGTTGATAGTAATCAACGTAAATTCTACCCTTATTGTCGTTACCTATAGCGTTAACTTTAGTACCTAACACGCGTTGAAATCTATTGACGAATTCTTTAAGTTCAGCGCTTTGCTCTGGGCGTTTTTTCTTTTCTTTTTCTTCAGGTGGGGTAAAAAATTCTTTAACTTTGGTTTCAACGTCTCTAACAGACATCCCAGTTTTAATAACTTCTTTTGCAAGTTTTTGTTGATCAGGCGAAGGCATCGTTATAAGAGCCCTAGCGTGTCCAGCAGAAAGTTCGCCAGTAGAAACCATTTTTATAACTTCAGGTGAAAGGGTTAAAAGTCTTAAAGTATTTGCAATAGATGGACGAGATTTACCTATTCTATCTGCAAGTTCTTCTTGAGTTAAGCCGTAGTCGTTCATAAGTGAACGCATAGCCGTCGCCGATTCAATAGGGTTAAGGTCTTCACGCTGTAAGTTTTCAATAAGTGAAATTTCTTTAATTTGCCTTTCACTATAATTTTTAACGATAACTGGAATATTTTTAAGACCTGCAATTTTACTTGCTCTAAATCTTCTTTCACCAGCGATAATCATATATTTATTACCGCTACGGTTAACGATAATAGGCATAATTACGCCGTGTTTTGAAATTGACGACGCTAGTTCATTAAGGGCGGTTTCGTCAAAAACTTTTCTTGGTTGGTTAGGGTTTGCAAAGACTGAAGTTATATCGACTTCAGTTACTGCGCGATTGTCACCTTCTTCATCAAAAAGAAGATTTTTGCCGTAGTCTTCTTCAGTTTCAGAAAATATTGCAGAAAGCCCTCTGCCTAATCCACTCTTTTTCATAAGTTCTCCTTATAAACGATAATTTGGTTAATTTTCGTTATACCATTTGATGTGAAAACGGTATTTTAGTTAATTGAGTTTTGTTCTTTAGTATAAAATTCTTCGGCAAAAGCCTTATATGCTTTAGCGCCTGTACAACGAGTATCGTGCATCATAATAGGCACACCGTGGCTTGGAGCTTCAGCAAGTTTTATATTACGAGGAATAATTGTATCGTATAACTTTTCGCCAAAGAACTTTCTAATTTCAACAGCGATTTGCTTTGACATAGTTGCCCTAGCGTCGTTCATAGTTAAAAGTACGCCTTCAATTTTAAGGTCAGGGTTTAAATGCCTTTTTACGAGTTTAATATTATTCATAAGTTGGCTTAAACCTTCAAGCGCGTAATATTCGCTTTGAATAGGTATTAGAGTTGAATTACCTGCCGTTAGAGCATTTATAGTTAAAAGTCCTAACGACGGTGGACAATCGATAAAGATATACTCGTAATTACTTGAAACTTGTAAAAGAGCTCTTTTTAAGGCTTTCTCTCTTTCTTTTGTGTAAACTAGTTCGACTTCAGCGCCTGCTAAATCTATGTCAGACGGCATAATGTCGAGATTTTCAACTATCGTGTGTAAAATGGTGCTTTTAGCAGAAACCTCGTCTATAATCACGTTGTAAACGGAGTGTTTTAGTTGGCTTTTAATTATACCTAAACCAGTCGTTGCGTTACCTTGAGGGTCTAAATCAACAAGTAAGATTTTGTGTCCCATCTTTGCAAGGTACGCTGAAAGATTTATGCAAGTAGTGGTTTTGCCAACGCCACCCTTTTGATTTGCAAATGCTATTATTTTAGCCATAATTTTTCCTTTTTATTATAAAACCGTACTAATTTTTATCGCCGTCAAAAGTGTTCTTTTCTTCTGTTGGCACGGTTTCATCACACCGTTCCCCTTGATTTTCTTCCACAGGGAGATTTTCTTCGACTATAGGTTCAATAGTTTGGGTATCGGTTGACGGAGCGTTATTTAAGTCTCTAGTAAATGGATTTTCTTGTAAAGACGCCTCATATTTATCCATAAATTCCATAATTTCTTCAGGAGATTTACCTTCCATTAAAAGATTAACTTCTTCTGAATATATGGTTTCCCTTTCAACCAAAAGTCTTGCCATATTGTCAAGTAGAGTTCTATTCTCGGCAAGAAGTTTTCTTGCTTTATTTAACGCTGTTTCAATAATTTCGTTAACTTCTTGATCGATAAGCGCTGCGGTTTGTTCACTATAGGTTACGTGTGAAGCCATATCTCTACCTATAAATACTTCTCTATCCGAACCGTATGAAACAGGACCGACCTTTTCGCTCATACCCCACTCGGTAACCATTGCACGCGCGCGTTTCGTTATCATTTGAATATCGCCTGATGCACCTGCTGAAATGTCTTTAATAACTAATTCTTCAGCCACTCTACCACCAAGTGTCATTACAATATCGTCTAAAAGTTTATTTTTTGTGATGTGGTTGTCGTCGTTGTCCGGTCTAGTCATTGTATAACCAGCCGCTTGACCACGAGGAATAATTGAAACTTCGTGAACAGGGTCACAATGTGGTAAAAGTTTTGCTAAAATTGCATGGCCTGATTCGTGATAAGCCGTTATGCGTTTGTCGGTTTCTGTAACGAGGCGGCTACGCTTTTGTGGACCCATTATAACTTTATTTATACCTTCGTAAAGGTCTTTATTTGTTATTGCTTTTCTATTGTCACGAGCAGCCAAAATAGCAGCCTCGTTCAAAAGATTTTCAAGGTCAGCACCCGAAAAACCACTAGCCATTCTAGCAACAATTTTTAAGTTAACGTCTTTTGCTAAAGGTTTATTTCTGGCGTGGACTTTTAAGATTGCTTCACGGCCTTTTACGTCAGGAAGGTTTACGAAAATTTGTCTATCAAATCTACCTGGTCTTAAAAGAGCAGGGTCCAAAATATCGGCACGGTTGGTTGCAGCCATAATAATTATGCCTTCATTGCCGTTAAAACCGTCCATTTCAACCAAAAGTTGGTTCAAAGTTTGTTCTTTTTCGTCATTACCACCACCTAAACCTGTGCCACGTTGTCTACCAACTGCGTCAATTTCGTCAATAAATACGATACAGGGTCTATTCTTTTTAGCGGTGTCAAACATATCTCTCACACGCGACGCGCCTACACCGACGAACATTTCAACAAAGTCCGAACCACTAATTGAGTAGAAAGGAACGCCTGCTTCCCCAGCGACGGCTTTAGCAAAAAGTGTTTTACCCGTACCTGGAGGACCTACCAAAAGAACGCCTTTAGGGATTCTTGCGCCAATTTCAGAGAATTTTTTAGGTGCGCGTAAGAAATCTACAATTTCTCGCAATTCATCTTTTTCTTCTTCAGCACCGGCAACGTCAGAAAAGCGAGTTTTTACGTTTTGATTAAGTCTAGCGTTGGTTTTGGCGAAGTTCATAGCGCCTTTCGTGCCACCACCGCTTGCTCGCATAATGAAGAAAACAACCAAAAGACCAAGCCCTAACATAATAAAAGGCAATAAATTTGACCAAAAAGCGCCAGCATTAGGGTCTGTATAAGTAAATTCCACGCCTTTTTCGCTTAATGCAGTTTCAATTTCACTTACGACTTGTGCCGTGCGAGAGTAGAAACAGTTGTATTTTGCCGTTGTATAAGTCGTTGTGTCTGCTTTAAGTTTGTATTTAACGACAAAAGTTATTTTATAGTCGTCAAATTCGACTTCTGAAATAGAAACGTCGTAAACGGTAGTGTCAAACTCGTCGTTAAAAGTGGTAGTAACGTTATCGCTGGTAATTAAAGCCCTAAAGGTTGAATATTCAACTTCATTTGGTCTAAAGGAACGCATGAGCGAAAAAGCGCCTACAACCACGATTATTATCGCTAATATTATAAAAATAAGTTTTGAATTGCTCTTTTTTTCCATTATTTCTCCTTAAAAATGTCAATAATCTACCTTAAATTTTGAACAATGTTATGCAAAATTAAAATTTAGAATAGTACTCTATTATATTATTATCAATTATATATATAATATATAAAAATATGCAAAAAATCAAGCAAAAATCAAAAATAATTACTGTTTGACGAAAAAAGGTTGTAAAAATTTTACAAAAAAAGCCTAGAGAAAAGGCTGAAATTGTGAAAAATTGAAAAAAATTATCCGTAAAGTTTATAAAAACATTATTGATAATATAATAAATACAAAACACTACGAAAATAAAATCAAATTAGTTTATAAAAACTATATTAAATGGTTATTTGATCATGATGCAAGGTAAAATAGTTATAACTTTTTCTAAAAAAGTCAAATATTACCCCGTGATTATTAAATTTAATAAAAATCGAAAATAGTTAGTAAAAGTCTAATAAAATTTTGAAAATCGAAAGTTTTTAACAAAATCTTTATCCTATTAATAAATTATTGTAAAACAAGTAGAAAGTTCTGATTAATATAAGGTTTTTGTTATATTTTTAAAGAAATATTGAAACGTTATTATCTTTAAGATAGAACTTTATGTTTGAAAGGTTTTTTGGAGTTTTTAACAATATTTATTAAAAACAGTAATGCACGGGTTTTTTATTAACGGTTTATCGTAATTCCTTAATTTTTGCGAGATTGGTTAACGTGGTAATGGAGTTTTTATACCTGTATTTGTTTTTATAAAAAAAAGAGCAAGGATTATTGACTTGTTTAAGCATTGCGCGAGGGGCTACTGACTTTTTTCGGATTATATTTAATTTTATTATTTTTTTTGATTAGGTTTTTAATGAACAATAGCCCGTTTTTAATAAAAATATTAAAAAACAGTATAATTGTTATAAATAATGCTAAATATTACTAATTATTGCTTAATTTTCTCGTTTTTCTCCAAAATTGGTTTTTAGCAAGTGTTTGGTTGTTAAAAATAAATTTTATCACCAATTTTTTATGTACAACCAAGGTGTTTGTGGTGTATACGAAGATGCTCTAGGTTCTTTTGCCACGCTCTTTTAATAGTTTGTTTTTGCAGATGTGGTGTTATCCTTTTTTAATGTTTTGCAAAAAGTTTTTTGTAATACGCTTGCCCTAATTGGCTGGGGCTTGTTTGAATTTTATTACAATACGGTTTAAGCGCTCTTTGATTAACTTGCGCTAATTTTTACAAAAACATAAGCGCTTTTAATTATAATTGCACAAATTAACAGAAAAAAGAAAAGACGCAATGCTTTTTAAGTGTTTTACCTTTTGTGTAAACGTGTTTTTTCGGCGCAAACAACAACTGTTTTTATAAAATTAAAATTTTGACACCAAATCTTCGACGCATACTGTTTTTACTAATTTATTAATTATTTAGCGAATCTATATACTCTTTTAACAAAAAAACCGAACACTTTTTCGGTGTTTGGATTTTTGTGTTTGCGTCAAGTCAAAATCATTAGGTTATTCCTGGTGATTTTATTGTTTTGATACGCGTTTCACGTGAAACAAGAGTGCTTTTTTGAGTTCCACGTGAAACAAATTTAAAAAAAGTATTAAGAAAAAAAATCGGGGTAATTTAGGCCGTTTTTTGCCTATTTTTAATATGCGCTTGCTTGTTTTTGGTGCTATTGCTAAAAAATTATTAAAGAAAAATTCATTAATAAACACAAGGAGAAAGAGTGTATGCTTAATTGCGAATAAAAAGTTTCACAATATTTTGTGTGCTTTATCGGTTTTTTATCATTATATAGATATATTAGTGTTTGTTAAATGATTTTTAACAACCGATAGTGTTTTTGTATGTTTTGTGTATAAATTCAATGCTTGAGGGAATAATTATCAAAAACGGTAGGTATTTATAATGAAAAATCCTTTAACTTATACTGTTAGTGTTTTTTCCGACTTTTCTGAAAAAACTGTTAAAAGGGCAATTAGTGAGTGCAACTCTTGCGCTGTGTTGCCGATTATAGTGTGTATTGGTAGTGATTTGGTTTTGGGAGATAGTTTAGGGCCACTAGTTGGGACTTTTTTAAAACAAAACGGCGCCGGTGCTTATATTTACGGCACATTAAATGCTCCTATAACGGCTAAAGAAGTTGAATACGCAAAAGTTTACCTTAAAAAACTTCATCCAAATTCTAAAATTATAGCCATTGATGCTGGTGTAGGTGGGGCTGATGACGTGGGGCTTATAAAGATAAATAACACAGGGCTCAAGCCTGGGCTTGGCGTAAATAAGAACCTTTCAACTATCGGCGATATGAGTATCGTTGGTGTCGTGGCGTCAAAGTCTGTGCAAAATATTAATTTATTTAATTTTACTCGTCTCAATTTGGTTTACCGTATGGCTAAAGTTATTGCAGGTGGAATTATGGAATATCTTAAAGATTATGAAACAACTTTAAGCAAGAAAAGTGTGTGCTAGATTTTTAGTTGATTATTTTTAATTATAATTTTATAGGGATTTTAAAGTTTTTAATTTGTACTTTGTTGTGTTAAATGATTTAGTTGTTACGTTTTAAAAATACAACTAATAGTTGTGTGTTTTGTATAAAACTTGTTTTGCGTGTGAAATTTTAAAACTCAAATAAATTTAAATTAATATGTATTACGGTTACAAAAACAAAAAGAGCGCTAAAATATGTATTTTAGCGCTAAATTGTTTTTAATTAAAAAAGACGGGTTAAACCCGTCTTTTTTATTATTTATTCAAAAGTGATAACGAAAAGTTCAATCGATTTAAAGTTTCGTCCTTGCCTAAAATTTCAGCAACTTCTGTTGCCCCGCCTGCAGTCGCTTCTTTGCCGGTAATTGCTATTCTAGTAACCCACAAAAGTGCTTGTTTTTTGATGCCAAGTTTATTAGAAAGTTCAACGAGGGTAGTAAAAAGATTTGAGTTACTCCAATCGTAAACGCCTTTAAGAGTTTCGATAATTTGTGGAATAATTTCTATGGCAACTTCTTTTGAAGATTTTTGTTTTTGATTTTCAAAATAGTTAAGGTCGTAGTCGCCAAATTCTTCTAAAAAGTCGATTTTGGAAGGAATTTCGCTGAAGATTTGTATTCTAGTACGGCAGAGAGATAATAGTTTGTTTTCGTCGTACTTGCCGTAACATTTGCTTTGTTTTAAGAAAGGAAGAGCATAAGAGTAAAATTCGTCGTCAGACATTTCTTTGATATATTCGCCTGAAAGCCAGCGAAGTTTGCCGTCGTCGAAAATCGAAGGCGATTTAGAAATGCCGTCGAGTGAGAATTTTTCGGTAAGTTCTAAAAGACTCATTTTTTCAACGTTTTCTTTTGGGCTCCAACCTAGTAATGCAATATAGTTGATAATGGATTGTTTAACGTAACCTTTTTCAACGAAATCTGCATAACTAGCGTCGCCGTTACGCTTACTTAACTTGTGTCTTTCATCTTTCATAATCGGTGGTAAGTGAATATACACAGGGCGTTCCCAACCAAAAGCGTCGTACATTAAGTTGTATTTAGGGGTAGAAGATAAATATTCCGTACCTCTAATAACGTGGGTGATGCCCATTAAGTGGTCGTCGACTACGTTTGCGAAGTTATACGTCGGCATACCGTCTGATTTTAACAAAATACCGTCTTCGATATCTTTGTAGTCAACGGCGATATCACCGTAAACTAAATCGTGATAAGACCCCGTACCTTCAGTAGGAACGTTTTGACGAATAACGTAAGGTTCGCCAGCGTCAAGTTTTGCTTGAATTTCTTCTTTAGAAAGTTTAAGGCAATGTTTATCGTACCTTGCGACGTCGTTTTCGTCTTTAAGAGATGCAATTCTTTCAGCGTTACAAAAACAATAGTACGCGCCACCTAGTTCAACTAATTTTTCAGCGTATTCTTTGTAGATGGTCTTTCTTTCGCTTTGAACGTAAGGGCCGTAATCGCCACCGACGTCAGGACCTTCGTCATACATAACGCCTGAATCACGCATTGTATCGTAAATGATTTGAACGGAACCGTCAACGTAGCGAGCCGTGTCGGTATCTTCAATTCTCAAAACGAAGTCACCACCTTGTTGTTTTGCAAAAAGGTAGCCGTATAATGCGGTTCGAAGCCCGCCTACGTGTAAATAGCCCGTTGGGCTTGGAGCAAATCTAGTTCTTATTTTCATAATAATTCTCCGTCGCTTGTTTTTAAGTGCGCAATCATTTTATCAATGGTGCACTTTTCTTTTATCGTTTGAAGTCTACCGCTGTGGTAGTAACTATAAGTTTTATTGTTTTTGGCTACAATAACGTGGTCGTTAAGATAAACGCTATGCAAGTCGAGCAAAATGTTCAACTTTGTGGTCGCAATGTCGTCGTGTGAAGACGGGGTAGGGTTGTCCGTCAAGTGATTGTGAGCGATTATCGCATAGGACGGCTTTATAATGTTGATAGCCTCAACAATTTGTGCACCCGATATCATTACGGTGTGAAATTGATTGTTGTTATATTCTAGAGAAGATAAAAGTTTGTTGCTTTTATCAAAGAGCATTAGTAAGAATTTTTCGCTAGTAGCGTTGTAAAAAGTCTCGTCAAGTTTGTTCTTTATTGCTACGAACGAAGAACCTTCCGTAACTTTTTCGTTTTTATTTTTAGGCATGTGTTCGTAAATAAGACCAATCGTCTTAATATGAGCCGCAACCCTTTTGCCCACGCCTGAAATCTTCATAAGGGCAGAGGTATCCGCCTTAAAAACCTTTTCAAGACTGCCAAAGTAGGATAAAAGTTTGTGAGCAAGTTCGTTGGTGTCTTTTCGTACGATTACCGAATATAATAAAATTTCCAACAATTCGTGTTCGGCAAAAGATGATGGGTTTTCAAGAAACTTATCTATAAACCGTTGTCTATGGTTAGCGTGAACGTTCTTTTCTGAATTCATATACCATATTCTAACATATAATACGGCAAAAATCAATGCAAAAAAGCATTGAAAATGCTATTTGTCTATGCAATTTTAAGATAAATTTTTAAATAATATCGTAAAGCAGGGTGACTTTTTTTCACTCTCGTAGTATAATAATACTACTCTTTAACACGGCTCGCTTGATTTAGTGGTTATTGCTAAAGCGTATTGCCGATTTAAGACAAGGTTAGGGATTATTATGAAGAATTATTCTCAATTTTTACAAGACTTATCGCTATTGATTTCTGCAGAAAGCGTCGAGAGTGAGCCAGCGATAGACGCACCTTACGGCGTAGGGGTTAAAAAGGCGTATACCGCCTTTATCGGCATTGCAAAAAGGCTTGGATTTAATGTAATTGATTACGACGGTTATATTGGTGAAATTCGCCTTGGCGGTGGCAACGATATTTGTTCTAACGCTTTAGGCGTTATTGGACATTTGGACGTCGTACCTAGTGGTGACATTGATAAGTGGAATACTCCACCTTACGCTTTAACGATTAAAGACGGTGTGCTTTACGGTAGGGGGGTAACCGATGATAAAGGACCTATGCTTTGCGTTTTATACGCTATTAAAGAACTTTTAGACGAGGGAGTAAAGTTTAATCGTCAACTTCGCTTTTTTATAGGGCTTAACGAAGAAACGGGCTGGAAAGACGTTGAACGGTATCGTCAAATCGGTACTTTTCCGACCGAGGGCTTTTCGCCCGACGGGAATTTTCCGGTAACTTACGCCGAAAAAGGACCTAATGCAGTAACTTTTAGGTTCGCTTATAACGGAGCGTTTAGAGGGTTTAAGGGTGGTGTCGTGGTAAATGCAGTTTGTGACCACGCTATCGCTGTAGGTAAAGTTGACGACGAATTAGTTAAAAAATATGGTTTAGTAGTAAAAGAAGGCGTTATCGAAAGTAATGGTAAATCAGCGCACGGCTCTAAACCAGAACTTGGCAAAAACGCAATTTTACCACTTTTAAGGTATATCGACGAAGTTGAAAACGGCACGGTAACGCCACTTATTAAATATTTGTTTAATGATGAATTAGGCATCTTGAAAATCGGCAACGAAACGGGTTATGCAACGCTTTCACCCGACCTTTTGAGTTTTGAAAACGGCGAAATAGTTTTGACTTGTGACTTTAGGGTTCCTGCAAAAATGAATATAAATGAGTTTATTCCACTATTTGACAAAACGGGGATAAAATATAGCGTTAAAAAGTCACGCGATCCACACTTTGTTGACGATAAAAGCCAGTTGGTTCAAGAATTGCTTTCGGCGTACAATACCGTTATGCAAACGAGCGAATTGCCTTATTCTTGTTCGGGGGCGACCTTTGCCTCGGTTTTTGAAAGGGGCGTGGCGTTTGGCCCTGAATTTGAAGGTTGTGACGGAGCAATACACGAACCTAACGAATATATGACGGAAAAACATTTGCTTAAGATTTTTGAAATTTACAAGCAAGCCTTAAAAAATTTATTAGCATAAACAATATTAAAAATGAGCCCAGTTTTGCCTAGGCTCATTTTTTAATCTTCATTAAAATAATAATCAAAATCGGAAAGTTTGCATAAAACGTGAGTTGACAACTTGCCTTTTTTAGAGTTGTCTAAAAGTAAAACTTTTACTTTGACTCGTTCCATAATAATTTTACGTAGTTTGTTTTCGTACTCGTTAATATCGGTTACGGCACCATCGTCTGAAAGAGCAGAAGATGATATAAAGCAAATATCTGCAGTTAATTTATTAAGAGTTTCTTCTGCGTAAGGACCTACGAGCACGGGTGAACCGTTTTCAGAATATCCCCCTGTGGAATATACTTTTATACCATATTCGACGGCAGTAGAAGCAGTAAGCAAACTATTTGTTATAACCGTTACGTCTTTTCTTTCCGCTATATGGTTTAGCATATAAAACGCTGTGGTAGAACCGTCTAGAATAATCGTCATACCGTCGTTAATAAGGGACGACGCTTTTCGAGCAATGGCGTATTTTTTACTACGATTCTTATCTTTTCTCGTAAATTATTGATTACAATTATGATTATAACGATTTTATCAAAGAAAAGTTCTTACATTTATCGGAAGAAATTATTAAAGAAAATACTCCAGATCCATTAAAAAAGATATCCTTGTCTGGTTTGGTTGAAAAAGGGGAAGATATTTGTTCTTTTGCAAACGAATTTTTACCATCCGACAAATTCGTTAAAGATATTTAGATAATTTAGGCGCATCAAGCACCCTTTCTGATAGCGGTTTAAGCGATGATTTAGTCAACGAATTATACGTGCTTTCACCGTTCGTAAGAAACAGATTGACTTTTATGCGTTTATTAAAAATAACCAATGTATAAAAGTCATCAATATTAAGTTTTCTAAAGGTTGCTTGTTGCTGTTAAAGTAGTGTTATTTAGTACAATAAAAAGAAAAAGACTAACGAAATTTTCGTTAGTCTTTTATAATGCCTTAAAAGTTTTTGTACAAAGATTAATTAAATAGGTTCTTTTTTACTTGTTATTATTGGGGCATAATGTTTTTTACGGTAGTAGTTTCCCAAGCCGATGCCGAGCGATAAAAAGCGTAAAAGTAGTAAGGGGTTTCGCTAGGCGTTTCGCCTTTGATAACTGCCTGATAATCCCCTGCCGTCACGTCGAAAATAATATAGTATACGACAGTGTCTTCCGTTTCGAAAGAACTCCAACTTTCTGTAGAAACATTTTGTAATTCCCCGTTTTTGTGTAACATTGGTAGTTGTGGGGTAGTATATTCTGTTGGAACGACGTAAGCAATCGTTAAAAATTGGTCGTTCTCGGCAATCGTTATAGAAAAAGCATCGCCGTCGTTTGACGAGTTTGTACCGTATATGGTGTCTCCGTTTTTAATAGTGTAGGCAGATAGTTTATCGTCGGAAAAATCTTCCGTTTCGATATAAAGGTTGTCAAACGCTTTAATTAAGTAAAAATATTTAGTTTCGTAAAGTTCTTTTACGGTAGTCGGGATAGAAGTATCAACTTTTTCAAGTTCAGAAACGCAAGTTGCAAAACTCAATGAATTTCCGTCCGTTAAACCGTAAGTAACGGCGCCTAAAACTTTGCCGTAGGCATTAAATATAGGACCACCACTACTACCTGGTGAAACTGGTGCCGTATATTGAATTTCCTTAAAACTTTCCGTTGAACTAGCGGTGTTTTCTAGCACGGGACAAGCGATAACCCCTGACGAGAACGATCCCGCTAATCCCAACGGTGCACCAAACGAATAAACGCTTTCGCCTGCCGTTATATTTTCCGTTTCAAGTTCAAAATACTTAAATGGCGTTTCGGAAGAAATTTTTAAAATAGCAAGATCACGGGCGTCGTCATAGCCTAAAACTGATACAACTTCGTATTCAGTGCCGTCTTCGGTATAAGCCTTTACTTTAGCCACGCCGTCAATCACGTGGTAAGCAGTTACGATAGTCCCGTCTTCATCAATAAAAAATCCCGAACCACAAGAAACTTTATTGCCTAAATAGTTTTGGCAAACCAAAAATACCGTTCTCGCGCTTGCGTGGGCGTAGAGTTCTTCGGTGGACATCTTTGAAAGGAATTCGTAAACTTCCGCAAGCCACTCGTCTTCGGTGCCGGTGTAGCCGTATTTTTCACAGTAAAGTTCGTAAGCCGATTTGCCGTTATCACCGTCTTCACCTTTAAGCCAAGTTAAAAAGTCTTCTTCAGTACCGCTATGTCCTTGATCAAGCCAAATTTCGTAAGCGGATTTACCCGTTTCGCCTTGTAAGCCTTGACCACCGTTGTCGCCGTCTTCACCTTTAAGCCAAGTTAAAAAGTCTTCTTCAGTACCGCTATGTCCTTGTTCAAGCCAAATTTCATAAGCCGATTTACCAGTTTCGCCTTGTAAGCCTTGACCACCGTTGTCGCCGTCTTCACCTTTAAGCCAAGTTAAAAAGTCTTCTTCAGTACCGCTATGTCCTTGATCAAGCCAAGTTTCGTAAGCGGATTTACCAGTTTCGCCAGGAGCGCCTACCATTTCGCAAGCGGTAAAAGTGGTGAGTGGTAAAATTAAACATAGGGTGATTATCAACGCTTTTTTAATTAATTTTTTCATAAAGTATATTCCTATAAAAGTTCGGCAAGGTCGTAGATAAGTCTTTCAGTTTTATCCCAACCGAGGCAAGGGTCAGTTATTGACTTACCGTAAACCCCTTCGCCTATTTTTTGCGTGCCGTCTTCAATGTAACTTTCAACCATAACGCCCTTAAGCAACTTTTTAATGTCTGCGCTGTGTCTTGCGCTGTGTAAAACTTCTTTAACAATTCTAACTTGTTCAAGATATTGTTTGCCAGAGTTTGCGTGGTTTGCGTCAACTATAACCGACGGATTTTGAAGGTCGGTTTTAGCGTATTCTTCGCAAAGGTGAATTAAATCTTCGTAATGGTAGTTAGGGTTCGATTGACCACGTTTATTAATGTAGCCCCTTAAAATTGCGTGCGAATAAGGATTGCCGTCAGAGTGAACTTCCCACCCACGATAGATAAAGGTGTGTTTGTGTTGTGATGCCGTAATGGCGTTCATCATAACCGAAATATCACCACCCGTAGGGTTCTTCATCCCAACGGGGATATCCAAGCCACTAGCCGTTAAACGGTGTTGTTGGTTTTCAACAGAACGCGCACCGATTGCCACGTAGCCCAACAAGTCTGATAGGTATCTATAATTGTCGGGGTAGAGCATTTCGTCAGCGCAAACAAAACCAGTTTCTTTGATAGCGCGCATGTGCAATTCTCTTATGCTTACGATACCTTTAAGCATATCGGGTTTTTCGTTAGGGTTCGGTTGGTGCAACATCCCCTTGTAGCCGTCACCCGTCGTGCGTGGTTTATTTGTGTAAATGCGTGGAACGATAAAAATTTTATCTTCAACTTTTTCTTGAATATTCCTTAATCTATTGATATAATCAAGCACGCTGTCTTCATTATCAGCCGAGCAAGGGCCTATGATAAGCACAAACTTATCGGATTTGCCTGCAAAAATATCTTTTAATTGATTTTGTCTTTCAGCAACTACTTTTGCGTGCGATTTGTCAAGTGGATAAAGTTCTTTAACTTCCTTTGGAACGGGAAGTTTTCTTTCAAAAATCATAGCCATAATGCTCTCTAATCCTTATACTGTAATGTATTTAAATAATACTATTGCATTTTTAATTTGTCAATTAGTAAGAAAAAAAACAAGTGATTTTTTAATTTTACGGCGCAAAAAAAAGCGTTCAGGTTACCCTGAACGCCGAGTCGGTCTATAAGCCGAGTTCTGTCGTGTGTAATCATTTATCTACGACTTATGTCTCCACAAGCCTCTAGCGATGTTTTAGTAAAAGCGTTCAGACGAGCAACCTATTAAACGCTTTTGTCAATCTTGCATCGGACGGGGTTTACATGGCTACCCTTGTTACCAAGGGCACGGTGTGCTCTTACCACACCTTTCCACCCTTACCCGAAAAAACGGGCGGTATATCTCTGTTGCACTTTCCTTAAGGTCACCCTCACCGGGATTTCTCCGGCGCCCTGCTCTATGATGCTCGGACTTTCCTCATTAGCGTCTTTTCATACGCTACCGCGATTACACAACCGACTCTACGCAATTATACACTTTTTAAAAGGCGTTTGTCAAGTAGGGGAGGTGTTTTCCAAAAATTACCTTAATTTAGTAGTATAAATTCAGTATTGCTGAACAAAATAATAGCAAGGGGGACGAAGAAATGCATTTAAATGAGTCACAAACCTTGCTGAATTTAGCAAAGAGTTTCGCAGGCGAAGCGCAAGCAGGTTTAAGGTATCAATTTACCGCCGATTTAGCGCTTGAACAAGGCTACAAGATTTTATCGGATGAGATAAGAAAGTTAGCCAAAAACGAAGTAAATCACGCAAAAGTTTTCTTTAACGCGATAGTAGACGGCGCAGGTAATTTAGATAATATTACCATAAACGCAGGCTATCCGTTTCAAGGCAAAACTATTGAAGAAGGTTTACGCTTTGCCGTAAAAGCAGAACTTGACGAGGCTGTCATTTACGAAGATTTTGCAAAGATAGCAGAGGACGAGGGCTTTACGGAAATTGCCAACAAATTCAGACTAATTTCAGCGGTAGAAAAACACCACGCGGATATTTTCGAATACCTACACACAGGTTTTACTAAGGACAAACTTTATAAGTTAGATAATCCTGTTATTTGGGTTTGTTCGGAATGTGGTCACGTTCAAACTTTGCGCGAGGGTTGGAACGTTTGCCCGCTATGTAATTCTACCCAAGGCTTTATAGAGATAAAGTTGTAGGAGTATTTATGAGAAAAGAAACAAACAAAAAAGCAAATGCTAACTCAAAAAGTGATGCAAAAGCAAAACAAACTTCAGGTGCGAAAGCCTGTAAGTCGCAAAGTAAGTAAGTCAGAAGAAAGTAAATTCGATTTGTACGGTTCGTACACGGGTATTGATTTTTACGACAATTTCGATACGCCTATTCAAGACGTAGACGATTTATAAACTTACTATAGTAACGGCCTTTACTAGCAACGCTACAATCGTGGCAATATAAGGGGGGAAGATATGGCAGTAGTCGTACCTTCTCTTTCTGTTTGGTCAGTTTTCGCGATACCGTTTTGGCTAAAACTCATCCAAAACCAACAAAAAAGCACCCCGTTGGGTGCTTTTTAATTACCATTTTGTAACTATAAGTTTTGCTTTGCATTTAGATTGCTTTAACGACTTTTTAATTATTTTTGCCACTTTTTTAGGGCAAGTTACCGTTTGTAAAGACGGCATATCTTTAAAGGTATCGCTCGTAAGATAACCTACGTTATCGTAAAAGGTAAGTTCGGTTATAGGGCAGTTTTTAAACGCCCAATTAGAAAGCGACCACAAAGCCCTTGGCAATTTAATTTCTTTAAGCGAAGTGCAATTTTCAAACGAGTTAAAAGAAATGCTAGTAATGTCGTCCGATAGTTTAACTTGTTCAAGCGCGGTACAGTTCCTAAAAGCGTCGGAAGAAATATAAGTTACGCCGTCGGCAATATCTACGCTTTTCAAATTTTTGCAGTCCATAAAAGTTTGGCATCCGATAGAATCAACGCCGTTCGGCACGTGAACGGTGATTAATTTGCTCCCTTTAAATAAATAATTGCCAAGTTCGTATTTATCGTGTCTAAAATGTTTAGGGAATTCAAATTCCGTTTTGTTTTGCGCGCCTTTAACGTGTATTAAAACGGGAATATTCTTGCCTAAATAATAGGTTAAATCGCCATCGATTACTATATTACTTTCTTCTTCGTCAGGGTAGTAAACTCTACTTAAAGTTCCAATAAGGTTACCGAGCGTTCTGGTTTGAGGTTCGTACGCAGTAACTTCGTATTCGGATTTATTTGCAATTTCTTCAACTTTAGAGCAATCGTAAAAAGAGTTATCGCCAATAGTAGTTAAACTTCTACCAAAAGTTATATGAATTAAATTATTGCATCCCTTAAACGCGTTTGTCTTTATTTCTTTAACGCTATCGGGGATATCTAAAAAGTTAAAGTCGTGATTATTAGCGTTTTCAAACGCGCTTTCACCGATAACTTCACAAACGGAATTTTCTTCAAAATCAAGGCTTAAAATATTCACTTTGCTAGTGTCGGTTGATTGAAACAAAAAGTCTGGGATTTTAGTAACCTTATTGCCGATAATAACTTCTACTCCCGAATTTTTGTCGTTGCAAAAAACTTGGTGGTTTTTCGTTAAGTCGGCGCAATTTACGGCGTTAAAAGTGATTTTTTGTAAATTTTGGCAACCTGCAAAAACCATAGAACCTAATCTTTTAACGCTTTCGCCAATAGTAACTTCGGTTAAACTTTTTAAACCGCAAAAAGCAAAACTTTCAACTTTTTCAAAGTCTAAAGTTAATTTTTCAACTTGCTTGCCCTCAATAAAGAGTTTTGCGTTATAAAACACGGGGTTTGAGCGTTGAGTTGCAAAATCAATTTTACACCAATCTTCAAGAGAGCCTTCGTAATAAACTTCTTTAAGCCCAAAGCAGTTGCTAAAGGCGTTACTATCAATGTTAGTGATCGTTTTAGAAATAGTTATCGTTGTTAACTGTGAACAGTTTTCAAACGCCTTTATACCGATTTTAGTTATCGCCTCGGGTATCGTTACCGAAGTTATTTCTTTATTCAAACATTTTACGGCAGTAGAACCGTTGATGTCAAAGTTATCGCCAAAAAACTCCATATCCGCTAAAATTTTTTCTAGTCGTTTAATTTCGGCAAGTTTTTCTTGTTCGTTCATAAAGCGTTAATTTTTTCTCCAAGCAAAATATTTATAAGAATGTACGAAGTAAGTTACTATATCTTGTTCAGTAGTTGAAGAAGTAATTGGTATTAAAGCGTCGTCTTCCTTTGTCGTTTCTGGCGGAATTATTTCTTGAGTGAGCGTCCAGTTGCCTTCACCCTCAAAAGTAATGTTTGAAGTAGAACTTAAGTTAACGAGTTTAGTGGTGCACACGCCACTACTAGATTGCGTAGGGGCGGTAATATAAACGGTTAAGTTACCACTTTTTGAGTAAAAGCACGGTCTTATGTAATAAACCGTTCCCGCCGTAAGTACGCGCTCGATTTTAAAGTTGTTATAACCACCAGCATCATCGTTTTCTGCGAGAAGTTCTTTATTTGCATCTTTTAAGTAGCAATAAGTGTCGGTGCCAGACGAATATGAAGTATATATTGAGTAAGTACCCGTAACGCTTGGAACGAACATATAGTCGGTGTTACTGCCACTGCTCTTGCCGTAAGCGTAAACGGTGGTGCTACCAACGGATAAAGTGCTTTCGCCGTTAGTGCTAACCCATTTAGCGTAAAGGTTTAATAAAGGCTTGGTGATATTTTCAGAAAAGTCATAAGGACTGCCCGTGCATTCAGCGTTATCGTACCAGCCACCGAAAAGGTAACCCGTTCTAGTAGGCGGAGTAGGGTAAGATAAACCTACTGTCTTTGTAACGATTTGACTGTCATAAAATGAGTTTTGGCTATAAAATATTACCGTGCAAGAACCGTCAATAAGGTCGTAATCGGATTTAGTAAAAGCGCCTGCGCCGATAAATTCAACCGTGGTAGGTATAACGATATCGGCTTCTACGTTATAGAAGGCTCCTTCACCGATATGGGTTACGCCCGTTAAGTCAACGGAAGTAATTTCTCCTCTATCATAGAAAGCGTACGCAGGTATTTTGGTTACGCCGTCAGGAATATCAACTTCAGTTAAAGGTTCACCACCGATAGTAAAAGTAGTAGCCCCTATGATTGGGGTTGATTGTTCTCTACCAAATTTAATATTAAGGTAACTCGTTAAGTCGTGTGCGTTAACGGTTGAAAGGTTTGTGCAACCCATAAAAGCATTTTCACCGATTTCAGTTAAAGTTTGTGGTAAATCAACAGAAATTAAATCATTGTAATTTGCAAATGCGTAAGCGCCGATTTTTGTTGCTGAAGAAAAGTTGTCTTGTGTCAACGCCGTTACCTTTTGACCATCAACGTAAAGGTCAGCACCGTTTGCAAGTGGGTTAGCCGACGAATTTGAAAAATTAATTTTTGCAAAGTCGATAACCGACGGTGCGTTCACGGTAAGGATATTACAGTTAGCAAAAGCGTCGTATCCAACTTCCGTTATAGTAGATGGTAAAGTGATAGAAGTTATGCTCCAACCTTTAAATGCGTTAGCGCCGATTGTGGTTAATCCTTCAAGGGCAGAATTGTCCAAGGTGGTTATATCACTTGGGCGTACGCCAGTTGAACTATTTCCAAAATAGAATTTAGCATAAGAGTTCATTTCCATAGGGTTAGAATGCGAGCCAGTAAACGACGTTTTTACCCAAGCACTAATGCTGTCAATATAAATGTTCGTTAAATAAGAGCACCCTTCAAATGCATAGTCTTTGACAATTTTAACGCCGTCGTTAAAGAAAATGGTATATAAGGAGTTGTTGCCGTTAAAAGCGTGGTTGCCAATTTCTTCAACGCTATCAGGTAAGGTTATTGAAGAAAGTGAATTGCCTGCAAAAGCAAATTCGCCAATCTTTTCAATATTGCTACCGAGCGTTACCGAAGTCATATCCATATTAGCAAAGCCCGACGGTAAAATTTCTTTAACAGGTTTGCCGTTGTAGGTGTCTGGAATTTTTGCCGAAGTAATATATTCCTTTGCTTTTACAGCGTAATAGTCCTTGTCAGCAGAAAGTACGAACCTTAATTGTTTGTTGCTTTCATTATTCTTAAGGTCTGTAAGTTCGCTTTTTAAAGAACAACCTGCAAGGGTTGCGGTAAGCGTAAGTGTTAAAATTAAAACTAAAAGTATGCAAATCTTCTTCATCTTTTGCTCCGTGTAAAAATATTTACTAGTATAGTATAACATAGTAGACAAATTCCGTCAACAGTAAAACGAAAATATAAAGTTTACTCTTACTAAAATATATGCGATAGTTTCTAAAAAAGAAAAAAGAGCAATGTTTGCTCTTTTAATTAAAGTTTAGTCGAAAGATAATCAACTAATTTATCGGGGAAGTTTACAGTCATGCCGTCAGCACCTGCGTCGTAAACCCTTTTCATAATTTCTTCGTTTTTAATATTCCATGCCCTGACGTTAAGCCCCAATCCGTGCCAAGCGTCAACGTTTTCTTTAGTAACGAAATCATCTCTCGGACAAATTTCATAAAACCCATCGGCTAGCATTTTTTTGATTAACTCGTCGTCGATTTGCCAAGTTAAATAACCAATTCTAAAGTCTGGCGCAACTTTTTTTACAGCAAGCAGTTCGTCGTAGTCGAACGAAGTCATTATCACTTTGTTTTTTAGCCCTAAATCGTTTACTAGTTTAACTGTGTCTTCGGCAACGCCTTTTGATTTAAGTTCAATTGCAAAGGTTAAGTTTTTTGCGCTAAAGGTTAACAAAAAATCTTTTAGGGTAACGATTTTATCGGTAAGTCCGTTTTTGTTTACCCAAAAAGTTTTTAGTTCTTCGTAAGTGTAGTCGGAAATTTTTCCGCTTTTACCCGTAACTCTAGTTAACGTGTCGTCGTGGAATAAAACCAGCACGCCGTCTTTAGATTTTTGTACGTCCGTTTCAATTCCGTTTGCGCCCATAGTAAGTCCCAACTTAAACGAAAGCATAGTATTTTCTGGCGCGTATTCACTTGCCCCGCGATGAGCGTAATTTATAAAAGGTCGTAAAGGTTTTAAGTTGCTAGTAAATTTCATAAAACACTCCTTTGGTAAGGTTTCACGTATACGTTAAGTGTCAAATTGTGCCGTTTTTGTTGCTTTTTTTGCTTTCGGACGCTTTATTGCGCCGTTTTCAATAGTCGTTCTGATAAACGGTTTTTGACCAAAAGTTGCTTTTTCAACGTGGGTAGCAGTAAGTATCGTTTGAATACCGTCAAGCCTTTTTATTAAAAGTTTTTGTCGTTTTTTGTCTAGTTCTGATAATACGTCGTCTAAAATTAAGATAGGAAATTCACCCGTGCGATTTTTAAAAATTTCAACCTCGGCAAGTTTTAGAGCAAGCGCCACCGTGCGTTGTTGCCCCTGCGAGCCGTAGTGCCTAACGTCAACGCCGTTAAGGGTAAATTTTATATCTTGTCTGTGTGGGCCAAAACTTGTAAATCCAAGTTTTAAGTCTTTATCAAGTGAGTTTTTTAGTTCTATAAAGTTTAGGCTCGCTATTTCTTCTTCGGTACCTGAAAGAGAGTTTTCAGAAGTGATTTTAAGTTGCTCTATGCCACCGGAAAGTTCTGCGTGGATTTTTTCGCAAACGGGGGCTAAAGAAGATAAAAACTCGTTACGCATAGCAAAAATTTTAGATGCCTCTTGCGAAAGCGTTTCGTCCCAAACGGGTAGCGTGTCTAAAACCATTTCTCGATCGTAAGATTTTAAAAGGTTGTTTCTTTGAGATAAAATTTTGTTGTATCGAAGTAGTGCGTAAAAATATCTTTTAGACAACTGTGATAAAGATATATTCATAAACCTACGCCTATCTTCTGGGCTCTCTTGAACTAATTTAAGTTCACCGGGATTGAAAAATACGCTGTTTATATTGCCGAACAAGTCGCCCATCTTATTTAGTTTTGCGCCGTTTACAAAAATAGTTTTTTCGCCAGAAGAATTCAGTACGGCTTTAACTTTAACCGTGCCGTAATCGGAAACAGCCTCTCCCTCGATTTCAGCAAAATCTTCGCCGTAAAAAATCAACTGTTTGTCACGGGTGGCTTTTGGCGAATATCCCGTGCAAAGATAAAATACCGCTTCCGAAACGTTTGTTTTGCCTTGGGCGTTTGCTCCGACCAAGGCGTTTATTCCGTCAAAGAACTCAAAAGTTTCGTCACGGTAGTTTCTAAAATTTTTTAAAGTCAAAGATTTTAAGTGCATAGTCCTACTAAAAGCGTTAAAACGCTTGGCGTTTTTTGGCGAATTTCCGTACTACAAAAAATCGGATAATTTTTACCGAATAAAAAATTTTCGGCAAACGGCGAAAAACGCTTTATTTATTTTCAATTTTATTATATAATCTTTCTTACACAAAAGCAACCTTGAAGAGGGATTTTTATGGAAAGTTACGAAATTTTATGGAATAATTCGCTCGTGGATTTACAAAATTCAATGATACCTACGTCGTTTGAACTGTTTATTGCAACCTTAACGCCAGTTGACCTTATCGAAAATAAACTCGTTTTATGGTCGCAAACAGATATGATTGCAGAAACGGTAAACACAAAGTATTCTGAAAATATTCGTAACGCCGTTATTAAAGCAAGTAGCGGTGTGGTTTCCGATTACGAAATCGTAGTGGGAAAAAATAAAGATACGGCATTAAAGCAAGCAGTTCAAGAACCTGCTAAAACTAATTTTTCAGGCTCGCCTATTAACCCCAAATTTACTTTTTCTTCTTTCGTCGTGGGTGAATCAAATAGGCTCATTTACGCTGCGGCAAAAGCCGTTGCGTTAAACCCAGGCGATAGTTACAACCCACTTTTTATCTACGGTGGCACGGGGCTTGGTAAAACGCATATTTTGATGGCTATTGCCAACGAACTTAAACTCAAAAGTCCATCAACTCGCGTAGTTTACACTACTTGTGAACAATTCACTAACCAATTTATTGCGTCAATCGGCAAAGGTAAAATGGCAGGTGGTGATTTTAGGAGTTACTTTAGAAACGTTGACGTGCTCTTAATCGACGATATTCAATTTTTATCGGGCAAAAAGGAAACTCAATCGGAATTTTTCCACACCTTTAACGAACTCATTATGCAAAACAAGCAAATCGTTATTGCGTCAGATAAACCACCTGTTGAAATCGACGTGTTAGAAGAACGCTTGCGTACTCGTTTTGAAGGTGGTCTCGTTGCCGACGTGCAAAAGCCTGACCTTGAAACTAGAGTTGCTATTTTGAAAAAGAAGTCGGAAGAAAAGAAGGTAGTTATTGATATCAGCGTTTTAACACACATTGCCGAAAAGGGTGGTGAAGATATCCGTTCTTTAATCGGTCAATTAACTAGGGTTATTTTTGCTTCGCAATTGCACGAAAAGCCTATTAATATCGAACTCGTTGACGAGGCTCTTAAAGAGTGTGTTAGTGAAAATCCTGAAGAAGTTCAAGTTGACGATATTATTCGTTGCGTTGCAGAGTTTTATCACATTAAAACGAGTGATTTGCTCGGCAAAAAGCGTAATAAAGAATTTTCCGACCCACGCCAAGTTTGTATGTATATGATAACCGAACTTATGTCGTTACCACTCGTAACCGTTGGTGAAAAGGTTGGAGGCAGAGATTATACTACGGTAATTTATGCAAGAGATAAGATTGCCGACGCTATCAAACTTGACAATAAACTTGCTACTGAAATAAACGATATTAAAAATCTTATTTTGAAGAAATAATTCACAAAATCGTAAAGCGAGCGACGCTCGCTTTTTTAGGGAAAATATATGAACACTTATAAAGAAACTGCTTGCGACGCCGTAGTAATCGGCGCAGGGCACGCAGGGTGTGAATCGGCGCTTGCTTTGGCAAGACTAGGGTTTGACACCGTTATGCTCACGCTTAATCTTGAAAGCATTGCCTTTATGGCGTGTAACCCGTCAATTGGGGGCACGGCTAAAGGTCATTTGGTGCGCGAAATCGACGCACTCGGTGGACAAATGGGCATAAACGCTGATAACGCGTGCTTGCAACTTCGTATGCTTAACCGTGGTAAAGGCTCTGCCGTACAATCACTTCGTTCGCAATCGGACAAGCATATGTATCACTCGCTTATGAAAAAGACGCTTGAAGAAACAAAAAATCTTCGCATTTTGCAAGGCGAGGCAGTTGAAATTTTAACGGACGGCGAAAAGGTTGTCGGCGTTAAGACTTCTTTTGGTGGCGTTATCGATTGTAAAACCGTCGTTCTTTGTACGGGTGTTTATTTAAATGCTGAAATAACGGCAGGCGATTGGCAGGAAAAAACCGGTCCGTCGGGATTTGCGCCGGCAAATAAACTTACTAAAAATCTTATTGATTTAGGGTTTACCGTAAGGCGTCTTAAAACGGGTACGCCTGCAAGGGTTGACGGCAGGACTATAGATTATTCAAAGTGTCAAATTCAATCGGGGGAAACGGATATTTATCCGTTCAGTTTTATGTCGGACGCCCCACCGGTAAAACAAAAAAATTGCTATTTAACTTATACTAACGAAAAAACGCACGAAATTATCCGTGCAAATTTAGATAGAAGTCCACTTTATTCGGGGCTTATAAGCGGTATCGGTCCAAGATATTGCCCGTCAATTGAAACAAAGGTAATGCGCTTTGCCGATAAAGAGCGCCATCAAATATTTTTAGAGCCCGAAGGCGATATGACGCACGAGGTTTACGTGCAAGGGATGTCTTCATCTTTGCCACACGACGTGCAAAAAGCAATGTATAGGACTATTCCTGGGCTTGAAAATTGCGAAATTATGCGTTACGCTTACGCCATAGAATACGACGCTATCGACGGTACGGATTTAAAACTTTCGCTTGAATTTAAAAAGGTTAAAAATCTCTTTACTGCAGGTCAAATCAACGGTACTAGCGGATATGAAGAGGCGGGCGCTCAAGGGCTTATAGCAGGCATAAACGCAGGCTTATCAATGCTCGGCAAAGAACCGCTTATTTTGCGTCGTGACGAGGCTTATATCGGCGTACTTATAGACGACTTGGTAACAAAAGGCACGGACGAGCCTTACCGTATTATGACTTCTAGGGCAGAGCATAGAATTTTTCTTCGTCAAGATAACGCAGACTTCCGTTTGACTGAAAAGGGTAGAGAAGTCGGGCTCGTTACCGACGAAAGATACGAAAAATTTAAGGCTCGTCAAGAAGATTATAGACTAGCCGACCAAGAGGCTGAAGTGTTGCACTCCCCAAAAGTGTGTGAAGATTTCGTTTTGGGCTACGGCTTTGGTAAACTTAACGGCGCGCTTTCGTATAAGGATATGATTAAGCGTGGTATTCCACTTGCCGATATCAAAAAGCAATTCAATGCCTTTGAGGGTCGTCGTGCAGACACGCTTGAAATGTTAGAAACCACCGTTAAATACGAGGGTTACATTAAAAAGGGGCTTGAACAAATTGAAAAGGCAAAGCGCCTTGAAAACAAAAAACTTCCTAAAGATATCGACTATATGAAGATAGACGGCTTGCGTATGGAGGCTAGGGAAAGTTTGAATAAAATCAAACCCGACAACTTGGGGCAAGCGGGTAGAATTTTCGGCGTAAACCCTGCTGATATTGCCGTGTTGATGGTTTGGCTTAACAAATAAGTTGAGTAAACGAATATATAGTAACGAAACTAAAAGATAAAACTAAAAATTAAGGACAAATTTTTATGCAAGTATTATTGAGTTTATCTATCGCTCTTTTCGCAGGGCTTATGCTCTCTCGTGTTGCAAAAATATTACAACTTCCTGCAGTTACTGCTTACTTGGTAGCAGGCGTTTTAATTGGACCTTATTGCTTGGGGGCGTTCGGTGTTCCTGGGCTTGGGTTTAATAACAGAGATCAATTAGACGCTATGGGTATAATTTGTGATGTCGCACTCGGCTTTATCGCCTTTGCAATCGGTAACGAATTTAGGCTTTCGCAACTTAAAACCATCGGTAAGCGAGCAACAATTATCGGTATAGCGCAAGCAGTTTTTACTACTGTCGTGGTAGATATCGCTCTTATATGTTTACACTTTATTATTCCTGATAAATTTCCGTTATCGTCGGCAATTATACTCGGTGCAGTAGCGTCGGCAACGGCTCCTGCAGCAACGCTTATGGTCGTAAGGCAATATAAGGCGAAGGGTCCCGTAACCGACACGCTTTTACCCGTAGTTGCTATCGACGACGCCGTTGGTTTGGTTTTATTTGCAGTTTCTTTCGGCGTGGCAAAGGCAGTTCTTTCGGGCACGGTGGATATACTTTCAGTTGTTCTCGAACCGATTTTAGAAGTGGTATTCTCACTTGGCCTTGGCGCGATTATGGGCTTACTTATCACTTATTTTGAAAAATTCTTCCACTCTCGTTCGAAAAGACTTTCAATGTCGGTTGCTTTCGTGCTTTTAACGGTGGGGCTTTCAATGATTGAATTTAAAATCGGTAAAGTTCACGTAGCGTTCTCGTCACTTTTAGTATGTATGATGCTCGGCACGGTATTTTGCAACTTCTGTGATTTTTCCGAAGAACTTATGGATAGGCTCGACCGTTGGACAGCACCTGTATTTATACTTTTCTTCGTAATTAGTGGCGCTGAATTTGAACTTTCCGTAATGACTGATGTTTTGATTATTTTAATCGGTATCGTTTATATTATTTCTCGTTCGTTAGGTAAATATTTTGGCGCAGGGATGTCGGCAAGACTTACAAAGTCAGAACCAAATATAGTAAAATATTTGGGTATCACGCTTTTACCACAAGCAGGGGTAGCGCTCGGTATGGCTATCAAGGCGCAAGCGCTTGGCGAAGTCGGTGTAATCGTTGCAAACATTACGCTGTTTTCGGTACTTATTTACGAACTTATCGGTCCGTTCCTTACTAAAGTTGCTCTCACCAAAGCAGGTGAAATTAATCCTGAAGGCAAGGTTAGCGCAAGACAAATGGATAAACCTTCGCAACCACAATAACAAAATTTTAATATTAAAAAAAGAACCGACAAGTTCGGTTCTTTTTAATTTTGGTTAAGTTTCACAACACCGTTTAGCCTAAAACCACGCCCAAATGATGTTTTTGTTTTAGTAAGTCCCCTCTAATTCAATGTCCTTAAATAAGTCATCGTTAAAAAAATCAAAAAGAGTAATGTTCAATGCTTGACACATGTCAAGTATTGTGCGCGTTCCTGGATTTTTGCTTTTACCATAAAAAATGCTCTTTATAGAACCCGCTGGCAAACCCGAAAGTGTTGCCAGTTTGTTGGGACTTATAGAATTTTGTTCACATAGAGCGTAAATTCTCTTTGTGATTGCCTCTTCTAATTTCATACTAAATGTTTTCCCCAAAGATATATCTTCTATAAGTTTAGCAAAAATTATTTTTAAATATGGGAGATATATCTTCTATTTTGTGCTATACTAAATAGGGGGGTAAGTACTATGAAAACAATTTCTTTTTAATTTTGGTTAAATTTCACGACACCGTTTAGCGTGAAAATACTACTTAAACATCTCGCTAATAGCAATCATAACGCCGAATTTACCATATTCGTAAGTTAATCCACCTTGCATATAGGCAGTAAACGGTTCAACGATAGGCGCGTCGCAAGAAAGTTCTATGGTAGAGCCTTGTGTGAACGAGCCACCTGCCATAACTTCGTCGTGTGGGTAACCCGGCATTGGTGCAGGTTCAACCGCAACGAAACTATCTATTGGCGAGCCTTTTTGCATACCTTGGCAGAACTTAACTAAATTTTCCACCGTTTTAAGATTTACCGTTTGAATAATATCGGTACGATGTTCGTCATAGGTAGGTGATACACCTTCAAAGCCTAATTTATCTAACATATAACTTGCAAATACAGCCGTTTTAAGTGAGTTTTTAACGGCGTTCGGCGCCATATAAAGCCCTTTGTAAAATTGCAAGTTTTGGTTAAAGTTAGAGCCTAAACTTTTACCAACGCCAGGGGCTGTAAGTCTTTCAGCAATTTCGTTTATAATATCGGTTCTACCTGCCATATATCCGCCTGACGATGCCACGCCACCACCTAAATTTTTCATAAGTGAGCCAACGATTACGTCAGCGCCAACGTCGGTAGGTTCTTTTTCTTCAACTAATTCACCATAGCAGTTATCAACCATAATAACTACTTTTTCATCAATAGATTTTATCGCCTTAACGACCTTTTCAATTTTATCGATAGACAAACTTTTTCTTGCAGAATACCCCCTAGAGCGTTGTATCGCAACTACGGTAACGCCACCTTTTTTAATGCGTTCTTTTATAGTAGGCAAGTCAAAGTCGTCGTTAATTAAGTCAATTTGTTCGTACTTAACGCCGTGCGCTTTTAACGACTGATTGCTTTCACCACTGATACCTATAATGCCTTGCAAACTGTCGTATGGTAAGCCCGATACCGACAAAAGAGTATCGCCGTATTTAAGCAGGGCTGAAAGAGTCAACGCAATAGCGTTTGTACCCGACATAATGTGTGGTCTAACTAAAGCGTCTTCAGCGCCTAAAACTTCGGCAAAGATTTTTTCAAGTTTATCCCTACCACCGTCGTAAAAACCGTAGCCGTTTATATCTGAAAAGTCCGAATAAGAAACTCTATTACGGGTAAAAGCAGAAATCACTTTTATGCTGTTTTTTTCACAAACCTTATCAATGTTTTGATAAATGCTAGCAAGATCTTTTTCCGCTTGATTAGCAAGGTTTATGACTTTTTCGTTAAGGTTGTTATACATTTTTTTATCTCCTACCGTAAAATAATAACAAAATAAGAGTGTTTTGTCCATAAAAACGACGGGGTTTTATAAAAATTACGCGCGCGATTATTGACTTATTCAAAAAGCCGTGGTATAATTAACTAAACTTAAAAATTCGGAGGCTTTATTATGAAGCGTATTAAAACTTTAGAAACCAAAAACATCTGCGCAAGCGCTAAAAACGGCGGTTGCGGTGAATGCCAAACTTCTTGTCAATCTGCTTGCAAAACCAGTTGTGGCATAGCAAACCAAAAGTGCGAAAACAAAAATCAAGATAAATAATTAATCTTTTTGCACGCAAATGCCGTACTCGCTACGGCATTTTTTATCGCAAAAAATACAAAGGGGCAACCAAATGGTACATTGTTATAAACTCGGTGGCGTCAATATAGTTCTAGACGTTTTTTCTTGTTCGGTGCATATCGTTGACGATATCGCTTACGATATGATTGAACTTTACGAAACTTCGTCAAAACAAGCCGTTACCGATTTAATACTTTCTAAATATGCAGGGGAAGTTACTTTACAAGATATAAACGACTGTTTTTCAGATATTGAAGAACTAAAAACTCAAGGCAAACTTTTCACCCAAGATACTTTTGCGCCGATGGCTGATAAGTTAAAGCAAAAAACTTCGGGAGTGGTAAAGGCGCTTTGTTTACACGTGGCGCACACTTGCAATCTTAATTGTTCGTACTGCTTTGCTAGTCAAGGCAAGTACCAAGGCGATAGGGCACTTATGTCCTTTGAGGTAGGTAAGCGCGCTCTTGATTTTTTAATTGAAAATTCAGGTACGAGAACTAATTTAGAAGTTGACTTTTTCGGTGGCGAACCACTTATGAATTTTGACGTCGTTAAAAAGTTGGTTGCTTATGCTAGGGAAGTTGAAAAGCCTGCAGGCAAAAATTTCCGTTTTACTTTAACTACGAACGGCGTTTTAATTGACGACGACGTTATAGACTATTGCAATAAAGAAATGAGCAATATCGTTTTAAGTTTGGATGGTAGAAAGGAAGTTCACGACCGTTTCCGTGTCGATTATCAAGGTAAAGGCAGTTACGATAAAATCGTACCAAAGTTCCAAAAGTTCGTTAGCGCTAGGGGTAATAAAGATTATTATATGCGTGGCACTTTCACACATGCTAACCCTGATTTTTTAAATGATATTAAACAAATGCTCGATTTGGGCTTTACTGAACTTTCAATGGAGCCAGTCGTTTGCGCGCCAAACGATCCGTCGGCTTTAACTGAAGAAGATTTAGAAGTTGTTTTCAAACAATACGAAGATTTAGCGTCGCTTATGCTTGAGCGCCGTAAACAAGGCAAGCCGTTTACCTTTTATCACTATATGATTGACTTAAAGGGTGGCCCTTGTATTTACAAAAGAGTGTCGGGCTGTGGCTCTGGTACTGAATATATGGCAGTTACGCCTTGGGGGGACTTGTATCCTTGCCATCAATTCGTTGGTGATGAAAAGTTCCGTCTTGGCTCGGTGTTTGAGGGCGTAACCAATAAAGAAATTCAAAAAGAATTTTTATCTTGCAATGTTTACACGCGTCCTGAGTGTAAAGATTGTTGGGCAAAACTTTATTGTTCGGGTGGTTGCTCGGCGAACGCTTATCACGCAACGGGCAGTATAAACGGCGTGTACGAAAGTGGTTGCAAACTTTTCAAAAAGCGTATGGAATGCGCCATTATGTTAGAGGCCGTTAAGGCGCTTGAAGAGTAGTATGAATACCCCTATTTGTGATTTTATTAAAAAGTACGCAAAGCAAAAAAAATTGCGTCTACATATGCCGGGGCATAAAGGCAAACTTTCGGCTTTTGATATTACTGAAGTTGACGGCGCAGGCGTGCTGTATTCGGACGGCGATATTATTAGCGAGAGCGAGAATAACTGTTCAATTTTGTACGGAACGGCTAAAACCGTTTACTCGGCAGAGGGCTCGTCGCTTTCGATAAAGGCTATGGTTTATATGCTAACGGTATGGTCAAAATTGACCAACCGTCAACCTAAAATACTTGCCATACGCAACGCGCACAAGGCTTTTATCAATGCAATTTCGCTTTGTAATGCTGAAGTCGAGTGGCTTTATCCTAGCGAGTTTAAAACTCTAACTTCTTGCGATATCTCAGCAAAAGAAGTTGACGAAGTTTTGTCTAGTTCAACCAAAAAGCCCACGGCGTTTTATATAACTTCACCCGATTATTTGGGGAATATCGCTGATATTAAAGGGATAGCAGAAGTTTGCAAAAAGTACGGCGTGTTGCTCGTCGTTGACAATGCTCACGGCGCGTACTTAAACTTTTTACAAGAAAACTTGCACCCTATAAATTTGGGCGCTGATATGTGCGTTGATTCTGCTCACAAAACCTTGCCCGTTTTAACGGGTGGTGGGTACTTGCATATTTCTAAAAACGCACCCGACTATTTTGTTAAAAACGCAAAAAAGGCGATGGCGTTGTTTGCATCTACTAGTCCGTCTTATCTTATTTTAAATTCGCTCGACAAGGCGAACGCTATTTTAGATAGCAACTATAAGCGTAGGCTTTTAGGTTTTATCAATAAGTTAGACGAACTTAAAAAAGACCTTGCTTTTTCGGGCTTTACTCTTATTTCTAACGAACCGTTAAAACTAACGATTTCTACCAAACCTTACGGTTATACGGGTAAAGAACTTGCAGATTATCTTTCGTCAAAAAATATAGTTTGCGAGTTTTACGACGAAGATTTTCTTGTTTTAATGTTCTCGCTATCGAATAAAATTTCAGCAATCAAAAAGGTCAAAAAGGCGCTTTTATTATTGCCAAAACGCACGGCAATCGCTCCTACCGTTTTAAATATGGTAAAGCCAACGGCAGTTCTTTCGCCGACCACGGCGTTGTTTTCTGCAAGTGAAGATTTACCGATTAAAGATTGCGTCGGCAAGGTATTGTCGTCGGTAACCGTTTCTTGTCCACCGGCAGTTCCCGTGCTCGTTTGTGGTGAAAGGGTAGACGAACAAATTTTACCTATTTTAACCTATTACGGAATAACAACCTTATCCGTCGTAAAAGAATAATAAAAGCAAAAACGCCCAAACGGGCGTTTTTTATTATGAAAATATTAAATTTTAGGTACACAAACAAGTTTTAGTAAGGTTTTAGAAGTTTTTTCAACTTTTACTTCGCAAGAAATTTCCTTACCGCCGACGTATAAAATTTCGCTACCATCAGCGACAAGCAACAAATCGTCCCTTAAACGCTTTGGAACTTTTTCGTCAATCAAAAACTCTTTTAACTTTTTGGTTTTTTCGGAAAAAGTTTTAAATGTGTCGCCGTTTTTGCGCGTTCTAATAACGGCAGTTTTCGGCAATTTATCTTTGTCGATATAGTGGGTGAAGTCTTCGCCTGTTAAATCTATTTTATCGTCAAAAGAAACTTCTTCAATTTTAAGGGCAAAGTGTTCGGTTTCAAATACGCCAGCCTTTACGGGGATAGAACCTTCCTCTTTTTTGTTTTTTTTATAAAATGAAATTTTGCCGTATTCAATGGTGGCGGTAACGCCGTAGGGGAGGGAAAGACTATCGCCGTTTTCACCGTTTTTATAAAGTTCGTAAACGGCGTCTATATGCTTTTTTTCGTAATCTTTTTTAACGCCTGCCGTTTTCATTGCCTTAATGCTGGCCCTTGCAAATAACGCCTTTGAGGTAGGTACACTCATTACAGCGCCACCTTTCTCTTTGGTTACGTAACCTTCAGCAAGGGTAGTTAACGCCTCGTCGTCTTCTTCAGCCAAAAGCGAAAGTTTATAAATATTATCTTCCATTTTTGGAAAACGCCCTTTAATCTTCGGCAATACTTCAAGTCGTAAAAAATTACGGTTGTAATCACTTTTTAAATTAGTGCCGTCGGTGACAAATGGTAAGTTTTCACGCATACGGTATGCGCTAATTTCGTCCTTATCAGTGTATAAAAGCGGTCTAATGATATTGCCGAAACTGCATTTTGGTATGCCTTTAAGACCACTTACGCCCGTTCCTCTAAAAAGGTTTATAAGTACGCTTTCAACAAGGTCGGACTTGTGATGCGCTGTAGCAATAAAATCACAATCGCCGTTTTTTATCAAGTGTTCAAAACAAGCGTAGCGATACTCTCTAGCATCTTCTTCAGAAGTTAGTTTTAAGTCGCTATCCTTTGCTGAAAAACCATAAAAAGGTATTTTGTTTTCGGCGCAGTAGTTTTTTACGAATTCGCTATCTTTTGCCGATTCTTCACCGCGCATACCGTGGTCGATATTAACGGCAACGATTTTAGCACCTAAATTTTCGGCGTTAGTAAAAAGGTAGTGAAGAAGAACCATACTATCTTCACCGCCCGAAACGGCTACGCCTACCGTTTTATTATTAAGTTCGTTCTTGCTAAACAAAATATCCATAAAAAAATTGTATCAAAATTTAACCTTTTTTGCAATGGTTTAAGAGTTATTTGATTGATTTTTAAGCGTTGGTGGTGGTATAATGATTTCCACAAAGGAGAAAAAATGTTTCCAACTGATAAAAAACGACAATTTTTACTCGGGATGCGTTCGGCAATTCCCGTCGTAATTGCATATATACCGATGGGCATAGCGTACGCTATTACGGCACGTGGCGCAGGACTTAAAATTTTAGAAACTATAATGATGTCGGTTTGCGTGTTCACAGGGGCAGGGCAAATGCTCGCTGCTCAAATGCTTTCGCAAAACGCAATGATTTTGGCTATAATATTTGCGACTTTCATTATAAACTTGCGTTACGTTATTATGAGCGCTTACGTCGTTAACGGGTTAAAAGATAGTCCGCTTTACCAAAAAATGCTCGGCACTTTCGGCGTTACGGACGAGGCTTTTGCGATTTTCGCTATGCGTGGTGAAGGCAATCGTTCAATGACCTTTTGGATGGGGCTTATGCTTACTACTTACGCGTCGTGGATTACGGGCGCTGTAATAGGCGCGTTTGCATCAGATATTTTGCCTGACGTCTTAAAATTTTCGTTTGATATAGCAATGCACGCAATGTTTATTTCTCTTATAGTACCGGGGGCAAAGGGCAGTTTGCGCTTGGCGCTAACAATTGGCATAACTGCAGTTATAAATTGTTTGCTTTCGCTTATTCTAAATGGCGAAAACTCTTGTTGGGCAGTTATAATTTCAATGCTCGTCGGGGCGTTTATCGGCGTATTCTTGGTTGAAGACGAGGACGATAAAAATATCGCAGAGGACCAAGTTGACGATACCGTTCTGCCTGAAAAAACACCTGTTTTAGGTGAGGGAGGTGCGGTATGAGGATAGAATATTTACTTTTAATCTTGGGAATGGCGATAGTTGCGTATATACCTAGGGTGTTACCCGCGGTGGTTTTTGAAAAGTTAAGGTTTGGCAAAAAAGTCAAAAAGTTTTTAGAACTTATTCCGTATACGGCAATGACGGCGTTGATTATACCCGATATCTTTTTAACCCCGTCAAACGTTTGGTACGGTGTGGCTGGCGTTGCTTTAGCAGGGCTAATGGCGTGGAAAAAAGTTCCCGTAACCGTATGTCTTATATCAGCACTCGCGCTTAACGTTTGCCTGTACGCAATTTTGTAATTATATTTTAAACTAAAAAGCGCTTAATTAAGCGCTTTTTTAAATAAATAACATTGTTTATTGGTATTTTTTATATTAATTTTTAAGCTTTCTTAACTGGTAAATGTTAAAAAAAGACAAAATAATCCTTTAAAAACACTTGACAAACTCTTCAAATTCGCTTATCATATATAAGCACTATAAAGTGACACATATCGCGGGATGGAGCAGTTCGGTAGCTCGTCGGGCTCATAACCCGAAGGTCGTGAGGTTCAAATCCCACTCCCGCAACCACTAGATACTCGTTTGAACTTTTTTCGTTCAAACGAGTTTTCTTTTATTTCTTCTATGTTTTTGCTACTTGCTATTTCCGAGCACTCTTTTTTGTTAAGATGCTTGGTTTCACGCTTGTTGGTGTTATATAAAATTATCACCTTATTGTCAAATAGAATAACACGATTTATAAACGAGTTAAAGAACTCGTTTTTTTCTTGGTCGTTTTCATACTGTTTCCTTGCGTAGTAGTTAAGAAAAGTTCTAACGTCAACAAGTTCTAACGGCTTAATTTGTTTAGCTTTTTCTACGGCAATTTTGGCTTCTAAATCTTCTTGTGTTGCTTCAAGCGAAAGTAGTTTTTCTTTCGTGGACTTAGTGTAAATGCCTTCTTCTATTGCCGTTAAGATTTTATCGATAGATTTTTTTACCGTTTTAAGGTCTTTTTCAAAAGCGATAAGTGCCGTTGGCTTTTCAATTTCAGCGTTAAATTTTTCTACCACCGTCTTTGCAATTTTATCTATAACTTGTGGGGTTAAAACGTAATCTATCGTTGCACCGAAAACTATATTTTCAATCTCGTTTTGTCTAACGTTTTTCTTTTTACAAGTGTTCTTTTCGGTTTTTCGTTTATAACATTTGTAGTAATGATAAACTTGTCCGTTATGGCTCGTTCCCGTTTCGGCAGTAATTGCCGAACCGCAATATCCACAGAACATTTTGCCACTTAATATGTATGGGTTTTCGTGATAAACTTCACGCTGACGATGCTTATGTCCGTCCATAATCAAATTACACTCCTTAAAAAGTCTTTTGTCAACGATAGGTGGAACGACGTCAAGGTAGGTAACACCATCAACCGTCACGATTCCTATATATTTTTCGTTACGAATCATACGGCAAATTGCACTCATAGTAAACTTGTTGCTGTTTTTAGGCTTAATCCCTTGACTGTTTAATCTATCGATTATTGCTTTTCCTTTTTCGCCGTTTCGGTAACGATTGAAAACATCTCTAACGATTTCTGCTTCTTCGGGGTTAACTACCCATTTTTTGTTTACGATATTATAACCGAGTAGGGTGTAGCCACCAATAAAATTGCCTTTAAGTAAACTTTCCTTAACGCCACGCTTTGTCTTTTGTGAAAGTTCGGCGGAGTAATACTCCGCCATACTTTCTAAAACGCCTTCGATAAGTATTCCGCTTGCATCGTCCGAAATGTTTTCCTTTGCCGATAATACTCTAACGCCATTTTTCTTTAACTTGGCTTTGTAGTTAGCGCTATCGTAACGATTACGGGCAAAACGGTCTAATTGATAAACCAATACGTACTCAAAATGCTTCTCTTTACTGTCGTCTATCATTTTAAGAAACTGTGGTCGTTTGTCCGACGTTCCCGTTAACGCTCTATCTATGTATTCGGCGATAATGGTAATGTCGTTTCTCTTTGCAAAATCGTAGCACTCACGTAGTTGACCTTCAATAGATTGTTCGGTTTGTGCGTGTGAACTAAATCTTGCGTAAATTACTGCTTTCTTTTTCATAATTCCTCCTTCTTGCCAAAAATGTCTTTCGGCGTTATGTTTTTAATATCTCCGCCGTTATTTGCGAAGTCTAAAATTTTGTTTGCAAGTATACTTGCGGCTCTTAAAATAGTGCTTTGGTCTGCTTCAAACGGATAGTTTTCCGTTTCGTTTGTGGAAAGGTTTATTTCCACCCTGTTAATTTCGTCTAAATAATGTCTTTTCAATTCTCCTTAATTTTTTATTTGTGCGGATACAATGTTCTCTTTCCTGATGGTAGAGCACCAATAAACTACACTTTATAAAGTGCGTTGTGTTTGTTAGTAAATCTTTAACCATAAACCACAATTTTCCTCCTTAATTTTTTTGATTGGTTTTTGGCTTGCCTTACTCTTAAATTAAGGTTTTTCCCGTTCATTAGGATTTTTGGTTTTGTATCCTACCCTAAATTTTGGAATAAAGCAAGCGTTTTTGATTAGTATTTTATAAAATTATTAAATTTTTTCTTCGTGGGTTTTCTTGAAAGATTTTCACGTTGTTTAGCAACCAATTTTACTTCTTCAAGTTCGTTGGGTGCATATTTAGATAAGAACTTCAAAAACTCCTTATGCTGTTGTAGTTCGGGAATTTGTTTTTCGTATTTTCTTAGTTCATTAAAAAGATACTCTTTGTCCTTATCAGTCGTTTTCTTCTCTTCTTCAAGCAGTTTGTATTTGGCGATTAAGCCGACCACTTGTTTTTCAAGTCCACTCTTAAAGAAAGGCTTCTTGCCGTTAATAGCACCTTCAAACGCCTTCAAATACTCTTCCAAAGGTTTTAGTTCTTTTGAAAGGGTATTTTTCTTTTCTTCAAGTTTTTTCATTTCCCACTCGTATTTAGTTGTGTGTTTTTTGTTGCTTCCAATTTCGCCACGGTCTAAGCCGTAGCGATAAGCAACTTGCTCGTAAAAATCGTCTTGCAAATTTCCAAACGAAACTTGTCCGCCTCGTTTTTCCCAAAAGTCAGAAGAACATATTTTAGGATTGGGGAGAGCGTTGTACTCGTATATACCTTTTCCGTTAACGTCCTTGGCTTGTATGGGAGAGCCTTTCTCGTTTCGCAAAACTTTGCCGTCACTACCTTTGGCGTAAACTTTCTTTTTGCCTTGGTCTACTATCGGAACGTAGTAAAGTTGCAAGTGTGGTGTAGTTTCGTCAAAGTGTATTACGGCAGACAAAATATTCTCGTCCGTGCCGTGATAACCGATTTCCCGAAGAACGAATTTATAACAGTCGTTAAAAAACTCTAAAACCTTTTGTGGTGGTTGTTCGCCTTGAATATACCCAAGTCTTTCAAAGAACGCTTTATCCGACGTTACGATTATCCCTTCAAAAGCAACCGACTTTTTCGTGTCCTTAAAAGTAGCGTTGGTTTTTTCTACGATACTTTTCCATTCGGCGTTCATACCGTTTGTGGACTTTTTGAAATATAGATTAAGTGGAGTTCTTTCCACGTCTATGTCTTGGTTTCGATTGTTCCTTGATGTTCTTTCGGTTTCAGCACCAATTTTTCCGAGCGAATTTTTTGTAAACTTTTGAACTCTTATAACCTGATAACTAATAATTTCACCTCCTTTGACTGTTGTCAGTTATTTGTTGAGCGTTTGTTTTTTGACACGGCTATTTCATAGCCATATCTCACTAAGATACAAACTTCGTTTTTGTATCCCGTTCGCTCTGCCGAGGGCTAATTTCCAACTTAAAATCCCGTTCATTAGGAAATAAAAAAGCGCAAGTGTTCATTACCTGCGCAAATTAAAAAGGAGCACCTAAATTGATGCTCCAAGGTTGGCGAAATTACCCCTCCATATATAAACAAGAAAAGCAAATTTCTTCGCTTTGCTTGAAATTTAACAACCTATTGGTTGTTTGCAATAATTGCGACTTTTCGTTTGAAATGTCGTCGCAAATGCCTGTAAGCAAGCTTCCGTCATTTACTCTCTAATTATCAAGCGGTTAAAACGCCGAAATTATTCCGTAATTTTTAAATTTTTTGTAACAACTTTATTTTTATACTTTTTATCGAGTTTTTTACAATGTTCCATAAACGCTGTAAGTTGCTCTTTTATAGGGCGTGTATCGTTATCATCAACAACTAAAACGTAATTCTCGTCAAGATATTTTTGATAGCGTTTATTACGTTTTTCAACGTAAGGCTTTGCGATACGTTCTTTGTAAAACTCTTCAGCCGTGCACTCAAGTCGCTTTACAATCTCGTCATACTTATCCAAAAGTTTTTGAAAGTTTACGTCAGTAGGGCGTGGTTGATTTTGCTTTTTCATCTCTTCAATGCGTTCAAAGAAAGCGATGAATAGCCATTGAAAACACGGTGGCTCGTATTCATAGTATTCGTAGAACCACTCACGCACTTGACGTGGTAGTTCGTTCAATCGGTTTCCAATTTCTAACTCGTTATACTTTTCCCAAACCTTCATAACAAGATATTTAATGGCGAAGTAGCAGTATTCTTTATAACTATAAAACCAAGAACAAATATATTCTTGTAGTTGCAACGGCATTTCTACACGGAATACGTCCCACAAAATATCTTCGTCACCGTCGGTAACGCCTTTATTTTTGAATTTACGCCATTGCTTTATAACGTAAATTTCATCGTCGTCTTGGGTTTGACCTTTTAAGTCGTCCGTTTCTATGGCAGAGAACATTTCAGTAAGACGTTTAGAAACTTCGCCTTGCGACAGACCTACTTTTTTAGCAATTTCTTTTTGAGTAAACTTATTTTCATAAAGGGCATAAATGTCACGGTCAAGTTCGCTAAATTCTCTAAGTAGAAGATTTTCAATATCTTTCTTTCTCAAAAAGTCATCTTCAGAGTCAAATTTTTTACTATGTAAAAACCCTTTTTCAGCATCAACGGCAGGCTTAACGTTATCGGTAAGTTCAACCGAATGAGTTTTATGCCTACGATTACCGTTATACATTTCAGTATCCAATTCAACTAACTTTTCCCATTGCTCTTCATCAACGGCAATCGAATCCAACTTATGGTTGTTATAAAAGTAGTATAGGAACTTGCCTTGTTCTTCCGCCGGTTGCTTTTCTTTATTTAACTTATACGCACGATTAACTTTCATACTTTTCTCCTTTTAATTGTATTCTTCTGTCAGTTGCAAAGATTGTAAAAATTCGGATTTGCTTATTTCGGGGTTTGCTTGTATTGTTTGAAAACTACTTTCTAAATTTTTGTCGTTTGTTGCTTCTATAATTGTAAATCTATCTGCTTTTATAGATTGAAGATAATTATTAACAATTAGTTCTTTTTCGTATTTTATTAATAAAGCTTTTCCACCAATAGATAAAATCAAGTCGTCTAGTTCTTTTATTACTTCTTCTTCCGTATCGTTTCTAATTACTATCGAGTGAACTTTATGGGATCTATCAATAGATGTTACTATTCGAGAAATTTTAAGAATTGTAAATTTTGAATATGATTGAAGTTTTAATCCGTACTCCGTATTGTCATTTTTCATAAATCACCTCTTGTTTTTTACTTCAATTAGCTTCGTTGTAATTTTGAAACTTGGCGAAGAATTTCTCGTTCGGATTGTTTTATTTTGTGTTCGGGCATATTTTCTTTTAGCCATTTTAAGAAAGTGTATATTTGTTTATCTTCTGTCAGTTCTAAGGATATTAAAACTTTGTTTTCTTCTTTTATATCCATAGTCGATAATACTTTCATAAGATATTCTTGCATTTTGGAAAATGGTTGAGTCATTTCGCTTTCACATCCTTTTTCTTTAGCATAACATAGTAAATATGACAGTTTGTGTCATATATTGTATAATATTATGTAAAAAATAAAAAAATTGTCTTTATGCGTCTCAAAATTAATTTAGAATCCTATTGAGACGAGCATACAAGTTATCGTGCAAGATAACGTGTAAGATAAAATTAAAACTTTCTTATAAATAATCTTAAAAATTTCCTTAAACATATTGATTTTCTCCAAAAAATACTGTATAATAGCATTATCTGGAGAAAAGATATGATAGTAACGACACAACAACTACAAGAACAATACTCTCATTTGTCTAATAAAATGGGTAGAATTTCACGAGATATAAAGAACGGCAAGCTTTTTCCGTTGGTAAAGGGAGTTTATGAAACGGACGAAGGTGTTCACGGCTCAAGACTCGCACAATTTATTTACGGACCGTCTTATTTGTCTTTTGACTATGTGTTGCACACGCAAGGCTTAATTCCGGAAGCTGTTTACAATACTTTCACGTGTGCTACGTTTAACAAAAGAAAGGTTAAAACATACACAAACCATTTCGGTACGTTTATTTATAGAGACGTGCCAAAGGAAGTTTTTAACTTGGGCGTTGTTGCATTTTCTGATGGAGAATATTCTTATCAAGTAGCAACTACGGAAAAGGCGCTTTGCGATAAACTGTATTCATTGTCTCCTGCGAAAAGTATTAAGGGATTAAAGGCAATGCTTTTTGAGGATTTAAGAATCGACGAAGAGGCTTTTAACAAGCTAAATAAAGAAGACATATTAAAAATTGCACCACTTTACCGTTCAACGAACTTAAATTTATTAGTAAAGTCAATAGGAGAAAGAAAATAATATGCAACAAGTTTTAACGCAGATGCTTTCAAAATATCAAATAAGAAATATTGAAGATAAGAAAAACGCTATTAAAGAAATAGTGCAAGAAGTTGTTCTTTGTGGGCTTTCTCGTGGCGGTTTTTTTAAAGATGCCGCTTTTTACGGCGGAACTGCGCTTCGTATTTTTTATGGTTTAGATAGATTTAGTGAAGATTTAGATTTTTCGCTCGTTTCGCAAAACCCCGATTTTGACTTGACTAAATATTTTTCCTATATAGAGAACGAAACTAAGTCTTTAGGACTTAATTTTAGCGTTAGCGAAAAAGAAAAGTCTATTGATTCAAATGTTAAGTCGGCGTTTTTGAAAGGAAATACCAAAGAGCATATCCTTACTTTTTACGAAGAGTCTAACGATACAAATATTATTAATAAAGACGAAACTATTAAAATAAAGTTTGAGGTTGACGTTAATCCTCCTGTGGGTGCAACTTTTGAAACTAAATTTGGTTTGTTGCCGTCACCGTATCAAGTAAGACTTTACGATATGCCGTCGCTTTTTGCAGGTAAAATTCACGCATGCTTATGTAGAAATTGGAAATCAAGAGTAAAAGGAAGAGATTTTTACGACTACGTATTCTTTTTAGCAATGGGTGCTAAGGTAAATCTTGTCAACTTAAAGGCTAAGTTGGTGCAATCAAATTATATTGCTGAAGATTACGACTTGACTATAGAGAACTTAAAACAGTTATTAAACGAAAGATTTTCTAATATGGACTTTGCACAAGCAAAAGAAGACGTGCTGCCTTTCGTGAGAGATAAGTCAAAGTTAGACTTATGGAGCAAAGAATTCTTTATAGAAATAACTAAACAATTGCAGTAGTAGAGAAACAAAGGAGAAAATTAAAATGGAATGGAAAGACCTAGCACCGTGGATTGCAATTGCGATAACCTTGGCTTTATCAATATTGGTACCATTTTTTACACAAATAGCAAACAACAAGCACCAAAGAAAAATTCAAAAAGAAAAATTGGAGTTTGAGCAATCACAAAACAAGTTAAAAGTTTTTGAGAATTTTTTAGTAGATGTTGGAGGAATTATCGGCTCAGATGGAAACATCAATACTGAGGGGTTAAATAAAGCTGCTTCTAGTCTGTATTCGTTATACTTATATGCACCAATTGAATGGTATAAAGATATAGATGAACTAACTAAGCTTGTTCCCTTGTATAAATGGGAAGAAGCAAGACCGATATTAGAAAGACTTTCAAAACAAATTGCAAAGGAATTAAACAAAACAGATCATCAGGAGGTTAAATAATGAATACAAGTACATTGCCTTTAGAAGCTGAAACAAGAGTATTAATCGATAGAACTCTTCAAAATCTTGGTTGGAAATTAGACGGTAAAGATAAAAATGTTTTCTATGAACAACCTAGAACGGAAGCAGAACGTAAAAAACTTGGTGGAAAACGTCCCGACTATGTTTTATACTCAAAAGATAGTGACAAACCTCTTATTGTTATTGAAGCAAAAAAGAAAGGTTCAAAAATTGATACAGCTCTAGAGCAAGGCATTTCTTATGCTCGTGCAATTGAAGCTCCACTAGTTTTTGCTACGGATGGCGTTTTTTGCAAGGCGTTCCATACTGTTGCTAATAGACCTCCAATTCTTAATGGCGAAGAAATTGACGAGTTTATTCGTGAAGCGCTTGCATTACGCTATTTGACATCTTATGAGGTTAATACGGTTAGCCCCAAAGTTCAATATGACCGAAAAGAGCTTATCAGGATTTTTGACGAAGCTAACAATATGCTTCGTGGTGAAGGTTTGCGTGCGGGAATTGAACGTTTTGGTGAATTTGCAAATATTTTATTTTTAAAGTTAATAAGCGAAAGCGAACAAATAAAACGTGAAAACGGTATTGAAACTAAATTTGATCCAGCTTGCAGTTGGGAAAGTATAAAAAATATTCCTTCTTCAACAAGAATTGAATATATAAATAAAACTGTTTACGACAAGTTAAACACGCTTTACAATACCGATATTTTTACACCGTTGCAAATAAGAGATGCAAGTATTTTAAAAGAGATTATGGATAAACTTGACCCCCTTATGCTTACAGATGTAGATAGTGATGTAAAAGGGGATGCTTTTGAATATTTCTTAAAAGCTTCAACTGCAACAAAAAATGATTTGGGCGAATATTTTACACCTAGACATATTGTAAAAACAATGGTTAGGCTTGTAAATCCTCAAATCGGTGAAAAAGTTTATGACCCGTTCTGTGGTACGGGTGGTTTCCTAATTGAAAGTTTCCGATATATTTACAATAATATGCCGAGAAATCCAAAAACCTTAGCACAATTAAGAGAAGAAACAGTATATGGTAACGAAATTACTAACACTGCTCGTATTACAAAAATGAATATGATTCTTGCGGGTGACGGGCATAGTAATATCCAAATGATGGATAGCTTGGCAAATCCCGTAGAAGGGAAATACGATGTAGTATTAGCAAATATGCCTTATTCTCAAAAAACGAAGTATGGTTCGCTATATGATTTACCTAGTACTAATGGCGATAGCATTTGCGTTCAGCATTGTATGAAGGCAATTAATAGTTTATCGGAAAACGGAAGAATGGCATTAGTTGTCCCTGAAGGATTTTTATTTCGTAAAGATTTAGCAAAAACAAGAGAATACCTTTTAGAGAATTGTCAGTTGCAAAGCATAATTTCCTTACCTCAAGGTGTATTTTTGCCTTATACGGGAGTTAAGACCGATATTATTTACGCAACAAAAGTTAACCAAAAGCTCAAGAAATCTGAAAGGAGAAAAGATTTTTGGTATTTCGACGTTAAAAGTGATGGCTATACTCTTGATAATCATCGTCGCAAACTTGATACCCCTAGTGATATAAGTAAGTACGAAGAATATCGTAAATTGGATATAAGTCAAACTGAAGATATGCTTAAAGTGGGATTTGAAATTATTCCGATTGATAGAGTACGCCAAAATTCGTTTGTTCTTGTTGGTAGTAGATATCGAGATGTAGTTTCCCCTGTTTCATCGACAAAAAACATCGTTAAATTAAGCGAAGTGGCTAATTTTATTCGTGGCGTTTCCTTCCCTAAGTCTTCACAAAAATCAAAATACGAAAATGGAGATTTAGGAATAGTAACAACGAAGGCTGCGCAAGCGGATGGTATTAATAAAAATTCACTTGTATATGTAGACGGTAGTTATAAAAAAAGCGAAAAACTTATTATGCCCGGAGATGTTCTCATTTCATTAGCTAATAGCCTTGATTTTATAGGTAGAGTTACTTTCGTGGATAAAGAATACGAAAATGTTTCCTTTGGAGCATTTATGGGATTGATTAGAGCAGATGTTTCAAAAATTGATCCTCTGTACCTGTATGCTATTTTGCAGTCCGATTATGCTAAAGACTATTTTAAATCAGTAGCAAAAACGACCACAAACATTTCCAATTTAACATTTGAAGATCTTGGTGAGTTCTTGTTGCCTCTTCCAACAATTGACGAGCAAATTAAATTTGCTAAAGAAATAGACGGTTATCTTAATATCATTAAGCACTCCAAAGCTGTTGTGAAAAGTTATACACCAATACTGCATATTAGTAATGCTGTTTCCATCGGTAGGGTGGGAGATCTTTTTGATGTTGTATCAGAAACCATCAATCCTCAAGAATCAACAGGAATCGTTAATTATATAGGACTTGAAAACATTGAGTCACAGACAGGAAAAGTTGTTGGAACTATAAGCTGCGATATTCAGAGCATAAGGAGTACCAAGCGCGTTTTCAAAAAAGGAGATATTTTGTTTGGAAAATTAAGACCTGCACTCAACAAGGTTATCGTTGCTACTTTTGATGGAATATGCTCAACCGATATAATCGCTTTGCGAGCGAAGAATGATTCTGTTAATTCCGAGTTTTATAGTATTCTTCTGCGTTCTGAGACGTTTAATTCTTTAGTTCTTAATGGTGTTAGTGGTGGACAATTACCGAGAATTAATGTAGAGTTTTTGCTTAAGTTGCCTATTCAAAAGGTGGATATAGAAGAACAAATTTCTATGCTTGAGCAAATCAAAAAGGAACAAGCTTTGATTGCTCCTTCCGAAGAAATCATATCTATATTTACTGATAAAATCAAGTCTATTACGAAAAAATTGTGGGGGGAATAAAGATGTCAGATGTAGTTGATTATACTGATGTTCCATATCTACAAGAAATATTGAATTATCTTCCTATTGATCCAGTTGATGAAGAAGATGTAATCAACTACGTTCAGAATATTACTAATCTTATTGCGGTCAATTATAAATATGGTCAATATCAATTTGCTTACTTCGGTATTCATCTGCTATATATGACCTATATCTATTGTTCTGCTTGGAAGATAAGTCAAATTGAACCCGACAGATATAAAGATGCTATAATATACGCAAGGTCTTATTCAGGAAGAGAAAGCGAATTTAAGATTGAAGAACCAGAATCCGTGTTTGTATATAGTTTAATGCCCGAAAGTGATATTGCTAAGATTTTTAAAATTATTGGTTTAGATAATTCACAAATAACAAATGTAGTTGAATATGTTAAAACTCGTAACGAAATGGCACACGCTTCGGGTAAATTTGAAATTCTTAATGAAGATAGCTTTGATACAAATGTTCATAGCCTTTATATATCTATTAAAAATATCCACAACAAGATGGATCCTTGCATTAGAAAGTGGTATAGACAAGTTTTATTAAGATATTGTAATAATGAGTACGAAGATTACAAAAATCCTCAAGATGTCCTTATAGAAATAATGATACAATCTTTCAAGTTGTCTGTTAACGAATTACTTGTGTGTAACCAGATGAGTGTTAGCTCCTTAATTACTGAACATCGTGATTATGAGCGCAAGCTAAAAGATTTTAAAAAAGTGGTTACTAAATATTGTCAAGATATGGGCTATATCCAATAGAAACTTACAAAAGCGGTCAGATGTCCTAGAACGTGGACAGGTTTCTATGAGTTAAACAACTTGATAACTGCCACAAAATGGGGTAAAATCGAAGCAGGTAAAGAAAAGTGCCACATTTCACCCTTTTGCCCTTAAGCATATGGGAACCCCATATCTTATATCGCTTTCGAAAAATAAAAATTTTTCAAGTTTTGAAAGTAAGGTTTGCTCCAGAAAGTTGTAAAAAATACAACTATTTGGAGCAAATATATTGTAAACTTGTTGATTTCCTCCAAAAAATACTGTTTAATGATATTATCTGGAGCAAATGCGATACATATCTAATTTTAACAAGTTAAAAGGCGAGAAAGTTCTCGCCTTTTATGTTTACGATTTACAAACTCAAAATCACACCGACTGACCTTTTGTAAGAAAAAAGTTCAATTAGTTTTGCGTTTGTGCAACCACTAAAAAAGGAACAACTGTGTGTTGTCCCTTTTTTTGTTATTATGTTTTAAGGTAGAGTGGGATTTGAAGCGCCGTCAAGAAAGGGTAGACACCTACCGTTTTAGGCGTGACCGAAGATTTTTGCAAAGCATAAGTAGTTGCTAAAATAAAGTGCTTTGCAAAAAGCAAGAAAAAATCCCACTCCCGCAACCACTAAAATAACGGTAGGCGTTTGCCTGCCGTTATTTTTGTTATTAAGATTTGGAGGGATTTGAACGGGTGGGTATCGGCAACTTAACGGTTGTATTATATCATATTGTTGCCGACGAACAGTGGACACCCACTGTTTGCCACCCCGAGCCCGTGTCGACGTAGTCGAGCAAATCCCACTCCCGCAACCATGTTGTGTTGACAAAATAGATGCCAACACGAAAAGCCCAGATGTCACAAGGCATCTGGGCTTTTTTCTACCAATTTTCAGGTAGTGATTTTAATAGATGCCAAACGCCAAAAATGCCGCAGAAATTTTGGCAAGAACATGAGGTTCAAATCCCCTTCCCACTTTTATTTTATCACAAACTGCTTATGCTTTAGAATTTGACTTTTCACGGTTTTGGTGGTATTATATAGTATACAGTTCATATCAAAGGAGAGTACGGTATGGAAAGCAAGCACAGTATATATTTCTTAAATAAACATAATACGCATATCAACGAGTTCAAATTACATATGCATAATTGCTACGAAATCATATATATTCTCTCGGGTAGCGGCAGGGTTATTATCGGAGATAAAACGTACCCTGTTTCACAGGATATGTATTACGTAGTATCTCCTCAAACCTACCATACCGAGCAATTCGATGGCTACGGCGAAATACTCTTTATCGGATTTGGATGCATCTATAAAGATCTTATCTCCCCAAACGGCGTTTATCGCGCGGGTGAAATGTCTACGCTTATGTACTTCAAAAAAATCATGTACGAATATAAGCAGCAGGATGCGGAATACGAAATTGCCGCAGGGGCTTTTCTCGATTTGTTGCTTGTTTCAACAATGCGCAACGTAAATAGCGTAAGCAGAAAATGCAAGGATATTGAATACATAAAGGCTTATATTGAGCAATATTCCAATCAAAAGATCAATTTTGGTCAGCTTGCGAAGATCATCGGTTACAGCTATGACTATTTCAGGCACATTTTTAAGCAGCGATTTGGCATTTCGCCACAGTATTATTTAATCGAGGTCAGACTTGAAAACGCAAAGCGGCTGCTCAAGGGCACAAAGCTTACTTGCACGGAAATCGCCTATAACTGCGGATTTTCGTCCAGCGCCCAGATGTCCTTACTGTTCAAAAGAAAATTCGGAGCATCTCCGCTCGCATATAAAAAAGCCGATTAGTATAAAACTAACCACGATTCGTAAAAGACAAAAATCACCTCATGAATTATAATATTTATGAGGTGATTTCAATGTTTATATCAAATGTAGTAAAAGAAAACGAGCCGCAGCTTGTGCGCCGAATCTATGACAAAGCAAAAGAATACGACAACGTGGTCGATCTGACTCTTGGTGATCCCGACATCCCCACACCAGAGATAGTTAAGGATGCCGTAGCCAAGGCACTTTCGGAAAATAAAACGAAATATACCGCCAATGCCGGAATCCCCGAGCTTCGCCGCGCTATATCGGAGGACGTATTCAAAAGAACCGGTTTGACGTATACTTCCGATGAAATTGCGGTCACTGCCGGCGCTATGGGGGCACTCTATCTTACCACAGCTTCTATTCTTGACCCCGGTGACGAGATGATAATACTCGAACCGCACTGGCCGAATTATACAAATATGGTAAAGATGTGCGGCGCGATTCCCAGATACGTAAACTACCTTGGAAACGAGGACCTTTCGCACAGTATTATTGAAAAGATCAAACCTGGCAAAACAAGGGCAATAATAATCAATTCACCGTCAAATCCTACGGGAATCATCCTGTCCTTTGACAAGCTGAAGGAGATAGCCGATATCGCAAAAAAATATGACCTTTGGGTCGTCACCGATGAGGTCTACCGCACTATCGTTTTCGATGGGGTCTGCAGAAGCATCCTTGAAATTCCTGATATGAAGGAGCGCACGATTTTAGTTGACAGTCTTTCAAAGCGTTTTTCAATGACGGGCTTTCGCGTGGGTTTTGTATGCGCTCCAAAGGAAATAGCAGCAGCTGTTGCCACGCTTGAGGAAAACGTTAATTCCTGCGCGTGCATGTTTGCGCAGTACGCATCCGTCACGGCGCTCCAAAACAGCGCGACCTTGGAAAACGAAATATGCAACACCTTTAAGCGCAGATGTACTGCTATGACCGCAGAGCTTAAAAAATCCAAAAATCTCGCTGTTCGCGATGCGATGGCAACCTTCTATCTGTTTATCGATATTACTAAAACCGGATTAACATCAGAGGAGTTTGCATATAGGCTTTTGGATGAAAAACATATTGCGGTCGTTCCCGGCAACGCCTTTAACAAGGCGGGAGAAGGATATATAAGAATTGCTTGTACCTTGTCGGAGGAAAAATTGGTCGAATCCGCAAAAGAGATCGTGGATTTTGCGGATAACATAAATTGAAATTTTATGTGAAAATCATCTGTTAAGGGATGCACTCAAAAAAGCTCAATAACCGCCCCTTGATTTTATTGACTTTTCCACCGTGGCATCTATTAAGGCGGCACAACACAAACAAAAACGGATAGGTACAATGCCTATCCGTTTTTCGTTTTGTAGCCTTTAGCGAAAAACTACCACCGCTTGGAGCGGTGGAATTAAAAATCTTTAGATAAAAGAAATCCACCTATGATATTTTACAAATTTAAAATTAATGCAATATACCATTTGTAGGGAAAATAGTTCAATTACGTTAGCGCTTGTGCAACCAAGTGAAATACTGCAGAGCCACATAAGGCTTTGCAGTATTTTTATTAGTAAAAATTTGATTATTTTAAAAAGCAAAAACAAGAAAAAGCAGTTCAAAATTTTGAACTGCTTTTTTATAATAAATCGATTAACGCTTTTTGCTTTTTAGGGGGAAGTTTTCTAAAACTCTCTAAAAGGCTTTTTTCTTGTTCGCTTAAAACTTCGATTTTTTCATCTTCTAGAAAGAACTGTGCGAGCGTTATTCCAAATGCGTTGCAAATTGCTTGCAGCGTGTCTAACTTTGGTGGTGAATTTCTTGCTTTCATAGATGCGATTGTTGACTGTGTAACCATTGATTGTTGTGCAAGTTCATAATCAGTCCAAGCACGTTCACCCTTTAATTTTTCGATTTTTGCGATAATATCCATAAAAGTTTTTCCTTTTATTTTATTATACTACGCAATTGCGATTAATATACTACGCAATCAAATTGACAAAATAACTCATTTGCGATATAATTAAAACGCATTTACGAAAGGAGGAAGCAAATGTCGAAAGAGAAATTATTAAATTCTTATAATAGAAAAAATGATGAGTTTTATACTTTATATGATGATATTGCTTCGGAATTACCTAATTATAGAGAGCAACTTAAGGGGAAACGTATAATTTGCCCTTGTGATTGGGATGAAAGTTTAATGGAAGAAATTGTATATAGCGACGGAGATTATGTTCCTGCATCAAATTTATTAGCAAAAGGCGACACAATAAAAAATGTTGATATTCCAGCTACGTTAAATAAAGTTGAAAAAAATATTGATTTAGTTAAATGCAACTTTGTAAAATTTCTTATTGCTCACGCAGAAGCGTATGGAATAAAGTCTATTAGTGTTAGTGGATACAATCCTGCAACAAGTGAAGGTGTAAGATTTCAAGATATAAATTATGAAAAGTATGACATTGTAATAACTAACCCACCTTTTAGTTTGTTTAGAGAATTTATTGATACAATGTTTTCAAACAATATGAAATTTCTTGTAATTGGACCGCAAAATGCAATCACATATAAAGAAACTTTTGAGTATATAAAAGATAATAGATTATGGCTTGGTTATCATCATCATTTAACAGGATTTATTTTACCTGATGGCACAATACTTAAAAAAAATGATGCCTTACCACGTTGTTGCTGTTGGTTTACAAATCTTGATGTTAAATATCGACACGATAAACTGATTTTAACTGAAAATTATACACCTGAACGTTTCCCTAATTATTACAATTATAATGGCATTGACGTAAATGAAACAAAATCAATTCCGTATGATTATAAAGGCTATATGGGAGTTCCGATTACTTTTTTGCAAAAATATAATCCTGAGCAATTTGAAATAATAGGTAAAGGCGTACAAGTTGAAAAAACAATAAGGTTTAAGGGCGATAAAGCAACGCTTTGGATAGAAAAAGACGGAAAACCATTTAAGGCTCCATTTGAAAGAATTATTATAAAAAATAAGGACGTTTACATAGATGAAAATTAAAGAATTATATGAAAAAATACGCGATGGAATAATAATTAGCGATATAGAATTGCAAAGAGAAATTATTTATAATACAGACAAACAAGTTTTGGTAATTGATAGTATATTAAATAATGTTCCGTTGCCTGCTTTTTATTTATGGCAAAATGAAAATGGTAAGTTGGAAGTTTTAGACGGCAAACAACGAATTGAAGCAATTAGAAAATTTGTTGAAAATGATTTAGAATATAATGGAAAAATTTGGAAACAAAGTTTGGAAATACACGATAAATTTAATATGACGGAATTATCCGTAATTATATGTACGGGTGATGAGCCGTTAAAAAGAAAAATTTTTAATAGAATAAATACGCTTGGAGTTCCGCTTTCCCCTTATGAAGTATTAAATGGTTTATATAATGGAGAATATCTTCGTGGACTTACAAGTTATGTGTCTGCCGATAAAGATGCTTTGAAAGTTTTTGGAGTGAATAGTCGTGGCAAAAATCAGATGAAAGTCTTAAAATTTTTATGTGTATTAAAAGACGTGAAAGACTTAAATGATTATGTTGAAGAAAATCAAGATATATCATTTGCAAACGACCAAAGACTTTTAATGAAATATATTAAATTTGTTAGGGATATTTTTGATGAATATGGACAAGTAGATATTTATTTTGCTTTAGCGATAAAATATTTGAAAGATTATACTATTTGGAAAGAGCATAAACAAGAAATCAATGTTCGTATTAAACGTTATCTTAAAAGTGATGATTCTAAATTTACAGATAAGCGTAAAGAAATTGAAGATATAATTCAAGCCATTGTCAATGGAATTAGCGTTGACGAAAAAAGGTTATTTACAATTGATGATAAAAAAACTTATCTATTAAATAAAGATTGCTCAAATGGGAAATATCAATGCGAAAGTTGTAAAAAATGGTTTTATCCAGAAGAATTACAAATGGACCATATTGATGCTTGGTCAAAAGGTGGAAGAACTGTTTTGTCAAATGCTCAAGTTTTATGCGCACCTTGTAATAGAAAAAAGAGTAATAATTAAAACCCTAAAAGCGTTAGATAACTTCTAACGCTTTTAATATTTCGGTTCGGCTGGTTCACCACTCACGCAACCACTAGATACTCGTTTGAACATATCTTGTTCAAACGAGTTTTCTTTTATTTCTTCTAGGTTTTTGCTGTTTATTATCTCTAGGCACTTGATTAAGTCATTTATGTAAAGTGTTTTAGCCAGTTTTTGTGTGCTTAAAAAATTGCTATGGTTATTTCGTGATTTGGTTTCACGCAACCGTTGGTGGCAAAAGTATGACGCCTATGCCTAAATTTAATAAATTTTTATTTAATCGGCACTTTTTATCAACCTCTATAAGTCTACGATAAAGCGACTAACTTGCTTTTGTTTCGTCTGTATATTCGACAAAGTGGCGTAGACACGAGTGGCGTTATAATTTCACAAACGGCAGGGCTTGACCCGCTTTGGGCACTTAATCACTATCACTACCTTGATAACGCCGTTAATCATGACAAAGGTTTAATTCTTTCAAGATATTGCGAGGCAGGTTCGCACCGTTATCCGTTAGGCTTCTCGGCTGATACATC
>JAZOPZ010000014.1:0-26943 GCA_045655805.1 Christensenellaceae bacterium
TTGATGACCTCCTTTTGATTCTTTGTTGGGTTTGCAGACCTCAACTTTATTATATCAAAAGGAGTTTTTTTATTCAAGAATCATAGGTTTAACCTTTTTTGAACCCCGTGTCTAACACGGGGTTTTCGCTATACAATAAAAAACCTATTAGAAAAATCTAATAGGTTTTTATTAGTCAATTATTCAACCTCACCGATATAGAAGTAACACGAAATACCAGGTGGGCTATACAAGTTTTCATTGCCGAAGTTTACTTCTACGGCATAACGACCAACTTCTGATGGAGGACCGTCAAGTTTTTCAACCCAATCGCCGGTAGTAGGATCCAAAATCCAATAAGCGTAAGTTAAGTTGAAGTCTGCTTTAATTAAGATGTAGCCTTCGCCTTCCTTTTGGGCAATATACGCATCTAAATCAAAGGTGATATCTACTGCGTCTCCAGTATAAGCGAGCGTAGGTTCATCCATACCACAAGAGAAATATTGAGCGTCTTTATAAGAACCACTCATACTAGAAGTATACACGGTAAGGATTTCTGTAGTATACGACCAATCTGCGCTAGGCGCGCCTTCTTCTACAGTAGGCAATCTATAATTCTTTTGATTTTCTTCACCAATGATGAAATAATATGCCTTTAATTGATAATAGCCTTCAGATTCAACTGGACGCCCGTCGCCTTGATAATCGCCTTTATAATCGCCGTTAATGTAGAGAGAATAAAAAATGTAAATTTTTTCGGTATCGTATTCGGCGTTAACTAAATATGGCAATTCTGGTGGCGTGTTATTATCGTAGTAACAATCAGTCCACGCCGACCATTCAAATGGATTTGTTATGGTTAAAACTGCCTTTTTTATTTCCCAATCAAACGTTAAAGCACTAGTTGGATTATCGCTTAAATCGTCAGGGGTATCGTCAGCCCAAACGTAGTTTCTGCTTAAAACACCAGGATTCTTTAACGAAACGACGCATTGATATTGACCTGCATCTCTTGCAGAAGTATATTGAATAGTAACTAAATTTTCGTCAGCGCCAACGAGAGCATAGGTTTTAACTGTTCCGTCGTAAACGAAATCTACGCTAGGCGCAGTAGGTTTAGTAACTACTTTTGACTTAATTACCCAGTCGAAAGTAACAGGAGAAGTAGTTTTATCTGCCCATTGATCGTGAACATTGTCTTTAATAGACACGGTAGTTGTATACGAACCAGCCTCAGTTTTTACGTTGTCGGCAATGGTCATATAAGTGTCGTCAAACCCTTCAGGCGAGTATCTACAATCACGACCTGAATATTCGAACTTAAATTCATTATAAGATAAGTCTGCGGTAGGTTTTTCAATCAAACGCTTTTGAATAGTCCAATAAAGCCATCTTTCATTATCTTGACCAACTGTACCAGTTGCCCATTTATAGTTTTCAGAATTGAGCGTTACGATAATAGTATACATTTTTGGTTCAATTTGCGTAATATTGTCTGAAATGGTCAAGCAATCAGCAAAATCCCCCACGAAATGTCCAAGACCACCGAGTTGAACGGTTTGTTCTTCACCCGTATAATAATAGTCATCCTTATTAAGTATCTCTGGATTTATCACCATTTGATGTAAAGTCCAAGTTATGGTAAGAGGGCTTGAATCAATATTGTCTAGATTATTATAATATGGCCAACTGTAATTGTCGTCGTCCTTTAAAGTAACGACCGCTTTATTATCTTTACTAGCATCGGTAGCAGTATGCCCCGTAATATCCATCAAGTCTGCGTCGTAATTCTCAAGTATATTAATTAAAGATTGTTCTGAACCATTATAAGTTAGTTTACTATACTCTTTAATACGTGGCATATCAACAGGCATTGGTATCATTTTATAGTCAAACTCATAATAATCAGTAGACGCTTTACCGTCTTCTTGCCACTTGTAGTTTAAGGTATCAGCCAAATAAATCTTCGCGGTATAATTACCTACTACGGTTTGTTTATTATCCGTAATATTATAGTAACCCGATAATGCTTCCCAGAAAGTAAAGGTTTGCTCTGAACCGTTATAAACTTTAGTTGTTCCGTCAGAATAAATGTTTGGTCGGTCGATTGACTTTGGATAAATATTCCACTCTAAAACAGCCTCGGTAATATTGCCGAAAGAGAAATTAAAGTTATTAGCAAGCCCGTCTTTTAATTTGAAAGTAATCCTATAATTTCCATCAACTTTTACGTTAGTTGCCGTCAAATCACCGGTAGGACTTTCAAATAAATAATTATCGTAAACGGCCTCAATCGTAATATCAACAGGGTCGCCATCGTATTCGTGTTGAGCGGTGCTAAGATATGGTAAACCACAATCTAAATTCGCTTTGGTGATATGCCAATCGTAAGATACGGTAGTGTTAGTGCCGTCTTCCCATTCGTACAAATCTTTATTGATAATATCAAAATTTACTACGTAATCGCCTACGCCAGTTTGTTTATTGCCTGATACCGAAATATCAGGATGCCCTTCGTAATAGCCTTCTACAAAGAAAAAATTAGCAATGTTTTGTTCGTTGGCTTCGTAAGTATTAGTCACGTACTCAAGTACCATACTGTTAGAAATTAAAGTAGGCTTCGTTAATTGACCGATTATAATAGACCAATTTAACAATAAATCGTCACTACTACCCGTTGACCATTGATAATTGTTAACGTCTGCTAATTTAATGTAAGCGGTATAATCGCCAATTTCAGTTTCTTGGAAAAAAGATTCACCGTCCTCGTTTACATACGAAAATTCACCGGTAGACGAATAATCAAATGACGGACATTTATAACCCGAGTCGTATCTAAAAGTTTGGTTGTTAGTATAATTAGGTATTTCTACCACCTTTTTGTTGATAACCCACTCAAAAGTAATAGGGCTTGAAGTGCCGTCGTCCCAAATATAACCGGTTTTTAAAGAAACTACGACGTCGTAAGTGCCAGCGTTGGTTTGTACGTTACCACTAATCGTCATTTTGTCGTCGTCAAACCAACTTGGCGTAAGGTATTGAGTAAACGTATCGTATGTATAAACGCTTTCGGTTAACACCGTAGGTTTGGTAATTTGTTGTTCAACCACTACCACGTAGTACGTAAACGAATAACCGTTATACGATACCGAAACCGTATAAGTGCCGAGCGCTAAATTTTCACCCGTCATAAGTTCGCTTGGAATTGAATAAGTACAATTAGCCACGTCAACGGATTGAACGTTACCGTTAGAGTAGTTTTCCGTTAAGGAGAAAGAATATTCGCTTAAAGAAAAACTCGTTGCATAAGGAACTGTAAACGTTTTATTTGATTCGTTATAATATTCAGTATAACCACCACCAACTTCAGCAGTAACGCTAGTTAAAGTTGGTTCTTCGTTTTTCTTCTTGCAAGCCGTTAGTATAAACATACAAGAAACCACTAAACACATAGCAAATAAAAGCGTGAGAACTTTCCTTTTCATAACATCCTCCTAAAATTTATTTATATTGTAGATATATATATCTACTTATTAAGCATTATACCCCTACTGACATTAATTGTCAAGGATTTTTAAAAAGTAAAATTTATTTTAATAAATCTTAAGTTTTATCGTTAAACACAACAAAAAAAGACGGCTGTCGCCGTCCTTTTTATTTAATGAAATTAACCCACAAACGCAAATTGTAACACCAAGTACGCCGTGTAAATTGCCAAGAGTGAAATGCCTTGCCATCTTTGCAACTTTCCCTTAAATAAAGTAGGTAAAGTTAAAATAGCCATAACTGCAAACATTACCGGAATATCAAGTATAAACGACGCGTTCATACCAAAAAGCGTTGATGAAAGTGGCACACTAAATGGACTAATAGTAATCGCTACGCCTGATACAAGCACGAGATTAAAGATATTTGCGCCGATAATATTGCCAAGCGAAAGTGCGCCGTGTCCTTTAATTAGAGAAGTAATTGCCGTAACTAATTCAGGCAACGAAGTTCCAAGCGCAACAACGGTAAGACCGATAACTGATTCAGGTACGCCGAGTTGTTGAGCAATTGAAGTTGCGCTTTCAACCAAGAGATATGCGCCTATCGCAATAACGAGCGCGCCAACGACAAGCATACCGATATCTTTAATCAAACCTGCTTTAGAAACTTCTTCCGTTTCAACTTCTTCAATAGAAACCATTTCCGCATCAACAGGGGCTTTTTTCATATTGAGCACGTTAACGATCATATATGCGACGAACGCCACGAGTAAAACGATACCCGTCCAAAGTGCAAAGCCTTGCGCGATATATGCATTGAGCGAATAAAATATACCAACTGCAAAAAAGCAACATACAGGGAAGAACATTGCCTTTTTATCAGCCTTGCCAGGCTTAATAGCAACCGTAATTGCTGCAATAAGAGAAGTGTTGCAAATAATTGAACCGATAGCGTTACCGTAAGCAATTTCACTTGCGCCACTAATAGCGCCGATTGCCGAAGTCATAACTTCAGGTAAAGTGGTACCGATTGAAACTACCGTTGCGCCTATTAAAAGTTCAGGCAAGTGAAAGCGTTTAGCAATCCCAGACGCTGCATCAACGAACCAATCGCCACCCTTAATGAGCAAGATAAACCCAAACGCAAGCAAGAAATATTCCGTTGGAATAAAGTCAAACATAATCGCATCTCCTTTTCTGTAGTATGTATAAACTTTTATATCTTTAGCCTTAAACAAGGCATATTGCCGTAAAAACAAAAAAACGACCTTCCCCGCGACAAAATAAACACGGAAAAAGTCTTGAAAATTAAGTTACAACCGAGCGTAAGCCGTATTGACGATTGTAACACGCAAAAGCGCCTTCTACTCCCTTTTTGAGAAAATTAAGTTCTTTTTTATTATACATCAAAAACCTAATTTGTCAAACTTTTTTAGAAAAAATATATCGTATAAATTTAATTTCACCATTGAAAACCAAATACCACGGTGCTAAAATATTAACAGCAACTAACTAGGAGTTACGATTATGGAAAAAATCATTTTAAATGACGAAAACGCTATCGGTATGCTTTACTTTATCCCTAATGATGAATTTAAAGAAGGCGTTCCTAGTAAAGGTTATATTAAAGAGCGCTATCAAGAAGGTTCCGTTTATTACGGTGAAGGCGAATATGACGGTAAAAACTTCTATCGTCAAGGTCACGGCGTTCAAGAATTTTCACACTCTGATATGAAGAACGGTGAACATATTGGTGTCCCTGCATACTCTAAAATTTATAAATTCGTTGGTGATTACGATAGACACGCTAGCGCTTGGATGTACGGCAACGGCATTTTCTACTTTACCGACCAAAACGATAAACCACTCGCTTTTTGTAAAGGTTTTTTCTGTTGCACCACTAAAATTGACGCTTGGCACGGCGATTTTGATTACGATACCCTTTTGCAAGGCTTTACCAAGGATATGGAAATTGAATTAATTCCATTTAAAGGTGCGCACGATAGACTTGTTGAAGAGCACGCTGGCAAAACTTGTGAGTACTTGTTTTTCGGCGACAGTTGGGTTGAACACTGGCGCGACGTAAATCGTTTCCCTAACCACGCAACTTTTTATAAAGATACTGCTCACCTTGACGCCTTAAACGTAGGTATCGGTGGCACTAAATACGCCGACTGGATTGATTGGCTTGACGAATTAGTAATTCCGTTTAACCCAAAGAAGATTTTTATAAACCTTGGTTTTAACGATTTACACAACGGCTTTAGTGTTCAAAAAACTTATAACGATTTTATCGCAGTTACCGAGGGCATACATAAGGCGTTACCTAACGCTAAAATTTACATCAACGCAGTTACCCATTGTAGCGTTTTCGATGCTTTCTTTGAAAAGGAATTAGAAGTAAACAAATTACTTAAAGAGCGTTGCGATAGCACCGACTACTTAACCTATATCCCAGTTGACTTACTATTTATGAAAGACGGCAAGCGTTTTGAAGATATGGACGATTATTGCATTGAAGACCACTTGCACTTAAACGGCAAAGGCTACGCTATTTGGGTTCCTTGCGTAATGGATTATATCAAAAATAAATAGATAACGGTCAATTTTGACGACACCGTTCGGCGTCAAATAGGTATTTTTAACAATTTTATCAACAAAAAAAGCGACTTTTAAGTCGCTTTTTTATTTTTTAATTTACAAAATTATTCTTCTTCGTCGTCTGGTAAATCAACGTTGTGATAAACGTCTTGAACGTCGTCTAAATCTTCAAGCGCGTCGATAAGCCTTTCAAATTTAGCCAAATCTTCACCTTCTAAAGTGATTTTATTTTGTGGAATCATAGTAACTTCTGCCGAGAAGAAGTTCATACCCTTTTCTTCAAGATACTTTCTAACGTCAGAGAAAGCCGAAACTGAAGTGTTTACAACAAAAGCATCGTCTTCTGCAATAAAATCGTCAGCGCCTGCTTCGAGAGCGTATTCCATAACGGTGTCTTCATCAAGGTCAACGGTTCTTTCGATTACGATAACACCCATATTGCTAAAGGTGAAAGATACGCAACCAGCGTTACCTAATTGACCACCGTGCTTACGCATAGCAGTTCTAACAAAGTCAACAGTTCTATTTTTGTTGTCGGTAAGCGTTTTAATAATAAGCGCGCTACCACAAGGGCCGTAACCTTCGTATTGCAATTCTTCGTAGTTGGTAGCAGAAAGTTCACCAGACGCCTTTGCTATACAACGCTTAATGTTGTCGTTAGGCATATTTGCAGCCTTTGCTTTTGCAATAGCGTCAGCAAGTTTAGAGTTAGTGTTAGGGTCTGTGCCTTGTTTAGCGGCAACTGCTAATTCCCTACCGATTTTAGTATAAATTTTGCCTTTAATGGCAGCGTTTTTTTCCTTCTTTTTAGCAACGTTCGCTGCATGTGAATGTCCTGACATATAAATCTCCGTAATGTTTAATGTTTTATTGTTCAGCAGAATTTTTAAGTAGATACATCAAAATTCCTGCTGAAACGCTTGCGTTCAAACTTTCCACCCCGTTTTGCATCGGAATAGAAACTTTATATTTTGCCAAATCCTTAACTTCTTTAGAAACACCGTTTGCCTCGTTACCGATAACCAAACAAAAATGCTTTGGTGAAGAAAACTTAAAAACGTTTTCGCCTTCCATCGTGGCAACGACGATAGGTTTATCTATAGCAGAAAGCACTTCTTCACGACTACCGAAATATGTTTTAACCTTAAAAATCCCACTCATACTTGAGCGCACTGCTTTTGGCGAGTACGGGTCGGCAGAATTTATAAAGTATACTTCGCTAAAACCTGACGCTGCAGCCGTTCTAATAATAGCGCCGATATTACCAGGGTCGGAAACACCGTCCGATAAAATACAACAACCACTTGGCGCAGTCAAAATAAAGTTAGGTTTTTTAACGACGGCAATAACGCCTTGTGGCGAAACTTCGTCACTAACACTTTCAAAAACGCTGTCGGAAACTTCCAACACTTCAACGCCTGACAAAAGTTTATCGTCAATGCGATCAAGCATTTGAGTTGTACCAACGACCGTAGTAACTTTATGTGTTGAATTAAGCGCCTCGCAAACGGACTTTAAGCCTTCAACGAGATAAAGCTCCGTTTCGTCACGGAATTTCTTTTGTTTTAAGGCACGGATTTGTTTAACGCGTTCGTTTTGTCTTGAAACAATCATTTTTACTAATAAGGCTTACCCGTAAAGGTAAGCCCCAAACTTTAAGTAATAGTTATTAAGTTAGGCTATTAAATATTAGCCTTTGCCTTTTCAACGAGTGCGGTGAACGCAGCAGCGTCGCTTCTGCCAATTTCAGCAAGAACTTTTCTGTTAAGATTGATGCCTGCATTTTTGAGACCGAACATAAATTTCGAATATGAAATACCGTTTTGTCTGCAAGCAGCGTTGATTCTTGCAATCCAAAGACGTCTGAAATCTCTTTTCTTCAACTTTCTGCCAATATAAGCATATTGTTGTGATTTCATAACGGCTTCACGAGCCACTCTATATCTCTTACTCTTGCCACCCCAGTAGCCTTTTGCTAATTTTAAAATCTTTCTACGTTTTTTAACGCCGTTAACTGCTCTTTTAATACGCATTGTCTAATCCTCCGAATTACTTATTGTAGATTAAGGTCTTAATCGTCTTTTCTTGACCGGCGTCAACGTAAGCACCGGAACATAAACGGTTCTTTCTCTTTCTGTCTTTCTTGGTTAAGATGTGGTTTTTACCTGAATGTGCTCTTTTGATTTTTCCGCTTGCAGTTACTTTGAAGCGTTTTTTAGCACCGCTTTTGGTTTTCATTTTTGGCATAATCGTGCCCTCCTATAGTTTTTAAATGTTACGCTTTCGTATTGGCAGGTGCTAACATCATCCAGACGTTTCTGCCTTCGGTAAGCGGTTTCTTCTCCATAACACCAACGTCTTGAACGAGTTCAAAGAACCTGTTCATCACGTCAACGCTTAAGTTTGCGTGCGCCATTTGCCTACCCCTCATTCTGATAGAAACTTTAACCTTGTTCCCAGATGTAAGGAATTTTTTGCATTGGTTCGCCTTAACGTTAAGGTCGCCGACGTCAATAGTCATAGATAACCAAATTTCTTTTATTTCTAAAACCTTTTGGTTCTTCTTGTTTTCCTTTTCTTTTTTAGAAAGTTCATACAAGTATTTGCCGTAGTTAATAAGTTTGCATACCGGTGGGTTTGCGTTAGGGGAAATTTTAACCAAGTCAAGCCCCTTTTCGTCAGCAATTTCGAGAGCCTCTCTACTGCTCATAATACCGAGTTGTTCACCATTTTCACCGATAAGACGAAGTTCTCTATCTCTGATTTCTTCGTTAATTTGATGCTCTTTTTTGATAAGTTTGTACCTCTTATATAATTTGCAAAAGCCGTGCCGATTTCTCGTTTGAAGAAAACAAAAAACAGGGTACGCAAAAGTACCCCGTCAAACAAGCAAAATTAACACCATAAAGGTGGATTTTTACTATCGAACCAACTGCAACCTAAAAGCGCAGGGTGGAAAGGGTAACTTTCTCTTGCCAAGATATATTACCACTTTTCTCCCCCAATGTCAACGCTTTTTAAGTTGTTTTTTAAAATTATTTCGCCTTTTAAAATCTACAGAGTTAACTTATAGGTAAACCTACAAAACGGCTATAACCTTGCCGATAGCGTCGGTTACCATTGATGCAGTAACGGAATATTCGCCGTATTCTTTTGCGCAGAATTCCCCTGCCTTGCCAAAAATATAAGCACCGACGCAAGCTCCTTCAAACACGCCGTGTTCAGCCATAAGCGCCGTATCTATACCCGATAAGACGTCGCCACTACCCGCCTTTGCAAGCGCAGGCGAACCAGTAACGTTTATACATACGTTTTTACCATCGGTAATAATACTCGTGGCGCTTTTTAACGCTACCGTTACGCCATATTTTTGTGCCAAAGCCTTGGTTTTACCGATAGGGTCAAGTAAAATATCTTGCACGGTGTCACCCGTCAAACGAGAAAATTCTTTTACGTGTGGAGTGAGTAAAACTTCACACTTTTTATCGTTTAAAATATCCGTGCCAAACTTTGCCAAAGCATTTAAGCCGTCAGCGTCTATTAAAAGTTTGCCCGTGTAATTTTTCAAAATACTACTTAAAAGTTTATAAACGCCTTCCGTAACACCAACACCCATACCAAAAGCAACGGCGTTAAGATTTTTAATTTTTTCAATCACGCTATCATCAGCGATAAAGTTATTGCCGTCGTCTTTAAGCGTTTTAATAATGCACTCGGGATTAACGCCAGCGTAAGTCGAATACAAACTTTCAGGCACGATTAAATAAGAATATCCTGCGCCACCACAAAGCCCTGCCAAAGCGTTGTTAGATAGCATAACCGAACCGAAAAACTCTTTGCTACCACCGATTACGCCAACTTTTTTATAACTGCCCTTATTCGTGTTTTCTTTGCGCTTTGGAAAGTATTTAGCAACGTCTTTATGGCGAAGTCTAAAAGCAAAATCTTCTTCCCAAATACTTATGCCGATATCTTTTGCTTTTACGTGACCTGACAAGTCCTTACCGTCGTTAAAAAAGTGTCCAGTCTTATACTCTTGCACGGCGATAGTAAGGTCGGCTTTCACGCATACGTTCATTGCGAAGCCTGTATCTGCGTTCAGTCCACTAGGTATATCGCAGGCTATAACAAAACAGTTTTTAGCGTTGATTTTTTCAATAACTTCTTGCGCTTTACCAGTTACGTCACGGTTCAAACCTGTACCGAAAATACAGTCTAAAATTATATCGTAATCGCCGTCCAAAACACTAATATCGTCGTTAAAAACGTCGTAAAGAGTAACGGCGAATCCGTGAACACTAGATAATATTTCAGCGACAATTCTGCCGTCTTTACCGTTATTGCCTTTACCAACGGCTATTAAAATTCTACCACCCTTAAAACGTTTTTGTATTTCTTCAGCAACGGCAACTCCGGCGCGTTCAACCAATACTTCTTCAGGTATGCCTAATTTTGTAATAGTATATTCGTCGGCAAGTCTCATTTGTTGAGCCGTTAAAATTCGTTCCATAAATCCTCCTTAATTTTGCCGATTGCAAAGGAACTTTCTTCATACGAAAAACCCTTTGACAATAAATATTTATAAGTTTTAGCCAAGTTTTCCTTGGTGTGTTCTTTATTTTTAATATGCTTGAAAGCAATTTTTACTGCAGTTTGTTCGCCACCGTCGTACTCGCTTTCGATAGCCCTTTCAACGATATTAAAATCTATCCCTTTAAGTTTTAAATCGCGCTCAATCATCTTTGCGCCACGCTGATGCATATAAGTCCTAACGTAAGATTTGCAGTATTCATCATCGTTTATAAAGTTATACTCGCAAAGTTTGTTAACGCAATAATCGACGATTTTAGGGAGATAGCCTTTTTCCGTCAACTTTTCGCGCACTTGTTTTTTTGTCTTCATTGCTTTTGAAACAAAAGTTAGCGCCTTGTCGTAAGCCTCTGCCTTTTCGCTATCGAATTGCAACTTCTCAAGTTCGGCAAGGGTTATTTCATCCCCCGTTTTAAGATTGCTTACGGCTAAAGTTTCAAGCATAATCCCACACGCGAAAGAACCGTCAAGATAAATATTGACCCTTTTTTTATTGCGTTTTTGTTCTGAAATTTCAGTTATTTTTGCCATTTTTAACCTTTAAGTAATAAATAATCACGGTAAAGTTCAGTCACGCTCTCTTTACCACAAAAAAGTTCAGTTAGTTTTTTCAAAAAAGTTTCCGTTTCTGCAACCTTAACTGCGCCGATAACTGCTACACCGTCGGAAAAATCTTGTCCTAAAACCGATGCTCCAGCAATACTTTCAAACAACTTAAGCACGAGCCTATACTTATCGTAATCGGAGTTAATTTTGTATACCACACAATAGCATTTTTCGGCAACTTCAGCATTATTAAGCGCCGATGAAACACACCCACCGTAAGCGCGAACCAACCCACCTGCACCGAGTTTTATGCCACCGAAATACCTAGTAACTACGGCAACTGTTTCAAACACGCCTTTACCTTTTAACGCCTCAAGCATAGGCATACCCGCCGTACCTTGTGGTTCACCATCGTCGGAAAAGCGTTGCAAATTTCCGTCGCCGTCTGCAATAAACGCCGAACAATTATGCGTTGCGTCAAAATGGCGCTTTTTTATTGCATTGATAAAGTCACGGGCGTCGGGCTCGTTTTCAACGTGCTTTAGATAGCATATAAATTTAGATTTTTCAATAATAGTAGTCTCCGAATATTCCCCAACCACCGTCAAAAAACTTTCTTTCATAAAATTAAACGCAAAAACGGTGGTTTCCCACCGTTTTTAAGCCGATAAAACGGCGTTATTTTAAAATAATTTTAATGTGGTTTTTCTTGCCCTTATGGAGCACGAATTCATCACCAACTTCTTCAGGAACAACGGCAAAAGCGCCTGCAATTTTAGTTTCGTTAACGGAAACAGCGCCACTTTCAATTAAACGACGAGCGTCGCTCTTTGATTTTGCAAAACCAACGGCAACTAAAATATCAGCAACGGAAGAACCTTTAGCAACTTCAACTGCTTGCATATCTTCAACGTTTCCACCAAAAGCAGCCTTAACTTGCTTTTGTGCCTCTAAAGCCTTTTCTTCACCGTGAACGAGTTTAGTTACTTCAAACGCAAGGCGTTCTTTAGCAAAGTTCATTCTCTCGTCGTTATAACGAGTAAGTTCTTCAATTTCTGCCATATCCATAAAGGTTAAAAGACGCATACATTCAGCAACTTTAACGTCTTCAACGTTTCTGAAATATTGATAGAAATCGTAAACAGGACACTTATTTTCGTCAAGCCAAAGCGCACCCTTTTGAGTTTTACCCATTTTTTTGCCTTCACTATTAAGTAAAAGCGTACAAGTTAAACAAAACGCAGAAGTTTGTTGTTTCTTTCTAATAAGGTCAACCCCTGCGAGCATATTTGACCATTGGTCGTCGCCACCGACTTCTAAAATACAATCGTACTTTTGATTTAAATACAAAAAGTCGTAACCTTGCATAAGCATATAGTTGAATTCAAGGAAAGTCAAGCCCTTTTCCATTCTTTGCTTAAAACATTCCGCCGTGAGCATTTTATTAACGGAAAAATGAGCGCCGATATCACGCAAGAAATCAACGTAGTTAAGATTTAATAACCAGTCGGCGTTATTACAACCGATAGCACCGTTTTCGCCCTCGAAAGAAATAAATCTTGACATTTGTTCCTTAAAGCACTCGATATTATGCGCGATAGTTTCTTTAGTGAGCATTTGACGCATATCGCTTCTGCCGGAAGGATCGCCAATCATACCCGTACCACCACCGAAAAGCGCGATAGGAGTGTGACCATAGCGTTGCATCCAAGCCATTGCCATTATAGGAATATAGTGACCGATGTGAAGACTATCAGCAGTTGGGTCAAAGCCTACGTAAAATTTAACGGACTTTTCCCCAAGGGTTTTGTAAAGTTCTTCATCGTAAATAGTTTGTTTGATAAATCCGCGTTCTTTCAACACGTCGTAAACGTTTTTTTGTTCCATCTTTCTACCTTTATATATTTACTAGTTAGTTTATTTTAACATATATAAAAGTGTTTTTCAAGTATTTGGATTGAATTTATCACTTTTTTACAACGCTCATTGTTTTATCTTAAATCCCTATACCATAGATTATAAATAATTTTTAATTTTGCGCTAACTTTTTTGCATACCTTTTGTACTGTGGACTGCTTAAAAACACCGTATCAAACCCCTTTGTTCCGTCGGCATAATTAAGCATAAAGGTTGCCCTTGCATTGTCCACGAGTTTACCACTACCAAAAGTCGTTATGATTTTTGTTTCAACGATTTTTTTACTAAACAATCTTCTCATTTGTCACTCCTTATAAAAATTTCGCATACAGGTTTTATAACTGCTATACCTAAAACTGCGCATATTATTGCAACTGACATTATTTTGTCCCCCCTTGTTTTTACACCACTATTTTACAAGCAAAATATGACAGTTACAGTCATATATAAAAAGTTTTTTAAAAATAATAAAAGGGGCTTTTTAATCCCCCATTTATGTAAATCGTACCAAAAGAACGACAAACGGTAGCGTGAAACGCTACCGTTTTGTATTTTATAATATTAAAAACTTATTATTGTATTAAATTATTTTAGAGTAAAATATCTTCCATTTGGTTGTCGTCGATAAGTTGTTTTAGTAAGCGAATCTCATAATCTGGTCCACCACCATAAATTTCGTGTCCTGCCCAGTTTGACGGGCCTTCGCCGTCCACAATTGAGTGGTAACCATAAATTTTTACGAACGATGGAAAGTAAAAACTCGCTAAAACCATACTCCTTTTAATATGGCTATACGACGAAACTATAGTTACGCTTTTAACCTTAAACCAACGCATATTTTTATTGATTTGTAGCGCACCGTAAATCATATTTTCGTGCGTGGTTAAAGCCTCGTTTTCGGCAATAATATGTTCTGGCAAAACGCCTTCTTCTAGTAAAACTTTCGTCATATAGTCACACTCTGACAAGTAACCGTACTCCGTTTCACGCTTGGGAGCGCCTGTCGGAATAATGCAACTAGTTTTGCCTGCCTTATAAAGTTCAACGGCAGCAAGCGCCCTAGCGCGCATCATTTCAAGTGGCCCACCCAGCAATAAAACGACGTCAGTTTTAACGAAATCTTGAGGAACACCGTCAAAAACAATCTTTTCTTTTTCCTCATTAGAAAGAGAGTATAATTCTTCAAGAGAAAGATTTTTTACAGATTTAATCATATCCGTGCCCTACAATACTTTTGATAAGAATTCTTTAAGTCTTGCATCTTTTGGATTTGAGAAAAATTCTTCAGGAGAATTTTCTTCCTTAATAATGCCTTCATCCATAAACAAAATTCTAGTAGCAACTTCTTTTGCAAAGCCCATTTCGTGCGTAACGACAACCATCGTCATACCTTCGTCTGCAAGTTCCTTCATAAGTTCTAAAACTTCACCAACCATTTCAGGGTCAAGTGCAGAAGTTGGTTCGTCAAAAAGCATAACTTTTGGATTCATATTAAGTGCACGAACGATTGCTATACGTTGTTTTTGCCCACCTGAAAGCGTTGATGGATAAACGTCTTTTTTCTCTTCAAGACCAATTCGTTGCAAAAGTTTTAAAGCAGTTTCTGTTGCCTCTGCCTTAATTTGTTTTTTAGTTTTATCAATAGATATAAGCTCTTTTTTATCCTTTTTAAATAAATTTTCTATCTTTATGAAAAAGTTTTTAATCTTCTTTTTACGAAGTTCTTTACCCTTTATAAGTATTGGTGCAAGAATTATATTTTGCAAAACAGTTTTATTATTAAATAAGTTAAATTGTTGGAAAACCATACCTATATGTTGACGGTGAATGTTTATGTCAACACTCATATCAGCAATATTTACACCATCAAATATAATTACACCTGAAGTTGCATCTTCCATGCAGTTAAGACATCTTAAAAAAGTTGACTTACCAGAACCAGACGGTCCTAAAATAACAACCTTCTCGCCCTCTTTAATTTCCGTGCTTATGCCTTTTAAAATTTGATGATTATTATCAAAAGTTTTCGTTAGGTTTTCTACTTTTATTATCGTTGCATTTGCCTCAGCCATAATACTCTCCTAAAAAAACTAATTTTTCTTTTTGTAGACGTTACCAAGACTTCTATCACTTTTAGCAAGAAACTTTTCTAAAAGTTTGAGAATCAAGGTAATAATCAATACCATTACTACATATATAACTGCCATCACAAGGAAAGGGATAACTTTTTCATAGTTTTCTGATCCCAGTGCATAAAGAACAGTATACAAGTCGTAAACGGAAATAAAACTTAAAACTGACGTTTCTTTAATAAGAGTTATAAATTCATTGCCAAGTGTAGGTAATATGTTTTTTATTGCTTGTGGAATAACTATTTTCAACATAGTAGTAGAATAACTTAAACCAACCGAACGTCCAGCTTCCAGTTGTCCTTTATCAACGGAATTTATACCCCCACGCATAATTTCCGCAATATAAGCACCACTATTCATACCAAAAACCACTATACCTACATTAAGAGCTTCAACGCCTTTTACACCGAGCGTAGGAATCACAACATAGTATGAAATCAATAATTGCACAACCATAGGTGTACCACGAAAAATTGCTATATATATATCACAAATTTTGTTTAATACCCTTATCGTACGCTTATATTTTGGGGCAACTTTTATAATAGCAATAATCGTACCTATAATTATACCCAATATAAAACCAATAATTGCGACCTTAATAGTATTTTGAATCCCTTTAACTAAAAGCCCCGTCCAATACGGAGTTTTTATATCAGACCAAAAAATTTCCCACATTTTATTCCAATTCATAAAAACCCTTTTCGCGCAAAATTCCTCGCAAAAACATTGCGAGGAATTACACCTTTTTTAATAAATTAACCGTTAATTGCTTTAACTATTGCATTTGCAGGTGCTTCGTCAACAACTACTGCATAAATATTACCATTTTTAAGGTCAATCGCTGCATCTTGTGCACTTGCATACTGTTTACCTTCAATGTTATCAAAACCATTAAAGCCCCAATCATCATCATCGCCTTCAACATACATCATACCAGTTGTACCATTTTGGTAACCAATTTTTTTACCAGAAAGCTCAGCAAGTTTTGCTTCAACTTCAGCAACAGTTTTGCAGTTGTCAAAATCAGTGTTATCAGCTGCTACTATAAGTTTTTGTGAGGCTGCATAATATGGTGTGCTGAAATCATATAACGCTTCACGTTCAGCAGAAATAGTAATACCCGCCATACCAATATCCGCATAATCACTATTTATTTCTGAGAAAATAGGGTCAAACGTAGGAAGGTTTTTAATAACTAATTCAAGCCCTTGGTCTTCAGCAAAAGCTGCTGCGATTTCTATATCAAGACCGTAAATCTTACCACCTTCTGTATATTCAAAAGGTTCAAATGGACAATTTGTAACGACAACTAAGTTGCTTGCCGTATTTGCTGTATTGTTTGGGGCAATATCGTAACCAACTTTAGTACCTTTACCTTCAAAATACTTTGCAACTAAAGCATCAAACTCTCCGTTAGCTTTGATTTTAGCAAGAAAATCATTTATAGCAGTTTGTAATTCAGTATTGCCTTTTTTCATAACAAAAGCATAATTTTCATCAGTTAACTTAACGTCAATGATTTTTACAACATCTTTGTCTTCAGTCTTGCCACAAGACATTGCGGTTGCTGAGAAAAGGCAGGTTGCGCCAAGCATAAGCGCCAAAATTAAAGTAATAAGTTTCTTCATTATAAATCTCCCACAAGGCACTGCCTTGATTTGTATTTTGTGATGTTATACTATCACTTATATTTGTAATTGTCAAACACTTTTTGCATATATTTTTTATTTTTTCAAATAATTTTGAATAATTTTGCTTATTTTTGCATAAAATAATGAATAAATATATTTTTATGCGATTGATTTTTCTTTTAGAAAAATTTATGTGTGATTTTTAAAAAAGTTGACATACGAATATTGACTTTTTTAAAACCATCGTTATAATAAGGTCGGCGTTTGGTGATGCGGTAAATCCGTAATAAATTTTAGGGGGAAACCGTAAAGTCTTTCTTTATCCATAAGCCTTGAGGGGTGTTCCCCAAAAGGTAGGTGAAAATGAACTACACCGAAAAGTTTTTTTGTGGTAACGGTGACTTTGCCGTTATTGCGCTAGTGGTTGCAGTCGTTTCAAAAATCGTGCTTAAATATATCAAGTTTAAGCCGATAAAAATAGCATTGCCATTTTTGCTTGGTGCAGGCGTTTATGCGGTTTATTTTGCAATTTTGCAAAACTCTCCCACCGTCCGTAGTTTGCCGAGTGCTTTTGCTTGTGGAACGCTATCGCTAATATACACTTACGCTTACGAGTATCTGTCCGGCATTAAAAAATTGCCCAAAGGAAAAACGTTGACCGAGGTTGCTTTAATAAATTTATTAAAGGAACATAACGCAACCGAGGTTGACGACGCCGTAGTGCGCATTAAACAAGTTAAAGAGGCTTCTGAAAACAGCAACAATATTACTGAAGAAATTTACGTAATACTGCTAGAAATTTTACCAGAAACAACCGAAAGTAATTTGCTTACGCTTGCGCTTGCGATAGTTGCTATATTAGAAAACGACACACCGTAAAAAAGGCGGTAGGGCTACCCTACCGCTGATTTTAACTATATTGACGAAACCTTTAAAAATAAAAATTCATTTTTAAATTTAATTGTAAACTAAAAGTTTATTTGCTATAATTAACCATATAAAAATTAAGGACGAAATAATTATGGCATTGAAAGATATTAAAAAAAGCATTGACGAAAAAATATTAAGTAGCGAAGTGGTTAGGGATGAGTACGGAAACGTTGTGATTGATATGACGGTAACTGACGATAGTAATTTTTTATCTCCGTTTTCAATGAAAACACAACCAGTGATTTCTACAGACGTTGCTGATTTTTTAGAAACTTCAACTTGTTCTTACGTCCCAGACGAAAGTTTTTCACTTAAAATACATAGCGATTGTATTGACGAAAACGAGCAAAAAGTTTACCCAAAAGCAATCGCCGAGTATTATACACAACGCTACGTTGCTTGCGAAAAAGAACTTGACCGAAACGCTATTATTTCTATGATATTGGCTCTTTTTGGCATTTTTGCGCTTGCAGTTATGATTACTCTTGAAAACTTGCTTATCGGTTCGGTCTGGACTGAAGTTATAGATATTATTGCTTGGGTTTTTTTATGGGAAGCAATTTACATTGCTTTTTTGACAAATAGAGGGTTAAAACTTAAACGAAAAAGATATCTTTCACTTATAAATATGAAAGTTGAATTTTTATCACTAAAATAAAAAAAAAGCGTTCCGCCAAAAAACGGAACGCTTAATTTTTTGATATTATCTTACGTTTACTTTATAGGTTATAAAGTAGTAGGAACGAAGAAGTATACGAGGAAGAGTGCAGTTACTACGAGTGATACCACTGATACAGGGAACACAGGTTTTGCTGAATCTTCTTTCTTATTGATAGCGTAAGTGAGCCATTCAATACCGTAAGAGATAAGTGAAAGAACGGTGTATACTACTAAGCCGATACCGATACCATCAGTAATTGAGTATGCAAGAACCATTACTACGATAGTAAGGAAAGCAGATACTGCGTTGATAGTGTTAGAGAAGTCGATTGACTTAACGTTATTCTTCATCATAAGAACGCCTACCCAAATAAGAGCAGATGCGGTTGCAGCGCTTGGGATAGCAGCGAATACTGGCATAATGAAGATTGATAAGAAGAATAAGCAAGCAACTACGAAAGCAGTAAGACCAGTTCTACCACCAGCAGAAATGCCTGAACCACTTTCAACGAAAGTAGTTACGGTAGAAGTACCGAGCATTGCACCAGCACAGGTTGCAACTGAGTCTGAAATCATAATCTTATCATAATTATGAGGCTTATCGTTTTCATCAGATAAAAGTCTGTTACCACCACAGCAACCAACGATGGTGCCCATAGTGTCGAACATATCAATCATACAGAAAGTGATGGTGAGCATAATAATGGTAAATATTGAACCACCGAAACCATCTTTAAATACGCCAGTGAAAGATAAGAATACACTATCTTCACCTACGGTAAAGAAATCTGCAAAGTTTTCCCAGAATTTCCAGGTAACGTCACCGTTGTAAAGTTTTTGATAAGGAGTTACACCGAAAGGAATACCAACTATGGTCGCTATTAAAATACCGATAATAACGCCACCTTTAACTTCAAACTTATCTAAGAGGGCGATTGCAAGTAAGCCAATTAACGCAACTACTGCAGGAGCAACTGCAACTTTCCAACCTTCACCCCAAGCAGAGAAAGTCACGAGGTCAGTGATAGTAGGACCAGCAACGATAATACCAGCGTTTTGGAAACCGATATATGCAATGAATAAACCGATACCAACTGAGATAGCAGCACGAACTGCTACAGGCATACCGTCGAATACGAGTTCACGGAAAGTTTTGCCCTTAATGGTGATAAGTGAAAGTGCTAAGAAAACGATACCCGACATAAGTACTACCATAAAAGTACCTGAATTCGTGAAATCACCGTATACACCACCGAGCATTAAGCCTACCGTAGCGTTAAGGCCCATACCTGATGCTTGGGCTAAAGGCATTTTAGCAAGGAAAGCCATCAACATAGTACCGATAATAGCACCGAAAGCCGTTGCCATAAACACTGACGACCAACTAATCCCTTTTGCGCCATGCCCAAGAATTTCAGATGGGTTAACCGTTAAAATGTAAGCCATTGTTAAGAAGGTAACGAGACCTGCAATGATTTCAGTTTTAACGGTGGTTTGTTTTTCTTCCGAAAAACCAAGTAAACCTAAAAACTTGTTCATAAAAAATCCTCCATTGGTACGAAGTACCATATTTTATGTTTTAATTTTATCAAACATAAGAGAATTTTTCAAGCAATATTGCGACAAAAATCGTCATAAATCTAATTTTTTTAAATTTATATATACAAAAGTAATCCAAAATAAATAAATTCCGTGCGATTTAGATAGATAAAGTCTTTTTTTGCAATACAAAAGCGTTGGCAAAGACCGTCTATCGTATCGAAAGGTTGAACTCTATATAGCCGTGCATTTTGTTTTTTTATCACCAACACCTGCCCTGCGTGGACTTCACATTTTAATGAATTGTCGGAAATTATCCTAAAAGGTGGAACTTGCAATTTTTCGGAAATTGAAATTAAATTTTCGCCTTTATTGACGCGATATAAAAAACTTTCCATACTTTATATAATGCAAAAAGACTTTTTAAAATTACAAGCCGTCATATTAAGCGAATACTTTTAATAAAATAACTGTATGAAAACTGTTTTTAAAACGGCTATGATTGTTACTATATTTTCGTTAGCTGAAAAATTTTTGGGCTTTTTATACCGTATATATTTATCTAGGGCTATCGGCAACGAAGGCATAGGACTTTACCAAATTGCGTTGTCAGTTTTTGCTACAGTTTTGACGCTTTGTAGCGCAGGAATACCTGCAACGGTATCGCGAATTATAACCAAATACCGTTCGCAAGGTAAAGGCTATAAGACCTCTAAAGTGGTTACCGCAGGGATTGCGGTAACGGTAATTACGGGCGTTCCTTTAACAATTTTACTATTTGCCCTGCCCAACGCTTTAGGGTTTGCCTTTGCCGACGAAAGGTGTTTGCCATTATTTTACACAATACTACCTGCCCTTACCATTAACGCCGTATACGGCGTACTGAAAGGTATGTTTTGTGGTACTAAAGATTTCTTACCATACAGCGTAATTGAACTTATTGAAGAAGCCGTTATGATAGTATGCGGTATCATTTTAGTTCAGACGGCGACTTCTGCTGTTGACGGAGCAACCAAAGCAATAATTGCCGTTTTTGTATCGTACGCCGTTTCCTTTACGCTAGGCACGGGGCTTTTTATATACCGTGGTGGAAAAATTAAAAACCCAAAAGGCGAACTTAAGCCGTTGTTTTTTGCAAGTTTACCTATTACGGCAATGCGGACGGCGAGTTCAATGGTGGCGTCGCTTATATCAATACTTTTGCCGATTAGATTAATTGCAAGTGGAATGAGCAAGTCGGGGGCGACGGCGTCGTTTGGGGCGTTCTACGGACTGGCAATGCCACTTTTATACGCACCTATGTCGCTTATCGGTCCGTTCACCGTAGTACTTATACCACAAATCGCAGAAAGTTTTTATAAAAAAGATTTTAATTCTCTTAAAACTGATATTGAAAAATCGCTGAATATTACGATTTTTTTAACTGCCCTTGCAATACCTGCTTTTACCTGCTTTGGCGAAGAAGTTGGAATTATGATTTTTGATAGTTACGAAGGTGGCATTTATACTTCACGCTCGGCAATATTGATGATGCTTATTTGTCTATCTTCACTAACGACTAGCGTTTTAAATTCTATTGGACAGGAAAATAAAACCTTTTTAACCTTTACTTTAAGCAACATCTTTATGCTTGTTTCTATTTGGTTTTTGCCTAAATATTTTGGTATTTACGCCTTGCTTATCGGATATATTTGCGTTTATGGAATAGATACTTTGTTAAACTTACGGCTTATACGCAAAAAGACCGGCGTTAGACTAAAAGTTGGTGGGTTTGCTTTTTACGCCGTATTATTTACCGTGCCGACTTGTGTGCTTGGTTTCTTGATAAAAAGTCTTTTATTAAGCCGAGCAGGAATGTTTTTAACGACGTTTATAGGCTCGATAATTACCGTTGCTTTTAACTTTGCATTTTTTATTGTGTTTGGGCTGATTGATTATAGAGAAATTTTAAGCAAACTACGTAAGAAAACTTTTTTTGCTCGCAAAAGGAATATTTCCCACACCATAAGCGGCAAAAGCAACTAGATATTAGTAATTTTAGCAAATAAAAAATTCCACCAATTTGGTGGAATTTTTTAATAACTAATTAAAAACTATTCTTCCGTAATATCTTCGTTTACCTTGAGTTGTGCATCTATTGAAGATACTGCTGAAGTTTCCGTACTAACTTCGGGTTGAGTGAAATTAATAACCAACCTACTATAAAGCATATTTTTAAGTTTTACGGAAAGTTCTAACATCGCAAGGCTGATTGCGAGATTTACACCAAGCACCGGAAGTTGTAAAAGCGAACGACTGAAAAGGAACGCCATAAAAGGTTCAGAACTAGCCTTTGATGCAAAGGAAATATTTACGCCGAAATAAAGTGCAAAAGTGTTGATTAAAACGGTGCATATAATAAACGATATTGCGTAACCGATTACAACCTTTACGTATCTATTGATATGTTTAATAGAATACACCGAACCGAAGATAAAACCAAACAAACCACTTGATATACCGATAAAAGGATTGTACCAACCACCGTACATAAACAAGCCCGTTATAAGGTCACCGAAAAAACATATTATGAACGCATCTGTTCCACCAAACATTATCCCCACGAGGCAAGCACCACACATAGTAAAGGTAAGTTTTTGAACGGCTGTGTCGATTGACGCTAAATTCAAAAGTGCCATTAACGCACTACAAATTGCTATGTATACGATACGGCGAGTATTGTTCACCTTGTTTACAGTGAGAACTTTACGCTTTAATATAAACGCGATGATAAGCGTTGCTATCGTTGCAAAAATAATAAATGATGTTACGATGTAAAAAATAGGCATAAAAACCACTCCTTTAATTTGAGTGGTCCGCTTTTGCGGACGCGGAAATATATCGCAGGTTTATAACCTTTCGTTTGCAAACAACGTCCCGTTTTGCAACACTTTACGCATATTTCCTACTCATATTACTGTTATTTTATCAAATAAACGCTCATATTGCAAGTATACTGCAATAAAAAATTCACATAATATTAGCGTATGATTGTAATTTTTATAAGAACGAGCATTATTTTTATAACCTTGATGGTAGTTATGCGACTTATGGGCAAACGACAAATAGGTGAGATGCAGGCGTTTGAACTTGTTATGACGCTTATTATTGCCGAAATTGCGTGCTTGCCTCTTGCTGACGTTTCTATACCACTTATTTACGGCGTGGTGGCGATACTTGCGTTGTTTGTTATTCATCAAATAACTTCTTTACTAGAAAAAGCAGGGGTATTAAAACGGGTTATTAACGGCAAGCCTAGCATCGTTATTGATAAAAACGTGATAAATTTTGAAGAACTTAACCGTAACAATATGGACGTTGAAGAACTTTTAGAACTTTTGCGTAGCAACGGTACTTTTTGCTTTGAACAAGTTGATTACGCCATTTTTGAATCCAGTGGAAAATTGTCCGTTTTAACTAACGAGAACGTTGACAAGCCTTCGCTTACCTTTACGGTGATTGCAAACGGAAAAACCGTCGATAAAAACTTGACGATTTTGAAGCAATCTAAAGAGTGGCTTTTTAGAGTTTTAAAATTACATCACATCACTTTAGAAGAAGTTGAAGTTATGACTTTAAGTGAAGTCGGTTCAATTTTTTTACAAAAAAAGGATGGTACGGTTTTAAAGTTGAACGTATCGATGAATTTAAGCCAATCTAACAAGGAGACGGTATGAAAAAATCCATAATAAGCATTATCGTGGCGTTAATTATAATGGTGGGCGGGACTTGGTACGAACAAAAATTTGTGCTGAAAACTTTTGATGAGTTAAGAGTAGAAATTGGCGAGTGCCTTACAAAAGCAAATAATGAAGTTTTGACTAAAAAGGAAGTTGAAGACTTTCAAAAAAAATGGGAAGATAAAAAAAAATATTTGCATATTTTTATTCCTCACACCGACATTAGAGAAATTGGGCTTTGGGTATCGGAGGCTATTGCCTTTACAGAATATGAAAACTTTGAAGAAAGCGCAGATAAACTTAAAGTTATTTACGACCTACTTATAAGTACGCCACAAAACTATCGATTTAAAATTGAAAACGTTTTGTAAAAAGCATTGACTTTGTAAAGTAAAATTTTGGCAGGGGTGGCAGGATTTGAACCTGCGAATAACGGAGTCAGAAGGTCTATTTTTACAAAAAACAAGGCTTTTTAGCCTAAAAACAACCGTTTCTTTGCCTTTTCTCGAAGTTAGTCCCCTATCATCCCCCGTGTTTTTAAAAGCCTTTATTCTCTTTAAAGACCGTTCTTCTACGAAGACCGGTGACCTTATACAAGGGGAGTTTTATTTAAAAATCTCTTCCTTTTTAGCCCCCGAAGGGGGCTTGACCGAAGATAAATCTTCGGTAACCACGTATGAGACTTCAAAAAAAACTTGCCGGCGTTCTCGCTTTTGGCAATAGAAAGGGATGTTCGACTTGCGTCGAATTTTAAAAAATTTTTTTTTAATATAGGGGTCGACTCCCTATATTATTTGTAAAATATTTTAGTAAAAAGTATTGACTTTTTACGTAAAATCGTTTATATTAATTGTACGAGTTACACTTATCCTTTTTAAGGTATGGGCGAAAGGCCCGAATGGTAACTCTTTTTTTATTTGTCTTTATTTTTATAATTATTTTTATCGTAACGTTGTTTTAGATGCTCAGGCATATCTAATTCTTTGTTATGTGGTTCAAATAAACGTTCTGGCTTTTTCTCTGGACGTTTTAAATACATAGGTTCTTTATCAGACTTGTCTGGATTCGGCTTGAGTTCTTCCCGGTCTTTTTTATATGTATGAGTTCCTTCTCTATAAACAAAACCAGGTTCTTCTTTTTTTGTTTTTTTATTAACAACCTTTTCTCTATCAATTACTAACGCAGGATGCTTTCCACCTACTTTCATCCGTGTCCAAAAAGGTACTTTTTCTGGAAAAGTACTTTTTTCTTTATTTACAGTGTTTGTATGCTTTTTATTAAAAATTCCCATTTTTTATCCTTAATTAAAACTATATGCCAGCGCCGGGGCTGGGGGGTTACGACTGCGTCGGTTTCTTTACTTTTTTGGTATATACGGCATAGCCGTATAGTTAAATATCTCATATCAGCCGGGGCAAACGGCAATGCCGTTATTGCCCCGGCTTGATTTGTGATTTCTTTTTGGTTCTTTTTTCTTTTCTTTTTTTCCAAAACTCAATTCTTAATTGAGTTTTTAATTCTTTTTTCTCTTTTCTTTTTTGCTTTTTATGGTCATTTATCAATGACCTTTTAAATTTTTTTAACGCTTTAAGTTTTTGCTTAAAAATTTTTCTAGATTCCTTAAATTCAATTTTGTTTAATTGAATTATTTCTTTTTCGTCTTCATTATAATTTTTTCTAATTAAGGCGAAAATCGACGCTGTGAACGACTTTGGTAAATCGTCAATCTTGTCCATCAACTTATCGTAAACTTCCAAATGACGCTGAATTAAACCTTCAGTTCGTTCACTTGAATTCAACTTTAAAGTTGAATCGCTTATTAAAATATTAAGTCGTTCTAAATAAATTTCATTAATTTCTTGCATTTTTACCCCGTTCTTTCTAATTCAGGAACGTCGTCCTTGAATTTTTCAAAATGTGCAAAATAACCAGTCCAAGTTGGTACTATTTTTTCTGCAACTGCGATATCTAAATCGCGATTTAAATTTCCACGATAAAATTCTGGTTCAAACCCGTAACTATCATATAAGTCAAAAACGTTATAATCGGCTCTGATTATTTCTTCTTTATATAACGAACGATTCGTTTTACCCGTAGTTATATATTCTTCAAATTCTGCATTGCTTGAAATTCTTCTGACCTTCCACGTTACAGACTTAACATAACCGTGTTTTTCTTCTATTTTTAACGACCTAATTTCTATAAATTGTGCAATATCACGAATATTTTTATTTATACGCATAGGTCTTTGAGTTGCCATCGTAATATCTAACCTTAAATGACGATGCTGTTCAAACCAAAGACTTTGCCACGTCGGCAAATCTTTTTTACTATCAAAATACTTTTGTGCTTCATCGATAAATATTGCTTCATACGGAAAATTATAATGTGTTTGAACTTCTTTATTTGCAAAACCTAATCTAAAAGGATTTATATAACGATTAAAACGTTCTCTGTACCACGGTTTTTTTAACTTTACAGTAAAATTTGCACTGACGCAGTGTTTAGGTATTGCAAGGTTAAAACCGTTTTTATTCTTATCTTCTATTGCGCGTCTCATTAAACGATTCCTTTCACTATTGAAAGCAAATTCGCGCGCTAAATGCGCTAAAAGACAAGATTTTCCATCCCCTGGGTTACCATAAATTATAATTATCATTTTTTAGCCAAATAAAAAAGCCGATACTACGCCCCTAACGAAATATCGAACTACCTTTTTAATTAATTTATACATAACCCCACCTTATCTTTAAGCAGTTGCCGGCAAAACGCCGGCAATGCCCAAAAGAATGAAAAAATATACAAAACGTCGTAGTTTGACGTATTTGCCTTTTAATATACCGATATCAGATACTTTATTACTGCAGGTACACCGACCAGCAATATAACTGCCCAAACAGCAAACATTATAAAGTAAAAAAGTATAACTGACATAATCGGCATTGTACTTTTTGTTAAACGATTAGTGACAACGCCTGTAATAAACGATAAAAACATTATCGTCATAACAGATAACGCCAAAATCCACCAATTATCACCGATAAAATCAAAGAACCTAACCATACGCTACCCCCTTATAGCACGGATTATCTTTTTAACCATCCAGATTATAAAAAGTAATCCGATAAACCCTGCGAAAACGTAAAGTACGATTCTAATAATTTTTGCAACGGTACTGTCACCGGTAAACCAATTCTTAATACCGTTG
>JAZOPZ010000015.1:0-105760 GCA_045655805.1 Christensenellaceae bacterium
TTATAAAGTTCAAAACTTTGAAACTGAACTTTACACGGCGGATATCATTAACGCTCTTGACCTTTCAATCTTCAAGGAAGGCGGTAACTTCTACGCGTTAGGTAATCTCCTTTGCTACGATAACGGCGACCCAGCAACCGGCAATAAAGTTACCGTAGGTGGAACTATTGATAAACTTCAAAACTTTGAAGATAGCCTTTACACAGCAGATATCTTAAATGCGCTTGACCTTTCAATCTTCAAAGAAGGTGGTAACTTCTACGCGTTAGGTAATCTCCTTTGCTACGATAACGGCGACCCAGCAACCGGAAACAAACTTAAAGTGGGCGAATCTATCGATAAGATTCAAAACTTTGAAGATAGCCTCTACACGGCGGATATCTTAAAAGCACTTGACCTTTCAATCGTTAAAGAAGGTGGTCAATTCTACAAACTTGCAAACCTCCTTTGCTACGATAACGGCGACCCAGCAACCGGAAACAAACTTAAAGTGGGCGAATCTATCGATAAGATTCAAAAATTCGAATGCTTATATACTGCAGACTTAATTGATGCAGTTGGCATTGAAATCTTGCTTGAAGGTGGCAAATTCCACAATCTTGCTAAACTCTTATCGTATACCGACGGCACTAAACTCACTGTAAACGAAACTATTTCAAAGGTACAAACCTTTGACGGCTTATACACCGTTGATGTTATCGACGCTGTAGGTATTGAAGTTCTCGCTGAAGGTGGTTCATTGCGTGGGGTAGTAGATCTCTTCGCATTTGGTGATGAAGGTGAAAAACTTGATTTAGCGCAAACAATCGCTAAAGCGCAAAATGCTCTTGACGAAGTTCCTGTTATCGACTTACTCGACGCTATTAGTTTCAAGCGTACTGGTGTAGTTGAAAAACTTGTAAATCTCTTCGCAAAAGATAAAGACGGCAACCACTTAACCGTAAACGACACTATCCAAAACATTTACGACCATAAGATTGGCGACGTAGCGTTGGCATTGGATATGGATCTTTCTAAATACGGTTTATCTGGTCCTGATAGCGTAGCAGAACTCACTATTCGTGAAGCAATGACTACAAACCTTAACACCATTGCTGAAAAGGTTGACCTTGCAGCCGTATTAGAAGCCGTGGACAAGACAAATCAATTACACGGTTTCGTTAAGATTTTAGTAGTTAATAGACTTTCTACTTCTTACTTATATCAAAAGGGTTACACCCTTAACAGTGAAAACGAAGTTACCGATTTAGGCGTAATTTACGACGGCGATGGTAACCCAATCGAATACACTCAAGTTAAGGAAGAAACGCTTGATTACATTAAGAACGACGGCACTTACGTTTATAGGAACGACGTATTCTTAGTAGATGCTAACGGCAACTATATTTACGAAGCATACACAGGTCTCCCTATTGGTCCTGATACCGCTTTAAGAAATACCGTTAAATTAAGCAAGTTCACTCAAAGACTTAACGGCGTAACGATTGCTGAATTTATCGATGGTTACGCAACTGCTGCTAAGTACGAACAAGCAAGACAATTCCTTGCACCTAACATAACTATCGCTCAACTCTTGGACGGCGAAGGTCTTTCTGTAGAACAAAGCGATATGTCAATCGTTGGCTTTATCGGTGAAAGTAAAGTTGCTAGCAACATCTTGTTAAAAGCAATCGCGTACGACAAGAATGGTGACGAAGTAACTTTCGGTGGTTTGGAAGATAGAATAAACGAACTTCAAGTTTCCGATATTATCGAAGATTATGGCACGGGTAACACCGAACTTATGTCAAAGGTATTACCAGGTAACGTTCTTATTACCAAACTTTCAGAACACGACTTTGATGGTCAAATCAACAACCGTACTATCGTAGAACTTCTCGGTGAAGAAAAGGTTAACAACAATACCTTATTAAAGGCTATTGCATACAGTGGCTCTAACGCTGTAACCTTGGGTACTATTGACGATAGAGTAAGCGAACTTACAATTTCTGACGTAATTGAAAATTACGGCAAAACCGAAAAGACTAAGCTTATGTCACAAGTTATTGGACCTACCGATAAACTTTCAGACCTTTCAACTATTGATTTAGACGGCAGAGTAAACGCTCTTACCCTTTCTGAACTCGGTATTGACTTTGCAACGTCTTCAACAGAAGAAAAAGATATAGCGCTTTCCAATATGCTTACCAAGTTATTACCTCCAACGGAAACTTCTTTAAGCAACGTTGAACAAAAACTTGAAACCAACTTACCAAAACTTCCACTCGTTGACGTATTAGGCGTTTCTGGTGGTACTGGTGAAAGTAAAGCGTTAGAAGCTCTTGCTAAAAAGAAAGATGAACACGGCAAACCACTCGTAACCATTGGTAACCTTTCTGAACACTTCAACGAACTTAGCTTAGGTGACACTCTTAACGTAAGCATTATGAGTGCCGTTTCACAACTTCAAAAGGCTGACCATTCTTCTGACGTATACGTATCAGAGACTGCTTACTATACTTATGATGAAGATACCAAGACCTACAACCTCGTTTACGACGAACAAGGTCACACCAGTGCAAGCGCTGGCAGAGATAGCTTTGCAAGATATAGTTTTGCAAATTCAAGATATGAATACACAGATCTTGATCCTGATACAACTTATTACACCATCAATCACGATGCAAGAATGTGGTTCTTGGTATTTGCTGAATACTCTAACGGTTCAACAAGTGCAAGTATCCAAGGTAGTAAAGACCAAGGTATGGCAACGACCGACTACGGCGCGCCTATGACCATTAAGGTTAACGAAGATAACTTAAACGTTAAACTTAGCGAAGTAGCGCATAGTGACCAAGATAAGGCTATTGACGTAGACTTTGCACACGCTAAGTTTAAGATGCTTATGGATATCGGTGTTCTTGCTACCGACGATATAGATTCAGCTCAATCAGAGTATTTGGACTATATTTACGATTACACATTAATTGATGCACTTATCGCATCACTTGAAAAGGAATTTGCTTCCCAATCAATTTCCTAAAACAAAACAACCGACACGGCTTTATCGCCGTGTCGGATAAATAATGATTTATATTACAATATATAATTACGTTAAATAATTTGACAAAGATGCTTGACTTTGTTATTATTATAAAACCTTGATTGTGTGAAATAACGCAATCCGATTAAGACCAGGAGGTAAAAATTATGAACAAGTACGAAATGCTTTATATTCTTAATCCGGAACTTTCCGAAGAAGCAAGAGAAGCAGTTATCGCTAAACTTGAAGATATTATCGCTAAAGACGGTGGTATCGTCGTTTCAACTGAAAAGTGGGGTATGAAGAAACTTCAATATCCAATTCAGTTTAAAAACGAAGGTTTCTACGTGTTGACTGTATTCGAAAGCAGTCCTGAATTCGTTCAGGAATTAAAAAGAGTAATCGGCATCAGCGAAGGCATAATGAGACGTCTCATTACCAAAGCGTAATTCCGATTAATACAAGGGAGAAATTTTATGAACAAAGTATGGTTAATAGGTAATTTGACCAAAGACCCTGAACTTTCCGAAACCCCTAACGGTATTCCAGTTTGCAAATTTTCTATTGCAGTTTCTAGGGATTATTCGAATAGTGATGGGAACAGAGAAACGGACTTTTTTAATATCACCGTATGGCGTGGTCGCGCTGAAAGTTGTGGTAGATATTTAAAAAAGGGTAGCAAGGTTTCAGTTGTCGGCAGTTTACAAAACCGTTCTTACGAAGGTAGCGACGGTATCAAGCGCAATATAACTGACGTTGTAGCAAGCGAAGTTGAATTTTTAACTCCGAAAAACGCTCAAGGTGAAGACGACGCACAACCTGTTACTCGCACTAGACCCGTTTTAGAAGCAATTGACGATAATCAGTTGCCATTTTAATTGACGCTCGCAAATAATTTGCGAAGATTAAAAGGAGAGTATTATGGAAGAAAATAAAGCAGTAAAAAAAGTTGTTAAAAGAATGCCAAGACGTAAAGTTTGTGCGTTCTGTCAAAACAAAGTTGACGAAATTGACTATAAAGATATTGCTACTCTTAAAAAGTACGTTACCGAAAAGGGTAAGATTTTACCTAGACGTATGACCGGTACCTGCGCTAAGCACCAAAGAGTTTTAGCAGTTGCTATTAAAAGAGCAAGAATCGTTGACTTATTGCCTTTCAAAGGTGAATAATAAAACTAGCCCGACAACGTCGGGCTTTTTATTTTAGATATCAACTATATTGACAAAGTATTACACCTGTTGTTATAATAAAAAAGCAATTACAAAAGAGGTTTTTTATGAAAGAAAATAGAATATTTAGTTTCATAATCATTGTTTTAGTATATCTTTTAAGTGCCGTCGTGGGAATAGTAACTTATAATTTGTTAAGTTTTAGTTGGTGGCTTTCACTACTTGTTGCCGATATTATAGCAACCGTCGTTACTTATATTTTTAGTGTAATTTTTAATAACGCGTCGATTTACGATCCGTATTGGAGTGTTCAACCACCCGTTATTTTAATCGCTTTTGCGGTTTTTTACGGTGTAAATTTGTTGGGCGCGTTACTAATTGTCGCAATTTGCTTGTGGGCGATAAGGCTTACGGCAAATTGGGCGTATACATTTAAAGACCTTACTCACCAAGATTGGCGCTACACTATGCTTAAGGAAAAAACAGGTAAACTCTATCAGTTTGTAAATTTTACGGGTATACATTTAGTTCCTACGCTTGTTGTGTACAGCGCGACCTTACCTGCTGTTTACGCAATTGTAAACGGCGTAAAATTTCATCCTGTTTGCTTAATTTTTATAGTTTTAGTTATATTTGCCGTAATTTTACAAGGCATTGCCGATATACAAATGCACAAATTCCGTAGAAACAGAACGACTACTTTTATTAGAAACGGTGTGTGGAAATATTCTCGTCACCCAAACTATTTGGCTGAAATTTTAACTTGGTGGGGCGTCGCCCTTACGGTGGTTTGCGCTCAACCTACGGCTTGGTATTTGATTTTCGGCGCTGTGGCGAACAACTTGTTGTTTTTATGTATAAGCATACCTCTTGCCGACGGCAGACAATCTAAAAAAGAAGGGTTTATGGAATACAAATCTCAAACTAGAAAACTTTTACCAATACCTAAAAAATAGAAAAACGCAGGCTTACCTGCGTTTTTGTTTTAAGATTGATTATTTAAAATGCAATTTTACAGTTACTAGATACTTGATACAAGTCACTGCAATACCAACTAATAACTCATATTTACCACCTGAGTAAAATTGATTGCAAAATTTTTGCAAAAAACGGTAGTCAATGCTTTTTTACAGTTACTAAATACTTGATACAAATTAGTGGGAGACTGACCAAAAACTCATATTTACCACCTAAGTAAAAAAGATTGCAAAAAATTTTGTTATTTAAAATGCAATTTTACAGTTGCCAAACGCTTGATACAAGTCACTGCAATACTAACTAATAACTCATAATTACTACCTGAGTAAAATTGATTGCAAAATTTTTGCAAAAAATTTTGCAATTCAAAAAGCAATCAACTACTGTCAATTGCTTCCTGAATAATATATGATAAGGGGGAAAATGATGAGCGTTTTTATATCGTCAAAAGGTGCTTTCTTTCGACAATACTACTTTACATCATATAAAAAGATTTGTAAAGCATTTTTATCAATAATTTTTAAATTTTTGTAAAAAATTTTCACAACTGTTCGCTTTTCTCTTGAAAATTACCAATATTTACAAAATACTGAAAATTTTTAACATTTATATTCTATCGTCTATAATCCAACCTTTTTTAACGGCATCTTCAATATAAGTATCGATATATTCGCGCGCAAAAGGCAAAACCTCGTAAGCGATAGAAACTCTCTTTTTTACTTTACTATAACTTGGGTGGGCAAGTTGCCAAGTGTGGCCGTTTGTTTTTGAATTTAATATAAACGGCTGAAGTCTATCCATTGCGTTAGCGTAGAGAGATTCTTTTGTGGAGCATTGTTCAAACTCTTCCCAAAGCACACGCAAATCAAGTCCTTCACCATTTGGTAGGAGAGCGAAAAGTTTATCAGCGGATTGTTTTTCACGCTCGGTTTTAGTTAATCCTGCTTGTTCGTCCCAGCAAAAGGTATCGCCAGCGTAAATTTCCACCAAGTCGTGAACCAAGCACATTTTTATGGACTTGTTTAGGTCAAATTCTCCAAGACAGGTGTAGTTTTTAAGTAGCATTGCCATAGTTGCCATATGCCAACTATGTTCTGCGTCGTTTTCATTTTTGCCGTTGCATACGTTAACGTTTTTACGAAAAATATTTTTCATTTCGTCAAGTTTTACTATAAAATCCACGTATTGTAAAAACTTATCGTTCATACTAAATCCTTTATGTGAGTTATTTTCGTAATTTATAGTATCATAAAAAAATGCTTGACGCAAACAAAAAACCGTGCTATAATAAAAGTACAAAATAAAATATTCGCTATGGGTGCCGTAAGGCTGAGATTATACCATTGAATCCGCAAGGTAATGCTTGAAGGAAAAGTCGTCTTTCGTCCACCTTATTTTTTTGAGGTGGCGTTTTATTTTGGGAGTAATTAGGGTATTTGCACCACTAATACAATCTTAAGGACTTGCATTTATGGCGAAGAAGGAGTATTTATGTTAAACTTATTTCTGACCGAATATGCGGTCGACAAAGTTGCCCCAATCTTAAAGTGGGTAACAGTAGGCTTGGCGAGTCTATTTATTTTAGGGCTTGCTTTTACTTGGGTTCTTTCTTTTCTAAAGGAAAAAACAAAACTGTTTTCTAAAACGGCAAAATACGGATTTTTGTCATTAGTGTTATATCTTGCCGTGGTTGGTATTTTAATGCTCGTTTTAGAAATCGTTAAGCATTACGATACTGCTTATCTTGAAGATAACTGGGTTAGCAAAGATATAGTTTCGCTTGTGTTTTTACCACTCTTAATTACCTTGTGTGTATTTGTAGTGGTATCAATAACGGCTTTTATCGTTTCTCGCAAAAAGCCGAACTATTCAAAAATCACGGGGGTTATCGGTGGGTTAATCAGTCTTGCTTGTGTAATCGTTACGGTTATACTTATTGCCGTTTACTATTCAAACAATATTTCGGGAGACGGCTATTATACTGACGAAAGTTCAAAGTTTAACGCCCCTGCTTTATATCTTTGTGCTTTAGGGCTTTGCGTTTTGGCAATAATAACGGCGTTAATAGTTGACAGAAAGGGTAATTTAACCTTTGATGCGCACTCAATTGCTCTTGCTGGTATTTGCGTTTCATTGTCGTTTGGTTTGTCTTTTATTAAGTTGTGGGAAATGCCTTACGGTGGCTCTGTAACACTCGTTTCAATGCTCCCTATAATGATTTATTCTTACACTTACGGAATGAAAAAAGGTTTACTAGTTGGGCTCGTTTACGGGCTTTTACAGGCTATACAAGACCCGTTTATAGTGCATCCTGCACAGTTTTTACTTGACTACCCAATAGCCTTTGCAATGACGGGTTTTGCCGGTATATTAAAAGAATTAAAAGCATTAGATAACTTGCCACAGTTAAAGTTTGGGTTATGCGCGTTGGTGGGTGGTTCGTTTAGGGCAATTGCTCATATTTTTGCAGGTGTGTTTGCGTTTGGTGCGTATGCAGTAGATTCGGGCGCAAGCAATTTTTGGGTATACAGCACGTTGTACAATTTATACGTTTTAGTAGACGTTGCACTCGTTGTAATCGTCGGCGCCGTGTTATTGTCGTCGAAAGGATTTAGGACGGAATTAAACCGTTTTAACGGGCAATTATTGCCGTCGGATAATGAAATTTCTAAATAAATAAAAAGCCTGCTTGCAAAAGCAGGCTTTTTGTGTTAAAATGATAAAACCAAGTCAAAAGGAGAAAGTTATGTTCAAGTTTTGGGCGTTTTTAAATAGGATGAAACACATCAAGCGTTGGTCGTTGATGTATTCCGTTAAAGAAGAAAATATTATGGAGCATAGCCATCAAGTAGCGACGGTTTCACACGCGCTTGCAATGCTCGCTGTAAAAAAATTCGGCAAACAAATTGATATAAATAAGACCGTTCTTTTGGCGCATTATCACGAAACTGGTGAAGTTATAACTGGTGATTTGCCAACGCCTATTAAATACTTTAATCCAGAAATTCGCACGGCGTACAAGGGGCTTGAAAAAACTGCTTGTGAAAGGCTTTTATTAATGCTCCCTGAAGAACTGCGCGATGATTATAAAGATTTGGTTTTGCCTGACGAAACTACTTATGAATATAAACTCGTAAAATGCGCCGATAGGATTTCTGCATATTTAAAATGCATTGATGAATTAAAATCGGGCAATAAAGAATATTCCAAGGCACAAAAGAGCATAAAAAAAGATATAGACGCCATCGATTTGCCTGAAGTAAAATTTTTTATGAAAGAAATCGTGCCTGCGTACGAACTCACTTTAGACGAACTTGATTAACGAATTTTATTCGTTTGAAAAAACTTCACAAAAAAACATCAAAAAGTTTCAAGTTTTGTGCAAGTTTACACAATTTACGGTCAAGTATTTGGTTAAATTGCCCTTGTATATTATTTAAAAATATAGTAAAATAATAGTACAAGAAAAAATTGCTTTTTTACAAGGAGATTAAACAAAATGGCAAGTTTATCACTTAAAAACATCTATAAGGTTTACCCATCTGGTAACGTAGCAGTTACTGACTTTAACCTTGAAATTGAAGATAAAGAATTTATTATCTTCGTAGGTCCATCAGGTTGTGGTAAATCTACTACTTTGCGTATGATTGCTGGTCTTGAAGAAATTTCTTCAGGTGAACTCCGCATCGACGATAAAATTATGAACGCAGTTTCTCCTAAAGATAGAAATATTGCTTTCGTGTTCCAAAGTTACGCATTGTATCCACATATGTCAGTTTATGACAACATGGCTTTCGGTCTTAAGTTAAGAAAGTTCCCTAAAGACGAAATAGACGCTAAAGTTAAAGAAGCCGCTCGTATTTTAGGTATCGAACAATACTTATCAAGAAAACCAAAGGCTTTATCGGGTGGTCAAAGACAACGTGTTGCGCTCGGTCGTGCAATCGTTCGTGAACCTAAAGTATTCTTGCTTGACGAACCATTATCAAACCTTGACGCAAAACTTCGTTCTCAAATGAGAACTGAAATCACCAAACTTCACAACAGACTTGCAACCACGTTTATCTACGTTACCCACGACCAAGTTGAAGCAATGACTATGGGTACTAGAATCGTAGTTATGAAAGATGGTTTCATGCAACAAGTTGACGCTCCACAAAACTTGTATGATTATCCTGCAAACAAGTTCGTAGCAGGCTTTATTGGTTCACCTCAAATGAACTTCTTTGAAGCAACCTTAACCGGCGACTCAAAGGCGGTTTACGTTGAATTTGGCAATGAAAAAATCCTTCTTCCTAGAAGCAAGGTTGAACTTATGTACGAACCTGAAAAGTACATCAACACCGGCAAACCTATTATCTTTGGTATCAGACCTGAAGATTTACACGACGATCCTGAATATATCAAGACTACTGGTTTCCCAACTATGGAAGTTAAAGTTGACGTAGCAGAAATGCTTGGTAATGAAACTTTACTTTACTGCAAACTTGCAAATAGCGACGTTAAAGAAGAAGATTCTATCGACTCTATTATGGACGACGTATCTTCACTTATCGCAAGAGTTAACAGCCGTTCAACCACTAGAAAGGGCGATACTGTTAAACTTGCATTAGACGTTGCGCACGCTCACTTCTTTGATGCTGAAAGTGAACAAACTCTTTCTGCAAGAAGTGCTGAAGAAAAAGCAAATTTCTTAAACAAATAAGTTTAATCTCTATTAAATAAAAATTAACGCCCGATTGTTTCGGGCGTTTTTTATGGTAAACGGTATCGTTAAAATCAACCATTTCATATTTTTTACACAAAAAAAGACGGCTTTTGCCGTCTTTTAATCTTCTTTATTTTTTGCAAATTTATTTATGATTTTATTATACCAACGCTCGCCTTTTTTAACAAAGATTTGTTCAACGATAGCCGTTATTGTAAATAAGATAACAACGGCTAAAGCACCTATTGTCCAAGTAGTAAGCCACGGTATATTGTCAAAAGGAGTGCTTAATAAATACATTGCGTTTGGTGGATCAAGATTAAAGTGTTTATATATCCAAATTACGAATAACCCATCAAGTAACATACCTGCAAGGCCCATTATAATAGTAAGCATATTACTTACTCTAATTTTAATAAATTTGCCCGTTAAAAGATATATACATCCAAATAGCATCGTAGAGTGGCTCAATAAGCCTTTAAGTATATCCCAATCTGCAAGGGTTGGATTAGACATATAATTTTCATTGATAACTATGCCGACAACACCACCTATAACGCCAAGGTAAAAAGTTGCTATTGCTAAATGCTTAAAAATCTTCGTGTCGGTTTTAATAAGTGAAGTGATCAATAAAAGCCACATTGCAATATTACAAGGGTAGATAGGTAGCAACATATTGCCCGAAACTTCAGCAACACCCGTTGTAAAATAATCAACGTATAAACTGCTGTAATGAAGAATTACCGTACTTATAGCCGACGCCCGTAATACTCTTACTGAATTTTTTTCTGACTTTATAAATTTACAAGCGACTAGCAAAATTGCAGTTATTGCGCCTGAAATTACCGTATAAAGTATATGTGTTTTATCTGACATAATCTTTCCTTTAGTAATAATTTGTTTATAACAACAAAAGTATTATATCACATCAATCGTGTTTAGACAACAAAAAAGCCTTACCACAGTAAGGCTTTAATGATTTTAGTCAGTTAATCCGATAATTGCGCCAACGTCTTTAAGCACGTATTTAGGTCTATAAGGGAAGTGGTCAATTTCTTCCGTCGTGGTTACGCCTGAAAGAACTAAAACTGTATCAAGTTCACTTTCAATGCCTGCGATAATGTCGGTGTCCATTCTATCGCCGATAATAACTGCGTCAACTCTATGGCAATCCAATTTCTTCAAGGCATGGCGCATCATAAGTGGGTTAGGTTTACCAACGAAGTATGCTTGCTTACCCGTAGTGAGTTCGATAGGCGAAATCAACGCTCTACAAGCAGGTACTATGCCTTGTTCAGAAGGTCCAGTTAAGTCGGTGTTCGTTCCAATAAGTTTTGCACCGTTTTGTACTAGTCTAACAGCCTTTTCGATCTTTTCATAGTTAACGGAACGGGTTTCGCCAAAAACAACGTAGTCAGGGTTAACGTCGTTCATTGAAAAACCGGCTTCGTATAAAGCGTAGGTTAGTGCAGGTTCACCGATAACGTAAACCGAACCGTTAGGGCATTGGCTCTTTAAGAAAGACGCTGTTGCAAGCGCGCTGGTGTAAAAGTGTTCTTCGCCAACGTGTAAGCCCATGCGAGCAAGTTTTTGCGCAAGTTCTCTTGGTGAGCGTTCAGCACTGTTAGTTAAAAACAAGTAGTTTTTACCACTTTCTTCAAGCCATTCGACAAACTCTTTTACGTGAGGAATAATTCTATTACCGTGATAGATAACGCCGTCCATATCACATATAAAGCATTTTTTTTCTTTTAATAATTCAATACCTTTCATAATTATTCTCTATAAATCGTTTTTAATTAAATCTTCAAAAGATTCTCTTTTAATAATAGGAAAAACTTTTCCGTCCTTAAGTGCAACAACCAAAGGTCTTGGTATACGGTTGTAATTGCTTGCCATCGAATAGTTATACGCCCCCGTAACTAATACTGCCAAAATATCGCCTCTAATTGGGGTAGGCAAATTAACGTTTTCTTGTATAAGGTCGCCACTTTCACAACATCTTCCTGCAATGGTACAAGTAAAGTCCTTTTTATCGTTCATCCTATTAGCAAGGCAAACGGTATAGTCGGCTTGGTATAAAGCGTAGCGTGGGTTATCAGGCATACCACCATCGATTGAAACGTAATTTTTAAAACCAGGGATAGTTTTAGTAGTGCCAACGGTGTAAAGTGTTAATGCGCTGTCAGCCACGATACTTCTGCCAGGTTCCATAACAACGGTAGGCTTTTTTATATCGGAAGTTTTAACCTTTTCGTTAAAATATTCGGCGATATTTTTAATCATATCGTCGTAATCAAGTAGTGGTTGACTTTCAATATATCTTACGCCAAAACCACCGCCAAGGTTCAAAATTTCAGTATCAAAACCAAACTTTTCTTTAACGCTTGCGATATAGTCAATCATAATTTTAGACGCATCACAGAACGGTTTAATTTCAAAAATTTGTGAACCTATATGACAATGGAAACCGTCAAGACGCACGTTCTTTTTGCTTAAAACGTATTTGACAGCATCGTCGGCTTGTCCCGTTTCAATAGCGATACCAAATTTACTGTCAACTTGTCCCGTGGTGATTGCCGAGTGAGTATGTGGGTCAATTCCAGGGGTAAGTCTTAAAAGTATCGGTTGAACTTTATCGTAACTAGACGCAATTTCGTCAATCTTATCAATTTCGGTAAGGCTGTCCGCAACGAAGTGCCCAACCCCCGATTTAATAGCATAATCAATATCGGCGTCAGTTTTGTTGTTGCCGTGAAAAAATGCGTTGCTAACGTCAAAACCTGCCGACAAAGCGGTGTAAAGTTCGCCACAAGAAACAAGGTCGATACCAACGCCTTCTTCCTTTGCAACCCTATAAATATATTTGCAAGAAAACGCCTTGCTAGCAAATAGTGGGAAAGAACTTTCACCAAAATATTTTTTCATAGCCGTTTTGTAAACGGCAAAGTTAGAGCGTATTTTATTTTCGTCCATAACCATAAGAGGAGTGCCGTATTCTTTTGCAAGTTCTACGGTTGAAACACCTGCTATATGCAAAATGCCGTCATTACTTACGCTTAAATTCTTGTGTAACATAATTATCCTTAAGATTGCAAACCATTTTAACGATAAACGGTATCGTCAAAATGGTACGCAAATAGTGTATTAGTCTTGTAAAAGGTCGCCCATATCGTAAAGAGCAGGGGCTTTGTTTAGCAAAAATTCACTCGCCTTAACAGCGCCACGGGCGAACATTGCTCTATCAAAAGCCTCGTGCTTTAAGGTTATGCACTCGTTTTCAGTACAAATTTTAACTTCGTGTACGCCTACGATATTGCCCATTCTAATAGAGTTTATACCAACTTCGTCTTTAGTGCGCTTGAACATACCACTTCTTCCGTCAACTCTTACGGCAGAAGGTCTTGCATCTTTTACTGCGTCGAACAACATTTCAGCAGTACCGCTAGGAGCGTCTGCTTTACGGTTGTGGTGCGTTTCAATAATTTCAATATCAGCATCTTCAAAAACGGCAACGGCTCTTTTAATTAAATTAACGAGCGTTGCAATACCCAACGAGTAATTGCCTGACCTAAAGATAGCCACGCTTTTAGATGCGATTTTTATACAGCCGAGTTCTTCTTCGGTAAGCCCCGTAGTAGCGATAATCGCAGGGGTGTTAGACTTTACTGCGTATTCACAAATAGCAGGTACTGCCGTGTGAAAAGAAAAGTCTATAATCATATCTGCGCCGAAAGGCACGTCAGCAATATTTTTATATTTGTTTCCGTCAATTGCTAAATCGTAAAAGCCGTCGCAAAGCGCGTAAATTTCATGCCCTGCGTCAATAACTGCTTGGGTTGCTAAACCACCCATTTTGCCTTTAGCGCCGGTAATAATAACTTTCATAATAACTCCTTAAAATTCAACGCCGAATTGTTTCATAAGAGCAACTAAAACTTCTTCGTGTTCAGGTTCCATAGGGTAAAGTGGAGAACGCAAAACGTTTTCCGTGTAGCCCATATGCGTCATAGCGCATTTAACAGGGATAGGGTTAACCTCGCAGAAGAGCGCGTTGATAAGTGGCAAAAGGTCAAGTTGAAGTTTAGCGCTACCTTTAATATCGCCGTTAAAGAACTTATCGCAAATAGCAACGGTTTCCTTTGGCAATACGTTTGAAAGTACTGAAATAACGCCTTTTGCCCCAAGCGACATCATCGGAACGATTTGATCGTCGTTACCACAGTACATATCAAGTTCGTCGCCGATAAGATGAGCGGTTTCAGCAATTTTAGAGATATTGCCGTTAGCCTCTTTAATAGCAACGATATTAGGGTGTTTTGCAAGCGCTTTATAAGTTGCAGGCTCGATATTAACGCCGGTTCTAGATGGAACGTTGTATAAAATGATAGGTTTATCGCAACTGTCGGCGATTTCCGTATACATTTTAATAAGACCTTTTTGTGTCGCTTTATTGTAGTACGGCGTAACTAAAAGAATAGCGTCAGCACCTTCTTCACAAGCGTGTTTAGTTAAAGAGATTGCATAGTCGGTATCGTTTGAACCCGTGCCTGCAATAACGGGAATTCTACCAGCAGTCTTTTTAACAACAAAAGAAATAGCGTCACGGTGTTCTTCGTCCGTAAGGGTAGACGCTTCACCCGTAGTACCGCAAACGACTAAAGCGTTTACGCCGGAATTTATTTGAAATTCCACCAACTTACCAAACTTATCGTAATCGATTTTACCAAACTTGTCAAATGGTGTGATGAGCGCCGTAGCAACGCCCGTGAAAATAGGTTTTTTCATAAAAACTCCTTTAACGGTTATACCGTATACAATAAAAATACGCCCAAACGGGCGCAAATGTTAGACGATTATAAAACGGACCTTCCGTTTTTTAACAATCAACATATAGCACTCCGCAAATAGCGACAGTCGGACGGATATTTTCCGCCAAACCAAGAAAGTTTGCAAAAAATTCTTTCGGCATAAAACCCTTTTTCATCGGTGAACGGTTTTAGCGTAACCTTTTACCACCGTAGATACTTTTGTTTTACGCGCCTCTATAATGTTAACAAAATAGTACCATAATGCTAGCGCATTGTCAAGCAAATACTTTATTTTAAAGTAAAAACATTGCAATCGCTTCAAGTAATACCAAGTGTGTAGGGTAAAATATATGGAAAAAGTATTTTAGTTTGAGTTTACCCTTTTGTTCATTATAGAATAAAAGTATAATTATTGCAAAAAACGCCCAACAAGCCCAGAGTCTATCGGCGTGAGTAAATACGTAAAGCGCAATTATCCCAGTCATACATAAAAGTCGTAAAAGATAATTGTCGCATTTTTTAAGTAATTTTGGCGCGTCGATATTTCTAAAGTCAAGCAAAGACGCGCTAACAGGCATCAGTACGCCTATAAAACCGTAGTCGATTTCAACTTTTCTAGTTAAAAGGTAAGAAAGCGCCATCAAAACGATAAACGGTAAAAATGCAACGGTTTTAATCCACTTATTTTTGTCCGAAAAAACAGTTGTTTTTGCAAATTGTAAGGCGTAAATGCACAAAATAGCAATAGAAAGTGTAATTAAAATGTTTAAATAGAAGTAACCACCTGAAAAAAAGTGGAAAACTATTTGATAAACTACCCCCGCTATAAATATAAGCAAAAAGTGCTTTAATTTGTTACGGGTGTACTTGCAACCTTCGGCAAGGGTAAAAGCAAATATCGGGAAAGCAAGCCTGCCGATATACCTTAACCAAGGGGTAAAAGGGAAAAGTATTACGCCGATATGGTCGATCAGCATTAAAAGGCAAGCGATAATTTTTAATCCGTTGCCAGAAATAAATCTTAATTTCGACATAATTTCTCCCAGAAGTAGTTATTTACTTAAATACATTATTATAAATTGATGTAAAAGTCAAGTTCTAACTAGGTTAAAATCTATAAAAATTTAATTTATATAGTTATTGAATAATTTTGTCAAAAAATCGTCGACCAATATAAAAACTTTATATTTAAGTAGAATTTTGATATATTTATTAAACTACTTAAAAACAGGTGTTTAGTATGAAAAAATTAGCAAAAAAAAGGCATAAATATATACCTGTAAGGTATGTGGTTGCATTAGCGTTAACTATTTTAATCATAACGGTTATAATAGGTTCTGTAATGGCGCTTTGTTATTACTATCCAAAACTTTATATTGTAGCGTATTTGATACAAATAGCGTGTGTTCTTAAAATAGTCGCCTCTGACGACAACCCCGACTATAAAGTTCCGTGGCTATTGTTCGTGCTGATACTTCCGATAGTGGGGTTTATGCTTTATATAATGTTTTATTCTCGTAAGTTAAAGCGAAAATTTCAAAAAAAGTTAAAAGACTTAAACGACGCCACCTACGACAATTGTGATAACGACCTTTTAGTAGAACTTAAAAGCGAAAACCTTTCAGCACACAACCAAGCGTTGATGCTCTGTAAAACCTCGGGTGGGCATATTTTTAAGAATTGCAAGCAAACCTACCTAAAAACTGGGCAAGAATATATGGACGCGCTCGTTGAAGATTTAAAAAGCGCTAAAAAATTCATTTTTCTAGAATACTTCATAATGGAAAAAGGTAAGTTTTTAAATACGGTTATCGAAGTATTGAAAAGCAAAGTGCTAGACGGCGTAGAAGTCAAACTCGTTTATGATGATATCGGCTGTATGGTAAGACTTCCGCCAAATTATTATAGGACGCTAAAAAAATACGGCATAAACGCAACGCCTTTTTCAAAAGTTCGTGGTAGTGCAGATAGTCGATTTAATAATCGCAGTCACCGTAAAATAGCGGTCATTGACGGCAAAATAGGTTATACTGGTGGGGTAAATATTGCCGACGAATATATCAACGAATATTCACCTTTTGGCGATTTTAAAGACGGTGGTATTCGAGTTGAAGGCGAGTGTGTTTGGGAATTTACAAAACTTTTTTTGCTTGATTACGGTATAAATGTAAAAGAGCCACTACAAATTACGGCAGATTATTTTCCAAAAAATCAAACTGATGGCGACGGTTATATAGTTCCGTTTGGCGACGGGCCCGTCCCACTTTATAAGCACCCCGTAACAAAAGGGGCAATACAAAACTTGTTAAGTTCGGCTCAAGAATATTGTTATATAACGACACCGTATTTGATTATCGATAACGACTTGTGTCAAGATATTGAGAATTGCGCTATGCGTGGTGTAGAAGTTATAATTATCGTTCCGCATATTCCCGACAAAAAAATCGTGTTTGAAATAACCAAAAGTTATTGTGAGCGTTTAGCAAAAGCAGGCGTAAAAATTTACGAATACGCCCCAGGCTTTATCCACGCAAAAAATTATATTTCCGACGATAAATACGCTATCGTTGGCACGGTAAACCTTGATTATCGTTCACTCGTGCATCACTTTGAAAACGGCGTTTGGCTATATAATTGTGATTGTATAAATTCTATTAAAAACGACTTTTTGCAAACGCTTGAAAGTTGCGTTCCGTTTACTTTTAAAGAAAAACATTGCGCAGTTCGTAGGCTTTTAAGAAGTATAGTTAGGATATTTGCTCCGTTACTATAGTGTAGAGTAGTTTATCTCGCGCGTGTGCGCGCCTAAGAATATTTGTACAATTATATACTAGTATATAACATAGATATATAAATAAAAGACGAAATTTATAACAAAAGCCTTTTAAAAACGGCTTAATTTTTATAAATTCTCGCTCTCTCGCTTTTAGAGAATTAAGTTTTTATGATTCAAAAAAGAAAAAAAGCACCCGTTTGGGTGCTTTTAAATCGCATTAAATTATTTTACTTTTGAAAAACGCCTTGATCGTCTAATCATTATAAAGGTTTGAAGTATTATAGCATTTTTAAAGATATGTATTAAAAATAACCCAACCCAAAACTAAAGTTTGGATTAGGTTATTTTTGGCGGAGAGAGTGTATATGCTACTACGCTATGCTCCGTAGGACGCAAGCGACGAACAAAATTTGCGAGCAAATTTTAGTTCTTACCCATAGCCTTTTCAACCAAAACAAAAAAAGACGGTTTTGCCGTCTTTTTTGTTTTGGCGGAGAGAGTGGGATTCGAACCCACGATACATTGCTGTATACCTGATTTCGAGTCAGGGCCGTTATGACCTCTTCGATATCTCTCCATAATGTATTAAGTTGTTTTGTTTATTTTCGGCAGAAATCAGTATACCTGATTACTACTACGCGTCGCTCCGTAGGACGTAAACGGCGAGTCAGGGCCGTTATGACCTCTGCTGGCTAGTGCCAGGACGCAAGCGACGATATCTCTCCATAGTATATCAAGTTATTTTAGCGTGATTATTGTAGCATATAAAAAGCCAAAAAGCAAGCAAAATGATATTACTTTTAGGCAAGGTAAATAATAATATTTTCGGCGACAAATGGATTTTGAATTTTTTAAAAAACAGTTGTCGCCTCTTTGTTTTGTTGACGTTTTTTGTAAAAAATCGACCAAAAAACAAAAAAATCGTTAATTTTTGACGGCAAATGACTGTAAAATTCCGTAATTTTGTAAAAATGATTTACAACCTTTGCTCCAAGTGTTATAATATTTAGTAGTTTGTATTATAATATAACGCGCGCTTGTGCGTGCGCAAAGTTACTATTCACTTTAGGAGAAGATTATGAGAGACGATAAAAAGCCCCTCGATAATAAAGTTATTGACGCCGAACTTTTCGAACGCTTAATGATATGTGGTGCAACCAATTTGCACACTAATATTGAAGAAGTAAATAACCTTAACGTTTTCCCTATCCCTGACGGTGATACGGGTGATAATATGTATTTGACCTTAAAGGGGGGCGTGGACGAACTTTGCTCAAAATCGTCAGACACGCTAGAGGGCAAAGCCCGTGCGTTAGCGCAAGGTATGTTGTTGAACGCTCGTGGTAACTCCGGCGTAATACTTTCACAATTTTTTAGTGGAATGTCGGATGGTTTAATCGGTCACGAGAGCGTTTCTCTGCCAGAGTTTGTGACAGCGCTTGAAAATGGCGTTAAACGCGCCTATGGTGCCGTTGCAGAACCCGTTGAGGGCACGATATTAACCGTTGCGAGGGAGGCTGTTGAAGGTGTTAAAGAAGAAGTTTCACCTTCTTCAACCATCGAGGATTTCTGCCAAAGATTTTTAAAGGAAATGCAAAAATCTTTAGAGCATACCCCTGAACTTTTACACGTGTTAAAAGAGGCTCAAGTTATCGATAGTGGTGGCGCAGGGTTGGTGTATATTATTGAAGGTTTTTGTAAAGCCTTTAACGACAGTATTTCTAGTGACGAACTCGCCGTAACGGTAGTTGCGTCAAAAAAATTAGACTTTTCAAAGTTTGATGAAAATACTGAAATGAAGTATGGTTATTGTACTGAACTTTTATTACAACTTCAAACTTCAAAAACCGACGTTAACAATTTTCCACTTAAAGAGTTAATTGCTTATCTTGAATCGATAGGGGATTCAATCGTAGCGTTTGTTACTGGTACGGTGGTTAAAATACACGTCCATACGATGACGCCGTATAAAGTACTTGAATATTGTCAACGCTACGGTGAATTTTTAACCGTAAAAATTGAAAATATGACTTTGCAACATAACGAAACCGTTGAAAGTAAACCGGAATCTTTCAGCGCGTCGGCTATGAGTAAAAAGGTTAAAAAAGAACGCAAGCCTTACGGTGTCGTAACCGTTGCATCGGGGGACGGTATCAAAAAACTTTTCGCTGATATGGGCGTCGACTACGTTATTTCTGGTGGGCAAACAAACAACCCGTCAGCCGAAGATTTTATTCAAGCGTTTGACGACGTAAACGCTGATTGTATATTCGTTTTCCCCAATAACGGCAATATTGTTTTAGCCGCAAAACAAGCAGCGCAAATATATAAAGATTCTGAAATTAGAGTTATCGAAAGCAAGAGTTTAGGCGAGGGATATACTGCAATCTCTATGCTTGATTATTCCGTTGGCGACGCTGACGAAATAGAAAAATTACTAAAAGATTGTATGAGTTGTGTCGTTACTGCAATGGTAACTACGGCAGTAAGGGATACAACTTTGAACGGCGTAACCGTTAAAGAGGGTGATTACATAGGGTTCACGAATCACACAATGCTCACTTCAACGCCATCAAAAATGCAATCGACAAAAGATTTGCTTGAAAAACTTGGACTTAAAGACAAAACTTACGCTATTGCAGTATACGGCAATAACGCTACTATTGACGAACGTCAAGAACTTGCGTCGCATATTCAGTCCACCTATAGTGACCTTGAGTTTTACGAAGTGGACGGCGAGCAAGACGTTTACGATTTTATATTTATAGTTGAATAACTAAAGGAGTAATTATGAGAGATTATATTGTTTTAACAGATTCGGGTTGCGACCTTGATAGTGAAATTAGAACTCGTTACGGCTTAGAGTGTGTAAATATGCACTTTATGTACGGCGATAAAGACTATGAATGCGACCTTGATTGGAAAGAAATGTCGGCACAAGAATTTTATAGCATTATCAGAAACGGCACTAGAATAATAACTTCTCAAGTGCCTCGTTCAGAATACGAAAGATTTTTTATTTCGGCTATTGAAAGTGGTAAAGACGTGTTATATATCGGTTGTTCGTCAATGATATCTTCAGGCGTTAAGTCTGCTTTTGTCGTTCGTGACGAAGTTTTAGCAAAATATCCTGATGCAAAAATTATTTGTATCGACACTTTAAGAACTTCAATGGGACAAGGATTGCTTGCGATTAGCGCGTGTGAAAACAAGGCAAACGGTATGAATATTGAAGAAAACGCAAAATGGATTGAAGACCATAAGCAAACCGTTAATATGGAAGGCACGGTGGAAAATTTAGTATACTTAAAGCGCGCGGGTAGGGTAAGTGCAGCAAGTGCTTTTTTCGGTGGACTTATGAATATTAAACCTATCATTATTTCAGACGCAAAAGGTCAAAACTTTGCCGTTGAAAAAACTCGTGGTAGAAAAGCATCACTCGATAGACTTATAGAAAGAACGGTTGAACATTACGAAGACGTTCCACATCAACACGTTTTTTTATGTCACGCTGACTGTTTAGAAGAGGCTGAACAATTCAAAAAAGACTTTATCACAAAACTCGGCAAAGAAGTGCCTGTAACTATTAGTTGGGTAGGCCCAGGTGTTGGCGCAAGCGTTGGCCCAGGCATGATGGCGATTTTCGTATATGGTAAAGAAGTGACCGTAAACAAAGAAGAGGCTTAAATTAAGGACTAACATTATGGCATACGATTGGCAAAATTTCAAGGGCTTTCATAAAAAACAACCTATCTGGAATACTTTCAAAATTCCAATGAGATTACTTTTCAAAAAACCTGAAATTATAAATCTTGCAGGCGACCTTGAACAAAAAAGTATAGTTATAGCAAACCACTCTGCAAAAAGTGGTCCACCAAGCCTTGATATGTATTATCCTATCAAGACGGCGAAGTGGGGCGCTCACGAAATGCTCGGTAACTTCAAGAGCAGGAAGGAATATTTAAGAGATATTTTATATATTAAAAAGTGTGGCAAAAAGCCTGGTTTTATAAATTCTTTAAAGTCAACCATTATGGCTATTTTTTCGCCTATGGTTTACAAGGGTATGTGGATGATGCCAACTTATACCGACGGTAGATTAGCGCTCACCATTAAAAACAGTATTAAAGTTTTAGAAAGTGGCTCACCCGTTATGGTTTACCCTGAAAATTCAAATAACGGATATAAAGACGTTTTAACGCAACTTTTCCCGGGGTTTGTAATGCTTGCAATGCGTTATTATAAAAACAAGGGTGAAGATTTGCCAGTTTACCCTGTTTATTACAGTATCAAGAAAAGACTTATGGTTATCGGTAAGCCTTTGTACGTTCAAGATATGGTAAAAGAAGGGCTCGATAGATATCAAATTGCTGATAGATATTTAGAAGTTTTAAACGGTTTATACTTTGAGTACGTAGTTCCGTACGACCGTAAAAAGAAATAAAAAAAGGAGTTCTTTTTGAACTCCTTTTTTGTTTGTTTGGTTTAATTTAGTCGTTAACGGTGTTGTCATTGTTGACCACAACGTTGTCGTTAAGCGCTACCGTTTCGTCATCTTGCCAATAGTCAAGGCTATCGTCTATTCCTATGTTTTTAGCGATAAACACGGGTTCAAACCCAAGTTTGCGTTGGCGTCTATAATCGGCGATTGCTCTAAAAGCATATTTGCTTAAAATACACAATACAGGTATGTTGATAAGAGCCATAAGTCCCATAGTTATATCAGCGATATTCCATAAAAGGTCAGCAGAAAGTCCTGCACCTATTAAAATTACTAACGAGCAAATTACTTTATAAATATTCATAAAGCGTTTGCTTGGCTCACGCTTTAACATATAAACGAGCGCAGAGTCAACGTAATAAAGATTGCCTAAAAGTGTAGTGAAGGCAAAAAGTATCATAGCAACGGTTATAAATATAGGACCAAAGCCACCGAGAGCTGCCTTTACTGACGCTTGCACGTAAGGTGCGCCACTGATTGCTTCGCTAGGTTCAACGCCAGAGCACATACACATAAACGCCGTCGCAGTACAAATTAAAATTGTATCGATAAATACAGAAAGAACTTGTACTAAACCTTGTTTTACAGGGTGTGAAACTTCAGCCGACGCCGACGCATTTGGAGCAGAACCAACACCTGCCTCGTTAGAGAATAACCCACGCTTAATGCCGTACATTACGCAACTACCACCAAAACCACCGAAAATTGCTTTAAAATCAAAAGCCTCGGTAAATATCGTAGCAAGCACCGACGGTAGAGTGTCGATATTTAAAATTACGACTAGAAGCGAAATCAATATGTACGCAACGCCCATGAACGGAACTAAAAAACTAGTAACTTTGATAATTCGCTTACCACCGCCGATTAAACAGTAGCCAACGATACTTGCAAGGATAGTGCCTATAACCCAAGGCGTCCAAGATTTATCGTAAAAAGAATACGTTGAAAAAGTGTCTTGTAAATTGTAAGACGCCAGCATATTAAAGCCGAACGCGTATGTCAAAATTAAAAAGATAGAAAAAACAATTGCAAGAGGACGGCATTTAAGCGCCTTTTCAATGTAATAAGCAGGGCCACCGTAACAACCGTTTTCGCCACGCTTTTTGTAAATTTGAGCAAGAGTACTTTCGATTAACGCAGATGCGCCACCGATAAGCGCGATAATCCACATCCAAAACACAGAGCCAAAGCCACCCAAGCAAAGAGCAGTTGCTACGCCTACGATATTGCCCGTGCCAACCCTTGACGCAGTTGAAACCATGAGTGCTTGGAAAGATGAAACGCCTTTGCCGTCTTTCGGTTTTTCGGTAACCGAACGGAATTGTTCACCAAGCATTGTAAATTGAGACGCTTTGGTTCTAACTGTAAAATATATACCACCTAATACTAGCAGTATTATCAAAACGTAACTGTACAACGCGTTACTGAACCAATTGATAATTTGTTCAAACATAAATAGTTCTCCTTAAATAATTCCAACACATTATATCATAAAACAGATTTTTTGACAAGGGTAGTTTTAAAAACTAGTAGTCTTCTTTGCAAAATTGTAGGTCTATAGTAAAAACAAGTGACAGTCAACCGTTGACAACCGCAAGTTCTAGTATTATAATATAAAATATATTATTTTACTATGGGGCTTTATTTTTTATGGTTTTAGACTACGTTATACTTGCTCTATACGCATTATCAATGGTTGGTATTGCTTTATACACTAAAAATCGTTCAAAATCGGTGGACGACTTTTTGCTTGCAGGTAAAAAGGGACTTAACGGTTGGATGACGGCTTTTGCTTACGGTACTACTTATTTTTCAGCGGTAATATTTATCGGTTACGCGGGTAATTTTGGCAAACAATACGGTCTTGCGTCGGTTTGGATAGGTATCGGTAACGCTATATTAGGTTCGTTAATCGCTTGGTGGGTTTTGGCAAAGCGTACTAAAAATATGACGACTAGATTAGAATCAAAAACTATGCCAGAATTTTTCGAAAAGCGTTTCGGTAGTAAAAAGTTAAAAATCGTTACGGCTGTAATTATTTTTATTTTTCTTATTCCGTATTCGGCGTCTGTTTACAACGGTTTGTCAAGTTTGTTTGAAATCGTATTTGGTATCCCTGGTTGGATTATTATGATTTGTCTTGCTTTACTTACTGCGATATATTTGTTTTTTGGTGGGTATTTTGCAACGGCGCTTTCAGATTTTATACAAGGTATAATAATGCTCATTGGCGTGGCGGTTATGGTATTGTGTTTCTTAAATCACTCAAACGTAAATTGGGATTTATCGACGCTTACTTCTAATCCTAATCTTAATTGGTTTACTTTCTCGTCAACAAATACGGGTATTTACGGCAATACCGTTTCACTTTTAGCGCTTGTGCTTTTGACTTCAATGGGTGTTTGGGCTTTGCCTCAAACTATTCACAAATACTATGCGGTAAGGGATAAAAAAGCAATCAATCAAGGGATGGTAGTTTCAACGCTTTTTGCTATCGTGATAGGTTTTGGCGCTTACTTTACGGGTGCGTTATCGGGGCTTTTCCCTGAATTTGCTACTACGGCAGGCGATAAGGTAGTTCCGTATATGCTTGCAAAAGTTATACCTGTGGGTGTTACGGGGGTAATTGCCGTATTGATACTTTCAGCAAGTATGTCAACGCTCGCGTCAGTGTCGCTTGCGTCTGCGTCGGTAGTTGCCGTTGATATTTACAAGGGTAAAATAAAAACTGATGCAACGGACAAGCAAGTTAATATAACGATGCGTGCTCTTTGCTTGGTGTTTATACTTATTTCGGTAGTGCTTGCAATCCTTAACGAAAAGTTTCAAATCACCGCTATTGCTTATATGATGGGTATAAGTTGGGGTACGCTAGCAGGTTGCTTTATGGGGCCGTACGTTTTGGGCGTAATTTCTAAAAAAGTGACAAAGACTGCAAGTTGGGTATCTGTTATAACTTCAATTTGTTTAACCGTGGCGTTGATATTCTTTTTTGGATATCACAAAAACGGATTTAGTTGCAATTTGACAACGGCAATCAAAACGGGCGTTGGTTGTTCGCCTATGATAGGCGTTATTTGTATGATATCGTCTGTAATATTGACGGTAGTAGTTAGCGCTTTCACTAAAAAGCCGTCGGATGAAATCTTGTATAACGCTTTCGATAAACCTATCGAAAACGAAATAAAATAAATTTGGGTATAGTAAAATGATTTGGTCAAAGGAAGAAACTTTATCAAGAAGCGAAATGGAAGCGCTTCAATTAGAACGACTTAAAGAAACGGTTGCAAGGGTTTACGAAAAAGTGCCTGCATACCGTAAAAAAATGGACGAGCAAGGCGTTAAACCGTCTGATATTCAATCGCTTAAAGACCTTGCAAAGTTGCCTTTCGTAACGAAACAAGATATGCGTGATAACTATCCTTTTGGGCTTTTTGCTGTCGAAAAGGATAAACTTTTAAGAATACACGCGTCTTCTGGTACGACGGGTAAACCAACCGTCGTAGGTTACACTAAAGCAGATATGGACGTTTGGACTGACTGTGTTTCTCGTATCGCTTGTGCAGGTGGGGCAACGGAAAAAGACGTGGCTCAAATTTGCTTTGGTTACGGTATGTTTACGGGTGCGCTCGGTCTTCACTACGGGCTTGAAAATATAGGCGCAACCATAATACCGTCTTCAACTGGTAATTCCGAAAAGCAAATAATGTATATGAAAGATTTCGGAACGACGCTTTTAGTTGCTACTCCGTCGTACGCTTTGCGTCTTGCAGAAGTCGCTAGAGAAATGGGCGTTGATCCAAAAACCGATTTAAATGTAAAAATCGGGCTTGTTGGTAGTGAGCTTTTAACCGACGCTATGCGTGACGAAATGCATAAATATTGGGGCGAAGATATGCTCGTAACTTCAAACTACGGCATGAGTGAACTTATGGGGCCTGGCGTTTCTGGTGAATGTGAATATCTTTGTGGTATGCACATTAACGAAGACTACTTTATCCCTGAAATTATCAATCCTGAAACGGGTGAGGTTCTACCTGCAGGTGAAAAGGGTGAACTAGTTATAACTTGTATTAAAAAAGAGGCGTTGCCGTTAATCCGTTATAGAACGAAAGACATAACTAGACTTATTTACGAACCTTGCAAGTGTGGTAGAACGACGGTTCGTATGGAAAATCTTTCGGGTAGAAGTGACGATATGCTTAAAATTCGTGGCGTAAACGTATTCCCAAGCCAAATTGAAGAAGTTATTTTAAGCGTAAAAGAACTTGGGCCTCATTACGAAATTATCGTTGAAAGAGACGGTTATTCCGACAAACTTTCGGTTAGGGTTGAGTTGGCTCAAGCAACCGATAGTTTTGGTGAACTTGAAAGAATTTCTAAAACCGTTAAAGGTAAATTAAAAATAATGCTCGGGCTTGACGCTAAAATTATGTTGGAATCCCCAAACACTTTACAGCGTTTTGAAGGTAAAGCAAAAAGAGTTAAAGATTTAAGGAGTAAGTAATATGAGTGAAAAGATTATAATGCTCGGTAACGAAGCAATAGCAAGGGGTGCGTACGAAGCAGGCGTTAAAGTTTCTAGTGCATATCCTGGTACGCCTAGTACTGAAATTAGTGAAGTTTTAGCAAAATACGACGAAGTTTATACCGAGTGGGCACCTAACGAAAAAGTTGCCGTTGAAGTTAGTGCAGGCGCATCTATTGCCGGCGTTAGAAGTTTAGCGTGTATGAAACACGTTGGCTTAAACGTGGCAAGCGACCCTATTTATACGCTTTCTTATACCGGCGTAAACGGTGGGTTAGTGGTAGTAGTTGCAGACGATCCTGGCCTTGCTAGTTCGCAAAATGAACAAGATACCCGTATGATTGCAAGAAGCGCTCACTTGCCAGTTTTAGAACCGTCTGATAGTCAAGAAGCAAAAGACTTTACTAAAATTGCTTACGAACTTTCTGAAAAATACGATACTCCAGTTATTTTAAGAACGACGACTAAACTTTCGCACTCACAAAGCGTGGTTGAACTTTGCGATAGGGTTGTACCTGAAGACAAGGTTTACGAAAGAAGCGTTCCTAAATACGTTATGATGCCTGCGTCTGCAATCGGTAGACACAAGGTCGTTGAAGCGAGAGAAATTAAACTCGCTGAAGATGCATCTAATTTAGCAATAAACAAAATTGAATATAACGATAAAAAAATCGGCTTTATTACTTCTGGCGTTGCTTATCAATACGTTAAAGAAGTTTGCCCTGACGCAAGCGTGTTAAAACTAGGCTTGGTTAATCCGTTACCTAAAAAACTTATTGAAGACTTCGTTTCTTCAGTTGAAACCGTTTACGTTTTTGAAGAACTTGAACCGGTTATTGAAGAACAAATTAAAAGTTGGGGATTAAGTGTTAAGGGAAAAGAACTTTTCACAAAACAAGGTGAATACAGCGCTAACTTATTAAAGAAAGTGCTTTACGGCAAGAACGATATGGTTTTCGAAAAACAAGAAACGCCTAATCGTCCACCGATTTTATGCCCTGGTTGTCCACATAGAAGTGTTTTCTCCGTGCTTAATAAACTTAAAATTCACGCAGCGGGCGATATCGGTTGCTATACGCTCGGCGCAGTTGCTCCACTTAACGTTATTGATACCACTATTTGTATGGGCGCAAGTATATCGGCTTTACACGGTATCGAAAAGGCTAAAGGTAAAGATTTTATTAAAAATTGGGTAGCCGTTATTGGGGATTCTACTTTCTTACATACCGGCGTTAACTCACTTATCAATATGGTGTACAACAAGGCAACTGGTACGGTAATTATTCTCGATAACCGTACGACGGGTATGACCGGTCACCAACAACACGCAGCGACGGGAAAAACCCTTAAGGGTGAAGATACTTACGCAATCGACCTTGCGGTTCTTTGTAAAGCAGTTGGCGTACCTAGCGTTGTGGAAGTAAACGCTTTTGATATTAAGGAAGTTGAAAAGGCTGTTAAGACGGCAGTTAACGGTGATGAATTAACCGTAATTATCGCAAAAGCGCCTTGCGCTTTACTTAAAGGTCAAAAATTCCCTTATAAATGCGTAACCGTTCCTGAAAAGTGCGTTAAATGTGGCGCTTGTCTTAAGATAGGCTGTCCAGCAATTACTAAAACGGAAAACGGTATCAAAATTGACGAAACGATGTGTAACGGTTGTGGGCTTTGTATGAGTTACTGTAAGTTCGGTGCAATCGAAAAGGTAGGTAAATAGTATGAATATAATGGTAGTAGGCGTTGGCGGACAAGGTACGCTTTTAACTAGTAGAATTATAGGTAAAACAGCTCTTAAAGCAGGGTATGACGTAAAACTTTCAGAAGTACACGGTATGGCTCAAAGGGGCGGTAGCGTTGTAACTTTCGTAAGATTTGGCGACAAGGTTTACGAACCTGTCGTTGAAGAAGGCTCTGTAGACGTGCTTATTTCTTTTGAAAAATTAGAGGCGCTCCGTTACGCACATTTCTTAAAGAAGGACGGTGTTTTAATCGTTAACGATTGTAGAATTGATCCTATGACCGTTGTTATTGGAGCCAAAACATATCCTGAAAATATTATTGAAACCTTAAAGCAAAGCCACACCGTTTATTCAATCGACGGCGTTCAAATTGCAAAGGATATTGGCAACAGTAAGGTTCTCAACTCTGTTGTTTTAGGTTTAAGTGCAAAGTATATAGGCTTTGATAAGGACGCTTGGCTTGAAGTATTAAAGAGTACCGTTCCACCAAAGACGGTTGAATTGAACGTTCAAGCATTTTTGAAAGGTTACGGCGACTAATCTAGGGGGGGGTATTATGACTGCAAAACAATTATCGGTTTTTATTGAAAATAGACAAGGTAGACTTGGTGAAGTTTTAAACGCGTTAAAGAAAAGTGGCGCTAGCATTTTATCAATGAGCCTTGCCGACACCACCGAATACGGATTGTTAAGACTTATCGTAAACAATCCCGAGGCCGGCAAGGATGCCTTAACTAACGAAGGTTTTTCAAGTATGATTACCGAAGTTATGATTATTAAAATTCCACATAAAGCAGGTTCTTTGCAAGAAATTTTAGAAATTATCGCTAACAAAAATATCAGCATTGAATATATGTACGGCTTATCAATTGACGGGGCTGATGCGTCGGTCGTTATGAAGACTAACGATTTATCGCTCGCTAAAGAAGTGTTTAAGGAATATAAAATCGAAACTTTGACTTCGGACGAACTTTCTAAACTTTAAGATGATAGTAGATTTTCACACGCATATTTTCCCAGATAAAATAGCCAATAGTACTATAAGCGCGTTGTCGCAAAAAGGCGGGACGCCTGCGTATTCTGACGGCACTATGAACGGTCTTATCAATGCTTTAGATAGAGCCGGCGCGCAAATTGCCGTAAATTTGCCTGCGTTGACAAAACCTTCGCAATTCGATGGAATTTTGCGTTTCGCTAAAGTCGTTAACGAGGGTCAAAGCCGTGTAATTTCCTTTGCAGGCGCTCATCCCGATATGGACGACAAAAAGGCAAAAATGCGCTTGATTAAAGAAAGTGGAATAAAGGGTATTAAAATTCACCCTGACTATCAAGGAACTTTTTTTGACGACGATAAGTATTACGAACTTTTAAAGTGCGCTAAAGACGAGGATTTAATCGTGGTGACGCACTCAGGGGTGGATATCGGATTTATAGGCGAACCAGTAAAATGTACCCCTGATAGGGTGTTGAAAATGCTTTCTAGATTAGGTGGGTACGATAAATTGGTTCTCGCGCATTTGGGTGGGGACGAGTTCTTTGGCGAAGTTTTGGAAAAACTTGCAGGCAAAGATATTTATTTTGATACGGCGTACGTGCTTAAAAAGTTTACGGAAGAAAACTTTAAAAAGATAGTTTATAAGCACGGCGAAGATAAAATACTTTTTGCTACAGATAGCCCTTGGAGTGACGTTTACGGTGACGTTAGAATAATAAAAAATTTTGGACTAAACAAACGAACCGAAGACAAAATCTTTTATAAAAACGCCCTTGATCTTTTGGGGGTAAAGGAATAATTATGATAAACGAAAAAATGTATGCGCTTGGTAGTAAGCGCTCAATTATTAGGGAGATTTTCGAATATTGCAAAACTAGAGCAGGCGAAATCGGCGCTGATAAAGTGTTTGATTTTTCTATCGGCAATCCTAGCGTTGAACCACCTGCCGAAATAAAAAATTGCATTGCGGATTTAATTGAAAATGAAAATTCCGTACTTTTACACGGATATACTTCGGCACAAGGCGACTTAAAAGTAAGAACTGCCGTTGCTGACGATATAAACGCAAAATTCGGCGTTGGTATTACGCCTAACGGTATTTATATGACTTGTGGTGCTGCTGCGTCGCTTACTATTTCTCTAAAGGCAATTATGAACGACGGTGACGAGTGTATAGTGTTTGCGCCGTTCTTTACCGAGTACAGAGTGTTTATCGAAAACGCTTGTGGTAAAGTCGTGGTTTCAACCCCACAAGAAAAGACTTTTAATATCGACTTAAAGGATTTTGAAAGTAAAATTAACGATAAAACCAAGGCTGTTATAATCAATTCGCCAAACAATCCAAGTGGTGTGGTTTACCCTGAAGAAACTATTATTGCGCTTTCCAAAATCTTAAAGCGTAAGGAAAAAGAATATGCTCATCCCATTTATTTAATCGCTGACGAGCCTTATCGTGAACTCGTTTTTGACGGCGTGAAAGTTCCGTATCTTATGAATTATTACGACGATACTTTGGTGTGCTATTCTTACTCGAAGGCGCTTTCTTTACCTGGTGAAAGAATTGGGTATATTGCAGTTTCACCAAAATTGCACGGCGAAAGGGAAGTTTATCTTGCCGTTTGTGGCGCCGGCAGGTCGCTTGGTTACGTTTGTGCGCCAAGTTTGTTCCAACAAGTTATTGGCAGAACGATGGGCGCTAAAGTTAACGTCGATATTTATAAAGAAAACAGGGATATTTTATATGACAATCTTACTGCTTACGGTTACGATTGTGTTAAGCCTGAAGGTGCTTTCTATTTGTTTGTTAAGGCGCTTGAAGACGACGCTTATAAATTCTTTGAAAGGGCAAAGAGTAAGGAAATTTTAGTTGTTCCTTGCGACGACTTCGGTGTTAAGGGCTACGTTAGAATTGCTTACTGCGTAGATAAACAACGCATCATTAACGCTTTACCTGCGTTTAAGGCGCTTGCCGAAAGTTACGGTAAATAGTCGTTTTAAGCATAACGGTTGCGAGAAAACGCGCCAAAGTTATTTAAATTAAAGCAATAAAAAGCCCTTGAAGGGCTTTTTTGTTTATTTGAATGGCCGTGTGAAAAGTCAATATAATTTATTCAAAAATATTGAAAAAAAATAAAAAAATATTAAAATTTATGTAAATTAACACCCTTAACGGTCCGTAAGGAGCGTTAAGGGTATTATTTTTTAGTTAAAGAGTTATTTTACTACATAAAAATAAAGCGTGATTTTAAGCACGCTTAAAACGGTTATTAAAAGTAATTTTTATGCTAATAATTGAAGTTGTTTATCAAATAACTCACGTGACGTTGCATATTTTAATACTTCACGTGGATAATCATTTAACCAATTTTCAACCTTTTTTACATAGTCATTAGTGAGTATAGAAAGGTCCGTTCCTTTTGGTATAAGACGACGTATTTCACGATTTAAACGTTCATTAGTTCCACGTTCCGAACTGCAATAAGGGTGACAATAATATACGTAAGTACGTTTACCACCGTAACGAGATTTTTCCATACCGGCAAAATTAGAAAATTCACTACCATTATCAACGGTGATAGACTTAAAAACTTTACGAAAGTTTTTGCCGTATTGCTTTTCTAAAACATTAAGACAACGTATCACACTATTTGACTTTTGGTCGTTCATCTTAAAAATAATTTCTTTACGCGTTAGACGTTCACTTAATACAAGTAACGTTGTTTTAGTAGGACCACAAACACAGTCCATTTCCCAATGGCCAAACGTGTTACGTTGTTTAATTTCTAATGGTCTACGTTCTATTGACGTACCCTTTGGAGCACGTTTCATTATTACTTTACGATATGTTTTTTTAGGTTTATTTGTTATACGGATATTGCCTATTATACCCATTTCAATATAACGATATAACGTCGTTTTAGATATCCTTGCAAAAGGTAGGTCCTTATATTTTATTTCACCCAGAACTGCGCAGGCTGAAAGTTTATCATTTTTTACACGCTGTTCTATATAACGTAACAATTCATAATCGTTACCAATCTTTAATGGACGGCCCTTTGACGTACACGCTATTTTATAGCGTTCTTGAGCAATTTGAGAAGAATAGCCGGTTATTTTTTTATATCTTACAATATCACCGTAAAAATCTTTTACCGGTTTATCATAAATATATTTACCACGATTTAATTCATAATATAAAGTACGTATGTTTATGCCGACAGTATCGGCAATTACTTGCTTTTTAATTTTAGCATTTAGCAACGTTTCAATTTGTAAACGTTGTGAAAAAGTTAAATTTTTTGTTCCCTTTGTTTTCATTTATTTATTTTCCCTTTGTTTTATAGCGTAGTTAAATATAGTAAAAGGGCTTTGCGTCACTAAATCGTTGACTGCAAAGGCCCTATTTTTTTATATATTTATAACCTACGTCCGTCAGGCAACAAAATGGAAAGTTCCATAGTTGCGCCCATTGTTTCAAGTATCCGAGTTAATTCAGTAATTCTTAATTTTTCACCTTTTGTTATTAAGGACGAAACTGCCGGCTGTGATATATTTAATGCCTTTGCTATATCTTCCTGCTTGGTTGCTGTTGCTACCATTAAACTTTTTAATCTATTACTTAATTCCATAACGTTACCACCTTATATTTATTTTTGATTATATTATATAATAAAATATTTATATTGTCAATATATTTATATTATTTTTTTATACCCCTAACTATATTTTACGAAATAAAAAAAGAGTGCTACGGGTATTGCTACGGGTTACCAACAACGAAACGTTATTGATAACCTTGATATATGCAAAGACAGGCTTTACACATACCAACAATACCTTTATTTATGGAAAACAAGTTTACCACAAATAAACACTCTAATCTACTACAAAACCAAAAAAGAAAGGACCATAAAATTTTTAGCCTTGACGGTTTTTTATTTAGTTTTTTTAATTATTTTCTTTGAAACGTCGAACAAGTTCTAAAACGAAGTAACTATTTTGCTGTAATAATTCTTCTAACGTTGCTTTAACACCGGAATAATTAGGTAAATCGTCAAAACCGACTTTAGAACGTAAAGCCTTTTCCGTAAAGAAACCGTTAAAACAGTCAGTTGAAAACACTTGACTATGTATTTTCTTTTTTGACAAATAGTAAGACTTCTGCTTTTTTTCACCGTCCTGCGTGCCTTTTTCTATTAACGTTTTAAGTTCATAATAACCAAACAGATTATAGGTCCTTCTATAATAACGCATAAACGACGTAGATACCTTTTTTAATAAGTGAATAAACAAAGTGTTATCACTACGGTTAAAACGATATTTATAGTACAAATTCATAAAACGTTTGTAAACGAAGTCATAAAACAATTCTTCCATAAAAAAGAACGGCATAGTTAGTTTTGGTTCGCTACTTTTATCTATATAAATAATTTCACATAAATCACGTGCATCAGCACCCCAACTTTCCGGACGCTGTTCATCTGATATAACCTTAACGAACGGATATCCGGCAATAGTAGCGCTATGACGGACCATTTTTAACCACTCATTAAAACCGTCAGTCTTTTGGTTAGTTTCTTCGTCATTTTTCTTTTTGCCTTGTAATTCAAGATTATTCTTTCGTTCTTTGCCGATTTCAGTAATTACGACAACACCAAACTCAAAAACGTCTTTATAAGGATTATCTTCAAAAAGTTTTTTTCCAAGACGTAGAGCGTCAAAAGGCAGTATCTTTGAATACGTAGAAAACTGCGACATATATCGATTATCACGCTTAAAAAAGTCGTCGTCCCAAAGAACAAAATTACCGTCGTCCATTTGAACGGAACTACTACGGACCGATAAATTTGCAATAATAAACGTTTCTTTTAAGTAAACAGTAAATAACTGCGCATAGTCTTTTATAGCGTCCCAAATAGTTATTTCAGACAATTCATCATAATACGTAAATGGATACAAAGTTAAATCATAATCAAACAATAAATCATTACAATTATAATTATAATTACGTTTCAAATAACGCCTAAAATGACGTTTAATTGACTTTTGAACGGCTAGATCGTTTACACTTAAACTTAATTCATAATAGTGAATTAATTTATCTATAACTTCACGTGCAGTCGCTAAAGAATAAATATAATGACGGTCAATACAATCACGGACAAAGCGTTCAAGATTTATCCAAGGGAAGTTAGGGAACTTAACGTCAATGGCAAACATTTTATCTAAAGCCGTATCACGTAAAATCACGTTTTCCGATAGGGCCATATCAGTAATTAGCGTTGTTTTCTTCTTGCCCATAGAACCACAAGCCATTATAACGATAGGACGTTCATTAACAAAACCACAGTCTTTACTTTCATTATGATATAAGCCGTTATAACCGATATTACGTCTTATTTTATTAAAGATTAATAAACCAGCAATAACCCAAACAACAGTAGGGACAAAGGCTATAACAACGGTTAAGTCGCAGAATAATTTATATACTTCACGATAAATATCACCAACATTAAACGTTACAACAAAGTATAGGTAAAACGCTAAAAATTCTAATAATATAGTAAATACGTTAAAGTTAAAAAGCCATATCACAAGCCAAAACTTCCAATATAAGCCGTGTTCTTTTACAAAGTCAATAAAACCTAAAAACCAACTTACAACAGGAAGATATGTCCATTTAACGCACCAATTCCAAAACCTTAAAGGCTTGCTATTATGATTATCGTTAATTACACGCTTTGACAAATAACGGTTAATTAAAATAATAAGTATCAAAATAACAGGCACAACGACAACAAGCAAAATTCGACTAAAATCGAACATAAAATTAGACACGTTACTAAAATAATCTTGTACGTTGGACCAATTAAAAAACAAGGACCAAAACTTTGAAAAAACTTGCTGAAATTCTTCCCACGTTTCCGGCAAGCCAAAGACAGGAACTGCAGGAACAATAGAATATTCGTTTACGGTCGGATATGCGTCAAACTTTAACTCAAACAACTCTTTTATATAAAATTTAAGGCTATTCCATAAATCTAAAAAACTTTCACGAAGTCTTATAATAGCGTTAGGAAAAACAAATATAGAAAACAATAAACAGCATATAGTTATCCCAACGCAGATATAATGCATATAATAAATACGCTTTAATTTACTTAAGAGTTTTTTTGTTAAAAACCAAGCATACTTAATAGATTTTATAATTATTTTACTTACAAACTTAAAAACTTTTTTAGTTATAGACCAAGATTTACGTGTCAAGTTACAAAAAAAGTTTTTTATTTTTTTTAATACTTTTTTCATTATTGCACCCCATTACACGTAAATTTTACATAACCTATAACTAGGAGCAGGAACAAAAAAACAACAAGTTTTAATATATTAAGTAATTTTCTTTTCATACAAGCCACCTTTATTTATTTATGTTTTTTTAGACCGAAACAAAGAACGTAATACCTTAAACGGTAAACTGATAATTATAAATAAAATTTTAAAAATAAACTTAATTACAGACCATAAGACACTAAATAAAATATTAAAAACAGGACCAAAAAACATATATAAAATAATTAAAAGAATTAAAAATAATAAAATTAAAAAACCTTGGTCAAAGACTAGTTTAGTTTTAACTGTATTATCGGGCGTTAAATCACCGGTTTGATAGCCGTCAACAACGCCTAAATTATAATCAATACCGTTAGTGGTAAAGGCAAGACGCAAAATCGTAACGTCACTAACAATAGTCGCAGTATAATCGTGGTGCATAAAATTTGCCGTATGTGTTACTTTATAAGAATATTCAGTCAAAGCAAAACGAACAACCCATTGTGTTTTACTAATAGTGTCTTTTGCTAATTCGTCTATTTCAGATTCTACAACACTATCCACTATACCTTTAGAATAAATTTTGGGTGTTTCTTCATTTGATATAAAGTCAGAAGATTTTTCAATAGTATTCCAACTGTAATCATTAGCAAACCAACCTTTTCCGGTCCAAGAAAAATTATTATCAATACTAATAATACTATTTCGTTCTTCGACTGAACCAAACGATTCATAAGAAGTAGTAGAAGAACCCCACTCTCTATACTGTTGCTTATAAGAAATTTCAACTTCCTTTAAATATTCAATTTCTTTGTTTGTACTAAAAGCAACAAAATGAACGTCAGCAGAATAATCAATCAAGCTTAAACCTCCAGCAGGATAACGCATAAAACCTACGTATTTTGAATCTTGGTCAATTTCTATTATTTCTAAATCTTCAACGCTAACGGATAACGAAGAGCCGTCAGTCTTAATGGTGAAATACTTTCCAACCGAAAAAGGAACTAACGATACCGTATTACCATTAGCACCGTTAACTTCATCACCTATAGGATTACGTAGAAAGGAAACTATAGAATAATAACGGACAGTATCATCAGAAACGGTATAATCTTTTAATTGATATTTTTGAAAGACACCAGTTTGATTTAATAAAATCAAATCATAATCACTAAAAGTTGTAGATTTATTACCAAAAGCAATTCTAACCTTTTTAGCAATAACATCTGTATTGCCACTTGGTTGATAAATATATATATTTAAATTTTTATCAGTAGTTTCACTTATAGTTATTAGTTCTAAACTATAATCATTTTCTTTAACAGGGAAAGAATCCTTGTCAAAGTTTTCGTCCTTGCTTAAATCGGTTAAAGCGTCGGTAACAAAATTTACACCATTTATTTCAGCGTAAGCATTTATAGTAGGAACAGAGAAAACAAAAGATAAACTTAATATTAAAAACAATAAAAAACTAAAAATTTTCTTCATAACTATTCACCAACAAATTAATATAAATAGAATCAGTCGTACTATTACTATCAATAACCAATCTAAAATAAGCCTTTATATCCGTAGGAACGTCAGTAACGTTGCTATATAACATACCTAAAATTTCAGTTAATTTATATAAAGGTGTAAGAGTAAATTCATTATCATTATACGTTACCTTAAAACCTGCGCTTAAACTATTAATGCTATGAAAAGATATATCCTTACCATTACCCTTAAATTTAAAGTCAGTTATATCTTTATTAGGAACAATAGATATTGAATAATTACTATTACTTGAATCTAAATTTAAATTATCTTTTATTTCAAAAGTATAAGACTCATTAAGACTCATTTCAAAATTTTCACGGTTAGAGTAAATATCATCATCACCAACAGTAATGTAAAACGACTTCATAGTAGTCGTAAAAGATTCTGTTTTAATAATAAAAAAACTCATAGCAGTAAAAACAAAAAATAATAAAATCAATGCAAATAAAATGCTTGAAAAACTTTGTTTACGTTTCATAAAAAAATCCTTTTTTAAAAATAAAAAAGCCAATAAATACAACGTTTTATCATTGTACTTATCGGCTTTTAAGTTACTTAATGAATTATTATTTAATTTTGCTTATAGTTATCTTTGATAAATTGTGCTATTGCAGGTGTCCAAACGTTAGTAACAAATTCTTCGGTAGGGTGACAACCATCAACAGTATCTAATTCTTGATTAAATGGAAGTTCTAAACAAGTATCAAACACATCTAAATTATATTTAGCACAAATATCTTTAATTGCAGTAGAATAATATTGTTTCTTTGATTTTCCATCACTATATACTATATCATTATTTTCATAAGCAAAATTAGTCATAAAAAATATATAACTATTTTTATACTTATTTTTAAGCCCTTTACAAAGGGCATTTAATGCACCATAATATGTAGTAATATCAGTATCATCAATAGTACCTAAATCAACAAACTTTCTATCATTAGCACCACACATTACAATTATAATATCACTATCAATAGGAATCTTATTATATCTTAAACACATAGCATTATGCACATTGCTAATACCTGGGTGACAACTACAATTATTAACAAGAGAACAAATGGACCAACCAATACCAAAATTATAACTATTTTTAGCGCCTAAAATTTCACCTAAAACTTCAGGATAAGAAGTATCAATCAGATGACCTTGCGTAATACTATCACCAATACAACTAATTGTAATTTGCGACCAATCTATATTATTACTTTTATCATTATAGTTATCATCGCTATCTTTATTAGGAAGAATAGTAAAGAAAGAGAGAAATGTTATAATAAATAACAATAAACAAATTATAGCAAAAAAATTTATATGTTTAAATTTATTCATAAAAACTCCTTAATATAAAAATATTATATCATATTAAGCAAGTTTGTAAATAGAAATATCTAAACCTTTTGTATAATTCACATATAAATTTAAAACATTGTCGGGAACATTAATAGTAACTTTACCTTTATTATACGTAATATAATCATGAGAAACAACTAAATTATCAGAATTTACAAAGAAATATCTAATTTGATTATCTGAACTATCATAGAAAACAATAGATATTTTTTTAATATTAGTACAATTTATAGGGGTAGTAACTTGGCTAGAATAATTATCAATATATCCAAAAGATTGACCAGAACCAACACTACCTGCTTTACCAATATTTTCAGTATCAACGTTAAACAAATCTACAAGCGATTCAGTATTAGATAAATCAGTTTGGTCCTTAAATACTTCAATAGTTAATTGCTTACTATATTTTGATTTTTCATACCAACTAATTGACGAATCTTCGTTTGGGGTAATTTCTATACGTGCAAAAACAGTATTTGCAGGCATTAAATTATCAACTGTATTATAATTTTCAGTTAAAGTACCCGTTGAAGAAATAAAATCGCTATATTCATTATAATAGAAAATTTCATAAGAAATATTATGGTCGAAGTCAAGTTGAACACTTAAACCTTGACACTCAAATGCGTCAGAATAAATACTTTCATTTGTTTCTGAATATGCGCCGTCTTCAGTTAAACCACCAATTTCATAAGTCGGTTTAATTGTTTTTGTTGTTTCTTCACTCTTGCTAATTAGAGCGCTGATACCAAATACTGCACCTACGGTTAAAAGAATACCCAAGCCGATAGATAATATCTTTTTCCACGTGCGCTTACTTCTTAAATTAAATTTTGCCATAATTCACCCCTATTTTGCGTAAGATACGCTTAATTGTTTAGTATATTTACTAACATTAAAAATGTTAAGTTTCACCGGTTCACCGTCAACTGCGTAAGGGGTAATCATAACACGGAAGAATTCAGCATTTTCAGGGATTTGCGTTGAATCATAATCAGCACTTAAATCACCGGTCATTGAAATAAATTCTTCTTCAGCGTCATAGAAAGCGACCTTATATGTAACAGTTGCAGTTTCTTCGTCAATTTCAATTACAAGACCGTCAACCGTCATTAAGTCTTCAGTATAAGCACTTTGCTTACTGTCAACAATTCTGCCTGTATCGGCAATCATACCGATTTCATAATCACTTTTCTTTACGTCAATAGTTGTTTGCTTATCAGCGTTCAAGCCAACAAAAATACCGACAGCAGTTACTATTGAAAGTAAAATCGAAATGATTGAAACCCAAATAGTTACATTTTTCCTTTTGATACTTGTCATAAATAAATCTCCTTAATTTTCTGCTAATCGCAGTTATTTAATATTTTTCTCTTAAGACCAGCATTGTAGAATTGCCGGTCCTTTTATTTTTTACTATACGTGTAAACGTTCTACCGAAATTGCTATACTTTGTTTTAACAACGTTTTCAGGCTTACGACGTTTAGCGCTTGTAGGGAAGAACCCTAAATATTCTGATATATTACCGTTCTTTGACGTGCTGGAAGACATTTTCTTATAAGCACGTTTGCCTTTTTCCTTAAAATAATGCGTTACAACTAACATATTTTACCTGCCTTTTAGTTATTTACCAGTAACTCTTTTCTTCCAAGACGCATACACCTTGGGATAACGTTTTTTAAAAAGTCTATTTGCTTTAGAAACTTGAGAATCAGTATATTTCAACGCTTTTTCACGAGTAGAAAAACCGTATGTACCTTGCGCCCACGTTCCGTCTTTTATGTCATAACCGTGGGCCACAACATAATCATTTAATTGTGGACGATATATAACAGCATATCTACGTAATGGTGAATTACGAATATTAGTTACAACGTAATTTTTTCTAGTTGCAACACCTTTTTTACTTTTTAGTTTTGGCATTTTTATTACCCCTTGTATTTTTCTCTATGCCAAAGTAAGCAACTGTTTTTTTATTACGCTTACCTTTAGAATCATAAAAATGTTCTATTATCTGACCTTTTGCCGTGCGATTTAAATCATACGTACTACCTTTATATTTAGGCTTTTTATTATCCGTTGCCGATACTATCATATTAGGCATACTTGTTTCCACTTTGCCTAATATATTAAATTTAGGGTTCAGTTTTAATTTTCCAGTTTTACCCTTTACCCAGGCGTCACGTGAGTCTATTAAACGAACACCTTTGTGTTTTAGACTATAATTTACATTTGACATAATTAATCTCCTATGATATAATTTTATCGTAGCACCGTAGCACTGTAGAGTGAAGCAACGGGATTTCCGCGTTGACAGAGAAGAACGTTTTGCTACCTAGTGCGTAGACTTCTCACGATAACCGTCCTTTATGGACGGTTATTTTTTTATTAAAACGGAAGATTTTCCGTATTTTCTGTAATTAATTCAAGTTTGCCTTGAGAATACGTTTGTACCGGTGTACAAATAGAATCAAAGACACTTTTATAATCAAACGTTGAAACTTGTTTTTGTTTTTTCAACGTCTTAACTTCATTTTCATAAACGGTTGCTTGTCCAACAGGACGACCGTCTTTGTCTATATCGTTGTAAACGGATACGTAATCTTCACTAATTTCTACGTAACACGATATACGCCTGCAGAGTTGATCAAAATCTTCAAGACGAATACTTTCATAAAAACCATATCGACTTGCCGACTGCGTTCTATTTTGCTTATACCAGTAACGTAACGGAATACTTGACGTTATTGCTATAATCTTGCCATTAAAGACCTTATTTACAAATCTACTATGTACTGAACTTGCTGTGTTATTATCCAGTATCTTAAGTAAATCTTCGAACTTAAACGTACTGTCACGCAAGTCGTCAAGTATTAAAGCGTCTTGACCTTGATAATCTTGTAAAGGGTCGTTTGAACTACTGCTTATAGCGTAGTCATAACCGAGTTTATCCAAGAATTTTTTAGCGTAGTACGTTTTACCACTACCAGCCTTGCCGGTAAAAAACATTACAGTCAAGTTACGATTCGGATTTAACGTTAAGTATTCACAACGTAATTTCCAATGGTCCTTTAACTTCTTATGAGCCGATATCCGTTCATCACGTGGTAATGAATTTACGAACTTTAATTGTTTTGCATAAGAATATTTTTCAAAATCACCAAGAATTTGCGCTTTTGCAATTTCGCTTTTAAAGTCAAAATTTGCAATAACTTCGTCCGGTGAATATTGATATTTATGTCTTTGCGAATCGTTGCCGTGTATGAGATATAACAACATATCTTGCGCACGGCCCTTTACTTTTTCGACTTGTGATTCCTGCAAGCCGAACCATTTTGCGACTTCAGCACTATCTACACCGGTATTACCAAAATTCACGTAAATATCCAAGTGTGGCGTAGCGTCCTTATCTTTGTCGTGTAATATGTAAGCCCACCTTTTTATGGTTGTGTACCGTTTCAAAATATCTTGAACCGGTTCTTTCAAAAATTCAGGCTGTGTAACAATTTCGTATTGTTTGAGTTTCATATTTATTAATCCCCTAAAAACTTAAACAAGAGTATTTTTTCCACCTTTTCCACCTTTTTAGTGGACCGTTTGACAAGCCCTAACGGTCCACGTATAAAAAGATGTGATTTTAACAGAAGAATTTTATGTCATTTTCAAGCCTTATTCAGTTGTTATTTTCCACCTTTTCCACCTTGTTTTAAATTTTTAAATTACTTGTGGAAGTTAGAAAGATAGATTAAGTATTTTCTTTTTCCTGATTCTTTTCAGGTAAGACTTCTGCAAAAGAAGAAAGGACCGTTTTACGTGTAAAAAACATTGAATCTTTGTCCGTTTCTTTATCAGGGAAATACTTCGGTTCAACCGGAATAAGCATATCACCACACTTTACAAAAAAGTTAGTGGCAGTTTTTTCGTTACCGTCTTTGTCTTTATAATTTGCATTTTTCTTAAATAACTGTACGTTCATAATTAATTTTCTCCTTGTCTATACGACCTTGAATTTTTTATACCCTTATAAAAGGGGATTGTGTCGGGCAGTACGCCTACTGCCCAAACACAGAACACGCAGGCTTGTCTTACGTGTTATATAAAGGCTATACGCCAATATACTAGTCGGGTATACAGGAATCGAACCTGCTATCTTACCAACACAAAGGAAAAACATAAGATTGCCATTTACCCGATATTTAAAAACAAAAAAAGTTTTATACCTATCTGAATATAAGTATAAAACTATACATATTTGAATGGCCGTGTAAAAAAATATTGTCAAAAAGTTGCAAAGTTCGTGGTTTTTTTGTATAATAGAATAGGTGGGAATTTCGCCACTTATATTATTGTTAGTATATTATTGTAATATATATTGTAAATACATAAAGGATAATTGGAGAATATTATGTTACTAACTTGTATTTTATCGTTACTTGCCGGTGGCGGGGTGTTTATGGTTGGTATGAGCACCTTAAGCGACGGACTTGAGCGTTGCGCCGGTAAAGGCGTAAAAAAACTGCTTGGTAAAATCGGTTCAAATAGATTTGCAGGCGTAGGTATAGGCGCTGTCGTTACGGGGATAATTCAAAGTTCAATGGCGACGACGGTTATGACGATAGGTTTTGTAAACGCCGGCGTTATGACGCTTTTGCAAGCAACTGCTATCGTTATGGGCGCAAATATCGGTACTACCGTTACGGGGTTGCTCGTTTCGCTTTCGGAATTTGATTTGTCGGTTTGGTTGTCGGCGTTTGCTTTCGTCGGGGTAATGATGTGCTTTTTTAAGTCCGACAAGATTAAAAAAATCGGCGGTATTTTATGCGGGTTCGGGCTACTGTTTATTGGTCTTGAACTTATGAGTTCGGCGTTTAGTAACGACGAGTTCAAGTTGTTTTTTATCGATATTTTTTCAAAGGTTGAATTTCCGATTTTACTCGTTATAATCGGTATGATATTTACCGTTTTAGTGCAAAGTTCGTCGGCGTCGACCGGTCTTATTATAATTATGGTAGGACAAGGCGCGTTAACCGTTTCAAACGCTTTATTTATAGTGCTTGGTTCTAACATCGGTACTTGTTTTACGGCGTTTTTAGCGTCTATTGGCACTTGTAGGAACGCTAAACGAGTAAGCGTTATTCACTTGACTTTTAACATTCTCGGCACGGTTTTGTTCGGTGCGCTCGTTTGGATTTTTAACGACTTTGCGGTAAATTTATTGGCTAGTTTGACAAACAGTTTGCAGTTGCAAATTGCTCTATTCCACGTAGTTTTTAACGTGCTTACGACGGCAGTATTATTGCCGTTTGTAAAAGTGTTGGTTGATTTTTCAGGCAAGGTTATTAAAGAAGTCCCTGAAGAAAACCCTGAATATAAGTTGACATTCGTCGATAAACGATTGTTGATTACTCCGCAAGTTGCCCTTTCGCAGGCTAAAAAAGAACTTTCTAAAATGCTTACAGTTGCTAAAAAGAACGTTGCTCTTGCGGTTAATTGTGTGCTTACTGGTGATACTTCGGCGGAAAAAGATATTAGGTTTGACGAGGGGTTGCTTGACTTTACTAACGTTGAAATGTGTAAATACTTCGTTGACCTTGCCGACAAGTTACCGAAGTCCGACGAAAGTAAAGTGGCGTCGTACTTCCACGTGGTAAACGACTTGGAAAGAGTTGGCGACCACGCTGAAAACTTTTTGGAAATTGCCATTGAAATGAAGAATAACGGGCTTGGATTTTCACCGTTTGCTATTGAAGAATTAAAAGATATGTCTGCCGTGGTGGACGAGATGTTTGATCTTGCGCTTAAAGGGTTTGAAACCGGTGACGTTGAAACTTTGCGTCAACTTACCGCAAAGGAAAATCTTACCGACCAAGCAAAAGAAACTCTCACTGCGGGGCACTTTGCAAGGTTGTCTTCAAAGGATTGCGTTATTGAACTTTCGGCATACTTTATGTCGTTTGTTTCGGGTATTGAAAGGGTTGCCGACCACCTTGTAAACGTTGGTTATAGCGCTCTTAACCCAACTGGTTCGCAAAGTCAAGCAAGAAATCAAGGTTTAGTATAATACAAAATATAAATTATAAAGCCCCTGGTGATAGGGGCTTTATATTTGCGTAAAATACGGGTTTGGGGTATGAACGGTATCGTGAAAGTTGACCGTTTTTAGGTGAGTGATGAGAGGGTGCATAGACATTAAGATTAAAAACGTGTAAATTTTTGCCAAAAAAGTTTACATTTATTTACCATAATGGTATAATGAGAAAAAACTTGTGAGGTTTTTATGCACGAATTATTTGGTACAAAGCATTTGATTTTGATAGCGATTTCTTTTGCTCTTATAGTGGGGCTTTATTTTTTGGCAAGAAGATTTAAGTTTTCCACCGTTGCTAAAACGCTTTTTTGCGTTGGTATTGTTTCAGAGATAGTTAAAATTTTTTACTACATAGTGGCTAACGAGGCTACGCACGGTGGCGTTTTGCCAAAGTCCGATTTGCCTTTTCACCTTTGCTCTATTCAAATAATTTTTATATCAGTAGTAGTGCTTGCTAAAAGCGACGCGTTGAAAAGGTTTATAATTTCATTTATGATACCTAGTTGTTTATTCGGTGGTATTGCGGCGATTTTAATCGCTACTGAATCTGCAAGGAATTCAACCATAATTACTATACAATACTTTTTATATCACGTTGCGATTACCGTGTTTGCTCTTTACGTATTGCTTGGCAAGGAATATAATCTTGAAATTAAAGATTACTTTAACTGCCTTAAATTCTTGCTCGTTATAATGTTCTTTGCGATATATATTAACAGTATGCTTTCAGATGGCGTTCACAACACCAACTTTATGTACGTGGTTGCGCCACCTCAAAAGAATTTGCCGTACCTTAACAATAATAACGGTTGGCTTTCTTACATTTTGCGTTACGCCTTACTTATACTCGTTTGTGTATCCCTTTGTTATATCAAACCGATTGTTGGTGCTGTAAAAGGTGTTATTCAAAATAAAAAGTCCTCAAAAGTTGAAGAATAAATATGGCATAAGTAAAAGCGCGCCCTTACGGGGCGCTTTTTTGTTTGCTGTATTTGTGCATTTTTGTAAAATTTGACGAAAAAATTGTTTTTCATCAAAATTTTGCCTCGATTTTATAGGGCAAATTGCACAAAGTACTTGAAACTTGTCTTCTAAAGATGTATAATTACACCATAAGGAGATTGTTATGGATTTTGAATTAAATTCCGTTTTGAGCGGTATTAAGGAAAAAACGGGGATTGAAGTTGCCGTTTACACCGATGGGTTAAGGTTTATTGCTAGTACCGACGGCGTAGGTGAAATTTTGTTGCCTCAAAAAAATGATTTTGACGGAGTGTTGCAAGACGCGTCAACCGGCAATACCTATTTTAAGGTTAGGTATAAAAATTCGGATATGACGGGCGTTATTAAGGGTGTTACTAGAATTGAAAAAAATTACGCATCTTTGATTTCTGAACTTATCGAAGCCTCTACTGGTAGAGATTTGGAACTTTCGCAAGCGGAATATTTTAAGGCGATTTTAGCAGGTGAGTGTAACCGTCAGCAAGTTCAAAAGTATGAGAAAAATTATTCAATCCCTCAAAAGCCTTGTTTCGTTTTGGCTGTTCAAGGGCAAGGAATTAAAAAACAGGATTTGATTAACGTCCTTACTACTTTTGGCGCTGGCGAACACGACTACGCCGTTGTTATGGAAGAGGGGCTTTGTGCTTTCGTTAAGTTCGTTGATGAAAATATCGTCGATTATCAGTCATCTACTGATTTTGCAGGTTTTTTAATGCAGTCGGTTAAAGAAGAGACGGGCGTTACCGTGTCTATCGGCGTTGGTTCTACAGTAAAAGATTTTGCAGAAGTTTCCGTTTCGTACGCTCAAGCCGTTACCACCGTTAGGATGGCGGGCATAATGGGTAGCAAGGGACAAGTCCATTCTTATAAAGAACACGTTCTTTTGACTATGCTTAAAGATTTGTCGAAGGCTAAACTCGGCGAGTATTTAGAGACGCTTTTAGACGACGATGCGCGTGAAATTTTTAACGACACTGAAATGACTAATACGGCTGAAGAATTCCTTGAAAACAGCCTTAACGTGAGCGAGACTTCTAGAAAGTTGTATCTTCACAGAAACACGCTTATGTATCGTTTGGATAAAATTGAGCGAGAAACGGGGCTTAATATTCGCAAGTTTTCGGACGCAGTTATTTTCCGTTTGATTACTATACTTTTAAAACTTACAAAATGATTGCATTTTGGCTTAAAAGTAAAAAAATGGTAATAAAATAAGTGGCGAAGATTTCGCAAAAAATAAAAACCACGGTTAGTGGTTGGGTGTTAAATGAAAAAATATAATAAAATTCTCGCAGTAATACTTTGTGTATTATTAATGGGTATAGGGTTTGGTGCTGGTTTTTTAACTAATTCGTTAATAAATAAGGATTACGAGGAACTAAATTGGGTTCTCGAACAAATTGACGAAAATTATCTCGTTTACGATGAGGAAACGGGAGAGGTTAGAAGTCTTTCCGAAACCGAATATATCAAAATTTTAATAAGTGGGTTAAAGGCTGAAGGCTTTTTGGATAGGTATTCTACCTACTACGATAAGCAGGGGTATTCCGACTTAATTTTATCAAGTCAAGGAAATGCTTACGGCGTAGGTGTCGGTTTTTTTGACGAAGTGCTTGAAATAGGTACGGTTGCTTATAATTCACCGCTATATAAAGCCTTGAACGGCGCTGACGTGACTGGTAAAAGCATTACTGCCATTGCCGATTTGAGTGGTAATATTACCGAAATTACTTCTTATCAACATTTTAAACAACTTCTTGCAGGTTATCAAGAAAGCGTGGTATTTAATTTGTATATCGACGGAGTTCCGTATCAAGTATCTAAACAAGCCTTTGTAGAGTCTTACGTTAAGTATGTTGATAATGAAAAAACTTTGTCGTTTTCGTCAGACTACGGTGCAAAACCGTTAAAAACGGAAATCCTTTCCGGCGACGCCACTTTACCTAGCGACACTGCTTATATTGCCTTAAAGGAATTTAACGGCAATGCGGGTGAAGAATTCGCTATCGCTATGAACTATTTACAAGAGCGTGGCAAAAGTAAACTTATACTTGACTTGCGTAACAACGGCGGTGGGTATATGAATATACTTTCTACCGTAACGTCATATTTAACGGACGGCAACGGTGACCGTAAAAATACCGTCGCTATCGTAAAATATAAAGACGGCAAGAGTGAAACTTTCAAAACCGAAAGCAATAATTATATTGCTCTTGATAAACTTACCGTAATTGCTAACGAAAATTCTGCGTCGGCATCAGAGTGCCTTATTGGCGCGTTGATTTCTTACGGTGAACTTTCTTACGACAATTTAATCGTCGCTAATTTTGATTATGCTATCGGTACGCAAAATACCACTTACGGCAAGGGAATTATGCAAACGACTTTTCCGTCTAAAAACGATACTGCGATAAAACTTACCACGGCTTACGTTTTTTGGCCAGATGGAACTACTAATATCCACGGTAAAGGCATAAAGGCTACGATAGAAAATAGTTGCGTTTATCAAGACGCTTACGCTTTGGCTATAGCAAAGCAATAAACGGTAGCGTTTGGCGATACCGTTTTATGTCAAAATGCGCTAAATAGTTTGTGTTTCGGCAGTTAATAGACTAAAAATCTCATCACCAGCTAGCGTTTTTAAGTCAAACTCTATTTGCGTTTCGTTGGGCTTGGTGCAGGTAGAGGATTGGCTGTTTTGTGGCATAAACAACGGTAGGACGGCTGAAAGCAGTCCGTTTAAATCTATGCCGTAAAGCGCTGATTTTAAGTCAAAACCGTTTTTAAAAAGATTTTCAAGCAAAGGCGTTAAGTCTTTGCTTTTTTCACCTAAAAATATTGATAAAAGACTTTCGAGTAAATTCATAATTTTTCCCCGTACCTTATATATTATGAACGGCATAATATAATAATGTGCCTATTAAGGCTAAAAAAGGAGCGTGTTATGGAAGATTTTGAAAGTTATTCAAAAGGCAAAACTGCGTCTAAAAACAGGTCCGAAGAAGGATCTTCGCCGAAAATTGAAGACCTTGTAAAAATGCTAGTTGGTAAGTACGACGGCAAAAGCGAAAATGATTTACTCAAGGCGATTTTTAAGGAGGCGGAAAAGGGAAGAAAAAACGGAACGCTTAAAGATGAGGATATCGACCGTTTTGCTAGTATTTTAGCGCCGTTGGTAGATCCGTCAAAGCGCAAAAAACTTTACGAAGTATGCGAAAAACTTAAAAAACAAAAGTAATAAAAGCGACCAACGGTCGCTTTTAATTTGCTTTTATAAGGTTTTTAACGCCGTTAAAAGTTCATCTATTTCAGAAACTGTGTTTTGTGCTGATAGGCTTACTCTAACGCATCCCGACTTTTTAGTGCCTAAAAATTCGTGCATTAAAGGTGCGCAATGATAGCCACCACGAGTGGCGATATCAAAGTCTTCGCTTAACCTGTAAGATAATTGAGAACTTTCGTAGCCACTCAAGTTAAAGGAAACTATGCCACACTCGTTAGCGGTTGAATAGACGGTTACGCCACTGATTCTTTTTAGTTCTTTAATAAGGTATTCCGTTTTGCTCTTTAACGCTTTGCTAAAATGCGCAAGGACTTTTTCGGTGTGCAAAACAGCCTCGCCAAGGCTTGCTATAGCCGGTAGATTAAGAGTGCCACTTTCTAGCCTCTCGGGCATTGTTTCGGGTTGTAAAAGTGAAAAGGTTTCCGTTCCGGTGCCTCCCATTATAAAGGGGCGACAGTCAACTCCGTCGTTCAAGATTAGTGCGCCACTACCGGCAATTCCACCTAGCGCTTTGTGTCCAGCAACGGCTAGCATTGAGATATTATCTTTAATTATATCTATCTTTTTATGACCTGCAAGTTGAGCGCCGTCGATAAGCAAGAGTACACCTTTGGCGTTTAACGTATGCGCCAAATCTTGCCATTTGGTAACTTCACCCGTGACGTTGGACGCCCCGTTTATTGCTACTAAATATGTGTTCTTTTGTAGTTTATTAAGGATTGGTGCAGTTAGGTCTCCATTTGTAGGTTTAATAACGGTTAGTGTTATAACGCCTATGCTTTGCAAAAAATATAGAGGGCGTAAAACGGAATTGTGTTCGTAAACGGTAGTTATTACGTGGCCACCTTTTTTCACCGTGCCAAAAATTGCCGTATTTAACGCTTGGGTACAGTTAGCCGTAAACACGACGTTGTTTATAGTTTTTACATTAAAAAATTTTGCTACGCTTTTTCTTGCGTCAAAAATTAGTTCAGCCCCTTTTAGTGAAAGTCTATGGCTACTTCTGCCTGGATTTGCGTTAAGGTGCTTTATAAGTGTGGTGGCTGTTTCTGTTACGGCGGAAGTTTTAAATCCACCCGTTGCGCCGTTGTCAAAATATATCATAAGTTGTTCTCCGTGATTGTTTTGTGTAACTTTAATAAAATTTACCTAATACAATATATAAAGGGGAAGTAATTTTTATGCAAAGGAGAAGTATATGGATTTTATTATAGTGGCGTTTTCTTCTAGAACGGACGCTATGCGCTTTAAGGAAACGGCCATAAAAAAAGGGGTAAAAGCAAGTATTTTGCCAACTCCTAAAGAAGCAGGTGTGGGGTGTGGTTTATCGGTTAAAATTTACCAAGCCGACGTCGGTTTGGTAAAAAGTCTTATAAATATTCCGCCTAAACTAAACGCTGTGGGTATTTTTTACGTGTCTGTTAGGGGTGGGCATTCTTTTATACGAGTTGTGCGTTAGATTATAGTTATACACAGGGCGTTCGCTACTAAAATAGCGCGCCCTTTTAAAATGCCTTTCAAAAAGTTGAAAAATTATGACGATTGTGTTATTATTACATAACGAAGGGTTTAGTATGGATAAAATTACTGCACAAAAAATCGTTGATGAATTGTCGTTGCTATACACCGACAAGCCAGCACTCAATTTTAAAACTGAATATCAACTTTTGGTGGCAGTTATACTTTCGGCGCAATGTACGGACGAGCGCGTAAATAAAGTTACCGCGAAACTTTTTGAAAAGTATCCAACGCCAAAAGATATTTTGACGCTTTCAGAGGAACAACTTGGCAAGATGATTTTTTCTTGCGGGTTATATAATAGTAAGGCAAAGCACATACTTTCGGCAACGCGCGATATAGTCACAAAATTCGGTGGACAAATTCCTGACAATTTAGAAGATTTGCGTTCTTTAGCAGGCGTTGGTAGAAAGACTGCCAACGTGGTTTATAGCGTTGGGTTTGGCAAAAACGCTATCGCCGTAGATACACACGTTTTTAGAGTGGCAAACCGTTTGGGACTAGCAAATGCCAATGACGTTTTAAATACTGAAAAGCAACTTATGTCAATTTTGGACGAGAACGTATGGTCGAAATCTCACCATTATCTTATTTATCACGGTAGGAATATTTGTAAATCGCAAAAGCCTGATTGTCAAAATTGTACCGTAAATTATTTGTGTAAAAAAAATTTCAAATCAAAACCAACTTCAAAAAAATAGGGATGGTTTTAAGGTAGAGTTATGTTTGTAGATAAAGTTAAAATTTCAATTAAAGCAGGTAACGGTGGTGACGGCGCTACTTCTTTTTTGCACTTTAAAGGAGTTGTAAACGGTGGCCCTGACGGTGGAGATGGCGGCAAAGGTGGCGACATTATTATTAGGGCTGATAGACATATTTCAAGCCTCATCGAGTATTACTATAAAACCAAATATTTTGCTGAAGACGGCGCTCGTGGCGAGCCTAAAAATTGTTCGGGTAAGTCGGGCAAAGATATCGTTTTAATCGTTCCACTCGGCACTGTCGTTAAAGACGCCGAAACGGGCAATATCATACAAGACTTCTTTTACGACGGTCAAGAAAAGACGGTTCTTTTTGGTGGTCAAGGCGGTAAAGGCAACGCGAGATTTGCGACTAGTAGAAGACACGCACCACATTTTTCACAAAAAGGTGAAAGTACGGACAAACAAACCATTATTATGGAACTTAAAACCATTGCTGACGTTGGCTTGGTAGGGTTTCCTAACGTGGGTAAGTCTACTTTACTTTCAAAAGTTTCGTCTGCAAGACCCAAAATTGCAAATTATCACTTTACGACGCTTTCACCAAACTTGGGCGTAGCCACTTATTATGATGAAAGTTTCGTCGTGGCAGATATTCCTGGGCTGATTGAAGGCGCTAGTGAGGGCGCTGGGCTTGGAATAGAATTTTTAAAACATATCGAAAGAACTCGTATGCTCGTGCACGTGGTGGATATTTCGGGTATGGAAGGTCGTGACCCGTACGAAGACTTTGTTAAAATTAATGAAGAACTTTCTAAATATAGCGAAGTTTTAGCGTCGCTTAAACAAGTAGTCGTTGCAAACAAATGCGATATTTACGGCGCTGAAGATAATTTAGAACAATTTAAGAAAAAACTTGGCGATAAATATAAAGTAATTGCAATTAGCGCAATTACGGGGGCTGGCAAGGATGAACTTTTAAAGGAAATATCTGAAGTTCTTAAAGATATTCCACCTGTTTCGCCACTTGAATTTGAAGAATTTAACTACGTTAAACCTGATAGACTTTCTTACGAGATTGAAGAAATTGAACCCGGTGTGTTCAATATTACGGGCTCGCTCGTTGACGTGCTTGAACGCAACGTCGTTATGAACGATATGCACTCGATGGCGTACTTGCAAAAAGTACTTAAGGACAGGGGTATATTTAAAGAACTTCGTGAAATGGGCGCAGGCGAAGGCTCAACCGTTATTATTGCAGGTTCTGAATTTGATTTTATTGACTAACGATTAAAGGAGAGATTATGTTTACTTCAAAACAAAGGGCTAAATTAAGGGCTTACGCCTCTACTCAAGATACTATTATGCAAGTCGGCAAAAATGGTATAAACGATAATTTGATTAAGTCGCTTTCCGATGCTCTTGAAAAAAGAGAGATTATTAAAATTTCCGTTTTAGATAATTCGCCTGACGACGTAAAGGAAGTCGGTGTGGCTTTAGCAACGGCGCTTTCGGCAGAGTTTATTTGCGCTATTGGTAAAAAGGTAGTACTTTATCGTCGTTCAAAAAGACAAGATATAGTTCATATTGAATATTAGTAAAAGCGACCGTTTTGGTCGCTTTTTGGTTGCAACGGTATCGCCAAAATTGACCGTAATAATTCTAAAAGTATTGCGCATAATAGCCGTGAAGGGGGTATTAAGATGAATAGTGAAGTTCAAAGTTCACCTAAAAAGCGAACGGTTGATAGATACGCACCGTTGTCGCCTTGGGCTTATATAGGGTATATGCTTTTATTTTATTTGCCTATCGTTGGGTTCGTGTTTATGATTATTTACTCGGCAGACGATACAAATATTGCTAGAAGGAATTACGCGCGTGCTTTTTTAGGATTGTGCATTGCTACGCTTATTTTAGGCGTTATTTTTGGCGCAATTGGTCTTGGTACGGGCATGTTTGATTCACTTATGGCAAGATTTGGTATGTAACCCAAATAAAGCCACCACCGACTGTTTCGGTGGTGGCTTTTTATCGTTGTTGTTATAAACAAAAAATTTTATATTTTGCAAAAATTCTTTATTTTTGGATTTAAAAAAACGGCAAATTTTTTAAAAAGTATCATTTTTCGTTTTTTTAGTTCCGTAGAATTTTGACAAAATTGCAAAAATCGTTAAAATCGAGCCTAATACAATATAGTAAATTTTAAAAGGCGTCAAAAAAGACAAAAATAACAATGAAAAACCAGACAACGCAAATGATTTTGCGTGTTTTTTATTGAAAAAGTTTTTCATTAGTTTTTTTAGGCTTGACTTTGTTTCAGCAAATTCCACTTTAAGTTCAGGGTAGTAGTTGGCGGACTTAAAAAGAGCGTAGGCATCAACGCCGTTTTTTATCGTAAAGTTAATCATTTTTGCAAACTCGGTAGTTTTTTCGTCAAATTCAGTGGCGTAAACCGTGATAGGCAGGTTGCTTTTATCTTTGCGTTTTATGTCGGCTAAATCTTGTGGAGTTAATCCGTTAAAAGTAAACGCCGTATACAAAGCGTAGTTGCCGTCAACTATAAGTCCAGACGAAATTTTCTTTACTTTATTACCACTTATAATTAACGCTTTATAAAATTCGTCGGCTTGGTCGTTTTTAGTTAAAAAGCAAAGTTGCCCAATGATTTTTTTTCGTAAAGCGTCTTCTTTTTTGGTTAAGGCGTTTGCTTGCGACTTGTTTTTTAGTCTAAAAAACGCCATTAGAGAAATCGTTATCGCAAACCAAATGGAAAGTATATAAGTGGGTGTTAACGGCAAAAAATATCTTAACACTACGAACGCTATTGCAAAAGAGCATAAAAAGTAAAAAATAGTATCAAGTATGGCAGAAATTGTTAAAGTTTTCATAATAAAGGGTTATTCCCTTTAAATTTTTTGTTATAACAAAAAAACCGTTGAAAATTATCGAAAATCGTGTTATAATGTTCTAAAAACAACGCTCGTTGATTTTTGCATAGTTTATGCAAAGCATAAAATGGAGTTTTTATGAAGATTGGTATTTTCGGTGGGTCTTTCGATCCTATTCACAACGAACATATAAATATGGCGCTTGCATCAAAGCAAGAACTTGGTCTTGATAGGCTTTATATCGTGCCGGCAAAGGTTTCGCCATTTAAAAAGACGCTTAAAGTTACTTCGCCTAGTGCTCGTCTTGAGATGATTAAACTTGCCTTTCAAGATACGGATGCTATAATCAGCGATTATGAATTAACAAAACAAGGCGACAGTTACACTTATGAAACTGTTTTGCAGTTCAAAAAGTTCTTTCCTAAAGACACTTTGTATCTCATTATCGGTGGGGACAGTTTGGTTAAGTTTAAGGATTGGAAAAATCCCGATATTATAACTAAAAATGCTGAAATCGTGGTGGTTGAGCGTTTTGGCGATTATATTTCTTACGAAGCAGAGGCTAAAAGTTTCAAAAAGCGTTTCGGTAAAAACTACATTAAGTTAAATCACGTGGGTGGTACGGTTTCTGCTACGAAAGTTAGATTGTATTCTAGTTTAAGGTTGCCACTTAACGGATTAGTTCCGAAGGCTGTTGAAGAGTATATTTATCAAAACGGTATATTCGAGGGCAATCCGTATCTTTCGTATTTGCAAGACGTTATGACGCCAGATAGGATGAGGCATACTGCAAACGTTGTTGCAACAGCAATGAAAAAGGCTAGCCAAGAGGGTATGAATACCGACAAAGTAATCGTTGCTGCAATTTTGCACGACGTTGCTAAAAATATTGACCCTGATACGGTTGAAGGTTTTACTTATAAAGGCATACCAAAACAAGTAGTGCACGCGTATCTCGGCGCGCATATTATGGAAACTAGACTTGGCATAACTGATAGAGATATTTTAGACGCTGTAAGATATCACACTACGGCAAAAGCGCCGATGACTAAACTTGGCAAACTTATATTTTCAGCCGATATGGTTGAAGAAAGTCGTGATTACGACGGAGTTGAAAGGTTGAGAGAGATTTTCTATACAAAAGATTTAGATACGGCGTTCGTGGAGTGCTTGGCTGAAGAAATTAAACATTTAGAACAAAAAGGTTACGAACTTTTTGGTGAAACTCGTAACTCTTACGACTATTACATAAAAAATAAAAACAGAATTAAAAGGTGAATTATGACTTCAAAAGAACTTGCTGAAAAGATTTGTAAAATATTGTCCGACCGTAAGGCTTTGGACGTTACTATGATAAATATTTCGGAAAAAACTATCGTTGCAGATTATTACGTAATTGCTACGGCAAAGTCTTCGCCACACGTTAAGGCGTTGTCCGAGTATGTTGAAGAAGAACTCGACAAACAAGATTTAGCGCCACTTCGTCGCGAAGGTACTCGCGAGGGGAGATGGGCTGTTATTGATTACGGCGACGTTGTGTTACACGTTTTTAACGACGAAACTAGGGTTTTTTATAACCTTGAAAAATTGTGGGCAGACGAACATAACGTAGTTAAGTTTGCCGACGAAGAATAGTTCGTTTTGCGAACTGCCTAACTGTTTTGGTTTTTTCGTTTGACGTAAATTCTGTCGTAATCGTCGGGGTTTATAGTTAGCGTTTTTAAAGGTGGGCGTTTTTTAGGCTTTGCAGGCGGGGGTGAAGATTTCACTACGGTCGGAGGCAGTAACCCTAAAAACATCAAAAGGCTTTTTAAGCCGAAAACCAATATAAAACACAAGACAAACAGCAATATAAAGTTAAATAAACCACACAAAAAGGGAAAGTTTTTCATACTTAAAACTTAAACTTAAAAAGGGTAAGAATATTAAAAATATTTGTAAATATAGCGTTTAATTTGCCGTTTGTAATAAACTCAATATATCTTTGGGGCAGGGTGTAAATCCCGACCGGCAGTTATAGTCTGCGAGCGTTAGCACGATTCGGTGTAATTCCGAGACCGACGGTATAGTCCGGATGAGAAAAGTTTTTTGCGCCCTTTGGCGCAATTTTTTGGAGGTTTATTATGGAAGAACAATTTGAAGTTTCGGCGAATACCGTTGGCAAGAAAAAGGTTTTCACCACGAAAAATATTGCTGGCATGGCTGTGTTTACGGCACTTGCTTACGCTACCTATTTTTTGGAAATCCCTATCTTTGCAGCGACGCCCGCTAGTTTTTTAAAACTTGATTTTTCCTGCGTGTTTATTCTTTTGGCGGGGTTTATGTACGGACCGCTCCCTGCAATTATAATTACCATTATTAAAGAGGCGTTACATATACCCGTAGGTACTACTATGGGTGTGGGTGAACTTGCTAACGTGATTATGACGCTCGCTTACGTAATTGTGCCGACGACCGTTTACACCAAACGAAAGGGCATTAAAGTTGTACTTATAACTTTGGCGATAGGTAGTTTATTGCAAATAGGCGTAGCGCTTTTGGTTAATAGATTTATAAACTATCCGTTCTTTGCTTTTATGTTTGGTGGGTCAATTTTTGGGTTCGGCGTGAAAGAATTTTTTGCGATGACTTGGTGGCTTTTAATATTGTTCAATATAATTAAAGCCGTGTCTGTTAGTTTTATAACGCTACTTTTATATAAGCGCGTTTCGGCGTTGTTTAAGAGAATAAATTTACAAAACAGTTAAAGGTATTTAGATGATAGAAAAATTTACCAGCAATTCCGCTGAAGAAACTATATCTTTCGCAATGGAATTTGCTAAAACTTTATCGGACGGAGAAGTGATTTTATTGTCGGGCGATTTGGGGGCAGGTAAAACGACTTTCGTTAAAGGGCTTGCCAAAGGCCTAGATATTGACGACGAAGTTACTAGCCCTACTTATGCCTATTTAAACGTGTACGGCGACAGGCTTTACCATTACGATTGTTATAGGCTTTCTTGTGGGGAAGATGCCGAGGCTTTAGGGCTTACCGACTATTTTTACGGCAACGATATTTGCGTTATAGAGTGGTCTGAAAATATAAGCGACGCCTTGCCTGATAAGGTTACAAAATTAACTATAAAAAAGACTTCCGAAAACGGTAGAGAAATTACAATAGAAAGATAACGGGCGAGTTTTACGGCAAACGGTATCGTCAAACTTGACCGTTTTTGATGGTGGTTATGAGATATTTAGCAATTGACACTAGTGGGTCGCATCTTACTGTCGTTTTACGAAACGGTGAAAATTTAATAGTAAACGCTAGCGAAAACTGTGGGACGAAACACTCGGTTTCGCTTATGCCGGCGATAGAAAAGGTTTTAACTGACGCGAGCGTTTCTCTTGAAGAACTTGACTTTATCGCTTGCGTGACGGGCGCTGGCTCTTTTACTGGTATAAGAATAGGTGTTTCAACCGTTAAGGCATTATGTTTCTCGGCAAAGGTCAAGGCGCTTGCAGTCACGGCTTTCGATACGCTTGCATATAATAAACCGTCGGGCAAAGTATTGGCAGTTATCGACGCAAAACACGGCAATTACTACGCTTGTGGTTATACTGATAGCAAAGTTTCGTTAAAACCTTGCTTTATCGACGCTGAAACTTTAGCGAATTTGTCATTAGAATATTCCGTGGTAACGGCTGACGAGTTGGCTGTGAATAGCCAAAAAGTGGATAGAGTGCAAGGCTTGATAAACGCCGTTAACGCCCTTTATGAAAACGCAACCGACGATTTATCGCGAATCGAACCACTTTACATTAGAAAATCGCAGGCGGAAGAAGGTCGATGATAGTTAGAAAAATTGAACTTCACGATTTGGACGCTGTAGCAAAAATGACGGCTGAAAATTTTATCGATAGTTGGACTTTCGATATGATAAAAAGTTCATACCAAACGGAGGGCTTTTTGGGATTGATTGCCGAAGATAACGGCGAAATTTTAAGCGTTTGCTCTTTTGGTGGCGTGCTTGACGAGAGGGAACTTTACTTTGTCGTTACAAAGAAGTCTGCTCGTGGTATGGGTATTGCTAGAACTTTATTGCAAAAAGCATTTGACGCCCTATCTGCTGACGGTGTTAAAACTTGCTTTTTAGAAGTGCGAGAAAGTAATTCTTCAGCAATTAAACTATACAAATCGTTAGGATTTGTTAATATCGCTGAACGCAAAAATTATTACGGTATGGAAACCGCAATAATAATGCAAAAATCACTTTAATTAGGGGTGTAATATAGACTGTCAAAATGCTTTCAGTGCAAAAGAAAAACAAAGCGTACTATTTTTGCATGGCTATTTGTCGGATAAAAACGCCTTTTTATATCAAATGCGATTTTTTGAAAAGTATTACGAGGTTCACGCCTTTGACTTTAAAGGGTTTGGCAACAATAAGGGCATGGATTATCCCTACGCTTTAGACGACTATATTAACGAAACTAAAGAGTATATATACAAACACTCTTTAGGCAAGCCTTTCGTGGTGGCGCATAGTTTTGGCGCTCGTGTCGCAGTCAAGTTTGCAGGTGAACGGTATCGTGAAAATGAACCGTTTGCAAAACTGGTGCTTACGGGACCTGCAGGGCTAAAACCACGATTTTCACTTAAAAAAGCCGTAAAAAGAAAGTTTTTTAAGTTGTTTAAGGGTGTTTTGTCTGACGATAAAAAACAAAGGTTTTATTCGCCTGACTATAGGGCGCTATCGCCCGTGATGCGCCAAAGTTTTATAAAAATTGTTAACGAATATTTAGACGAGTACGCTAAAAATATTCAAATTCCAACGCTTATTTTGATGGGTGAAAATGATACTGAAACACCACTTTATTATGGGCGCAAATATAACGCGTACATAAAGGGTAGTAGGCTTAAGGTTTTACAAAACGCAGGGCATTTTGCTTTCGTTGATAGACCGTACCTATTTTGTAGTGAAACCTTATCTTTTTTTACGGATAATTTAGGGGAAGATTTATGAATATACAAGACTTTTACGCTAGTTTAATAATTGCCGGTGGGTATACTTTGCTTATGCTTTTTGCATCGGGCAAGTTTTTACTTGCGTTGCAACAACTTGGGTACCGTGGGCATAGATATTACAGGTGGCTTTATAGTAAAAGAAATCCTTACCGTGCAAGAATAATGCTTTTATCTCTTTTATCTTTTTTGTGTTATACGGTTATAGGTATTACTTTTGTTGATATCGTGCCAGAGTGGCTTGCACCTTACTTTGGTTTTATAGCGCCTGTGTTTTTTATTTGCGCGTATATTCATACGGAAAGTAGCGTAAACGTAAAAATCTCGCTCAAAATTACTCGCAGAATGCTCCGGCAAATTTTAACTTACGTTATCGTTTTGTTTGCGGTTATGCTTGGGGCTACTTGTTTTTTGACGGCGTTTAGTAATATTTTTGACGGCGCTGGTGGAAAGATTTTTGACGTGCTTAAGTTTTCGCTTTTATCGTTTATGCCTATGCTTGCGCCGTTGTTACTATTGGTGGCGTACGGTATAAATAGACCTTTTGAAAAGATAAATAATCGCCGTTATATTGAAATTACTCGTAAAAAGTTGGCGGAAAGTAATTTAATAAAAATTGGCATTACGGGAAGTTTTGGCAAAACTTCGGTTAAAGAAATCTTATCGACTTTGCTTTCGGTAAAATTTAGGGTTTTGGCTACGCCTGCGTCCTACAATACACCATTAGGCATAAGTTTGGCTATTAAAAAACTTGACGCCACGCACGACGTATTTATTGCTGAAATGGGCGCGCGTGAAGTTGGTGACATTAGCGAACTTTCAAAAATCGTTCAACCTAACATAGCCGTGCTTACGGGCGTTAATTCACAACACTTAGAAACTTTTAAGAATATTGATAACATCAAAAAAACCAAGTACGAACTTTTTGAAAATCTTCCGTTAGACGGAAAAGCGTTTTTTGACGTGAGCAACCGATTAAGTAGTGAACTTTCGCAGAAGTTTAACGGTGAAAAGTATTTAGCAAACGGCAACGGTGAACTTTTATCGGCGCTCGATATTAAAACAACTTCCGACGGTACGACTTTTAAAATTACCGATGGTAAAGAAGTTGTTCAATGTGTAACTACGCTTATCGGTAAACACTCGGTAAACAATATTATGCTGTCGGCGACGGTGGCGTATAAAGTGGGACTATCCCTTTCTGAAATCGCTTGTGGTATTACTCGTTTGCACAGCGTTAAACATCGTCTTGAAGTATTGCCGAATAACAAGGGTGTAACGCTTATAGACGACAGTTATAACTCTAATACCGACGGCTTTTTATGCGCTCTTGATACTATTGCGCAGTTTGACGGTAGAAAAATTGTCGTAACGCCTGGTATAGTAGAACTTGGGCACGATCAATATCAAACTAATTACGAAATTGGTAAAAAACTCGCAACTTCCTGTGATAAACTCGTAATTTCGGCAAAGCATAATGCAGAGGCGATTATAAACGGGTTTGTTGACGAAGGTGGCAATAAGGAAAATATTGCATACAAACCAAACTTTATCGACGCTAAAAAGTTTGTGAGTGAAATTTTGCAAGCAGGCGATATCGTTTTGTTTGAAAATGACTTGCCTGACATTTATAACTAATTTGTCTATACGATAACTAAAAACTAAAGATAAAATTTTTAAAGCACCAAAGTGAGCAAAAAAACGGAGGTGCTTTTTATTATGGAAAATATTGCAGTAATTTTTGGTGGTCGTTCGTGCGAGAGAGAAGTTTCCGTCATCACGGGCGTAACTTGTTTAAATGCGTTAGATAAAAAACGGTATAACGCCGTACCTATTTATCTTTCGGCGGATAATATCGCCTACACGGGCGACAGCCTTGCCGATTTGGATTTTTACAAGAGTTTTTCGGCGGAAAGTTTAAATCAGGTTGTTTTGCTTTTTAGCGACCGAACTCTCTACATAAAAAGGAAAAACAAGTTAAAACCATATTTAAAAATTGATAGCGCTATAAATTGTTGTCACGGTGGCTTGGGTGAAAACGGTTCACTTGCAGGGATTATGGCGTTTTCGGGGATACCGTTTGTTTCACCGTCGGTTTTTGCTGGCTCTTTAACTATGGATAAACTTCAAACCAAGCAAAGACTTGCTGGAAAGGCTAATTTTGCACGGCATATAGCCGTTAACAGTGGCGATAGCGTCGGTCAATGCGCAATGAGTGCTGAAGAACTTTTCGGTTATCCTATGCTTGTAAAACCAAACTCTTTAGGTTCAAGCATAGGTGTTAAGGTGGTAAAAGATTTGCGCTCTTTGACCGTTGCCGTGATGAACGCTTTGCGTTATGACGATTGCGTTTTGATTGAAGAATTTTTACAAGGGGCTACCGAAATTAACTGCGCCGTTTATAAAAACGCCGACAAGATTATGGTTTCAGAGTGCGAAAAACCCTTGCCAAAAACCGAGTTTTTAACTTTTAGGGATAAGTATTCGGACGGCGAAAGAGAATTTCCAGCAAAGATACCTAAAAGAATTGCCGACAAAATAAAGTCCGTTACGGCTGAAATTTACAAAACTCTTGCAACGAGTGGGGTTATGCGTTTTGATTATCTAGTCGTCGGTTCTAAAGTCTATCTTAATGAGATAAATTCCGTGCCTGGTTCGCTGTCTTACTATTTATTCGGTAATGAGCCTAGCGTGTTTACGGAACTTTTAACGGAGTGGGTAGAAACAGCAAAAACTTGTAATAATCGTAAAAACAGTTTGGTTACTGATTTTTCGGGTGGGATATTGTCTTCGCTTCACGGTAAGGGAGCAAAACACAAATAACGGCAATAATTGATAAATTCCGATTAAAAATAACGGTAAAATGAGTAATATTAAGCGCAGTCGATACATATATTTTTCCTGTAATACAACTTGCAGGGGGAAATTATGAACGATAACGAACAAATAAATTACGCCGATATGATTGAAATACCCGTCAATACTTGCACGGTAACGAGTATGCCTGCGCCAAAAAAGCGCACTCGCAAGAAAAAACCGTCGGCTGAAGAAATTAAAAGCGTCGTCATTGCGCAAGTAAACGACAGTTTGTCAGCAACCGAAAAAGAGGATCAGCCTACTCAAAGTAGTCAAGAAGAAGTCGCTGATTTTTTAAATTCAGTAGTTGCGAAAAATACTTCTACGGTAAGCGAAAACGACTTTGAATTAGAAGAACCCGAAACTAGTAAAAAGTCCGTTTTACCAAAGGTTAGGGGCGGAGTGTTCTCGCTTAAAAAGAGAATTATTATAGGCGTAGTTGCCGTGGTGGTGCTGGCAGTTGCAACGCTCGGCGCAGGAATTTTAACGGACAGTTTAGGACTAACCGCGTATTTTGGCGAAGTTTTTGCTCCCGTTCAACAAACGGTTAAAGAATACGACGATTATCAAGCAGGGTTGCCGTGCCTTATGCCGTCTGCAATTACAGTTGATAACGGCGTTATGAGCGTTGCTAACAAAGGCTCGGTTTATTCCTCTACCGACGGCACGGTAAGTAAGGTCGTTTTCGCTGACGGTAAGTATTCGCTTGAGATTACTCACGGCGAAGATTTTAGGACGGTGATTGAAGGTTTGGACTATTCGTATGTGGCTGAAGGCGACGGCGTTTACGGTAAAATCCCAGTAGGTTACAGTCTTGGCGAAGGTTATACCGTTTGCTTGTATTCTTCGGAAGGACTTATTACTGATTACGACATTTCGGGTGGAACGGTATCGTGGAACGCTACCACGAGTGATAATTCGCCTGCCTAATGAACGGATATTTTAAGTTAAAAAATAAGTTGACGAAAGGGGTTGCTGATAGAAAAGATAATTTTAACTTTTCTCTGCACCCCCTCTTTTTTGCGTTTGGTATTTATTACGCTATATGCGGTAGGTTTTTACAGTTTGCCGTCTGTACTTTGTCTGCGCTTTTTCACGAACTAGGTCACGCTTTCGTTGCAGTTGGTAACGGGTATTCGCTAGCAAATTTATCGCTTATGCCTTACGGTGCAACTATATCGGGCGACTTTGACGGTTTGCGTTTTAAGGATGAGTTTGCAATACTTTTAGCAGGCCCGTTAACGAGCGTGCTTATTGCCGTTTTGACTACTGCGCTTTGGTGGTTTTTTCCGCAAAGTTATCCTTACACTCAAGTCTTATTCGAAAGCAATTTGGCGCTCGGCTTAATCAATTTATTGCCTGCAAAACCACTTGACGGTGGAAGGATTTTATCGGCGTGTTTTAACGAGTGTTTTGGCAAAAATGGAGAGTGGCTTTTTAAGGTTACCGGTTTTTCTATCGCTCTTTTTTTGTTTACGGCTTTTATCGTGGTTTGCTTTAAAGCGACGACTTTTGCAGAGATTAATTTTTCGCTATTATTTTTTGCATCTTTTATCGTGGTCGGTGCTTTTAATAAATCGGATAAAAAGACCTATCAAAAGGTGTTTTCTGGACTTTCTAAAAAGGCACTTTTAAGGGGCGTCGAAGTAAAAAGATGTGCCGTTCTACCCGAAACGAGCATAAAAAGAGTGGTTGCGTTGCTAGATAAAAATAAGTTTAACGAAGTAGTTATTCTTGGTAAAAACGCCGTTATAACTCAATTAGATTTAGATAAAAACCTTTCGGATTGCCCCATTTATGCAACGGTTGGTGAATGTTGCGATTATTTATTAGGAAAAAGCGAAAAAATTGTTTACAGCGATTGAAAATCGTAGTTAAATGTGCTAAAATATTTGAGTAAAGGAGTTTGCTATGGAATTTTTAGAAGTTGTAAAACAAAGACAAAGTTGTCGTAAGTATTCGGGCGAGCCCGTTTCGCGTGATGACCTTGAAAAAATCATTAGCGGGGCAATTTTAGCGCCGTCTGCGTGTAATTCACAACCTTGGGCGTTTACGGCGGTTTATTCGCAAGATAAGGTTAAAGAAGTTGCTACGGCGTGCAAAAAGTTTGGGTTTAATAAATTCGTAGACAAGGTGGGAGCGTTTATCGTTATTGAACAGCGTGAACCAAAGTTGTTAGAAGGAGTTACTAAAGTTTTAGGTAGCCGTTATTTTGCCGACAACGACATTGGTATCGTTACGGCTTTTATAACTTTATGTGCAAGGGATTTGGGTTTTGGTACTTGCATTATGGGGATGTTTGATAAAGAAGCGATAAAAAAGTCACTTTCGTTGCCTGAAAAAACTGAACTTAAGTTGGTAATCGCGGTTGGTAAACCATCAGAGGATGACTTTTTGCGTGAAAAATCGCGTAAATCGGTTGATCAAGTTACAAAATTTATTTAATCGCCGTAAATTAATTGTGTAAAAATAGGCGCGCACACACTAAATCTTGTGTGCGCGTTATATTTATATAAAAAAGTAATGAAAAAATTGAAAAAAGCAGTAAAAACTCGTTAAAATCCTTGACAAACAAAAGTACATTTGTTAGAATTGAAAAGCACTCTGGCTTCGGCGGGGTGTAATTTTTTGGAATTCAGAAGGTGAAATCATGGCTGCAAAAGGCGCAAGAAACAAAATCACATTAGTTTGTACCGAATGTAAACAAAGAAACTACGATACGTTCAAGAATAAGAAAAACGACCCTGACAGAATCGAAATTAAAAAGTACTGCAAATTCTGTAAAAAACATACCGCTCATAAGGAAAGCAAATAAGGTTAGTTTTTTTGCAAGCGGTTGCAAAATTGCGGGGGTATTATAATGGAAGACAACAAGAAGTTATCGGCTGAAAGCGTAAACGCAAATTCTAAAGCAGACGCTATTAAAGCAAACGATAAAAAGAAGAGCAAGAAAAAAGGCAACGGCTTTTTTGCTAAAATTGGCAGAAAGTTAAAGGAAATGTGGTCTGAACTTAAATCAGTTTCTTGGCCAACTTTTCCAAAGGTTGTTAAACAAACGGGCGTCGTTATCGCGGTAGTGCTCGTATTTTTAGTGTGCATTTCATTATTCGATTGGCCACTTTCTATCGCACTTCGTTGGTTAACCGGTAATTAAGGAGCAAGTATGTCGCAAGAAGTTAAATCACAAGACCTTAAGTGGTACGTTATCCATACCTATTCGGCATACGAAGCAATGGTAAAAGCAAACCTTGAAAAGATTATTGAAAACAATAACCTTCAAGACAAGATTTGTGAAATATCTATTCCTACCGAAGAAACGATGGAAGAAAAGGCAAACGGCAAAAAGAAGATTTTTGAAAGGAAAAAGTTTCCTTGCTACATCTTTTTGAAGATGCACTTTACCAACGATTTGTGGTATCTTATAACTAACATCACTGGTGTAACGGGTTTCGTAGGCCCACAAGGTAGACCAATGCCTCTTACTAACGACGAGGTTTTGCGTTTAGGACTTGAAAAAATCGCTATTGACGTTGATTTCGTTGTTGGTGACGAAGTTAAGATTATTACCGGTCCACTTGAATCGTTCTCTGGTAAAATTGTTTCTATGAACGACGAAACTCAAAAATTAAAAGCAAGCGTAGAAATGTTCGGTAGGGTAACCGAAGTTGAACTCGACTACGTTCAAGTTAAAAAGATTTCCGTTGTGGTTGAACAACCTGCGGAAGAAAACAGTCAAGAACAGTAATATATATTATTGTTTAAATAAGTGGGAGTAACGTCAAATAATATTTAAAGCGGACGTTACGTTATAACCACATAATTGGAGGAAGGAAAAATGGCAAAGAAAGTTACTGCGATTGTAAAACTGCAATTACCAGCTGGTAAGGCAACTCCGGGCCCTCCTGTGGGTTCGACTTTAGGTCCTCACGGTATTAACATCCCTGGTTTTACAAAAGAATTTAACGCAAAAACTCAAGACCAAGCAGGTTTGATTATTCCGGTTGTAATGACCATTTATCAAGACCGTTCATTCACGTTCGTATTAAAGACGCCACCGGCAGCAGTTCTTATTAAAAAGGCTTGCGGTCTTAACAGCGGTTCGGCTGCGCCTAACAAGACGAAGGTTGCAAAGATTACGAAGGCTCAAGTTGAAGAAATTGCTAAAACTAAGATGCCTGACCTTAACGCACACGACCTCGACGCTGCTATGAGCATGATTGCTGGTACAGCAAGAAGTATGGGTGTTGAAGTAGTAGACTAACGGTTTAATATTTGGTGGGAGAGTGGGTGCACTCGTCATTACCACAAGGAGGATTTTTAAATGAAACACGGAAAAAAGTACGTTGATAGCGCTAAAACTATCGACAAAGCAAAATTATATGATGCCAAAGAAGCAATGGATTTAGTAGTTGCTACTTCAAAGGCAAAATTTGATGAAACCATTGAATTACACGTTAAACTCGGTGTTGACCCAAAACAAGCAGACCAACAAGTTCGTGGCGTTATCGTATTACCTAACGGTACCGGTAAGGACGTAAAGGTTTTAGTTCTTGCTAAAGGTGAAAGAGCAGACATCGCTCGTGAAGCAGGCGCAGATTTCGTAGGCGCTGAAGAAATGGTTCAAAAAATTCAAACAGAAAACTGGTTTGATTACGACGTAATTATTACCACCCCTGATATGATGGGTATCGTTGGTAGAATTGGTAAGATTTTAGGTCCTAAAGGCTTAATGCCAAACCCAAAATCAGGTACCGTTACTATGGATATCGCAAAGGCTGTTAAAGATACCAAAGCAGGTAAAGTTGAATACAGACTTGACAAAAACGCTATTATCCACTGCCCAATCGGCAAGAAGAGTTTCGGTTCTGAAAAACTTATGGAAAACTACGACGCTTTAATCGACGCTATTATCAAGGCAAAACCTGCCGCTGCTAAAGGTCAATATTTAAGAAGCGTTGCAGTTGCTAGCACCATGGGCCCTGGCATCAAACTCGCTGCTAAAATCTAATTCTTAAGGTTTTCGCCTTAAAAATAAAGTCTAAAACAAGGCTTTGCAAATTAAAAACAAAAATGCGGTGAAATCGTTTGACAAAAGTTATTGTCAATGATAAAATTACCGTGTAATTGAATAACCGTAGACAGTCGGTGTCTAACGTAAAGGGCAATAGCCCACCGACCGAGGTAATCAGTATTTAGTTTTTCGTAATTAACTCTTGATTGCTTTGGCGTGGTCAAGAGTTTTTTCGTTATATTCGATAGATACGGTTTGCCGAAAGGCTTTTCACAAAAATATAGGAGGTAACGACAAGTGTCAGCAAACGTTGAACTTAAAAAGCAAGTAGTTGCGGATATTACCGAAAAGATTCAAAATTCAAAGTCTGTTGTGTTGGTACACTTTGCAGGTCTTACCGTTGCAGAAGATACCGCTATCAGAAATGAATTCAGAAAAGCAAACGTTGAATACAAGGTTTACAAAAACACCCTTGTTAGAAAAGCGTTTGAAGGTCTTAACGTAACTGATTTTACACAAGACTTAAACGGTCCTACTGCAGTTGCTTTTGGTGCTGAAGAAACCGATGCAGCAAAACAAGTAGTAGATGCAGCAAAGAAGTACGGTGAAAAAATGGCTGTTAAGAGTGGTTACATTGATGGCAAGTACGTTGATGAAAAGGGCGTTAAAGCATACGCTGCAATTCCATCAAAGCCAGAACTTTACTCTATGCTCGCAGGTACTTTATGCAACTTTACGAGAGGTCTTGCAGTTGCTATTAAAGCAGTTGCAGACAAGATGGCTGAAGCACAAGCCTAATCGTGCTATCAAAAAATTTATTTAGAAAATTCGGAGGAAATTAAAAATGGCAGATATCGCAAAGATGATTGAAGAAATCAAAGGTATGACAGTTGTTGAACTCAACGACTTAGTAAAAGCAATTGAAGAAGAATTCGGCGTAAGCGCAGCAGCTCCAGTAGCAGTTGCAGGTGTTGCAGCAGCAGATGCTCCAGCAGTAGAAGAAAAGACTGAATTCAAAGTATCTATTAAAGAAGTTGGTGGCAACAAGATTGCAGTTATCAAAGCAATCAGAGAAATCACCGGTCTTGGCTTAGTAGAAGCAAAGAAACTCGTAGAAGAAAAGGGCGTTATCAAAGACAGCGCTTCAAAAGAAGAAGCAGACAAGATTGCCGAAGCTTTAAAGGCTGCAGGCGCAGAAGCTGCTATCGACTAATTTTTGTGAAAATTCAAGGAACGGACAACCGTTCCTTGTTTTTTTTGCAATTTTTTTGCTAATTGTCTAGTTTAGACAAAATTCTTGCATACATTTTTTATGGCGTTTCTAAAAAGTGGAAATAAGCATTGACAAACGCTCGTTTTTTTAGTAAAATATAATAACGGAAATATATTTAAATGGCTTTAGCCATTTTAGTGGAGATTATATGAAAAAGATTTTTACAGCATTTTTGACTTTGATTATGCTCGTGGTTTGCTGTTTTTCACTTACTGCTTGCAAAAAGAAGGACTTTGTTGAGGTTGAATTCGAGTTCACCGTTGGTGCTGAAACGGTAATAATTAACTACACTTTATACGGCCATTTAGCGCCTGAAAGCGTAAAACAATTTAAAGAACTCGTTAATAACGATTACTACGACGGCGCTGTTATGTATTCGTCTAGCGTTTTAAGTACCGGTGCTAGACTTTTAGGTAAATACAAGTTTGATACTAACGGCAATCTTGTTATGAACGAAGAAGTTGCTACTATTAAAGGTGAATTTGCTAAAGGTGGTACTTTAGGTTCTGACCTTAAAGCAAACAAGGGAAACCTTTGCGTTTTCCGTTGGTGGGATATCGAAGCAGGTTTTGACAACAGTGGCTTTGATACCGGTTCGCTCGGCAATATTATTATTCCTACGAACGGTGGTTTTGAAGACGTTCAAAACAACAGCACGACCGTAGCGGTTTTCGGCGTTATTGATGAAGGTTCTGTAAAATCTTTAGATAAAATTATAAGTGGTAACGAAAACGCTTGGAAGTCTGAAAATAAAGATACTTTCCACGTGTTCTATTATGAAGAAGACGGCGCTCTTAAACTCGTAATCTTGAATAATGAAGATTATCAAGCAAAGGTAAAAGATGGCGTTTACACTATCAGTGAAAATAACGGAACTAAAGAAACCGTTGAAATTTTCAATCCTAGTGAATACGAAGGCTCCAACGAAGGCTGGACTTCGGCTAAATATCAACAAGACACCGTTGAAGTTCCAAAATCAGCGTACAGAATTACCTTAAAAAACATTACTATTAAAAAATAATTAAAAGCACCTTAAGGTGCTTTTTAATTTTGACATATTATAATTTCGTGTTATAATATATTATATAAAGGAGATAAAGTATGGAAGAAAAGATTTTAACGAATAAAAAGAACGGTATGGCCGTTATGTTTTTAATTATCTTTGGAATTCTTGCTTGTATCGGGCTCGCTGTAGTATTAGGCGTGTTCGTACACGAAGGGTTAATTGTAATTCCAATGGTGTGCGCTATTGCGTTGGCAGTTTGTACTGCAGGTCTTAAGGTTTTAAAACCACAAGAAGCATTAGTTTTAACGCTTTTTGGTAAGTACAAAGGCACGCTTAAGGGGGATGGTTTTTACTTTGTAAACCCTTTCTGTGTAGGTTTTAACCCTGCGTCAAAAACAAAGTTAAACCAAAGTGGCGACGTAAGCAGTTCCGGTGGTATAATAGCAACCCTTTCTGGCGCTGACAAGGCTGGTGAAGTCGTAGTTCCAAGCAATAAAATTTCATTAAAAATTATGACGCTCAACAATAGCCGTCAAAAGATTAACGATTGTTTAGGCAATCCTATTGAAATAGGTATTGCAGTTATGTGGAGAGTTGTTGATACTGCAAAGGCTGTTTTTAACGTTGATAACTATAAGGAATATTTATCACTTCAATGCGACAGTGCTTTAAGAAATATCGTTCGTATTTATCCTTACGACGTAGCGCCTAACGTAGATACTACGGGTGACGGCGTTGCTGACGAAGGTAGTTTGCGTGGTTCGTCTGAAGTAGTTGCTAATAGAATTAAAGATGAAATTCAATGCCGTGTAAACGAAGCGGGTATTGAGATCGTTGAAGCGCGTATAACTCACCTTGCTTACGCACCTGAAATTGCTGCCGTTATGCTCCAACGCCAACAAGCATCTGCTATTATCGACGCTAGAAAGATGATTGTAGACGGGGCAGTTGGTATGGTTGAAATGGCACTTGCTCGTCTTGCTGAAAACAAAACTATCGTTCTTGATGACGCTCAAAAGGCTCAAATGGTTTCTAACTTATTAGTAGTATTGTGCGGAAATAAGGACGCTCAACCAGTTGTAAATTCAGGTAACGTTTAATCAAGTAATTTAATATTTTGCAAATTAAAAGCACGCTATATTAAAGTATAGCGTGCTTTTTTATTGAATTTGTAGGGCAGTTTAATTAAGTGCATTTTATTTATCGCGACCAACTAATTCGTCCAAAGTGACGCAGTATAATTCGGCAAGTTTAACGCAAAAATCAATGCTTGGTAAAATCTTACCGCTTTCCCATCTGCTTATATTTTGATGAGAGGTATTTATCATTTTAGCGACGGTTGATTGGCTTAAACCTAATCTTTCCCTGTGTTCTTTTAGTGATTCGCCATAATTTAACGTTGATTTTGTTTCCATACTAAAATTATAGCACTTTTTTGTGCAAGATGCTTGACATGCACAAATTTGTGCGATATAATATTATTGCAAACTCCGGTTGTCGCACGATAAGTTAATGATATAAAAGGAATAACGGTGTTTTTCTGTTATTCTTTTTATTTTAAAAAATTTATTAAATATTTTATTTATGACAAAAACTGTCATATATTACGCCTTATAATAAAACTGTACTACAAGCGAGGGGCTTTTATGAAGGCAAAAAAAAGAAAAAATGAATTTTCAAAAAAAGATTTTGTTAAAACGATTATTGCTGTAATAAATAGAAGTTTAAGCGATTTCGACTATACTAGAAAGCCTTACCTTAAAGAAACTAAATTAGAAGGTGACGCCTTAATGGCTTTTTACGGTAGGGGTAAATTTACAGTTGTTGCTTACGATTACGATAAGTTTAGAAAAAGAGTGCGCAATGATGACTCTCATTTGCAATACGTTTTTGCCGTTCAATGTATGGCGCACGAGATGCGACACTATTATCAACACCGTCAAATTACGGCATTAAACCCCGTTGAAAATAAAAAAACTATTGACGAGTGGCGGGAGAATAAAATCGTAAAATCTCGTAGTAAAAACAAAGTTGACGATTACGAATATTGGTTTTCGTCAAGAGAACTTGACGCAAATTTATACGGGCACGTGTTTGCATTATACCATTTAAAAAGAGTAGTACTTGACTCTATCCGTAGCGAAGACCACTTTAACGCACTTAAAAAATATTATAAGCGTTTAGGTGGTAAACACGTTAAAAAATACTTTCCTAATAAAATTAAAAAAATCGTAAAAAAATAAACGCTCCGTTTAGGAGCGTTTATTTATGCAAAAAATTATAAATGGTCAATTTTCACGATACCGTTTGGCGTTAAACAGGGTTAATCTAGTAGTTTTATATTTTTAACTTTGTAATTTTCAAACTCGACTTTACATCTTTTTATTATAAAGTCGTATTCATCAAAATCGCTAGGGTATACAAGCCCCAACTCGTTAATGCCGTCTTGCATAGGGACAACCTTAATAAATTTGCCTAAATAGTCGGGAATAAGATCTGATTTTTCCTTAAGGTTTTGCGCTAGAAAAAAATCGCAGTTACCACCGATTGCTATTTCCTCTAAAAATGCGACAGATAAAACTTCTGGTGGTAAATCGTATAAGTCGGCAGGGTTTATAGGTTTTACGCTAACTGTTGAGTTGACGCCGTTAAAAAATGAGAACTCTCTTTTTACTTCGTGACGGGCGATATCGTTAACGGTTTCTATTATCGTTAGAGTGTTGTTTAGTAAAACTTCGTTGCAGTTGCCAGAATATATTTCGCTGACTTTTTCACTCGAAATATGGTAAGCCGTTGCTTTTTGTATGTCGGTAAAAAACACGCAAACTACGGCTGTATAACCAAAATTTTCGATATATACCTCGGCGTTTTGACTATAAAAGGGATAAGAGAAAATTTCAGCAAAATTGTTTTGAATTTCAATTGCCACCTTTAGCCCACCGTCACCGTAAACGGTTGCGCTAACGCCTTGCAGGTTTTTTTGGGCAATTAGCGTAAATGCACGGTAAATTTTGCGTTTGGTAAAACACAATGCAATATCATTAGGGTAGCGTACTGTAAAAACCTCTTTCGGTTTATAAATTTTTTCACCGTCAAAAACTACGGTAGAAGGAAGCGCATCGTCGGGGTAAAATACCGTAACGCACTTTTTATCGTCGAATTTTAAGTTTGTTCCATTGCAAACTCTAGTTTCACCGTCAATCATAATAACGGAATGCTCGGGGGCGGAAATAATCATAATATAATATATGTATAAAATCGGTGTGTAATGTCAATAACACTATCAAAAGGAGGTTTTGTATGAATAAAATTTATGGTTACGACGATAAACTTATGATAAAACTCATTGATTTTATAAAGAATAGGCAAGGCGAAAATTTAACGACGCTTTTTAAGGAGTTTTCTATTTTAACTGGAAAGTCTGGTGGAACTATTAGAAATCTTTACTACGCCATAGCAAAAAAAGCAGAGCAGGATGACGACTTTAAGAAAACATACCTTAAAGGAACTGATTTTAAAACTGGTAAAGTGGAAAGGTTTACCCCTGAAGGCGAAAGGGAACTATTGAAAAAGATTATGCAAGAAAGATTAAATACTCGGTCAACTCGTTCAGCCGTGTTAAAACTTTCGGGTGGGGACGGTAAAACGGCACTCCGTTATCAAAACAAATATCGTAGCGCGCTTAAAAATAACACGCCACTTTTAGAAGAATTAGCCGATGAACTTTCATTAGAGCGTGGCGAAAAGTATCCCACTTTTTATAAGGAAAAATTTCAGCAAAGCGCTATTAACGAAGTCAAGGCAGAAATCAATTCTTTAGTGGAAAAAATAGCGCTTAAACTTCGAAAGGAGAACGAGTTTTTAAAATGTGAAAACGCTAGGCTTCAATCTGAAGTCGAACGATTAACTCTTTTAACGCAAAGTAACGGTATAAATTATCTTAAGGCAAGTACCACGGCAAAAAGTAATTGATTTGACGGTCGCTGATTTATGGTTAAATGTATTGACTAATAACGAAAAATGATATACAATTTAACTATGATTAAGCAAGTATATTTAGATCACGCGTCTACAACCCCACTTAGGGGTGAAGTATTAAATAAGATGATGCCTTTTATGACGGACTGCTTTGGCAATGCCAACAGTTTGCACTTTTTTGGTAGGCAAGCAATTAGCGCTTTGGACGATTCTCGCGATACCGTTGCCCGTCTAATCGGTGCGAAACCGTCTGAAATATATTTTACTTCAGGTGGAACGGAAGGCGATAACTGGGCGATAAAAAGCACGGCGATTGCTTATAAAGATAAGGGCAATCATATAATATCGTCGCCGTTTGAGCATCCTGCCGTTTTGTCGGCTTTAGATGAACTTTCTGCTAACGGTTATCAAGTAGACTATATAAAAGTTTCTAGCGACGGATATATTGATTTAGAGCATTTAAAGTCGCTTGTAAAGGCTGAAACGATTATGGTTGTTTGTATGTACGCTAACAACGAAATCGGTACGATACAGCCCGTCAAAGAAGTTGCAAAAATAGCAAAGTCCGTCGGAGCGATAACTTTCGTTGACGCCGTTCAAGCAACGGGGGTAATTGATTATAAAGTCAACGATTTGGGCATCGATATGCTTTCAATGAGCGCTCACAAGTTTTACGGTCCAAAGGGCGTTGGTGCGCTATTCGTTAGAAATGGCGTTAAACTTTTGCCGTTGCTTTCAGGCGGGCATCAAGAGCGTTCAAAAAGGGGTGGCACAAGTAACGTTGCAGGCGCAGTTGGGATTGCTGAAGCGCTTAAACTTTCGTTATCAAGCGCTAAACAAAATTGTCAAAAGGTAAAAGAGTTAAGAGATGAATTCGTTAAAGGCATAACGAAAAATATTTCGGTAGCAAAGGTGAACGGTGGAGAAGATAAACTTCCGTCGCACGCTAACATAACCTTTAAGGGCGTTAGTGGTGACGCGCTTTTATACAATCTCGATATTAAAGGGGTGTGCGCATCAAATGGTTCGGCTTGCTCGTCGGGTAGTATCGAGCCGTCTAAAACTTTAACGGCGATAGGGCTTTTAGAAGAAGATGCTCGCTCAACCGTTAGGTTTACTTTTGGCAAAAACAACACGACAGAAGAAGTTAAATACGCAGTCGGTGTGGTCGTTGACGTTGTTAATAAGTTGCTCGAAAAATAGCGTATGCTTTTAATAAAATTGCTCATACTGTAATTGCGCCGAGTTTTTTGTAGGCGTAAGGGGCGATATTATGAACGAAAAATTTTGTTTTGGTCTTATAATCGGCGCTCTTGGTGGTATGCTCGTAGTGGCTAATTCCGTTAAGGCGAGAAAGGCCGTGGTCAACGGTCAAGAACAAGTTACCAAAAAGATTGAAGACTTAAGCAAGGAAGTAAAGCAAAAAACTGCAAAAACTTCTTCTAAAAAGACAGAGGCTTAAAGCCAGTTAAAGTAAATATTGACCTTTTGGGAGCGAAAATAAAAAAATCGCTCCCAACTTTATTGAAAAAACTTTTTTAATGTGCTATACTTAAATCCGATGGAAAGATTTATGTCCTTCGACCTTGGCGATAAAAGAATAGGGATTGCCGTTTCTGATCCCTTTAATACTTACGCCTTGCCTGTCGAAACTTATCACAGAAAAAACCTTAAGTCGGATATAGAATATCTGCTCGCGCTTGCAAAAACTAAAAGCGTAACAACTATCGTTTGTGGTTTGCCAGTTAATTTTGACGGTAGCCAAAGTATTCAAACGACGCGCGCGCAGTATTTTATAGACAAACTGCGTGAAAGCACTACTATCCCAGTTGTGACGGCGGACGAGCGTTGCACTACGATTGAGGCTCACCGAACGCTTATTGAAGAAGATTATTCAAGACAAAAGCGAAAACAGTTCGTAGACGCACTCGCAGCAACCTATATTTTAGAAGGTTTTTTGCGTGGGAGAAATCAAAACAAGTAATTTATTTTTAAGGAGAATATTATGGAAGAAAAGACCAAGGTATGCGATTGTTGTGGTGAAGAAGATTGCGACTGTGAAAATGAAGAAATCGTTGAACTCATAGCAGACGACGGTAGAAAATTAAAATTCTACTTTATCGGAACTCTTGATTATAACGGTAAAATTTACGCAGCATTTGAACCTGCTGAAGAAATTGAAGGCGTTGATACCGAAAGCGTAGTTATTTTTGAACTCGTTAACGCTGATAGTGAAGAAGATTCTGAACTTTTACCTATCACCGACGAAAAACTTTTAGACGAAGTTTACAACGCGTTCGTTGAGGCTATGGCTGAAGACGAAGATTGCGACTGCGAAAATGAAGATTGCCATTGTCACGACCACAACTAATTAAGTAAAAAAATAAAACCCCTTACCGAGTGGCAAGGGGTTTTTACTTTTAAATATTTTCGTTAATAAGGTCTCGTAGCGCATCAGCAACGAGTTCTTTTGCGTGTAGGTAAGAAGTCCCGTGTCCTGCGTTTTCAACTAGGAGCAAGCGTTTTTTACAAGTTGCACTTTCGTACGCTTTAACAGACATATCAGCCGGAACGAAGTCGTCTTCTTTGCCGTGAATAAATAAAATAGGGGTAGTGCAGTTCTTTACGGCGTTTATAGTGTTTGCGCCTTTAAGAGTAAATCCACCAATAATTTTACAGAATAAGCCAAGCAAAGGTATTGATAAACCACCGTTAATTTTAAACTTTGATTTCGCAACGCAACGCAAAATATCGTAAGGGGAGGAGAATCCACAATCAGCAACGATACCTTTTACTTGTTTTGGCAGGCTTAATTCCGTGGCCATAAGTACGGTAGCGCCACCCATCGAAAGTCCACTGTAAAAAACTTTTTCATCAGGGGAGTTTTGTAATAAGAAGTTAGTCCAAGTTATTACGTCGTAGCGTTCCTTTGCACCAAAGGTTATAAGTTTGCCTTGGCTGTCGCCGTGACTACGCATATCGACCATTAAAACGTTTAATCCAAAGTCCCGATACTCTTTTACCGCGCAGGAAAAATCTCTTACACCTCTCGACCTATATCCGTGAAAAAGTATAATAGTACCTTTGTGCTCACCCGTGCATTTATAATACTTACCGGCAAGTTTTAAACCGTCGTATGAGGTAGTGTAAACTTTTTCGAATGGTTCAGTTTCATTATACCGTATGCCTTCTTTTATGACTTCTTCAAAGCCTTTTAGTTCGTCGTTTCCAAAGAAAGTATCACTTGCACCAGTCTTTTGTTTTCTTCTTACGAAAGCGTAAAAGAATAAGTATGTAAATACGATAAGAATTATTAAAACCATTGTAATTAATGCACATAAAATCCAAATAAACACTTTAAAAACCCCACTTTTTGTCAATAATTTTGTTAAGTAACATTATACGATAATTTTTACCATAGTTCAAGTGGGTATGGGAAATTTCAAAAAAAATTTAAAAATTAGCACTCTTTGCTTGACAGTGCTAAAATTCGGTGTATAATAGTAAGTGAATTAGCACTCGACACATTAGAGTGCTAACGGAATTTATCCACGGAGGTAGATTATGAACTTTGACAAATTTACTCAAAAATCTTTGTATGCGATAGAAGACGCAAAAAAGTGCGCTCTTACTTACGGCAACCAACAAATAACCGAGGCGCATTTATTACACGCTTTAATTAGTCAAGAAGACGGGCTTATTCCTGAAATTTTATCGGGAGAATTATCAATCGATTTAATAAGCCTTAAAGCGCAAACTGAAAAACTTATTTCAACTTTACCGAAAATTGCAAACGTAAACGGGCTTTATTTAGGTGGTAACTTAAACGAAGTGTTTTCGATTGCTGAAGATTTGGCAAAAAATATGCAAGACGATTTTATTTCTGTCGAACATTTATTTATTGCTATTTTGCAAAAAGGTGATAGCAAGGTCGTTGATTTGCTTAAAAATTCGCAAGTAACCGAAGAAAGTTTTTTATCGGCGCTTTCAAAAGTACGTGGTGGGCAAAGAGTAAGCGACCAAAATCCTGAAGATACTTACAACGCTCTTAAAAAATACGGCTACGATTTAGTCCAAAGGGCTAAAGATAATAAGTTAGATCCCGTTATCGGTAGGGATGGTGAAATTAGAAACGTTATCAGAATACTTTCACGCAAAACAAAAAATAATCCCGTTCTTATCGGTGAGGCAGGTGTGGGAAAAACGGCAATTGCAGAGGGCTTGGCTATTCGTATAGTAAAAGGCGACGTACCTGCGTCACTCGTGGGAAAAACTATTTTTTCTCTCGATATGGGCGCTCTCGTTGCCGGCGCTAAATATCGTGGTGAATTTGAAGAACGCTTAAAAGCCGTTTTATCTGAAGTTAAAAAGAGTGACGGCAAGATAATTTTATTTATCGACGAATTACACACTATCGTAGGGGCAGGTAAAACTGACGGTGCTATGGATGCAGGCAATATATTAAAGCCTATGCTTGCTCGTGGTGAATTGCATTGTATTGGGGCAACCACTTTAGACGAGTACCGCAAGTATATTGAAAAAGATCCTGCTTTAGAAAGGCGTTTTCAACCCGTTTTAGTTGAAGAACCTACCGTTTACGATACCGTTTCTATATTGCGGGGCTTAAAACAGCGGTATGAAGTTTTTCACGGTGTAAAAATTTCCGACGGCGCTATTTTGTCAGCGGTAAACCTTTCGGATAGATATATAACCGATAGGTTCTTGCCTGACAAAGCGATAGACTTAATCGACGAGGCTTGCGCTATGATTCGCACCGAAATCGATAGTATGCCACAAGAGATGGATGAAATTAAGCACAAAATTATTCAATGTGAAGTAGAACAAACTTCGTTAAAAAAGGAAACTGACGAAATTTCAAAATCACAACTTAAAAAAATAGAATCCGAACTTGAAGATTTGAAGGCAAAATACGCTGTTATGGAAGAAAAACTCACCGGCGAAAAGCAATCGCTTATTAAAGTTCGCGAACTTAAAGAGCAGTTAGATAACGCCAAGGCTGAAATGGAAAAAGCCGAGCGCGATTACGATCTAAACCGTTGCGCCGAACTTAAATATTCGGTTATTCCGTCGCTTGAAAAACAACTTTTAGAGGTTGAAAGTTCTTCTCAAGATATCGGCGGTATGGTAAAAAGCAAAGTGACCGAAGACGATATTTCAAAAATAGTGGCTCGTAAAACGGGTATTCCCGTAGCAAAACTTATGGAGGGTGAGCGTGAAAAATTATTGCGTTTAGAAGAAGTTTTACACGAGCGTGTGGTTGGGCAAGACGAGGCCGTTGCCCGTGTTAGTGATGCTATTTTGCGTTCTAGGGCAGGTATAGCCGACCCTGATAAGCCGATAGGTTCATTTATGTTTTTAGGGCCTACGGGCGTTGGTAAAACCGAACTAGCAAAGACTTTGGCTAAAACGCTTTTCGACGACGAAAAAAATATCGTTAGAATAGATATGTCAGAGTATATGGAAAAATTTAGTGTTTCTCGTCTCATAGGCGCTCCTCCAGGCTACGTGGGGTTTGAAGACGGTGGCCAACTTACCGAAGCCGTTAGGCGCAGACCGTATTCCGTTATACTTTTTGACGAAATTGAAAAGGCTCACCCCGACGTTTTCAATATTTTATTGCAAGTGCTAGACGATGGCAGAATAACTGATTCACAGGGCCGTACGGTAGATTTTAAAAACACCGTAATCATTATGACTAGCAATATCGGTGCACACGCATTACTTGGTGGCATATCGTCAAACGGCGAAATATCTTCTAGCGCAAAAGAACAAGTTACGGCTGAACTTAAAGCCCGTTTTAGACCTGAATTTTTAAATCGTTTGGATGAAATCGTTTTCTTTAAACCGTTAACGGAAAGTGAAATCGGCAAGATTGTAGATTTGTTTTTAAACGGTGTTTCGACTAGGCTTGCCGAAAAGCAAATTACTTTAGTAGTAACAGACGGCGCTAAAAAGGTTATCGTGGACGGTGGGTATGACGCTAATTTCGGCGCTAGACCACTTAAGCGCTTTATCGAAAGAAATATCGAAAGTATGCTCGCTAAAGAAATTATTCGTTCAAATCCACCTGCAGGTAGCGTAATTACGGTGGACGGCGATGGTGAAAACCTATTTATTGCAAAATAATCGGCAAAAATTGCCTTTTAAAATCAATTAGTGTGTAAAAATTCTTGCATTTAAACTTTGTTTATGTTAAAATTATACTCGCTAAAATTCACACCCGATTACGACTACGGCTTATCGTGCGATAAAAATCTATTCAATTATCGTGGTTGCCGAGCAAAAGCGTACGGGGAGGAATAAACGGAGGTATTTATTATGGCAGTAATTTCAATGAAGCAATTACTCGAAGCAGGCGTGCATTTTGGTCACCAAACCAGAAGATGGAATCCGAAGATGAAAAAGTATATCTACGGTGAAAGAAACGGTATTCACATTATCAACCTTGAACAAACCGTTGAACTTATCGAAAAGGACGCATATCCTTTCGTAGTTGAAACCGTTAAAGCAGGTAAGTCTATTCTTTTCGTAGGCACCAAAAAGCAAGCGCAAGAAGCAATTAAGTCCGAAGCAGAAAGATGCGGTATGTTCTATATCAATTCAAGATGGCTCGGCGGTACTCTTACCAACTACAAGACCATTAAGTCAAGAATTGAAAGACTTAATAAGTTAAACGCTATGGAAAAGAGTGGTGAATTCGACCTTCTCCCTAAAAAAGAAGTTGCTCTTTTAAAGGGTGAAAGAGATAAACTTGAACTCAACCTCGGTGGTATTAGAGAAATGAGAAATCTTCCAGGTGCAATGTTCATCGTTGACCCATCTAGTGAAGATATCGCTGTTAAAGAAGCAAGAAAACTCAATATCCCTATCGTAGCAATTACCGATACCAACTGCAACCCTGATGAAATCGACCACGTAATCCCTGGTAACGACGATGCAATTAGAGCAGTTAAACTCATCGCATCAGTTATCGCTGACGCAGTTATCGAAGCAAAAGGTGGCGTTCAAATGGAAGAAGTTCCTGCTGAAGCAGTTACCGAAGAAGTTGCTACTGAAGTAGCAGATGCTGAATAATTCGGCACACTAAATTTTATTTGGAGGTAACACCTATGTACACGATGGAAGACGTTAAAATTTTAAGAGAAAGAACCGGCGCAGGTATTTCCGACTGCTCAAAGGCATTAAAACTTAACGATGGCGATATGGAAAAAGCAATCGACTATTTAAGAGAAAAAGGTATTGCTACCGCTGCTAAAAAGGCTGGCAGAATTGCATCTGAAGGTATCTGCTATGCTGAAGTAAAAGGCAACACCGCAGTTATGGTTGAAGTTAACTGTGAATCTGACTTCGTATCTAAAGGCGAACTTTTCGGTGCTTTTGCTAAAGAAGTTGCTGAATACATTTTTGCTAACGACGTAAAAGAAGTTGAAGAAGTTATCGATGCTATGCAACAAAAAACTACTGAAGCAATTCAAAAGATTGGTGAAAATATTAAAATTAGAAGATTTGTTAAGTACAACACCGTAAACGCACTTGATACTTACATCCATATGGGTGGTAAAATCGGCGTTATCGTTGAATGTTCACAAGGTATTAGCGCTGAAACTATTCACGACGTAGCACTTCAAATCGCTGCTGCTAAACCTTCATACGTAAGACCTGAAGAAGTTCCTGCAGAAGTTATTGAAAAGGAAAGAGAAATCTTACTCGCTCAAATTAAAAATGATCCTAAACTTGCTAATAAGCCAGAACAAATCATTGCAAGAATGGTTGACGGTAAAGTTAACAAGTATTATGATGAAAACTGCGTAGTTAAACAAGCTTTCATTAAAGATCCTTCAATGACCGTTGAACAACTTTTAGCAAAGGAAAACACTACGGTTGTTAAATTCACCCGTTTTGAAATGGGCGAAGGTCTTGAAAAGAAGAGCAACGACTTTGCAGCAGAAGTTGCAGCACAAATGAATAAATAATTATTTGTTAAATTAAAAACCTTTCTCTTTTGGGGAAAGGTTTTTTGTTGCGAAAATTGTCAACTAAAATAAATTTATTTTAGAATTGCTTATTGTATGGACAAAACGGCAAAAAAAGTGTATAATATAAAAGATAGCGAATTATTCGCAAAATTAAGGAGCACTTATGTTAAGTACCAAGTATAAAAGAGTAATTATTAAACTTTCGGGGGAAGCCCTTGCAGGTGAAAGTGGTAACGGTATTGACGAAAAGGTTTTAAGTGATATTACCGACCAAATTAAAGCCGTTAAAGACCTTGGCGTTCAAATCGGTATCGTCGTAGGTGGTGGCAACTTTTGGCGGGGTAGGCAAGGTAAACAAATGGACAGCGCTACTGCTGACCATATGGGTATGCTCGCAACGGTTATTAACGCACTCGGCCTTCAAGACGCTTTAGAAAGAAAGGGCGTTCAAACTAGAGTTCAAACGGCAATAGATATTATAAAGGTGGCTGAACCTTATATTTTAAGAAAGGCTATTTCTCACTTAAGTAAAGATAGGGTGGTTATCTTTGCGTGTGGTACGGGTAACCCACACTTTACCACCGATACGGCGGCTGCTTTAAGGTCTGCTGATATTGGCGCTGAAGTTTTATTGCTTGCAAAAAACGTTGATGGTATTTACGATAGCGATCCAAAAACAAATCCTAATGCTAAAAAATTGGACGTCGTTACTTATAAAGAATATATCGAAAAAGAACTTAAGGCTATGGATACCACGGCAATTACCTTGTGTAAAGAAAACAATATTAAGGTGTTGGCTTTCGGTTTGTTTGAGGATAATGCGTTAGTTCGCGCCGTTACTGGTGAAAATATCGGTACTCTTATAACTCACTAGTAGTACATATCGTGATTTTGGGTATTGACTAATTACGATTTAAATATTACAATAATATAGAAGATATTTACAAGGAGCAAAAAAATGGCTATTGAAAACGAACAATATGAAATTATTATGATGGATATGGAAGAAAAAACTGAAAAAACCGTATCTGTTTTAAAAAGCGAATATGCAAACATCCGTGCAGGTAGAGCAAACCCACACATTTTAGATAAAGTTCTCGTTGACTATTACGGCACGCCAACGCCAATTAACCAAGTTGGTAACATTAGCGTTGCAGATGCAAGATGTTTAGTAATCGCGCCTTGGGATGCGTCAATGCTTAAGGTTATTGAAAAACAACTTTTAGCAGACAATATCGGTATTACGCCATCTAACGACGGTAAAGTTATTAGATTGGTTTTCCCTGTTCTCACCGAAGAAAGAAGAAAAGAACTCGTTAAACAAGTTAAAAAGATGGGTGAAGACAGCAAGGTTGCAATCCGTAATATTCGTCGTGACGCTATGGATGCGCTCAAGAAGATGAAAAACAACAAAGAACTTTCCGAAGACGAACACGCTACTGCTGAAAAAGAAGTTGAAAAAGTCATCGTTAAGGCTATCGAATTAGTTGAAAAAACTCAAGCAGATAAAGAAAAGGATATTTTAACGGTTTAAGATGTTCTTCAAAAAAAATAAATCAGGTACAAAAGAGTGCGTCGTGGCTAGTGCTACGGCGCACAAAATCCCTACGCACGTAGCGATTATAATGGACGGCAACGGTAGATGGGCAACTCTTAAAGGAAGGGCGCGCGCTCACGGACATAAAGTCGGCGCAAAAAACGTTGGAACGGTAGTGTCGCACGCTTTTAAAAAAGGCGTTAAAACCGTATCTCTTTACGTATTTTCTAGCGAGAATTGGAATCGACCTAAAGAAGAAGTCGATAAACTTTTTGATATTTTAACTGAAAATTATAAACGCTATATCGACGATTTAGTTTCAAACGGAATTAAGTTAACTGTTTTTGGCGAGGTTGAAGTTTTGCCGTTCGACGTTCGCTCGGCAATACAAGACGCTACTCAAAAGACGGCGGATTGCTCAAACGCTAATCTTAATTTGGCTATCAATTACGGTGGTCGGCAAGAGATTGTGTCGGCAGTCAATTCAGCCTTAAAAAGTGGGGAAGAGATTACCATTTCTACCATAGCACAGCATTTGTACACGGCGCCGTTTGGTGACCCTGAACTTATTATTCGTACAGGTGGTGAGCAAAGGCTTTCAAACTTTATGCTGTTTCAGTCGGCTTACTCGGAATTTTATTTTACAGAAGTTTTATGGCCCGACTTTACCGAAGAAGAATTTGACAAGGCGCTTTTAAGTTTTTCTAACCGTAAAAGGCGTTTTGGGGGATTAAACAATGAATAAATTATTAATTAGAACTTTATCAGGCGCTGTTTTCGTGCTCGTAACTGTAGGTTTTTTCTTTTTAAGACTTATTGACTCAAGATTGTTTGATATTTACACGGCTTTTATTATGGTCGTTGGTAGTTATGAACTTTCTTCAAAACTGTTTTTTAAAAAACCCGTTCGCGAGGGTGAAGAACAAACTGAAAGCGTTTTTGCTGAAAAACTTATTTTTATAGTTTCGATGCTTTCGGCTCTTTTAGTAGTGCCTGCTTACGATGTTTTTGGCGTAGTTACCGCCGTTAGCGTAATTTTGGCTGAAATTTTTGTCAACGCGTTTATTGTGCTTTTTGCAAAACTCGGCAAAAATACTTTCTTAAAAACTTTGCTCTCGGCAATATATCCAAAAGTTTTGGTTTCGGCGTTGCTTATCGCTAATTCGTTATGCGCTAATTCACTTTTGGCGCTAGTGCTTATATTCGTCGTTGCCCCTGCAACAGATACCTTTGCATACCTTGTTGGTTGCTCTTTAAAAGGTCCAAAACTTTGCCCTAAAATCAGCCCTAATAAAACTATTTCGGGCTCGGTAGGGGGGCTTATCGGTGGCGTAGTGGCGTCGTTTGTTGTGTTTTTTATTATTAAACCCGTTACCTCGTTGCAAACCCCTGTGGTAGTGCTATTGTTCGCTGTTTTAGGTTTGGTAGGTTCAATGTTAACGCAAATCGGTGACCTTACCGAAAGTTATATTAAACGCCGTTTGGGTATTAAAGATATGGGCAAAATCATGCCTGGTCACGGTGGCGTTTTAGATAGAGTTGACGGTGTAATTTTCAACGCCGTATTAGTAACTTTAATTATAGGTTTGTTATAAAATATACCGTTTTAACTTATAACGGTATCGTCAAAACGGTACGAATATGAAAAAACTTGCTATAATTGGAAGCACGGGTTCTATTGGCAGACAAGTGTTACAAGTCGTTGACGCTTATAAAAGCGATTTTGAAGTTTATTCGCTTACTGCAGGTGGAAATTCCTCGCTTTTATTTGAACAAATAAATAAATATAAGCCGACAGTCGCTACGCTTGAAAGTTCTTCCTTGCAAACTTTCGACGGCACTCGCTTTTTTTCGGGTAAAGACGCATACCTTTCAGCAATTACGGAAGAAGTTGATTTAGTAGTCGTTGCAGTAGTTGGGTTTGCAGGGCTTAAAGCAGTGCTTAAGGCGATTAAATTAAAAAAAGATATCGCCCTTGCTAATAAAGAGTGTTTAGTTGCCGGTGGTGGTTTGGTTATGGAAAATGCGCGTCGTAACGGCGTAAAGATTTTTCCAGTTGATAGTGAGCACAGTGCAATTTACCAAGCGCTTGGGCTTGATAAAAACAAACCGTTCAAACGCCTTATTTTGACGGCAAGTGGTGGCGCGTTCAGAGATTTAAGTTTGGATAAATTATCTCGCGCAAAGGCAAAAGATGCCTTAAAACACCCTAATTGGGATATGGGCGCAAAGATAACCATTGATTGTGCAACGCTCGTTAATAAAGCGTTCGAAGTTATTGAAGCGCATTGGCTATATAACGCTGATTATTCAAAAATAGACGCAGTTATTCATCGTGAAAGCATTATTCACTCCATGGTGGAGTTTGAAGATAATTCCGTTTTGGCGCAAATGTCTTATCCTACTATGGAATTGCCTATTCAACTCGCACTATTTGATGGCGAAAGATTTTCTTCAACTGTAAAATCGCTTGATTTTACGGCAATCAAATCACTAACTTTTGATAAAATCGACAATCAAAAATTTCCTTGTTTTGACTTGGTTGTTTCAGCAGGCAAAAAGGGCGGGCTTTATCCTACGATAGCAAACGGTGCTAACGAAGTCGCTGTTAAGGCATTTTTGGAAGATAAAATTAATTTCACGGGGATCTATTCTCTCATAGAAGACGCCCTAAACGCATATACTTATACGGTGGATTATTCTTTGGACGCCGTGCTTGACGCAGACCGTTTTGCAAGGGAATTCACTATAAATCAAATTAAAAAATATTATCGGTAATTATGACGACACTTTTGCTCGCCGATTTTAAAGGTATAACGACCTATATTTTGTATATTTTCATAGCGATTTTGGTTTTACTCGTTATGATTTCGGTGCACGAATTGGGGCATTATATCGTCGGCAAAATTTTCAAATTTAAAATAAACGAATTTTCAATAGGTTTTGGACCTGCAATTTTTAAGCGACAAAGGGAAGGTGGTGAACTTTTTGCTATAAGGGCAATCCCGCTTGGGGGCTATTGCGCTTTCGCTGGGGAAGATGAAGAAGCCGTTTGTGAAGGCGATTTCAACTCTAAAAAACCGTGGCAACGCATATTAGTGCTTATTGCAGGCGCTTTTATGAACTTTATAACTGCAATTTTGATTGCAGGGCTGTTTTTTGGAATATATGGTTGTCCAACCTATAAGGTGATGTCATACACGCCTGAAGGCAAAGAAACGATGCATCTTTCGGCCCCTTTTGAAGAAGAAGATATTTTAGTTTCCGTTGGTGGCAAAAACGTCTATATGCTTTCCGACGTGATGCGGGTTATTGAAGACAAAGGCGCGGGTGAAACCGTTCAAGTAGTGGTTTTACGTGATGGCAAAAAAGTGGATTTATTCGTAACCTTAAACGACGCTGATATTGAAAGTATCGAATCCACGGGTGAAACTTTAACAAAACTGGGTGTGCCTGCAATGTACGGTACTACCGTACGATTTGGCTTCTTTGAAATGGTTGGCAGAACTTTCGAATACACTTTTAAGTTAGGTGCAACCATCTTTACAGTTCTTGGACAGTTGTTTACGGGTAAACTCGGCTTAAACGCTATGGGTGGGACGGTTACTACTTTAACGACTACTGCGTCGGGCGTTCAAACTTACGGGCTGTCGTATTTATTGCAAATTTCGGCGTTAATCGGTGTAAACCTTGCTGTGTTCAATTTGTTGCCAATTCCTGCGCTTGACGGCTCAAAAGTAGTTTTTACTGCAATAGAGTGGGTTCGCAAAAAACCTATCAACCGTAAGATTGAAGCAATTATTCATACCGTTGGTTTTATGTTACTTATTGGTTTTGCAATACTAGTGGATTTACAACACTGTTTTTAAAGGGTTTATAAACTTCGCATAACTTCGTTACTGTTTCGCCTTACGACTTCGGCAACCAACAAGGTTTGCCTTATCCGTAAGTCTTCACGAGCCTCGTTCTGCTCGTTTCTAACCCCTTTAACTCTTAACATAACTTCGTTACTGTTTCGCCTTACGACTTTGGAAAAAGCCGTGTTGATGCAACAAAAACGCTACTTTTCGGTAGCGTTTTTTAGTTAGATAAAAATTCTTCGTAAGAAGTATTATAAAAATATTAAAAAAAATTCAAAAAACTTTTTTCAAAGTCTTTGCATAGAAAAGAAATTGTGATACAATATCTTTGTTAATTTATTTACGGAGGCTATTTTTATGGCAATCAAAAACGAATACCTTTTAAGCGTTCTCGAAACCGTTAAAAAGAGAAACCAAGGTGAACCTGAATTTATTCAAGCAGTAACCGAAGTTTTCACTTCGTTAGAACCGGTTCTTGAACAAAGACAAGACCTTATAGATGCAGGCGTTATCGAAAGAATAGTTGAACCTGAAAGACAAATTTTCTTCCGTGTTCCTTGGATTGACGATAACGGCAAACACCAAGTAAACCGTGGTTTTAGAGTGCAATTTAACTCTGCAATCGGTCCTTACAAGGGTGGTATTAGATTCCATCCGTCAGTTTACTCGGGTATTATTAAATTTTTAGGCTTTGAACAAATTTTCAAAAACAGCCTTACCACTTTACCTATGGGTGGCGCTAAAGGTGGCGCAGACTTTGACCCTAAAGGCAAGTCTGATAACGAAATTATGCGTTTCTGCCAATCTTTTATGAACGAACTTTATAAGTACATCAGCGCTGATATCGACGTACCTGCAGGGGACATTGGCGTAGGTGCTAGAGAAGTTGGTTATATGTTTGGTCAATACAAAAAACTTAAAAACTGTTGGGAAGGCGTTCTTACGGGTAAGGGCTTAACTTACGGTGGTTCTTTGGTTAGAAAGCAAGCAACAGGCTACGGTCTTTGCTATTTCACTAAAGAAATGCTCGCTGCAAACGGCTTAAGTTTCGAAGGCAAAACCGTTCTCGTTTCGGGTTCTGGTAACGTTGCTATTTACGCTTGTGAAAAGGCTACCGAATTTGGCGCAAAAGTTGTTGCTATGTCTGATAGTAACGGTTATATTTACGATAAAGACGGTATCGACCTCGATCTCGTTAAACAAATTAAAGAAGTTGAAAGAAAGCGTATTAAAGAATACGCTGACCGTAAACCATCTGCAGTTTATACCGAAGGTTGCAAAGGCATTTGGACTATTGCTTGTGATATTGCTCTTCCTTGCGCAACTCAAAACGAAATTGACGGTGAATCTGCTCAAATCCTCGTTAAAAACGGTTGTAAAGTTGTTTCAGAAGGCGCTAATATGCCATCTACTCCTGAAGCAATTGATACTTACCTTGCAAACGGTATTTTATACGGTCCTGCAAAGGCGGCTAACGCAGGTGGCGTTGCAACTTCAGGCCTTGAAATGTGTCAAAACAGTATGAGATATTCTTGGACTGCTGAAGAAGTTGACGCTAAACTTAAGACTATTATGAAAGACATTTTCGCTTCTTGCGATAAGTATTCTAAAGAATACGGCATGGAAGGCAACTATATGGCAGGCGCAAATATCGCTGGTTTCTTAAAAGTTGCAGAAGCAATGAAGGCTCAAGGCGACGTTTAATATCAAAAACAAAATTAAAAGGAGCATAGAAATATGCTCCTTTTTTAATTGTCAAATTATTCTTCAAAAGTGAGTGGTTCGCCGTAAAAAGATTCGTACGCGTCAACCCAAATTTTATAGTTCTTATCAAGCATTTGTTGAGAATTTTCTTTATTAGATAAGTTAGCGTCAGGGTAGATTGCTGGAAAAAACTCAATATAATATTCCTGTACTAAAAAGCCATCGTCGTCTACGATATTGCTATCTTTCATCTTAATAAATACCGGCAAAACGGGTACTTTGTTTGAAACCGCAATCTTGAACGCCCCTGGCTTTAACGGGCGTGGTTTGCGATAGTTCCACCACATTGCTTGTTCAGGGTAAATTAAAATCTTTTCGCCACGTTCAAGCAAGGTTGCAACGCTTTTGTTAAAGTACTTCATAGTTTCCATACTAGAACTTAAAGGCAAAGTGTTGCAATGTCGCATCATAAGTCTAACTGGACCTTTAAAGTTGGTGTAGTTTGATTCTTTAATAACCTTAAAAAGTCTTTGTCTACGCTTTAATGCCGGTATCATTGCTCTATAAACGGCGTAGTTATCTCTTATGTTAAAATGATTGCTAGTTACTATAGCACCGCCCTTAACGGCTGACACGTTTTCTAGACCTTTAACTTCTTTGATAATGAATTTTTGTTTTTTAATCATTATTTCAAAATAAGTTTTACCAACGAAGTTCGCAATACCCGTCAAAATTTTGCTAGATAACTTTTTGATAGTGTAGTCAACGTCTTTTGGTTTAATGGTAATAGCGGGATCATCTTCTTCAACGTCGTCGTTAAAGCGTTTGTTAAGTTCGTAATCTTTAATGCGTTCTAAAACTTTTAATCTGTCTTCGGCTTGTTTTATTTCTTCCATAATAAATACCTTATTATTAGTTTACTACTTTATTTTTCCGCCGTCAATTTATCGAACCATAATTTTTTGAAAGTGCGTTCACTTTTGCTAACTTGTTCAATGCCTTTGAGTAAATTTAAAAACATTTGATAGTCCTTTTGTTGGTCTTCGTCAGTATAACTTTTAAGGTTATCTAAAATGATATCGTAAAATTGACTTTCCTTTGCGTACGTCCAAAAATATTCACCGTTAATGGTGGTGTCGTAATGCCAAGGTTTGTTCGCTAAAGCGTAGTGGCAAAGTTTTAATTCGCCCTCGGGTGGTTCAGGAAAACTATGCTTATTCCATCCCGTTGGTAAGTACTTGACTTTACCGTGACAGATAACGTTTATGTATTCTTGGTCAGGGGCAAGACAGTCAAAGTTATAGGTTGTTAGCATATTTAAGAATTTATCTTGAACTTTAAATTTTCTAAATTCTTTTAAGTTCATAACCATTACGCCAGAATTAAAATAGGTGTGTGGAGGTATGCCTATAACTTCTTTTACGTAGTTGGTAAAGCGTGGGTCTCTGTGCGTGTTTTGTTCGTAGATTGCGCCGACCAAATTCTCACCGATATCTTCGTCAAAAAGTTCTGCAATATCAGTTAAAAGTATAACGTCGCAGTCCAAATAGATAGCCTTATCATATTGTGGGAAGGCTTTTTCTATGAATAACCTATAATAAGCGGCAAGAGTATAGTAAAACATATCAGGCAACGTCTTTTTAATAGGTTCTAACATATCTTGAACGTCGTAAAAACTAACCGAAAAGTTTTCCCTATTATGTCTTTTTAGTTTTGATTGATTTTCTTCGGTAATATTTGTGTTAAGTACCGTGATTTCATAATTATTGGTCGCTGACGCGTGTTTTGCTATTGAAACAAGTGCAACGTCAAGGTAAGGAACGTAATTGTCACTCGCCGCAAAAAATATAGGTATGGTTTTTGACATAATTTACTCCTTCGTGAAATATTTTTATAAGTTTTACACGGGTATAATACAAAATTTTATTAAATATTCCAAGAGAATTTGTAAAACTGTATTCTCAAATTAGAATAGTCTATCGGACACCAACGTCCGATAACTCTCTCGCCACGCGAGAATTGCGTGATTTTTGTTGATTTTTGCTAAATTTTATGCTAAAATACGGATATGAAGAACTTGAGAGAAATTATTTCCACTAATCTTATCAACTTAAGAAAGCAAAACAACTTAACACAAATTGAACTCGCAAAACAAATAAATTTTTCCGACAAGGCAATTTCTCGCTGGGAAAAAGGTGAGTGTTTGCCTGATATTGAAACGATTGAAAAGTTAAGTGAAGTATTTAACGTGCCTATGTCTGCTATATTAGAAAGTCAAGACGGTGGGCATAAGGTAGTAAGTACTAAACCAACCAAACAAGAAGTTTTATCTCAAATATTTTTGATTTGTGAATTGTGGGTTATTTTATCAGTTATTTACGCTTATGTTAACGTTGCCAAAGGTAAAAATATGTGGCAAATTTTCGTTTGGGGTGTTCCGGCGACGGCGTTTGTGGTTTTCTTCCAAAATAAAAAGAACCACAATAACATAATCGGGTTCGTTTCTGCAACGGTGTTTATTTGGACTTTTATAACTTCACTCTTTTTGCATTTGATTGAATCGTGTCCGTGGTACTTTTATATTTTGGGCGTCCCAATGCAAGGCATGTTAATAGTTAGATATATATTTAACTATAAACAGAAGAGCATTCTAAAGGAAAAGTTAAAGAAAACTGAATAGTTTTAATCAAAGTGGGTTTATCTGTGATAAATCCACTTTTTAGTTAATAATTTAGACTTTGCTATTGACTACCTTTTATCGTCGTGATAAAATAATAACGGCTTTGTTTAAGGTCTTAATAAAATATCATGGTGGGTTATGAAAATTTATCCAGTAACGGATTTCGGCGCAATTCCAAACGGCGACGGTTTGCAAACTGAATATTTTCAAAAGGCAATAGACACTGCTTTTTTAGCGGGTGGTGGTGAAGTTGTAGTTCCTGCAGGTAGTTATATAATGGTGGGATTAGACTTCGTTCAAACATAGTATTTCGCGTAAAATCGGGCGCTACTATCTTTGGTACTAGAGACGTTTCAGAGTATTGGTTCTATCTTAACGATACCATTGAACCGTACCCTATGGAGTTTGTTACAGACAAAAACTACGTGCGTCCACAATTTAGAAATAACGATTTTGACTTCTTAAAAGAAGGTTCGCGTTGGAATAACGCGTTGATTAGGATTGATTTTGCGCAAAACGTTTCGCTTATTGGGGAAGAAGGCGCTGTTATAGACGGTCAAGACCCCTACGATCCTGTTAACGAAGAGTTTTATCGTGGACCACACGGCGTTACGATAGCATATTCTAAAAACGTAACTTGCAAAGGTTTTACTTTGCAAAACACGGGGAATTGGGCTTTTAATATTAGATATTCGCAAAACGCCAAATTTGAAGATATAACGGTAAACGGCGGGCACGACGGAGTGCATATGACTACTTGCGAAAATATAATTATTAAAAACTGTAATTTTTACACGGGTGACGACTGCGTTGCCGGTATGGGCAATCTTAACGTTTACGTTAGCGATTGTATAATGAATACTGCTTGTTCGGCATTTAGGTTCGGTGGCACAAATTTATATGCCGAAAGGTGTAAGGTGTATGGTCCTGCTGAATATTTTTTCCGTGGAGGGCTGTCGCTAGAGGATAAAATAAAAGGTGGACCTGCAAAAGTTGGCAGAAATAACACTCTTTCTATTTTTACCTATTACGCTGATAAAACTGCGCCTATTCCATATTTACCGGGTAATATACAAATAGTTGATTTCGAGGCTAAAAACGTGGATAGGTTTTTGCACTACAACTTTTCGGGTAACGAAGTTTGGCAACTGGCTGTTCCGCTTAAATCTATACGGTTTGAAAACGTTAAGGCTGAAAACGTTGCGTTGCCACTTACTGCTTACGGTGATAAACAGGTTAAAATCGACCTTGAACTTAAAAATGTAGACGTTGATTTTGGAGTGGAAAATATACCGTTTATTCAAGGCGCGCATTTTGACAAGTTGACGCTAGAAAACGTAAAAATTAAAGGTAAAATCAGTTCGCTCGTTAAGTCTTGGACGGACGGAGGTAAAATGACGTTTGATAACGTTACGGGTTATATACCTGAATAAAAAGTTATCGTTACGGATGAAGAATTTATTTGCAATCCTATATAATTGGTGTTATATAATGCTTAACGGTATTATGAAAACTGACCAAAATAATTTTAATCAAATTAAAAAGGCGAGTTTGTCGCTCTTCCCATAGGGAATTGCGACAACTAAATAAATCCTTACGGATTTGTGATAATTTGAAAAATTTTCTTGCAAAGCAAGATATTTTTCAAAGTGATATTGCCTACGGCAGTTATATTCGACTTGCGTCGAGCTAAGGATTTGTTTAATATAACTTTGGCGTAGTCAAAATATAACTGCTTGTAAATCAAGCAATATCACTTTTAGCCACAAGGCTAAAAATATAACTAATATGTTTCAATTTTTTGTGGACAAGAAAAGCACACTACATTTCACTTTTAGTGAAGTATAGTGTGCTACACTTTTGTTATGGATAAATAATCCCTAAGCGAAGAGCCCTTTTGCTCGCCTTTTTCGTTTTCAAATATTAGTCGTGGTAGCCTTTCTTTCTTAAAAGGTCTAAAACGACGTCAGGGTTATTGCAGGTGATAAGTTCAGCACCTACTTCAATCGCACGGTCAACGCCACCTTCGTCTTTTACACTTGCTCCTGCCCAAGGTTGAACGCCTTTGGCAGTCATTTTATCGCATACGTCTTTATCTGGAATATTATACTTGTCCCAAGTGTCCGTAAACATACAAGAGCAATAAGCATATTCGTAAGGGTTTCTGGTTGTATTACTCATACAGTTTGACGGATAGTACACGTGTTGACGATATTTTTTGCCGTATTTATTATTAATATATTCGTTAAGTCTGCCACTCCAAGAGTTGATAACTACTCTATCGGTAAAGCCATAGTCGTCAACAATTTTTAATACTCTATCGCAAACGCTATAAGCAAGTTCTTCTCTGCCGTCGGTAGGGTATTCTTTAAGTTCAATATCGACGGTCATTTCAGGCAACGTTTTAACGTAGTCCATAAATTCAATAAAGGTGGGGATTTTTTCGCCCTTAAATTCTTCTCCCTTATGAATACCTGCGTCAAGCACTTTAAGTTCACTTAAAAACTTTTCACAAACTTTGCCCTTGCCGTTTGTGGTACGGTCAACGGTGGCATCGTGAATAATTACTAATTCGTTATCAAGTGTTACTCTAACATCAATTTCTAATTGGTCAACACCTATTTCAACAGCCTTTTTAAATGCAATCATAGTATTTTCAGGATACTTTGAACACCAACCACGGTGTGCTGCTACGTAAATGTTCTTTTTAGATTGTTTCCAATAATTCATAATACTGCCCCCTTGTATCGTGTTGATTTAGATAATTTTAGCATAATTATTTTGAAAATTCAATGCACAACTAAAATTATGTGTTTAGAATTTCGATTTGACAAGTAGCCATTGCCGAAAGAGCATTTTGATGACTTTCTTTGCTAACGCCGGCGCAACCTTTAGTGTCTACTTTAACGGTTACTTCTGGTAAGGTCGCCTTAATTAACATTGCGTTTGAGATTACGCAAATATCCGTACAAAGTCCTAATAAAGTAACCGTTTCGATAGGCTCAAGGTTGTTCGCTTTTTTCAAAATTTCTGCAAGTTCAGTCGAGCCAAAGGTCGGTTTGTCGATCACCATGCATTTTGAAGCGTAGGGGGGCAAGTGATTTATCTATTTGCCAACCGTCAGTACCTTTTATGCAATGTGGTACAGGTAATTTTTTGCCTTCTTGTGTTTTAAGGTAGTCTTCTTGGTGGGTATCTCTTGTAAAAATTACGATTTCGCCACTATCAAAAGACTGCTTTACGCAATCTGCGACGTGCGGTACGATAGCAACGGCGTCAGCGCTACCGAGCGCACCGTCGATAAAGTCCTTTTGCATGTCAACTACTATTAAAAAGTTTTGCATAAATTTCTCCTATTTCGTAAGGTCTGAATATTCAGCGTTTAAAAAGTTTTTAAGGTCGTTAGGGGGTAGTATGATTTGTTCACCACGCATACCTGCACTAACATAAATTTTGTCCCATAAAATAGCCGTTTCGTCTATAAAGGTAGGAAATTTTTTCTTCATGCCGATAGGGGAGCAACCCCCTCTTATATAGCCCGTTAACGGCAAAAGTTCTTTTACGGCAATTAGTTCAACTCGCTTGTCCTTGCTAGCCACAGCGCATTTTTTAAGGTCTAATTCTTCCTTGACGGGTATGACGTAAACCCTAGGTTCGCCCTTGTCGTTTTTGGCAACTAGTGTTTTAAAAATAATTTCACAATCAACGCCTAAAACTTTGGCTACGTGTACGCCCGAAAGATCGCTTTCGTCTACTTCGTAACAAGCAGTCTCGTAGGGGATTTTATTAGTTTCTAAAGCGCGCATCGCGTTGGTTTTAAGTAGTTTCGCCATATTTTTATTGTAGCACTTTCAAAATAAAATTACAAGACGTATTGACATATTTTATAATATGTTTTACAATTGATTTGCCAAAAGAAGGGCTTAATTTATTTTGTTACGTGACGAGGTTTGTTATGAAAAAAATTGCGTTTGGAGTTTATCCACAAGGCAAAAGGATGTGTGTGACTTTTTCGTATGACGACGGAAAGTTGAACGATATTAGGCTTTGTGAACTTTTCAAAAAATACGGTATGAAAGCGACTTTTAACTTAAATTCTTCAAATATCGGTAGAGATACTTATATTTCTCAAGATGACGTTAAAAAAATGGTCGCGGACGGTTTTGAAGTAGCCGTTCACAGTGTTTTTCATCCACTTTTGGAAACGATGCCTGACCAAATTATTGTTAATGAGATTTTAGAAGACAAGCGCGCTCTTGAAAAAATGACTGGTAATATTATTACGGGTATGGCGTATCCTTTTGGCACTTACGATAAAAGGGTAACTGATATTGCAAAGCGTTGTGGTATAAAATATTCTCGCACAACGAAGTATGACGGTTATAGTTTTTCTACCGATTTTATTGAGTGGAATTCAACTTGTCATCATAGGGATATGGCTAAATTTTTACCTTTGCCAGAGCATTGGTGGACAAACTTGTTCTACGTTTGGGGGCACTCTTACGAATTTAACACCGAAGAACTTTGGCAAGAGTTTGAAAACAACCTTAAGCAAATTGCGTTTAGTGACAAATATTGGTACGCAACTAACGGTGAAATTTGCGAATATATAACGGCGCAAAAATCTTTAATATTCTCCGCGGATTGCGATATGGTTTATAATCCAACGGCAATAGACGTATGTATTTTGGTTGATGACATTTGCGTTGAAGTAAAAGCCGGGCAGACGGTTTCATTTTAAACATTATATAATATAATAAAAAAGAACGGTAAGCCTCTCTTCGCTTAGGAATTTTTTATCCATAACAAAAGTGTAGCACACTATACTTCACTAAAAGTGAAATGTAGTGTGCTTTTCTTGTCCACAAAAAATTGAAACATATTAGTGATATTTTTAGCCTTGTGGCTAAAAGTGATATGCAAAACAAGTTTTGCGTGATATTTTGGCTAACGCCAAAGTTATATTAAATAAATCCTTAACTTGCCAAGGCAAATATAACTGCCGTAGGCAATATCACTTTGAAAAATATCTTGCTTTGCAAGAAAATTTTTCAAATTATCACAAATCCGTAAGGATTTATTTAGTTGTCGCAATTCCCTACGGGAAGAGCGACAAACGCCGTTCTTTTTTATTGTGTTTTAAAATTAAAGACAAAAAAATCCCACTCAAGAAGAGTGGGATAATATTTTACGCGTAATTAAAATAAATATTAGGAACCAAATACGTGGCTAACCTTGTTTGAATCGCTATCCATAACGCCTTCAAGATACTTCTTTAACTTTTCAGGTTTTTTAATACCAACGGTACCAACATCAAGTTCATCGCCACCAAAATTATCGATAACGATATCGCCGTAGCCAAAAAGTCTAGCACGGAAGGTTTTAAAGATGCTTACTGCTTTAACGCCAAAGAAAGCGGTTTGTTTTTCCCATCTACGGAAAACGCCTCTCTTTTGAACGATTCTATCATCATAGAATTCAATGGCAACACAGCCGTTGCTGATAAGTTTACAAATAAGTTTTAATAACCAAAGTGCACCAAGAGCAATAGGTACAATGGTTGCTACGGTTGCAAGCATACCAGTTAAGCCAAGTGCGCCAGGAAGCACGAGACCAACGATAACAAGTGCTGCAATAAGAGCGAGTTTCCATAATTTGATTACTTTCCAAGCGCTCATTTTAACTACGTAATTAGGCATAATAAATCTCCTTGTGAACATCGTTCGTATATATTATATACTTATAATTGCAACTTGTCAATAAAAAAAATAAATTTTCTCACTAAATATTTATCTTTTTTGTGCTATTTTTTGCTTTTAGCAAAGAGTTTTTTCCAAATTTTTACACATTTTTTTAATATCAAATGCAAATCATTGTTATTTTCTTAAAAAGATTTTAGTGTAGTTTTTTATAATTGGTATCGTTTGAAGTGGGAACGGTATTGTGAAAGTTGACCACGATATATTATACGGAGTGTAGAAATTGACCATTTTTTGCAAAAAATTCAATTTTTTGTTAAATATTTAAATTTGCAACAAAACAATATTTAAAAAAGCGTCGGCGAAATTTACTAAAAACAGTTCTCTAAACTGTTTTTCTAGCGTAAATTTACCCAAGGGTTCTGCGTCCTGCAGTTAAATAAAAAAACCACCTCTGTGGTTTTAGACAAACTGTTGGTGTTGGTAACAGGACTACGTGCAAAACTTCGTTTTCACTTGCCCCGCCTCCTTGGTGCGTCGGCGAAATTTACTAAAAACAGTTCCCCAAACTGTTTTTCTTAACGCAAATTTACCCAAGGGTTCTGCGTCCTGTGCTAAAATAAAAAAACCACCCTAGTGGTTTTAGACAAACTGTTGGTGTTGGTAACAGGACTTGAACCTGCATGGTTGCCCATAGGAGTCTGAGACCTACGCGTCTGCCAATTCCGCCATACCAACAAATTGGAGCAGGTGAAGGGAATCGAACCCTCGAATACTGCTTGGGAAGCAGTCATTTTACCACTAAATTACACCTGCACGATAAAAAATATTCAAAATCCTAATTCAGTATAACAATTATTTGCTAAAAAGTAAATCGAAATAACGAATTTTTTGTTTTAAATCTTGCAAATAATGTAAAAATGAGTTATACTTATTAAGTAATTACAATAATTTTTAAGGAGACGTTATGGCTTTATTTTCAAAAATTATAGAATGGGCAGACGATAGCAAAGACGTTATCGTTTACAAATATCCACTTGCAAAAGCGGGTAGAGAATTGAATAATAAAAGTAAACTTATCGTAAGAGAAAGTCAAGAAGCAGTTTTTGTTCACAAAGGTCAAATTTGTGATATTTTCCCTGCAGGTACTTACAATTTGGGTACTGACATTTTTCCAATACTTTCAAAACTTGCAGGTTGGAGATACGGTTTCCAATCACCTATTACTTGCGATATTTACTTTGTAAATGTAAAACAATTCACCAATATGCGTTGGGGTACTTCAAATCCTATTATTATTAGGGACCCTGAATTTGGTGTGGTTAGAGTAAAAGGCTACGGCGCATATTCTTTTAAGGTTGACAATGTTGAAGTTTTCCTTAAGGAACTTTTTGGCACGAATTCTTCGTTCAAGACAGAAGATATTATCGGTTGGCTTAAAACGATGCTCGTTACTTACATAACCGACGCTATTGGCGAAAGTAGAATTTCCGTTCTCGATATGGCGGGCAATACCATTGAATTTAACCAAATTATCACGGCTAACGTTCAACTTAAGTTTAAGGAAATCGGTCTTAAACTCGTTAACCTTATGATTGAAAATATTTCTCTTCCTGCTGAAGTTGAAAAGAGAATTGATGAAAGAAGTGGCTACGGTATTTTGTCGGATTCTACCGATACTATGATGAAAATTGCTGCCGCCGACGCTATGCGTGACGCTGCTAAAAATACTGGTTCAGGTGGTATGTTTATGGGTGCAGGCGTTGGTATTGGCGCAGGCGCAGGCATCGGCCAAGTTTTTGCTGACGCTATGAATTCTAAACCTTCAAAACCTGCGCCTGAAAAAGCGGGCGCAACCTGTCCAAAATGTGGTGCAGGTGTTTCGGCAAGCGCAAAATTCTGCCCTGAATGTGGCGAAAAATTAAACGCTAAAAAGTTCTGCCCTGAGTGTGGTGCAGAAGTAAAAGCGAGCGCAAAATTCTGCCCTGAATGTGGCGAAAAATTTTAATCTTTAAACATTATTTAAAATAGCGCGCGTAAGGAATATTTTTTGCTTATAGCGTAAAACTAAAATTATAACTAAAAGGAGACTATATTATGGAAAAGAAAATTATTACCGGCGATACCAAAATCTTCGATGTACTCGAAGTAAACCCAAATGCACCTGAAATTTTAATGTCTTACGGCATGCATTGTTTAGGTTGCGCGCTCGCTCACGGTGAAACCGTTGAAGAAGCAGCAGGTGTTCACGGTGCTGATCTTGAAAAATTACTTGAAGAACTTAACGACGTAGAATAATTTATGGACGAATTTGTTTTTACGGGTGAAGAAGACCACAAAGGGGTAGAAGCGGAACTTCGCAAATGCCCTAATTGTGGTAACAACTTAAAGTTTGACCCAACGACTCAAAAATTAAAGTGTGATTATTGTGATAGCGAAGTTGCTTTCAAACAAAACAGTAATTACGTTGAAATTGACATTAGAACGGCTTTAACTACGGGGGCAACCGATTGGAGTGGCGCTGCTCGCGCTTTTCAGTGTGAAAACTGTGGCGCGAAAGTCGTTTTGGAAAAAACTGCAACTGCTAAAGGCTGTCCGTTTTGTGGCACGGCTCACGTTATTCCTTTAGACCAACAAGTTGGTGTAAGACCTAACGTAGTAGTTCCGTTTGCTTTAAATAAAGAAAGCGCGACTGAAAAGTTAAAGTTATGGGCGAAGAAAAAGTTATTCGCACCAAGAAAGTTTAAAAAGACTTTCACACCGGAAAATTTGAACGGCGTATATATGCCTTGCTATACTTACGATTCGCAAACATTTTCTACTTATAATGGTAAAATAGGTAAGCGACATACTCGTACGACGGGTTCGGGTAAAAATCGTAAGACGGAAACTTACATAGTTTGGCGTTACATAAGTGGTAGTTTTGAAAAGTTCTTTAACGACGTTTTTGTTTCAGCAGGATCTAAACTTTCTCAAAAAGAATTATCTAAACTCGGCAACTTTTCCGAAAGCAATAATCGTGTTTATGATGATGAATATCTTTTTGGATATATGGCGTACGGTAGTGAAATTTCCGTTGCTGACGGTTGGGATAAGGCTAAAGACGATATTGACGATATGCTAAAAAAGGCTATCCTTTCTCAATATAATTACGATGTGGTTTCATATCTTAACGTAAGCACTAACCACTCAAACGTTACATATAAGTACGTGTTGTTGCCTGTCTACGTGGGCAATTACAAGTACGGCAAAAAGGTTCGTAACTACGTTTGTAACGGTATTAACGGTTCGACTACTGGCAAATATCCAGTTTCACCTATTAGGGTTGCCATTGCTTCGCTACTAGGTATTGCTTTGATAGTGGGGCTATATTTACTATTGTAAATCTAAATTTTAAAAACGGCAAATTTTTGCCGTTTTTTATTGCGTTAGATTTGTGTTTGTGAATTCTAATTTACAATAACATTGAGACACTTGACACTTTATGGTTTTTTTGTATAATCACAGTGTAAATAATTTGTTACTAGATAGGAAATATTAAAAATGAAAGGCTTTTTTGTATTTTTTAATCAAAAGAAAAAAATTTTAAATTTTTTTTCAATACTTTTGTTTTTGTATAAAAAAAACTATATCTTGTGTTTTGTTGCTTTATTGGTCGCAATAGGGCAGGTAAAAGCCTAAAAATACACGGTAAAATCAAGCGTTTTTAGCTTGAAAAAAATATTTTAAAAAAGTAAAAAAACGGCTTAAAAACAGTTGACATAATTTGTTTGGTTATGTATAATGTAAAGGCTGTGTTAAACTAGGTATGACCCTGGAGGTTACTTTAAACTGCCTAATTTTTAGGTGGAAGTTAATTTCAGGCGACAATTGTGGTGGCTAGACCATCGCGACTAACTTCGTATAGGGTGTATAGCGTCATTCGCAGCGACTTAAAAAAGTTTAAGTATCGGCGGATGATTTTTTATTTATAACTCTTGCGACACACACGGCAAAGTTTACACATAAAACGTTAGTATAAAAAGGAGAAACAAAATGGCAAGTCAAAAAATCAGAATTAAACTCGTATCTTATGATCACGATATGGTAGACCAAGCAGCAGCAAGAATCGTTGAAACGATGAAAAAGGCTGGCGCTAAAATTTCAGGTCCTATTCCTCTTCCTACGGAAAAAGAAGTAGTTACTATCTTAAGATCACCACACAAGTATAAAGATAGTCGTGAACAATTCGAAATTAGAACTCACAAAAGACTTATCGATATCTATTCGCCAAACGTAAAACTTTTGGACAGCATCCACTTACCAGCAGGCGTTGATATCAAAATCAAACTCTAATCAAGGTAAATCGCGGGCAACCGCACAAAAACAATATAATATATAACCTTAACACAGCAAATCAAGGTTAAAAGGCAAGTGCTTACCTTAAAAGCATGAATTACAAAATATTTTTTAGGAGGATGAACTTTATCTATGAATAAAGCAATCATTGGCAGAAAACTTGGTATGACCCAATTGTTCGCTGCGGACGGCAAGGTAATTCCTGTAACCGTAGTAGAAGCGGGTCCATGTCCTATCGTTCAAGTTAAGACGATGGAAAAAGACGGTTACACCGCAGTTAAACTCGGTTTTGACGAAACGGCTGAAAAGAACCTTTCAAAGCCACAACTTGGTCAATTCAAGAAAGCAGGTGTTAAACCACAAAAACAATTAAAAGAATTTAGAGTAGCAGACGTTAGTGCTTACGAAGTAGGCAAAGACGTAACCGTATCGGTTTTCGCTGACGGCGATAAGGTTGACGTAACCGGTATTTCTAAAGGTCACGGTTTCACCGGCGTTATCAAACGTTGGAATCAACACAGATTAAAAGAAACCCACGGTGTTGGCCCTGTACACAGAGAACCTGGTTCAATGGGTGCAATCAGTAACCCTTCAAAAGTATTTAAGGGTAAAAACTTACCTGGTCACTACGGTAGTGAACAAGTAACCGTACAAAATCTCGAAATCGTAAAAGTCGACGTTGAAAGAAACGCACTCTTAATCAAAGGTGCAATTCCGGGTCCTGTAAAGGGCATCGTAACGATTAAAGCAACCGTTAAATAAGGAGAAAGAATATGCAAGTAAAATTATTCGATATGAGCGCTAAAGAAGTTGGCGCATTAGAACTCAACGATGACTTATTTAACTATGAATACAACGAAGCAGTTATTCATCAAGCAATCGTAACCCGTCTCGCTAACGAAAGACAAGGCACGAAGAGCACTCTCACTAGAAGTGAAGTTCGTGGCGGTGGTATTAAGCCTTGGAGACAAAAGGGTACCGGTCGTGCTAGACAAGGTTCAATTCGTTCTCCACAATGGATTCACGGTGGCGTAGTATTCGCACCAAAGCCACGTGACTTCTCTAAAAAGATGAACGTTACTGCTAAAAGAGTTGCAATGGTTTCAGCATTGTCACAAAAAATTAGACAAAACGAAGTTGTTTTCTTGGATGAATTAAAATCTGAAAACGGCAAAACTAAAGACATCGCTAATATGCTTAAAGCGTTCGGTATGGACAAGACGGTTTTATTCGTAATGGACAACTCTGACGAAATGGTATTAAGAGCGTGTGCAAATATCCAAGCGGTAAGCACTATTCTTGCTGAACAAATCAACACTTACGATATCGTTAAGAACGCAAAGGTTGTTATCACCGCTAAGGCTATCAAGAATATCGAGGAGGCGTACGAAGGCTAATGAAACACGATATTATCATTAAACCTATCCTTTCTGAAAAGAGTTACGCAGGCATCGCTGATAAGAAGTACACCTTCGTTGTAGCGAAATCAGCTAACAAAACCGAAATTAAACTCGCTATCGAAGAAATTTTCGGTGTAAAGGTAGACAAGGTTAACACCGCTAACGTAGACGGTAAATGGAAGAGAATGGGTATGCATGAAGGTAAAACCCCTGCATACAAAAAGGCAGTTGTTCAACTTAAAAAGGACAGCAAATCAATCGAATTCTTCGATTCCTTATCTTAATATAGGAGGAATTAAAAATGGCAGTTAAAAGATATAAGCCGACTTCGCCTGCGCGTCGTTTTATGACGGTACACGCTTATGACGAAATTACGGCTACTAAACCTGAAAGGTCTCTTCTTGAAGACCAAAGAAAAACCGGTGGTAGAAACAATACCGGCCGTATTACCGTAAGACACATCGGTGGTGGCAACAGACGTAAATATCGTATTATCGACTTTAAGAGAGATAAGACCGATATCCCTGCAACCGTTAAAACCATTGAGTACGACCCAAATAGAAGCGCTAACATCGCACTCGTTTGTTATGCTGACGGCGTAAAGAGATATATTCTTGCTCCTGTAGGTCTTAACGTTGGTGACAAGATTATTTCTTCAACCGAAGCTGATATCAAGGCAGGTAACGCACTTCCACTTGCTAACATCCCAGTTGGTACTATGGTTCATAATATTGAAATGCAACCTGGTAAAGGTGGTCAAATCGCACGTTCTGCTGGTATGGCTGCTCAACTTATGGCAAAAGAAGGCAGATACGCAACCATCAAAATGCCTTCAGGCGAAATGAGATATATTCTTCTCGCTTGTAAAGCAACCGTTGGTCAAGTTGGTAACCTTGAACACGAAATTATCAGAATTGGTAAAGCCGGCAAAACCCGTCATATGGGCGTTCGTCCTACCGTTCGTGGTGTGGTTATGAACCCTTGCGATCACCCTCACGGTGGTGGTGAAGGTAAGTCACCTATCGGTCACCCAAGTCCACTTACTCCATGGGGTAAACCTGCTCTTGGTTATAAGACTAGAAAGAAGAAGAAAGCATCATCAAAGATGATTGTTTCAAGAATAAATTAAGGAGGATTAAGGTACTATGTCTAGAAGTGTAAAGAAAGGTCCTTACGTTGAAGAAAGACTTTTGAAAAGAGTTAACGAACTTAACGAAAAGAACGAAAAGAAAGTATTAAAAACTTGGTCTAGATCGTCCACAATCTTCCCTGAAATGGTCGGTCACACAATCGCAGTATACGACGGCAGAAAGCACGTTCCTGTATACGTAACAGAAGATATGGTTGGTTGCAAACTCGGTGAGTTCGCTCCTACTAGAACGTTTAAGGGCCACGCTGGTTCTAAAACGACTTCAGCAAGATAGGAGGTCTAAAAATGGCTACGAATCAAAGAATTAAAGCGGATAGCATCAAAGAAATTAACAAGAATAAACCTCCTATGGCAGTTGCTAAACACGTTAGAATTTCACCATATAAGGTAAGAATCGTTCTTAACCTTATTAGAGGTAAAGATTATAAAGAAGCAGTTGCTATTTTAGCAAACACCCCAAAATCAGCATCTGAACCAATTAAAAAGGTTTTAATGAGTGCTGCTGCTAACGCAGAACACAACAAGGGTATGAGCAAGGACGATTTATTCGTTGCAGAATGCTTTGCTGATCAAGGCCCAACTCTTAAGAGAGTTCAACCTGTATCAAAGGGCAGAGCATATAGAATCTTAAAGCGCACCAGTCACATCACCGTGATTTTGGATGCTAAAAAGTAAGGAGGTAAATCATGGGACAAAAAGTTAATCCACACGGCTTAAGAGTCGGCGTTATCAAAGATTGGGATACCCAATGGTTTGCGCCTAAAAAGGACATCGCTAAATATCTTAAAGAAGATTACGATATCCGTACTGCTTTAAAGAAGAAATATTATCAAGCGGCAATCAGCAAAATCGTTATTGAACGTGCCGCACAAAGACTTATCATTACTATTCACACCGGCAGACCAGGCGTGCTTATTGGCAAGCAAGGTTCTGAAATTGAAATCATCAAAAACGGCGTGGCAAAACTTACGACCAGCAAACAAATTTCTATCAATATCGTAGAAGTTAAGAGACCTGACGCAGACGCGCAACTCGTTGCTGAAAGCATTGCTGCACAACTTGAAAAGAGAGTATCTTTCCGTCGTGCTATGAAGCAATCAATTTCTCGTTCAATGAGAAGTGGTATCAAAGGTATTAAGGTAATGATTAGCGGTAGATTGGACGGCGCGGAAATCGCTCGTTCAGAAAGTCACCACGAAGGTTCTATTCCTCTTCAAACCTTAAGAGCAGATATTGATTACGGCTTTGCAGAAGCACACACCACTTTCGGTGTAATCGGTATCAAGACTTGGGTTTACAAGGGCGAAGTTATCGGTGGTCGCACTAAAAAGAGTGTTGAAGGAGGCCAAGCATAATTATGTTGATGCCAAAGAGAGTTAAAAGAAGAAGAGTACATCGCGGTAGAATGACCGGCAAATGCACTAAGGGTAACACCATTGCATACGGCGAATACGGTCTCGTTGCAATGGAACCTGCTTGGATTAAATCCAACCAAATTGAAGCAGCGCGTATCGCAATGACCAGATTTATTAAGAGAGGTGGTCAAGTTTGGATCGATATTTTCCCTCACAAACCTATCACCAAAAAACCTGCCGATAGCCGTATGGGTAGCGGTAAAGGTTCAGTAGAATATTGGGTAGCAGTTGTTAAACCAGGCAGAGTAATGTTCGAAATGGCTGGTGTTTCTGAAGAAGTTGCTAAAGAAGCAATGCGTCTTGCAGCACACAAACTCCCAATCAAGACCAAGTTCGTTAAAAAGAGCGACCTTGAAAAAAATACTGCAGAAGGAGACGCTGAATAATGAAAGTTAAAGAAATTAAAGAACTCCAAGGCTTGACCGTGGAAGAACTCAACACCAAACTTTCGGAACTCAAGGAAGAATTATTCAATCTCCGTTTCCAGCTCGCCATTAATCAGCTCGACAATCCTATGCGCATCAGCGAAGTTAAGAAGGATATCGCACGTGTTAAAACCGTTATTCGCGAAAAAGAACTTCTTGACGCAGCTAAGGCATAAGGAAGAGGGAGGGTAATCGAATGAGCGAAAGAAACCTTCGTAAGACCAGAGTTGGTAAGGTTGTAAGCAACAAAATGGAAAAAACCGTTGTAGTTGCTATTGAAGACAACGTAAAGCACCCCCTCTACAAGAAGATTATTAAGAACACTATCAGACTTAAGGCACATGATGAGAATAACACCTGTGGCTTAGGCGACAAGGTTCTTATTATGGAAACAAGACCTCTCTCCAAGGATAAGAATTGGCGTGTGGTTGAGATTATCGAAAAGGCTAAGTAGTCTAAAGGGAGGAAAACACTGTGATACAACAACAGAGTT
>JAZOPZ010000016.1:0-9297 GCA_045655805.1 Christensenellaceae bacterium
TTGATGACCTCCTTTTGATTCTTTGTTGGGTTTGCAGACCTCAACTTTATTATATCAAAAGGAGTTTTTTTATTCAAGAATCATAGGTTTAACCTTTTTTGAACCCCGTGTCTAACACGGGGTTTTCGCTATACAATAAAAGCCCCACAAAAACGAGTGGGGCTTTATGAAGATATTAATATTTAAACTATGTTTTTATAAAATTGCAGTAGCAAACAACACAAATAATAAAAGCGACAATACGTCTATAATCGTAGTAATAAATGGACTTGCTACTACTGCAGGGTCTAATTTAACTGCTTTTGCAATAAACGGTAAAATACATCCAACGAGTTTAGCAACGATAACGGTAATTGAAAGCGCTAGCGATACGACGAAAGAATTTAACGCATCATACGCCTTGTAACCGAGCAAAAGGTTGTCAATTATCATCAACTTGCCAAAGCAAATGACGCCAAGGCAAAGCGCACAAAGTATACCGACACGGATTTCCATCCAAATTGCTTTGAAAAAGTCCCTACTTTCGACTTCTTGCAAAGATATACCACGAATAACCGTTACGCTTGATTGAGCGCCAGCGTTACCACCCGTACCCATAAGCATAGGTATACAAGCAACCAAAATTGCTGAAAGGGCTTGTTGGTAACTATTTAAGATAATCCCAGTAAAAGTAGCACTAACCATCAAAAGCATAAGCCACGGCAAGCGTGAAAGCCAATGCCTAAACGCACCCGTTTTAAGATACGGTTTATCGCTAGTCGCCGTGACACCTGCCATAAGGGAAATATCTTCGGTGGCTTCTTCTGCCATAATGTCGATAATATCGTCGACGGTAACGATACCAACCAAGCGTTGTTCTTTATCAACGACAGGCATCGTTAAAATATCGTATTTTTGGAATAAGAGTGCAAGCGTTTCTTGGTCGGTGAAAGTTTCACTGTAAATGAGATTTTCTTCCATCAAGTCGTCGATAACGGCAGTTCTTTCGGCTAAAATCAAATCCCTAATCGACACTATACCCTTAAGCACGCGCCTATTGTCTATTACGTAAAAAGTATTGATCTGTTCGGTATCCTTTGCTTTTTTACGAAGAATTTCAAAAGCATCCCCTACCGTTGTACCGAGTTTTAAGTCGATATATTCAGTAGTCATTACTGAACCAGCAGTATCGTCTTCATACTGTAAAAGCCTATTTATCGTCGCCCTAGTGTCAGGTTTTGCAAGCGCTAAAATACGCCTTGCTACGTTTGCAGGCATTTCATCCAAAAGGTCAACTGCATCGTCCACCGCAAGATCTTCAATAATCCCCGTTACTTCGTTATCGGAAAGTCTTCTAACAAGGTCTTCTTGCAAGTCGCTAGCCATATAACTGAAAGTATCTGCTCCCATATTTTTAGGGAGTAATCTAAAAATTTTGACTACGTCTTCAGGCGTTTCAACTTCTTCTAAAAACTCTGCTATATCTTGTTCGTAAAGTTCGGCAAGTTCTTGTTTTAACTGCCCAAATTTTTTCTCGTGGAGTAAATCAATATATTTTTCAAAATTTTCAATCATAAAACTACTCCTTTTAAGAAATTTAATCGTGTTAACAAAGTGATAAAAATGCGTTTTGCAAACAAAATCAACAATTGAATAACATTAGAAAAAATAAAAAACGCATTGCCCACGGCAATGCTTAAAACACCTTACCGTACGAGCTTTAGCACTGAAAGGCGGTGAAGTTGTATTAAGTTGCGCCTTGCTACGACGCGACCTGTTCAAACCTGTGTAAAACTGTCTCCACCCTTACACGGCAACAACCCATATCCTTGCAGTAGCCTTACCTACCGATTTGCAACTTTAGTGTAAACCTAACGGGCGTAGTTTGTCAATAATTTTTTATAAATTTATTGAAAATAATTTTAAATACTTATTGATTTTTGATTTTCACTATTATATAATTTAAAAAAATTAAGAAAAGGATTGTTATGAAGAAATATTTATTCAAAAAAACAGGCAATTTTTACAAGGCTGATTTGCATATACATAGTAACCTTTCAGACGGACAATATTCCCCTGCGGAACTCAAAAAAATGTATATGGAAAAGGGCTACTCAATAATCGCTTTTACTGACCACGAGTTTATGTTGCCACATCCTGAACTTTCCGACGAAAACTTTTTGGCGTTAACTTCAACGGAACTTTCCGTTACCGAAGATTACACTGGCAAGGTTTACGAATATCCTAAAACTTATCACTTAAACTTTTATTGTCCTGAAGAAAAGCGCGAATACCTTTCGATTTTTTCAGAACGATACGTTTGGCGTGAACAATCGCGCGCTTGCATTACTGACGAAATGCGCAAAGCCGATTACGAACATTTTTACAACGTAGACTGCATTAACGATATGATTGCAAAAGCCAACGCAGAAGGGTTTTTGGTCGTTTACAATCACCCCGTTTGGTCACTTCACTCCCGTGAAGATTATATAGATTTAAAAGGACTTTGGGGCGTAGAAGTTTACAACCACGGCAGTTTCGTTGACGGCTACGTTGAAACGGCTTTTCCTGCTGACGAATTTGCTAGAAAAGGCGAGAAAATCGTGCTTTCTTGTACAGATGACGCCCACGCATTAAAACATATGTTTGGTGGCTGGGTAATAGTTAACGCAAAAAGTTTGGCATACGACGACGTTTTTACAGCGCTCAAAAACAAGGATTTATATTCTTCAACTGGCCCTGCTATTGAAGAAATTTATATTGAAGACGGTTTCCTTTACGTAAAGACTTCACCTGCTAAAAGAATTTTTCTTACTAGTGAAAGAAGATTTTCTCGCGCTCAATCTGCAGTAGAAGGACTTATTAGCGAGGCAAAATTTGACATTACCCCTTATATAGAAAATTCTAAAAAATGCGGTAGCGACCTTGATAAATGCTATCTCCGTATAACTGTATATGACGAAAAAGGTCAGTTTGCATACTCTCGCCCATACTTTTTTGATGAAATTGTAGAAAAATAATTATCATAATATAATAAAAAAAGAGCCGTTTGGCTCTTTTTTAGTTTTAGCGTTTGCCAAGTTGTTTAAGACAAGTGGTAGCGGTTTCGACATCGTTAGTCGTAAACATAGTACATCCTAAATCAATTGCCTTTTTATAATTTTCGACGCTATCAGGGACTAAAATACAAGGTAAAACTTTGTTTTTAGATAAATATGAGTAATCGTCTTCAAAACCACAAAGATGGTCTTCGTCTTTACGCCAAATAGCCGACCAATCGGCGAAACTTTCAATCGGTTTTTTAGAAACGTCCAACTTTTCATACCCAACGTATGCGTGAATTATGTACTTACCTTCATACTTATCGTAAATATACTCTAAAAGTTGTTGCGAAAAACTGTTCATTAAACTTCTTTCAGAAAGCCCGCACTGCTCGATTTTGTCAATGAGTAAATCGGCTGTTTCGTAAGCCCTATCGCCAAGTTCCACAGGATACTCTTTAAGTTCCCAATTTATAACCAAGTCGGTATCTTTAACCCACTCTAAAAACTCGTCTAAGGTAACGTTGTCGAGCGTTAAGAACGGATTGTCTATTGAAAGAGGTTCGCTTGGGAATACGTCCAACGCTGCACCGAGAATTTTTTTGTTTTTAAGAAGTTCGTAAAGAGCGTCGTAATCAACCATATGCGCCCTTGCAGTATTTATAAAAATAGCGGTAGGTTTCATAAGATTGAGCATTTCTCTATCTAAAATACACTTATTTACTCTTGCGTGTAGAGTTACGTAGTCGCTTTCACGCATAAGCGTAGGCAAATCAACCATTTTAATATTGTACTTTTTGATAAATTCATCTTCAGGGTCGTACTTTATGTCCGTAGCCATAATTTTCACGCCGAACGAACTTAACTTTTCCGCCACTAACCTACCAATACTGCTAAAACCGATAATGCCGACGGTTCTGCCTTTCATTTCCCAAATATTACCAAAATTAGAATAGTTTTCTCTCCAGTCGCCGTGTTTTACTGCGTAGTGTGAACGCACTATATTACGGCTTTCGGCAATCATAAGTGCAACGGTCATTTCTGCAACGGCGTTTGAGTTGTGTGCAGGATTATTAAAAACTGGTATTCCACATTCAGTAGCCGTAGCGACGTCGATATTTTCAAGACCACCACGGTTTACCAAAATAGCGCGTAATTTTTTTGCACGCTTGATAAGTTCACCTGGAATTGGACATATATGTACGAACAAAATATCTGCATCTTCGATTTCAGTATAAAGTTCTTCAGGTATAGGAAGAGCAGTAGGGCCGTTCTTTTCAACAACGGCAATCAACGAAGATGGAATTATTGCTTCGGGCATTTACGAACTTTTACTAAAAACGATAGCAAGTCAGTCTAAAGAAATTTTCTATTTGGTTCACGAAAACAAATATAATCAACCATTTAGCGTTGTTTACGGAAATCTTAACTCCGTCGACGCCGTAATAAGTGATTTTGACTTTCCGTCAAAAACCAAAGAACGCTACAAATCTACTCGGTTTTATCTTGTAAAAGACTAAATTTTTATTCAAAAGTCAATTTATTTTACCTTTCTCACTATTGACAACGGCTAAAAAAGTGTTACAATCTAAAAAAGAACGAGGTGCAATTTTATGATAAAATATTTTATGCAAAAAATCGGTTTTCCAAACGAGGCTATCGACTACCTTTGTGAGCAGTATGAAGTTTTAATGCAAAACGAAAAAGTTAAAGAAGACTTTTTATCTGCTTACGAAATTATTTTTGATATTAATGCACCGTACACGCATATGACCATCGTAAACGGCGTTGCCGAATACACGAATATGGACAAGCATACCGTAGAACTTTTGTTCTTTTTATCGGCAATGCCTGCCCTTAAGTGCGCATATAAATCGCGTGGAATAAGCGACGAGATTTTTTGGGAAAATATGAAAGATTTTAACTATAAACTTAAAGAGTGCCACGACTTACACGGCGTTTGGGGAACGATGGCGGGTAACTGGTACAAGCATTTTTATAGTGTAAAAATCTACACCCACGGCAGACTTCAGTTTGAAGAAATTAAAGCGCCGTTCGATTATAAAACCATTAAGGAAGGCTCTTTTGCTCTTAACTGCCATATCCCAGGGTGTGGGCCACTTACCGAAGACGCCGTTAAAGATGCTTTCAAACGAGTTTATGAAAGTTATAAAGACCGTTTTAAAGATGGTATCGTACCTATTTATTGTCACTCTTGGCTTTTGTATCCACCATTTTTAGAAAAGTTAAAGGACGGATCTAATATTAAAAAATTCTCACAAAACTTTGATATAGTCAAACACCATCCCGACTTTAACAACGGCAATTTTTGGAGAGTTTTCAACAAAGAATATAAAGAAGGCATAACCAAGCAAATACCTATTGATAACTCCGTAAAGCGCGCGCTTGCCGAGTTAATTGAAACCGGCGACTCAATGGGGTTAGGTAACGGTGTAATTTTATTAGACGGTAATTTTTAAACGACAATTTAAATAAAAAAAGCCACCTAAGCCGAGTCCCTACAAGGGATTCGGCAACTAAATAAATCCTTACGGATTTGTGATATTCGTCTAATGACGAGTGAGATTGCCTTATGACAGTTATATTCGCCTTGTGGCGAGTTAAGGATTTATTTAATATTACTTTGACCACAGGTCAAAATATAACGCAAGATACTTGCATATCACTTTTAGCCACACGGCTAAAAATACAACTTATTTTGTTTAATTACTGTGGTAAAGATAAAGCCCACTACATTTCGCCTAAAGCGAAGTATAGTGGGCTACACTTTTATTTTGAATTTAAATCCCTATGTCTATTGCAGTTTAGGTGGCTTTTTATGTTTTTGGTTAAATTTCGCGATACCGTTCAATACCTAAACGGGACTTTTTATCACAAAAGACTTTTGCCAGACCATTTATCGTCGGCATCTACTTCTAAAATTTTAGTAACGGTAGGGGCAATATCTTTTATCGTTGCACCGAAAAATTCTTTATTAGCAGTTATATTTTTGCCATGCATTATAATAGGAATAGTCTTATCTTCAGACATATCCGTACCGTGAGTATAATCGTGCCCACCGTGGTCGGCAGTAATTATTACGGTATAATCGTCAGAAAGCGCATCTACAACCTTTTTAGCGCATTGCAAACTTTGTTTTACTGCTAAAATATACTCGTCACTCATCCAACCTTTTCTATGTCCAACGTCATCAGGATATCCAAAATATAAGAAGGTAAAATCCGTGTCGTTTTTAGCCAAGTAATCAATTGCAAAATTAGCAAGTTTTTCATTTGCAACACCGTAGCCAAACTTATTGCCGTTAACAAAACAAGAGTGTGCAAGCGTGCCTGGTTTTGCCAAATCACGAAGTTCACCCCAAGAAAAGAAGAACGCACATTTTTTATCATTATCAGATAATACTTCGCAAAGCCCGTTTATAGGATTTGCCCCAGCGTTAAAAGTGTTGGAGTTTGTCTTGTGAACCTCTGGGTCAACACTATGGAATAGCGACATATGACACGGCAAAGTGTCCGATGGCAAAACGGTTTTTGCGTTAAGCGTGTAAGTGCTTTTATTTAAAAAATATTGAGCCTCTTCCATCCCATTTAAAGAATCAGGACGCATACCGTCAATTAAAATAAGCAAAACTTTCATCATAAACTCCTTTAGGTTAAACCTCGTTGCCGAGTAGATCAACCCATTTTTTATTTTTAACGTCAATACAAATAACTTCTTTATTTAAGTCGGTATCAAAAATCTTCAATAACGTAAGTACCATTATGTAAAAAAATGTTTTTGCTTTCTTTTACGCAAATATCAAGCGCTTTTTGAATAACTTTTTCGTCGTTTTTACCCGTGCATACGAAGTCCGAAGACTTTTTTGCATCGTCGTTAGAATTGCTTGCCGAAATAACTACAAACCCTAATTGTCGTACATAATTCCACCTATATACAATACTCCACGGTTATAACCGCGCAGTATTTTTGGTCAATATTATTAACGATTTCTTTTACCTTTTGGCAAACTTCAGCCTTACTCATAATCGTGTCGTAAGGAATTGCAACGTCAAATAACACGTTAGTTCGTCTTTCACCACAAACTAGCCTAAAATCGTGTATAGAGAAATTTTCGTTAAAATTTTTTATCGCTAAAACGACTTTTTCTTTTAATTCGTTTACTTCAGGGTTATCGGTAACGATAGGGTCTAAATGTCCCGTTAAAACTATGTTGGTATTATGAACGAAGTCACGTTCAATATCGTCAATTAATTCATGTGAAACAAGCACGTCGGTATTAGCGTCTACTTCAATATGAGCGCTTGCAAAATACTTGTTTGGCCCGTAACTATACACCGAAAGGTCGTGTACGTCCAAAACGCCGTCGTATGAAAGTATTTTGTTTTTAACTTCAGTTAAAAATTCCTTGTCAGGCGCTTGACCGATGAGTTTTGAGAATATTTCCCTTAAAATACCAACTGCCGACCAAGCGATAAATAGCGCAACGAGTATCCCCGCATAACCGTCTAAATTGACGGAAGTGAACTTCCACACGATAACCGAAATTAAAACCACCGTAGTCGAAACGCAGTCGCTCAAACAATCAACAGCGCTAGCCTTAAGCATATCGGAATCAATTTTTTTAGCAATAGCGTTGTAGTAAAAATATAAACAAAATTTTGCAATTATCGAACCGCCTAACGCAATTAAAATCCAACCCGAAAAAGTTAACCCCGTAGGATTAAAAATTTTGTCTAAACTTTCCTTAAAAGTGTCGAACGCTACGATTAAAATTAAGAACGCCACGACGAGTGAACAAATATATTCGATACGCTCGTGCCCATAAGGATGTTCTTTATCGGCTGGGCGCGACGACAACTTAAACGATATTGCCGAAATTATACTGTTACCACAGTCGGTCATATTGTTAAGCCCGTCGGCAAGCACCGATATAACGCCGAATATAGCGCCCACCGTAATTTTACCCACGGCAAGCAAAAGATTTACGACTATACCTACAAAACTTGCTATCTTGCCTTGATTATTCCTTTGTATAGAATCAGTTTTTTGCATTTTCTATATCCTATTTTTTGTTTCAATTATTTTATCATATTACTTCCTTTAAGTAAATAGTTTTGAAAAAATAATATGACTATTTATCGATAAAATATAACTAAATAAAACGATTTTATCTATTGAATTACCATTTTATTTGTGATATACTTTTGATAGAAAACTTTTTAGGAGATTTTTATGACGGCTTTCCCTATTACATTTTGGATTTTATTAGGCGTTGCCTTACTCGTTAGTTCGATAGGCTTTAAAAACTACGTATGGTTTATCTCGCTCGGTTACGGTTTTTCAATTGCAGCTGAAGGTTTAGTAATGCTAATCTTTTACAACCAAAGCCTTACCCTTGCAAAGATACTTCTTGCGTCGATTTTTATCGTTTATGGATTAAGACTTTCCGGCTATCTTGCTATTCGTGAAGCAAAAAGCGCCTCTTACAAAAAGCATATGACTACTGAAATTAAAGACGGCAAAACCGTTCCGTTTGGCGTCAAATGCGCTATCTGGATTACTTGCGCTATTCTTTATTTAACGCAAGTTTTACCTGTTCTTTACCGTTTTTCAGTAGGCGCTGTTGACAACGTAATGGCGTTCGTCGGCTTTGGCGTTATGGTTGCAGGCTTGTCGCTTGAAACGGCTGCAGATATTCAAAAAAATATCGCAAAAAAGAAGAACCCTCGCCGTTTTGTTGATAAAGGACTTTACCGCATAGTTCGTTGTCCAAACTATCTTGGAGAAATGATTTTTTGGACGGGCGCACTTTTAAGTGGTATCGGTGCGTTTAGTGGCGTTTTACAATGGATTTTTGCATCAATCGGTTATATCGGTATAATATTCGTAATGTTCAGTGGCGCGCGTCGTCTTGAACTTCGTCAAAACAAAAACTACGGCGACGATCCTGAATATCAAGCGTACGTAAAAAGCGTACCTATACTTATACCTTTCGTGCCACTTTATAGCGTAGTAAAGTATAAATTTTTAGTAGCGTAAACTTAATAAACACAAAAAGGCTAACGGAAGTTAGCCTTTTTATTTGTAAATTACGATTTTTGTAAGAGTTATAAATAAAAATCAACAAAATCTTCAAAAAAGCAATATTTATTGACAAAATTGCAAAAAAGTTGTATTGTAAAAGTATCTAAAACGACTAGCCAATTAAAAGGAGCGTTAAGCACAAACGATTATGGTAACAATTAAAGAAGTTAAA
>JAZOPZ010000017.1:0-50938 GCA_045655805.1 Christensenellaceae bacterium
TTTAGCCACAGGGCTAAAAATATAATTTTTTTAACTTAATCTTTTGTGGATAAGATAAAGCCCACTATATTTCGCTACTTGCGAAGTATAGTGGGCTACACTTTTGTGTTAAATTTTAATTCCCTTATAGGAACTGCCTAATGCCGTGTTTTTTAATTTTCTTCTTCGTAGTAATAAGAATAGTCTATGCCTTTCATAAAAATTTCACGGTCATCTATCTTATCTGTTAAAGCGTTTTTAATAAGAGTTAATATATCGCTATAATCTACAACGCTTAATTTCATTGCGTCTAAATATTCAGTTTTATCAATCTTACTCCAATCAACGCATTTAGAAAGGTTTTTCTTTAAGATAAGGTCTAACCAAATTCTAGTCGTTCTGCCGTTTCCTTCCATAAAAGGGTGAGCAACGTTCATTTCAACGTATTTTTTAACAATTTGCTCGACGGTTTCTTCTTGCATTTTTTCAATAGTAGCAAGTGTTTCATCTAAATAGCCAACGCTAGCAAAGGCAAACCCACCTTTAGAGATATTTAACTTTCTAATTTGACCTGCAAAATCGTATAAACCACCAAAAATGTATGCGTGAATTTGTTTTAAGCCGTTTATCGTACCAACTTCAATATCGCCTATAAGCCCACTTTCAAACATTTCATAAGCCTTGTTTTTGCTTTGCTCGTCAATAGACGTACCTTTCGCTTTAACCCATTTTAAGAACACGTCCGACTTTTTGCTTGGCAGAATTGCTATAAGCAAATTAAGTCCGTCGTCATTTATAACGTCCGTCAAATATTTTTTGCCGTCTTTTGCCGTTAATTTCAGTTGTCTACAAATTGAGGACAACTCAAAATTTCTGCTTTTTAAAGTATTCCAATATTTACGTGGAGAAGTGCTTAAAGAAAGGGCTTCTATAATATCAACGGCGCACAACCACCAACGAGAACTTTCCTCGTCCCAAACCGAACGAACGGGTACGTTGTCAAAAAACCTAATAGAAGTTTTAATCATTTTTAGCCTCGCTTTCAATTAAATTTCTTTAACGCCTTTGCCGACAATTGCGTAAGCACATTTTGACATATCGAAAACTTCTTTAATAACTGCGTTAACCTTGTCGAGCGTCAACGCGTTTATATCGTCAATTTTTTGCTTGAAGTCAAAAACTTCACCAAGCATAAGATATTGTCTGCCGTAAATCTTCATTTGCGACGAAGTGCTTTCTTGACTTAAAATGAAAGCCGACTTCATTTGTTCTTTACCGCGCAAAAATTCCGTTTCAGTAATGCCGTTAGTTGCGAACTTTTGGATTTCTTCTTTAACGGCAGAAACTGCGTCGCTAACTTTAGACGGATTAACTGCTAAATAAATTTCCATACGGCCGTTGTTTATATACGCTGATGAATACGAATACACGCTGTAACAAAGCCCTAATTCTTCTCTAATCTTTTGGAATAATCTTGAAGACATCCCACCCCCAAGCACCACGTTAGCAATACTTAAAGCGTTAAGCCTATCGTCGCCGTAAGCGTACGCAGGGAGCGAAAGTGCTATGTGCACTTGTTCAATATCCTTGCTTTTTGCCACACTTTTTGCGAAAGTTGGTTGTTTTTGAGGCGCAACGGTATCGTCAACCTTGCCCACAAGCCCACCAAAATACTTATCGACTAGTTTAACGGTAGCGTCTACGTCAACAGCGCCTGCAATCGAAATTACAACGTTATCGGGCGTGTATCTATCACCGATATATTTTAAAATATCGTCGCGAGTGAATTTTTTAATATTTTCAATCGGACCTAAAATTGTTCTACCAAGCCCGTCGTCGCCATAAAAAGCCGTTGATAAAAGGTCCAAACAAACTTCGTCAGGGGCGTCTTCGGTCATATTTATTTCTTCAATAACCACGCCTTTTTCACGCTCAATTTCTTCAGGCAAAAAGGTTGAATTTAAAAAGATATCAGATAAAATTTCAAAAGTTTCTTCTTGATGCTCGTAGGTAGAAAGCGTATAAAAACAAGTGAGTTCTTTTGAAGTAAAAGCGTTTATATTAGAGCCTATTCTATCAATGTGGTCGGAAATTTCAAACGCCGTACGCGTTTTAGTCCCCTTAAACAACATATGTTCGATAAAGTGAGAAATACCGTTGTTATCGGCAGTTTCATCACGACTACCAGTCTTAACGAAGATCCCCGTCGAAACTGACAAAAGACCTTCCATCTTTTTAATAATAAGTTTAAGACCGTTGTCGTAAACCTTTGTAAATTCCATATTAACTCCTTATAAAACGGCGGAAACGCTACTAGCCTTTAAATCACGCTCGTAAATAGCATCAATTATTTTTGGCAAAGCCGTAACCGTTTGGGCAGTTGGGTGCATTAAAATAATATCGCCCGACACTAAATCTTTAGTCGCGCGTGCCACTAATAAATCGCTGTCCGTATCGCGCCAGTCAATAGTGTCCTTTGACCACATTATAACACGGTAGCCCATATTTTCGCAAGCCTTTAAGGTGTCTTTTGAAAAACTCCCCGACGGTGGAGCAAAAAGTGTTGGAGAACTCCCACAAATGGCTTTTAACAAATCGTCGGCAAATTTTATTTCGGCTAAATTTTCTTCAAAGGAAAGTTTTGCGTGGTCTTTATGGTAGTACCCGTGCGAGCCAATCTCGTGTCCTTTTTTAAGAATTTTTTGCACGACTTCAATATTATCGTCAGCCCAACAACCACCTATATAAAAGGTTGCCGTTGCCTGTTTTTGCTCTAAAATAGATAAAATTTCTTCAACTTGACTAGTCCCTTGATATACGTTAAAAGTCAAAGCAACGGCGTTAGAATTTTCGCTACCACGGTAAACCACACCGTCAGCAAGTTTGTTTACACTAATCAAAAGTGAAACCGGCGTTACGGCAATGCTAACTGCCACAACGGTAACTATTACGCCCAAAAGGCAGTTTAAAAATAAATGACTGTATAATATTTTCTTCAATTTCTCTTTCATATATACAATGTATGAAGAATTTAAAAATATTATGTTATTTTTACCGTCATTATTAAAAGAAATCTAAAGTTTGGTAAACTTTCGCAGTACCGTTCACTATCAAAACACCCCACGTTTTCGCCAACTAAACCGTTTGACTTAATAAATAAATTAAGGTCGGCTATTCTCCATATCTCCACCTTTTTGACTTTTAAAATAAGAATAATAATTATCTTATTCCTTATTTTGACTTTTAACATAAGGACGATAATTATCCTTTTTCTTCTTTTTGACTTTTAACATAGGACGATAATTATATTTTTCCTTATTTTTGACTTTTAACATAAGGACGATAATTATCTTTTTTCTTATTTTTCACTTTTAACATAGGACGATAATTATCTTTTTTCTTATTTCACCCACGCCGTTGGCGTGGGTGAAATAAAATAAATATTATAATAATTTACAAACCACACTTTCTTTTCAGCACATCACTCACCACACCACACGCCACACCACACGCCACGCAACTCCCCATCACACCTCGCCAAACTACACTTTCGTCAACACTTTCACCACACTCACTACACTTTCGTCAACACTTTCACCACACCTCACCACGCAACTCCTCACCCCACTCACTATACTTTCTCTACACTTTCGCCCCATTTCACCCACCCCACCGCCCACGCTAGTGGGCGGTGGGGTGACCTTACCTTGTAAAAAACCACACACCTTTACTAATACCAAAATTTTTCACAACAAAAAAGCGCCGTGCCTAGCACAGCGCCTTTATATTATATTGATTAGACTTTATTAGCCTTCAACCTTTTCTAAAAGTTTAAGGTCAATGCCCTTTTCGCCAATCTTGATAATTTCAACCTTAACCTTATCGCCGATATGGAGAACTTCTTCAACGCTTTCAATTCTCTTATCGCTCATCTTCGAAATATGAATAAGACCGTCTTTACCAGGAGCAAGTTCACAGAAAGCACCCACCTTTGGTAAAATTCTTACAACTTCAGTCATAAACATATCGCCAACTTCAGGGTCTTTTGCGATTGAAAGAACGATAGCCTTTGCACGCATAAGCATTTCGTGGTTAGCAACTGCTGCGATTGAAACGAGACCGTCGTCGGTAATATCAATCTTAACACCGGTTTCTTCAATAATCTTATTGATTACCTTACCACCAGAACCGATAACTTCTCTAATCTTTTCAGGGTTGATGTAGAAAGAGATAATTTCAGGTGCGTATGGTGAAAGTTCAGCGTTAGGCTTATCGATAACTTCAAGCATCTTGCCTAAAATGTGGTTTCTACCATCGTTTGCTTGAGCGATTGCTTGACGCAAAATTGCTTCGTCAATACCTTTGATCTTAATATCCATTTGGATAGCGGTAATACCTTTAGGTGTACCTGCTACTTTAAAGTCCATATCGCCAAGGAAGTCTTCAAGACCTTGAATATCGGTCATAACAGCAACTTTGCCGGTTTCGGTATCTTTAATAAGACCCATAGCAACGCCTGCAACAGGTGCTTTAATAGGTACGCCTGCATCCATAAGAGCAAGGGTTGAACCACATACAGAACCCATTGAAGTAGAACCGTTAGAAGACAATACTTCTGAAACCATTCTAATCGCATAAGGGAAATCTTCTTCACTAGGGATAACTTGAGCGAGCGCTCTTTCAGCCAAAGCACCGTGGCCAATTTCACGTCTACCAGGGCTTCTAATACCTCTTGCTTCACCAGAAGCGTAACCAGGCATATTGTATTGGTGCATATATCTCTTGGTGTCTTCTTCATCAAGACCTTCGAGTTTTTGAGCGTCGCCAAGCATAGCAAGAGTACAAGTAGTCATAACTTGGGTTTGACCACGGGTGAATACACCTGTACCGTGAACTCTTGGCAATACACCGTGTTCACACCAAATTTTTCTAACTTCGGTAAGAGTTCTGCCGTCTGGACGAACGCCCTTATCGATAATCTTTCTTCTAACTTTTTCTTTGGTTAAATAGTAGAGAGAATCTTTAATTTCTCTAGCCTTGCCTTCGAAAATTTCAGCAAAATGTTCTAAAGTAGCCTTTTCAACAGCGTCTTGACGAACTTGTCTTTCTTGACGGTCGAAAGTATCTAAAGCGTTGTCGAGCATTTCAGATGCAAATTCTCTTACGGCGTTGTCGATATCTTCAGGAATATGGTATAAATCCATTTCAAGTTTTGCCTTGCCGATTTCTTTAACCATTTCTTCTTGGAAAGCGCATTGACGCTTAATTTCTTCGTGACCGAATAAAATAGCGCCTACCATTTCGTCATCAGAAATTTCTTTTGAACCTGCTTCAACCATCATAATAGCGTCTTTAGTACCTGAAAGGTTGAGTGCAAGGGTTGATTTTTCCCTTTGTTTTAAGTCAGGGTTGATAACATATTCACCATCAACGATACCAACTACTACGCTACCCGTAGGGCCTGCCCAAGGGATATCCGAAATAGAAAGTGCGATTGATGAACCAAGCATAGCAAATGGTTCTGGTGAAATATCAGGGTCAACCGATAAAGCCGTTGCAACAACTACTACGTCGTTGAAAAGACCTTTTGGGAAAAGTGGACGAAGAGGTCTATCGATAAGTCTTGAAGTTAAAATAGCCTTATCGCTTGCTCTACCTTCTCTCTTGGTAAATCCCCCCGGAATTTTACCGATAGCATACATTTTTTCTTGATAGTCAACGGTAAGTGGAAAGAAGTCTTGTCCATCTTTTGCAGTTGGAGCCATACTAACGTTAACCATAACTACTGTATCGCCACATCTTACGATACAAGAACCGTTAGTTTGTTCAGCATACTTGCCCGTTTCAACGATAACTTCTCTACCGCCGATGACCGTTTTGAACTCTCTGTAAGTTTCTGTCATTGTTTTTCTCCTATATTACTCTGATTTTATATGAAATCCGAAAATTCGGACTTTTTAAAAGTAAGTTTTCGTCAAAGGTAACTTCAACGAAAACGGGGCGACAAAATAAATTGTCGCCCGAAAACCGTCAATTATTTTCTTAATTCTAACTTGGCAACGATGGCTCTGTATCTTTCAAGGTCAACTGATTTTAAGTAATCAAGTAAACCTCTTCTTTCACCAACCATTTTTAAAAGACCACGTCTTGAGTGATTGTCTTTCTTGTTAGCCTTAAGGTGTTCGTTAAGGTGATTAATTCTTTCAGTTAAAAGTGCGATTTGAACTTCAGCCGAACCGGTGTCACCTTCGTGTCTTGCATAAGTTGCAATAATTTCTTGTTTTCTTGCTTTTTCCATAATTTTTAACCTCCCGTTATGGATAAATTCACCCTGCACGGAGTATAAGGCACGGTATTTTTCCCTTAAACCACGCACGGGCACTTCTACGATAGTATACCAAATAAACTTTATTTTGTAAACTGTTTTATTATAGATTTTAATCTATAAACCGTTAAATAATGTCTTTTTTATAAATTTTCACCGAAAAGTTTAGTCTTTTCTTCCTTTAAGATCTCAATCTTTGCGATATAAGTCCTAACGTCTTTAGGATTAGCGTAGCGTTCAATCCTTTCACCACCGTCAAAAAGCGCCTTTGAAACTGCGTTTGCGCCACAAGCGACGTTATTTGAAATTTCTTCCATAATGTCTATGTTATATACACACGCTTTACCCTTTTTTGTATAACCGGTATTTTCAAGATTACCTGCCATATACTTTTGTCTGTACAAATAGTAAGGCAAATAACCTGCATCGTTCAATGCGTTGTGTGAATATTCCACCATATTAAAAGCCGTTTCACCCTCAAGCCTTTTGGCCTCGTGCGTTAAAAATGAACCTTTTTTAAGACATAAAGTATGGACGGTAATATTTTCAGGCGAAAGTGAAATAGCCGTGTCCACACTATGCTTGAAGTCTTCAAGACTTTCTTTAGGCAACCCTGCAATTAAATCCATATTGACGTCAAACCCAAATTTTTTAGCGAGTTCAAACTTCTCAAATACGTCTTTTGCCGTGTGCCTGCGACCGATAAGTTCAAGCGTTTTATCGTTAAAGGTTTGCGGATTAACGCAAATCCTAGTAACGCCGTGCGCCTTTAACACTTCAAGACTTTCTTCCGTAATGCAATCTGGACGACCTGCCTCAACGGTAAATTCAACGCCGTAATTTCCTATCGCCGAAAGGACTTTTTCAAGATAAATAGGTTCAAGAGTAACTGGCGTTCCTCCACCTATGTACACACTACGCAAATTTTTGATAAATTGTTTTGCGTGGCTAATTTCTTCACATAAAACTTCAATATACGGCGCAACCAACTTTTTTGCCGAACGCAAGTCGTTCGAAATAAACGAACAGTAACTACATCTAGTCGGACAAAACGGTATTCCTACAAAAAAATCGGTGTTGTCCATAGACGGATTATAAATGCCTTCTTGCGTCTTTAAGATATCTTTTACGAGTTTTGTCTTTTTCTTTGAAACGTCCATATCATCAAAGAATTTTTCAAACTCACCCGTTATTGCCAACTGCGATTGAGCCATTTTAGTAGGTCTAATCCCTGTAAGTGCTCCCCAAGGCATATGCCTACCCGTAATGGATAAAAGTGATTTGTACACAGAAAGTTTGGCGTATCGCTTTATATAACGTTTTTCTTCTAACACGCTATTAACTTTAGGTGGTACGTCTTCGTAAAAAAAGTCCGTAGTGGTCGTATTTGGCAATACCGTTCCACCTGTAAAACGGACTTCGTTATAAATTTTTACCCCGTCGTAACTGACTTTATGGTCTAGTGGAAACTCCTCAAGTTCGCCAAAAAGATTAACCACTTCTTTAAGTTCAGGGACGAGTTTTTCAATATTTGAATTTATCATATTAGTCTATTTTTGTTGCTAAAAAGCCGACGACGACACTTACTTACTGCAAAAACGGATTGTTTTCTATCTCGTAAAAAAGCGTGCTATCTTCGCCGTGCCCAGCAAAAACTTTATAGTTAAAATTAAGTTTTTTAAGCATATTAAGAGAATTTATCAATTCTCTACCATCACCAGTATAAAGGTCCGTCCTACCGACCGTTCCACACATAAGAGTGTCACCCGTAAAAAGATTATCGCCGATTATAAAACAAGCCGAACCTTTGCTGTGCCCAGGTGTTATTATAGCCTTTATTTTGATACCACAGATTGTAAATTCTTCGCCGTGGGCAAAAGTTTTATCGGCAGTAACTGACGGAAAACTAACCAAAAAATTGTCTGATAAATTTATTCTTTTGTTCGATAAGCCGTCCTGCTCTTTTTCAGAAACTACAATCCTCACCCCTGCTTGTTGCAAATCAAAAGCGCACGATGCGTGATCAAAATGCGTGTGAGTTAAAAGCATTGCTTTTAGCGTAAAGCCGTGTTCTTTAGCAAAAGATAAAATTTCCGTGCTACGAGTACCACCGTCTATAACGAAACCTTCGTTCAAATCTTCATTAACGACAAAGTAACTATTGACGGGCAAAAGACCGCTGACTTTTTTATAAATCTTCATTAAGTCGTAACCCTATAAACGTCGATTATTTTTTCGTTTTGTTTAAGTTTATTGATAAGCGTTTCTAAATCTTGTTTAGAATTAAGTTTAATATTTACGTCCAAAATAGCCTTTTTGCTCTTTTGGTCAAGTCTACCGTTAACGGCAGTAATAGTTAAATTCATTGCTGAAGTTACTGCTGAAACGGCGGAAAGCGCCGAGGCTTGAGTATCCGAAAGCACTTTAATACTTGCGTTAAAGGTATTAATCGCATCGCCCGACCATGAAACCTCAATAAACCTATCTGGCTCAACTTCACGCATGTTAGGACAATCAGCACGGTGTATAGTAACGCCTTTACCGCGAGAGATAAAGCCGATAATTTCGTCACCAGGCACAGGATTACAGCAACCGGCGTACCTAACGAGAAGATCTGACATCCCCTTCACTACTACGCCACTTTTTGACGAACTTTTAACGTTGCCCGTGCGAACGACAGGTTGCTTGCTTTCCTTCCGGAAATAATCGATTAACTTCAATAATACTTGGTTAGTCGTAACAGCACCGTAGCCGACTGATGCAAACATTTCTTCTTGGTTAGCAAAAGACAGCCTTGCCGAAAGTTTCAAAAAAGCCTCTTCCGTTAAAATTTCAGACAACTGATACCCTTTAGCCCTAGCCTCGTTTTCAAGCATAGACTTACCGGTTTTGATGTTTTCTTCTTTAAGTTCACGCTTAAAAAATTGTCTAATTTTAACGCGCGCTGATGAACTTTTAACTATCTTAAGCCAATCCCAAGATGGTCCTTTAGAATTTTTGCTGGTTATAATTTCGACCAAATCGCCAAGTTGCAAAGTACTGTTTAAAGGTACCATTTTGCCGTTGACTTTTGCTCCAACACACTTGTTGCCAACCGCCGAGTGAATACTATAAGCAAAGTCAAGTGGGGTTGACTCTTTTGGTAAAGATATGACGTCGCCGTTTGGCGTAAAGACTAATACTTCAGAACTATAAATATCACCTTTTAAAGTGTTTATAAATTCCTTACTATCTTTAAGACCCCCTTGCCATTCCATAACTTCCCTAATCCAAGAAAGTCTCTTTTCAAAGTCGTCGTCTTTTTCGTCTTTAATATTCTCTTTATACTTCCAATGCGCTGCGATACCGAATTCTGCAGCACGGTTCATATCGTAAGTACGGATTTGAACTTCGAATATTTGACCAAAGTTAGTAACGACAGTCGTATGCAACGATTGATACATATTAGGCTTTGGCGTAGCGATATAGTCCTTTATACGAAGTGGAATAGGACTCCACTTATGGTGAATTTTACCTAAAATTTCGTAACACTCGTCAATAGATTTTACGATAACCCTAATGGCAGTTAAATCGTAAATTTGTTCGAGCGTTTTATTTTGGTTTTTCATTTTACGGTAGATAGAATAAAAGTGCTTTGCCCTACCGAAAACTTCACCTTCAATATTACTGCTTTCCAAAATTTGATTAATTTCCGATACGAACCTATTTACAAGTTCGTTTCTTTCAGCAATCTTTTGGTTAATGTTTACTATCAAGAATTCAAAGGCTTCGGGGTCTAAATACTTAAGTGACAAGTCTTCGAGTTCACACTTGATTTTAGAAATACCAAGTCTGCCCGCAAGTGGCGCGTAAATATCTATGGTTTCTTTCGCCATGCGGATTTGCCTTTCTTTTGAAAGGTAATTTAAAGAACGCATATTGTGCAATCTATCGGCAAGTTTGATAATAATAACTCTTATATCTTTTGCCATCGCAACGAAAATTTTACGGAAATTTTCCGCTTGTTCTTCTTCTTTAGAGTGAAATTCTATTTTTTCAAGTTTGGTTACGCCCTGAACGAGTTGCAAAATTTCTTCACCAAAATCGTTTTTAATGTCGCTTTCAGAAATTGACGTGTCTTCAATAACGTCGTGTAAAAACGCCGCCGAAATAGTAGACGCGTCAAGCCCCAAGTCGAGCAGGATTTTTGCAACGGCGCAAGGATGAGTGAAGTAATCTTCCCCCGACGCTCTTTTTTGCCCCGTGTGCGCTTTTTTAGCGTAATCAAAAGCCTTTTCTATTACTGAATATTCCTGTTGCGGATATCTATCGCGTAATTGTTCTAATAAATCTAACATCTTTCTTTAAGTCTTTGAATTCTAGTATAAATTTCTGAAGTTTGCAAATCCCTTTTTATACGGTTATCACATTTAAGCGAGCCTGCCGAAACGTAAAAAATATTTAATTCCATAAACACGGCTAACGCAAAAATAAATTGATAAGGATTTACGTTAGGTTGATTGTCTGTGTAAAGTCTAACTGAACTAACGAATTTTTTACCAATCAAGTTTTTGATTGACATAAACGCTTCAGCCATAGATGCACGGTCTACGCTTATATTATCTAGCGCCGATAACCCGAAAGCGTCTACGCAACAAACCACCGATTGACCTTCGTTTTCGTCCAAATAAGAAACGCCTTTATCTAGGTAAATAACTCGCTCAAAGCCGGCAATACTTTCTGCCGAAGACGGAGCAAATAAAATTATGTCTAAAAGATTTTTTTCCGTAGGCTTAAAAATGCCTTTTTGCAACCCTTTAAGCAACGGATATTCGTTAAGCGTATCAGGGTCGTTCGCTATATAAACAGTTGAATACCTGTTTTGCTTTTCAGAAATAAAATGATTGATTTCAGCCTTTCTTAAACCACTTGGTTTATAGCCGTCCTCACTAATGCCGTCAAGCGCTTTTTCAAAGCAAATGAGCCTTAAATTTTCACTTTCCGTAACGACGGGCATAACGTCTTTTACCATGCCTTTTAGGTAGGTTTGATGACCGTAAACAGAAAGATTTATTTCAAAAACCACTTTCTTTTCAATAGGGGCTTCTAACAACTCAATACTATCAACCCCACCGAATTTTAACATCTCTAAAATTGGCGTTTTAAAATTAACGTGGGGCGAATTTGGCTTTAACGGTTGCGCCGAAACTGCACCAATGGTCGCCGTAAAGAGTGGCTTTTTGTTGCCAACACCGTAAGGTTCTAACCGTTCGAGTTCTTTTGCAAACTTCATTGAGAACGATTCTGTAATTTCGGTTTCGGCATAAATTTTAGGCATAAAAAATTCCTTATCGTACTTTTTAGCGAGATAGTCGTCAACCCTATCGTAAAAAGCTTGGAACTTTTCTACCGTAATTGCCACGCCGGCCGCCTGTGAGTGCCCCCCGAATTCAACGAGCAACTCTTTCGCCGAAGATATAGCATCAAACACGTTTATACCGTCTACGCTACGAGCTGAGCCTTTCAAAATGCCACCGTGCCCTGCGAATATTATTACGGGACGAGAGTATTCTTCAGCAAGCCTTGCAGCAACTATTCCAACAAAACCAGTGCGCCAACTTTCGTCGTAAAGCATAATTACGTTTTTAGTTGCGCCAATAGACGCAACCTTTTGTTTTGCTAAACGGTAAAGTTTATCACACTCTGCTTGTCTTTCTAAATTATATTCGTTAAGTTTTACGCTGTAGTCGTAAATTTCCGACGGATTATCAGTTAAAAACAACTTAAGTGCGCATTGTGCGTCACCCATTCTACCAGCAGCGTTTATGCGTGGTGCAAGCGAATAAGCAAGCGTTTGAGCAGTTACTTCTTTATAATTGTTAGCAGATAAAAGTTCAGCAAATAAAGGTCTAATTTTGCCACCTTGAAAAAGTTTTAAACCTTCGTAAACCAAATCCCTATTTTCAGAAATAAGTTCCATACTATCGGCAACGGTGGCAAGTGCAACGAAGTCAAGATACTTATAAGCACTTTCGCCAATCAGAGCGCACGCGAGTTTGAAAGCAACCCCCGCCCCACACAAACCGTCAAAACTTTTATCGCCGTCAAGTTTAGGATTTATACATAAAGTGTCGGGTAAAACATCGGGAATTTCGTGATGGTCGGTAACTATCACGTCGATACCAAGGTCTTTAATTTCCTCAACTTCTTGAACGTTACTAATACCACAGTCAACTGTAATTACTAAATCAATAGGTTCATCTTCAGCCAAACTTTCTATAATAGAAAGATTTAAGCCGTAGCCGTCTTCTCGATTAGGAATAGCCGTTTTGACCCTTAATCCGAATTCCGTGAGGGCTTTATATAAAATTGCCGTAGCCGAAATACCATCCGCATCGTAATCGCCGTAAACTAAAACTAGTTCGTCAGCCATTTTAGCCTCTTTTATGCGAGCAACGGCGGCCCTCATCCCTGAAAGTAAAAACGGGTCTAAAAAATTATGCTTGCCAGGTGATAAAAACCTTTTAATATCTTTAACCGTAGTAATCCCACGAGAGTATAAAACACCCGCAGTCAAAGTTAAAATCCCCGTTTCAAACGCATTGTGGGAAATAATATTAAGTTGTTCTTCCGTGAAGTTTTGATTGTATATAATTTCCTTCATACTGACCTTTGAAACGATATTTTAATAAACTACCACGACGAATTTTACCGTTCGCCATAGCAATACAAGATATATTTTAAAGCGAAAAGAGGGCTCGCCAGCCCCCTTTTTTTGAACTTTATTTTTCAGCCCCGGTAGGTTCAGCCGGTTTATATGCATATTTATCTTTACCGCCGATAGATGCAAAAGTCACCCAAACGGCAGGGGTTACAAACGCGCCTGTGAACGCTACTGATACGGCAGTAAGCACGAGCGATAAGCCAAGCCATCTTACGAGCGCAGGTCCAAAGATAACGAGCGCTAACGCAACTAAAAGTACTGCAATTGCTACTACCCCGTTGAACTTAATATTGCCACAATCAAGGTTTTGAGCAACTTCTTTTTTAGATGCATTTGCAAGGTTGTCGTACTTGCCGGTAGAATATTTAGCCTTACCGGTATAGTGAATAGAAGTAATCAAAGTAAGCGCAACGCCTGCGATAACCACTGCATAGAAAGCAGGTACCACAACTGCTCTAGTAATAGCAGTAAGCGCCAACAAGATTAAAGTTTCGATAGCGGTTACAGCCATAACGGTGAACGCCGCTGCGAATTTTTGTCTAAACATTAAGTATACACCTAAAACTATCACTGCACCAAGGGTTGCCAAGAAAACAGGTAAAAGTTTTTGACTGTCGATTGAAGTTGATTCGTATTGTTCAACGACAACTTCAATTTCGTTAGTAGTGTTAGCAGGGTTGATAGCATTATAAACTTCTTGTTGAAGTTCTGCTAAAACTTCTTGAGAAACTTCTTTCTTAAAAGCAAATACGGTATGACTGTCGAAGTTGTAAATAAGATAATCTGCACCATAAGAAATTTTATTGTCTTTGAAAACTTTTTTAGCGGTTTCGTCAATCTTATCGGTGTTTTCAGCAAAGTCTATTTCCGTTTTAATTTGAACTTCATAACCGTCAGAGTAAGCAACTGAACCATTAAACCCGAAAATGCCGAACAAGGTTGCGCCAACTACTACGATACATAATGCAACTAAAAGCCATAAATTTCTTTTCATAACAAGGTTCTTCATACGATTAGTCCTCCTTCTTTAACGCAAGGAACTTTTCACTCCCGCCCGAAACGCCGATGATAATTAAAGTCATTAAGCGTGAGAAGAGTAATGAAACGAGCCCTGAAAGAACTACGCCGATACCGAAAGTAATTGCAAATCCTTTAACTACGCCGTTTGCGAAGATAAAGAGAGCAAGAGCAATTACGCCACAAGCAACGTGGGTATCAAGTGAGATAAGCGCAGGTTTGCCGTAAGCGTATCTTACTGCCGCGCGCATAGTTTTACCCGATGCGTATTCCTTTTTAATTCTATATGCAAAAGTAAAGCAAGCAATTGCCGAAAGTACGAGCGCAAATACGAAACCTAATACCGAACCCATAGAAACTTTAATACCCGGAACGAGATAAAGCATAAGGATTTGTAATAAGAATTGAGCAAGGAAAGCAATGCTCATTGAAACGCCCAAACCTTTGAATAAAACACACAAACAAGCAATTATCACTAATACGATAACGCCAACTGCGATTTTAACCATAGTGTCCGCTTTAATACCTAAAAGCGGAGTTACGATACGAAGACCTGCGGTGTTTTCGTTAGCACCGATAATTTCGTATTGATATTTAAGACCACCAGTCTTCATTTGGAACGCAAATCTTTCAGCGTCCGCTTGAGAAGTAGGACCGGTAAGCGTCATTTGACCTTTCATTGCTTCAAAATCAGCAGACTTGGTTGGAGTGTTTAAAAGTTCAGTTTCACCAAGAGATGCTTTAAGGTTAAAGTCAGCAGGGCTATCAGCACTTGCTTGTTCTGTTTCAAAATCCTTAATCGCTTGTAAGATGGTGTCAAAACCGTAGTCGGTAAGTTCCATCATAATAGGATAGGTGGTAGTACCGTCTTCTTGTTCATACGGCGTACCAAAATAGTAAGCGTCCTTAATTACCGCGCTACCCTTTGCGATTTCCACTTCAGAACCACTTTCACCACCGCTAAACACAACTTCACCATAAGCTATAATTGCGTTTATATCGTTTGCAACGCTTTCCTTTGCTTCAACGTCAAGTCTAATTTTAGCGTCGCTATCGCTATCACTTGATAACAAAGTGATTTTGTAGTTTGAATATTTTAACGCTTCCAATCTACTTTCAAGCGTAGTAACTACGTCGTCAACGTCAACGGATTGGTCGTCATCCGCTTTGTGTTGAATAGTATAAGAATAACCACCTTCCAAATCAACGTCCATATCAACGTAGTTAAGCAAAGAAGTATACTTGTACACCCCTTGTTTAACGAACGGAACGTGAAAGTTTATGAAAGTCATTGCCATAAGCACAGCAAGCACTACTGAAATTATCGATAAAAGTGCTATTGACTTTTTCTTGCCCATATTGCCTCCCAAATAAGTTAAAACTTTTTTATTTTACGAGTGTTTTTTAGCATAATACACACTCGCGCATTATTTTAATACTTATTTATTATATATGTAAAATTAAATTAAGTCAATAGAATACGAAATTTTTTTGTGATTTTAGAGATGGTTTTTTTATTTTTTAGTCAAAAAAAAGGAGCAAAAGTCTTTTTTGCTCCTAATTTTTAACTCTTTGATTTTATATTTACTGCAATTACCCCACTAATTAATCCGATTGCTCCACCGAATAAAACTTCTATAAGCAAGCCACTAGCAAATTCACCACCGAAAAAACTCATAACCAAACAAGATAAAATTGCCGTAAAAACACCAACGATAAAGCCTTTTAAATACCCCGCTTTACCACTTATTGAAATTAAGCAAGCGGAGAAAATTGCGACTATTTTTATAAATTGATTTACGGGTTTAAATACGGAAGATGAAAGTTCAAATATCCAACAAACGAGCGCTAAAACTAGCGCAAGCAACAGAGTTAACACGGTAGCCGTTATTATCCCTGCAAAAATATTTGCCGTTTGATTTTTTGCGCTTTTTGTATAAGACATAAAATTCCCCCCAACAAAATATAACTGTTTTATACTATGCGAGAGAAAATTTTTTATGCAAAAAAAGTCCACGATGGGACTTTTTTACTTTTATATATTTTGAACCACGGCGTTCATTTGGTCTAACACCTTTTCCATATCAGAAACGAGTTTAAATTGCGTTCTGCAACGGTCAAGGTTGTGATTTTCACGATGAATTTTAAAGTAAGTATCACCCGACAAGTAGTCCGTTAAAAAGCGCATACCACATTCGTAAGTCATTAAAATTGAACCAAAAGCAAGGTTTTGTTTTTCAATTTCAGTTATACCGTCGCCAATTGCCGTTACGTATCCTTTCGCGTACGCCTTGAACATTTCCATATCAAAGTTTACTTTGGTTAAATCAGGTTCATCTTCAGCACCGGTATTGCAACCAAATCTAATTGAATCACCAAAATCGTAACATAAACTACCCGGCATAATGGTATCAAGGTCGATAACGGAAACTGCTTTTTTAGTTTTTGCATCAAACAATACGTTGTTTAACTTGGTATCGTTATGAGTAACTTTAATAGGCATTTTGCCACTTTTTAAGAGTGAAGTTATTCTATCACAGTAAGACTTTCTATCTAAAACGAAATTGATTTCCTCTTGAACGGAACTTGCCCTACCACAAATATCGGCTTCAAGGGCTTTTTCAAAATTTTCAAAGCGAATAGCAGTATCGTGGAAATTAGGTAAAATTTCGTAAAGTTTTTCGGCAGGATATTCAGCAAGTAAATTTGCAAACTTGCCGAACGCTTCTGCACTACTTGCGAAAACTTCAGGACTTTCAGGCTTTTGGAAAGCAATAGTATCGCCTATAAAAATGAAAAGTCTATAGTAACCTTCACCGTCAAAATAATACGGTTTACCATCTGTGCAATAAATCACAGTAAGACTTTCCCTATCAGGGTTTCCCCCGTTTTTAACTATACTTTGACGAGCAAATTCAGTAACGCCCGTAATGTTAGACATAAGATTGTCAACATTGGTAAATAAGTTGTGATTGATTTTTTGAAGTATGTACGCTTTTTGTACGCCATTATCGTTTAATACGACTTTGTACGTTTCGTTAATATGACCTTCACCGTGACGAGCGCAAGAAACAAATTCGCCTGCCACCTTAAAGTTTTGCATTATGCTTTTTGCATTGCTTACTGTATCTTTCATTTCGTTTCCTCCATCTTCCGTTATATTGTACCACCGTATCTACCGTTTGTAAATAATTAAAATAAACTAAAACTGTGTTTTTTTAGCCTATTTTCCTTTGGCAAAGAAAAAAATCCACCGAAGTGGATTTTAATTTCTCTCAAATTATTTTTGTTCAGAAGTTTCAACAGGTTCAACTGATTCGATAGTCGCTTCAACAGGTTGAATATCTTCAACAGCGGTTTCAACTTCTTCAGGTTCTTCACCATAATAATCTTCGTCAACGGTTTTAGTTGCTTGCTTTTTGCCTTCCGTTACTTGGTAGATTGCTTGTCTATCAAATTTGATTAAGCATTTTTGCTTGTTGCTACCGGTTTCTAAAATAAAAGTACCGTCATTATCGTTGATTGCTACAACTTTACCAATAATCCCACCGATAGTTTTAACGTGGCAACCTTTACGGAATTTAGACATCATTTCAGCAGCCTCTGCTTTCTTTTTCTTGTTAGAACGACCGCTCATAACCATAAAGAGTACGATTACTGCTAAAAGAATAATCATCGGAATAAAACTACCGAAACTTGCACCTTCACCTTCAAGTAAATTTAATAAAAACATTTCATTTCTCCTTATTCAATCAAAATTTATATCAGTATACACCAAATTGATTTTTTTTGCAAGCAATGACGGTTAAAAAATTTTTCCGTTTATAACTTGCGTCAAAAAAAGTTAAAATTTGCCGTACTTTGCGTAAAATTCTTCGGTAAATTCCGTTAGGCTGTCCGTCAAAATGGCGTTACGCATATTGCGCATAAGTTTAAGTAAGAAAGTGGTATTATGTAACGATAAAAGCATTGCTCCCATCATTTCACCAACGTTGAACATATGTCTTAAGTATGCCTTGCTGTAATTACGGCAACAGTAACAGTCACACTCTGGGTCAAGTGGCGAGAAATCGTCTTTATACTTACCGTTACGAACCACTATTTTACCTTGTGAAGTCATCGCCGTACCGTTACGGGCAATTCTAGTTGCTAAAACACAGTCGAACATATCAATGCCACGCTTAACGCCCTCGATTAAACAATCCGGACTACCCACACCCATTAAATACCTAGGAACGTTCGTTGGGTATTTATCGTACATAAAATCTAAAATATCGTACATAACGGACTTTGGTTCACCAACTGAAAGCCCACCTATCGCTATACCGTATTTTGCGTAAGGAATAGTTTCTTTAAGGCTGGTTTCACGCAAGTCTTTGTACATATTACCTTGAACGATTGGAAAAAGCGCTTGGTTTTCTACGTTATGAACGTTATAACACCTATCGAGCCACTTTAAAGTACGCTCCATAGCAATTTTAGAGTTTTTATGGTCGGTACCATAAGAAGTACATTGGTCGAAAGCCATCATAATATCTGCACCGAGATTATGTTCGATATCCATAGCCTTTTCAGGCGAGATAAAGTGCTTACTACCATCAATATGAGAGTTAAAGTGAACGCCCTCGTCCTTAATTTTGTTAAGCCCTGCAAGTGAAAAAACTTGAAATCCACCACTATCTGTTAGAATAGGCTTGTCCCAATTCATAAATTTATGAAGACCACCTGCTTTGGCAACTAAATCGTCACCCGGTCGCATATAAAGGTGGTAAGTGTTTGACAAGATTATTTGTGCGCCTGCCTCTTTTAAATCACGCGGAAAAACCCCTTTTACCGTTGCTTGTGTGCCAACGGGCATATAAATGGGAGTTTCAATATCGCCGTGTGGCGTGTGCAAAATACCTGCCCTTGCGCCCGTACGACTATCTTGTTTAATTGTTTCAAACCAAAATGGTTTTTCTAGTTTAGAGTTAGTTTCAATCATAATAAAAAGTTGACATACACCCCTTTACTTTGTAAAAAACGGGAGTATAATATTTGCAAATAAAATTTTGTTTTTAGAAACGAATAGTAATTTACTCTTGACAACTCATCCACCGCAAGCGGTCCCCCTTCTCTCGCTAGAGAAGGTTAATTAGATGTGGTTGTTTGATTTTAGAAACGAGCAGAACGAGGCTCGTGAAGACTTACGGAAGAGGCTAACCTTGTTGGTTGCCGAAATCGTAAGGCGAAACAGCAAACGAAGTTATGCGAAGTTTATAAAATCAAACAAGCGTCGCCAAACGAAAAGAAACGATACTTCTCCTTAACTGCCTCGTTATAAAAAGCAAGAGTTTTTTCACGCGAAGAAAAGCAAGAAATAAGCATTATTAAAGTTGACATCGGCAAATGAAAATTGGTAATACAACCGTCTACGCACTTGAATTTGTACGGTGGATATAAGAAAATTTCAGTATTGCCTTTAACTGCTTTTACAAAACCGTTTTCGTCAGCGACGGTTTCAAGCGTGCGAATACTAGTCGTGCCAACGGCGATAACTCTCCTACCCTCACGCTTGGCTTTATTTATGATTTCAGCAGTTTCAGGCGAGATTTCGTAATACTCGGAGTGCATATGGTGTTCGGTGATATCTTCAGCCTTTACTGGACGGAAAGTGCCCAAACCGACGTGCAACAACACGTCTGCGACTATAACGCCCTTTGATTTTAACTTGTCAAAAAGTTCAGGCGTAAAGTGTAGCCCTGCAGTAGGTGCTGCGGCTGACCCGTCCACTTTTGAATATACCGTTTGATACCTTTCGCCGTCCGCCAACTTTTCTTTAATATACGGTGGGAGTGGCATTTCCCCAACACGAGAAATGATATCTTCAAATACGCCGACAAAAGAAAAACGAACTAATCTTGAACCAGATTCTATATCGTGATTACCTAAAACGGTTAAAGAAAGTTCTTCGTTAATAGTTAGAACCGCACCCGTACGAGCCTTTTTACCCGGTTTTACTAAAACCTCCCAATCGGTGAGATTAAAGCGCTTTAATAAAAGGACTTCTACCCTACCACCGTTTTTGGTGTAGGCGAACAGCCTTGCAGGTAAAACGCGAGTGTTGTTTCTAATAAGTACGTCGCCTTCACGCAAAATATCTGCAATATCGTAAAAGTGTAAATGATTTATTTTATCTTTTAAGCGATTGTAATATAACAGCCTTGAACTGTCCCTTGGATAAACGGGAGTTTGAGCAATTAGTTCTTCAGGAAGGTAGTAGTCGAAATCTTTAGTCTTCATTATCGTTGCCTTCGTAAACGGAAGTTTGTTCGGCTTTTTCTGCCGGCATAACTAAGCCGATATGTTCGTAACCACGGCGAAGTAAAATTCTACCACGAGGGGTTCTTGCAATAAAGCCTAGTTGTAACAAGTAAGGTTCGTAAACGTCTTCAATCGTAGAACTGTCTTCACTAATCGTTGCGCCTAAAGTATCTAGGCCACAAGGGCCACCGTTGAACTTTTTAGCGAGCGAAGTGAGAAGTTTTTTGTCGGTAAAATCAAGCCCTAACTCGTCAATTTCAAGCATAGACAAACACTTTTTAGCGTCTGAAAGCATAATTTCTTCGTGACGCATAACGAGCGCATAGTCCCTAACTCTTTTTAATAATCTATTGGCAATTCTAGGTGTCCCACGACTGCGTTTTGCAATTTCAACAGCACCGTCGTAACATATTGACACACCCAACTTGTCGGCTGAACGCATAACGATTTCTGTGAGTTCTTCAGTAGAATAATGCTCTAAACGACAAACGACGCCAAACCTATCGCGAAGTGGTGATGCTAACATACCTATTTTTGTCGTTGCACCAATAAGCGTGAACTTTGGTAAACGAATTTGCATATTGCGAGCAGACGGACCTTTACCTACGATTATATCGAGTATATAATCTTCCATAGCAGGATATAAAATTTCTTCAACGTTATGGTTGAGTCGGTGAATTTCGTCAATAAAGAGAACGTCGTTTTCGTTAAGATTTGTTAATATGGCGGCTAAATCACCTGCCCTTTCAATAGCCGGACCACTAGTGATTTTAATTTGAGAGTTCATTTCATTAGCGATAATATGAGCAAGCGTAGTTTTACCTAACCCCGGTGGTCCGTATAAAAGCACGTGGTCAAGCGCCTCCGAACGCATTTTTGCCGCAGCAATAAAGACGGCAAGGTTGTCCTTTACCTTATCTTGACCGATATAGCCTTCCATACTCTTTGGTCTTAATACGTTTTCAATTTCGAAATCCCTTTCTTGCTCGTCTGCCCCGACTACCCTTTCTTCATCGTCGGCGTTAGACGTAACTAAAACGTCAAAATCGTCCATAATGCTCCCTTAAATGTTTTTGATTGCAAATGCTATTTGTTCTTCAATAGTGGTTAAACCGTTTTCGGTTGCCTTGGTTAAAAGGCGAATACACTCTTGTCTACTTAAACCTAAACTCATAAGCGCAATAACGGCGTCGTCGTCAACCTTAACTTTGGGTTCTTCAACCTTGACGGTTTTTGAAGTCGTTTTTTCAGGTAAATCTAGGCAAGACACCTTTTCGCGCAATTCTAAAATAATGCGTTCTGCAGTCTTTTTACCTAAACCTTTTACCTTTGACAAGGTTTTTACGTCTGAAGTAGCAATGGCCACGGCTAAAGAGCCAATGTCCATATTTGACAATACCGTTATACCCATTTTTGGACCTACGCCACTTACGGTAATAAGCTTTAAGAACATATTTTTTTCTTCAATCGAAGAAAACCCGTAAAGGTACACGCCGTCTTCCCTAACTGCCATATATGTAAAAAGTTCACCCTTACCGTCGTTTACTAATTTTACGTAAGCAGAGTTTGAACAAGCCACCTCGTAACCTATTCCGTTGTTTTCAATAAGCACCGTACCATCGCTATTATATAGCACGGTTCCTTTTATGTAACCTATCATAATAACACCTATTTGAGTTTGAAAAATGAGCCAAATTTTCTAGTTTGAAAGTGTGTGAGCGCAACGGCTAACGCGTCGGCGGCGTCGTCTGGACGAGGAATTTTATCTAAATGCAAGTAACTTTTAACCATTTCTTGTATTTGACGCTTTTCTGCACGACCATACCCTGTAAGCGCTTGTTTGATTTGCAATGGAGTGTATTCAAAAAGTTTTTCGCAATACTTGGTAGCAGTCAGTAATAGTACACCCCTTGCGTGTGCAACGGCTATGCCGTTAGTTACGTTTTGAACGAAGAATAATTCTTCAACGGCGATTTCTTCAGGTTTAAACTTTTCAAGAATATACTTTACGCCTTTTTCGATTTTTTCAAGTCGAAGGGGCAAAGCATCGTCTTTTTGTGTAATTACGGCGCCGTAGTCAAGCATTTTAACTTTATCGCCTATAACTTCAATTACGCCGTACCCTAGCGTTGCTAACCCTGGGTCAAAACCTACGATAACCACCGAAAAATCTCCTTTTGCATTATCTATTATTTTACTTGTTTTTTAAACAAATGTCAATAGTTATTACTTAACGAGCAAAATAAAAAACGGAAGACGGCGTCTTCCGTTCATATTTGTATCTAATTTTAAGCACCCAAGCCAAGCCCTGTATCACGATAAACGTATTGCCTTAAGGTTGCGGTTTGCGTAATTGCGACATTATCGCGCAAAACGGTTATTGTTACGGTATTACCGATTGCTACGTAAGACTTCATCTCGTCGTACGCTAAAGAAAAATCTTCGTAAGGGGTTTGAGACGTTCTAAAATTCAAAGAATAATCAGAACCGTTTCTTAAATACTGTAAGCCAACGATAATATCGTTAGGTAATAGTTTATCTTTGAAAATACTTTGTGGTTCAAGCGAAGAGATTACGGCGTAACCGTTTTGCAAATTCTTGCCAACGTTAATACCCAACTTCCACTTGCCCGGAACGTAGCCGTAGTTAAAGTTGCCGTTAGCATCAGTCCAAGCCGTAGTAATTAAGTCTTTTGTGATTTTTACAAAACCCGTATCTTGACTTTCCGACAATCCATTAGTTGCGCTGATATTAGTTACTGGAATTGCAAAGCCGACGTTTTCGTAATTATCGTTGCCAGCGTTAACTAAACCGACGAGTTCACCGTAAAGATTGAAAAGTCCACCACCAGAATTGCCGTGGTTTACTGCCGTGTCGATTTGGAGCAAAGACATTGTTCCAACACCAGAAACTTCCACACTGCGATTAATTGCACTTATGCCACCAGTGGTGGTAGTACCTTGCAAGTAGCCCGTAGGATTGCCGATTGCAAAAACCGTTTGACCTAACGAGTACGGATGCGCTGAAATATTTGAAATCGACGCTTTGTTTACAATTAAATCAGGATAAGCGGAAAGATTTAATTTTAATACGGCTACATCAGTTTCTTTATCACCACCAACGAAAGCAACCGTTGGTGTTTGGCCGTCGGTAGTGAACGTATAAGCGTTATAGTTTACGTTTGCGTAGTCGTAATAAGTTGAACCGTTAAGTTCTGCCGTAGGCACGCTTGGGATAGAAACTTCTAGTTTGTTAAAGTTTTCAATAACGTGATAGCAAGTGAAAACATAGCAACTGTTAGCACTTTCCCCACTAGCGCTTATATCGACTATTACACCACTACCAACGCCTACTTGCGTACCACTTTGGGTGGTAACGGTATTACTAATGTATACCACAGACGTAAAAACGCTGTCAATTGCCGACATAAGTTCGGCTTCTTCTTGATTAGGAGATTGCGTCCTTTCAGCATAGTTCACGGTGACGGAAGTTACGTTGTCGGGCTTAATTACCGACGAACTGCCTGCGTCACTTGGTGGTGGCAAAGACGGCTCCTTATTCTTAAGCGGATTGCAAGCCATACTAAATAACGCCAAAGTAAGCGCTAATATTATCGCCAATATTTTTAAATGAAAATTTTTCATAAACACTCCTTATAAGTTTGTTCTATTATTTTACCACATTAAAACTTAAATTGCAACACTATTATAATTTTTACATTTAACTGACGCATTTTATACGCAAAAAAAAGAAATCCGTTAAAAATAACGGATTTCTACGCCTTTGATCTAAAATGAAGAAAGGCTATATAAACAGCAACGTTTTATAGCCTTTGTTTGATAATCTTCATTAAAAACAAACGACCTATTGCTGACGATAATATTGTAAGCAATAAAAACATTTTTATACAAGGTTTATATAAATACAATTAAAAACTCATACAAAGGTTATAAAAAAAGGAAGTGCGAAAACACTTCCTTAATTTTATTAAAGCCAATTGACCTTTTATTGCAAGCAAAACAAGGCTCGTGAGTTAAAAGGGAGTACGATTATAATCCCCCTATTTTTTATTAAACTAAAGACTATATCGCTGAGAATTAAAAAAGGAAGTGCAAAAAAACACTTCCTTTGTTTTTTTAATAAGGGGTTAGAAACGAGCGTGAGTAGGCTCGACAAGTTGTGGGATGAGTTAGACCGTCTGGTCAACAAAGTCCACAACGCCGTCAGTAAACGACCCCACGCGACGTTTATAAGCCATTATTTGTTCATTGCTTCTTCAACTGAAACAGCACAAGCAACGCTCATACCAACCATAGGGTTGTTACCAGCGCCTATAAGTCCCATCATTTCAACGTGAGCAGGAACTGAAGATGAACCTGCGAATTGAGCATCAGAGTGCATTCTACCTAAAGTATCGGTAAAGCCGTAAGATGCAGGACCTGCAGCCATGTTATCTGGGTGTAAAGTTCTACCAGTACCACCACCAGATGCAACTGAGAAGTACTTAACGTCGTGGTCAATAGCCCACTTTTTATAAGTACCAGCAACTGGGTGTTGGAATCTAGTTGGGTTGGTTGAGTTACCAGTGATAGAAACGCCTACGTTTTCATGCTTCATAATAGCAACGCCTTCAGAAACGTCGTTAGCGCCGTAGCACTTAATCTTAGCGCGTTCACCATTAGAATAAGGGGTTTCCTTAACGATGGTGAGTTCACCAGTATAGTAGTTATAGTCGGTTTGAACGTAAGTGAAACCGTTGATTCTTGAAATAATGAAAGCAGCGTCTTTACCTAAACCGTTTAAGATAACCTTTAAAGGTTCTTTTCTAACTTTGTTTGCTTTAAGAGCGATACCGATAGCGCCTTCAGCAGCAGCGAAAGATTCGTGACCCGCCAAGAAGCAGAAACATTTGGTTTCTTCACTTAAAAGCATAGATGCGAGGTTACCGTGGCCAAGACCAACTTCACGTTGTTCAGCAACAGAGCCTGGAATACAGAAACTTTGTAAGCCAACGCCGATAAGTTTAGCAGCGTCTTTTGCTTTGGTGCAACCTTCTTTAATAGCGAGTGCGGTACCTACGGTGTAAGCCCAAACTGCGTTTTCGAAAGCGATTGGTTGAATACCTTTAACGATGCTTTCTACGTCGATACCCTTATCAAGACAGATTTTCTTACATTCTTCTAAATCTTTGATGCCGTACTTTGCAAGAGTAGCGTTGATTTTGTCTATTCTTCTATCAAAACTTTCAAATAATGCCATAATAAACGTTCCTCCTATTATTCGTGACGTGGGTCGATGTATTTAACGGCGTCGTTAAATCTGCCGTATGAACCAGATGCTTTTTCGTATGCTTCGTTAGGGGTTAAGCCTTTTTTGATGAAGTCGGTCATTTTGCCAAGTGATACGAAAGAGTAGCCGATAATTTGGTCGTCTGCATCAAGAGCAAGTTTGGTTACGTAGCCTTCAGCCATTTCAAGATATCTAGGACCTTTTACTTTGGTTGAGTACATAGTACCTACTTGTGAACGTAAGCCTTTACCTAAATCTTCAAGACCTGCGCCGATTTGTAAACCGTCTTCAGAGAAAGCAGATTGAGTTCTGCCGTAAACGATTTGTAAGAAAAGTTCTCTCATAGCGGTGTTGATTGCGTCGCAAACAAGGTCGGTATTGAGTGCTTCGAGAATAGTTTTGCCTGCTAAAATTTCAGCAGCCATTGCTGCAGAGTGAGTCATACCCGAACAGCCGATGGTTTCTACGAGTGCTTCTTCGATAATACCTTCTTTAACGTTAAGGGTAAGTTTACAAGCGCCTTGTTGTGGTGCGCACCAACCGATACCGTGAGTAAGACCTGAAATGTCGGAAATTTGTTTAGCCTGTACCCACTTTGCTTCTTCCGGAATCGGAGCAGGACCGTGGTTAGGACCTTTTTTTACCATGCACATTTCTTTTACTTCAGTTGAATATTGCATAAAAATATGCCCTCCATAAATTTTTGTACTATTTTACAGCGCGACTACGCGCACTTACAGTTATTGTAACATATATTTTTGTCTTTTGCAAAAGTTTTTTAAAACTTTATAGGCGTTTTTAAGCACTTTTATTCATTTATTTATTTTAACTTGGTTTTTTAATCTGCACCGTTCCGCTTATAATGGAACAAATACTGCTGAATATAGCCTGAATAGTCGCCAAACTCTTGTAAAAAATAATTGGTAATATGATTGCGATTTTTCGCCGTTCCGCTAAAATCTTGATAATATAGTTTTTCAATCCAAGTATCTACAGGGAAACTATCTGCCCTATGAAAACCGAATAGAGTTACGCAGTCGGCAACCTTTGGTCCCACACCGTGAAGTTTTTTGAGTTCTTCTTTTAAATCTTTTGTAGAAAGTGCAGTCAATACTTCTAAAGAATAGCCATTATTTATTAGGTCTGCAGTCGCTTTTATATACCCTGCTCTATATCCAAGCCCTATGCTTTTGTAAAAATCTTCATCTACGCTTGCAAGCGCTTGTACGGTTGGAAATGCATAATAATCTTGACCGTTAAACGAGTGCTTTTTACCCAACTTTTTGCATAACGAATCAATGATTTTTTTGATACGAGGAATATTATTATTTTGCGACACGATAAAAGAAAATAACATTTCAGTTTTATCTTGATTAAGTATGCGCACACCCTTGCCTTTAGTTACGGCGTCGGACAAAATTTTAATGCCTTTTTGTTGGACGTAACAAACTATTTGAGAGTAATCTCTTTCTAAATCAAAATAGTTGAAAAAATAATCTTCATCACCGTCGTTACATTCAATATAAGCATAATCGCCTTTATTATAACAAACGGCGCATTTATCCGTCGTGCATATTATGAATTTGTCACCAGGCGCATCGGTAAACCTAAAAACTTGACCACAATTAAGTGTATCTTTTACCGAAAAATATTCGCCGTTAAATTTAATTATCGCCATAATTTAAGTTTAGCATAAACGGTTAAAATAATCAAGTAGATTTTGAAAAAGGTACGCTTTCGCACTACCGTTAGCACTAAAAAAGCGCCCAACGGACGCTTTTTTTATACATCTTGTTTGTCAACGATTTTATAACCTTTGTTGGTTAAAGACTTTTCCTTACGAGTTGGAAGTTTGAGCCATTTGATTTTATCTTTATTACGATACAATACAACTGCAGTTATAATCAAAACGACTAACGCGCCGACTGCTATCAACATACCCGTTGGAAAAGTTGAACCTTTTACCCTCTCCCACATATTGTTTACGGAAATTAGAGTATCGTCGTCAAAATAACTCATAACGGCGCAACGAGTAGCGATTTCTTCCGTAGGATATTGAGCAATTGCCCTGCCCCAAGATTCTTCAGAAACTTGAATAGTCGAGCCCGCGCCGAAGAAGTATGATAAGTCAAGTTCTTCACCTTCACCTTCGTCGAAATTATCTTGAATAAACTCAAAAACAGTATCTCCACCAACGACGCTAGTATAACCGATATAATCCATATTATCCACGGCGTTTTGTTCGTCGCAAATGAAGTTAATAAATTCGTAAGCCTCGTCAATATTTTGAGCACCCGACGGCATAACCATACCGTCAAACCAAATATTACTACCACAGTCAGGTACGTAATAATCGAGAGCCACGCCGTCGAATTCAGCCTCGTCAATAGCGAAACAAGCGTCGCCACTCCAAGCAACGTAGGCGTTGATTTTGCCCGTTACGATATCGTTTTTACCACTATCGACTTCAAAGCCGTAAAGTTGTGACTTTAAGGAATTAAGTTTATCGCCAACGGCGTCGATAGAATCTTTATCGGTACGATTGAAAATTTCGTTAACCTTTTGATTTATGCTTTCACCCGATTGAATTGCTTGAAAAAGTTCTTCTTCGTAAACCATACCAAGCCCTACGAGATAACTATCACGAACGGAATCTTTTAAGGTCATTTTTTTGTTGTACTTGTTACTATCAAAAACCTTGTTCCAAGTGGTTACGTCACTAACGTCGACTTTATCAGCGTTGTAAACCCAACCCATAGTGCCCCACATATAGCCGATTGCAAAATCGTCTAAATTTGCAGTTTCACCCTCGTAGTCGCCGTCCTTAACTTCAAAAGAAATATCCTTGAAAGTGTCGATAATAAACGGAGAAATGTTTTTATAGTTTTCTACCTTTGTCTTATCTAACTTTTTAAGCCTACCCTCGGTAGCGAGTTTTTGTATCATATATTCCGACGGAATTACTACGTCGTAACTCTTTGGATTGATAACGAGTTCGTTATACAAGTTTTCATTAGTGCTGTAAGTTGAATATTCAACGGTGATACCCGTTTCTTCTTCAAACTTGGCGATTAAATCGACGTAGTCTTCCCCTTCAACGCTAACGGAAATATAATCTTCACAATTACTGATACGGAGAACGCGTTTTTCAGTTTTCTTTTTACCACAGCCGTAAAGCGAAAACGACGGAATAATTAAAATTAATACTAAAAGGAGTACTACTAATCTTTTCATACGCGCTCCTTTTTGCCTGCCACGATATTTTTAAGCAACACAATTAAAACTATTACCAAGAAAATAATTGCAGAAAGCGCACGAAGTGCAGGTAAATCTGAATTTGCGCTTGACTTTGCTATTGCACCGTAAACGTAAGTACTTATCGTTTTAATGCCCGCTGGTTGAGTATACGCAGATATAATATAATCGTCAAGCGACAAAGTAATTGCAAGCATAAACCCACTGAAAATACCAGACTTAATTTCAGGTACGACTACCGTCCAAAGCGCCCTTGCTGGCGAAGCGCCTAGATCAAGAGCCGCCTCGTACATATTAGGGTCCATTTGTTTAAGTTTTGGTATAACCGAAAGCACTACGAACGGTGTGGTAATTACCATATGACCTATTATCATAGCGCCGAAAGAACGGCTTTGTGAGAATACCAAAGTGAATAAAAGTGCGAGTGATACTGCCGTTACGATTTCAGCATTGATAACGGGAATACGCGACGCCATCCCTACGCCTTTGCCAAATTTACCTTTGCTATAGAAAATTCCTATTGCACCGAGAGTACCTAAAATGGTTGCAAGCGTTGCCGAAATTACTGCTAAAAGCAAGGTGTCCCAAACGATTTTCATAAGTTCGTCACTAGCAAAAAGTCTCTTGTAAAGTTCTAATGACAAACCGTTTTTAAGGTCGCTAAAACTAACTATGTTACTGTCTACGAAACTGTATAGCGACAATACCAAAATCGGCGCGTATAAAAATAATAATATAAGTACGATATAGAGAACTTTGATGGCTTTTTTCATAAATTAGTCCCCCTTGCGTCTTCTGCCTTAAACCCACCCGTAACGAGCATAGTTATAAGCATTATTGCGAGCAATACTACTGCAATTGCCGAACCCAAATTCCAATTTTGGAAGGTGGTAAATTGTTCGTCGATAAGTTTACCGATAATGGTTACCAAACCGTTACCAAAAGTATCGGAAATTACGTAGCAGGTCATAGTTGGCATAAATACCATCGTTACACCACTTGCAATGCCTGGCATTGATAACGGAAAGGTCACCTTTTTGAAAGTTTGCCAACCAGTTGCGCCCAAATCTTTGCTTGCCTCTACTAAACTTTTATCCATTTTTGAAAGAACGGTGTAAAGTGGTAAAACCATAAACGGTAAATAGTCGTAAACCATACCGATAATTGTATTTAAATAGTTGTTAAAGCCGAAAACACCAATAAGCGTTAATAAATCTTTCATAGCCATTGCCCTTAACACGAAGTTAATCCACATAGGCATAATAAAGAGTAAAAGCAATGTTCCACCACGGTTTAACTTGGTGCTTGCTAAAATATACGCTACAGGATACGCCAAAAGCAAGCACAAAAAGGTAGTTGCCAACGCTATGAGTACACTTACTATAACTGTTGTTATAGTAGTTGGACTTGAAAAGAACGAAATGAAATTGTTAAAACTGAACTTGCCCATCGTGTCAGTAAACGCATAAAACACGATAAGTAAAAGTGGAAGGACTACAAAAAGCGCCAAAAATACGCCGTAAGGAATCATAAGTTGCTTGCGTGAAAAACCTAAAAGCGTCTTCTTTTCCTTAACTTCGTATTCAACAGGGGCTCTATCGCAGACCTTTAAATCTTTAGTCTGCATTATCTTTTAGTCTCCTCTTTAAGTTTAATTTTTATTTCTTCTTTAGGAATAACTACTCTTACTATATCGTTTTCGTTCCAAGTGTCTTCAGTATCGAACACGAAGTCTTCTTCGTTTTCTTCAGTACGAACGATAAGTTGATAGTGGTCACCTTTATAAATAATTTGTATAATTTTACCGATTGCGCCGTAGTTATCGTCGTAATCAATGTCGGAATCGTTTTTAAGGTCTTCGATTTGAATTGATTTAAGCCCAACTTCAACGGTTACGTCAACGTTGGTTAAATCTAACCTTTCACCTTTTTTAGTGATTAAGTAGCCTTCTTCATCCAACATACTGCCTTCGTAAAGAGTGGTAACGTCGCATAAAAATTCGCCGTCACCAAAGCAAACGGTATTGTCTTTGGTAATGTAGCCGTCGTAAACGTTGCTTTCGATTTCCTTTTCCATAATGTGAATATCTTCAGCAGAGACGCTCATACCAACTTTGTCGCCTACCTTAACTTCTTTAAGGGTTTGGGTAGACATCTCCGACTTACCGACTTTACAAACTACTTCGTAATGAGTGCCTTTAAAAATTGAATAAATTATTACGCCGTCAACCATACCTTCGCCGGCTTTTGTTAAAACTACGTCTTCAGGGCGAACTACTACGTCAACTTTTTGGTTTAAATCAAAATCGTCAACGCAATCAAAGTTTTTGCCTAAAAATCTAACCTTTTTATTTCCTACGATGGTGCCGGAGAAAATATTGCTTTCGCCGATAAAGTTTGCAACGAAAGCGTTTTTAGGTTCGTTATATATTTGTTCAGGCGTACCGATTTGTTGAATTACGCCGTCGTTCATTACCACGATAGTATCGCTCATAGTTAGAGCCTCTTCTTGATCGTGCGTTACGTAAATAAAGGTAATGCCCAACTTTTTGTGCATTTCTTTAAGTTCAAGTTGCATTTCTTTACGCATTTTAAGGTCTAACGCGCCAAGTGGTTCGTCTAAAAGAAGAATTTGTGGCTTGTTTACGATTGCCCTTGCTATCGCTACCCTTTGTTGTTGACCACCCGAAAGTGTGGAAACGCTACGTTTTTCGAACCCCTCAAGGTCAACTATTTTAAGTGCGTTTTTAACGGCCTTATCAATTTCTGCTTTAGAAAGTTTTTCGATTTTTTCAATACGATTGCCGTCTTTATCTTCGTAAGTAACTTTTACTCTTTTAAGTTTTAAGCCGTAAGCGACGTTTTCGTAAATATTAAGGTGTGGGAATAACGCGTATTTTTGGAAAACAGTATTGATTGGACGCTTATAAGGTGGTAAATCGGTAATGTCTTTACCGTTTAACAAAACTTTGCCCGAAGTAGGTTTATCAAAACCTGCAATCATACGCAAAGTGGTCGTTTTGCCACAGCCAGATGGCCCTAAAAAGGTTACGAATTCACCTTTACGGACGAAAAGATTTACATCGTCTACTGCAAAAACGCCGTCGTCGAACTGTCTAGTTACGTCGACTAAATCGATAATGTGCTCTTCTTTATAAGTATTAGCCATAGTCGTTCTCCTTAAAAATTAGGTGGACAAGACACCCAAATGAGTATCGCTTTTTTATTCTTTTGATTTGTTAAATAGTGTGTTTTGTTTGCCGTAAAGTAAAAACTCTGCCCTTTTTTTACACGGTGCTTTTTATTACCAATGGTAAGGACGACTTCACCTTCTAAAACACAACCGAATTCTTCACCCTCGTGTGGATAATCTTCATCAGTTGAAGAATTTGGATTTATTTCTATATAAATAGGCTCCATTGCGTTTTTTTGAGCGTTAGGAACTACCCAAACTAATTTATACCCGTCGGAAACCTTTTCGATAAACTCTTCTTTTTTGAAAACTACTTTTTCTTCCTCGTCTTCACTAAAAAAATCTTTTAGCGTAGTACCGAGCGCCGAAAGTATATCTATTAGCGTTGCGATTGACGGGCTAGTTAAGTCGTTTTCAAGTTGAGAAATGTAACCTTTAGTGAGTTCACACCGATCGGCGAGTTCTTCTTGCGTAAGGTTACAAATTAGCCTTAACTCTTTTAACTTTTCACCTAATAACATTTGCGCTCCTTTAGTTTAGAGAATTTTAACAAAAAGTTTAATAAAACTAAACCCAAGTGCTTTTATTATATGTATTTAGACCATTATTGTCAACGAATTTTAAATACTTTTTCGATATTTTTTTACATATTTTTTTACGCATAAAAAAACGCAAGGTTTTGCCTTGCGATTTTTGATTAGGTTATTGTTGAGAATTGTACTTGTTTTTGCATAAAAAAAGACTGCAGATGCAGTCTTTTTTAATTAGTCTTTTGCGTATACGCTAACTTTAGTACCGGTTTTGCCAAGTCTTTCAAACTTAACTACGCCGTCGATAAGTGCGAATAAGGTATCGTCCTTACCCATACCTACGTTTAAGCCAGCCTTCATTTTAGAACCACGTTGACGAACTAAAATGTTGCCTGCGAGAACTGCTTGGCCGTCTGCCTTTTTAGCACCAAGACGCTTTGCTTCGCTATCTCTACCGTTTTTGGTCGAACCGCCACCTTTGTGGTGTGCAAATAATCTGAATAAAATCATACTAGCGCCCTCCTGTCCTTATTTAGCAACGATTTCCAAAACCTTAACCTTGGTGAAAGGTTGTCTATGGCCTTGTTTTTTACGTTCGTTCTTCTTTGCTTTATACTTGAAGACGATAATCTTTTTATCTTTGCCTTGTTCTACGACTTCACACACTGCTTTGAAAGCGTCTGCTTCACCAGCAACTTTGATGCCGTTTTCGTCTGCTACCATTACAACTTTAAGTTCAACTTTATCGCCAACGTTAGCGCAAAGTTTTTCTAACTTAAGTTCGGTGCCGACTTCTGCTTTGTACTGCTTGTTACCGTTATCTACGATTGCGTACATGTTTGTCTACTCCTCCTCTAAACCAGTCTCGCCGAAATCAGGCGCGCAATTTTTTGCAACTTAAAATAAACCTTTTCGTGCGGCTCGGGTACTATTTTATTATAAATAAAGTAAAAAGTCAAACGATTTACGATATATTTTACGGATGAGCACTATTTTTTTAATTTTTTATTGAAAAGTTAGTTTTACTGTGTTATACTTGAAAAAACTAGGGGTTTTTATGAGAAATTTGAATTTAATTTTAGATACTGACGTCGGCCTTGACTGCGACGATATTGTAGCAATTGCCTATTTAATTTACGCAAAAAAAAATTTTGGATTGAATATTAAAGCAATTACCCATTCTAACGGGGGTTCAGAAGGTGGAATATCTGCAATAGCATCGGTTTTTAAATTTTACAACGAAACCGTACCATTACTTGGTGAGGAAAAGGGGCTTTTGCATGAAAATCCCCAAAGTTACGCCGACGCTGTAGCAGAGAAGTTCGGCTACTATAACGACTTTTTACCTGCCGTTAAGGTTTTGCGTAAAACCCTTGCCGAAAATGACGATATTACTATTTGCGCAATTGGACCTTTCACTAATATAGCAAATCTTTTAACTAGTCAGCCCGACGAGTACAGCGACTTAAACGGCGTTGATTTAGTAAAGGCAAAGTGCAATCGTATAGTCGTTATGGCGGGACAATTTGATCAAAATAAACCGGAGTGGAACGTTAAAGTTGATATTTTAGCGTCCAAAAAAATGGTGGAACTTTGCCCTGTCCCACTAATCTTTTTACCATTCGAACTCGGCTACAATATGATTAGTGGTGGAAGATTGATGAAGTCACAAGGTGAAAATAATCCCGTTTCGTTATCGTTTATTGCGATTAATTACGGAGATATTATAGAAAACGGTGGTAGGCATTCTTGGGATCCTGCAACTACTATTTACGCAGTTGAAGGTGAAAAGGACTTTTTTACACTTTCAAACGCCGGCACGGTAACCGTTGACGATATGGGCGCTACCATTTTTGAAGAGAAAGCAAACGGTAAACATTATATAATCGGTCTTAAGCATAAAGATGGTTTAACGGAACAAGACTTGAAAAACGCCGTTGCTGAATATATCGACGATTGTATTGATAAAATTTAATTAGCGTTAAATTAAAGCGAAAGTAACTTTTCGCTTTTTTTGTATAAAATTTTTCTGGTAGCGCAAAATAATAGAAAAGGCTTTGCCTAATAGGAGAATTTTATGAGAAACGTTAAAATCAATCAGCACGCGCTTAACGAAACTTTCCAAAACGCGCATATTGCGATGCAATCTATATCTAACCTTTCGCCAGAAGTTGAAGATAGCGATATGAAAGAAGAAATTTTAGCCGAATACGACGACTACCAAAAATTTATCGGCGAACTATCACGCTATATGGAAGAAAATGGCTTTAAGCGTGAAGATATCGGCGTTATGAAAAAAGCAATGCTTTGGGGCTCAATTAAAATGAAAACTTTAACAGGAGCAGACAAAAGCAAGGTTGCAGATATGCTTATTAAAGGCGCAACTATGGGTATAACTGAACTTACTTCACTCAAAAACGACGGCAGTTTAGAACCTGAAGTTGAAGAGTTTGTCGATAAACTTTTAGAAATTGAAGAAAGTTCTGTCGAACGACTTAAACGATTTTTATAAACGGCGTGTTTTTATATAGCCGTTTTAACAGTATCAGTCAAGTTTGACAATACCGTTTGTAGTGAAATTAGTATTTTAGCAAACTAAAAGCCCCTTGAATTAGGGGCTTTTTAATTTTAGTTTTCACCACGAACTAACTTTAATATATCGTTATAAGTTTGTTTATTACCTGCCACTACGCTACACTTTTTATCAAAACGCAACGGGTTGCCGTCGTAGTCGGTTATGATGCCACCAGCCTCTTCTAAAATGAGTTTTGCGGCGGCGTAATCGTAAGGAGCGAGACGGCTTTCAAAGAAAGCGCAAAACCTACCTTCCGCAAGATAACAAATGTCGAGCGCGGCAGATCCAAGCCTTCTTAAATCATTACAAACAGGTAACGCTCTTTCAAAAATCCTAATCGTAGGCTCGATAAGTTCTTGATAATAAACGCTTGTACCAAAACCTGTGATGCCTTCTTTTATGCCGTAATCGTTTACTGAAATAGGCTCGCCGTTTTTGAACGCGCCATTGCCTTTTATTGCCGTGTAAACTTCGTTACGAAAAGGATGTACGACGCAACCAACCAACACTTCTCCATCTTTTAAATAAGCAATAGAAATACCACTACAACCTATGTCGTTTACAAAGTTTGCAGTTCCGTCGATAGGATCTATAATGAACACTTCACCCTTATAAGGGTCTACGCCTGCACCCAAGCCGTTTTCTTCACCAACGAAATTGACCTGTGGGTATTTCTTATTCAAATCAGCGTAAAGCCTATCTTGCACGGCTTTATCGTACTGCGTTACCATATCCCTTTGGCTGGTTTTATTGTCAACCTTAAGATTTTTTGCGCTGAGAATAATTTTTGACGCTTTTTTACCACATTTGCTCATATAAGAGACTAACTTTTGTAAATCCATATTCACCTAACTTAATTATAAAGTAAAATCTAGAGCGATTGATTTTTCAGCAACTGCGTGCATATGTTTTTTTACTACTTCACAATGATATGTGTCAACTTGATATTCTTCAAGTGCATTAAAATCTTCAAGCAACACTTCCAAAATAAGGTCAAAACTTCTTGCAGAGTGAAGTTCGTCAACACCTACCGTAATAGCCTTTGCAGTAGGTACTTTACCCGTCATTGAAAGTAATACTTCTTTTGCCTTTTGAGCACTTTCACCCTCTTTTAACTTAAAACAAACTATATGCTTAATCATCTACATTATCTTCCTTTTTAGTTGTAAAAAATTTTGTTATAAACTTTAACTTCGTTTCACTAACGAGAACGGCTATAAAGATAAGCATAAATCCAACGGCTGAAAATACCGTTAAATTTTCACCGCCAAGTAGCAACGAAAAAAGCAGTCCAAACACACTTTCAAGCGACAAAATGAGCGCCGAAGATGAAGTATCCACAAACTTTTGTCCCACCATTTGCAAGCCTTGCGCAGCGAGCGTACACATAAAGGTCATATACAAAAGGGACAATATCAGACCACCGTTAAGCGCGATTTCCGTCCGACCTACTTCAAAACAAAGCGAGCCTATTAAACAAACTACCCCTACGACGCCTAGTTCTAAACACAGCATAACCATAGGGTCTTCTTTAGAACCGAACTCGGATATAACGATAATTTGCAGGGCGTAAAAAATTGCACATAACAAAGTTAAGCCTTGACCTAGTCCGATAGAAAAACCGTCGCCACCAGAAAAAGCGATAAGCCCTATACCGACGAGACAAACCCCACCTGCGATAAAAGAACAAGCGTCGGGTTTCCTCTTAAAAAAGAACCAACACATAAACGGCACGAGTATAATGTAAGTCGAAGTTAAAAAGGCATTTTCACCAGCGCTTACACCCGTTAATCCGTAGGTTTGCAAAAGATACGCGCCTGCCAAAATACAACCAAGTATCAACCCTGTTATTAGCGTGCGCCTGTTTATTTTTAGAAACCTTTTATAAAAAACTGCAAACAACACTAACGCCGAGACGAAAAACCTTATCGCTAGTACGAACATTACGGGTAAAGTTTCGAGCGAGTTTTTTAAAACCGTGAACGAAGTCCCCCAAATAAGCGTTGCTATCAGCAAAAAGGCTTTGCCAACTAGGTTAAGTTGTTTTTCCTTTCGTAGCATAAATTTAAAAAACTTTAGCCCTTATAAACTAGACGGTGACAGTTGTCGCACTCTACGGGTTTACCCGACGATAAGTCGCTTATGGCCTTCATAGAAAGTTCCATACCACACTTACCACACTTGTTACCTTTAAGTTCGTAAAGAACAGGGAAAATTTTATCTTCTCGCTTGAGTTCATAAATTCTCATCAGATCGCCGTCTACCGTCTTTGCAATTTTAGTAAGTTCGGCTTTTAAAGCGTCCATTTCAGCCTTCACACCATCTTTAAGTTCAGCAAATTTTTTACTAAACTCAGCATATTGCTCTTGTGCTTTTTTAGTTTTAACTTTGATTTGGTCGTATTCAGTTTTAACGCCGTTCATTGCGTCGGTGAGTTTTAAAACTGTGCTTTCTAAAGATTTGATTTGAGATGAAATTTCTTCAATCTTTTTAGTCGCGTAGTTTGCTTCATCCTCGCTAGAAATATCGTCGATTTCAGCAATAATTTCATTAAGAGATTTTGAAAGTTCTTGCTTTTTTTGATTTAAAGCGTTTAATTGATTTACAAGGTCTTCGGCTTTTTTGTCAAGGCTTGCTACGAGTTCACCAACACCCGTAACGTACTTGTACGCAACAAAGGCTTGCTTTTTTTCTTCACTTTGGTTAAGTTGAGTTTCGATTGCGTTGAGTTTCGCATCGATTTCTTGATACTTAATGAGATTTGATAACATAATAATGCTCCTTTAAGTGATATATTGGTAACTTTTGACGCTACCGTTATAGGCGAAATTCGCCCTTTTTGTGATTTTATAAGTAGGTTGGTTCGTCGTGAATAACTACTTCAACCGATTGCGACGCGTATTCTGCAAACTTTCTAAAGCCGTACATTTCCGTCGCATAATGGGTAAATTGAATTACCCTTTTGCCGTCTTCAACCAACTTTTTAATAGCGTGGTGTGGCAAATCGGAAGTAATAATGGTATCGGCGTTACCCGTGTATTTTACGGCGTCGCCACTACCTGCCCCACAAAACGAGGCAAACTTTTTAACTTGTTTTTGTGACTTTGCAAACACGAAATAGTTATTTGCTTTAAGACTCTTTACAGCGCCGTTTACGAAATCCAAAAAATCAATTTTATCAACCGTACATTCTCTACCGTAGCCGTAACCGTCTACTATATTATCTATCACGGCAATAGTTTTAGCACCAAGCGCCTCTGCTAAATAAAAATCCACTCCTGTTTCGGCAATATCTAAATTCAAATGCATTGATATTACGTTAAGGCCGTTTTTGATCGCATTAAGTAACGCTGAATTTTCGCCATCAATACTTAATGAAGATATCGGATAATAAATGGCAGGATGATGCGTAACGATAGTATCAATACCCAACTTTACGGCTTTATCAACAGCGCTTTCAGATAAATCAAGTGCAAATAAAACCTTGTTTATATCGTCGTGCGATTTTACTATTACGCCACTATTATCATTTGCTCCCTTTTGCTTAAAAGCATCGCTTAAATACAACGGAGCGTAACTTTCGGCAATAGCCATAAATTCTTTAACGGTCATAATTCACCTGTAATCGTTTTGTATTTTTGTATTTTTGATAAAAGGTCTTCTCTTGCTTTTTCAGATAAATTGTCGTCACTTAAAACCGTTGATAGTTTTTCAGTTTCACGCTTATATCTTAAAATAAAATCCTTTCCTTTGACGGCTAAATTTTCACGCCCAAAAATAAGTTCGTCTTTAGTATAAGGGTCTATTTTATCGTCGGTTTTTACGGCGTAAATTAGGTCATAATACTTGTTTCCGTCATAAAAAGTATAGTCACGGTGTGGTGAAAACTGACCATTTACTAAAAATTCACGAAGTTTTTCAGCGTTTTTCATCGGTTGCAAAACCAACTTTTTTATAGGCAAACGAGGCAAACACTCGGTCAAGATTTTGATAATTTCTTCACCACCCATACCGGCTATTACAACTGCCGTTATTGGTAAATCTACCCCCTTAAGTCCGTCGCAAACAAACGCCGCTGCCTTGCCTTGTGATATTTCTGCCGACAAAAGAGTTTGGGCTTTTAAAAGGCATTTTGCCGAAATATCGGTCATAACGACTTTTTTTGCGCCACCACTTTTTAGAAGTTTTTCAGATATATATCCGTGATCGCAACCAATGTCGGCAACTAAATCTTCCCCCGACAAATGCGAAGTTATTTCGTCTAAACGGCGCATTAATCAACGAAGTCCTTTAATTTTTTACTGCGTTGTGGATGTCTTAACTTTCTTAAAGCCTTTGCCTCAATTTGTCTAATACGCTCTCTAGTAACGTTAAATTCTCTACCAACTTCTTCAAGCGTTCTAGGTCTGCCGTCGTCAAGACCGTAACGAAGTCTTAAAACTTTTTCTTCACGCGGGGTGAGTGTGTTTAGAAGTTCAGCAAGTTGGTTTTTAAGGGCTAAACCATCAACGATATCTGACGGAGATTTGCCTTGGTCGTCTTCAATAAAATCGGATAAGTGGCTGTCTTCTTCTTCACCGATAGGGGTTTCAAGAGATACTGGATCTTGCGCTATCTTTTGAATTTCACGCACTTTTTCTTCTTCGATACCCATTTCTTTAGCGATTTCTTCAGGAGTTGGTTCACGGCCAAGTTCTTGCAAAAGTCTTCTCGCTACCCTAACTTCTTTATTGATAGTTTCAACCATATGCACGGGGATACGAATAGTTCTCGCTTGGTCGGCAATAGCACGAGTGATTGCTTGCTTAATCCACCAAGTTGCGTAAGTTGAGAACTTAAAACCCTTGCTGTGGTCGAATTTTTCTACTGCTTTCATAAGCCCTAAATTTCCCTCTTGAATAAGGTCTAAAAAGAGCATGCCTCTGCCCATATATTTTTTTGCAATAGAAACTACTAAACGAAGGTTTGCTTCGGAAAGTTTTTTCTTTGCGTCTTCGTCGCCTTCGGTCATCCTTTTTGCAAGTTCAAGTTCTTCTTCAGCCGATAAAAGAGGTATTCTACCGATATCTTTAAGATACATCTTTACGGTGTCGTCTACGCTGACTTCGTTATAAAGTTGTTCGTAAAGTTCTTTTTCACGGTCGACTTCGTTGATTACTTGTATTTGGCAACTTTCAAAATATTTATGAATATCTTCCATTTCACTTGCAGACGGTTCAAGTTTAGCAAGTCTTTCGAAAAGTTCGTCGGAAGAAATGTTGCCTTTCTTTTTATATTCCAAAACGACGTCGTTTACTGCATCTAATAAATCTTGTCTTAAAGTAGTAATAAAATCCATTTTTATTCTCCGTTATTTTATCGTAAATACTTTTAGAGTTTACGCTTTTTAATGTTTAAATCGTTAATTTCTTTTGCAATTTGTTTGCGAACTTCAGTTGAAGTTTCGCTTTTATACATTTGGGCTAGCGACTTAATTTTTTTATCTATCATAGCCACTTGTAAAGAGTTTACGCAATCGGTGAAAAATCTTTCCTTATCAAGCCCTTTATTCTCGGTCATTTCAAGTTTTAAGATTTCACTAACTTCTGCTTGTAAGTCCTCGGGCGCTAAATCAAACACTAAATTTGGCTTAACGCTTTCACCACGAGCGCTTTCTTCTAAAACATAATTTTTAATAAATGCGCCGACTTTAGTAGAAAAATAAATTTTTTCAAGTTCGACTGCGCTAGTGTAAGGTTTGCCGAATAAGTAGGAGTACGCTACGAACCTTTCTGCCGTAAGCAACTTGTCCCCCAAAATATCTTCGGTAATAACGACGGTTTCTGGCACTTCAAAAGCAGGTGCATTTATACCTAAAAGTTCCCTCTTTAAAGACTCGTAAGTAATGCCCGTCATATCACGAACGGATTTTAACAAGTCTTCCTTTTCGCTTTCAGAATCACTAGTTGCAATGACTTTTAGAGCCTCTTTGATAAACTTACGCTTCTCATCAACCTTTGATAAATCAAAAGTTCGTTTTAATATATCAATCTTAAAGTCGATTAAAAGTTTTGCGTCGGCAATTAAATCTTCATACGCCTTTTTGCCTTGCTTTTTGATTACGTCGTCGGGATCGCAACCGTCAGGGAGCGAAACTACCTTTACGTCTAACCCTTCGTCTTTTAAGATTTCAAGGCCACGGATAGACGCTTTTTGCCCTGCAAAGTCGCCGTCGTAACTAATGTAAACCTCGTTAGAAAAACGCTTTATTATACGCGCTTGATCTTTGGTAAGCGCCGTACCCATACTTGCAACGACGTTTTCAAACCCAGCCTCTACTAAAGAAATTACGTCCATATGACCTTCAACGATAATAACGTTTTTAATGCCCGTTTCGTTTTTAGCCTTTTTTAGGTTGTTAAGATTAAATAACGTTTTGCCTTTTGAGAACACCATAGTCTCACGCGTGTTAACGTATTTACCTACGTCTTTGCGATTATCTATAATTCTGCCACAAAAAGCCACTACGTTGCCGAATTGGTCTATTACGGGAATAATAAGCCTTCCTGCTAAAGCGTCGTAATACCTATCGTTTTTGACGCCTACGGCCCCGCTATCAACCATATCTTTACGGCTATATCCTTTACTGTCCAAATACGCTACGAGCCCGTCGTACCCCGTTGAAGCGCCTATACCGAACTTGTTTAAGGTTTCTGGCTTTAAGCCACGCTTGTTTATATATTCAATATGTTTATCGCACGCCCCCGAACGCAAATTACTTGCGTAATAGCGAGCAGAATCTTTTAAAATTTCAAGAAGAACTTTCTTTTTTGCCTTTTGTTCTTTAATCTTTTCGTCTTGCGCCGTGATAGACGGTATTTCCATACGAGCGTTTTCTGCTAAAAGTTTAACCGCATCGAAAAAATCAAGCGATTCAATCTCTTGCACGAACCTTATTACGTCGCCTGCCTTATGGCAACCGAAACAGTAATAAAATTGGTCGATTGGATTTACACAAAAAGACGGCGTTTTTTCGTGATGAAAAGGACATCTGCCCCAAAAATTACCACCACGAGATTCAAGTGGCATATACTTTGAAACAACTTCAACTATATCCGACTTGGCTTTAAGTTCGTCTAAAAATCTATTGTCGAACCCTTTCATTATATCTCCGTACTAATACTTCCAATTTTTTGGAATAAAAATTTCGTTAAACAATGCTACAGCGTACCTATCAGTCATACTAGAAAGATAATCGCAAATAACTTGGTCTTCGCCAAAAAGTTTTAAATTTTCCTTTTGTCTTTCAGGTAGACGGCTTAAATCAGCGCGATAATAATCGTAAAGTGCCGTAAGCATACGCTCCGCTTTAATTTCTTCGCCACGGGCCTTGTCCGAACTATAAACTTGCTCAAACATAAACGCGCGTAGTTTTTTTGTTGCATCAAATACCGTAGGCTCCATTTCTACTTTATTTTTACCTTCGGACTGAACGGCGATAGCGCCTATCATAGTGTTTATACGGTCACGAGAAGTGTTCCCAAGAATTTGTATAAGGTCCTTTGGCAAATCGTCTTGCGTAATAATTTTAGCCTCGATAGCGTCGTCAATATCGTGATTGATGTATGCAATCCAATCTGAAAAACTTACAGACTTACCCTCTAATGTTGACGGCGAAAGTTTCATTTTATGATTTACTATACCGTCACGCACTTCTTTAGTAAGGTTAAGCCCTTGTCCGTCGTTTTCCAACACTTCAACCACTCTTTTAGACTGAATATTATGTTCAAATCCGTTAGGAGAAAGTTTGTTTAATATTCTTTCACCCGAATGACCGAACGGCGTATGACCTAAATCGTGGCCAAGCGCTATTGCCTCCGTTAAATCTTCGTTTAAGGAAAGCGTACGGGCGATGCTCCTTGCAATTTGAGAAACGTCTAGCGTGTGCGTCAACCTAGTGCGATAATGGTCGCCCTCCGGTGAATAAAATACTTGCGTTTTATTTTTTAATCTGCGGAAAGATTTGCTGTGAATAATCCTATCCCTGTCGCGCTGAAATTCCGTACGCATAGGACAAGAAACTTCTTCCTTATCCCTACCTGCAGTATCGACGGATTTTTTTGCGTAAGGAGATAAAAACATATCTTCCATTTTAAAGGTTTGTTCTTTCATAAATCACCTTTAAGTAAATTTTTGTTAAACAACGGTATATTTAGCCGTTACACTTATATATACGAATTACTTGACCGTTTTTCCTTGTTATTTTTTAAATAATTTAAAAATATATTATATTATTTTTTGTCATCCCTTGAAATAATACTTTAGAAGTTGTATAATTAGGCAAATAGGAGAACTACTGATGCAAAACAATTCACCATATTGCTTATTTTTTGATTTTGACGAAACGATTTTTATCAATTATGAAGTTCCTAAAGCAACTGAACTCGCCATAAAAACAGCGCAAGCAAAAGGTTGTAAAGTGTATATGAACACGGGCAGAACTTATAATAGTATGATTAAAGAAATGGTCAAATCAACCGATATTGAATTCGACGGATATTTGTGCTGTTTTAACACGATAGTCTTAAAAGGCGATAATAAACCCGCTTTGATAGGCAAACGCATGGGCAATAAAGAACTTATTGATTTCGTTGATTACTGTATAGAAAAGTCTTACTGGGGGACGATTGAAGTTGACGACGGAGATATATACACTATTGAACTTGAAGGCGACGTCGTTTATACGCCTGAAGAACTTGAGTTCCACCGCAAAAAAGCACTTGATTTTTTGTTGAACAAATCCATAGTAAAGTTCAACGTTTACCCACCACAGTCTAATAACTTTAATGCAGACAATATTAAGAGCGCCGTAAAAGATTACCTTTGGATTGAAAAAGCGCGTGGATATGAAGGACACCACCCTGGTGAAGACAAGGGTACTTTGCTGAAAAAATTTGCTGAAATTACAGGTTATGATTTTGATAAATTTATAGTTTTTGGCGATAGTGAAAACGACTTGGGCGCTTTTGAAGTGGCTAAAACTTCAGTAGCAATGGCTTGTTCTGCACAAATTATTAAAGAAAAAGCAACCTACGTAGCAACAGAAAAAGAAGGCGTTGCACAGTATATAAACGAAGTATTGCTTAAAAAACTGTAAACCGTTTTAACTATGTACGGTGTCGTGAAATTTAACCAAAGCACTTTAAAAGGGGAGCAATCGCTCCCCTTTTTATTGGCATTTACAAGCAAAAAAGACCCGCTATTTGCGAGCCTTTTAAGTTTAATATTAAACGTTTGCGAAGTACTTAATGGTTCTAACCATTTGGCTGGTGTAAGAGTTTTCGTTATCGTACCAAGAAACAACTTGTACTTGGTAGGTATCGTCATCAATCTTAGAAACCATAGTTTGGGTAGCATCGAAAAGTGAACCAAAGGTCATACCGATAACGTCTGAAGAAACGATTTCATCAGTATTGTAACCGAAAGATTCGGTTGCTTGAGCCTTCATAGCAGCATTGATGCCTTCAACGGTAACGTCTTTACCCTTAACAACTGCGATAAGGATAGTGGTTGAACCGGTAGCGGTTGGAACACGTTGTGCAGCGCCAATGAGTTTGCCGTTGAGTTCAGGAATAACGAGACCGATTGCTTTTGCAGCGCCGGTGCTGTTAGGAACGATGTTTTGAGCGCCTGCTCTAGAACGACGTAAGTCACCCTTTCTTTGTGGACCGTCAAGAATCATTTGGTCACCGGTGTAAGCGTGAACGGTGGTCATGATACCAGATTGGATAGGAGCGTAGTCGTTAAGTGCTTTAGCCATAGGTGCTAAGCAGTTGGTGGTACAAGAAGCAGCTGAAATAACGGTGTCTTCTTTAGTTAAAGTGGTGTGGTTTACGTTGTAAACGATGGTAGGAAGATCTTTACCTGCTGGTGCAGAAATAACTACCTTTTTAGCGCCTGCGGTGATGTGTGCAGAAGCCTTTTCTTTAGAAGTATAGAAACCAGTACATTCTAAAACTACGTCAACGTCTAATGCACCCCAAGGGCAGTTAGCAGCGTCTTTTTCAGCGTAGATTTTGATTTCTTTGCCATCTACAATGATTGAATCTTCAGTAGAATCTACAGTGTGCCCCTTTGCAACGTAGTTACCTTGCATGGTGTCATACTTTAATAAGTGAGCGAGCATCTTTGGGCTGGTTAAATCGTTGATTGCTACTACTTCGTAACCTTCAGCACCGAACATTTGTCTGAAAGCTAAACGGCCGATACGGCCAAAACCGTTAATTGCAACTTTTACGTTTGCCATTGTTTTTGTCCTCCAACAAAAATATTATTATTTTTTTATCATTTTAATTAGGTTAAAGATAATCTCTATATCTAACCATAATAATTATACTTAATTTAATGCCTTTAGTCAAACGATTTTCTTAAAAAAATCGCATAAACTATACAATTTTAAAGTGGCTTTAAGCGTTTTTTACTATTTTAAATTTTCAGGATTGAGTGGCAAAAGTTCTTCTGTAACGAACAAGCCGTTTTTACGGATTAAAACGTCGTCGAAATAAATTTCCCCACCACCGTATTCAGGCGTTTGAATAAGCACTAAATCCCAATGCACGGCTGAAACGTTTCCGTTATTAGCGTCGTCATAACAACACCCTGGCGTAAAGTGTATTGAACCAGAGATTTTTTCGTCAAACAAAATGTCACCCATAGGTTTTACTATATATGGATTTACACCGATAGCAAATTCACCAACGTATCTTGCACCTTCGTCGGTATCGAGTACGGCGTTTAATTTGTCTGTATAATTTGCAGTAGCGTTAACGATTTTACCGTTCTTAAACTCTAAACGAACGTTTTCAAATTTAGTACCGTTTTCAACTGACGGAGCGTTATAAGTAATAACGCCGTTTACGCTATCTTTAACGGGGGCAGAGTATACTTCACCGTCAGGAATATTCATATGCCCCGAACATTTTTTACTGCCAATCCCCTTGATTGAAAAAGTTAAGTCGGTATCCTTTGCCACTATGCGAACTTTATCCGTTCTATCCATAAGCGCTTTCAAAGCGTCCATTGCCCTATCCATTTTTGAATAGTCTAAATTGCAAACGGAAAAATAAAAATCTTCAAACGCGTCGGTAGAAGTACCCGCTTGCGACGCCATACCTTGGTTTGGATATCTTAAAACTACCCACTTCGTCTTTTTTACGCGAAGTTCGTGATGAACGGGATGCGAATAGTATTTGCTTTCTATTTGCATTTTATCTTCAGGTACGTCGGCAAGTTCGTTGCAGTTTTCACCACCGCGAATACCTATGTAGGCATCCATTTCAGCCATACGGTATGCATCGTACTTTGCTTTTAGTTCGGCGTACTCTTGACTATTGCCTAGCATAAGTTGACGAGTAACGCGATTGTCATAAATCTCTACGAAAGGATATCCCCCAACCTTGTATACTTCTTTAACGATAGCGTTTACGAGCATATAGTCAATGCCCTTTGCTTCTATTAAAATCTTTTCACCTTTTTTGAGAGCAACTGAATAGTTAACTAAAACCTCGGCAAGGCGATTAATTCTTAAATCTTGCATAATATCACCATAAATCTAATTTTCTTAATCAAATTATACTCTAAACTTAAAATTTTATAAAGTATTTTTGCGTAAATACTAAAAAATGTTTGAAAATTATTGAAAAAACCAATAAATACTGTTATAATAGTTGAGAAAGATAAAAATTTGGAGGAGAAACCAATGCCATTAGTAAACACTAAAAAAATGTTTGAACAAGCATACAAAAACGGTTATGCAATCGGCGCTTTCAACGTAAACAATATGGAAATCGTTCAAGGCATCACCGAAGCTTGTCAAGAAGTAAACGCACCTGTAATTTTACAAGTAAGTAAGGGCGCTAGAGCATACGCTAACCACACCTACCTTGTAAAACTCGTTGAAGCAGCAGTTAAGGAATGCCCAAATATTCCTATCGCTCTTCATTTAGACCACGGCCCTGATTTTGAAACCTGCAAATCTTGTATCGACGGTGGCTTCACCTCGGTTATGATTGACGGCTCGCACCTTCCTTTTGAAGAAAACATCGCTTTAACCAAAAAGGTTGTTGACTACGCACACGCTCACGGTGTTACCGTTGAAGGCGAACTCGGCACTCTTGCTGGTATTGAAGACGAAGTTTGCGTTGAAGCAGGTAACGAATCTTACACCAAACCTGAAGAAGTTATTGAATTCGTAAAAAGAACCGGCGTTGATAGTTTAGCAATCGCTATCGGTACTTCACACGGTGCTTATAAATTCACCCCTGAACAATGCACCGTTAACGAAGATGGTATTTTAGTACCACCTCCACTCCGTTTTGATATTTTAGAAGCAGTTTCTGCTGAACTTGGTGCTTTCCCTATCGTTTTACACGGTTCGTCTTCTGTTCCACAAGAATACGTTAAGATGATTAACGAAAACGGTGGTAAAATGCCTAACGCTATTGGCGTTCCTGAATCACAACTTCGTAAGGCTGCTGAACTTTCAGTATGTAAAATCAATATCGACTCTGACTTAAGACTCGCTATGACCGGTACTGTTAGAAAGTTCTTCAACGACAACCCTTCTAAGTTTGACCCAAGAGAATACCTTAAACCTGCAAGAGCAAATATTAAGGAACTCGTTAAACACAAACTTATCAACGTATTAGGTTGCGCTGGCAAGGCTGACGAATGTCTTTAAGATTTAACTTTTAATAAATATAAAGAGCGACGCAAGTTGCTCTTTTTATTGCCTAAATTTAATATTTATATCTACCATAATTACAAAAATTATTTTTTAGTTGAAAGTAAATTTATTACGTGATATAATACTTAAAAGGATTTTATTATGGCGATAATCAAAATAAATACTTCAAAAAAACATAAGATTTCACCTTATCTTTATATGCAATTTATGGAACCACTAGGCGTTGCTGATACTTCAGTTGATGCCGCGTGGGATTTTGCACGCTCGCAATGGTTTCCATCGGTTATCGACAAAGTTAAAGAACTTGCCCCACCTATGGTAAGGTTTGGTGGCTGTTTTGCGTCTTACTACCATTGGCGCGAGGCCGTTGGTGAAAAAAACTTCGCAAGCCTATGATAAATTACGCTTGGGGTGCCATATACCACAACCAAGTTGGTACACACGAATTTATAGACTTTTGTCGCCAAGTAAACGCTGAACCGTTTACTGTTGAGATTAAAAATAATTCAATTACCCTGCTCCCTGCTACCGTAGCAGTAGTTGAAATTGAATTTAACTAATAATTAACTAATAAACCAAAAATCCATTGCAATAGCCGTTGCAATGGATTTTTTATTACTATTCTATTTTTGGCGTATCAATTTCTTTTTGAGAAGATTTATCGTTTTGAGAGCGTAAAAACTCTTCAACTGCTTGTTTTTTGAGTTCTTCTTCCCTTAACTCACGCTGTTTTTGAGCCTGCAATACGGAGGCGCTTTTTACCGCCGTAATCAAGTGACAAACGACTAACCCGACGCATGGAATAAGCACTAAAAACACTAAACCGGCGCCCGTCGTAAGCACGCGAGAAAGTTTAGTTAAAAAGGGCAATGTTTTAACGTATACGCCCTTTACCGATGACCTAGAAATAGGTGCGTCAGCGCTAGGATTTGCGTCGCCTTTAGTGGTAATAGTGCCGTCAGAATTTTCTTCGACTATTCTATGCAAGATTAGAGCGTCGTTGCCCACTACTTTACCCTCGTAGACGACGATATTGCCGTTTTCACCCACGATAAAGTCGTGATCTTCCCCGTTGACCATTTTTATTAAAACTACTGATTTAGGCTCGATAACGGGTTTCATACTGCCCGTCTTTACGCTTGAAAATCCGTATCCAAAAAATGATAGTATTCTACCGCTTGCAAAACAAACGATTGCGTAAACGACAAGAGCAACGAACAAACCTAATAGCCCAAAAGTTATTGAATTTGAAACGATTTTGCGAGCCCGTGATTTTTGTTTAGACATCTTCTTTATTATAAATTTGTGGAATTTGAGATATTACTTCGTCAATTTTAGCGTTAAGTTTAACTTCCATCATCGCCTTTAACTTACGGCGCAAACCGTTGTAGGTGGATTTTTGAGCATAAATCCTATCGCCGACTTCTTTCGCCTTAAATTCTTCCTTGGCTTGATTTTTAGCCTCAGTCACAGCAAGTGCAGAAAGTCTTCTGTTTTCGACTTCTATATCTTCTTCGAAAAGTTTTTGCATTTCCTTTTCAAATTGTTTTAGTTGGTCTTTAGTCGCCTTTTCAAAAGCAACTTCGGCAATATCAGCCTCGTGGCGCAAGCGTTCTTTTTCCTTTTTCTTTTCTAATTTGGCTAAAAGGCCTCGCTCTTTTTTGCGAAGTTTAAGAATTTTTTCGCGAGTTTCCTCTTCTATCTTACGCTGAGCAACTAACTTGCGAATTTTATCGCGCGAGTTTTCTTTTGCAATATTGATCTTATGTTGAGCAAACACTCTATCCAACGCGCCGTTGATTTCGGATTTATTTGCGTCGCAAAGGAACCTATCGTCAAGCGCCGTAGGAACTGCAATATACTTAATTTCTTCAATAGGGACATCACTTTGAGGATATTCGTCAGGATCGAAAGACTTTCCGTCTTCATCTTCCCCTTTAGATAAATTATCACCGTTAGTGAGCGTTGCCTCTGCAAGTTGTTGTGCAAACAAACTATTAAGGTAAACGATTAAGCGATATTGATTTTTAAATTCGTCATCCATATCTTGAATTTGGGTAACTGGCTTAATTTCAAAACCTTCTTTATCGTAGCCTTGCAAGAATTCCCATAAAGCGAGCGCCTTTTTAAAGTCTTGGTTTTTCAAGATAACGTTAGTACGCTGTATAGGTGGTCTAACAGGCGCACAGTTATTCATTTCTTTAACGAACGGCGTTAGCATAAAATCCATAACGACGTTATAGATTTTAGTTAATCTTTCAATAGGAGCGTTTTCTTGCGCAGAAAGTTTAACGGCTTTTTCAAAGGGAACTTTAACGACGCTATCAAGTCTTAAACTAACGTTTGCCTCGCTAAACTTTAAGCCCTTATCAACCACGAGTTTGACGTGGTCGTCACCCGACGCAGACGTTATAACGGCATCGTAACGGCGCTTAATAAATGCTTGTAAGCGCTTTAACAGGGTGAATATAAAACGATTTTCGTAAACCTCGTAACTTTCTTCTTTAGTGGTGTTTAATAGTTTTGACGGCAACACCATATCGCGTTCACGGTCGATACCGTGAATAAAATTTGTATGTTGTGCCAAGTGTTTAACGGATTCTTCTGAAACCGAACGAGCCCTTGAAGTATCAACGAGATCTTCTTCAACGATGATGAAACGGCGTGGATTACGCACGATAACGTCAAGGTGAGGAAGCGCGTCTTCAATAACGTCGAGCCACTCGGTATCTAGAGTTTTTTAGAATACTTTTTAAAAATACGCCATTACGAAAGCACGTCGTCTTTCATACACGCTTGATAAAGACTGTCGTCTGAAAAAGTATCGATAATAAGTTTTAAGCGTTCATTAAAATCAATCATAATAAAACCGTTCAAAAAAGAGCATCCTTGCGGATACTCTTTAAAAACTTATTTGGCTGTTTGAAAGAATTAAGGACACCCTTTCGGATGTCCTTTTTTAATTCTTTAATCAATATAAGTTTTTGACAAAACTTATTTGGCTGTTTGAAAGAATTAAGGACACCCTTTCGGATGTCCTTTTTTA
>JAZOPZ010000018.1:0-176201 GCA_045655805.1 Christensenellaceae bacterium
ACTTTGATGACCTCCTTTTGATTCTTTGTTGGGTTTGCAGACCTCAACTTTATTATATCAAAAGGAGTTTTTTTATTCATAATCATAGGTTTAACCTTTTTTGAACCCCGTGTCTAACACGGGGTTTTCGCTATACAATAAAAAAGACTTCCCGCAAGAGAAGTCTTTTCTAATTATTTGCTTTTAACCGAAAGCCGGTATTTTGTCAACGATTGCTTGAATATTTTCAGCCACTCTAGTGGTGCGCCAGTTACCGAAGTTACCAGCCAAGTTTTCGAGCGAAATCATCAAGTAAACGTTTTCCCAAGCACTATCTAAATCACAAGAAATCCAGCGTTCATAGGTAGACCCGATTATCTTCATACCGAGTATAATCCTATCCTTACCATCAGCACCTCCCGCCTTTTGATAGATGAGCGTACAAGTAATATTCTTACTTTCTTCCGCAGTCATAACCGTTCCGTCAGAAGTTTTCACTGTATTCGAATGTCCCCAAATCGAGAAGTTATTCGTTGCCTCACCGTTGTTTAGTTTGTTTTGATAGAATAGACTATCAATCCAACTACCAGTATAGAACGAACTTTCAATCGAAACACCTATAAATCCACCAAAGCCATTTACAGGCGCTTGCCATTCTTTTGCAGTGAAGTCAAATTGTACCGCTACGCCTTCAAGCGAAGTCGATATTGCTTGTTGGCTCGTTACCGAAATCCAAGCGTCACGATTATCTGCGTTAGCAGTTGAACCAACGTCTTTGAGCTCAATTTGGCCACCACCCATAACGTACCCTGTATTATCGCAAGCAACTAATCTTTGCAACGGCTTACCGTCAGTACCGACTTCATCCGCGCGCACCTTATCGATTTCTCCAGTTTTAACGCTATCAAAAGTTGAATCAGCATAAACTGTAAATTTACGATAGGTTTCAAAAATTTCCCTATTCATACCAGGGTATCTTTGCATTGAAGATTTTGCTTTATAACCGTTATCACTCATGTTTTTACTAGAGTACGATACTACGATATCACTAAATGTAGCCGACATATTTTCGGTAGATACCCTAATGAAAAAACGACTGCCGTTTTTGCAGTCGTTTTTTTGGGTTTTTTTATAAGAAGTTTTTAGTTAAAATTCGATTTTTCAGCCGAATTTTTTAGTATATTTTTCAAGTAATTATGACAAAATAAAGTTTATTTTTGCAAGTTTTTGTCGCCTTTTAATCGCTTAAAAACGGCTTAAAATCTTACTTAAAATATCTTTTTAAGAGACCTTCAAACGCTTTACCGTGGCGTGCTTCGTCACGAGCCATTTCGTGAACGGTATCGTGAATTGCGTCCAAGTTTAATTCTTTAGCGCGTTTAGCGAGTTCAAATTTGCCTGCCGTTGCGCCATTTTCAGCATCAATGCGAAGTTCAAGGTTTTTCTTGGTGCTATCAGTTACTACTTCACCTAAAAGTTCAGCAAATTTAGCAGCGTGTTCTGCTTCTTCTAAAGCAGCCTTTTCATAATATAAACCGATTTCAGGATAGCCTTCACGATGAGCAACTCTGGCCATTGCAAGATACATACCTACTTCACAGCATTCGCCTTCAAAGTTAGAGCGCAATCCTTTAATAACGTCTTCAGGTGCGCCGTTAGCAACGCCTACAACGTGTTCAGCAGCCCATGTTTTTTCACCAGATTGTTCTTTGAACTTTTCAGCAGGCACTTTACATACTGGGCAAACTGCAGGTGGATTTGGACCTTCGTGTACGTGACCACAAACGGTACATACGAACTTTTTAGCAGGTGCGCCTTCTTCTACGAACTTACTAGCAGGTACTTTACAAATTGGGCAAACTGCAGGTGGGGTATCCCCTTCGTGAACGTAACCACAAACTGTGCAAACAAATTTTTTCATAATCAAAATCTCCTTAATAATGTTTTTTATTTTTATTTTTTATTTTTTACAAGTTTAATTTTCGTTAGATAATTCCTTATTTTTACACTCATCACAAACAAACTTTACAATAAGTTCATACCCTGTGATTTTTTGACCTAACGCCTTTGATAATCTTTCGGCTTTAAGTGCTGAAAATTCTTCCCCACTTAAGGTAATATCACAAATTTTACCACACATTTCACAAACCAAATGATCGTGTGGAATTTGCTTATCGTAGTGAGCAGAACCGTCGGTTAAAACGAACTTTCTAATCTCCCCCGAATTAAACAACGCGTTTATATTATTGTACACCGTTGCAAGCGCTATACCCGGCATTTTTTTGACGGCTTTTTTATAAACTTCTTCCGCAGTCATATGGTCGTAAGAGTTGTTAATTATATCTAAAATCAACGCTCTTTGCTTTGTCATAAACGCTTACCTCCGTGATTTTTTTATAAATTTGAACTCGGTTTTTTTAGAACCGTTCTAAATTTACACTCTTATTATATCACGATTTTTTTATTTGTCAAGCGTTTTTTGAAAAAATTTAGAATAATTCTAAAAAATATTTTTTCTTACACAAAAACAGTAGGAAAAACCTACTGTTTTAAATTTTAAATTATTTTAAAATTTCTTCAATAATAGTGCCGTCAGCGTCTTTTAGCGTTAAATTAAGGCACTTTGCAAGCGTTACGGGAACGCAAACGGTTTCTACCCTATCAATTGTTACGCCCTTTTTAAAGTCTGGGCCAATTGCCACCAAAGTCGGTTGATAACTTAAATCTGGTGAAAAGCCGTGTGTCCCACTCTTTTTAATCACGCCTGGTGCAATGGTAGAATAAATATTGCCAAGTTCGTCGGGGTAAGGTTCACGCCCAACTCCATAAACGCCGTCGCTATCAACTAAAATATCATAATCTTTATTGATATGGAAAAGTTCGTTAAACTCGTCACGACTAAAAACTTTAATACCTTTATTAGCCTTTTCTTTTTCCTTTAGTGATAAAAGAATTTTATTTAATAATTCTTTATCTTCAACTTTCATTAAAACGCCTGGGTTTTCAGCATAAACTTCAATGCCTTCAGTCGTTATATTGCCATTTTCGTCGATATTAATAAGTCCTTCTTTTACCAAATCAACTAAAAAACGATACCAACGCTCTATATTAAATTGACCGTGGTCAGACATTAAAACAAAGTCTGTGTTATCTTCTTCACCGATTTGTTTCACGGCGTCGCATATCTCTTCAATGCGTTGATAAGACCATTCTAATCTCTCAGTAACCTTATCTGAAAAAACTCCGTCCCTGTGCCTTTGAGTATCCAACGGACAAGGGTGAATAAGCAAAATATCAGGTTGATATTTTAAAATCATATCTTTAGCGCACGCGAAAATGAAAGCATCGGTACTTTCAGGCTTTTTAGTACCATTGCCCTCGGTAATATGAAGATTAGGCTTAATAATATCTTCAACCACTTGATCAGTCGTTCCGTATTTTTGAAGAACCGAAAGAAATTCGTTTTCAGGATAAAAATATTCAGGAATATTATAATCTATACTACTATCGCCACCAAGAACGGGCCAAAACACGTTAGCCGTAGTATAGCCAGCCTCTTTCGCATAGTCCATTAAAGTTTTAATCTTAATATTTTCACGCTCGGCTCGCCAAGTATGCGTCCCCTCGTAGTAATTAGTATCCACGCCCGTTTTGTAAGGGTAAGCGCCGGTAATCATAGACGAGTGGCAAGGATAAGTACTTGCAGGATAAATCGTCCTTAAAGTTTTAATCCAAACACCGTCGGTCATCATTTTTTTAATAAGTGGACGGTCTTTTAAATATTCCAAGTCTTCGGTAATCATCGCATCAAGCGATAATATAATGAGTTTACGATTTTTCATAAAAAAATCTACTATTTTTTAATAGCCTCCTCAAGTGGCTTACCGTCAATATCAGGCATATCAAGGTCGAAAATTTTAGCAATAGTCGCAGCCATATCTAACGTATGAGCATTTTTGATAACCACACCTTCGTTAAAATCAGGACCAACCATAACCATTGTAGGTTGTGGACCTTTGTGTGGTAAATAGCCGTGTGTCGCCTTACCCGTACGATAATCAGACAAATCGTACGAAGTATAATATTCGCCGTAAGGTTCCCAGCCAAACGCCGTGTAAGGTTCGCTTTCAAGAACGAAAGCAAAGTCGCCGTTTAAGTGTTCTTCCTTATCACATTCTTCAGCCGTATAAATGCGTTCAAAACCATATAGTTTTGACTTAACAGCATCGCTTAAAACTTTGTAAGTTAAGTCGTAAGCCTCTTTATCGTTAGGGTCGGTAATAAATACTTGAGCAGTACCACCTATCGACTTAATATAAGCGCGTACGTCGTAAGTTTCAAAGTCAGGAGTATTTACTAAATCCTTGTTAAATTTAATAAGCCCTGCGTTTGCAAGTAAAATATTAGGGTGACACCAACGGGTAATATTCATTTGACCGTGGTCTGAAGTTAAAATAAAGTCTGTATTTTCCCAATCGCCCGTTTCTTTGAGTGCGCGAACGATTTTTTCAATCCAATAGTAAGTATAGTCTAATTGTTCAGTAACGAACTCGTTGAAAAGCCCTTTAGCATGTCTTAACCCGTCGATACCTGCAGGGTGAACGAATAATACGTCAGGCCTATACTTTAATATTATATCACGAGCACAAGAGAAAACGAATTCGTCAGCGTAAGGGTGTTGACGTTGGTGACCGTCAATATAATAAAGGTTAGGTTCAACGATTTCTTTAATAACCTTATCGCTAGTACCTAAACGCTTTAACGCAACGGTTAAAGGTTCGTCAGGAGTTTGCGACCAATATTCCGGAATATTAAAGTCAATATTAGGGTCGTTACCTAATACAGGCCAAAAAACGTTAGCAGTAGTCAAGCCTTTTTCTTTACAAGCGTCGATAATCGTTTTAGCGCGATTATACTTTCTTTCCCACACCCACTCGCTGTGTCCCCACTCGTCAACTTCGTTATTATAAAGGTGGGTTTTGTTTGGAAAACAACCGCTTATCATTGACGCATGGCAAGGATAAGTTACCGTTGGGTAAATTGTCTTTAAATTTTGTACCCAAGAACCTTTTGCCACGAGTTCTTTAATTAAAGGCTTAGTGAGAAGATAATCCATATCTTCCCTAACGAGAGCGTCATTTGAAATTACTACGAGTTTTCTTTGAGCCAAAATAATATATCTCCTATTTTAAATTATGAAAATAAATACGGTATTACCAATATTTTTTAACGAGAATAGGAACGGCGTCTTTCATAACGTCAAGCTCACGGCAAAGTGATAAAACGGTATAGCGCTCACGCACGGTGTAAGCGTTAAAGAGCATTTCAGTTAAAAGGTCTTCACTAATGCCGATTTCACGGTACTTCGTAGGGGTATTAAGACGCTTTAAGATTGCGATAATATCCTCTTCTTTAGGGAGTTTATCAACTTCTTTATAAACGGCGTCACAGTTGTTAAATTGAATATTGTTTTCTTTTAAATAACGGTATAAAGAAATACAAACGAGCGAACCTAAACCAACTTTAATGCCGTGGAGTGGCACAGGTAACCCTTTTTTAACGAAGTCCATTTCGAGCCAATGTGAAGTGTGATGTTCACCACCGGACGCTGGGCGAGAATTACCAGCGATAACCATTGCGTAACCCGAAGTTATGAGCGCGTCGATAAGGTAGTTCATACCTTGTGGATTATATTCTAAAATCTCGTCCATATTGTCAAGAACGCAATCGACAGCCTTTAAGGTGAGTGCAACTGATTCTTCATTGATAAGTTCTCCGTTTTTAAGGTGAGACATACGCCAGTCTAAAAGCGAATTGTACTTACCGATAATATCGCCGATACCAGCGCCTATCATAAACGAAGGGGCTTCCGCCAAAATATCAGCGTCAATTAAAACGTCGCTTGGTGATTGAGCAGGTAAAGTAACCTTTCTGCCTTTTGTCATAATAGCAGCAACGGTTGAAATATAACCGTCCATACTTGGTGCTGTTGCAAGAGTTGAATTTTTAATACCAAGCCCTGCACCAACGTATTTACCCAAGTCGTTAAGAGTACCTGAACCAACCATCAAGAGCCAATCTTTGCCCTTTGCTTGTTCAGCGATTTTGCCGTAAACAGGTTCGTCTGGGACGAGTTCTTCATCAGGGAAAATCAAAACGTCTATTTTGCCTGCGTAAGCCTTAATTTCTTCAATAAGTGGGTAAAGATACTTTTCGGTATTTACGTCTGCTACGGCAAGAATATTTTTGCCTTTAATATTTTCAGTAAATTTTGGAAAGCGCGAAGAGCCGTCTACCTTATATTCTACGTTAATTCCAAACATTTTTATATTTCCTTATGCATTATAATCTTTACAAAGTGGTAAGTCACGACTACTAGCGCCAACCCAAACTTTATATTTGCCGTTGCGCTTTTCAAAAGTTGCCGAACTTTCGTCAAAAACTTCAAACGCACGTGGGTTAATTTTAACTTCTACGGTCTTTGTTTTGCCTGCCTCGATAAAATACTTATTAAAGCCTGCTAAAGCCCTTACAGGTTCGGTTTTGCCCGCTTTTTGATATCCCACGTACACTTGAGCGATTTCTTTACCACCAACTGCTCCGTCGTTTTTAATATCAAACACTGCATAAACACCGTCTTCTTTTTCTTTAAGGGTTAAGTTTGAATAAGTAAAGTTAGTATAACTTAAGCCGTAGCCGAAAGGATATCTAACTTTAACTCCTTTTTTGTCGTAATATTTATAGCCCATCAACAAGCCTTCTTTATAAGAAACGCCTTCGTCACCGTAACCGATTTGATAAGCGAAACTGTCTTCAAGTTTATTGATAAAGGTTTCAGAAAGTTTACCACTAGGGTTAACTTTGCCGTATAAAAGTTCAGCAACTGCTTCGTTAACGGCTTGACCTGCGTAGCCTGCGTAAAGAATTGCTTTAGCGCTCTTTTCCCACGCTGAAGTATCAATAACCGAGCCTGCGTACATTACCACGATAACGTTAGGGTTTACCTTGGCAATTTTATTGATAAAATCTTCAATATACGGGTCGAATTTTATTGATTGACGGTCGTGTTGTTCAGACTCAATTGCACAAGAAGTAGACGCGTGTATAATTACGTAATCTTTATCTTCGGCAATTTTTTTAGCAAGTGGCAAGTTGTGATAATCACACATAGCCATACTATAACCGTAAATGTAGCCGTCAGCGTATTCAATAGACGCGGTAGGGTCAACAATCGGTAAGGTTTTATCAAGTGGTAAGGCGTCAACGTAAGGGTTAACCTTTGCAGATCCACCACCTGCGATATTATCCGCGTTAAATCTGCCGAGTACTGCTATACGCTTGCCAGTTTTAAGTGGTAAAATACCGTCGTTTTTAAGAAGAACCGCGCCCTCTAAAGCACCCTCTTTAGCGATTTGATGACGAGCGTCTTTATCCGTGGTTAAAATTCGCTTATCACGGTTATCAATTACCCAGTTTAAAAGGTCGCATATTCTTTGGCAAGACGCGTCCACGTCAGATTCGGTAATATAGCCCGTTTTAAGCCCGTTAACGAGATTGTTGTAACTTTCCTCAGAGTAAGGCATATCAACGTCACAAGTGGCTTTTAGCGCCTTTGAACGGTTGTGGCAAGCGTTCCAGTCGGAAACGTAAACGCCCTTGAACCCAAAACGGTTACGAAGAATATCTGTAAGATAAGAATTTTCAGCCGTATGAGTGCCGTTTACAAGATTATAAGAACTCATAACCGTGGTAGGATGTGCTTTGGTGGCGAGTTCAAACGGATAAAGGTAAAGTTCGTTTAAAGTGCGCAAGTCCATATCAGACGAAAGCCAAAGCCTGTCGCGTTCAGTATTGTTAGCGCAGTAGTGTTTTAAGGAAGTACCAACGCCTTTTTCTTGCACACCGTCTAAATATTCTTTAGCAAGAACGCCAGCAAGGAAAGGATCTTCGGAAAAATACTCAAAGTTACGACCACACCTTGGATCACGCTTTAAGTTAACGCCAACGGCTAAAAGCACGTCAACGTTTTGTTCGATACAATCGTCAGCGATTGCCGAAGAAACTTTTTTAACGACGTCTTTGTTCCAAGAGTTTGAAAGCACGCTAGGTGCAGGCATAGCAGTTGCCTTAAAAGACTCTTGCTTACCCTCGCCCCCATCGTGACTAACTTTACGCAAACCACAAGGGCCGTCGGACATAAAAAGTTGGTTTATTTTACCTGGGTAATACATAAATTCCCAGACGTTTTTGCCTGTTAAAAGGTGGAGTTTTTCTTCTAAAGTAAGGTTTGTAAATTCGTTACGCATAAAATGCTCCGTCATAAATTATTCTTCTATTTATTTTAACACTAAAAATAGCGTTAGTCAATGGCAAAAGAAAAAAACTGTTGTAAATTATACAAGTTTTGCGTTTTTGTTAAATTTTAAGCGCCGTAAATTTTCACGCTTTTGTTGGGTGAAAAACAACGCTACCCTATTCGCACGCTAAAGCGGAAAATTTACGAAAGATAAAAATAAGGCCCACCCAAAGGTGAGCCTATTTTTTTGTTTAGTTTTAGAAAATCTTATTAAGTTGTGTTAAGCACTAGCCTATATAATTTTCTAATTTAGTTACTATTACCTTTAGTTATAGTTACGTTGGTGAATGCAAACGGATTACCTTTAAGGATTTCGTTGTTTTGAGTACCAGTAGTATCATAACTTTCAATACCTTCAATAAAGAATTGAACACTGAAGATAGACTTCATCATACAACTCTTGAACGCACTACCGTAAGCGGTAAAGTTACCAAGGAAAGTATCTTGACTATCAACTACTTTGTAGTAAGCCATTCTGCCGTCTCCATCAGCCTTAATCTTAAAGGTAATGGTTTGGATACCATTGCTTGGAGTTGCAGCAGTTACTTGACCATTCTCAATTGCATTAGGTTTTAAGTGGAGAGCACCATCATAAGCACAGAATTGAACTTGTGAACCACCGTTTAATATAACGTATGGGAAGAATCTATCACCTGTTTTTGACGTAAAGGTGAAATCAAATGTGATTTCAGTATTAGCGTCAGCGTCAAAGTACATTACGTCACCATAAGTGTTTGGGGTTTTTAGAGAGAAATCTGCAGGTTTAGCATCACCATCTGCATTGATAATTGATTGAACGTATTCGTTATCAAGCGTAGTATAAGTTTTAATATCTACGATAGTACCTTCGAGACAAACGTGGAGGCCACGAACCTTGGTTGCATCTAAAGCCTTGATACTGTCGTACATTACAGGGATTAAGTTACCGTTAGCGTCAGGTCCAAATAAGGTTGCTCTGCCGTTAACGATTGCCATAGCAACGGTGTAACCAACGTTGTTGTAAACACCAAATACGTAGTCACTATTAATAGATTTACCAGTAGCACATGAATTATCTACGAAACAAGCACGAGCATAGAATGCTTGTTCACTTTTAATAGTATCACCTTCGTACTTTCTTGCAGATTTTTGGATTTCAAAGTTACCAGATGAACCATCAGTATAACCAGACTTAAAGCCTGCACCACCCTTGTCGTCGGTAGGAGCCCAAGTTGGGTGATAAATGGTCATTTCAGCATAAACAACGTTTGCAGTGAAGTCAGGATTTGCTGTTTTAGTCTCATAAGGAGTACCAGCAGCAAGTGCGTCAACTAAAGCACTTTCAGAAGTAAAGGTGTTGTAAACTAATTTTTGTTCAGAAGAAATTTCAGCACTAGCAACTTCGATAGAGAAAGGTCTATAATCGCCTACTGCAATAGTGTATGAACCATTTTCAAGTTCAACAGCGAAAGCACCGTTTTCACCAATAGTAGCCTCGGCGTAAGGAGTATCACCTGACTTAACTGTTACGTTAGTATCAACAGGAACATAAGTACCCCAATCTAACGGATTGGTTTCACCGTCGTTTTTAAAGGTATAGTTAACTGCATACTTGGTAGTTTCCACGCTAGTGGTAACGTTTATAACTATTTCTTGTGGTAAAACGGTTGTTATGATAAGTTCAACAGTTTGTGAATCGCCACTTGAGGTATATTTAGCACCGTCAACAGTTACAGATTCAAGCTTATAACCAGCATCAGCGGTTATAGTGATTGTCTTTTGTGCACCTAAAGCAACTGCTGAAGTATCAGTGGTTGTGATGTGTTCACCATTAACAACAAAGGTACAATTTTCAAGTGTATTGTAACGTCTGATGTTTTTCAATTCTGCAATGTGATCGCCGTCAGACCAACCCTTACAAATTCTAATATAATTGATTTCAGCATCGTGCGTAAAGGTACCTAACCAAGTGCCGTTTACGTATGCACGGATAGACTTAGCGTCTTCAGCGATTTCGTAAACAACGGTGAAGAATTCACCTGGATTAGCAGACGTTTCATAACTGACCTCGTTGATGTACTTAGTAACAAACTCGTTGTTGAGGATGTACATGTTGTGGTATTGATATTGTTTACCATTAACGTCCTTTACTCGAATTTGGAAACTAGGATAACTAGTGCCAGTAAGTGCAACGTCAAAACTGAAACGTGTGTTTGCTACGCTTGCGCCACCGTTGTAAAGAATAATACCACTGTTGGTATTTCCTGCGCCAGCGTGTCTGTAGTTATATGTGCCGTCAGCATTCTTGCTATAAGTCATGCTGTTGGTATCTTTAACTACTTCAAAATCGTTAACTAAAACTATGTTTTGAGTTGCAACTTCGTTAGCAACTGAATCTACGTTAGCAGACATATTGCCAGAAACAATAGTCCATTCACCTTCGTAAAGTTCAACTGTTACAGCACCGTTTTCGTTGGTGGTAGCAGTAAATTCAGGATAATTCGCTGATTTAAAAGTTATAGTTTTGTTTACAAGAGCAACAGGTGTTACGTCGTCTTCAGCAAACTTCCAAGTTAAATTATAGGTATAAGTACCTTTTAATACTTCTTGTTCAACGATAACGCTTACGTTTACGTTAGCAAAGCCTACGGTATTATCAATGAGGGTTACGGTGGTTACACCAGTTCCTTCATCATAAGTCTTGGTTACAGTTGCGTTGGTTGCAGTTACGTCTTTAACGTAATAACCTTCAGCAGGAGTTACGGTAAAGGTTTTTTCTTCCTTAAAGCCTAAGGTAGAAGGTTTTTCACCATAAGTGAAGTTTGCTTCTTCATCATAAGTGATAGCGTCTACAGGAACGGTTTCAGAAAGTTTAATATTGGTAACAGTTGCGTATTTACCTATATGGTTAGCGAGTTTGTCAATCTTAATGAATGTTGAATTCTTAATCTTATTGCCCGCTTCAGTAGATACGATACGATTGATTAAGGTAGTTTGGTTAGCGTCGGTCATATACATATAACCTACACCATCCTTAATTACCATAGCCATAATAACAGTTACGTTAACGTCTTTTTCTGCAATACCATTGATAGAACCATCATATTTCCAGTCAATCATTTCACGCCACTTATAAGTTGTGTGATCGTTCCATAAACCAAATTGCATTGAGGTTTCAGCACCGGTCATTTGTGGAACAAAACCAAATTCATAAACGTCAATATTATTGTTTGCATCGGTAAATTGTTGTTCGTTAACGGTAACGGTAATTTCGGCATATACGTAGTTACCATTTAATACGTATTGATAGTTGTTACCACCTGCGTAAACCTTATCATCAGTAAAGGTTAAAGTGTTGGTATCGTAATCAAATGCGTAATTTGTGTTAGTAGATTCTGAATCTTTGAATAACTTGTATTCAAGATCAGCAGATGCGTTGATAACTTCACCAGTATAAGCAACTTCAAAAGTTGCAGAACTATAGTTATCAACGGTGATGGTATAATCGCCGTTAGGGATTTCAGCAAAACTTGCAATGCCACCAGTAATGGTTGCAGTATAAGATAACGCATCTTTAGAAATAGTTGCAGTTAAACCTTCAAGGTTTGCAGATTCAATACCAGTTGCACCGATAGTCTTACCGGTTAAGGTAAGATTTACGATAGATTTTTGAGATGCAAGTGTGTAAGAAACTTCACTAATAACGATATCTTCGTTAGGAATATCAGCAGTGATAAGTGCAGTTAAGACACCAGTTTTTTCATCAAAACTTTGAGCTACAGAACCACCTACAACAGTAATACTATTGAGTAAAATAGTATCGACTTTAGGGGTTACAGTTACGGTAACCTGACTACCGTAGTTTACGGTATCAGGCACCGAGATAGAGTAATTTTCATCAGCCGTTGCAGTTACGCTAAGTAAACTTGCAGGAACGGTTTCAGAAAGTTTAAGGTTAGAAATCTTACCATAATGGTAAATACTGTTAGATATATATTCAATACCACCAGTTGCAGTGTTAGCAGCTGATTTTGCATGCGTGATAAGATTTAAGTCACTAGCGGTTAAAACATCGTCAACGCCAACAGCATCAGACATAAACCAGTTTACGTTGTAAACATCGCCGTTAGGTACGACAGCAACTGCTATTAATACTTTACCGATATTTGACGTGCCAACCTCTCTAACGTCGCTCCAGTAAGACGTCCAGTCAGTACATCTTGCTATGAACTTAGCGCCAGACCAAGTTTGTAACGTCATTACGTTATATCCGTCGTCTTTTACACTAACAACGGTTAAGTCTTGATCGTTAACAGATGAAAGAACCCTCTTATCGTAAGTGTATTCATATGAAACGTAGAATACTTTAGACGAATCAAAGTCGAGTGTCTTTCTAGAGACTGTGGTTTCCGTTGTATTTTCTGCAAAAGTAATTACGTTGTCGGTATAAAGTTTGCTGAGGTCAGCAGTAGCATCGACCGAAGTAAATACGTTTTCGTTAACATCTACGGCAACGTCTTCAGTACCGTCACTATAAACAACGGTAAATTCGTTAGCGCCCTCAAATCTGCCATTATCAACGGTGATGGTATAATTGCCGTCAGGAACTTCAACAAAAGTTGCAATGCCGTCGATAATTTCAGCATTGAAAGATAACGCATCTTTAGAAATAGTTGCAGTTAAACCTTCAATATTTGCAGATTCAATACCATCTTCACCGATGGTCTTACCGGTTAAGGTAAGATTTACGGTACTAGTATTAAGTGGTTTATAAGTAGCAACGTTTACAACGATATCGCTAGTACCAGTTGCGGTAATGGTTGCAGTTGCACCAGAAGAATTTCTTACAAGGTTAGATACGATTGCACCGGTTGCAGTTACGTTATCAACAGCATAGTCGTCGTCAGTTGTTACGGTAATGTCGGTTGAACCGTAGTAGTCAACGCTTGATGCACCGTAGAAAGTAAAGTTGTCACCAGTATAGGTAATGCCTACTTGAGGAACGCTACTATAACGACGAACGTTATTGAATTCATAAATACCAGCACCGTCGTACCAACCTTCGACAAGTTCAATCTTAACGAGTTTATCAGGGAAATCAACGTATGACTCACACTTATTGCCTTCACCATAATAGGTGTAAGACATACCGTCGTCTGCGATAATGATGTATTCAAAAATATCTACGAACCCAGAGTATTGTACACCGTCAACTTCTACGCGTTGGAGGTTAGAAGATACGTCAAAGTCTTTTGAGTTGGCTGATTTATAACGATATCTTGCACCATCGTCATTCGTTGCGTCTAAGTAGAACAAGTTATTTTCGTGTAACTTACCATTAGCAAAGGTGAACTTTAATACGTTACCTGGGTATTTTTGTCTTACAGTGCCTAATACGGTGTGGTTCCAAGAGAAAGCCTTACCACCAGCGTTGTCACCGTCGTAAAGAACGATTTTAGCAGCGCCGTCATCTGCACTACCAACCATCTTTAACGTGTTGTCTGCATTTTTGGTTACAGGAGTCGTTTCAGTTGAAGTGTAAACCCAAGCAAGGTCAACCGCTTGAGAAATTACAGCACTGTTGTCGCCAGTTAATTCAATAGTGAATGAACCGTTTTCAACAGATACGGTGTAAGTATCTGGGTAAAGAGTTGCTACAACAGAACCATCAGCACCAACAACAGCGGTTGCGTTGTTGCCGTTTGCGCCCTCGAATACTACAGTGGTACCTGCGTGGAGATCTGAATAGTCAGATTCTTCAGCAAACTTAGCAGTGATATCAAAGGTGTAGTCAACTGCAGGTGCTTCTACCTTAACGTAGTCAACAACTACGGTCATATAAGGTAAGTTCCAACCGTTGAGCGTAAAGGTTTTAGCGCAGTTTTCACCGTTAACTACGGTTACTGGAATACTTACGTCATTGGTCTTATCACCAATAGCAGGAATAACTATGCTTGTGTTAGTTAACACGTCAACACCGTTTACGAGAACTCTACCGATATCGTAACCGTAAGGAGCATCAGCAGTAGCAGTAGTTATAGGTGCTACGTTAATAGTAACGTCACCAAAGAAGTTACCCCTTGCGGTTGCACTACCCTTTGCATCATCATTAGTGAGACCTAAATCAAGATCAGTAGGGACAGTATTACTTACGTATAAGTTAGTAATAGTTGCATCAGCGAAGTTTTCAAGTAATAATACTGAGAAACTACCTAAATCAGAATTGATAATGCTAACAAGTTTGAAACTTTCATTACCATAAGCGCCGTAAGCATAAGTCTTACCGTCTTTAAATAACCAAATGATTGAGAAGTTTTCAACTTCATAGTTAGTTGCTACGGTACCAACGTTTTGTGTGCCAAAACTATGTGCGAGACCATATTCCCAAGAACCTTCACCGTAACGATATTGTAATTCATCATAGTCAGTAATACTGTTATCATGGTTGTTAGCAACGAATCTTAAACCGTATGAATATTTTTGTGAGTTTGCATTGTAGTTGAGAACTGAACTGTGGTATGGACCATAAACTTTGCCACCATCGGAGCCACCGTTATTTCTAAAGCCTGCGTACCAACCTTCTGGCTTTTCTTTAGTAGCAGGGCTAAGAGTACCAGAAAGGGTCATTTGAGCATACTTGATGTCGCCAAGAGCATTAGTATCAAATACGATGTATTGTGATGTGGTAACAGCACTTGTGAGTGAAACGTTACCATTTAAGATATCACTTGTATCAAGTGTGCTATCAGCATAATGAACTACGCTTAAGGTTAAATCAGAAACTGAACCAGATGTGTTTTCAGTATCAACGGTTACAGTTGTATCCGATAAGTATTTATTGTCGACTGCTACGTTATAGGTGCCCATAGGAACGCCAGTAAAGTTAGCAACGCCGTCAGCATCGATTTCTGCAGATGCGATAGCATCGGTTCCGCCTACTCTAGTAAGAGATGCGGTTAAGCCGTTTGCAGAAATTTGATCTTCACCCCAAGTGATTACGTATGGTACGCTTAATGCGTAGTTAAATACTTCGTCAGTTGCTTCAGCACTGATAACGAGTTTGTTAACAGCGCTTGAATTAACGTAGGTGAAGGTGTATGCGCCATTTTCGAAAGTAGCGTCTGATACAGAATAAGTTGTGCCGTTTACGGTGAGACCAACTACGGTTACGTTTGCATTTACAGGGGTAACGGTAATTGCAATTTCTTCACCCATATTAGCGGTAGTCTTATCGTCTGCGATTGAAATAGTGTAAAGATCACTAGTAGCAGTTTCAATAGCAACGCTAGGTTTGCCGTTGAAGAACTTGAAGTTACTGAATGACCATGGACCTGCGTTATCTTCATCACTTTCTTTGTTAAATATGATAACTGCAGATTTAGCAGTGCCAAAACCGTCAAACACTTGGTTTCCTTGATTAAGTTCAACACCTAAGTCGTAAGAACCTGATTTAGCAGGTTGTGCAACACCGCCGATAGTAACGTTTTCAAATAAGTAGCCAACGGTAGAACCTTCAACAAAGTAGAAGGTTACGTCTGCTTCAAATTGACCAGGAGTATTGTAAAGCGTTACGAGTGAGGTGCCAGGGTATGATCCTTTACCATCATCACCATTAGTGCCGAAAGCTTTTAATTGTAATGCATTGTTCCATTGACAGAATTGGTAACCCATTAAGTTACCGTTTTCATCAACAAAAGTAACCATTGGGAAGTGGTAAGTGCCTGTATTGTTAGAAGAGTAATGTAACGAAATACCATTGAAAGTACCAACGATAGATTCGTCAAATCTTGCTCTAACTTGGCTGTTGCCTGGAGGTAAAGCGGTAACGCTATAACCATTTTCTGCACTATAAGTGTAGGTGAATGCATCGCTGTATTCGTCTTTTACAGTGTTAGCCTTCGTGAAGATGTGTTGTTGACCGCTAACGGTTGGTGTTGCTTTACCACCGTCTACTACAGTAAAGGTAGTGTCGCCAGACATTAAGTAACCGTCAACAGAGATAGTGTATTCGCCAGCTACAAGACCGGTGAAGTTTGCAACGCCATCAACAACGGTTGCAGTCTTAACGATTGAACCGATAGTAATTTTTACGTTAACGTTTGTTGCATCTAAACCGTTGTAGTTCTTAATAGAACCGATGGTAATGGTTGCAGAGCCGTTTGCTACACCAGTTACAACTGATACTTTGTAAGTAGAGTTGATAACGTTTGCGTTGTTAAGGGTTACGATGATAGCACCGTTAGCGCCTGGAGCGGTTGTATAAACAGCGCCTGGGATATCAACGTTTTTAATAGCGTAACCAGCGTTTGGCGTTACGGTAATGGTTGCAGTACCGTCTTTAGCAACGGTTGCTGGACCACTTACAGTATAAGCGTCTGAAGTTTGATAGTTAATGAAACTATCGGTTGGTACGCTAGTTGCAAGTTTAAGACCAGTAATAGTAGCAGAGTTACCTACGTAATTTGCTAATTTAGTAATACCAGTGAAGTTAGAATCAGTCTTTGATACACGTTTAATAAGAACACCCGTGTTATCGTCAGAAACATAGAGATCCATTACTTTGTTGGTAGGATCGTAAACAACTGCGATTCTAGCAACGAATACGTCACCTTTACCATTATAATCACGAATACGACCTTCGTGCCAGCCACCAAGATCTGTTGAGATACGAGAAACCCAAGCACCGCCTGTAACAGCAATACCTACTGGGTAAGCGCCAGTATTGCCCATTTCGAAACCAACGATAAATGCGTTATCGTCGGTTGCAGCAGAAGTATTGATATTTGCAGTTAATTCTGCATAAACGATTTCACTATCGAATACGTCTTTATTGATTTCGATAGTAGTGTTTACGTTCCAACCTTTGTGTTCAAATACAACGTTGCCGTTGATAGCATCAACGTTAACGTCATCTTTTAATACTTTTAAGTTGAAGATTGCTTCGTAATCACCCCTTTCATTGATAGTGATAACTACGTCGTGATAATTTTCATCACCAAGTGAAGCGGTATAATTACCACTGTTACCAGTGAAAGCATAAACACCGTTTGCAAGGGTAACTGATTCACCGTTGAAGGTGATGCTTTCGTTAGAAAGTACAGTTTTGCCTTCTAAACCTTTCTTGTAGAAGGTGATGTTTGCCGTAGCAGGAACTGCCACTGCGGTAGTAACTTCAACTTCAAGAGAAGAAGTACCAGCAGGAACTGCGTAATTAATAGTTGCTTTGCCGGTTGAATTGAGTTCGTAAGCAACTTTTGCACCATTAACTAAAATGTTAGTGATGTAGTAGTTATCCATATTGTAAGCAATAGGAGTTACGGTAATAGAAATGGTAGTGCCTGCAACGATATTAGTAGGGTTTGAAGTTAAGGTAAAGGTGTTTGCGCTTACTTTGCCGTTAGTAGCGGCGGTAAAGTCATCATCACCAGTCGTTTTAGCCTTAAGATCAACGTAGTCGAAAGTGACATCTTCTAAAGTAATGTTGCTAAACTTCCAAGGAAGCATTGTATCTGCTTCATAGAAGAATGCTATCTTGCAAGCAGTACGAAAAGATGAAGCGCCTACAGTAACGTCTTCTGATACGAGAAGGTTATCGTCAGCATCAGTTAAGATGATAGTTTTACCGTCTACGTAGATTTTGAAACTACCAGTAAATTCGTCGCCTGCTGAAAGACCAATCTTAAGACTTGCAATGTCCGTAAGAGTGCCAGCACGACGGAATTTTACCCAATCGTCAGAGTTGATGAATTGATAGTATGCGGTAACGCCTGCTTCGTCAATAATAGCAACGCCTGGGTAATGACCTTTGTTACCTTTGCCAGCGATTTCCATTTCAACGTCTAACGAGAGTACTTTACTACCGGTGAATTGTTCACCAACGTAAAGCATATTATCGCCACCGTATGCTACTGTATCAGTAGTTGCCCAGTAACCGTCTTCGTCAGAATAGCCATATTGCCATACTCTATTTGAAGTTGACAATAAAGACTTTTTAAGAGTAATGGTATCTGTAGAAAGGTAGCCTTCAGCATCAACAGTTACGGTTGCAGGGTTGTAACCGTTAACAGAAATTGTATAAGTTGTGCCTTTAGCAAGGTCAACTGATACGTTACCGTTAATAACGCTAGCCATTGGGCTGTAGCCTTGGTTTGCAACAAAGATTGCATCGCCATTTACACGGTTACCCTTTGCATCGATAAGTGAAAGGCTATAGTTAGTAGTTTCAGTTTGACCACCAAAGGTTACAACTACGTCTACGTTCCAAGCCTTAACGCCTGAAATAACGATTTCGCTAGTTATGCCGTTATTGTATTTTGCAACTGCTTCAGGATAAGACATACCGTTAACGGTTACGTCGTAAACCATTTCACCTGCAGATGCAGTAGGTACAACGATAACGTCACCATTGTATACGGTGCCGTATGCTTTAGCAGTACCGCTGCCTACGGTAGAAACAGCCGTGTTAATTATGCCAGCATATCTTGCACTAGATGCTGTTGCATACTTAAAGTCAACGATTCTATCAGATAAAGCGTCGGTTGCAATTGCTTCTAATGGATTTGCTGAAATAGTCTTCCAAGAAGACCAATCAGTTGCCCCTTCAACACGATATAAGAGGTAGCCGAGACCATTTGAATATGAGTATGCAAGTTCAATGTACTTGCCATCGTTAATAAGTTGTGATTGGATAGAGTTAGCGTCAGAAGAGTTACCTAAAGACTTCTTATCCCAACTATTAGTAGTTCTTAAATAATTTCTTAAATATAAGGTTTGACCTTCTGTACCAGCATTGTCACCATCAGCATCTTCGCCAAGATACCAGAGACCGTATTTAACATTACCAGTATCAAAGTTAGCAAGTAATACGTCGTTACTATTATCAAAATTGTTAGCATCTAAATCAGGAGCGTAAAGTTTCATTTGAGCCCAAACGATATCGCCTACTGAACTACTTACTGGAAGGATGGTTGGACTGTAAGATGAACTACCAGAAACAGTAAAGTCAAATTTTTCAGCACCAACAACGGTAGAGAACGCGCTGTTAGTAGTAAATGGCTTGAATTCTAAATTAATTTCTTCAGTTGTTAAAGCAGTAGTTACGTTGAAATCAACGTCGATGCCAGCAACTTCTTCAATACCAAGGCTGTACTTACCTACTGGAATACCAGCAAAGTTCGCAACGCCGTCAGCATCGATTTCTGCAGAGAAGTAGCCAAGAGCACTTTCAAGCACAAGGTGTTTGCCGGTTAAATCACTACAACCAATAGGAGCGCCTTTAACGCTTAATACGTCAATTGAGAAGTTGTGGTAATCAGTGCCTTCTGGAAGAGGTGCAAATTCAGCAACGATTTTAACGTCACCAGTTTCAGAACCAACGTGGAAAGAAGTTTCATAAACTTTTCTGCCGTTTACAACGAAGTTTTCAAGTCTATAACCTGTATCAGGTACGAGGCTGATGTTACCTTCAGTACCGATTTTGCCAATGTTAACGTTAACAACACCACCGTCAATAACGGTTTGAGCCCTAGTTACAGGTTCGCCGTTGAGGGTTACAACACGTTCGTCACCCATAACGGTTTCGTCAACGTAACCTCTATTGTTAAAGGTATAACGGTTATTAATGTCGTGGATACCCTCACCACCGTCTCTAACGTCGTGGAAAGACCTCCAAATACGTGATTCTTCACCTTCACCAGCATAGTCGGTTAAGTGAAGAATTGCGAAGTCGTATTTGATAGAACTTAACGCACCGTTAGCACCTAAACCAGACCAAGGAAGGAACGCTTCGACAATAAACCCACCTGATTCTTCAGGAGAGAGGTCATAGTCAGCACCTGGTAAAACATTATCTACACCGTCAATGGTAGTAGCGATGTCCATAGCCATTGCTGAAGGACCATAATTAGCTTCGTTAGCACCTGCTTGGAAATAAAGTCTTGGAAAATATTCCATATTAGCGTTAATAGGAATTTCCCAAGCATTATTTAATAATGAAGAAGTGCCACCTGCGTTGATGTAAATTTCGACACCAGTGTTATATGATTCACCACGGGTAGTATTAACGTATACACCGGTATCCATTTGTACTTTGAAGTACATAACAACACCGTTATCAGCAAAGTATGCTGAAGATTCAACATTATAAGTACCGGCACCAATAACGAGATTTTCACCGATTAACTTATTTTGTTTTTCCCAAGCAGTGTCGTCAAGAACACCGTCGAGTAATATGTCACCATATCTTTGTGGAACTTTTTCCCATGAATTATTTACGTAGTTATCAAGAACAACGTCACCAGTTTGACCACCTTCAGGAGTGGTACATGCAAAAGCAAAGGAAACTATTGCTATTAATAATGATATAATTAATAATTTAAATCTGTTTGATTTACTCATAATTTCCTCCTTTATTATGCATTAGCGGCTGAAGAGCCTGGTCTACCAAGAACTACAACTTCGGCAAGAGCAAGTTTACCACCTTCTTTGTTGTAATATGGGTTCTTGATTTCTATTCTAATTTCTTTAACTGCTACTTCAGCAAATACTGCGTTAGCAGATGCGCCAGGACGCAATTTCATTGTGCCTTGGTTTGCAAAGTGAGCCATATCTTTGTAGAATCTAAGTTCATCAAAGACTGCGGTGGTTTCTACACCGTCTTTCTTGATGTCCATTTCAACTCTCTTAATATCGTTAACTTCTTTACCAGAAGTGTTTATGAAGGTTCTGAAAGATCTATCATAGTATCTACCAGTATAAATCATATAAGCAACAACGTCTTTATATTCATCAAAGGAGATGGTAATATTAACGTATTCAGAAGTTGCTTCAAATTCGTTAACGAACGTAGCAGCTGCTGGACGGCCGTCAGAATTATCATTACTGTGAATAGGAATAATGTTGTCGTATAAATTTTCAACACCGTTCTTATCGCTAGTTACTGCATCTGGTTCATCAACGGTTACTGTAGTAAAGTCGTATTGAACGAGGTTGTCGTAAGGGGTTTCACCAGTTGAGTAAAGTCTAGGTTGGATAAAGGTTGTAGGGCCGTTAACGTGCATAATGGTCATACCTTCGTCGTTTTGAGTCCAAACAACTCTATCAACAACAGGACCACGTTCGCCACCACCAACGTTCATATCCAAGTGCTTGTGGTAAATAATAACGAGTTCTTTTTCTCTGTTTAAATCTTCGTCATAAACTTCGAGCATGGTGTGGTGACCAGGACCAGAAATATTATCGAGCGATTTACCAGAGTCGGTTGCAAGAAATAAACCACCTTCGCCTACTTCAAGTTTTCTGAAAGGACCAGTTACGTTGTAACTTACACATTGAATTACGGTGTAAGTATCGTCTATATAATCACCCATTGAGAAGGTAATGTAGTACAAACCAGTATCTGGGTTGTATTGCATTTGGGTACCTTCGTTAACCTCATTATCGTCTGGACGAATACGATCTTCAACAGTTGAACGTGCAAAGTATGCAGGCATATCGCTAGGATCACTAACGTCTTCTTGATAACCTAAAGTATATTGAGATGCATCAAATTCTTCTGCGTCTTTGTTATAAGCGTTTGCTGCTGCTTGTGAAAGAGTGGTGAAACGGGTTCTTGATACTCTGTGTAAAGTAGAGTAATCAGGTTGAGTCCAGTCTTTATTCATCATCTTACAGCAGTAAATAGAAGTACCGTAGAAAGCAACTTCATTATCTTCTGCTACTTCTCCTTTTAAGACGGTTTGGTCTCTAGTAAAGAATAAGTAGTAGTCACCAGTTAATGGGTCAATAAATGGAGTAGGGTCGATTGCACAGAATGCTGCTTGACTTTCATCAATAACCATCCAAGCGGCTGCTTCTGGAACGTAAGTAGTATCAGGGGTAGGAACGTCATACACTTGACCAGCGTTTGAAGTACCGGTATTGCCTACCCACTTACCTGCATTCTCTCTATTATCCCATTGGAATTTTAAAGATGCTCTACTTGCAGAGTTATTCCACCACATATCGTCGTTCGTGATTTCGTTATTTTCACGACCAATAACTGCAGGCTTATTGCCTGATGCGTAATCGTCAGCATAAGTGGTGAATTTTGCGTAGTTTTCTTCTTTTGAATAGTCAACACCATCAATGATAGCGCCGGTTTCTTGACCATTATACGCCTTGAAAGGGCCTGCTGGGTTAGTTGCTACAGCACAGTCCAAAGCATATTGTGAATAAACACCGATTAAAGAATAATAGTTGTATGGGGTAGTTTCATTTTCTTTATTAGGAACTGCAGATGCAAACATAAAGTAAACACCAGTACCTGCTTCGCCGTAAACTTCAGCGTCGTCAAGACCGTATTTTGCTCTATCAGCATTAGCGTCATAGATTACTTCAGGTGCCCAAGCACGGTCTTTTTGCCAACCGCCTACAGGCCATACGTAGCCAGGACCAGCAAGTTCCCAAGATACTAAATCTTTTGATTTGTAACTAAAGAAAGAACCTTGACCAGAGCCTGTAGTACCGTATAAGAAATACCAATCATAACATTCTTCATTGGTTCTATCATTACAGTATATAACGCCTGGGTCCGGACAGTTGAATGATACGTCGTTTCTGTAGAAAATGTTCTTGTCATAGGTGGTTTCGGTTTCTACTCTAGCAGCGACGTCATAAACGCCAATATTATCGCTGTAAGTAACGCCTCTTTCATAAAGAACGTCAGCAGCGGTAGTGCCACCTTCACCAGTGTCGCCACCTTCGGTGGTACAACCGGTCATAACCACAGAAAGCATCATCATCATTGCTAAAATAAGTGTGATTATTTTTTTCATAAAATCCTCCTGTTTTTATATATACACTGCGACTGACTTACCCACCGCCAGTCACATTAATGCCAAATTGAATTTTATTAGTTTAATTGCTACACCCTTGCGGGGAAATGCCTTGATTTACACAAAGCCACGCGTACTACGCGAGCGCACGTTTAAATAATGTTTAAAACGCCAACAAATATAAACGGGAAAATAGGCGTTAAGTTTATCCCGTTGCGGTGGGTATCGCCCACCGCGGGAATAATTTTAACCTTTAACTGCACCACTCGTAAGGCCACCGATAAAGAATCTTTGACCAAAGAGATAGATGATAACGATTGGTATGATGGTAAAGCATACCGCCGCTGCTTGGAAAGGCACGTCACTTGCCCAAGGTGATTGAAGATTTTGAAGCACTAATTGGAGCGGATACATAGCCTTTTCAGTACCCAAGTATAACATTGGTCCTAAATAAGCGTTGTACGCGCCGATAAAGCCTAAAATAAATTGCGAAACGAACGCAGGCATTGAAAGTGGCAACATAATCTTAAAGAAGATACCTACTTCACCCAAACCGTCGATACGAGCGGCTTCAACGATTTCAGTAGGGATACCTTCGAAGAATTGCTTCATAAAGAATATTGTCGTCGTCCCACCGAACAGCCCTGGTATGATAAGCGGTAGTACCGAGCCCGTCCATCCCAGCATCTCGTAATACATAAGCGTAGGGATAGTAAGCGTTGCGGTAGGAATCATCATCGTTGACATTTGGATGCCAAACATAAGTTTTTGGCCAGCAAAACGGAGTTTACAATACGCGTAACCTGCCATACCTGACACGAAAAGCGAGATGATCGACTTTGGAATACTTTGCCAAAACATATTCCAATAACCCGTAATTAACATGTTAACGTTTTCCCACAAAAGGAATTCTTTAACGATGTTTGCGTCGTTTTTAGCAGTGAAAAGCGTTATGAAGCCTTGGAACGTTACTTTTGATGGCAACGCTATAAATTCTTCAACACGGCTATATTCAATACGTGGCGTAACCGACGCAACAATAATTACGAAGAAAGGTAACATCGTAAAGATCAAGAAGAAGATAAGTACGACGTATATCATAAAGGTTACAAACTTGTTTTGATTTAATTTCTTTGCTTTACTCATTTTCGTTTGCCACCCATACCTTTTGTAATTTTTGGTTCAATTGTCCTACCGTGAATACGATAAAGAACATAAACCACGACATAGAGCACGCTTCAGCCATTCTTATATCCTTAATAGAATAGATATAAAGAAGTGGAACGAGACCCATATCTTTTGGACCGTAGTCACCTACCCAGTTACCTGACAGCCCTGTGAATACTTGGAATATTTCAAATTGTTGTAAACCGTTAATCAAACCGAGCATTACCAAGAAGTAAGTTGTCGGACTGATAGACGGAAGTGTTATCGAAGTAAGTTGTTTTAATCTTGAAGCACCGTCGATACGAGCAGCCTCATAGAGAGTATGATCGATTGCTGAGAACGCGGCGTTATACATTATAATACCGTACCCAGGCGCGTTCCACGCTTGCACGAAGAAGAATATAATCATATATAAATCTTCTCTTTTTAACCAATCGATTTTTTGCGCAGGATCACGACCGAACATAATTAAAATTTCGTTCATAATGCCACGCTTATAGTCAAACATACGAAGCCATATCATTGCCATTGCAATACTTGAGCAAATATATGGTATAAAATATAAAACCGAGAACAAGTTCCACCCCTTAACCTTCGTTGAAAGGAGTGCCGACATTGCGAGTGCTATAGAAAGCGACATAAACTGACCAAGCATTGCGTAGAACGCAACTGCAATTGAGTGCCAAAAACGCATATCGTTGAATACGTTAAGATAGTTAGTTATGCCGATGAAGTTAATTACTACGTCGTCACGAGTAAGTGATGCCGACGAAGTAAGGTCTGTTAACGACAAATAAATAGAATACCCGATTGGGAACAAACTGAATACGATAAAACCAAAAAGTGGTAACGCAGCAAAGAAGAAGCCTAAAAAGCCAAACTTCTTTTTGTTCTTAATTTTAATAGGTGTTCCGTTTTGAGTTACTGAACCTTGCATTAGTATTACCTACCTGTTTTTATTGCCACGCAGTCGCCATAATACAATATTATATTATAGCGACCACGTAAACAACTTTTTTAGATTGAATAATCAATCGGTTGCCCCGTTAGGAGCGGTTATCCATTATTGGAAAGTTTTGTGGTGAACAATTTCGATATTCTTAACTTCTTCACCTTGTACTTGGATGTCAGTTAATTGTGGAATGGTCTTACCAGCACTATCGGTTGCATAGAAGAGATAGTAAATAGATTTTTTACCAGTACGAACTTGCTCGTTAAGTGGTTTTGACCAAGTGTTAACCCATTTACCGTTATCACTGGTATAAGTCCAGTCTGGTGCAGAACAGTATTTTGCTGCTTCCAATAATGCATCTACGTTGTAACCTTCACGGTATTGTTCAGCGATTACTGCTTTGTATGCAGAACTGTCTACGAGAGCGTTAGCGCCTTGGGTATTAGTGGTAATGTAGTAAGCAGAACGAGCAATTGCCATTTGTTGAGCGTCTTCCATTAACCATTTTAAGAAGGTGATTGCTTCATCTTTCTTTTGGCTACCATTGTTGAGGTAAGTTGCGTAGGTTTCATCCCAAGTTGATCTATAACCCTTAATTTGAGTGCCGTTTACGATTTTGATAGTGCCGTCAGTATTGTATTCTTTGTATTGTGGGGTAGGACAAATGTTAACGCCTTGACCGAAAGTACCGATTAATTTTTTAGCAACTACTGAATAACCACGGAGAATCATTGCTGATTGAGATTGCTCGAAGTTTGAAACGTAGTCTTTCTGAGTTGGGTTGTAAGCAACACCATAACCATAGATTTGTTCAAGACTGTTACTTGCTGCAGCTGCTTCCTCACCCTCCTTGTAACCTACGGCAGTACCCTTGGTAACTGATGCAGCGATAAATTGTGAGAATACTTCTTGAGTACTTGGAATAGCGTAAAGAACGCCGCCAGAAATAGCGGTATTAACTTGTGCGTTACCAGCAGAAATAGCCTCAACAACTCTCTTCTTATCAGAGTAAGAAAGAATTTCACCTGCTTCGTAACTATCACCACCTGGGATAGAAATATGGGCAGTTACGAGATAGTTAGGAGTATCGTCAGCAAGAGAGAATTCAAGTTTATTAGTGCTTTCATTGTATGATAAGCAGTCGCCACCAACAGTCCAACCAAGTGGGAACCAGTATTCAGAGTTGAAACCGGTTTCGGTAGGAGAATCTTCGTTGTAAGCCTCGGTAAGAACAGCAGAAAGCGCATACAATTCTTCAATGCTCATTGGAACTTTGTTGTTGAATACTCTGTAACCAGTTACGTCTGAAATTTGGTTACCTTGAAGGTCAATTTCATTGTAAGTGGTTGATTCCCCAGAATAACCTTCAGGAAGAGTATTGTAAACGTGGTAGCCGTATGCACCAAAACCTTCACGAAGCGCTTGTTCTTCAGTCATAGAGATGATAGTGATACCTACTCGCTTGAAGATTGCTTCATTGTAGAAAAGCATTGCAGGAGAAGTTGCAATTGGAACTGCGTAAAGTTGTCTATTTTCCGCATATGGGGAAAATTTGCCGTCAACAGTACCAGAATAGTATCTGTCAAGCGCGGTTGCAGAGATACCAGATACGTCAACTTCGTTAGTGTTGATAGGTGCTGCCTTGCCTGATACGATAACTTCTTGTGAGTTCTCATCATAAATTTCCATAAGGTCAGCGTTGTTACCGTTCCCCATAAGGGTAACAGCCGAGCCAGACTCTACAGCTGCAGTGTAAACCTTAAAGTTCTTGATTGGGTTGTTAGCATCGTATTGTTCATCATTCCATTTTTTAGCGAGGTCGGCAATGATTTCTTTATAACGAGTATCAGCAGCATTTGAATAACCATAAGTGATTGATGGAGCGATAACTTCTTCACCGTCATCATCATCGTCACCATCAGGAGTGGTGCCACCGCCACCACATGACATTGCCATCATAGACAAGCCAAGTATAAAAACGAGCAACATGCTAATGATTGAAAAAAACTTCTTTTTCATAAAAACCTCCTATATTTTAGTTTTTTCAATTCGCGTTTATATTCAATCGTAAATCGTGAGCACCCACACATTGCGCATCATACACACACGCGTATAAAAATCAATTGGGCGCAATACTCGCCCGATTTTCCGATTGTATCAATATTATAAAACAAATTGTGCAATAAATCTATATCAAAAATAAACTATTTGCTTGCAAAAGTATACTATTTAGCAATTTTTCAGTTTATATGGTAATTCGGCTTTAAATTTTGTTAAAAATTATCATTTTTTCGATTTTATATATAAAATATATGGTGTTAGGGCGTATATTTTGGAAAATATTGCTAAAAATTGCCCAAAAAGTATTATTTTTTACTGAAAAACAACAATAACACGCTATTGCAAACTTGTGCAACTTTAACAAAATTAATTTTTTTGCAAAATCAATAAAAATTCACAAAATTTGTTAAAAAATTATTCACCATTCCTGCGTTTATAGGCACGGTAGAAAGTCTCGTAACTTTTAAACCCACACTTATAAGCAATTTCGACCGACGAAAGCGACGCGTAACGCTTATCACTGCGCATTTTTAAATACGCTTGAATACGAACGTCGCTAACAAATTTACGCAAATCTACACCGATGTACTTACTGATTTTACGAGATAACACCATTTTTGAAACACAAAACTCTGCTGACAATGTGTCAAGAGTTATATCTTGTTCGTAATTTTTATAGATGTAACGAATAATTTCGGCAATTTGAGAGTCACCCGTGGCTACCTTTTCTTCCACTTGATAATGTGCCGAAAATTTTGCTAAAACGTAAGACACGCAGGCAATTTTTTCGAATTCGGTAAGACTTGGTGATACAAATTCTCTTAAAACGTAATTGTAAATTTTAGAATTAAAATGAGCGTCAGACATAAGGCATGGTAACGACTTGTTTGGATAACACTCGTAAAAATCCGTCATATACCTTTCGCTTACCGATAAGCGCCAAACGACAGCGTCTTGCGAAATCTTAAACGAATAAGGCATAAGCGTTGGCACGAAAATAACGTTATTGTCAGTCGCAAAATAATCATCTTGCCCAATCTTAAAATTAGCCTCGCCCGACTTAATAAAATAAAACTCATTAAGCACGGTGAAATGCACGGGGTTTTCACGCTCTGAAATAAATTGCACGGCAAGTGAATTAGCCGTTAAATCGTCAGTATTTTTGATTGTTTGCTTTACTGCTTTTGGCATAGCCTTACTCCTATAATTTGCGTTAAATTAAAATTTATCGTTGAAAAACAAAAAAACTTTAGATTTTTATAAAAAACGACAAAACTAGCGTTTTTACGCAAAATTAGTATACGACAAATCATTGTTATTTGTCAAATAAACTGCGATAATTTTGACAAGTCAAGGTTTACTTTTGAATACGCGTTTGATTAACTTGAATTTAGCCGAATTTTATCTAATTTTAATATATTTCGTATTTTTTTACAATTTTTATTTTTTATAAATTGTATATTTTTGTGATAATATGTTGCATTTTATATTAAATTAAGATTTTTTTGCATAAAAAAAGAGCGCTTTTAACGCTCTTATTTTTTTATAAATTTACACTTTTAATCACTTGACCATCGATATCTTTAAGAACCAGTGTTTGGTCGTCCAAAATAAGATAACTAGACGCTGTACCACCCTTTGGTAAAGAGACAGAACCTGCATTTACAACCCAAATTTTATCTTGTTTTTCTATAAAACCGGTATGAAAATGGCCGTAAATTAAGGCTGAAATTGCCTGTTTTGGCAAAAAATCTTTATTGTATACGTGTCCGTGGGTTAAAAAGCAAGTCTTTTCACCCGCCAAAATCAACAAATGAGGCAAAAAATCAAACTCGGAAATGAGCGTATCTACTTCGCTATCACAATTCCCTTTGACTACAAAAAGCCTATCCTTGATTGCGTTTAGCATTTCGGCAACCTTAAGTGGCGCATAATCTTTTGGCAACGGATTACGTGGCCCGTGATTAAAAATATCACCTAAAAGCACTAACGCGTCGGCCTTTTCTAGCAACAACCTTTCGATAATTTTTTCAGTGTAATAAGCCGAACCATGAATATCTGACGCTATTAAATATTTCATACTTCACCTATAATAAATTAATACCTTTAGTTTTTAAATCGGCTATATCTTTTTCAGACCAAACCGATGCTTGAACTTCACCTATATGCGCCTTTTTTAAAAAGAACATACAAAGTCTTGACTGTCCAATACCACCACCGATAGTTAAAGGCAATTCGCCAGAAATAACAGACTTACAGTAAGGGTTTGTAAGTTTGTCGAGTTCTTTTCTCTTTTTAAGTTGTTTTTCAAGCGCAACGGCGTCCACCCTGATACCCATTGATGAAATTTCAAACGCAGTACCTAAAACGTCGTTCCAAAGCAAGATATCACCGTTTAACTTCCAATCGTCGTAGTCGGCGGCCCTACCGTCGTGTGGTTTGCCGTCTACCAAATCCCAGCCGATACAAGAAATAAATACGGCACCGTACTCTTTTGCAAGGGCATTTTCACGCTCTTTACGAGTAAGTGCAGGATAACGCTTTTCAGCCTCTCTTGCCGTAATAAAAGTGATTTCTTCAGGTAAGTTATGTACGATTGACGGATATTTTTTACTTACTGCTTGCGCAGTCTTTTTGAAAACCTTATAAATAGCCTTGACAGTCTTTTTTAAGTAAGAAGTTTTTCTGTCTTCAGCCAAAATGATTTTTTCCCAATCCCATTGGTCAACGTAAACGGAGTGAATAGCGTCTAAATCTTCGTCACGACGAATTGCGTTCATATCAGTATAGAGTCCGGTATGTGCCTCAAAACCGTATTTTGCGAGAGCCATTCTTTTCCATTTTGCGAGTGATTGAACGATTTCAACTTCTTCGCCAAGCGCTTTTAGATCAAAGCGAACGGTGCGTTCATAACCGTTTAAGTTGTCGTTAAGCCCCGATTCCGGATGAACGAACAACGGGGCGGAAACGCGCGTTAAAGAAAGGGCTTTTGCGAGTTCCCTTTCAAAATAATCTTTAATAAATTTAATTGCGACTTCGGTTTCAATCAAAGTCAACTCGGATTTATATTGCATTTTACACCTACATTTTTGCGCCGTTTATAAATACTTAATAACCATTGACGCTAAATCTTTATCTGTACTTAAACCTACCTTCTTTTCTTTAAGTTCACCGTCAACTATAAGCAAAATGGTTGGAATTGCCGTGATTTGCAAAAGAGCTGCGAGTTCTTCACACTCATCGACATTGACTTTGAGCGCTTTTACTTTGCCCGCCATATTGTCGGCAAATTCGTGAAAAATCGGCGCTTGCATCTTGCAAGGACCACACCAGGTTGCCCATAAATCCACTATAATAGGCATTTTTTCATTTTCTATAATACTATCAAATTCTTCTTTTGAAGTTATATTGATTACGGTTTCAGCCATAATTATTCCTCCTTACTGTCTATACATACGGGTTTTATTACTTCAGTTACTTCATACCCAAAATTTTTGCCAAAGCGAAAGATTTTATCAACGAAATAAATCACGCAAAACCAAACGACCACCGAGCCGAGCGCCATAATCAAAGCAATGGTTTCATTGAAAAACTTATAACCAACAAAAAGCCCTACGCCAACGAGTAATAAAGGCATTATAAAAACTAGTAAATAACTTACTACTTTTAAATCCTTTTTGCTTTCAATCGTAACGGTATCACCGAGTGAAACTTTGGCGTTTTTAACGCTTGCAACGAAGTCCATATCGCTGGCGGAATCTTTCATCCCACACATACCACATTTAGAACATTCTGCACGGCGTTTAACCTTTACCGTAGCCGTATCGTTTGAAATTTTAGTTACAATTCCCGTTTCTTTCATAATTTATTTTTTTCATTTTTAAGGCAATTATACCTTGTTTACAAAAAAATCGACAAGGTCCGAAATAGCGACGGTTTCAGCCGTGCCTTCAGTCATATTTTTAACGGTAACCAAGCCGTTTTCAAGTTCTGATGAACCGATTACAACCACCCGTTTAGCGCCAATCTTGTCCGCATACTTAAATTGAGCCTTTAAACTCTTGCCCATATGGTCAAGTTCGCAAGCAACGCCTTTACCCCTTAATTCATTGGCTAAAAGAAAGGCTTTTTCATATTCTTTTTCGCCCATAGTAGCGAAGTAAACATCAGGCACAGGTTCGTTCATATCGACGCCTAAACTTTCCAACAAAAGCAACAGCCTTTCCATCCCCAAGCCAAAGCCTACGCCTGGAATTTGACCACCGCCAAATTCAGCAATAAGACCGTCGTAACGACCACCACCACATACGGTACCTTGAGCACCAATATTTTCCGAAACAAATTCAAACACCGTTTTAGTATAATAATCGAGCCCACGCACGATATTTTCGTTAATAGCGAAGTCTACACCTGCTAAAGTAAGATATTTTTGCAACTCCTCAAAGTGTTTTTTACAGTCGTCGCAAAGATAATCGGTTATCTTTGGAGCGTTACGGCAAATTTCTTTACATTTATCTTCTTTGCAATCTAAAATTCTTAAAGGATTGCGTTCATAACGGTCTTGACAGTTTGGGCACATACCGTCGATATTAGCCTTAAGATATTCTTTAAGCGCCTCATTAAACTCTGCACGACAGGTCTTACAACCGATACTATTTATATATAGTTTCAAACCCGTAGCGCCTACCTTATCTAAAAAGGTTTTAGCGGTTAAAATAACTTCAGCATCAATGGTTGCGCTATTTGAACCGAACATTTCAATGCCGAATTGATGGAATTCACGCAATCTACCTGCTTGAGGTCTTTCATACCTAAAGCAAGGGGTAATATAGTAAAGTTTGAGTGGCATAACTGCGCTTGCAAAACCGTTTTCCACAAACGAACGAGCAACGCCCGCAGTACCTTCAGGCTTTAAAGTTATGCTACGGTTACCTTTGTCTAAAAAGGTATACATTTCTTTATTAACTACGTCGGTCGTGTCGCCTATACCCCTTAAGAATACTTCCGTATGTTCAAAAGTAGGAGTGCGAATTTCTTTTATGCCGAAAGATTTTGCAACCGAACGCGCAATATTTTCAATAAATTGCCATTTATAACTGTCTTTTGGTAAACAGTCTTTTGTTCCCTTTGGAATATTAACCATAATATTTTCCTTATAATACGTACTTCTTTAAATCTCTATCTTTATCCGGTGCGCCAAGTTTGTCGATTACAAACTTTTTATCGACGGTAATAGTAACTTTATCAACTAGCCCACCTGCGTTAAACGAAACGTCTTCTAAAAGATTTTCCATAACGGTATGAAGCCTTCTTGCTCCGATATCTTCACGCGTTAAGTTTGCGTCTTCAGCAATAAGAGCAATTTCTTCAATAGCGTCGTCGGTGAAAACTATTTCAAGATTATCTACTGCCAAAAGAGTTTTATATTGAGCCGTAATAGCATTCCTTGGTGTAGTTAAAATTTTAACGAAATCATCTTTTTTTAAACTATTAAGTTCAACTAAAACAGGGAATCTACCTTGGAGTTCAGGGATTAGGTCAGACACCGAAGAAACATGGAAAGCCCCTGCCGCTATAAAGAGTATATAGTCGGTTTTCACGCTACCGTACTTCGTCATAACGGTACTACCTTCAACAATTGGGAGGATATCTCTTTGCACGCCCTCACGCGAAACGTCGGCGCCACTACGGTTTGCCTTACCTGCAATCTTATCTATTTCGTCAATAAAAATTATACCGTCGTTTTCTGCACGGCGAATAGCCTCTGCGTTAACGGAATCGTTATCGATTAACTTTTCGGACTCTTCTTCTAGCAAAAGTTTATATGCGTCTTTTACCTTTAATTTTCTTTTCTTGGTCTTTTTAGGCATTATGTCGCCAAAAATACTGCCGATTGAAATTTCAGCCCCACCTGGAACGAGTTCCATAGGTTTTGGAGCGTCTATAACTTCAATTTCGATTACTTCGTTATCATAATAACCTTTATCGAAACCTTCAGCAACGTTTGCTTTAAAAATTTCAGCAGGGGTTTCGCCCTTATCGTACTTTCTAACTTCTACTAAAATATTTACGAGTCTATCTTTGACGGTCTTACTTGCTTTTGCGTTTACGGCTTGAATCCTTTCTTCTTTAACGAGCCTTACGGCGCATTCAACCAAATCCCTAATCATTGATTCTACATCTCTACCAACGTAGCCGACTTCGGTATATTTTGTTGCTTCAACCTTAATAAAAGGTGCTTTTACAAGTTTTGCAAGACGACGAGCAATTTCCGTTTTACCTACACCCGTAGGACCTTTCATAATAATGTTTTTTGGAGTTATTTCTTCCATTTGCTCTTTAGTGAGCATACTTCTTCTGTAACGGTTACGGAGCGCTACGGCAACTGCCTTTTTTGCTTCCGCTTGACCGATTATATACTTATCAAGTTCTTCAACTATTTGTTTAGGCGTTAAATCCATACTCTACCCCCTTATAATTCTTCACAAATAATATTGTCGTTGGTAAACACGCAAATTTCACTTGCGATATGGAGCGCTTTTTGAGCGATTTCTTTTGCTGAATAATCGGTTTCTTGCACGAGAGCACGCGCCGCTGCAAGAGCGTAATTGCCACCACTACCGATGGCTACGACGCCTTGGTCAGGCTCGATAATTTCACCCGTGCCGGAAATCATAAGCATAGTTTCGCTATTAGCGACTATCATCATGGCCTCCAACTTACGAATTTTATCTTCACGCCAAAGTTCAGCGAGTTCTACGGCACTACGCATTAAATTGCCTGAATATTTTGAAAGCATTGCCTCAAACTTTTCCGAAAGCGCGAATGCGTCTGAAACTGCACCTGCAAAACCGAAAATTACTTTGCCGTCGTAAATGCGTCTAACTTTTTTTGCGTTACTTTTAAATATAACGGAATTTGACATCGTAACTTGTCCGTCACCGGCAATCGCCGTTTTACCGTTTCTTTTTACGGCACAAATAGTAGTGCCTCTAAATTCTATACTCATTTTTACTCCTTATTGAGTGTACCACTCAATTCTTTTATGATTTCAAGACTTCTTTCAGCCTGTAAGCGCTTTTTTAAAGCCTTGTCTTTCTTCTTCATTTCAATCCCCGCTAATATGCCGAAATTGGCGTTCATCGGTTGAAAATCGGGGTTTGGCGTTGCTATATAATTTGCAAGCGCACCGAGTACCGTTTGGTTGTCGAGCGACAAACTATTTTCACCGTTTAATCGTCTTAATATATTTATTGCAACGAGCAATCCCGACGCAGTACTTTCCACATAACCTTCAACGCCCGTTATCTGTCCTGCAAAAAACACCTTATTATTTGCCTTTAATGAAAAATCGGCGTTAAGTATGTTCGGAGCGTTTAGGTAAGTATTACGGTGCATTACGCCGTAACGGAAATATTCAGCATTTTTAAGGGCTGGAATAATCCCAAATACCCTTTTTTGTTCACCCCACAATAAATTGGTTTGAAATCCAACTAAATTGTACATATTGCCATCAGCGTCTTCACGACGAAGTTGCAAGCAAGCATAAGGCCACCTGCCCGTTTTTGGATCAGTTAAACCTGCTGGCTTTAGTGGGCCGAACCTTAAAGTATCTTCACCACGGGAAGCCATAACTTCTATCGGCATACACCCTTCGAACACGGTAGAATTTTCAAAATCCTTTTGTGGAGCGCGCTCTGCTGAAGTAAGTTCTTTAATAAACGCTAAATACTCCTCTTTATTTATTGGACAGTTTATGTGGTCGCCGTTGCCCTTGCCCCATCTGTCACCAATAAAAGCGCTAGTCATATCTATACTATCGGCAGAAACAATTGGCGCTGCAGCGTCGTAAAAGAATAACCCGCCCGTGAGTTTTTGTATGTCGTCAAACAAAGTTGAAGTAGTTAACGGTCCCGTTGCGACGACAACGGTGCCGTCAAACGCTACCGAAGAAAGACTTTTTACTTCTTCACAAACTACTTCTATATTAGGATTTGACTTTATTCTATTTGTTACAAGCGAAGAAAAATCTTCCCTATTAACTGCAAGGGCATTACCTGCTGGCACTTTGGTTTTGTCGGCAATTTCTATTATAGCCGAACCTAAAATACGCATTTCTTCTTTCAAAAGTCCACAAGCATTGCCGTAAATATCGTTGCTTTTTAAAGAGTTGGAACATACTAGTTCGGCAAAATTATCGCTTTTATGAGCAGGGCTTTTTGCGCTAGGTTTAATATCGTAAAGTTTAACCTTTACGCCACGCTCTGCAAGATATAAAGCACACTCACTACCGGCAAGACCTGCGCCGACAATCCTAACTAGTTCCATATTATAATCCTATCTTACGGGTTGGTTGGGCATTTTTTGTTTGAGCAATATTTTTTACCGTTGATTTCAACCATAGCGCTACCACACTCAACGCATTTATCGCCCGTAGGCATATCCCAACTCATAAATTTACAATCCGGATAGCCCGAACAGCCGTAGAAAGTTTTTCCCGTTTTTGAAGTCATCTTTCTAGTAGGCTTACCACACTTTGGACAAACACCCTCTAATACTGCGTCTGCTCTAGGAGGAACGGCTTCACCCGATAAATTTTTAGTATTTTTACATCTTGGGTAGTTTGCGCAAGCCAAGAACTTACCGTACTTACCCTCTCTTTCAACCATAATACCACCACATTTATCGCAGATGTATTCGGTTGGAATTGCTACCTTTTCGTTAACCGGTTTAATGTTTTGACAAGTCGGATAATTAGTACAAGCGTAGTAATTACCAAACTTGCCGAATTTACCGTTTCTAATTTCCATCGGAGAGCCACACTTGTCACAAACAACGTCAGTTACTCTTGAGTTTTTAACTTGGTTTTCAAAAGGCGTATAGAAATCCGAAATAAGTTTATGCCAGTCCCTATCACCTTCACCGATATCGTCAAGAGCGGTTTCCATACGACGAGTGAATTTTAAATCCATTACATCAGGAAAATATTTTTTAAGGAAGTCAATTAAAGGATAACTAATTTCCGTAGGAACGAGATAATTCTTTTCTTTAGAAACGTAAGGGCGCTTTTTATCCGAAAGTTTGCCCATAATAGTTGCATAAGTTGACGGACGACCTATGCCTTCAACTTCCATCGCCTTAATAAGAGTTGCTTCGGTATACCTTGTAGGTGGCTTTGTAAACTTTTGTTCTTTGTTGAGTTTTTCAAGCCCTAAACTTTCACCCTCTTCTACAGGTGGCAACAAGCCTGAATTGCCGTTTTCGTCGTCTTCAACCTTCGTTGCGTCTTTATACACCACGGTATAACCGTCAAAAAGTTCGGTCTTGCCACTAACCTTAAAGGTATAACCTTTAGAATCAATATCAATAGCGACGTTGTTGTATTTAGCCTCACTCATTTGCGATGCTAAAAATCTGTCGTAAATAAGTTTATACAACTTGTATTGATTTTTATCGAGAATATTTTTCATCTTCTCTGGCGTTACTTCAATATTGATAGGACGAATTGCTTCGTGCGCGTCTTGCGCATCACCTTTAGTTTTATAAAAATTAGGTTTTTTAGGCGCGTAGTCTTCACCGTAATTACTTTTGATAAACTGAAGCGCCGATTGTTGTGCGTCGGGCGAAATTCTTACCGAGTCCGTTCTCATATAAGTAATGAGAGCGAGATGACCGTTGCCAGTCTCAACGCCTTCGTAAAGTTTTTGCGCAACCGACATAATTTGTGGTGAAGTTAAACCAAGCCTTTGAACGCCGTCTTGTTGCATTGTACTTGTCGTAAACGGAGCAGGCGCGTGAGCCTTTATAACGCTCTTTTTTACCGATTTAACTGCAAACGGAGAACTTTTTAACAAGTCGATAACTTCGTTAGCCTCTTGTTCGTTGGCAGGACGGTATTTTTTGCCGTCTTTTTCAGTTAACAACGCCTTAATAATTGCGCCTTTTTGAGTTAAAAACTCGCCACGCAAAAGCCAATATTCTTGTGGAACGAACGCAGTTATTTCACGCTCACGGTCAACGACCATTTTAAGAGCAACCGATTGCACTCTACCTGCTGATAAATTTTCAGAAAGTCTAGTACTTGCCGCAGGTGAAATACTGTAACCAACTATTCTATCAAGTACGCGCCTTGCTTGTTGCGCGTCTACCAAGTTTTTATCTATTACCCTTGGATTTTCAATTGCTTTTTTAACTGCTTTTTCAGAAATTTCGTGAAATTCAATTCTAATCGGCTTACTGTCGTCAAGCCCCAATACTTCCGCTAGGTGCCAAGAAATAGCCTCCCCTTCGCGGTCCGGGTCAGTTGCAAGATAAACTGTATCTGCTTTTGAAACGGCGTTTTTAAGCCTTTTTATGTCAGATTCTTTGTCAGGATTTATAACGTATTCAGGTTCAAAATCTTTTCTTACGTTTATACCCATACGATTTACGGGCAAATCCCTAATATGCCCCTTTGATGCATCTACTTTGAAGTTCCCTTTTAAGAAACCTTCAATAGTTTTTGCCTTATGAGGCGATTCCACAATAATAAGATTCATATTGTCTCCTTAATCAGGTCAATTTAAGATTGTCGAATATATATTGCCGGCTGATTTTAATATCACGCCTTTAATTTCAAGTAATGATAAGGTAGGTAAAAGTTCGAACGGCATTTTACCCGTTAAAACGGCAATTTTATCAATGTGTATACCGTTTTCGCTTGCGATTATATCGTAAAGTTCCTTTTCAAACCCATCAAGCAAAATTTTACTTTTTTGTTTTTCTATGCCAAAAAACTCAATTATATCGTTTGGAGCATCAGTTAAGTAAGCACCCTCTTTAATCAAAAGATTACACCCTGCTCCCGACACAGAAGTAACTTCGTGCGGGACGGCGAATATATCTTTGCCTTGTTCAAGCGCGTAACTTACGGTGTGTAGCGTTCCGCTTTTTAGCCCTGCCGAAACAACCATTACTGCATTTGATAGTCCCGCTATTATACGATTACGATAAGGGTACATATACGGCATCGGTTTTATGCCTAAAGGTTGCTCACTTAAAGTTAACCCTTTTTGCGCTACCGAATTGAATAAATCGGCGTTTTCTTTAGGATATAGGCAATCTAGTCCACCTGCCGTAACCGAAATTATATTACCCGACTTAAGCGCACCAGTAATTACCGAACTGTCAATACCTTCAGCAATGCCCGTAACTATAACCACGCCCGAAGAAGATAATTCTTCAGAATATTTTTCAGCCGTCTTTTTATCGGTCGACAAACATTTTCTACTACCAACTATACCAAAGCGCAAATCCTTTTCTAAAAGAGACAAATCACCCTTCGCGTAAAGCACGAGCGGTGGGCAATGAATATTCTTCAAATATTCAGGATAGCCTTTTGAATACATAGTAACGGCAGTAACGCCCGCTTTTTGCATAGCGCTAACTATTTTGTCTATATAAGCGTTGTTTAGCGAAGAATTTATAGTTAAAAACTTTTCTTCTCCTAAAACCTCACGACGCTCGGCAATTGCAGACTTCATATCAAAGCCTTTTTCAAGCGCTTGCATTATAACCATTTTAGACTTGTGATCAATAAAATCAAAACTGTCTAAAAAGATTGCGCCGAGTTCTAATCTTTGGTAACTCAAAATAAACTCCCTTACATATCGAGTTGTCTATAACTAACTGCCTCAAGAATATGTTCAGGCAAAATTTCCGTCGAAAGCGACATATCCGCAATAGTCCTTGCCACTTTTATTATACGGCTCCTTGCCCTTGCTGAAAGCCCCATAGTGTCGTAGGCTTTGCGTAAAATATCTTCACACTCTTGCGATAGGCGACAGTATTTTTTTATGTGCTTTTCGCCCATATCGCTATTAGTAGAAATACTTTCACCCTTAAACCTTTCACGCTGAATAGCGCGCGTGCGGTTTACCCTACTTCTAACCGTAGCGGAATTTTCCGATTTTTCTTCAGCAATCATATCGGAATACTGAATATTATCGACTGCAACTTGTAAATCTATTCTATCTAAAAGTGGTCCCGATATTTTTGCCCTATATTTTGCTATCGCAGCAGGAGTACAAATACAGATTTTTTCATGCGAGCCGTAGTTGCCACAAGGACAAGGGTTCATACTAGCGACGAGCATAAAGTTTGCTGGGTATTGAACGGTCCCCATTGCTCTTGCTACGGTTACGACGCCGTCTTCAAGCGGTTGACGGAGAGCCTCGAGCGTAGCGCGATTATATTCAGGCATTTCGTCAAGAAACAAAACGCCGTTGTGCGCAAGGCTAATTTCACCTGGTTTCACTTTCGTACCACCACCAGTAAGCGCTATAATCGTCGTCGTATGGTGTGGTGAACGGAAAGGTCTTTTTAATAATACGCCGTCGCCGTCCGCAATATAGCCTGCAACGGAGTGAATTTTAGTACATTCTAAAGCCTCGTCAAAAGTCATATCGGGCATAATGGTCGGTATACACTTTGCGAGCATAGTTTTCCCCGTGCCCGGTGGCCCTACCATAATTACGTTATGCCCACCACTTACGGCAATTTCAATAGCGCGCTTCGCGGCGTATTGACCTTTAACGAAAGACATATCTACGTCGTAAGTGCTTTGAGTTTGAGCATTATAAAATTCTCTTTTAACAGTTGGAGCAATAGGCGTTAAACCTGACAAATGGTCGATAACTTGCTTTAAGTTGTCGGCTGAAATTACTTCGATACCGTCGATATAAGATGCCTCAACCTCGTTTGCTTTTGGTACGATAAACTTTTTATAACCTTGTTTATACGCCGAAATTACCATCGGCAACATACCTTTTACGTGACGAAGAGAGCCGTCTAAAGAAAGTTCACCGATCAAAACAATATCCGACAAGTCTGCGTCGAGTTCGCAACTTGCTTTAAGTATTGCAAGCGCAACGGCAAGGTCTAAAGCCGAACCTTCTTTTTTCATATCGGCTGGCGCAAGGTTTACCGTAATTTTTGCAGGAACGAACTTCCTCCCACTATTTTTTATAGCGGAACGAACCCGTTCTTTAGATTCTTTGATAGCAGTATCGGCAAGCCCTACTATGTCAAATGCAGGCAAGCCGTTGGATATATCTACTTCAACGGAGACGGCGAAACCAGTCAAGCCACTTAAAGCGTATCCCGTCGTTTTTGATAACATATTTCCCCCTTAAATAACTTTTAGAGCCAAATTAAAAACGATTTACCGAAAGCGCTAAATACCGTTTTGATTAAAGAACTTTCACCCATAACGATGACTAAAGTTTTTGAAACGATTAAATTTGCAAAACAAGCAGTTATTAAAGCAAATAATACAAAGCCGATGATAACCGGTACTATAACTTCAATCAAATAAGAACCTACGCTCTTGTTGTTTTGCTTTAAAAGTTTGCAATCTTTAATTGCACGGTAACAAATACCAGCAATAATAAATGGTAAGAAAATAATAGCAGTTGACTTACAAAGAATTGCTAAACTAAAAGCAACGCCCGAAAGAACTAAATTAATAACTCTACCATTTGATAACGAAGAAAGAATATATTTACTTGCAAAGTAAGCCGAAGTTACGATAAGAAGTGCAATTATCGGAGCGATAATTACGCCGAACGCCGAAGTAAACATTGCGAGCAATCCAACAAACACAGCCAAGCCACAAGCAAAAATCCAATTGGTTTTCGTAAGTTTTTTCATAAGTAATGCAAACACGACGATAGCGCCGATGCCTGCTAAAAGCGAGAAGAAATGTAACCCGAAAGCATTATTGCCAAACATAAGCGTGCCTAAAGTTACGATTTCAGCCCCTAAAATACCCGTCTTACCTGAAAGTTCTTCGTTTAACGCACCTTTACTAGTTAAGGTTAAAGCGTCAAGATAATAAGCCGTTCTTTGGCTAGCAAGCCAACCAAGTTCTTGCACAGGATAAGTTAGTAAGCCGTTTTCATCCGTTTCAATTAAAGAAATATCAAAAGTGTGTTGTTCGTCAAGAATTGCTTGAGCGCCTTCTAAAAGGCTAGGCATTGGATTACGCAAAGGGCTACTGAGCGTAACGTTAAGTTTATCGCCAACAACGCAACCTATTTCGTCAAGAGTAGGCGTTATTTGAACTAAATTACCCTTTGAGTTTACGGCAACTATGCAAACTTCGTTAATAAACACGCTATTATTGAGCGCAAAAGTGATATACGAAGTTGAAAGCAACTTATCTTCAATTGTAGACATAAGGTTTACCCATTGATCGGTATCACCTGTTAAATCAATAGCCGTCTTTTTACCAAACCCATAACCGGTATTACCGGACGAAGATAAACTTGAATAATACGCAAAGTGAATATCAATTGCGCCAACGTCAGCATCACCAACGTTTATCCAAAAAGACTTAATTTTATTAGAGCCTAAAACTCCAGTAACGTTAAATCTAAAATAGGTGTAAAGGTCGGTAGTTTCAATAGAAGTGTTACCATCGGAAACTTCTAACACGGAAGTCCTAAAACCTTTCACCGTTAAATCTTGGTAATCGTCTTTTGCACTAGCAAGTGGAATAGTAACAGCCATAACTGCAGAAAATAAAAGCACTGCAACTAAAACGGCTATTACGCTAAATTTTTTGAAAAAATTAAACATATCAAATCTCCTGTATCTCCGTAAGCGCTTTAGCCTAGATTGTGGCAAACACTACGGCAGTATATATTATTATATTTATATCATACTTTATCTAAAATGTAAACACATTTTAGATAAAAAAAAGAGTTTGTCCAAAAAGAACAAACTCTTAATTTTTTGCAAAATGCAAACTTTTTGACAAAAATTATCTAATTTCTTTAACTTTTGCCGCTTTGCCGGTTCTGCCTCTTAAGTAGTACAATTTAGCGCGGTTGACTTTACCCCTTCTTACTACTTGAACGTCGGCAACTTTCGGTGAGTGTAATGGGAAAGTTCTTTCTACCCCAACACCGAAGGAAATTCTTCTTACAGTGAAAGTTTCGCTGATCCCACCGCCGTTTTTAGCGATACAGATACCTTCGAACATTTGGATTCTTTCACGCGTGCCTTCAATAACCTTAACAGATACTTTTACGGTATCACCGACATTGAAACTTGGAACGCTTGATTTAAGATTTTCCTGATTGATTGCTTCAATAATTCCTTTCATGGCTATACCTCCATTTTACTAAGTGTTCATTGCTAAAATGCAAGAGGACCACCCGAAGTCTTTGCTATAATATCATATTTACGCTTTATTTGCAAGCGTTTTTAACCTATTTTTGAAGTATTATTCAAATTATTTTGCTTATTAAAATCCACTTTTAAATGCGTACGCCTGCGTACCCGAAATAAAAGCGTTTTCCAAATGATTTATCGTAAAATTGCCGTTGTCGTTTTTAACTTCTATTACGTCAAAACGAATTTTTACGGAATTTTCGTCAACACCCTTTCTTTGTAAATAATACTTTGCCGTCATAATTATACGGCGTTGTTTAGTTGCATTGACTGCCTCCATAGGTTCACCAAATCGCGCGTCTGAACGGGTTTTGACTTCAACGAATACGTAGCAGTCTTTATCAAGGGCAATTAAATCAACTTCACCAAACGAGCAAGAATAATTTTTTTCTAAAATCTTATACTTGCGCTTTTTTAAATGCTTTAGGGCTTGCTTTTCGCCTACTCCACCCAAAAGTTTTTTATAAAAGTTCTTCTGTGTATCGGACAAGGACCTATCTCCTTTATAACTTCTATGTGCGCTTTCGTTCCGTAACCCTTATGTTTTTCAAAAAGATATTCAGGGTAAACCTTTGCGTATTCGTCCATAAGTTTATCTCTATAAACCTTTGCAACGATTGACGCGCAACCTATCGTATATGAATTTGCATCGCCTTTAACTATGTATTCAACGGGCGTGCCAAAGGGTAGGCCCGTAAAGTCTATTCCCGTGTCGTTACCGTCAACGAGGACGGCTTTCGGCGATACGTTAAGCCCCAAAACTGCCCGTGCCATACATTTTTTTACGGCGTTTAGTATATTTATATCGTCAATTTCTTTAGGAGAAATTTCGTAAATACAGTACGATATTGCGCGCTTTTTTATTTCTTCAGCAAGAGCCTCTCGCTTTTTTGCAGAAAGATTTTTACTGTCGTCAACGCCGTCGATAATTAAATCTTTTTCAAGTGGCATCACCACGGCGCAACAAACGACTGGTCCTGCAAGTGGACCTCTACCAACCTCGTCAACGCCTGCTATTATATCTTTACCGTAAGATAAAAATAAATTTTCATACTTTAGTTTATCTATCGGCGTTTTATCTTTTGCTTTTGCCATAGTTCACCTATTCGAAACAAATTTTGCCGATTTTACCCGAACGCAAATCGTCTATAACTGCTTTAGCGCAACGCTCGTAGTCGTACTCGCCACGCTTAATTAAAAACCCACGCTTTTGGCAAATATCTTCGTAAACCTCCAAAGGCGTTTCTTTAAGTTCAGTAAGTTTATATCTTGCCAAAAGTTCTTCGGGATATCTATCTTTGAGTTCGGCTAAAAGTTCTAGACAAAGGTCTGACATATCGTAAATTTCGTCGTTGACAGAACCTACGAACGCAAGATGTTTTGCAAGCGTTTGGTCTTCAAACGACGGTGGCATAGTACCTGGCGTATCTAAAAGTTCGAGTTCTTTAAGTTTAACCCATTGATTACTTCTAGTAACGCCTGCTTTATCGCCAGTTTGTGCCTTTTTGCCACCAACTAACGCGTTTATAAGCGTTGACTTGCCGGTGTTTGGTATACCCGCAATCATTACCCTTATCGGCTTAAAATAGCCCCTTGCCTTGTTCCTTTCAACTTTATCTTTAAGCACGCTGAAAATCTTTGCGTATAGAGATGAAATATCTCTTGGCGATTTAGCGTCGACTGCGATAACTTCTTTTTTTGCCTTGACGAATTCTTCCGTCAAACGCAAAACGTCCGCCCTACTTATTAGGTCGGCTTTATTTAAAACGTATAAAACTGATTTGTTTGCAAAAAGTTTTTCGTGCTTTACGTTAATACAAGCATACGGACAGCGAGCATCTAAAACGATAACTACGCCGTCTACCATAGGCAAACTTTCTTCCATTAGTCGCATGGCTTTTGCCATATGACCTGGATACCATTGTATAACTTCCATAGTATTAATTTTAACTAGCGATTAACCGTCGCAAGTCTAATCCTTTAATAAATCTGGACGACGAGATTTCGTTACTTCTTCAGACTTTTTCCTTCTCCATTCGTCCACCTTTTTATGGTCGCCACTAACTAATACTTCAGGCACTTCTAACCCCATAAAAACTTGTGGCCTAGTGTATTGTGGGTATTCTAAAAGCCCCTCTGAAAAACTTTCTTGTGAAAGCGACTCGGTAGTAATTACACCGTCAACGTATCTAGCAACGCTATCCACAAGCACCATTGCAGGCAGTTCACCACCAGTTAAAACGTAGTCGCCTATAGAAATTTCTTCATCAATAAAAAGTTCTATAACGCGTTCGTCAACGCCTTCGTAATGCCCACACAAAAGCACCAAATCTTGACCAACGGCAAGTTCTCTGACCTTTTTTTGAGAAAGAGTTTCACCCTTTGGTGAAAGATAAATGCGCTTTGCTTTTCTATCTGGGTCAACGGCTAAAATTGCGTCGGCAATCGGTTGTGGCGTCATAAGCATACCCGCACCGCCACCAAAAGGGGCGTCGTCACACTTTTTATGTTTATCTTTAGAATAATCCCTAATGTTTACGACTTCAATTTCAATTTTCCCAGCCTTTTTTGCCCTGCCGATAATGCTTTCGTTAAGTGCTGTGAACATTTCAGGAAAAAGAGTTAAAATACTAATCTTCATAACAAGCCACCTCTACGAACCGTTCAGCGTCTAGAGTGAGCGTCCTATTTTGCATATCGACCTTTGGCGTGAGAACCTTTAAAAAAGGAAAACGCAAAATCTTGCCGTTTAATTTTTGTACTGTAAAAATATCTACGTTGGCTTGCGTGATATCTATTACTGAACCAACCTTTTCTCCGTTAGTCAAAACGACGCTCATACCTAAAATATCGACGATAAAAAAATCTTCGTCAGAAATAAAGTCTTGCATATCTTCACGAGTAGCAAAAAGTTCTGCGCCACGCAAAAGTTCGGCACAGTTTCTGTCGGAAACCCCGTAAAAATTCAAGAAAACGTCGTTGCCAACAACCCGTGCTTTTGCAATTTTATAAGGCTTATCGCCCACTAAAATTTCTTTCAAATCAAAAAAACAATCGGCGTCGTCAACGTAAGGGCGAACTTTCACTTCACCAAATATACCCTGTGGTTTAGTAATTTCGCCTATCTTTAAAAAATCACTCATAGTCATTATCTTCGTACAATGAATTATTCAATTTATAACTATATTAAAACGGGGAAAGCAAAGTTCCCCCTTTAATTGCAAAATCTAGCCTTGTGCTTCGCTTTTAGACTTGATTTCAATATTGTACTTTTTGTTTTCCTTGGCTGACGCCGATTTTACTATGGTACGGAGAGCCTTTGCAATTTTGCCTTGTCTGCCGATTACCTTACCCATATCGTCGTCGTGCAAGATTACGTCAACGTTAACGGTGTTGCCGTCTTCGGTAGTAACGTATTCGATTTCGTCGATATGTTCAGCGAACTGATTTACGACGTATTTAATTAAATCTAACATCTTGCGCTCCCGAAATTACTTGGATTTTTTGCCTTCGATTACGCCTTTTTGAACGAGAAGAGTTCTAACGGTATCGGTAGGTTGAACACCTTTAGAAATCCAATCTTTAGCCTTTGCTTCGTCAAGAACGATTTCTTTAGTGCTTGGATTGTAGTGACCTACTTTTTCAATGTAGCCACCGTCACGAGCTTTTCTAGAATCGGTTACTACGATACGATAGAAAGGTGCTTTGTTGTCGCCAAGTCTGGTTAATCTCATTTTTACTGCCATAATTTTTACTCCTTAATGTATATAAAATTTTTTTATTTTTGGTTTATTTTCACAAGACCGTTAGTCTTGAAATCATTACACAATGATTTTTGCGCTGTTAAAATTTGAACATTTTATTTCCACGCATTTGCTTCATCATCAGTTTGGTTTGGTCATATTGCTTAAGTAGTCTATTTACTTCAACCACGTCGGTACCTGCGCCTTTTGCTATACGCTGTTTGCGTGACGAATTTAATATTGACGGGTCACGGCGTTCTTTCGGCGTCATTGAATAAATAATCGCTTTAACCTTTTCGATGCGCTTTTCGTCTAAATCTTCAGGGTTGATTTTTAACTTGCCCATGCCCATACCTGGTAACATTGAAAGTATATTAGCAAGACCACCCATCTTCTTCATCGCTGCGAATTGTTCTAAATAATCTTCCAAAGTGAAAGCGTTTTTACGGAACTTTTCCTCCATCTTTTTAGCATCTTCTTCCGTAATGGCTTGTTCTGCCTTTTCGATAAGGGTAAGAACGTCCCCCATACCTAAAATCCTTGATGCCATACGGTCGGGATAGAAAGGCTCTAAATCTGCTAACTTTTCACCAATAGAACAATATTTAATAGGCTTACCCGTTACTGCACGCATTGAAAGCGCTGCGCCACCACGAGTATCACCGTCGAGTTTCGTAAGAACTAAACCGGTAACTTCTAACCTTTTATTAAAAGTACTTGCTACGTCTACTGCAACTTGACCTGTCATTGAGTCAACGACGAGTAAAATTTCAGCAGGGTTTACTGCAGACTTGATATCTTCAAGTTCTTGCATTAAATCCTCGTCAATTTGAAGTCTACCTGCAGTGTCGATAATTACTGGATCAAAGCCGTAACTCTTTGCGTATTTAACACCCTCTTGCGCTATTTTTACAGGGTTGCCTTGTCCTTTTTCAAAAACCTCAACCCCCGCTTGCGAACCTACTACTTTAAGTTGGTTAATTGCCGCAGGTCGATAAACGTCACACGCAACCAAAAGTGGCTTTTTACCTTGTTTTTTTAACGAAAGCGCAAGTTTGCCACAAAGCGTCGTTTTACCTGCGCCTTGCAAACCACTCATCATAACTACGGTTGGCGCTGACGATGAAACGTTCAACTTAACGTTGCTACCACCCATAAGTTCGATAAGTTCGTCATTAACGATTTTTATAACTTGTTGAGTTGGCGATAAAGATTTTAAAATCTCTTGCCCAACGGCCTTTTCACTAACCTTATTGCAAAAGTTTTTTGCAACGAATATATTTACGTCAGCCTCTAAAAGCGCAATACGAATTTCACGCATGGCTGTTTTGATTTCTAATTCTGTCAAACGGCCACGCTTTGTGAGTTTGCTGAATACGTGATTAAGTTTTTCGCTTAAAGATGAAAACGCACCCATAAACCCTCCGTACTATTTTTGATTTTTTGAAAGCGCCATATAAATTTTATCGGCAACCTCGCCGTCCAAACTGCTTGCTATATCTTTTATCTTCTTTTCCTTTGCGACAAATCCTAATTTCACTTCGTATTCCGATAAAAGCGCTCTGGCCTTTTTAACGGCGTCGTACACGCTTTGGCGAGAACCACCGTAATTTTCAGCAAGTTCGGCAAAAGATAAATCGTATAAGTAATAGCCCTCGACTAAAGTGCGTTGATGCTCGGTAAGAAGCGGACCGTAAATATCGTATAAATCAACAAAATCGTAATCCTTCATCCCACACCTCGAAAGCCGTTTGGTGTAAAGTTATTTTGCTTTACACCGATATTATACAACTAAAACCATACGCTGTCAAATGATTTTTACATATTTTTTGAATTTAAAAAGTAAAAAGGCAACCAAAATAGTTGCCCTTTTTGTTAAATCTCTAATCTTTTTGGTGGAAAGTCTATATCTTCAATATCTTTTTTGAAGTGATAGCACATTTCTTCTTCCATAGAGTGAGCGTTACTTACAACCATATTAGTTGAAGTTTTAAGATAGGTAGCCTCTGCCTCTGCTAAAAGGTTGTTCTGCATATCGTAAATTTCCCCACGAGATGTATACCCGCGAGAATTACTTTTTATTACGTATCCACGAGCCTTTAGTTGCACGCCGTACGGCACGGGCTTACGGTATTTTAGGCTCATAGAAGTAGTTACGGCAAAACTGTCGATATAATCAGATTCTTCTTCAGTAAACCACAAAACCCTACCCATAACTTCGTCTAACAAGCAGGCTATCATACCTCCGTGAGTGCGTTCTGGGTAACTTTGATGAACTTCCTTAAAAGTAAAAACTGACGCAACGCTACCGTCTTGCATATTGTAAAACGGCGCTTTTAGTCCTAAAGCGTTTTCCATACCACAAATTATGCAATTTTTTGAATTGCTTTGCCTACCTAAAACTTTCATTTTATACCTAAATAAGTTGCTGTTCGTTGATAATGAGTTTGAATTGAAGTCCAAGCCTTTCCGCCGCTTTACGACATAAAATCATACGGCTTAAGAAAATTTCAAAATAATCCATTACGGAGCCGTAACGAGTATCGACGGTAAGTTTAAGTTTTATGATTGTTTTTGCCTCGTTTATTTTTAGAGTTGACTCTTTTACAGAATAGTTAACCCTGTCGTGAATATCTAGTTTGTCGGAATTTTCAACAGCCCTTACCCTAGTTCGTCTAACGTCGGATTTATCAGCCAAAATAAGCGCTGCGGCAATAGGACTTATAGGCACGCCAGTACCCTCGTCGTGATTACCTATCGCCGAGACGATTATGGCAACGTCTTCTGCTGGCACGGAATATTCTTCAAGCAATCTAAACGCCATAATAGCACTGCTTTGACCGTGATCAACTCTATTCACTATATTGCCTATATCGTGCAAATAACCTGCTGTTTTGCCAAGGTCAATTTCCCTTTCCGAATACCCTAAAGTTTCTAAAATATAACCCGTACTATCGGCAACTTTGCCAACGTGCGCAAAACTATGTTCGGTATAACCGAGCGCTGCGAGAGATTCATCAGCGTATTTTATATAAGTTTTAATTCTTTCATCTTTTTTTATTTTTTCAAATAACATAATACCACCTCTATGGTAAGGTTTGACTATACCGTTACCACGTTAAAGCCTGCTGCCCTTATCAATCTGTTATACACGGCAAGCGCCACGCCAACTTTTTTTGGGCAACGAGCAAAAACCTTTTTCGCGCCGAGTTCGTCAAGTTTCCTTAAGCAAGTAAATAGGTTGTGTGCTTGAGAGCCGTCGTCGTCAATAGCGCCAAGCGTTACACAAGGAAGGTTGAGAGATTGTTCTTCTCCATTAAAAACCAAGCAATAAGTATTTTCAGTTGCATTGCCCTCTGCGTATTTTTTAAATGAATTAAAGTCCCCCTCAAGTATTATAACTTCAGCCTTTGGAGCATAATGTTTATACTTCATACCTGGGGATAAAACACTTTCCCCCTCTTTTACACTTTCAAGTATAGCAGAAGAAATTAACACTTCTTTACCAAGCACTTCTTCCATATCTTCTTTAGTAACGGAACCCGGTCTTAACAAAACGGGTTTATCGCCTAAAACGGAAACAACTGTGGATTCCACACCACCGAAAGACTCACCCCCGTCAACAATTAAAGGAAGTCTGCCATCCATATCTTCAATCACGGCTTTTGCCGTCGTTGGACTAGGCTTGCCCGAAATATTTGCCGACGGCGCTGCAAATGGCACTCCACTTTTTAATATCAAATCGTGCGCAAATTGATTGCTAGGCATCCTTACGCCAACGCTATCAAGCCCAGCGCAAGTTTCTGGTGCAACCTTATCACCTTTAGGCACGACGATAGTAAGTGGCCCTGGCCAAAACGCTTCTGCCAATTTTTTAGCGTCGGCACTAATGAAAGAGGCGACTTCGTAAAACATATCCATGTTTGCTATATGTACGATAAGTGGGTTATCTTGTGGTCTACCCTTTGCCTCAAAAATCTTTTTTATAGCCAAACCGTCGTAGGCGCTACCTGCAATACCGTAGACGGTTTCAGTAGGGACGGCAACTATTTCACCGTTTTTTATTAAGTTAGACGCAAAATCTACTGCTAACGCGCCTGCTTGCATAACTTTAGTCTTCATATGATACTTTACCTGTAAAGTGATTATACCACTTTTTGAAGATTTTGTACACTCTTTATAAAACTTTTTTAGCAAAAAAGCCCTCGCTTTGAGCGAAGGCTTTAATAGGCTTGTTATTTAACCATTATAGCCGTAATCCCACCAGCCGTAGATATCTAATACGGCGGTTTGAGCGTTTGCCAATTCTGCAATTTTAGTTTGCAAATTTTCAACCGTTACTTCCGTTTGATAGTATTTATCTAAATACCAACCACGGAAACCGTAATTATCATCCTCGTGCGTAACTTGAGCGCTAGTAGGCATTGCTGAAATTATACCATTTAAATCACTTGCCGAAACGACAAATTCGTAAAGTTTGTAGTCAAAATTACCCTTTGATTGACGGAAGTCTGCAGTATAATCGGCATTAGCGTTATTTAAGTTTACTATAACGTTAACGTAACCTAAATCAATCCAACGAGCGTAAACCGACGCAGTATTTACTTCAGCATACTTTGCAAGAAAGTTTTCTTCAGTAAAATAACTACCACCAAGCGCGTTATCAGTTAAATACCAACCTGCAAAAATCTTGCCACTAGGGGCTATCATATCAGTAGCATTTGGCAAGTAACCACAAGCGCCTTCAAAATAGTCCTGATTTATCATTGCTACGACATTACTGTCGTCACTATAATTTTTTTCAGTTTTATACGCCTCGGTATAACTACCACCGTTTAATTTGATAGCATATATCCCGTATCGATTTTACCACAAGCAATAAGCGAGAGGGATGCTATAAATACCAAAAAGACTGTTAATAACTTAAAATGTTTCTTCATAGTTGATTCCTCCTTTTTTAGATAAACATTTGTTTATCAATAATATTTTACCATATTTTTCTGAAATATGCAATACCCAAATTTTAAAATACTTTTTCGAGCACGATAGAGCGAATATTAGGCTTGGTGCTAGAAAACTTCGTCGCTGACAAAAAGTCCTTTTCAGCAGTTTGTAAAGATTGCTGTTTATCGGTATAAAAAGTCGCTAGAAGTTCGCCTTTTTTAACAAAATCGCCACGCTTTTTGTTTAGTATTATACCTGCCGAACTATCAATAATATCTTCCATCGTGGTCCTGCCCGCACCAAGCGTTAACGCAACCTTGCCGTAACTTTCAGCATCAACCGAATAAATATATCCGTCTTCTTTAGAAAACACTTGATGCGTAAATTTTGGTTGCTTAAATTTTGTAACGTCGTCTAATGCGGTTTCATCACCACCTTGCGCCTTGACCATATTTTTAAAGGTTTGATATGCCGAACCGTCTTTAATAACCCTTAAAACCTCTCCTTTACAGTAATCGTAATCGCCGTAACCAGCAAGGCACAATATACTCGTCGAAAGTTCCACGCATAGTTCGCTGTAATCTTTAGGTGCGTTGCCTTTTAATGCTAAAACAGCCTCTAATACTTCAAGTGAATTACCTATCGCATTACCTAAAGGCGCATCCATATCAGTTATAAGAGCCATCGTCTTTTTGCCCGCTTTCTTGCCAAGTTCAACCATGAGACGTGCGAGTTGTCTACTTTCGTCTAACGACTTCATAAACGAACCACTACCCGTCTTTACGTCGAGCACGATACAATCGTCGTCCATACATAGTTTTTTACCCATTATGCTTGAAACTATAAGTGGCAAACTATCGACGGTAGCAGTTACGTCACGCAAAGCGTAAAGTTTTTTATCTGCCGGCGCAAGTTTTGCCGTTTGCCCTATTATACATACGCCGACTTCGTTTACGATACGCTTAAAGTCTTCAGGAATTAGCGTAGTCTTAAAATTAGGGATTGACTCCAACTTATCGACCGTACCGCCCGTATGACCTAGCCCACGACCACTCATTTTAGCGACCTTTAAACCGAGTGTGGCAACGATTGGCGCTACCGTTAGGCTCGTTTTATCACCAACGCCACCCGTGGAGTGCTTATCCACCCTAACACCGTTAATGCCGTCAAAAGAGAGTTTTTCACCAGAGTCTCTTATAGCAAAAGTTAGAGCCGTGGTTTCTTCAAGCGACATACCTTTATAGTATATAGCCATTAAAAACGCCGATGTTTGATAGTCGGGGATTTCACCCGAAACTAAACCTTGAACAAAAAAATTTATTTCTTCAAAAGAGAGTTCTTTGCCGTCTCTTTTCTTTTTAATAATATCGTAAGCGCGCATATCTACCCCTTTATATCAGCCGTAAAATTAAGCGGTAACAAATCGAAAAGCGTGTAACTTCTATAGTTTTGTGGAGTACCTAAAATTATTATAAAATCAGGCTTACAAAACTCTGCTATAACTTGTCGGCATATTCCACAAGGCGAACAAACAGGTGAAAGTTCGTCTTCCTTGCCACCACAAATGGCAAGTGCAATAAAGTCTTTTTCTCCCTCGCTAACTGCTTTATTTAGCGCAACCCTTTCAGCGCAACAACCTGCGCTAAAGGAAATATTTTCGATATTAGCGCCCGTGTAGACCTTGCCCGTCCCAGTAAGTACGGCGCACCCCACACTAAATTTTGAATAAGGCGCATAGGCGTTTTTTCTTGCCTTGCACGCAATTTGCATAAGTTTTGCGTAGTCCATATCTTCCCCTTAATCCGTAATTTTTATTTTATTAAAGAAACTTTCCCCAAAAAGCCCCGCTCCATCAACGCCTAGAGCCTCGCACACCGTTGCTGAAATGTCAGCAAAAGAATTTCTCGTACCTAAATTGAAATTGGATTTAACTTTAGCACCGAAAATAACCATCGGCGTGTATTCGCGAGAGTGATCGGTGGACGGCGTAGACGGATCGCAACCGTGGTCTGCCGTTATTATTAAAATATCGTCAGACTTTAACTGCTTTACAAAAGTTTTCAAATCGTTATCGAATTCAGCGATCGCCTTTGCATAGCCGTCGATATCGTTACGATGCCCGTAAACGGTGTCGAAATCCACCAAATTCACAAAACAAAGTCCGTTAAAATCTTCCGATAAAAGTTCGGTAGCAATACGCATACCTTCAGCGTTTGAAGAAGTCCTATACCCCTTACTTATCGAACGGTTAGCAAAAATATCGGCGATTTTACCAACCGAAATAACGCTTTTACCTGCTTGATAAATGGCGTCAAGCATAGTTTTTTTTGGTGGTTCGATTGAATAATCGTGCCTACCCGAAGTCCTACTAAAAGGATATTCGCCTTCGAACGGCCTTGCAATTACACGGCCGACGCCGTGTTCACCCACTAAAAGTTTACGAGCAATTTCACAATACTCGTACAGTTCTTCAGTAGGCACTACCGAAATATGCGACGCTATTTGAAAGACACTATCTGCCGAAGTGTAAACTATTAGTGACGGAGTTTTTAAATGTTCTTCGCCGTAATCTTTTATAACTTCTGTACCCGAATACGGTTTGTTGCAAAGCGCTTTTTTGCCCGTTAGTTTTTCAAAAGGTTTGATAATTTCATCAGGAAAACCGTCGGGGTATGTTGGCATAGGTTTTTCAGAAATAAGCCCTGCTATTTCCCAATGCCCAGTCGTTGTATCTTTGCCTGAAGACTTTTCGGCAAGGCGTGCGTAAGAACCTAATGGATTTGCTATTCCACCACCCACACCGTCAATATTAAAAAGCCCCAACTCCTTTAGAGTTTTTGCATTAAAGTTTTTGCTTTGCCTAATTGCCTTAAGCGTGTTGCTACCCTTATCGCCAAATTTATCACTATCAGGGAGTTCGCCTATACCAAGGCTATCAAGCACGATAATAAATACTCTTTTGGTCATATTTCACCATACCATTGTAGACTAAAACAGTCCAAATTACTCTGCTATATCTAAAGCAATTTCCATCATAGTAGTAAAAGAACGCTCACGCTCAGAAGCCGTGGTGTTTTCTTCAGGATAAATAAAACTGTCACTTACAGTTAAAATTGCAAGCGCTTTTTTGCCTGCCCTTAAAGCGTTCATATAAAGAGCAGCCGCCTCCATTTCTACACCCAAAACGCCCATCTTTGCCCACTCTAAACCAGAGTTAGCGTCGTCGTAAAAAGTATCGGACGAAAGTATATTACCCACCTTAAAATTTACGCCTTTTGCCTTGGCCTTATTGACTGCTTTTTCTAAAAGGGAGTAATCGGCAATCGGCGCAAAAGTTCCTGGCAAACGATATTGGCTTGCGTAGTTAGAATTCGTGCAAGCCCCCATCGCTATGATAATATCACGAGCGTGCAACTCTTTATCAAAACTGCCACAAGAACCTACTCTAATAATATTCTCCACACCGTAAAAATTGTATAATTCATAAGAATAAATACCGATAGACGGTTGTCCCATACCAGACGCCATCACCGAAACTCTTTTGCCTTTATAATAGCCCGTGTACCCCTTTATTCCCCTTACGTCGTTTACTAAAACGGCGTCTTGTAAAAAGGTGTTTGCAATAAATTCAGCGCGCTTTGGATCGCCCGGCATAAGGACTGTTTTTGCGAAATCACCTTGTTTTGCGGAAATGTGTGGTGTTGGTATATTCATGCTAATTATCCTCCGATTTAACTGCTTTTACTATTTTACTAGTGCCTAATCTATCAGCGCCTGCGTTTATAAAATCCTCGCCATCTTTAACGGTTTTCATACCACCAGATGCTTTTACTTTTACTGATTTATCCACGAACTTACGCAAAAGCGTTACGTCATAAATAGTTGCCCCACCCGTTGAAAACCCCGTGGAAGTTTTAATATAATCAGCACCTGCATTTGATACTAATTTGCACGCTAATATTTTTTCTTCTTCTGACAAAAGACAAGTTTCAATTATGACTTTTAAAATTTTGCCCTTGCAAACGCTACGAACTGCTATAATTTCGTTTAAAACGTATTCGCTGTCACCACTTTTAAGTTCACCGATATTAATTACCATATCAATTTCGTCAGCGCCGTTACTAATGGCGTCGGTAGTTTCCGCCACCTTTACAGCGGTTGAATTGTATCCGTTAGGAAACCCTATTACCGTACAAATAGCAAGTTTGTCTTTAACATAATCTTTAGCCTTTTTTACAAAGCACGGCGGAATACACGCTGACGCCGTTTTATATTTAATTGCGTCGTCTAAAACTACTTTAACGTCTTGCCAAGATGCCGTTACTGATAAAACGGTATGGTCACATTTAGATAAAATTTGACTTATTTCCATATTATACACCTAGTTATTTTTTGTATTATTATAGCACACGCGAGAAAACTTTTCAATACGCAAAAAAAATTAACTGTAAAATTAACTAGACGACAATTAAAAAAATAAAAAAATCTTAAATTAATATTGCAATTTTTCCTAATAATGTTGTAAAATAGTTAAAAAAATCTTTCTAAAATTATTTCAAAAAGGCGGTATGCTATGGCTTTTTTAACGCTAGAAAAAGTTGGTAAAACTTATTATTCGGAAGCAGGTGGATTTATCGCGCTAAAAAACGTTAACTTTGAACTTGATAATGGTGAATTCGTAGTTATTTTAGGTCCTAGTGGAGCAGGCAAAACTACTCTGTTGAATCTTTTAGGTGGTATGGACTTTGCAACTGAAGGCAAAATCACACTCGATGAAAAAGAAGTTTCTTCATTATCAACGAAACAACTTACATTTTATAGGCGTTGTGACGTTGGTTTTGTATTTCAGTTTTACAACCTTATGGCAAATCTTACTGCGCTTGAAAACGTTGAACTTGCTACCGAAATTTGCAAAGACGCCTTATCCCCTACCGAAGTTTTAAAAAGCGTAGGGCTTGAAGATAAAACAAAAAATTTTCCGTCAATGCTTTCGGGTGGCGAGCAACAAAGAGTGAGCATTGCACGGGCAATTGCCAAAAACCCTAAACTTTTACTTTGTGACGAACCTACCGGCGCGCTCGACTACAAAACGGGCAAACAAGTTTTATCGCTTTTGCATAAAGTTTGTAAAACTAACGAAAAACTCGTTATCGTCGTGACGCACAACCAATCAATTGCAAAAATGGCTGACAAGGTTATAAAAATCAAAAACGGTGAGATTGAAGAAATCTACCAAAACAATTTACCAACGCCTATAGAGGAGATTGAGTGGTGATGTCAGCAAATGCTAAAAACGCCGTACGGCTTTTCAAAAAACATTTATCGCGCTTTATAACGATAACTGCAATAGTTTTAGTTAGCGTAGGTTTTATGTCGGGCATAGGCGAAGTAAACAACAAAATAAACATCAGTGCAACCGAGTATTACGCCGAGACGAACACTTCTGACCTTAATATTAAAAGTAAATCCCCAACTGGTTTTACCGAAGATGAATTAAACGCTTTTATTACGAAGTTCGGTGAAGAAAATATCGTAAAAAGTTTTAGTTATGAAGTTGACGAAAAAGAACTAACCCGCTATTACTATCAGCCGTTAATAAATAGCAAAAACGACATAAATACTCTTAACCTTTTAGAAGGTCATTTCCCTAAAAACAGTAGCGAAATTTTAACTGAACGTAGTACAGAAGGTATTACTGCGTACCAAATTGGTGATACCGTTACTATAAATAATACGACCTTTACCGTTTGTGGCGTCGTTCAAAGTCCGTTACACTTGTATCATAATAAAGAAAGTTCTTTCACCGATACAAGTAAACATTTACAAAGGGTTGTATATGCTGATGTTTCGGCATTACCATACCCTTTAACTAACGAACTTTACGTAACTTTGCCCCAAAACGAAAGAGAGCAGTTTGACGCTTTTTCAAACGACTATAAAGATATTATTGATGGATATAAATTAGAACTTAATTCCGAAACCGTTACAGTTTTAAGCCTTTATGAAAACATAGGTTTTTACTCCTTGGTTGCCTACTCAAATAAAGTCGGCGATATAGGAACGATTTTCGTAGTGTTCTTTTTGGCGATCACTCTACTCGTTGTGTATTCTGCAATTAGTCGACTCTTTGACGAAGAACGAGCGCAAATTGCTTGTCTAAAAACACTTGGGTATTCAAATTTTAAGATTATTAGCGTATTTATATTGTTCGTTTTTACAGCGACACTACTTGGCGGGGTTTTAAGCCTTGGCGTTGGGTTTGCTTTAACGAAAATTTTATACAACGCATTTAATATGCAATATTTTATGCCGAAGTTTCCAAAAACCGCTAATTTTAACTACTATTTGATTACTTTTGCTATAACGATATTCGCAACTACACTTTTGTCTTTTATATCAGGATATTCGACCGTAAAAAACAAGCCCAGCGTTTTACTACAAAAGAAGTCCCCTAAAGCAGGTAAAAAAGTGCTTATCGAAAGAGTTCCTTTTATTTGGAATAATTTGAGTTTTAAATATAAAGCCACCTTAAGAAACGTTTTTCTTTTTAAGAGTAGGTTTTTTATGACGGTGCTTTCAATAATCGGTTCAACCGTTTTAGTGCTTGCCGGTATGGGGCTACGAGATTGCGCCTCTAAAGTGGGCGAATCTGCCGACTCAATATTAATGATAAGTATTGCTCTTATAGTTTTTTCAGGTTTACTATGCGCGCTTGTTATTTACAACATAACAAACATCAATATTAGCGAGCGCCGTAGAGAAATTGCTACATTAATGGTTTTAGGTTATAACGATAGAGAAGTTACTGGTTATATTTATAGAGAAATTTACGCAACCAGTATTATAGGCGCTATTTTGGGCATACCTTTCGGATTACTGTTTTTAGATTTTGTTTTTGGATTATTAAATTTTGGCTCTATAACCGATATTTATTGGTTTACCTATATTTTAGCCCCGTTAGCGAGTATGTTTTTTGCGTTTTTATCAACACAACTCTTACGCCGAAAAATTACAAAAACCGATATGAACGACTCCTTAAAGAGTTTAGAATAAAATTAAGCCTTGCAATTAGCAGGGCTTTTTAATTGCATAAAAAATTGCTTATTAAAAATACTATGAGTATGGAAAACACCAGTACAATCAATTTAAGCAAAATCATCAAAAAACTTAAAGAAGATTTTTCGTCTGACGATATAAAATTTTTTTCGTTTAAGGTTGGAAAAAAACTCGATGCCTGCCTAATTTTTGTAGACTCTTTAAGCGATAAAACGGCACTTGCAAAATGCGTCGTAAAACCATTAATAGCACTTGAATTTGACGGAGATGCAAAAAAGGTAAAAAGCGCTATTTTATCACCAGAACTTACCGAGTTTACTAGCGAAACTGAACTTTATGGTGAGATTTTATCGGGCAACGGTGTCCTGATAATCGACCAAAGTGATAAATTTTACTCCGTTGGATTAAAAAAGTTTGAAAAGCGAGCCGTGGCTGAACCCCCTACTTCAATCACGCTTAAAGGACCTAGAGAAGGGTTCGTTGAAGACCTGATATCAAACATAGCCTTAATCAGAAGACGACTTAAAAGCAAAGACTTGAAAGTTGAATATTTAAGTATAGGCAAATACTCTCAAACACAAGTTGCGCTTTGCTTCGTTGACGGTGTAGTTAGACCTAAATTAAAAGATAAAATTAAGAAAAAAATTCAATCCATTAGCGTAGATTTTATACCCGACTCGTCTTATATTGCAAAATTTTTAAGCGAACATAAAACTGCGTTTTTCAAGCAAGTAGGCACTACCGAAAAGCCCGATATATTTTTATCAAGAGTAATCGAAGGCAGAGTTGGTTTACTAGTAGACGGCTCTCCTTTTGCTTTAACTTTACCTTATTTAATTATTGAAGATTTTCAAAGCGCCGACGATTATTACAGCAACGGTTACAAAGCGACTGCCGTTAGAGCGTTAAGGCTTTTATCAGTAATTTTGGCAATAACTTTGCCTGCGTTTTTCGTTTCGGCAGAACTTTTTCATTTGCAACTTTTACCACTTTCATTTCTGCTCACTATAGTAAGTAGCGTTAAAGGTATTCCGTTATCTCCTAGTTTTGAAATGTTTATAACGCTTACGATATTTGAAATACTAAACGAGGCAAGCATTCGTATGCCTAAATACGTAGGCATGGCAGTTTCCGTCGTAGGTGGTTTGGTGCTTGGAGAAACTGCTGTTTCGGCAGGAATAATTTCAGCGCCGACCTTAATGATAGTAGCAATTTCAGGCATATGTTTATACACCGTACCCGAACTAGTACAAACGTTTTCTCTATTAAGAATTCTATTTTTATTATCGGCGGGCTCAGTCGGTGGCTACGGAATAGTTATAATAGCAGTTGCTCTATTGGCGTATTTAGTTTCGTTTGAAAGTTACGATACTCCTCTTTTAGCACCGTTTGCCCCACTAATTACAAGCGACCTTAAAGACGGATTTTACAAGGGCTTTATTGAAGAATTAACCACGCGTCCAAAATCCTTGCATTCACCGAATAAAACACGGCTAAAACTATCAAATGGCAGTAAAAAGGGTGCAAACGGTAGTGCAAAAGACGACCACGAGGAAGAATAATACTATGATTAAAGAATTAAAGTCAAGACAAATAGCCTTTTTGTTTTTGGCGTTTTTGCCGTTAGTTAAGTTTTTTACTTTACCAAAATCAGCAACACAAATTGCCAATGAAGATATGTGGCTTTCCGTACTTATTTGTATAATTTTAGACTGCATTGCAATCATCTCTTTACTATACGCAAATAAAAAATTTGATGCGGATTTTTACACAATACTAGAATTTAACGTAGGTAAAATACCCACTAAAATTATTTACTGTGTTTACTATATATATTTTCTATCAAAGGCGTTTACGCCGATATTTGAGCAATATAACTTTTTGCAAACGACTTTATACGAACCTGCTCCAACTTCATTTAAGTACTTTCCTTTTTTAATTTTAGCAATTTATTTATGCGTACTTAAAGTTCGTTCTATTGGGAGACTTTCAGATATATTATGGCCGATAACTATTATAAGCGTCGTTGTACTACTTTTGCTTGCAATAAACGATATCGACTACGGCGCAATACTACCCATTGGCGCTAATGGTAGCAAAATTTTTAAGACAAGTTTTTATATTTTGAATTGGTTTACCGACGCAACTTACCTGCTCTTTTTATTAGGAAACTATAAAACTGAAAAAACCTCAAATGCAAAAATACTTCTTGGATTTGGGTCATACGCAATTATCACTTTATTATTTTGTATCGTATTTTATTCAGTATTTACTTTTGTCGCAAGCAGAGAACTCTTTGCAATAACCGAAATTTCGAAATACTCTAACGTGTTAAATTCTATCGGACGGTTTGATTACATGGCTATTTTTGCGCTACTAATTCCACATACGGTTGCAGTGATTTTGCCTTTACATTTTGCGACTAGGATAATAAATACTATTTTTCCTGTAAAGCACACTGTAATATATTCTATAATTACCTGCATTTTAGTGTATGCGCCTATAGTTTGGCTAAACCCTTACGCAACTGCGATTGCCGAAGTAATCCACACTAAACTTTCGATAGCAACCTTAATTTTAGGCAATATATTCCCTGCACTAGTCATACTTTTCAAAAAACCAAAGGAGAAAACCAATGAAGTTTACGCGCGCTAAAGTTATAATGCTTGCGATATGCCTTTTGACCGTGTATTTTTTTTCGAACGACTTTGGACAAATAGACGTAGAAAAAGCTTCAATCGTGACGGCTGTTGCAATTGACAAAGACACAAAAGGTTACGCAGTAAGTTTACAAATAGCAGTTCCCGAACAAAACGCTACTTCCACAAACAAAAAAACGGTGGTTACGGGTATAGGCAAAACCGTTGCAGAGGCTATTGGAGAAATTGGCTCGAAAACAGGTTGGTACCAAAAACTTGCATTTTGCAATATGGTTCTAATTGGCGAGGAACTAACAGACACCAACGTTATGAATTTTTTAGACTACTTTTCACGCAGTTTAAAAATACAAAGTTCTGCCCTACTAGCCGTTACGCAAGGAAAAGCATTAGAAGTGTTAAAAAAAGCAACACCCCTAGATAATTTTTCAGGGTTTGCGTTGCAAAAAATAATACTTAAGTCAAAAGGTATGACTGCAAGCGCTTTTTCGGTTGATATAAAAAATTTTTCAATCGGATATTACTCTCGTTCGAAAAGTGGTTATATGCCGTATGTGATTATGCAAGAAGATAACGCAACCACGCCAGTTTCTATAAACGAAAACAAAGAAAAATCAGATAAAGAAGACAAGCCCGTACTATTTAGCGCTGAACAAACGATGTTATTTTTAGGCGGTAAAAAAAGTGGTATGCTAAACAAAGAAGAAACCGCACTTGCTTTCTATTTAAAAAAGAACAGAACGGACACGGAACTTGCCATAAACGACGTTACTATCGACGGAGAAAACGTCGACTTTATGATTTCGGTATTAAAAAGCAAAAGCAAAGTTACAGTAGATATACTTGATGACAAACCAATTCTTAAAATAGAACAAAAATACTACGTTAAAATTACAGACGAAACTTCTTCTGATAACGATCTGTCTCAATCTCCGGCTATTATTTTACCAAAGGAATTAATTTCCAAAACCGAACTTAAAATAAAAGAAAACCTTTTATCTTTAGTTGAAACTTGCAAAAACGCTAAGACTGATATTTTACAAATAGACGAAATTCTTTATCGGCGACATCATAAGCATTATGACCAATTAAAAAATGATTTGTTCAAGAATTTATCTGCTAAAGTTACCGTTAGCGTTTACGGACAAAAAGGTGTAAAATCAAAGCATTAAAAAAGGGCTAAACAGCCCTTTTTATCATTTGCGTACCACTTTCACGATACCGTTTAGCGTTATTTATTGCCTTTTAAGTTTTCAAGCAAAGCGACAAGTCCCCTTTGTATATCAGAGTAAGTCACGTCAAACCTATCGGTATACCAAGGGTCAGCAACGTCGCCACTACCACAAAAATCAAGCAACTTACACACCTTACCGTCCTTATCTGAACCAAAAATCCTTAAACAATTTTTAAGATTGTTCTTGTCCATACAAACAAACAAATCACTCTTATCATAGTCGCTTGCTTTAAGTTGCACGGCGCGCTTACCATCACACGATATACCGTGTTTTAATAATTCGCGCTTTGCAGATGGATACACAGGGTTTCCTATGCCGTGATAAATTTCTTCAGAACTAGTTGCTACGGAGTTTACCTTAAAATCATCTGTAAGTCCCTCTTTTAAAAGCATATCTTTAAACATAAACTCTGCCATAGGTGAACGACAAATATTGCCGTGACAAACGAAAGTTATTCTTTTAATATTGTTCATAAATTACCTATACAAAAAAGGCAAACTCGTTGCCTTTTTGTTTATCATATTATTCGTTTTCAAAAAGTGGCGTTGAAAAATATCTTTCAGCAGTATCAGGAAGAACGGTAACTACAGTTTTACCTTCCCCCAAAACTCTTGCGAGTTTTTTAGCAGCAGCAACGTTAGTGCCTGAAGAAATACCACACATAATCCCCTCTAAACGCGCCAAATCGCGTGAAGTTTGCAAAGCCTCTTCATCACTGATAATACAAACGTCTTCATAAATATTACAGTTAAGCACAGGTGGGATAAGACCGTCTCCAATACCCATTTGTATGTGTGAGCCGATAGTACCACCTGCTAAAATAGCAGCGTTTTCAGGCTCGACAGCCCAAATTTTAATATCAGGGTTTTGCGCTTTTAACACTTCGCCAATACCCGTAATCGTACCACCCGTACCTATGCCCGAACAAAAACCGTGAATAGGTCCTGCAACTTGTTCTAAAATTTCAAGCCCAGTATGGTGACGATGCACCGTTGGGTTTGCAGGGTTTTCAAACTGTTGAGGAACGTAAACGTTAGGGTCTTCTTTTGCCATTTTAAGTGCCAACTTTAAGCAGTTATCTATGCAATCACCGATATTTCCATCGTCGTGAACTAAAATAACTTCAGCACCGTAGTGGCGCACGAGTTTACGGCGTTCTTCACTAACAGAATCAGGCATAATAATCTTGGTTTTATATCCTCTTACAGCACCGACGAGCGCAAGCCCAATACCTTGGTTACCACTAGTAGGTTCGACAATTATGGTATCTTTATTAATAATACCCTTTTTTTCGGCAGACTTAATCATATTATACGCCGTACGCGTTTTAATTGAACCACCTACGTTCAAACCTTCAAACTTTACTAATATTTCGGCACAGCCTTTTTCCGACATCTTGTTAAGTCTAATAATCGGGGTATGCCCTATTGCTTCTAAAACGTTATCGTATATCATACTTAAAATATTACTATATTTTTATGAAAAAATCAACAAAAACGCCACTAAAACTTAACGCTGTTTACTACTTTCTATCCACCAACTCATCAATAGAAATATCAAAATAATTAGCAATGGTAATAAGTTGATTTATTGAAGGTTCCGTATACCCTGTTTCCCAATGAGATATAGTCTTAGAAGAAATATTTAAAATTTTAGCAAACGATTGTTGGTCTAGATTATTTTCTTTACGCAATATTTTTAAATTTTCCGCAAAACTCATATTAACACCCTCTTTAAATAAATTGTATCAATATTTGAGAAAAATACTTGACATTCTCAATCTTTGAGAGTATAATATTACTAAATTTAACTTAGGTGGTTAACTTATGGCTCCTTTAATTGTTCTTTTATGTATTATTGGTGTAATTGCACTACTTTCTAAATTTTTACCAAACATTATAGCATCAATCCCTGCATTTATTGGATTAATTACTTTAATCCTTTTGATTGGTGGCGTACTATTTGTACTTACAATCTAACTTTATAACATATCAAAAAAACACCGCAAATTTGCGGTGTTTTTATTTTAGTCAATTTTTATAACAAACGGTATCATTAAACCCTACCAATAAAAATTATTCGTAATCAGGCAACCAATCTTTATGTGCTTCGAAAAGTTCGTCACAAAGAGACTTCATTTCATCAAAAGTGAGTTGGTCGCGAGTATGTGGGTCAAGATATACAGCGCGATAAATATATTCTTTTTTGCGTTCTACTGCACCTTGAATAGTCAAGTTATGAACTGTAATATGTTGCATATTAAGCCCTGCAAGTTGGTCAGGTAAATCACCTACAAAGCAAGGGTTAAGACCGTTTTTGTCAATCATAATAGGAACTTCTACACACGCGTTTTTAGGTAAGTTAGTTATAAGCCCCGTGTTTTGAACGTTACCGTAAATTTTGTAAGGCACACCCGTTTCACACGCTTCGATAATGTGCGAACCGTATTCCCTACTGCGTTCGTGACTTACTTTTTCTGGATCGATAAATTCATCTTTACGCTTTTTCCAATCTTCAATTTGATTAATACATCTTCTTGGATACTCATCAAGAGGAATATTAAATTTTTCGATAAATTCAGGATGATCTTTTTTGATAAAGTATGAATGATATTCAGCCGTGTGTTCGCTACTTTCAGTATTATAGTAACCGAAACGATTCATAATTTCAAGACGCACCAAATCCCAATCAGGGCGCTTTTCGTTGAACACTTTTTTGAATTTTGGATACAAGTCGTTGCCGTCTTTATCTTTTAAGTCCAAAAGCCAACACATATGATTGATACCTGCAAGGTGAAAAACTGCGTCTTCCATTTCAGGCATTTCTAAAGATTTGCCGATTGCAGATGCAACGACTTGACAAGAGTGGCAAAGACCAACGGTTTTGATTTTAGTATGTTTTTGCAAATAGCCTGAAACTATACTCATAGGGTTAGTGTAGTTTAAGAAAAGCGCGTTAGGGCAAACCTTTTCCATTATACGAGCGTACTTTTCAAGGGCGTGAATAGTTCTCATACCCCTAAAAATACCACCTATGCCTAAAGTATCAGCAATGGTTTGACGAAGACCGTACTTTTTAGGAATTTCAAAGTCGATAACCGTGCAAGGTTCGTAACCGCCTACTTGAATAGCATTGATAACGTAATCAGCGTCTCTAAATGCTTTTTCGGCATCGTCAGCAAGATATTTTTTAACGGTAACGGTTGGTTTATACTTTTCTCTTAACGCATTGACGATAACGTAAGACTCATCAAGTCTTACAGGGTCAATATCTAAAAGCGCAATTTCGAAATTATCAAGTTTATCCGATAAAATACAATCGCCCAATACGTTTTTACAAAATACTGTACTGCCTGCGCCTAAAAAAGTGATTTTCATTTTTTGTTTTAACTCCTTTGACATTTTTTGCTAAATATATTAAAATAATCCATAGAATTATTTTTTAACAAAAGGTTTTTATGGCTATCTTATTTAAGGAAATAATAAACGAACAACGAGCAATCTATCTTGATCCCGACAAAAACGCCCCTATATACGTTATAGATATCGGCGACCATAAAACTCCACCGTCGCATTTTTACGGTCCAGCCACTAGACCGTATTTTTTAATACACTTAATTGAAAGTGGTAAAGGTACGGTTGAGCGAAACGGCGTTGTAACCACCTTATCAGAAGGCGACGCTTTTATAATTCGCCCAGGCGAAGTTACAACTTATAAAGCCGACGACAAAGAGCCTTGGGTTTATAGTTGGATAAGTTTTTACGGTGATTTTGCAGAAAAAGTCATGCAAGAAACTTCTACAAAAAACTACGTAAAATATAAAAAAGATGGCATTTGGGCCATTAAACAAGCCCTTGATGCTAAAACTTCCAATACAATTTACGGACTTAATATGCTATTTTGCGTATTAAACTCCATAAAAGACGATAAACCTGAAAACCAAAACGATTTTGTAAAAACAGCCGTTAGTTATATTGAAAACAACTTCTTTCGTGATTTTAACGCAAGCGATTTGGCTAATATTTTAGGGGTATCGCGCTCACACTTTTCGGTTACTTTTGCCAAACAAACGGGTGAAACACCGTATAACTACCTATTAAAAACAAGGCTTAACCACGCCAAAGACTACCTTAAAAACACAACTATGTCTATTACGGAAATTGCCTACTCGGTAGGATTTGCGTCGATAGAACGGTTTAGCGAAACTTTTAAGCAATCTGTTGGTTCATCACCACTAGCGTATCGTCGATTGTCAAAATAATTATGCTCTAGTACCCCTATATAGTCAATAACGATTTGTTTTAACTTTTTAATGATTTGTTCGGTAATAAATATCCACCAGCCTAGCTGGTGGTTTTTCATTTTCGGCCAATTAGCCCTAAACTATTCTGGCTTACGCACAAGTGCGTATTTAAACGACCTGCCAGTCCTGCACCTTTTACTTGCTACCCGTAAACGGGTCTTTTGGGTCAAATATACTTAACTGATCTGCCTGTTTGTCTTGTTCTAATTGATTTTTAATATACTCTTTGATCGCTTTCGTGTCTTTTCCCGATGTATCTACGTAAAATCCCCTGCACCAAAATTCGCAATTTCGGTATGCAAATTTTAAGTTGCCGTATTTTTGAAATATCATTAGGCTACTTTTTCCTCTTAGATACCCCATGAACACCGAAACGCTAATTTTGGGAGGTATAGATAAAAGTAAATGTATTTGGTCGGGGCATACTTCTCCCTCTATTATTTCTACTCCTTACCATTTACATAGCGTACGCAGTATATCCCTTATCTCTTGCCTTTTATCCTCGAAAAATACTTTTCGACGATATTTTGGCGCAAATACTATGTGATACTTGCAATTCCATTTTGTATGTGCTAAACTATTTCCAGTGAAAATTTCTTTTATCATAAATCCTCCGTTTGTTTTATTCGTTGCAACTGGCAGGTCGCAACTTTTATTATACACAAACGGAGGATTTTACTCAACGGTAAACCTTTACTGGACCCCCAGACTATCTGGGGGTTTATTGTTTACATAAAAAACCGTACAACTAACAGTCGTACGGTAAATTTACTATTTATTTAAAAGTTTGAAAGTTGCAGTATAAGACAAATGTCTACCACGAATACCAAAATGAACGATAATGGTATTGTCAAAATTGACCAAGCCTTCTGCTTTTAGGGTAAACGAGCAAACGCCTTCTTGCATATAAGCGTTGTGAATAGGTACGGTTTTTTTGCTTGCCCCAACGACTTTAACACCCGTATCTGTATAAACCGAAACATCAACCATATGTTGCATTTTAAACAAACCTATATCCCTAACCTTAACGGTGAATTTAAGTTCTTCATCTTCAGCAATAAAAGGTTCTTTTTCTAGTTCAATAACGGCTTTGAATAGGTCGAAGTTATACGGCAAAGCGTATTCGCCAAATTCCTTAATCTCGTTCGCAGTAAAATGGAATTTACCCACGTCTCTACCACCGTTTTTAAGGAACTGGTCACAAGGTTCGCAGTAAAGGAGATCCCCCTCTTTTGCCACTACCGAAACCCCACCGTTAAGCGAATATAACTTCCTATCAAGAGCCTTTGGAATAGCATTTATAATTCTATCGGTGAGTTCGTCCGTTGATTTTGGTGGCCACCCACAATAAGACCAAGACATACAGCCAACTTTAATTATGTTGCCTAGTGGTTTAATCCATTTTTCTGGTAATGCCGAATCCCCTGCAATTATGCCCATAATAGCACCGACAGTCGCAGTAGTACAGTCGGCGTCCTCACCACAATAGGTTGCAAGTTTTATAGCCTCTCCAAAGTCGCCTTCAGAATAATACCAAGCAAGAATAACTGTTGCAGTAGCGTTAATTACGTCGTCACCGATAGGATTTTCAGGAAGTTCTAAAACTTCGTTATGTCTAACTCTCTCACTCTTATTGTCAAAACACCAACCAAAACTAGACGGAAAATCCTTCATCATTTTTATTCTTGCAGACTCAAAATCCAACCCGTTTTTGTAACAGTCTTGAACAAATCTAACGGCTTTAGTTACACCACAGTCTTTAGGAATATACGAAAGACCTATATCAATTAGTTTTTCCTTATTACTTTCAACGAACGCCGCCGATTGCAAGCCAGCGAAGAACATTTCCGCCCAGACGCCGTCCCCCGTGTGATCAACGGTTGCATCTAAATACGCGTAACTTACTGCTTGTTCAGGATTACCAGGTGCAAGACACGCCCAAATTTCACTTCTAATATAAGCGCCGTTTGAAACCCCAAAATAGTTATTGATTTTACCCGAAAAAGGGGGCCTTAAACCTGCCCTTAAATTTGATTTAGCAATGCCGTATTCCGACCAAGCGGGAATGATATATGTTTCCCAATAATCCGCCAAAATATCGGAAGTAATTTTGCCGCCGTACACCTCAACGGCGTTAAGCCAACAGAGTTGCAAGTCAAGATCGTCGTTTGGTGGTGGATTATGGTCAATATCTTTTTGAGTGTAATAATCCACAGGAAAAGTCCCCCTTTTGCACTCGAACGGAGCGCCAAGCGTACCACCTGCATTTTTACCGTTAAAACAGCCTAAAATTTTATCCCTTAAAATTTGTTCACTTAAAATCATATAGTACCCCTTTTAGCCTAATTTGCTTTTACTTTATTTTACAATTAAAAAGACGATTTTTATTGTAAAATCGTCCCTTTTTGTTGTAAATTCGTTATTCTTGAATACCCAACCTATACTGTTTTGTCGTTTGATTAAATCGCTTTTTGAACTCTTTAAAAAAGTGTATTTCGTCGTTATAGCCAACTGAATAAGCAATCTCTTTTGCGCTTAAAGAAGTTTTAGTTAAAAGTTCTCTAGCCTTATTAAGCCTAACGCCTATAAGGTAGGATGCGAGAGTTTCTTCTGCGTACTTTTTGAAAATTTTAGACAAATACGAGTGGCTCACGTTAAGTGCCGTCGAAATACTATCTATATTAAAACCACCATCCGTATAATTCATTTCAATAATCTTTTTAGCCTGTGCAACTATACTCATAGCCGGCGTAACGCATCTTTGTGGTTCAGTAAGCACACCCAAGCAAGCGTAAAAAGCAGATTTAACCGTGTAGTATGAAACTGAACGGTTTTCGTCGTATTCACACGCGATATCGTATAAAAGCCTTTCGTTAAAAGTTTGTGGCGCTTGTTTTACAGGCTCGTTTATACTAAAACCCATCCTATCAACGAATAACCCGTCAAGTTCCCCTTCAATTGAAAACCAAGCGTATTTCCACTTATTATTTGGATTAGGATAGTATAAAACTGAATAACCTTTAGGCACCATAAAAAACTGCTTTTCTTTTATGTGAAAAGTTGAACCGTCCACCAACATAGTCCCTTCGCCACTAAACACGTAATGAAGAACGTAATTAGACCTAATCGACGGATATTTTTGTGGTTCTATGTAATTAAAATCATTATAACCGAAATCCCTAATAAAAAGTTCTTTTTCAAGTTCGTCGTAAAAAGTTTTACTTATGTATTTTTTAATTTCTTTTTGAGCCATAAAGCACCATCCTTTGCTTATATAATACAACCAAAATCGTCTCTAGTCAATAGCCAAGTAAAAACTTATGCATATTTTATGCAAAAAAACACAGTTTTTATTTGAGATTACATATTTACAATTTGTTTTTTTTGTATTATAATATTGTTGCACCGTACAAAGGGGATTTATTATGAAAACTTTAAAATTAGCAGTGATCGGTTTAGGTTCAAGAGGTTCTGGCCTTATGTCAACCATACTTAAAGCATTACCTGAAATTGAAATCGTTGCAGTAAGCGACAATTTTCAAGATAGAGTTGAAGACGCTCAAAAACGCGTGTTTGATGCAAAAGGGACGACTCCTTTCGGTTCCACCAATTACCTTGAAGTTATTAATCGTGAAGAAGTTGAAGCAGTTTTAGTTTCTACTTCGTGGGAAACTCACGTTTCAGTTTCAATCGACGCGTTAAAAGCGGGAAAAGCAACCGCTATGGAAGTCGGTGGCGCATATAATCAAGAAGAACTTTGGGAACTCGTTGAAACTTACGAAAAAACCAAAACTCCGTTTATGTTCCTTGAAAACTGTTGCTTTGGTGAATGGGAACTTTTAGTTACCAATATGGTTAGAAAAGGCGTTTTAGGTTCAATCTCTCATTGCTCTGGAGCATACTCTCACGACCTTCGTGAAGAAGTTACCAAAGGCAAAGAAAATCGCCACTACAGATTAAAAAACTACATAGAGCGTAACGGTGAAAACTATCCAACACACGAACTCGGCCCTATAGCAAAGATTTTGAATATTAACCGTGGTAACCGTATGTTAAAACTTTTCTCTGTTGCATCAAAACAACAAGGACTTACCGACTACGTAAGACGCAATCCGGAAACCACCGATCAATCACTTCTATCGGTTGACTTTAAACAAGGCGACGTCGTAAACACCTTAATAACTTGTGAAGACGGCACTACCATCGCACTTAAATTAGATACTTCGCTTCCTCGCTTTTATTCAAGAGAATTTTCAGTTCACGGTACAAAAGGTATGTATAGTGAACTTGCCCACACCCTTTACATTGACGGTGAAAACGAATGGAACGCAAGGGGAGTACATTGTAACGACGAAAATTATAAAGAACAATACTCTGCACCTATTTGGAAGAATTTCTCTGAAGAACAACGAAAAACCGGCCACGGTGGTATGGACTACTTTACCTTACAACACTTTGCGCAAAGCATCTTAAACGGTACCGAACCTAAACTTGACGTATACGACGCTGCCGCTTGGATGGTTATCACTTGCTTGTCGGAAGAATCAATCAAAACCGGCAAGATGGTAGATATCCCTGACTTTACCAAAGGCGCATACAAAAACCGTCCGTCACTTGACGTTGTAGATTTTGACTAATTAATAACAAATTAAAAAAGGCAACTCTCCGTTGCCTTTTTTTGCTTAAAATTACTAATATCGTTTTTATAAACCATTTAAATAGTTTGACTTTTTTATTAAAAAAGCGTAAAATCTAAATATGAACAATTTACAAAAAAGACCACTTGCCATCACTCTTGACGGGCAAGACGCAACTTTAATATCTTTAACCGACACTACCGAGTGTCGTATTTCGAGCAACCGTTACACGCTAATCTTAACCACAAACGGTTATTCGCTGGCTTTTGCCGATAAAAAATACGCGTTAAAAAAAGGCGATATTTTAATAGTCAAAGCAGGTTTTCCGTTTACACTTAAAAAGGTTTCAGACAGCAAAAACGGTACTTTTGCCATCACCGTAGAAAGCGACAGATTAACAAATTATCTTTCGCATAGCGCACCGTTGAAAAACTTTTTGGAACAAAAAAATGCGATTTTATCAAGTTTATCAAGCACAACGACGGAATATTTAACCCACCTGTTAAGCGACGAAAATAATTTTTCTTCAGACAACACCGACTTATTATTTACTGTAATAGGCAGTGTTTTTTTCGACCTTTCTAGAGAGTTTGCAGTTTTTGAGTTCGGTAAAAAGATTGAAGATTTTGCCCTTCATATGCAAAAGTTAGCAGATAAAAACCACTACGTAAACGCCCGTATTTACGACATTTACAAAGACTACCCTTGCTCACATACGGCGCTAATAAACGCATTTTCTAACGTAACGGGTAACGCGCCGATTGACTATATCGCTAAAAAGCGTATCGACTTTGCAAAAGAACTCTTAAAAAACACCAACCTTTCAGTTAAAGAAGTTTCGGAAGTTTTAGCGTACAAAAGCGCAAGTCATTTTATTAAAAAGTTTAAAAATGAAACAAGTGCAACCCCACTTGCTTACAAAAATCAATCTTTAGATTAAATCAAAAGAAGAACTTGGTACTCCCCAAGTTTTTTTACTTTATTACAACACTTTTCGGTTTTACTTTTACAATTCGTTAACATTTTACAAACAATTTGTTATAATATGTTCAGTATAATATGAGCATAAGGAGAATTCTTATGATAAAAATTTTTGTAGTTGAAGACGACACAGACTTAAACAGATTTGTTTCGACAAGCCTACGCAACGCTGGGTACGATGTGGTTTCATGCTTTGACGGACTTGAAGCGCTTGAAAAAATGGAAGAAGAAAAATGCGACCTTCTTTTGACCGATATAATGATGCCGAGAGTGAACGGTTTTGAACTTGCTGAAAGCGTACGCACGACCGACAAAACCACCCCTATTATTTTTATGACGGCGAAAGACGATAAACCGTCTAAAATACTTGGCTACAACATAGGAATTGACGAGTACGTAACCAAACCTTTTGACATAGACATATTGCTTATGACTGTAAAGGCAATTTTAAGACGCGCCAAAATTGAAACTGAAAAGGAAATTACAATAGGCAACTTCTCTATGAATATTGAAGAACGCACGGCAACCTTAAGTGGCGAAGAAATTGCGCTTACGGTTAGAGAATTTGACATTTTATTCAAAATGCTTTCCTACCCTAAAAAGACCTTTACCCGTTCAGCTCTTATGGCTGAATTTTGGGACTACGATTCTTCAACGACCTCTAGAACGGTTGACGTGTATATGGCAAAACTGCGTGAAAAGACATCTCAATGCGACGGGTTTGAAATTGCCACCGTTCACGGGCTTGGCTATAAGGTGGTATTAAAATGAAACAAAACAAACCCCGTTCTTCTAGCATAAATTTTGTAGGAATGTTTTCTTTTTTCGTATTGATTGCAATTATTATGCAAATAGCAATTTTGTGCTACGACTATATAACTCAAAGAACGCAAAGTGTAGCACTAATCGCCGTACTTATTTTAATAGAAATTATTATTTTATCGACCTTTTGCACAGTTTTTGATTGGTGCAGAAGAAAGATTATGATTGACCGTCCAACGAAAAAAATTTTAAGCGCTACTAAAAAGATAGCCGACGGTGATTTTTCGACTAGGCTTGAAATTACGCACGAATACAGCAAGTATAACGAGTACGATTTGATTATGGAAAACTTAAATAAAATGGCAACGGAACTTCAAAAGAACGAAGTTTTAAAAACTGATTTTATTTCAAACGTTTCGCACGAAATCAAAACGCCACTTGCAGTTATACAAAACTATGCAACGCTACTTCAAGACGACACACTTGATAGCGAAACTAAAAAAAGTTATGCAAAAACCTTAATTACGGCATCAAAGCGTATAACCGACTTAATAACCAATATATTAAAATTAAACAAACTTGAAAATCAAGAAATTCAAGAAAAACACGAAGCGTTCAATTTAACGGAAGCGCTTGCAAATAGCGTCGTTGAGTTTGAAACTTTAATAGAAAAGAAGAATATCGACCTAAACTGCGATTTTGACGAAGTTAATATTTATTCTTCAAAAAGTTTATTGGAAATCGTCTGGAACAATCTTATTTCAAACGCAATAAAGTTTACCCCCGACAATGGCAAAGTAGACGTATCGTTAAAGCGTATAGGCAAAAATGCCGAAATCAAAGTTGCAGATACGGGTTGTGGCATTACTAGTGAAGTCGGAGCAAGGATTTTTGAAAAGTTTTATCAAGGCGATACTTCACACGCGACGCAAGGCAACGGGCTTGGGCTTGCGCTCGTTAAAAAAGTAATAGATATTTTAGGTGGTGAAATTTCCGTTCAAAGCGAACTTAACAAAGGCAGTACTTTTACAATTTTGTTAAAGGACGTAGTATATGAAAATTAATTTTCGCGAACTTTTCAAAAACATATTAAATCCCCCAACTTGGGCAAAAGTTTTGACCTTTATCGTAACTATATTAAGCGCAACGCTTTCGCTAACTCTAGTTGCTTTGGGCTTTGAAAATAGCGCACTAGCAATAGTAGCGTATATATTATTCGGCATAGCAGGCGTAACGCTTACGTATAGTGTTTATCTTATAATACCACTATTTCCAAAAATCAAAAAAAATACCGTCGCTTTTTTAGAAAGCCACGAGTTCACCCATAGATTGCTACGCAACTTTGGCTTTAGAACGGTAATTTTTGCAATCGGCTCGTTTTTTATGAGTTTATTATTTAGCGCTTTCAACGCATATATGGGTATTAAAAACCGTTCTATATGGTATGGCGCGCTTGCTACCTTCTACATTTCGCTTGCATTTTTACGTGGTGGAGTTTTAACTTACCATAAAAATAGAATTAGCAAAAAAGATAAGGCACAAAATGACGAATATATAAAAGCAAAAGTTTATAGAAATAGTGGTATTATTACACTAATTTTAAACATTGCTTTATCGTCAGCGATAGCGCAAATGATTTTTTCGGACGCACACTTTACCTATATGGGCTGGACGATTTTTGCCTACGCAGCGTACGCTTTTTACAAAATAACGATTGCAATAATTACGCTAGTTAAAGCACACAAGCAAATGGATTTAACTGTTAGAGCGATTAGAAACATCAATTTAGTAGATGCCCTCGTGTCTATTTTAGCCCTTCAAACAGCGCTTTTAACTATGTTTAGCGAGGGTGACGTTAACATCTCTTTATTTAACACAATGACGGGCATAGTAGTTAGCGCGCTATCTATAACGATAGGCGTTTATATGATAGTCTTTGCGCACAAAAAAATGATAGAAATACAAAAGGAAAATACGAATAATGAGCAACCAATTCAACTTTAAATATTCTGCCCCAACAGAAAACGAACGAAAAGAAATTGACAGTATTCGCCGTCAATACGCTCCGCAAGAAAAAACAGAAACCAAACTTGAAAGATTAAGACGATTAGACGGACTTGTAAAAAACACGGCTATAATTTGGTCGCTTTGCTTGGGTGTAGTTGGCATTTTAACTTTTGGGCTTGGGCTTACTATGATTTTAGAGTGGAGCATTTGGCGTTGGGGTATCGTACTTATGGTCGTTGGCACACCGTTGATAGCAATTGCCTACCCCGTTTATAAATTAGCATTAAACAAAGGCAAAGCAAAATACGGTGAAGAAATTTTACGCCTTTCGGAAGAACTTTTAAATGAAATGGACAAATAATTTAATAAAAACTTAAATCGGACGCTATTCGTCCGATTTTTTTGCAAAAAAGTAAATTTACAAAATCTTTACAAAACCTTATCAAACCATTTACAGTATTTTATTAAAACTTAAACAACCGTTGCGTATAATACAAGTACAAAAAATAAGGAGAACAAAAATGACTACTGAAATTAAAACTATTGAAAAAATCCGCGCAAGTTACACCGTAAAGGAAAACACTAACTTTGACAAATTAAAAGAACTCGACAAAAAAGCAAAACGCCCTGCGCAAATCTTTGCGTACGTTTTCGGTTCAATTTCATCACTCGTACTTGGCACGGGAATGTGTTTAGCAATGAAAGTTATCGGTGCATCGCTTTCTTTCGCTATGCCACTCGGTATCGGCGTTGGACTTTTGGGTATTTTGCTCGTATCAATCAACTACCCTATGTACAAAAAGATTTTAAAAAGCAGAAAAAACAAATATGCACCGAAAATTTTTGAACTGTCCGACAGTTTGTTGAACAAATAAAAATCAAAGGAGAAAAAACAATGGGAATTATCAAATTTTTTAAGAAGGCTTTTTCTGATATGAAGGAAAGCACAAAGGCACAACACGAAGTAGATAAGGCTAATTTTGCCGCTGCAAAGGCAGAATCAAAAGCGCAATGGGAAGAAGCAAAAATGAGCCCTAAAGCGCGCCAAGCAAAAATGCAAGAAGAGCGTGAAAAGCAAATTGAAAAAGCAAACGAAAGAATTGAAAAAGCAAACGCCCGTTACGAACAAGCAAAAAATAAATAGAAAAAGAGTTCCTAAAAGGAACTCTTTTAATTTTTATTTAATTAGTCGGAAGTGTAGTTATCAAAGTAACCTTGAATCCAAATAATAGGAGTACCCTTGTCACCCGAACCAGAGGTAAGGTCGCAAAGCGAACCAATAAGGTCGGTTAATTGACGAGGCGTAGTACCCATTTGACCAACGATATTTTCGTCTTTTTCAGCAATCTTATTGATAATTGCTTGTTTAAGTTCTTCACCAGAAAGGTCAGCAAAATCGTTATCTGCAAGGTATTTAAGTTTAAGTTCGTGTGGAGTACCTTCAAGCCCCTTGGTGTACGCAGGTGAAACTACAGGGTCTGCAAGTTCCCAAATTTTACCCACAGGGTCCTTGAAAGCGCCGTCACCATATACCATAACTTCAACGTTTTTGCCAGTAGCCTTTTTAAGTTTTTCAGCAATAGCGTCAACAACAGGTTGACAATCTCTTGGGAAAAGTTTAATTTTATCTTCGGTTGATTTATTAGAGCCAAGCAAACCGTAGTTAGGGTTGTAACCACTACCGTTGATAGGTGCGTTTAAGATGTCATCCATACCAAGCACTACTTCAGCGCCAGCGTCTTTTAAGATACGCTTGGTACGGAAACGAGTGTGAATATCACAACAAAGCACTTTTTTGGTATATTTAAGGATAGCCTTTGGATTATTTGCAAAAATAATTTCACAATCAGCGCCCATTTCGCGAACGAGACTTTCATAATATTCAACGTAATCAACACCTGTAAAGTGATGTTTTACGTAGCCGAAAAGTTCACGGTACTTTTTAGTATCTAAAACGTCGCTATACGGATTAACGCCTGCTTTATCAATCATGTCAAGACTAATTAAGTGGTTGCCAACTTCATCTGATGGATAAGAAAGCATAATAATAACCTTTTTGCAACCTTTAGCAATACCCCTTAAGCAAACGGAAAAACGGTTACGGCTTAAGATAGGAAAAATAACGCCAACGGTTTCACCACCAAATTTATTTTTAACGTCAGTAGCAATATCATCCACGGTAATATAGTTACCTTGCGCCCTTGCAACGACAGATTCCGTCATCGCAACGACGTCTTTATCACGGAAAGCAACGCCTTCTTCCCTTGATGCGTCTAAAACGGCGTTAACTACGATATTAACGATATCATCACCTTCATTTATAATCGGTGCTCTAACCCCGCGGGAAATTGTTCCGAATAAACGACTCATAAAATTCTCCTTTCAACCTTTTTAGTTCTTACGGTATTATTATACCACTATTATAAAAATTTTTAAATAATTTTATCAAACAAAATTTAAAATAACTTTAATTTTTTCTTATAGCCGTATAATTTGAAATAATATTAGCAAATAAATATCCCCACGTCAAACGTGGGGATATTTATTTATTGAATATTGCCGAATTCCGTCATAGAATTCCTATATCTAACCGGCAAAAAATTGCGTTGCAACTTTTGATTTTTTCTAGATTTAATAGCAACGGCATCAAAATATTCCCTAAACAAAGCGCGATAATCAAGTTCTTCACGCCCAAAGCAAACGCCAATAGGCTTGTTTGGAACGAAGTATTTAGCCTGACCGTTTTGGTAAGCCACCGCCCTATTTCTGCGTTCGTCGTAAATCAAAAAGGAGTGAAACTTAAATCTTTTCATAAAATGTGGGGCGAGTAAATCGATAATATCGTTATCGGGCTTAAATTTAGCAAACAAGTAGCCGTCTACGGTTTCACTAAACCTTAAAAAACCCTTAAATCTATGTACTTCTAACCTAACCCTATCTTTAAGTTCGTTAAACTCTACCGTAGGGGCCGAGCCAAGTTCATAAGCGATATCACGACGATTTTCAACGATTGCCCTTAAATAATTAAAACAAACGGTAAATTTACGCTCTGAACAAGACCTTAAAACCGTTCTAACCATATCCAAAGTATATTCGTTAGAATATTTCATAATGGCAACTTTAACACGGTTCGCGCGCTCTTCATCAGGCTTAATTTGACGAATAACCGTATCAAACTTAACTTGATAACTACCGTCTGCCGAAACCAAATCAGGCACTTCTTTATAAAGGTAACTTTCAAATAAAGCAGTTAATAAACCGTTCAATGATTTTTCAATTTCGTAAACAATCATAATTCCCCCGTAATAACGCTGTTTTTAGTTTCATTATCAGAAAACAGCGTCAACTGTTCGTAATTTTCACTTTCGTGAGATAAAAGCAATAAGTTTTTTATAGCGAAAGCGTCGTCCGTCCCAAAGAACTTACCGTTGCAAGTAATAAAATGTTTCGCCCTTTTTAAGACGACGCGCATCCTTGATAAATGTTCATAATCAAGTTTACCAGAAAGCCTTGCCGTAACTATGCGCTTTGCCGACCTAATACCGATACCGGGCACACGCACTAAAAGTTCATACGGCGCCGTGTTAACTTCTATCGGAAAAAGATGTATATTTTTAATCGCCCAATGGCATTTAGGGTCATACCCTTGCTCGAAATTTTCATTTTCGTCTAAAAGTTCTTTTGCTGAAAACCCGTAATACCGAAGTAGCCAATCGGCTTGATACAACCTATGCTCACGCAGTAGTCCCGCCTGTTTTTGTGGTAGATATTGCGTTTCAAAATTGGTTGGCACGTACGAAGAATAATAAACTCTTTTTAATTTGAAATTATCGTAAAGCGCTTGCGACAATTTTATTATATGCCCATCAGTTTCAGGCGATGCCCCCACTATCATTTGAGTTGTCTGCCCTGCCGGCAAAAAACCACGGCGATTTTTATAAGGTGGTTCGTTATAGATAGGATCAGCAAGTTGGCGCATCGGCGTGATAATCGTTTTCTTGCTTTTTTGTGGTGCAAGTAGCCTTAAACTATTTTCAGATGGAAGTTCTATATTAAAACTCATCCTATCGACGTACTTGCCTGCGCGTTCTATCAATAGTCTATCCGCCCCAGGAACACCCTTAAGGTGAATATACCCGCCAAATCCATATTGCTTACGCAAGCGTATCACGGTATCTAAAAGCCTTTCCATAGTATAGTCTGGGCTTTTTTCCACAGCCGAAGATAAAAACAATCCCTCTATGTAATTGCGCTTGTAAAAGTTCATAACGAGTTCGCAAATTTCATCGGGCGTTGCAGACGCTCTAGGTACGTCAGCCGTTCTACGATTAACACAGTATAAACAGTCGTAACAACAACGGTTAGTCAACAAAATTTTTAAAAGAGAAATACATCTGCCGTCGGAAGTAAACGAGTGGCATATACCTGCATATGAGCAATCACCCATACGACCTTGGCCACTACGCTTTGAGCCTGACGACGAACATGACACGTCATACTTTGCCGATTCCGTTAATATCCTTAACCTTTCTGAATCAATCACGATATTTCCCCCTTGCGATTATATTATAACACGCCTTTTTGAAAAAGTCAAACATATGTTCGGATTTTAAAAAAATTTTTTATAATCACTCAAAACTCACAAAAAACGGCTAAAAACACGCAAAACCAAGGTTTTTTAAACTTAAAGCCGATAATCAATCACCGACAAAGTGAACTTTTGAATACTATACACTGTGCGAAATCGTTTTCGCCTTGCAATAAGAGCAACTTTTTGCACCGTAAAATATCGTTAAAGGAGCGCGCGATGACCTACCGACCAATACCCCAAGAAAGTTACCCCAAGATTTTACGCCAAGCAGATTTACGCACGGCAAAAACACTAGGCAAACTGTATGCAAGCGAACAAGGCGAACTAAAATCCGTACTGCAACTAAAATACCATTTAGCCTATTTTAAGAATAAAAATTTGACGGAAGTCGAACAATTACTAAACGATATTATCGCCGATGATTTAACCCACATAGACACACTAGCCAACACCTTTATATCGCTCGGTGTAGATCCTATTTATACCGATAGTCCGAACGATAAATACAAATACTTTACGACGGCAACCGTGGCGTACACCAACGGTGCAAAACAAATGCTACTAGACGATATAGCCTTAAAAATACAATCGGTAAGATTATACAAACAAGTTCTAACTGCGATAAAAAATCCCGAAGTATCGTTAATTTTAACACAAATCAAAGAACGGGAAGAATTACATTTAGACAAACTTAAAAAACTAAACGCCAAACTTTACGGCAATAAAAAAGGAGCGCCCAATGAATAAACTTTTATTACTTTTAAGCACCCCAGCGAATTACACTTTAATGGATTTAGATAATATTGAACGCAATTTTTACGAAAGTTTTTGCGCCCTTGATAAAGGCAATAAATACACCGATTTATACGGTGAACTTTTCGCAACACAAAGTTTTAACGACGCGCTTGCAAATCAATTCGTTACGGTTAATTTAGAGTTACTATCAAAACTTACTAAAAAGCAAAATTCTAAAAAGTTATATAATATATTAAAGCGTGATTTAAAATCAATAAGTAATTTATAGCAATAAAAAAGCGGTCAAACCGCTTTTATTTTTTATCTAAATTACAAAGAAGTATTTATACTACTTTAACTTAAGCCCGTCAACAAAGGCTTTACCAACCTTTTTACCGAGCGTATAATAACCGTGCCCACTACAATCGTAACAAATCGGCTTAAACTTATTTAAATCAATTTTACCGTCGGTCAAGATATCATCACTAACCGAAACGTTAACCACTTCACCTATACAAAGTTCGGTTTCAGCGTCGTAACTGATGAGTTTACACTCTAAACAAAGTGGCAATTCTTCTATAATCGGAGCGTTTATAAACTCGCTTTTAGCAACAGTCCAACCTGTTTTAACGAGTTTATTTGGATTATCGTTTGCTGAAACTATCCCAACGAAATCCGATTGAACGAGATTTTTTTCATCTGCCACAAACACCGTAAAATCTTTAGTTTTTAAAAGGTTTTTAACGGTTTTATGCGTTGCGCTTAAACATATGCACACTTGCGCAGTATCGCACACCGTACCCCACGCAGCCGTCATAGCGTCAGGCAAGCCGTTTTCGTCGTAAGTTCCCACCACTAAAACTGGTAACGGATAAATATAAGACTTTGGCTTAAGGTTTACTCTCATACAAAACTCCTTTTACTCATCTTCTCTAAACTGTTTACTATAAAGTTCAGCATACAAGCCGTTGACTTCCATAAGTTCTTTATGCGTACCTTGTTCAGTAATTTTACCGTCGGCAACCACGGCAATCTCGTCGGCGTTCTTTATCGTTGAAAGCCTATGCGCAACGACGATAGTAGTCCGACCTTTACAAAGTTCGTCAAGAGCGTCTTGAATTAAAATTTCGGTAGTATTGTCAAGCGCGCTAGTCGCTTCGTCCAAAATAAGCATCGGAGGGTTTTTAAGGAATACCCTAGCAATACTAAGCCTTTGTTTTTGCCCACCCGAAAGTTTAACGCCACGCTCACCGATAATGGTATCGTAACCGTCTTGAAGTTTAGAAACGAACTCGTGTATATTCGCCCGTTTAGCCGCCTCGATAACTTCTTCTTCAGTAGCATCAGGCCTGCCGTATAAAATATTATCTCGTATGCTAGAATTAAACAAATACACGTCCTGTTGAACGATACCGATATTCTGTCTTAAAGACGACAAAGTAAACGAACGTATATTTTTACCATCGATTAAAATTTCGCCGTCTGAAATATCGTAAAAATGTGGCAACAAATGGCAAATAGTAGTCTTTCCACCACCCGAAGGTCCAACCAAAGCAAACTTTTTGCCTGCGCAAATTTTAAAGGTAACGTTATTTAATACTTCAGCACCCTCTACGTATGAGTGTGAAACGCCCTTAAATTCAATATCACCGACTATATCTTTTAATTCAGTAGCACCGTCACAGTCCTGTTCCGGCTTAACGTCCATAATCTCGCAAAATCTTTCAAACCCCGACGCGCCGTTTTGGAACTGCTCGGTAAAATTTATAAGCGTCATAATAGGCGCAATAAAAATATTCACCGAAACTATAAATGCCGAATAATCGCCAAAAGCAATATCCCCTGCGTATAAAAACAAACCACCGGCAATCAACACCACCACGTTAAATACGTCAGTAACGAAAGTATTCATCGAGTGGAATCTACCCATTGCGTGATAAGCGTCTTTCCTTGCGCTAATAAACGCCTTGTTTCCTACTTGGAACTTATCGTGCTCCATTTGATAGTTGTTAAAAGCCTTTGTCGTTCTAATACCTGAAATACTACTTTCAACGGATGCGTTAATTTCAGCAATCGCCTTTCTACTTTCTTTAAAAGCCTTACGCATACGACGCCTTAATGTAAGCGTTATAACGAACAAAAACGGTACGCAGGAAAAAACTATCAATGTTAACCAAAGATGTATAGACGATAAGTATATAAACGAAATAACCACCGATATACTTGACATTATAAGACTTTCAGGCCCGTGGTGAGCAAGTTCGCTAATTTCAAACAAATCGCTGGTAATACGGGACATAATCTTACCCGTTTCGTTATCGTCAAAAAACTTATACGGCAAAGTTTCAAGGTGCTTGAACATATCCGTACGCATTTGCGACTGCATGCCGACACCCATCATATGACCGTAGTATTGCATAAAGTAATTTAATAACATCCTAATCAAATACAGCGCCAACAACCCAACCCCTGCAAATACGATTAAATCGTATTTTTTATTAGGAATAAAATTATTAAGCATAGTCCGTGTAATAATCGGATAAAAAACCCCGATTATCGCAATAAATAACGCAGCGATTAAATCAAGCGTAAAAATTAATTTATGCGGTTTGTAATAACTTAAAAATCTTTTAAACATCTTCGTTAGTTTACTTTGGGCGAAAATTATCGCCCAAAGTTAAATTTTAATTAGTTGTTAGGAATACCTAATACGGAAATTTCACTCAACGCAAGTTTAGTTTTGCCTTGTGGAATCTCAATGTTAATCCTAATTTCTTTAACTAGCAAGTCGTCAAAATCCATAACGCTTGCGCCACCAGGGTAAGAAAGTCCTTTAACGCTATCGTAGTACGCATCAGAGTAACTTATATTTTCAGCGTAAGCAGTTTTAAACACGCCGTCTTTAACGCTATCAAACTCTACCCTAGCAATGCTCGTAAACATAGAATCATAATACTTACTGTTATAAACCATTAACCCAGCAACCGTTCTATAAGTATCAAAACTTATGGTAATAGTAACGCTTTGCGTTGCCGTAAATTCACCAAAGTACGCCTTGTCCATATCGTACGCAAGGATAAGTCCGTCAGTTAAATATTCTGCGTTTTGACCTGAAGATACCTTAATCGTAGCATCTCCTATAATATTATCGTAATTAGAACCAAGTCCGTAGAATTTTGATTGAACGGAAGTCGTAGGTACCATACGCATAACTTCAAGACCGTTAGCATTTTTAACCCATTCAACCTTATCAATCGTAACGTATCTAGGCTTGTATTGACCTTCTGCTACAGGATATTGATAATTCAATCCGTCTGCAGATTGCGTATAAACGTGTCTGTGGTATACGATATACATTTGACCGTTAACTTGAATTAAGTAGTGGTGACCAGGACCTGACAAGTTATCAATACTATTTTGTTCATTGCCAAGTGCGTGCGATGGAGTATTGCCGTAAACGGAACTCAAGAGCACCCCACCTTCAGCAGTTGAAAGTTTTCTATAAGGTCCCATAACGTCGTCAGCAACGAGTTGTATTACTGAATATGACTTTTCTTGATAACCGTTAACACTAATACTTAAGTGATACTTACCGTCACGATAAACCACTTGAGGACCTTCGTTCGTCGTCGTAACGAATTCTTTAGACGAAGTGTCAACCATTTCGTTGTCCTTTCTAACGATGAGTTTGAAACTATCGTAATCCATTTGCGCCCAATCGCCGTCAATCATTTTGCAGGCTTTGACTGCAGTCATAAATAAATATCTATCCCCTGTTTCTGGGTCAATAAACGGCGTAGGGTCAATATTGTGACCACCGTAAACACCGTATTCGCTTTGAATTTTGTTGTTTACCGTTACGCCGTCCATCCAAGGAGTAAATCTATCTATAGTTCTACCCAAACTATCAGTACCAACGTATCTAACGAAAGGACCTGCAGGTGAAATCGAAACGCCTAAACCAAGCGAGCAAACGTAACCTAAACCAGCAACCTTGCTACCTGCCGAATAGAACATATAGTAAACGCCTTTACCTTCGCCAAGACCGTATTTAGCCCTATCAACTTCAGCGTCGTAAATTACTTCAGGCGCCCATAATTCGCCTTCTTCCCAACCGTCGTAAATAGGGAAAGCAAGTGAAACGTATTCCCAGTTAATTAAGTCCGAACTCTTAAAAGTAGCAAACCCTCTCTTTCCCATACTAGTCGTACCGTATAAGAAGAATTGACCGTAATATTCACTACGCGTATCGGTAATTTTAATAACCGCAGGGTCTGGACAATCCCTACCTCTTAAACCGTTATAATAGTATTGATCGGCGTCGTAGTTAGTAGGTAATTGTTCAGTATAAGTCAACGCGTATTTATCAGCAGAAATTGTATAATGTATGGTATAATCCCCATTAGCCTTATCCGCCGTAACGCTAATAGAGTGCTTAACTTGACCGTGTGCTAAAATATAATCGCCCGCAACTACGCCGTCAAACGAATAATAACCATTATCACCCACGATAGTCGTATAACTTCCGTTATCGCCCGTAAGCGTAATCACCGTGCCTTTATAAACCTTAAAGGTATTATTGCCGTTGTAGCCCGTAAGCGTACCCGAAAGTTTGTAAACCCTTTGATAATTTACGTTAATCGTAGCGCTTTCAAGTGTGCAAGGATAATTTAATACTCCGTTTTTAAAGTAGGCAATCGCATCAACGCCGTTTACGTAGTAATTAAAGGTATCCGGCGTGAATTCATACGCATAGTGTGCCCAAGCGCCGTAAACTGAAGTAAGATTACCTCTAGTTGAATAGTAGTTAGTATCATCAGCCTTTCTAGTATTAGAACAGGTAATACTGTCTTGACCTTGGTAGGTAATAGGAGTACCGTTTACTAAAGAAACGTTTAATAAACCGTTTTGCGCGAAAGGCATAACTTCCATACGGTGTGAACCGTCGGTATATACGCTGAAAGGTCTAGACCATTCCGCAATGTCCTTTGATTGCTTAACCCAAGCAGTAATAGTTACGCTGTCGTGATTAATTACTTCACCAGGGATGGTAACGTAGTTCTTTTGAGCGCCTGCTTTGGTTAAGTTAAGTGCTGTTTTGCCGTTAATAGCATTTTCCGTAAAAGTAGCGTTAGTGCCGTCGGTTACTAAAGTTGCATCTGCAACCGAAGAACCACTTACGTTATCCATTCTGTTTGCAGAATCTGCAAAGTCAAGTTGGTAAACGAGTGATTCTTGTGCGCTAGGTTCGCTTGTATCTGCTTTAGCGTTGATAATTTTGTCATTATAATTTTAACATAAGAACATTTATAATACTATAAAAATATTGCTGTTAATTTTATTGTGGTTGCTATTTTAATAAAAATACACCCTTGTATTTAAATTATATCGTGATAAAAAGTAATTTCAAGTAGTATATAAACTTTTTACTGTATATTTTAGCACAAAAAATGTGTTTTTTTATTTCAATTAAAAAAGCAGTCCGAAAACTGCTTTTTATAAACTACTTATTTTATACCGAAAATAACAAATCGTCGTAAGTAGGCATAGGCCAATACTCTTTGCCGACCATCCTTTCAAGTTTATCGCAATAGGTACGCAAAGTTTGCATATTTTCGAAAATAACGTCGCGATAATAATGAGCAACAGCCTCCGTTCCGTGCAAAGTCTTTGCCGTTTTTAAACAATCGTCAATAACGTTTGCCGTCTTGGAAACGAGCGTGTTTAAGTCTGTAATATTTTTGAAAAGTTCAACTTCTTCAGGCGCACAAATAGAGAGTACTTCTTTTTTTGTCTTTATTGCCTTGCCTAAAGTTATAAGATACTCGTTAACTGCAGGATAAATTTCTTTAAGCGCCATATCTACCATTGTGAGCGCCTCGATATTTACCGTTTTTGCGTAGTTTTCAAGCATAATTTCGGTACGACTTTCAAGTTCTTGTCTGCCGAATACGCCGTGCTTTTCAAATAAAGCGATATTCTTTTCCGACTTAAGATACGGTATTGCTACGTCGGAAGATTTTAAGTTCAAAAGTCCACGCTTATTCGCCTCTACTACCCAATCTTCAGAATAGTTATTACCGTTGAAAATAATGCGTCTATGCTTTTTAATGGTATCTGCTACGAGTTCATTTAAAGCCTCGTTAAAATTGTCGGCTTTTTCTAAAACGTCGGCAAATTGCGAAAGTGATTCAGCCACTATCGTGTTAAGTACTATATTTGCGTCCGATATAGAGTTTGACGATCCAAGCATACGGAATTCAAACTTGTTACCCGTGAACGCAAACGGCGACGTACGATTACGGTCGGTCGTATCCATAGGTATTTCAGGCAAACTGTCAACGCCAAGTTTCATATACTTTTTAGCGCGTGCCTTATACTTGTTGCCGTGCGTTATTGCGTCGATAATTCCCTCTAATTCTTCCCCGATAAACATTGAAATTATCGCAGGAGGGGCTTCGTTAGCGCCAAGACGGTGGTCGTTGCCGGCAGAAGTTACCGAAACTCTTAAAAGGTCTTGATATTCGTCAACGGCTTTTACTACCGCCGAGAAAAACAACATAAATTGAGCGTTGTCCGCAGGGGACGAACCCGGTTCAAACAAGTTTACGCCGTCGTCAGTTGAAAGCGACCAGTTGTTGTGCTTACCACTACCGTTTACGCCTGCAAAAGGTTTTTCGTGCAATAAGCAAACTAGGTTTTGGCGTTCGGCAATTTTCTTCATAATTTCCATAGTGAGTTGGTTATGGTCTGCCGAAACGTTAGTCGTCGTAAAAATAGGTGCGAGTTCGTGTTGCGCTGGCGCTGCCTCGTTATGTTTGGTTTTGGCGTAAATACCAAGTTTCCAAAGTTCAAGGTCAAGATCTTTCATATAAGCGGACACTCTACTACGAACTGCGCCGTAATAGTGATCTTCTAACTTTTGACCTTTTGGCGAACGAGCGCCGAAAAGCGTTCTGCCCGTCAAAATTAAGTCTTTACGACGGTTATATAAATTTCTATCAATTAAAAAATACTCTTGTTCAGGTCCGACGGTTGAAGTTACCCTAATCGGATTTTTACCAAAACACTTAAGTACCCTAACGGCTTGCTTACTTACTGCTTGCATTGAACGAAGCAACGGTGTTTTCTTGTCTAAAGCGTGCCCACCGTACGAACAAAACGCCGTAGGAATACAAAGCGAACCGTCCTTTATAAAAGCGTAAGAAGTCGGGTCCCAAGCAGTATAGCCACGGGCTTCAAAAGTGGCCCTTAAGCCACCTGACGGAAAACTTGACGCGTCGGATTCACCTTTTGTTAGTTCCTTGCCTGAAAATTCCATAATTACGCCACCGTTTTTAGGCGTGATGAAACTATCGTGTTTTTCAGCCGTAATACCCGTCATCGGTTGAAACCAATGCGTGTAGTGGGTCGCGCCCTTTTCTATAGCCCAATCCTTCATAGCGTTTGCAACGATTTGCGCTATATCAGGGTCTAAATGAGAGCCTTCTTCAATAGTTTTTTTGAGTGAATTATAAGTTTCAGCAGGGAGTTTTGCGCGCATTACTTCGTCATTAAAAACGTCCGTACCGAAAATCTTTGGGATATCCATAGCACTCTCCATAGTAAAAATAATTAAATAAATGATAATATTTAAACGCAAATTTGTCAACCGCTTTAGAAAGGCTTTTTTATTTAAACACATTTTTTTTAATACTATTGATATTTTTTAGCGAAAGTGTTATAATAATTTTGTTAATACTTTGGAGGGATTACTATGAAAATTAGATTAAACGAAGACGCTACGATAGTTAAAGCAATACGTGAGGGATTAGAAAAAAAGGGCGGTTATTGTCCTTGCAAACTCGGCAAACTACCTGAAAATAAGTGTATGTGTGAAGAATTTAAATCGCAAATTGCCGACGAAAATTTCGAAGGTTATTGTCATTGCAGGCTTTATTATAAAGAAAAATAATTTTCAATAATAAGCACCACCGTTATGTGTTTAACGGTGGTGCTTTTTTGTAATATTTTTAGGTTGTTTACCCTATTTCGTAACATAACGGTATTGCGAAAACGCACCAAATATGGACAACTGTTCATCTTCACATATCGGCAAGCGTTCATCCGTATTTTTAACGATTACCCCTTGAATCGGTCTATAAAAATCTCTTCGCAAAAGTTTTTTATAAAGCAATTTATCTCGGCGATAAACGAGCAAATACCCGTTGCTTTTTAATCCGTTTTTAGAGTAGGTTATGATTTTTTCTTCGCCACTACTTAATCCGTAACTACCGTCGTCGATAATAACTTCAGGTTCAGGGGCTGTCACTGTACAAGTTACTTCGCTTTGCCTAACAAAAGACAAATCAGTTTCTTCTCCGTAAAATTCCATACGCACGGTTTTGCCGTCGCAAAAAGTTTTTATATAGATGGGGCTTAAAGTTTCATTAATAAATTTTAAATCGGCAAAGGAAGAATTTACCATAGCATCAAACGACGGTGATACGTAACCGACCGATAAACTGTGTGGGTGCTGTTCAGCGATAGTAAGCCCTGCCAACAGAGCGGTGTTATAAAGCGTCGTGGATACTTGACAAACGCCTCCACCAACGCCGTCAACAAATCGTCCACCAACTATAATTTTTGCCGTTTTATAGCCTCGTTTTTCCGTCCGAGCGCCAACAACGTCGTTAAAAGAAAAAGTATCTCCACTTTCTAAAAAAGTTCCGTCAATACTTTTACAAGCAAGACAAATATTGTGCAAGCGTTCGCAAGAAGTAGATAGTATCGGCGTTGAAAAACTAGCCCTTAACACAAACGATTTACCCGTCTTGCCGTAAAAGGGTTGCGCCTTTGCTGAAACCACCGTCGAAAAAAACGGCAACAATAACGCTATTAAACATAGTATTTTAAGTAACAACACTTTTAACTTCATACGATAAAAGTATTTGCAAACCAGTTAAAAGTATACTTTAACGATATTTCTAATTATAAAAACAAATACTTGCGTTTACAATGTCAACTACACATAAAAAACTTATTTTTACAAACAAAAAAGGGAGCAAATTGCTCCCTTTAATTTATAAATTTGGATTATTCCGCATCAGTCGTAGCAGCTTCTGCTTCGGCTTCTTTTTTAGCCTTACGAGCGTCACGACGTTTTTGCAATTGTTCTTGGTGCTTGAATTCTTTTTCTTCAAGAGCAGCGTTGTAAGCGAAATCTACGCTTTGTTTAGCAAGTTCAAGTGAAGATGCGTCAACAACTCTAATAGAGGTGAATTTAGCCTTAACCCCAACACCCTTATCTTTCTTGAGCGCACGCTTCATACCTGCGTCAAGCATAGAGAAATTACATACGACTTTGGTTTGCTTAATTTGAGTTTTTACGATACAAGTTCTGCCGTAGAATACGGTGTCAGCATTGATACTTGCTTGACGCTTAACGTCTGCTTTAGATTCAGCGTAAGCCATAATAGCGTCATAGTACTTTTTGCTGTCTTCGTCAAGTTCAGCATACTTTTCTTCGTGAGTCTTTTTAGGAATAAGTAATTTTTCAATTTCTACGAAATTACCTTCGGTAGGTTCTTCTGTAGCAACTACTTCTTCGGTAGCAGGTTCTTCTACTACAGGTTCTTCAACCACTTCTTCGGTAGCAGGTTTTTCTATTACAGGTTCTACAACTTCTTCTACTGCAGGTTCTTCTACTACAGGTTCTACAACTTCTTCTACTGCAGGTTCTTCAATTATAGGTTCTTCAACTACTTCGTTTACAACCAGTTCTTCTACTACAGGTTCTACAACTTCTTCTACTGCAGGTTCACTAGGAGCAGGTTCATCATCATAACCAGTCCAAACGCCAGCAAGTTGCTTCTTTGTTTCAATAGCGATTTCTTCAGCAGTTTTTTCTGAAACAGGTGCCGTTACGTTAACGATGATAGGTTGTTCAGGTCTAACTGCTTTTATGTAACCTTCAAAGTTAGTAGGTCTAGCAGATGCGCTTTCTTCAACGACAACCTTTTTACCTTTCATCTTCTTGGTAACCTTTTTGGTAACCTTTGTTGCCTTTTTGATAGACCTATTGATCTTTCTGCCAATGCTCGCGATGCCACCTAATTGAATCATCACGATAATCATGAATACCAAAACGAGCGCTACTGCGATAACCATAATCTTATCGATTGCCGCTGCTGCTTTGAATCCGTCGATGTACTGTTGTAAATTTCCCACGGTATAATCCTCCATTTTCGTCATAGGTGCGCGCAAACTCACGCCGACGCGCTACATACACGCTAATTTTAACATTATAACGCTAGTTTGTCAATACTTATGCGCAATCTTTCCTAAATTTTATTTAAAATTTCTCTAAAAATTAAACGATTTTTGAGTTTTCAGAAGTTTTTTTACAGTTTTTGGTCGCCAAAATTTTAAATAGCGAACTCACCACCTCGCTTAAATCTTCGTTTTTGACTAGTTTGCCACTTTCGGCACGGTGCAAAATCAAGTCTGCATCACGCAAGATTTTTAAGTCACTTGCCGAGTTTGCAACTTTTTGCGCTTCCAAAAAAGTATGTCTAACTTCTGCCAAATCAATACTTGTTTTGGCTTGATTTTGCAATGAACGGTTGCGTAAAATTAAACCGTTAAGACTATTTAGTGGCATTTTACAGTCACCACTTTGAGCAGTTTCCGCGTCAAGATCCGGCTGACCTTTCAACCATAAATCCAAAGCACTACCGTCTTTGGCTAGCATACACAAAAACACCGAAAACTGTACAGTTAAAAGCGCTACCGAATAGGCACATCCAGACAAAAAATGTACTAGGACAAATTTTTCTACGGCAACGACCGTCGCACCAAAAATCCCACAAGAACATAGGCACGACAGCAAAAACGGTGCTAAAAAAATTCTCCACTCTTTTAATACTTTATCTTTCGCGCAAAAACATATTATTAGAAAAATCAAACTTTGTAAAATTAGCGTTGGCGCAAGCACACATAAATAAAACATATTATACCTCTACCGTATGATAACAAAAAAGACGGCGCAAAATTTGCCGTCTTTTATCTTTAAATGTACTTATGCGTCGACTTCAACAGTTTCGCCCGATAATAAACTTACGAGCGCCGTGCGTGAAACGCTTATTCCGAGAGAAACTTCAACTGCCCTTTTATACAGCCTTAACTGTTTGGCGTATGTTTGCAAAAGTTTTTCCTTACTCTTACCCGAATACTTATAATCAATTATAATAGCGTCGCCGTCCTTAACGGCAAGTAAATCGATAACACCTTGCATTAAAATAAGTTCTTCACCGTTATAGTCGTCTAAAACCTCTTTAGCAGGCAACTTGCAAACGAAGTATTGTTCCTTGTAAAGCGAATAACCTTTCAGCGCCTTAAATACCGACAAGTTAATTGCCTTTTTAAGATTATCGCTATTGATTAAAGAAAGTTCTTCGTTTGTAATAACACCCAAAGTTAACATCTTTTTAATTTGAACATCAAAATCGTCGTTTGAGGAAAAATCGTAATGTTCCATAATTTTATGCGCCACGATACCTTCGTCAGTAGTAATGCGCTTTTTAACGATAGGCTCGTCCTCGGTGTGACCGATAACTTCTTCAACCAAAATTGCGCCGTCAGCGTCTAGATTTGCAGTAACTGAAGTTTTAAGTGGCAACGACACTTCCCTTTCAAACGGATAAACGAAAGAAAGGTTTTGCTTAACGATAGAACAAAGGTCTTCGTTCTTCTTACCAACGACGACGGTTTGAGGTTTAGGGCTTGCTTGACTAGAAATCAAATCTTCCCCAAGCGTGACAGTTGGCACTATGCTATCGGGGATATAGTCGATAGGCTTTTTTGCCTCGTTGCGTTTTAACGCCCCAAAAGGTATTTTATCTTCAACCGCAACCATATGCATTGAAAATTTAGCACGAGTAGTTGCGACGTAAAAAAGTCTGACCTCGTCTTGAGCGAGCCTTTGCGATAATTGATGTTTCAACCCCTCACGCAAAATATTTTTCGAAGTACAACGAGCATCGTCGTCAAAATTGTAAAGAGCCATACCCCCGTCTCTATCTAAAAGTATTTTATCGTCGCAATCTTTTAGGTTAAATTTTGATTGCATACCGACGATTATAACGACGGGATATTCCAGTCCCTTTGATTTGTGCGAAGTAATAAGCGTAACTGCGTCACCGCCTGAAGTTTCAGCCAAAACGAAACTAGACGGACTGTTTTTAATTTTATACAAAAACTCGTCCACGGAAAGTTCACGATTAGCAGAAACGCCTTCGAATAAAAATCTTTCTATTTTGCGAGCCCTGTCTTCACCCAACTTTTTGACTAAAGCATGGGCCGTAATGTTTTTATCTCGTATAACCTTTTCAAGAGCAGTCTTTGCACCGTAATAATCGGCAATAAAGCGTTGCTCTTTAATATATTTATCAAACTCGCGAACTTTATCGGCAAGTTCGCCATTTTTACCAAGAACGATATTATAGCCGTCCAAAAACTTTTCTTCGACGTCGTTATCAGTCGAATAACTTTTAATTTCAGAAAGTTCAGTAGCAGTAAAGTTACCGATAGGCGAAAGCATACAAACGGCGAGTGGGCGTTCCTGTTCAAAACAACTTAAAAGTTTAAGATAGTCGATTAAAAGTTTAACCTCTTTAACTTCAAGACAGTTGCTTTCTACTTCAGAAACCACCCTTATTCCGTGCTTACCCAATCCGCCAACTAAATTTATTGCAATATTAGTTTTATTACGAGTTAAAACGGCGATATCTGAAAGCGTAACCTTTTTTTCGGTACGAGATTTCATATCGTAATAAGTTTTGCCGAGTTCTTCTAAAATAATCTCTTTAACTTTAAGAGCCGTTAAATCTTCTTCGTCAACCTCGTCACCGTTTATATCTTCTAAAATATCGTAAACCTTAACCTTGTCGGATTGTTTTTGCTTTTTTGGTTTTGTTACGATATGAAATTTCACCCTACCGTCGCCTGCGCTAGCGTAAGTACCACCCGGCAAAAGCATTGCGTCTTTGTAGTCTACGCCAAAATCTTCAGCCGTGATTATTCCGTCGAAAATTTTATTTGCAGTATCTAAAATAGCATTTGCCGAACGAAAATTATGATTGAGCCAAACCGTGTTTCCCGTTTTTGAAAGTTTTTTGAATTTTTCTTCAAACAGTTTACAATTACAGCCCCGAAAGCCGTAAATGCTTTGCTTAACGTCTCCAACCATAAAGCAGTTGTCGTTGGAAATTAAATCAAAAATCTGTTCTTGAACGGCGTTTACGTCTTGATATTCGTCAATAAAAATATTGTCGTACTTTGCGCGTACCGTCAAACGAACTTCTTCATCTTTAAGAAGTTGCAAAGCAAATCGAGAAATATCGTGAAACTCAAACTTATTTTCTTCACGCTTCAACGAATTAAAAAGTTCTTCGTAATCAAGCACAAGATTTTTAATTACCGAATAGTCTGCATAAGTATCTAAAACCCTTTGCCTTGCTACGTCTTGATTTACAACTAGACAAATACCGTCTTGAATTTTTTCCAACTGTTTTTTGCAGTAATCTTTAAAATCGTTTCTATATTTTTTATGGTCTTCTTCTGGCTTTTTAGCCCTTGGAAAAACGGGGGCGTCAAGTTGAATTTTTGCAAGGGAATATAAATCGTTAACTTCTGAAAAAGCCGTCAAATAATCTTTTAACGCATCGCCGTATTCTACGCAGTCGATAAAACCGTTTTCGGTAGCCACCCTTTGAAATTCTTCAATGGTTGAACAAAAGGTTTTTATTTGCTTTTTAATGCTTCTAAAAAACCTGTCTTCAACAGCCATAAGTCCATTTTCGGTATATAACGCATCTGTCAAATCAAACCATTTTTGAGAATTTTCTTCACTACTAGTAAACAAATATATACGCTCGATTTGCTCTCTTAACGCCCTATCAGAACGCTTGTGAGCATACCTTGAAACCACCCTTAAAAAGTCGGGGGATTGTTCTAAATAGTACTTGTCAAAAACCTTGCTCATAGCCTCGGAAGAAAGTTTATTTCTTTCAATATCAGACAAAATTTCAAAATCTCTATCAATACCGAGTTTGTAAAAATAACGCTTGACTAATCTTGAGCAAAAAGCGTCTATCGTACAGATATCAGCCATAGGTAAATCTAAAAGTTCTTTCTTGAAAGACTTCTCCCCTTGATTAATACTTTCGATTAAAGCATCGGAAAGTTTTTCACGCATTTCAAAGGTGGCCTTTTCAGTAAAAGTTACTGCCAAAAGACCATTTACGGTTAACTTTTTTTCTCTAATCAACCGAATAATTCTTTCAATCATAACGAAGGTCTTACCGCTACCTGCCGACGCCGAAACCATAAGGTTTTTGCCGTCGCCGTCGTATATCGCCCTGCGTTGTTCTTCTTTAAGTTCAAAATTACTCATTTATATCGTCTCCGTCTAAAACGGTATCTAATTCTTGCGCAGAAACCGACTTTAATTCTCTACTAGGAGTAAAGCCTTTTTCGAATTTACAAATAGCGCCATACTCACAGTAATCACAAGCGCTTACGCTATCGTGCGTGATAGGACTTGCAGGAAATTCCCCATCCTGCAAATAGTTAGTGCCCTTTTGCGCCAAAAGTTTAGCGTAATGCATACGGGTAATCATCCCCTCTTGCGAAGTAGTTGCTTTAGTCTTTCTTGAAAGACCTTTGACGCTCAAACCCGTAACGGCGCTTTTTTGGTCGTCTAAAACGAGAGTATCCGACGCAGTTAAAATTTCAGGCAAAGCAACAGTTTTACCATCGAATAAAGCGGGACGCTGTTTTTCGTCTGAAATATATCCGTCCGAAATTTTATAATAGTAAGTCCCCGATGGCAAATCGCTCTCGGAACTAAACGCGTTAAGGTATAAAAACAATTGCAATTTTTTACCCATATAAAGTTCGGCGTCAGACATTTCCTCCGAGCCCGTCTTATAATCAATTACACGGAAATAATTTTTATAAGCATCTACCCTATCAACCTTACCGCGAATTTTGATATCGCCCGCTTTGCCCTTTAATACGATAGGCTTATATTTACTGTTTGGATAGCCGAAAGAAACTTCAGCCCCCACCACTTTAAATTCGGTATTTTTAAGTTGATAATAAAGTGAGCGAGTAACGCGATAACTTTCCGACACTAATCTATCTAAAGCGTTACTATTAGACAGATCTTCACGATAACGCAAATAATCGTCTTCTTTAAGCAACTCGTTAACAATCTTTTTTGTAACGGCGTCGCTATCGTCTATCGACGAAATAGTCCCGTTTTTAAATTCTTCAGCGTAAAGTTCTACAACTTTGTGAATAAAATTACCACTATCTTTTGGACGAATTTCACCAATCTCCCTTTCTTTAAGTCTTAAACCGTAATCCATAAAACATTTGAAAGGACAAGAATAGTAATTTTCGAGCATACTTGCCGAAACGAACTCTTTGACTACGGGTTCTTTGGTAATTATCTTGCGTTCAGCCATAGCGACTGAATCGTATGCAAGAATTTTTTTACAAGGCGAATTTTCGCCCAAGAGTTCTTCAAACGCATAATAACAAGCGCTTGCACCGTCAAAATCGTTTATAATATTTTCTCTAAATAATCCAACTTCTGTAGCGAACTGCTTTTCTGCCTGCCCTTTGCTTAAAAATCTTTCGGCGACGCTAGTTAATTCGTCACTTATTTCTTGAGATTTTACTAAAACGGCTTTCTTGCCGAAAATCTTTTCTAAATATGGTAAACAATCACTACGCTTTAGTTCCTTACCGTTGCTACCCTGTATGCTGTAAGAAAGATAAAGTTGTTTATCAAACGCTGAAAGCGCCGTGGAGAAAATTTCACGCTCACGCGCGTTAACTGCTCTAACTTTAGGTTCTATAATAACTTGAAGTTCACCTAGTTTAGTTATATCACCGTCGGAAAGCACGGCAATATCTTGCTTAACTTCAGGCACGGAACCGTTGAGCCCCGGCGCAAATAAAACCTTTGCTTTTAAATTACCACAATCTTTATATCCTCCAATATAAACGGCATCCGCTAATTGTGGAATAATTGAAATTTCCGACGCTCCAAAACCACTTTTTAAAAGCATAGTAAATTCTTTTATCGGCATTTTTACGCCTGATAAAAAAGTCTTTACAAACGCCAAAATATCTTCTAATACGCCAAAGGCTTTTTTAGAATATTCTGCCTCCGACGCGTCGATATTAGATAGCGTTTCAGCAATATTTTGCAAGACGTTTTCGGTATCCGATAGTCGCAAAAGTTTTTCTATCGCATCAACAAAACGGTCAGTTTTGATAATACCGTTGACCTCAAAATCGAGCGAAACTAATTTTTGACGAAGTTCTTCAACTCCGTTTGGAGCGTGCTCAAAAGGCTTTTTAAAGCCGTTAAATTTTATGTTCTTTTTGAGCGCAAAATTTTCAAACTTATCGGTAATGGGCTTATCTTTACAAAAGAGTGGATTTTTAATAAATTCAAATACGGCAGTCTGCTCGTAATTTTTACGAACGACTTCAAGATAAGAAATAACGAACTTTGCCAAAATATGTTCAGAAAAGCACTTTTTTTCATCCAAATAATAAGGCACGCCGTAGTCGGCAAATACTTTTTTAATTATGTCGCCGTAATCTTCAGTCGACGGCAAAGCAACGGTATAATCTTTGTACCTAGCGCCGTCAAATACTACTCCCTTACGAATAGTTTTTGCTATAAAACGAACTTCTTCGGTTAAATCTGCAAACTTAAAAATATTTACCCCGTGTTCGTTAATCGGTGGATTTTTAAAAGAGTTTTCACTATAAATAGAATTTAGTAAAGTTTGCCCTATACCACTTTCAAATATCTGTGGCGCAGTTTTAACGGATTGATTTTTATCGGCGCAAAGAGAATAAAACGCCGACGGTATTTCGTTAGTATAAACGCCGTCGTTTGCACCACCAACGGCTATTACCGTAACGCTTTTTGCTATATCTAATAAAAGCGAAACTACGTTGCGCGCTTGCCTCGTCCAACTGTCAAAACCGACCAAGTAAATATCTGTATTTTTTAGCGACGCGTCGTCCATCATAACTGACGGAATGACAGTTAACATAGCAGTTTCGTCGTAATAACCGTCAGACAAAAAATCTTCGTACTTGCCGTACACTAGCGCAAGGTCACAAAGTTTTGCCTTTAATAACCCGTCAACCTTATCGGTCGCCTGCGTTATATCGCCAACTCCGACTTTGGCGGATTTCAACAGCGCTATACTATCGTATAAATTTTCTGCTATCTTGGTAGAATAAGTTTTAAAACACGAAAGTTCGTCCTTTACTTCTTCCAAAATTCTTCGAATAACCATAACGGACGCTTCACGCGATAAAATGTTTTCAAGCGGACGATTGTACTTTAGATATTTGCCAAACGACAAAACGCGAGTATTCATATACCCACCGCAATGCGAAGTTATAGCGCTTTCCAAAAGCATAGTGTTTTTTTCCGGCGTGAAAACCATATTTAGTTTTTGTTGGTCCTTTGACTTATTCGCAATAAGGTTTGACGCCAAACTGATTGCCTGATAATAAGTTGAAACCGTGTATAACTGATTTTGCATATTGTTATTATAACATATTTTATAAAGATTTAAAGTTTTTTTTGAATAAGTTTACATTTTTTAATAAATGTGCTACAATACTATTCGTAAATAGCCGTAATAGACGACAAGTTTTCGGTTTTACTTGATTAGGAATTGTTATGAAAAGATTTTTTTTATTTTTAATCACTTCAATATTATTACTTACCACAATGACTGCTTGCGACGCCTGTAGTTCTTGCACACCTAAAGACCCCGTTTCTTACTACCTTAAGTGGGTAGATATACCAGACCCACAAATCGGTTATAAAGAAACTTGCATTTACGACGTAACCTATCTTGCAGAGTATAATGAAAACGGCTATAACTATTCGGCGCAATCAGCAATCGGTATCGATATACTTTACGATAACTCGACTTACACCGTAACGACGGAAGTTTTACAAAACCTGCCAAACGACATAACTTTTGATAGTTCATATTCGGGCAAATTTTACAAAATCACTACCGATCTTGATATAAACGTAACTTATTCGGGATTAGGCAATTTTAATGACGAAGTTACTTCGGAAGTCTATTTTTACGACCACAACTCGGCGTTTGCCCCAATTTACAGCAAAAAAACTTACGATACGACTAACGTAAAATTAAACGACAGCGGTAAGGGCGACACCATCGTTAGGTATATGTATTCAACTGAAATAGTTTACGACAAAGGTACGGCGTATTTTACAATAACGCAACCTGCTTTACCCGAAGACACCACTACCGTTTCATACCCAAAAATAAAATCTGTAAGCAACAAAAAAGTTAATGGCGACTACAAAGACTTTATTGATAACGAAACGCTTTTGTTTGCATCAAGGAACTTGCCTACCGACAAAACCACCAACTTAAAAGTGGCGTCAACTTCTTATTTAGATATAGTTGAATTACAAGTATACAACCTTGCAACAGGCTCGGTTAGTCTTGATTTGAACGCCAACGGTAGCGTCAAATCGGTACAAGCGCCTTGTGCAACTATGGCTTTAATCAAAAAAGACGACACTTTTTCAGGCAGTCCAATTATCGTTGACATTACCACTGCTGAAACCAAATTAAACGACGAAGTTGTCCTAAAAAACAACGCCTATATTTGCAAAATGGTAACTAAATTACCATCTTACACGGGGGCTGTTCAGTACCTTTTAAAATCTGTAACTTCAAATTAAACATAATTAAAAGACCACGCTGTGTGGTCTTTTGTTTTTGTCAAAATAAATAAAACTTCGGCAAAAACAGTCTTAAAGTTACCGCTTAAAAACGGTACTTTTTTTATATGAAAAAACTTTTGACTTCAAAGCCGTTGGCTTATAAAACTGCATTAAAACACTTGCTTGCGTTTTTTATGTACCTACTGTTAAACTACGCTTTCCCTTTTGATGCTCCCGTTTGCATTTCTGGTTACGGTGCTATGTGCGCAACCGAACTTTCGCCCATAATAACAGGGCTATTTTGCGTACTTTCTGCATTTATATGTGGTGGTGGAAAACTTTTTACGACTACTAGCATAGCCGTTTTAATTTTGTGTGGAATATTCACTATTTATCGTGCTAGAAAAAATTTGCCCGAATACGAATTACTTATATTTATTCCGTCGGCGCTCATACATTATATAGTTTTTTTCGACGGTGATATCTATTTAAAAATAATAACTGCCACGATTATTACGGTATTGACTTTTCTAATCACGGCAGACCTTAACTATTTATTTACTAAAGGATTAAAATACAAACCGTCCGTAACTGAATACCTAACTCTTTGCGCAGTTGCTCTACTTTTAGGGCTTGGGCTTATAAACCTACTTTCAGCACAAACGGTATGGGCTTTAGGCGTGCTTATAATACTTTGCGTATGTAAAATTTTTTCGGGTGAAATTTGCTTTTATACGGCAATACTAATAGGCGTACCGTTTGCAGTTTATTACACCGAATTAACTTACATTGCGTGCACCGTAATAATTGCTACGACCGTTGTGTTTTTTTCGGGCGAAAAATACCGTCTTTCAAGCGTTTTAACAATCGGCGTAGATTATCTTTTGCGCGCGGGAACGGAAATTTATTTAGCCTACGATATATACGATTTTTTGCTCATTTTGTCGGCAGTTCTAATTTTTTGCCTAATACCACAAACTTTTTTTGACGGTATAAAAGAAAATTTTAACAGCACAAAAACGGGCGTCATATCCAAGCGAACGATAAACAAAGCCCACGCTAGAATAGCCGATAAACTTTACGACCTGTCGGAAGTTTTTACCGAAATCAGTTGCGCCTTTGACGAACTTAAAAAAAGAGAATTACCAGAGGAAGAAACCCGTAAACTTATCGTGGAAAAGACCTATCAAAACACTTGTCAAACGTGCGAAAGACTTTCGACCTGCAAAAACGGAGCAAAAAACTTTGTAAGAGAAGTCAAATGCGATTTGGAAAAAACCGTAAAAATAGGTATGGCTAAAGGTAAAATTTCCTTTATTGACCTACCGCCAACTCTATCTAGCAGATGCTTTAACACAAACTCTTTGATTTTTTCAATAAACAAGGACTTGTCCGAATATCGCACGGCACTAATAGATAACGCAAACTTTTCCTTAAGCCGTGAACTTATCGCAAAGCAATCACTAGGCATATCGGAAACTTTAAAAACCCTCGCAACCACAACGGGAAAAGAACTCTCTTTTAACGCCGACGCTGAAAGCAAACTACTTTCTTCGTTAAAGCGAAAAGGCTTAATTGCTTACGAAACGCTAATTTACGGAGATGGTGACGAAACTGAAGTGTCCATCATAATTGGCGCTGAAAACTTTTCACCAAACGCAGTAGAAAAAGCCGTTAATAAGGCGTTGGGTATAAATCTTAAAATAACCGAATTTACGGAATTTACACAAGGCAAATTTTACTTGCACCTACTTAAACCCTGCCCATATAAAGCCGTTTACGGGGTTGCTAGTGCCACTAAAACTTCAAGTGAAACGACGGGCGACGCGCACTCTGAAAGTTTGCTTTACAAAAATCGATTTACTTTTGCGCTTTCCGACGGTATGGGTAGTGGAAAACGGGCTGAAACTATTTCTTCAATAACTCTATCACTTATCGAAAGTTTATATAAAGCAGGACTATCTTCAGAAACGGTTTTACCACTCGTCAACAAAATTCTTTCAATTAACACCGACGACAGTTTTTCGGCGCTAGATATTTGCTCGGTAGACTTAAACACTTTAACTGCAGACTTTATAAAATTCGGCGCGCCGAGGGGATTTATTTTATCTGAAAACGACATTAAAATCGTAGAAGGCTCTAGTCTACCTATAGGTATTATAAGCGAAGTTGAACCCCTAACGGTTACGGCATCCTTATTACCTAACGACATATTAGTTCTTATGACTGACGGCGTAGCCGACGCATACGGTTCAACTACTGAAATAATCGACAAACTTAAGATTTTACCTGCAAAAAACCCCACTTCCGTCGCTGAAACGCTATTAAACGGCGCTATGGAAAAATGCAACCAAATACTAAAAGACGATATGACCGTTTTAGTTGTAAGAATTATAAAAAATACTGGTGTAAATCATTTTGATGACCTAACGGTAGCGTGAAAGTTGACCATTTGACTTTTTTATAACAAAAAAAACAAGCCAAAAGGCTTGTTTTTTTGTTGTAGTTCTTATTTAATTTTGGCGTTGCGTTCCCAAAATACGCCGTCCTCATAGCCTTGTATTTTTTTATCCACCTCTGCTTGTTCAAGTCTTTTCATTCCCCACGCTACGTACTGTGGGTTTTGTTCAATCACCGTAAATTTTCTACCAAGTTTTTTTGCCGTCACAGCAGTCGTTAACGAGCCTGCAAACGGATCTAAAACCTTATCACCTATATTGGTACTTGCTAGCAAAAGTTTGGCGATAAGTTTTTCAGGCTTTTGAGTTGGATGCGCAGTGTTTTCAGCCATTGACCAATAAGGAACGGATATATCGTCCCAAAAGTTTGACGGACAAGTATCACGATATTTACCATCGGGAGTTTCAACCCAGTCTTTCGGCTTATCGTCCACTTTATAAGGCGCAAGCACTCTTCTACGCTGTTTTACAGCAGAAAGATTAAAAGTAAAATCATTATCGTCTAAAACGGCGTACCAAATATCTTCAATACAATTCTTCCAATTGTTTTTAGCGCCACGGCCTTTTTCTCTCTGCCAAGTAATACGGTTTTTAACGGTTGCGTACTTCCTTAAAACACTATAAATTTCGTTCGAACATTTCCAGTCGCAACAAATATAAATACTGGCGTTCTTCTTTAATAAAGGAATACATTTTTTTAGCCAGTCTTCAGTATAGGCAATATAGTCCTCACTACTGATTGCATTAAATTTACTAGCGCCGTAATCTTTGAAAAGATTATAAGGTGGATCTACTAGCAATAAATCAAAGGTCTCTTTAGGCAATTGTTCAAGCGCGGAAAAGGTATCGCCAACTATGCAAATCTCGTCGCCAACAAAGCAAGCGCCGTTGGTTAAATTCACGGCGTTTTTTAAATATTCTTGCCCGTCTTCAAGGGAAAAATCTATTGTTTTATTTCTCATATCAACCTTTGTAAATATCAATCCATTTGTCGATTTTTAATAAAAATTCAGCGTTGTCGTCGGTGTTTTTAATGGTATTTATTAAACTTTCCGTCGCATTTTTATCATTTGCCAAAAGTTTGCGAACCTTATAACTTGCAGAAAGTTCTTCTTCCGATAATAAAAGTTCTTCCTTACGAGTACCCGACTTAAAAATATCAATCGCAGGGAAAACTCTTTTTTCAGCGAGCGCACGATTTAAATGCAATTCCATATTGCCCGTACCCTTGAACTCTTCGTAAATAAAATCGTCCATACGGCTACCCGTTTCAACTAGTGCCGTTGAAACTATCGTAAGGCTAACGCCGGCGTCGGTATTCCTTGCCGAACCGAAAAACTTTTTAGCCTCGTAAATTGCAAGTGGATCTAGCCCACCCGAAAGAGTTTTGCCTGAATTTTCACACACGGCGTTATACGCTCTTGCTAGTTTTGTTATTGAATCCATCAACACTACCACGTCTTTGCCCTGTTCTACAAACTTTTTAGCACGACGCAACACGCCTTCAGCCACGGAAATATGGTTTGTAGGATCTTCGTCAAAAGTTGAAGAATACACCGTTGAATTTATATACGACTTAAATTCACTAACTTCTTCAGGGCGTTCGTCTATAAGAAGAACCATCAATAAAGTGTCAGGGTGATTATCCTCTATTGCCTTTGCTATACCCTTAAGTACGGTGGTTTTGCCTGATTTTGGTGGTGCAACGATAAGCCCTCGCTGACCTTTGCCTATTGGCGCAAAAATGTCAATTATTCTATTTGAAATAGCATTTTTGGAGTTTTCAAGCAAAAAGCGTTGGTTTGGATGACAAGGATTAAGTTTTTCAAATCGTTCTTCTTCAGCAACGGGAGCAATGCCGTTAATCGAAATCACTTCCACTAAAGAAACGGGGGCGTTATCACGCATCTTTTTAGCAACACCCTTAACGATATCGCCCTGCATAAAGCCAAAACGGGTTATCATTTTTAGCGATACGTAAACGTCGCCTTTAACGGTGTCGGTATCTACGCCCCGCAAAAAACCAAAGTCTGGCCCTTTTTGATCAAAAGTTCCCTCAACTAAATAATCCCCGTCCGAAAAAGTTATATTTGAACTTGCGGTAACAACGGGATATTTAATATCGCTATTTTCGTCATAATATCTCGATAAATCAACGAATTTAGACGGAGCGCCGTACTTATTCTTTTCTAATTTAGGTTGCACCCCAGATGATTGAGCTTTAATTATAAAATCCCTTAAAACTCCAACGGTTTTAGTCGTTGGAGAATTGTCGCCAAAAGCCCTTGCCAAAGCACGAACTTCCGACAAGGTTGCATTTTTTAAAATTTCTTCAGTAAAAACACAAAAACTAGGAGTGTAAATTTCCACCATAAAACCCCCTAAAAAGTTTGTCCGTCTGGCATATCAAACAGCACGACGCGTCCTGCCGACAAATCGGCGTTTATCAAATCTTCAACACAAAGTTCATTACCTGCGTATATAATTTTTGAAGACGGAAAATATCTCAAAAATGCGTCAACCGAAGATATATCCACCGTAGAAAATTGCGTTTTATAATGCATAGGCACGATAAATTTAGGACGAACTTTATCCACGATTGCTTTAGCACCGTCAGCCGTTACGGTATACTTTCCACCGACAGGCACGAATAGAAAGTCAACGCCTTCTATAAAAGAAAAATCAAAGTCGTCAGGTTTTTCACCAAAATCGCCAAGATGTGCAAAAGATAGCCCGTTAACCATAACCTTGCGTATATAATTTATTCCACGCAAAGCGCCGTTATTACCATCGTGAAAAGATTTTTTACTTTCCAACTTAAAACCGTAGCCCTCAAAATTGCCGTCGGTTACGACTTCTCTAACACCCGAAACGCCTTCAACATTTGCGTGGTCGTAGTGAAAGTGACTTACCGACACCACTTGAGCCACCGTGTTTTGATAATCGTAGCCAATATCTTTATGTGGGTCGAATACTATTGAACCTTGATTAGTTTGCAATAAAAAGGACGAATGCCCCAAATACTTAATATTCATAACTGCATTATAACACATATTTTTTAAAAAATCAAAATTTTTTTACAAAATGTTGAATTCTGTAAAAAAATCGCTTAAAAATTATTTTGTTCAAAACAAAAAGCCCGACTTTTTTGTCGGACTTTTGTTAAAACGGTAAATTTTCACAATACCGTTCTTTACTTTTTTAAACCATCAACTATATATTTTGCGTAAATTGACGCAACGTTTATGCCAGTTGCTTTTTCAAATCCATTAAAAAAGGCGTTTGAGTTTACTTCGCACAAATAATCGTTTTTATCGTCGGAAAGTATGTCGATACCAGCAAAATCAAGCCCTAAAATAGTTGCCGTTTTTTCAGCGAGAACACGCTGATTATCAGTCAAGTCAATAGCAGTAGCCGTACCACCAAGTTCCACGTTAGACCTAAAGTCGACATCAGAACTGCGTCGGATAGCCCCTACCACTTTGCCACCTATAACTATAACTCTAGTATCACTACCAAGTTTACCTACTGCCTGTTGATAAAGGTGAGGCGTAAGTTTTAAGTAGGCAAAAAGTTCTTTGAGTTCTTCAAAATTATCCGCCTTAAAAACACCTTTACCCATAGAACCGTAAACGCTTTTTACTATAATAGGATATCCGAGTTCACTTTCAACGGAGCGCAAAAACTTTTCATCTTCATTATTTGAGTACATTATTGGCGAAGAAATAGTCTTTGGCATAAGTATTCCGTTGCCAGACAGCGTGGTAAAAGTTAGCATTTTATCGTCGCAAACGATAATTGAATTGCTAGAATTAAAAAGTTTATAGCCTTTCTTTTCTAAAAGTTCGGCTTGATAACGATCTTTGTTCAAATAAATTACAAAATCAGCATCAATATTTTCACCGTAAAAACACGGCTCACCGTTTACTATTGCAGTTACAATTTCGTTTGATTTAACGACACGAATTTGCACCCCTAATTTATCAAATTCCTCTACCAATCTAGAAGTTTGTCCGTTAACGGCGTCGTTAGAAAAATACCCGTTTACTACGATTACACCTTTCATTCAAGTTTACCCATTGCCACTAATATTTTACGACACGCCGAACTCGCCGACGAGAACGCCCATTGTAAGTTATACCCACCACAATCTCCGTCAACGTCTAAAAGTTCGCCTAAAATGAAAAGATTTCTAATAAGTTTACTTTCCATATCGTAAGGATTTACTTCGTCAGCACAAACACCGCCTTTCGTTACTTGAGCGTAGTTAAAGCCCGTAGTGCCCGTGATGTTTATACTGAAGTTTTTAATATTTTCAACCACGTCGTAAACGGAATTACTTTTTGCAGTTTTTAACAGCGTTTTACCCAAGGTTTTATGAACCAAACCTAAAAGTAAATCCTGCTTTTCAATGTGATAAAGTTTATTTCTAGCGTCGATTATTGCGCGCACATCAAGCGCTGAATGCCACGGCATAAACTCAACGACGACTTCTCTCTTTTTTCCCTCGGCCTTCGCCAAGTGACCTGAAATTTCAAACACAGCATTACCTGAAATACCGTAGTCGGTAAAGAGTAATTCCCCCTCAACCGTCTTAATTGTTTTACCGTCAACGACAGCGTTAGCCCTAACAAATTCTTTAATACCGTGTAAACCTTTTATAAACCAATCGTCGCTTTTAAGTTGTACAAGCGACGGATAAATAGGGGTTATCGTATGCCCTAATTTTTTAAGCAACTCGTAGCCGTTTCCGTCAGTCCCAAACTGCTTTTGGCAGTTACCACCGGTTGCCATAAGGACGCGTTTCGCAACTACGTTCTCACCGTTTTGTGACCGTATGGTAAAAGTTTTATCTTTATTTACCGTCAATTCTTTAACGAAAAATCCCGTTTTAATATTAGCGTTTTTACTAGTCAAATAAGCGCGCATCAAATCCAAAACCGACGACGCCTGCTTACTCATAGGATATACCTTTCCGTTTTTTTCTTCAGTAAAAGAAACGCCTAAATCGGATAAAAACTCTTTATACCTTCTCACCCCGAAACGCTCGATAGCGTTTACAAAAAAACCATCCGTATCGGAATAATAATTTTCAGGCGAAAGATTTAAGTTCATAAGATTACCTTGACCGTTGCCCGTTGCGATAAGTTTTTTACCAACTCTATCAAGGCGCTCCAAAAGCACGACGTTGTCGACGCCGTGTTTAATGAGTGTGATTAAGGCGGTAAGACCACTCGCCCCACCGCCGATAATAGCAACTTCAAAAGCCATTACATCTTCTCCACTACGCCGATACCCAAAAGGCGAAGAGCGTTAGTAAGCACGGTTTTTGTCGCTTTAGTGAGCGCCAAACGGAAGTTTTTAACTTCTTCCTCCGTACCGATAATTTTGCAGTTGATATAAAATTTATTGTACGCCGACGCAAGGTCAACTGCGTACCTAGTAATAAACGACGGCTCGTACTTTTCAGATGCTGAAAGCACAATTTCCTTGAACTTACCGAGTTCGTCAACCAAGGCGTATTCTTCATCACACAAGGTAAAATCACCAAGCGCAAAATCACCACCCTTTTCCAATACGCTATTGCATCTTGCAACGGTATATTGTACGTAAGGGCAAGTTTCGCCGTCAAAGTTAAGAACCTTGTCGATTGAGAAAACTATATCTTTAATTTTGTTATTACAGAGCGCGCCAAATATTACAGCACCCGTACCGACGGTCTTTGCTACAAAGTCTTTATCCGGTAAATCAGGGTTCTTATTTTCAATAACGTCGCGCGCTTTTTGTACGGTTTTTGCAATAACATCTTCAAGCAAAACCACCTTGCCGTGGCGCGTACTCATAGCACCGTCTTCAAGCGAAACCATACCATACGCTACGTGTACTAGGTCGTTCGCCCACTCTTTACCCATAAGTTCAAGCACCTTAAAGAATTGCTTAAAGTGCAAATTCTGTTGATAAGCAACCACGTACAAACACTTATAAAAATCGTAAGTTTTTTTTCTATAAACAGCCGCCGCTAAATCACGAGTAGCGTAAAGCGACGAACCGTCTGCCTTAAGGATTAAACAAGGCGACATACCGTATTCTTCAAGGTCAACGATTTTAGCACCCTCGCTATCTTTAAGTATGCCCTTTTGTGCAAGTTCTTCAACGATAGGCGCCATTTTGTCGTTATAAAAACTTTCGCCTGCGTAACTGTCGAATTCAACGTTTAACGCGTCGTAAATTTTATTAACTTCTTCTAAAGTGATGGTTTTGAAAAGTTCAAAAAGTTCGTTAGCCTCTTTATCGCCGTCCTCAATTAATTTAAAATACCTTCTCGCCTCGTCGTCAAGCGCAGGGTTTTTTTCGGCCTCGTCGTGGAACTTGACGTAAATACGAGTAAGTTCTTTAAGTCTGCCCTCTAGCACGGCGTCTTTATTAGACCACTTTTTGAAAGCAACGATAAGTTTACCGAACTGCGTACCGTAGTCACCAAGGTGGTTAATGCCAACGACTTTATAACCTAAAAAACGGAAGATTTTACAAAGGCTACTACCTATAACCGTAGTGCTTAAATGCCCGATATGAAAAGGTTTTGCGATATTAACTGAAGAATAGTCTACACAAACGGTTTTACCGTTACCAATATTAGACGAACCGTAAGCATCACCACTTGCTAAAATTTCATCTAAAAGCGCTTTAGTTTTACCACCACGGTTAACCTTAAAGTTAAGGTAGCCGTTCACTGCTGAAACTTCAGAAATAACTTCGTCCGTAGTAAATGCGTTTTTAAGAGTTTCAGCAATCATAATAGGTGATTTACGGAGCACTTTTGAAAACTTAAAACAAGGCAAAGCGAAGTCCCCCAAATCGTTGTTTGGCGGAACTTCAATACAAGATGCAACTTGTTCAGTAGTCATACCGTCGATAGAAAGTTTTTGCGCTATATAAATTTTATAATCCATAGTAAACCTACACTCTTTATTTTCCCGCTAATAATACCACATTTAACTGTGAATTGCAAATAAAAAGATTTTATTTTGAATTTTTCTTTTTATACAATAATAAATATCCCCACGTCAAACGTGGGGTTTTTCTTTTACGGGTAAAACCCTACGCTACCAGCCACCCTTGAGCAAGGGTATTGAGGTCTGCCATTTGCATTTACTTAAACGGACTTTCTGGATAATCTATCCGTAGTTGTTCGCCAAGTTTATCTTCTTCTAACTGACCTGCTATGTATTCTTTTATCGCTTTGGTGTTTTTGCCTACCGTATCCACATAATATCCTTTACACCAAAATTCTCTATTTCGATATTTGAACTTGAGATTCCCCCATCGTTCATATATCATTAAACTACTTTTACCTTTTAAATATCCTACGAAACTTGACACTGCCATTTTTGGCGGAATCTCAAGCAACATATGTATATGGTCTTTACATATTTCTGCCTCAATTATATTTACGCCTTTCCATTTACACAATTCTCGTAGAATTGCCCCTATTTCTCTTCCCTTTTCTCCAAGCATAGCAACTCGCCTATATTTTGGTGCAAATACTATGTGATATTTGCAATTCCACTTCGAATGTGCTAAACTATGTATGTCATTCATACTTTGATGACCTCCTTTTGATTCTTTGTTGGGTTTGCAGACCTCAACTTTATTATATCAAAAGGAGTTTTTTTATTCAAGAATCATAGGTTTAACCTTTTTTGAACCCCGTGTCTAACACGGGGTTTTCGCTATACAAAAAAACTGCGCCCAAACAGTAGGCGCAGTTAAATTTATCCGTTATAATTTTGAATTTCTAAAAGCGTTGCATCCTTGTTGTTTTTAACCGAATACGGCAAACTCAATTTAACCATATCAACGCCTGCGTGATAAACGTCGGTAACTTGTATTATGTCTGACTTAAGCGAAGTAGTCCAAATAGAACAAAGCATATCGCTTGAAGTATGATAAGTATCAGCAAGAACCATAAAGGTTTGATTAATATTACCCTCAAAAGAAATCTTAAACGCCATTGACGTAGCGTTGACGTTTTCAAGTAAAGTTGGAATAGTGTCTTCAACCGTATAAAGAATTTCAACTTTAGCCTCACCAAAGTTTATAATTTGACCGGTATGCACCCTAATTAAAGGAACGTTCGGAATATATTGATCAATAGCGCTGTTAAAATCTCTAACTTCAGGTCTAGCATCTTCATAGCCTGCGTCGTTTGCAGTACTATTTTCAATCGCGTACCAATCTTCGTGCACAAAGTTATAAAAAACTCTTTCTAAAGTGATATCACTATCGTTTGCGTGGTCTTTTATAAAGTCAACAAACGCAGGATAATGGTCGCCGTGTGGGTGCGAAATAAACCAACCGGCAATTACGATTTTACCTTGTGGTTTAAGTGATTTTAAAGCGTTGTAAACGCGATCGTTGCCAGTATACCCACCGTCTTGAACGATAAACCTACCGTCAGACAATTGAATTATAAAACCTTGTCCGTCCATATGTTTTGGTTGTGGAACCGTAGCAATATAAGGCGTTACTTTTTCACTAGTCGTAAAAGAATAATCTTCTAGCGCAAACTCGACAATATCTCCCCTAACTATTCTAGCCTCTGCATAGCCTTTCAAATAGTAAGCGTAAAGATATTCAGTTTCCGATACGTAAGCATTAAAGAGGTTACCGTTATACTCTCGAGTAAAAACGTTTTCAAATTCTGTCTTTTTAATTTTTGAACAATAGTTGTAAAAATAGTTAAAAGAACTATCTTTAGCATAGGTCATAATAGTACCTCTGCCACAATCAATCGTTTCAACTTGCCCGTCTACGTAGTCAGCCAATTCTTGTGGCGTCGTATCTTCGTCTTCTTCCGTTTGATTATTGTTACCACCAGCGTTAGGCGTCACACACCCCATAAAATTTACGGAAGATAGCATAAAGACAATAACCAACCAAATTATAAGCAGTAATCTTTTTTTTCATAGTGTTTATAATAATCCCTTACAAATAATATTAACAAAATAATAGTATCACTTTTTACTAAAAAAAGCAAGCCAGTAGATTTAAGTGAATAATCTTTGCCAATTTCCCGTGAAAAAAGTTGTCTTTTTCAACAGTTTGTCGTATAATTAAACGGAATAAAAGGCAAACCGAACTCACTTTGGAGGAATTATGAAATTAGGCGTAGTAGGCTTACCAAACGTAGGTAAATCGACTTTATTTAATGCAATAACCCACGCAGGTGCAGAATGTGCAAACTATCCTTTCTGTACCATTGAACCTAACGTAGGCGTAGTAGCAGTCCCTGACGAAAGATTAGACGTTTTAGGCAAACTCTACAACACAAAAAAAATCACCCCTGCCGTTATTGAATTCGTTGATATCGCAGGTCTTGTAAAAGGTGCAAGCAAGGGTGAAGGATTAGGTAATAAGTTTTTAGCAAATATTCGTGAAACCGACGCTATCGTACACGTAGTTAGATGTTTTGAAGATGAAAACATCACCCACGTTGCAGACACCGTTGACCCACTTCGAGATATTGAAACTATAAACCTAGAACTCATCTATTCCGATTTGGAAAGCGTTATCAAAAAACACGATAAAGCCGTTAGCATGACTAAAACGGGCGACAAAAAATATCAAATTGAGGCAGACTTTTTACAAAGACTTATCAACCATTTAGAGCAAGGCAACCTCGCTTTAACTATGCCTATGACCGACGAAGAAAAGGAATATGCAAAAGGCTTATTTCTTATCACCGACAAGCCAGTTATTTACGCAGCAAACATTGCTGAAAGTGATTTAGGTACACCTGAAGAAGAACTTCCACTAGCCAAAAAAGTTATGGACTATGCTAAATCAAACGGCGCTGAATGTTTGGTTATTTCGGCTAAAACTGAAGAAGAAATTTCTATGCTCGACCCAGAAGATCAACAAATGTTTTTAGACGATTTAGGTCTTACCGAAAGTGGCTTATCAAGACTAGTTAAAAAGAGTTATTCTCTTTTAGGTCTTATCTCTTACCTTACTGCAGGTGAAAAAGAAGTGCGCGCTTGGACGATTAAAAACGGCACCAAAGCCCCACAAGCAGCGGGCAAAATTCACACCGATTTTGAAAAAGGTTTTATTAGGGCAGAAATAGTTGACTACAATATTTTAGTAGAACTCGGTTCTTGGAACAGCGCAAAAGAAAAAGGCAAAGTTCGCTCCGAAGGTAAAGAATACGTTATGCAAGATAACGACGTAGTTTTATTTAGATTTAACGTTTAACAAATTAAAAGACGGCAAAACGCCGTCTTTTTTAATGCAATAAATATAAATTATGGTCAAATTTCACAACACCGTTATACGCAAAACAATGCAATAACTGATTTTCAGCGTTAGAAATTCAATCTTTTTACAAAGTTCTTTTTTTCTTTTAATCGAATTGGGTAAACGTACTCACTGTCCATTTCAGGGCAATTTTCCACTTTTAATAAAACTTTAACACAAACATTTTTAGATGGTAAAATTTTAAAGTTTATTTCGCCCAATGAAAGGTTTGACTGCGCATCAACCTTGCCATATTCAAGTGTTCCCCAACGACGGTATTCTTCGTCCCCCATTGTGTAATAAACGGTTATTTTCCCGCCGTCAATAGGAGTTATAGCGTCGTTAAGCACCCACACTTCCGACCTAAAAATCTCGTCTTCCCACCACAAATTACGTCTAGTCCTTAAACTTGCAAGACGTGGTCTTAACGCTTTTTGCACGGCGTAATACGCAGGCTTTACTACGTCTGGATAACTTACCAAACTGTTATTTGCCACCGTTTGCCAAGGCTCGTTAAAACACCAATTTATCGCCATAGAACAAACTGGCCATTGTTTGCGCATTTCCTCAAACAAGGCTCTATAAGAAATCGTTTGAATAAATCGCGTTTTATTGCAAAGGTCTTCAATCCCGTCGTACCCACCGAAGTAATATTCTACTTCAGGAATTCTTACCCAACTGTCTTCTATCCAAGAGTCGAACCCGTGGTGTTCCTTCCATACGGGATTTTTAGGGTTACAATCGTTTATATCTTCCTCACTCATAAACGTGCGCAAATAATTTATATCTGCCATTGATGGTGAGCCAAATTCCGTATAAGCAGTATTTTTACTGTTAATAAAATCGGTTATAACCTCTCTACCCGTAGTTTCGTCATAATTTACGTAATGCCCGTGCGACATCCCGTACAACGGTGAAGTCATATTAAAAGGCGTAAATCTATCGTGTTGATAACATAAACTGCCCAACAACCTTAACACGTGATGTTGTTCAGTCATTCTAGACCAACCGTTGAAAAGTTCATTCCCACCACACCACATAACTAAGCAAGGGTGCGTCCTTAAAGCGCAAATTATAGAAGTAGCCTCTTTTTCAATCACGGCGAGCAAACCGTCGTCATCGGGATACTCGTTACACGCCAGCGGAAATTCTTGCCAAACCATTATACCGTACTCGTCGCAAATATCGTAAAAACACGGCTTATTGATAGGTCCGCCACCGTGCACCCTAATAATATTCATATTAGCATCGCGAATCAACGTTAACAGTTTGCGAATATCTTCTTCAGTCGTTCTACCTATAAAAATATCGGTATTAACCCAGTTAGTGCCTTTTGCAAAAATTCGTCTACCGTTAATTTCTAAAGTAGCCGGCGCAGTAGACCTACCTTTAGGGAAATCGCTAGGCATATCCCAAGCCCCAGCGTTCATAACCAATTTACTTCTTCTAAAGCCTAACTTACGGCTTTTTTCGTGAACAACTTTACCGTCAACCAACGTCTTTGCTTTAAGCGTATATAAGTGTTGTTCACCATAACCCACGGGGTTCCAAAGTTTTGGATTTACTACCGTAATTTCAGCGCTTGCATTTTTATCAACTGCATTAACAGTCGCAACGGCAACTGTTTTTGTATCGTATAAAACTTCAAACACAACGGCGCAGTCCACACCAACCTTTGCATTAGCCAAAACTGTTACCGTATTAAAATCGTCCGAAAGTCTATAACTAGTCTCAACGTTTTCCACACAAACGGAAGGTAAAACTTCAAGATAGGCATCTTGCCAAATACCCATAGATATTACCCTTGGATGATAATCCCACCCGTAACAAACGCAAGGCTTAAAACTCTTGCTTGCCTGGTCACGGCAGTTTGAATCATCACATTTAGGCGCAGGCAAAATTTTAACCTTTAAAGTTGCTTTTTTGCTAGAATAATTGCTAACGTCTAAACGAATAGGAGCAAACATTCCCTCGTCTTTAACTTTCAACTCGTCGTTTATATAAATTTCGTACGAGTAGTCAATTGCATCGAAACACAAAAAAGCCTTTTGATTATCTTCTAAAGAAAAATCAAGTTCTGTGCGATAAACCCAAAAAGCATCTTCCATCCATTTGTAATCACGGCAATTAAGCCCGTTTGCTATCGGTGGAAAGTTATGCGCCTTTGCGTAATCGTATTGGCAATTACCAGGTACTTCAGCGTCAAAATATTCAGTAAGCTCGGCGGTTTCGCTAAGAGAATACCCCAACTTAAATTTTAATTCTTTTTTCATAGTATTTCCTTTTCATTTGGTTGGTTTTCACAATACCGTTTATACAAAAACGCTACTACCACTTAATTTTAATAATAATTGGTTCAGAAGAGAATTTATCAACAGGTATACCCCTAAAGTGCAAATACTCAAGGGCTTTACCTTCTTCAAACTCACAAAATTCAGGCAACAATTCAACGCAATATTCTAGTTTTTTGCCGTTGTTCATTAGCACAACAGCCTTCGGCATAGACGGATAGTTAGTAATTGCCACGCTATCCGAAATCAAGCCGTTATAAAAATGCAAATATGTATATTCATCGTCCTTTGTTGCAATATACTCATTGTGCATTACACCGTAATCAAAAGAATCTTCTTCAGCCTTAAGCGACGGTTTAACCTTGTTGTACCACTTTGCAACTTTATTAAAACGCTTTAAATACTTTCTTTGTATCACCCCTTTTTCATCGGGGCCAACGTTTAATATATAACTTGCTCCCATAGCCATCATTTTATCTATCGAAGAAAGTAAGAATTTAATCGAATAAAAATCTTCCCTTTCCCTATACCCCCAACTTTGTTCGCCAACAGAGTTGCAGGCTTCCGTCATACGAGTAAATCGCTTACCGTCTAGACTTTGATATTCCCTTTCAGGCGTAGTAAAATCCCCACTATCCCAACCACGGTCGTTAATATAAATATCAGGTTGAAGTTTTCTAACTAATTCGTTTAACGATTTATCTTCAACACACGGTGGAATATCCCAAAAGAAGGTATATATTTTACCATAATTAGTTAAAAGTTCGGTAACTTGATTTTTAATATATCCTATATAGTCATGAATGTCAGGCTTATCTTTATTAACGGCGTGCCATTGGTGAGAAGAGTTCGGATTATATCCTTTTTTATAATTCCAGTCAGGGTTAGAATAATATAAAGAAAGTCTCATATCGTACTTGGCACAAGCGTCAGAAAGTTCTTTTAAAATATCCTTACCATACGGAGTATTTGTAATTTTATAATCGGTATATTTACTGTCCCACATACAAAAACCGTCGTGGTGTTTTGTTGTAAAGCAAATATATTCAACACCTGCTTTTTTAGCCATTTTAACCCACTTTTCAGCGTTATATTTAGTTGGATTAAACTTTTTCGCCAACCCTTCATACTCTATCTTATCCATTGAATATCTTGCCAAAGATTGTTCTTGCAAACCAGTCATTGCATAAATACCCCAATGCACAAACATACCAAACTTGTTCATAAATCGTTATCCCAATAGTTTTTTGCACAATTATACCATACAAAACAACAAATATCAATGCACAAAGTTGATAAAACACAGTTTTTGATGAATTTTTTACATTGACAGCACATATTAGCAATGTTAAAATTTCAGTACAAATATAAAATAATTTTTGGTATTTACATTTAACCGTAAATACGTTAAAATGTTTATAGTAAAAAAAGGGAGATCATTATGAAATTTAACATCGATTTTAACTACTTCGGCATAATGCTTGAATGTTCAAGAAACGCCGTACCTAACATTAAGTTTTTGAAGGGATATATAGACGACATTGCAAAGATGGGCTACAACTGCTTGCAACTATATACTGAAGAAACTTATGAATTAGACGACGAACCAATGTTTGGATATCTTCGTGGTAGATTCACTAAAGACGAACTTAAAGAAATCAATGCCTACGGCAAAGAAAAAGGTGTTGAAATTATGCCTTGCATACAAACGCTTGCCCACCTTAACTGTGCCGTAAGATGGTATCCATACTGCGCGCATACTGATTGCAACGATATTTTACTTATCGACGACGATAGAACTTACGCGCTTATTGAAAAAATGATTTCTACTATGCGTGAGTGTTTTGATACCGAATATATTCATATCGGTATGGATGAAGCGCATATGGTCGGGCTTGGCAAATATCTTGACAAGCACGGCTACAAAGACCGTTTTGAAATTTTAACCCACCACTTAAGAAAGGTTATAGAAATCGTTAAAAAATACAACTTCAAACCAATGATGTGGTCGGATATGTTCTTCCGCCTTGCAAACGATGGTCAATATTATAGCAGGAAACCTTTCAATTTCCCTGAAAGTCTTTTCGACGCCGTTCCAAGTGAAGTTGCCCTTTGCTACTGGGATTATTATTCAAAAGATAAAGAACTTTACGACAATATGTTCCGTGAACATAAGCGCTTTAACAACGAAATTTGGTTTGCAGGTGGTTGTTGGTCTTGGGGTGGCTTTACACCGTCCAACTACACTAGTATGGAGGCTCACTCTTACGCGATCCCATCGTGTAAAGAATTCGGCGTTAAAAACGTACTTATCACAAGTTGGGGCGACAACGGGCACGAAACTTCTAAACTCGCAACCCACGCGTCGTTATTCCACGTTATTTGCCTTGCAAAAGGCATTACCGACGTAACCGTTATGGATGAAGAATTCAAAAAGTTATTCGGTATTTCAATGCAAGACGCATTAAAACTTGACTACGCTAACGAAATCCAGCGTCACAACTCACTATTTGATTTTGTCGGCGCAGACGCAAACAATCCGTCAAAATATATGCTCTATAACGACCCACTTATGGGCATCTACGATTCTACGGTAAATAGAACTGCTCAAAACGATTATAAGCGCTATGCAAAAGAACTTTTAAACTACGTCAATAATGAAAAGTTCGGTTACGCTTTCGATACACAACAAAAACTTTGCGACGTTTTATCTATCAAATACGCGCTCGGCGTTAAGACTAGAAAGGCTTACCTTGCAGGCGATAAAGACGCTCTTAAAAAGATAGTTAACAAATACAAACTCTTAAACAAAAAACTTATCGCGTTTATTGATGCCTTCAAAAAACAATGGTTTATCGAAAACAAACCTTTCGGTTTTGAAGTTCAAGATGCAAGACTTGGTGGTCTTTTACAAAGACTTAAAACTTGTTCAGAACGCATCGTCGCTTATATCAACGGCGAAATTGATAGCATCCCTGAACTTGAACAAACTATTGAAGTCGCTTGGCTCAATCCAAAACTCAAAGGCAAAACGTTATACTTGAACAATTATACCAAAAATATTACCTCTAGCGTTATGTAGTCACACCTAAAAACGGTCAACTTTCACGATACCGTTCCTAACCAAACCCGTATTTACGCAAACAAAAAGCCCCTATCCCAGGGGCTTTTTAATTTATTTATGATTGCTTATATTCTGCTATGTAAGGTAAGTTTCTGTAATGTTCAGCACAATCAAGACCATACCCTATTACGAAGTAATCAGGTATAGTGAACAAAGCGTAATCAGCCTTAAAATCAACCAATCTTCTTTCAGGCTTATCTAAAAGCGTTATAACCCTTAAAGAGTGTGGGTTGCGTCCTTTAAGTAATTTTACGATATCTTTAAGCGTTCTGCCAGTATCGATAATATCTTCAATAATAACCACGTCGTAGCCCTCGATACTCTTTGCAATGTCCATAACGATTTTTACGTTACCAGAAGATTCAGTACCTGCGTAATAACTTTTAGCGCACATAAAATCAATTTCACAAGGAACGGTAACCGCACGACAAATATCAGCCATAAACACGAAAGCGCCTTTTAATACGCTAACGAGCAATAAAGGGTGACCGTCGTACCAACTGTCAATCAACTTGCCAGCCTTTTCAATTTCCGTCTTAATTTCGTCAGCCGTAATAACTACTCTTTTAATCTTTTCTTCGTAATTCTTTAGTAATAACTCTTTAGACATAGCCTAGTCCTTTTCAAGCGTTTTTATGATTGTACCACAAATTAAAATATTTTTCAACAATAAACGCTATTTTATTAACCAATGCCGTTAAAAAACAAACGCTAATATTGCTAAACTTTAAAAACGTCGCCGTCGTTTGGCATTACAAACTCAAACGGATAATTTTTAGCCTCTTGTTTCAGACGGAACCCCGTGTGAAGTACCGTAAAAATGAAGTTTCATAATTTCCTACAATAAAACACTTTTAGCGTTAGTTAGCCAAAATGTTTTTCAAAAATTGCCCCGTATAACTTTGCTCAACGGCTGAAATTTCTTCAGGCGTACCACAAGCAATAACCGTACCACCACCGTCGCCACCTTCAGGGCCTAAATCAATTAAGTAATCGGAAATTTTAATCACGTCAAGATTGTGTTCAATGACCAAAACCGTATTACCACCGTCACGCAAACGCCTTAAAATAGAACAAAGTTTTTCCACGTCGTAAGAATGCAACCCAGTAGTTGGTTCATCCAAAATATACAAGGTTTTACCCGTAGAACGCTTTGCAAGTTCAGTCGCAAGTTTAACTCTTTGCGCCTCGCCACCCGAAAGCGTAGTAGAACTTTGTCCAAGTTTAATATACCCAAGACCGACGTCTTGTAAAGTCTTAATTTTGTTGTAAATAGACGGTATAGATTCAAAAAAGTCAACTGCTTCGTCAACCGTCATATCTAATACTTCGGCAATATTTTTGCCCTTATACCTAACGTTAAGCGTTTCACGATTATAACGCAAACCGTGGCACACTTCACAAGGTACGTAAACGTCGGGCAAAAAGTGCATTTCAATCTTCATAACGCCGTCACCCGAACAATGTTCACAACGGCCACCTGCCACGTTAAAGGAAAATCTACCCGCTTTATACCCACGCGTTTTAGCGTCTGGCGTAGAGGCAAAAAGTTCTCTAATTTGCGTAAACACCCCCGTATAAGTTGCAGGATTAGAACGTGGCGTTCTACCAATCGGTTGTTGGTCAATAGCGATAACGCTGTCAAAATACTCAACGCCGTCAACCCTGTCAAAGTTAGTAAGTTCTACCTTTGCCCTAGAAACTACGCTATGCACGGCAGGTAAAACCACTTCGTTAACGAGCGAACTTTTACCACTCCCCGAAACGCCGGTTACGGTAGTAATAAGCCCCACCGGTATTTTTACGTCGATATTTTTTAAGTTATTTTGTCTTGCTCCGTAAACTTCAAGCCACTTGCCTTGTGGTTTAACCCTTTCTTTAGGCACTTCTATTTTTCTTCTGCCCGAAAGATAATCCCCCGTGATTGAACGAGGTTCAGCGCAAATATCCTCAACTAAGCCTTGTGCCACGATTTCACCCCCGTGAACGCCTGCGCCAACGCCGATATCTACTATATAATCTGCCGAACGCATAGTGTCCTCGTCGTGCTCAACGACGATAAGAGTGTTGCCTAAATCACGCAAGTGTTTTAATGTAGAAATAAGTTTTTGATTATCTCTTTGGTGCAAACCTATACTCGGCTCATCCAAAACGTATAATACGCCTGCAAGCCCACTACCTATTTGAGTAGCAAGCCTTATTCTTTGAGATTCCCCACCAGAAAGCGTTGACGCCGTCCTTGCCAAAGTCAAATACCCTAAACCTACGTCGTTTAAGAATTGAACTCTAGCGTTAATCTCTTTTAATATAGGTTTAGCGATAGTTTTTTGACTTTCAGAAAGCGTCAAGTTATTAAAAAACTCACCTAAATTACAAATAGCAGTTTCGGTAACTTCCGATATATTTTTACCACCAACTAAAACCGATAAAGCATTTTTATTTAACCTTTTACCGTTACAAGTCGGGCAGTTAGTAGTAACCATATACCTTTCAATTTCCATCTTGGTATAATCACTAGTCGTTTCTCCGTATCTACGTTCAAGGTTTGGTATTATACCCTCGTACCTACCTTTAAAACTTCCCTTCGAAGTCGCCGTCTCGTAAGTATACTCGATCTTTTCACCGTCGTTGCCGTAAAGTATCAAGTCGATTATATCTTGTGGTAGGTCTTTGACAGGTACGTCCATGCTGAAATCGTACCGTTTAGCGAGCGCCGACAAATACATTTGAGCCATTTTTGCGCTGTCCAAATTCCAACCCGTAACGTTCATAGCGCCCTCACGCAAGGTCTTGTTTTTGTCCTTAACGATAAGGTTTGGGTCTATGCGTTTTCTTACCCCCAACCCTGAACAGTCAGGGCACGCACCGAACGGATTATTAAAGGAAAATAATCTCGGCTCAATTTCTTCAATATTGATGCCACAGTCAGGGCAAGCGTATTTAGTCGAATACAATTCATCCTCGCCGTTACACTCGATAACAACTAAACCGTCAGCAAGTTTTAAGGCGCTTTCAACACTGTCCCAAAGGCGCTTTTCCACGCCGTCCTTAACTACTAAACGGTCGATAATAACGCTTATGTTATGCTTATTATTTTTTTCAAGATTTATATCTTCGTCAAGGTCGTAAGTTATTCCGTCGATTTGAACTCTCACGAACCCACTTTTACGATAGCCCTCAAGTTCCTTTTTATACTCGCCCTTCCTCCCACGAACGACTGGCGCTTTAACGATAATTTTTGCGCCTTGACCTTTTTCTATAATTTTATCGCAAATTTGGTCGGTAGTTTGCCTGTCTATTTTTTTACCACAATTAGGGCAATGAGGCTCGCCAATCCTTGCGAACAAAAGACGCAAATAGTCGTAAATTTCCGTTACCGTACCAACAGTTGAGCGTGGATTATGCGAAGTGGTCTTTTGGTCGATTGAAATTGCAGGCGACAATCCTTCGATAAGGTCCACGTCAGGCTTGTCCATTTGCCCTAAAAACATACGAGCGTAACTTGAAAGACTTTCAACGTAGCGCCTTTGCCCTTCAGCGTAAATGGTATCGAAAACGAGCGTAGATTTACCCGAACCCGAAAGCCCCGTAAACACCGTCAAAGTATCGCGTGGGATTTGAAGATTTATATTTTTAAGATTATTTTCTCTAGCACCTTTTACGGTGATGTATTTTTGCATAAATTACCCTTTTCGTATTTTCATTTTGAGTTTTGCAATTTTTTCACGCAGTTCGATACAGCGTTCAAAATCGAGATTAGCAGACGCTATTTTCATAATCGCCTTTAACTTTTCAATTTCTTCAGGAATATCAGCGTTTTTAATATCGACGTCAGCAGTCTTTTTGGTAATTTCTAAAGTATTACTGATGCCCTTAATAATAGTTTTTGGAACGATACCGTTCGCCTTATTGTAATCTTGTTGAACTTTTCTACGGCGCTCGGTTTCATCCATAGCCCTTTTCATACTACCCGTAATGGTATCAGCGTACATAATAACCCTGCCTTCACTATTACGCGCTGCACGACCAATAGTTTGTATGAGTGAAGTTTCGCTTCTTAAAAACCCCTCTTTATCGGCGTCCAAAATAGCAACAAGTTTAACTTCAGGCATATCCAACCCCTCACGCAAAAGGTTTATGCCGACTAACACGTCGAACTCACCCTTTCGAAGTCCCGTTACTATATCAATTCTTTCAAGCGTGTCGATATCGCTGTGCATATATCTAACTTTAACGCCGTTGTCACGGAAATATTCCGTCAAACTTTCGGCTAATTTTTTTGTAAGCGTCGTTATCAATACCCTACCGCCACTTGCGACGGTTTTATTAATTTCTATAAGCAAATCGTCCACTTGACGATTAGTTGGCCTAACTTCAATTTCAGGGTCTACAAGTCCCGTCGGCCTAATCAATTGTTCAACAACCCTGCTTGCTTGACTTAATTCGTACTCGGCAGGCGTTGCTGACATACAAATACATTGCGTTACCCTTGCGTCGAACTCGTCAAAAGAAAGCGGACGGTTATCAAATGCAGAATTAAGCCTAAACCCGTAATTTACAAGGTTTGTCTTGCGAGCAAAGTCGCCGTGATACATCGCCCTAATTTGAGGTATAGTCATATGCGACTCATCAATAAACATTATAAAATCGTCAGGGAAATAATCAAGCAAAGTAAAAGGTGGCTCGCCTTTTTTACGACCGTCAAAGTAACGCGAATAATTCTCAACGCCCTTGCAATAGCCTATTTCACGCATCATTTCCATATCGTAAGCAGTACGCTGTTTTAATCGTTGAGCCTCTAATAACTTATTTTGGCTTTCAAACGCTTTAACTTCGTCCACCATATCTTTGCCGATAAAAGACAGAGCGCGTTCCATTTTTTCTTGCTCAACGGCGTAGTGGCTTGCCGGGAAAATTACGGCGTGTTTTAGTTCGGAAATAACCTTGCCCGAAATAAATTCGACCTCACTAATACGGTCGATTTCGTCACCAAAAAACTCCACTCTAATAACTATTTCAGAATTTGACGACGGAAAAATATCAACGGTATCCCCACGCACCCTAAAGGTTGAACGAGTAAAATCAACGTCAGCCCTAGCGTATTGAACGGCAACCAATTTTTGCATAAGTTCGTCGCGCTCAAGCGTCATACCGGGGCGTAATGAAATAGCCAACTTATAATATTCTTCAGGCGCGCCCAAGCCGTATATGCACGAAACGCTCGCCACGACGATAGTATCTCTGCGTTCGGCAAGCGAACAGGTAGCAGAGTGACGAAGTTTATCAATTTCGTCGTTGATTGCCAAATCCTTTTCGATATAAGTATCGGTGGACGGTATGTAAGATTCAGGTTGATAATAATCGTAGTAAGAAACGAAAAACTCCACCCTATTTTCAGGAAAAAATTCGCGAAGTTCATTACAAAGTTGCGCTGCAAGAGTTTTATTATGCGCTATAACTAGCGCAGGTCTCCCCACGTTTTTTATAACGTTAGCCATAGTAAAGGTTTTACCGCTACCGGTAACGCCTAACAAAACTTGCGTTCTTTCGCCAGAAAGTACGCCGTCCGTTAATTCTCTTATAGCCTGCGGTTGATCGCCCGTAGGTTTATAGTCAGCCTTTAATTTATACATAAACTCCTAACCCACTTTAGTGGAAAATTGCTTTTAATATTAGCCCCGCTAAAAAACTTATAATCGTTAGCGAAAGCGTTATTAGAACCCTTATCGCAAGTTGCTTTTTAAAGTTTTTAACTTCTCTATCGTAATTGATACCTTTGTCACGCAAAGTAATACAGTATAGCGATTTACCTAATCGCTCGGTGTAAATAAGTTCTAAATATCCCTCGTAAGAAAGAGCCTTAAGTATATTTACTAGTGATTTTTCCGTCAAAGAGCAATCGCCGATTTTATACAGTAAATCCTCAGGGGCAACCAAACAAGCGCCTTTATTTTGACAATTTTTACGAATTGCTAAAAGCACCTTTTTTTCGTCAAAATTAAGCATCACATCGCCCCCGTAATTCTCAAAACGAATTCGGTTACGGCGATTATCGTCGATCCTAAAAGTCCGCCTAACAGTCCCGCGTAAAAACCACGGTTTTTTTCTTTTTTGATAAATTCTTCTTCAGCCGTTAAAATTTGCAAAGCCCCTGCGCCAGCGCTTGAAATACCCAAGCAAACTTCTTGCTCATCGCTATAAACGACGGAAATAAGCCCCTGCTTTTTAAGTTCAGCAAGGTCTTGTTTTATTAATGAAACGCCGTCTTTTGCGTGTGATGTTACTAATAATAAATCAGCGTAAGAATAAACTTTATACTTGCCGACTGCAGTACCACTTAAGATCTTTAATACGGCAACTGAATTTTTATCTAACATATGTAGAACGAATTTGACGATACCGTTTAATAGTAAATCCGTCCAAAATATTATGTGCAACTAAACTTTTTTAATCGCTTATTTTTTGGAAAAGACACAGCCACAATAATTTTGACGATACAATCCGTATTCTTTAGAAAGTTCAACCGACTTTAAATAGCCACCCTTTTTCTTAAAATCGTTTGGCAAGTGCGCCACCTTATAAACGGAAGAAAGTTCTTCCCCTATTTCGTTTAACTTATCGGCGTTTTTAAGTGGACTTATTGAAAGTGTCGAGCAAAAATAATCATAGCCTAAATCTTTTGCTTTTTTGGCCGTTTTTTCAAGTCGTAATTTATAACACTCAAAGCACCTTTTACCACCTTCGACTTCGTTTTCAAGACCTTTGATGGCAGTAAAAAAATCTTGACTATTATAATCGTCGGCTAAAACTTCAATACCAAAATTATCGGCAAACTTTTTAAGTTCTAAAAGTCTTTTTTGATATTCGTCAAAATCTGTGATATTCGGATTGTAATAATACAGCGTTATATCAAAAAAATCCTTAAGATAAATCACACAATAACTTGAACACGGCGCGCAACAAGCGTGCATAAAAAGTCTTGGCTTTTTACCACTTATTTGTACGCCGTCTATAATTTTCTCAAGTTCTAACTGATAATTTCTTTTATTCATTTATAATTTCCGTACGGCGAACTTCACCGTCAATATTTTCAAGTTTATAGGCTTTACCACCCGAAGATATCACCTTGGTTAAAACGCCGTCGGTAAATTCCAGCGCACAATCGTTTTCAATACCATATCCAAACTTAAAGCCGTGCTTTATAAACGCGTCGTGATAATCGACTACCCTTTCTGAATAGTGTGGCGAACAAACGCCGTCTAAAATGCCTATGCCGTCTAAAATTTTATACTCGCCTTGTTCGTTCCGCATAAGGTCGTAATCGGTATACATATCCTTGAACCAACAAATAGCGCCTGCCGAAAGCCCCGCTATTATTACTCCCCTTTGATATGCGTCTAAAATAAGGTCGTACATACCCGTTTGTTTCCAACTGTCAAGCATAAATTTAGTATCGCCACCACCGATATAAATCATATCGGCTTTTTGAAACTTTTCTTTAATATGGTCAAGGTTCATCTCACCGTACACCGTCAAAGCAACCTCTGCTTTAATGTCGAATACGGAAGTATATGTCTTACGGTAACTATTAAAATACGGCATACTATCGTGACTTGCCGTACCTATAAAAAGTCCCGTCGCACGCTTGTCCCCTGCGTGCGCTTTTGCTAAATTTACTATATATTCATCAATTTTTAAGGTGGTTTTATTCTTAATTTCACCACCACCGATTGCAATAATTTTTTTGCCCGTCATAATTATTCCCCAAGTATTTTAAGCGAGTTTTTGAAAAATATTTTATCGGCAGTATCGACGCCGTATTTATTACAAATCAAATAGTAACAATCTTTTATATAAGGTTTTTTCCAATGATGATAGTCGCTTGCAACGAAATCAACGAAACCGTTTTCAAGCATCTCAAAAACAGCCGTTTGCATTTCAGCCTTTTCCACCCCAAAAAAGGAAAATGCGTTTACTTGAAATAGCGCGCCTGCCTCCCTTAACTTTTTTACGTCGTCAAGCGAATAGTAATTAAACCTTTCGTAATGAGCAATTATAGGAATATAACCATTTGCTTTGTATTCTTTTATAACGGAAACAAAGTCGCCCATAACGTGCCAACTAAGTTCTAGCAAAACGAATTTGCTGTTATTTAAAGTTATCGCTTTACCCGACTTTACTAGAGGCAACATTTCAGGTGCGTTGTGAAGTTCTTGCCCCAAATAAAGTTTAACTTTTAAGCCTGCTTTTTGAACTTCCGTCTTAACTTGTTCAAAAACTTTAGCGTCTTCTTTTGCCGTCGTTAAAAACATATCGAGGCGATAATGAGGCGTGCATATAATATCGGTAACGCCTTCACTCTGCAAATTTTTAATCATTTGCAAAGTGCGTTCCATACCGTCGCTACCATCGTCAACCAATGGTAAAATGTGAGTGTGTATATCAACTATTCTTTTCATTTTTCAGTCCGTAAGTTTTTTTATTTTTTCTACAATATTTCTTGCCGTAATACCGTTCGTTTCAAATTGTCTTTCCACCGATGCGTGTGCAATAAAACGATCATTGACGCCAAAAGGAATTACCTTTACGGTTTCGCCCATATCAGCGTAATACTCCATAACTGCGCTACCAAATCCACCTGCTTTTATATTGTCTTCAATAGTAACGATGATATCGGTTTTAATTTTTGAAAGAATTTCGCTATCGAGTGGCTTTACCGAGCGTGCATTTACAATCGTTGCGTTTACACCGTATTCAGCCAAAGAATTAGCAACTTCAATCGCCCTGCCACCAACTGCTAAAACGGTGATATTTTTGCCCGACTTTAACACTTCCCACTTGCCGTCGAATATAGTTTGACTACCACACGGCGCTTTACCGTTTGGATAGCGTATAGCAATAGGTTTATTCTGCGTTAAAGCATAGTCTAGCATCGAGCACATTTCAGAAGTATCTTTTGGACAAAGAACCGTCAAGTTTGGTATATGACGCAAATACGACAAATCAAACACGCCTTGATGAGTTTTACCGTCACTACCGACTAGCCCCGCCCTATCGATACAAAAAGTAACAGGCAAACCCTTAATACAAACGTCGTGAATAATTTGGTCATACGCTCTTTGCAAAAAGGTAGAATATATACAAACGAAAGGTCTTGCCCCCGTCGTCGCCATACCTGCTGACAAAGCAACAGCGTATTCTTCAGCAATCCCCACGTCAACGAATTTATTTGGAAATTTTTGAGCAAATTCCGTAAGCCCCGTGCCTGCCGTCATACCTGCCGTAACTGCAACCACCCTTTTATCTTTTTCGGCAAGTTCGCAAAGTTTTTGCCCTAAAGCGTCGGAAAAAGAATTTACCGATGCCTGCATATTACTGCCAACGCCGTGGTAGTAGTCAGCGCGTTGTTCAGCATCTATATACCCCTTGCCTTTTTTTGTTGAAACGTGCACGAAAGTCGGCAAGCCGTATTCTTTAACGCGTTTGAAAGTTTTAACGAGTTCTTTAATATCGTGTCCATCAATCGTGCCCACGTACTTAAAGCCCATTTCGTCAATATAAATGTGTGGATTAAAAATACTTTTCAGTTTGTCTTTAGTCCTAGATAAAAACCTACCGAACGCCGATTTGCCAAACAACTTTTTAGCCCCGCCTTTTATGGCTAAATACGGACGTTTTGTCGTTGAATTTATTATGCTTTTATATAGCCCGTTTTCGTTCTTGGTTATGGACATACCGTTATCGTTTAAAACGACGATAAAGTTTTTAGGTTTTTCGGAAGAATTATTCATCGCCTCGAGTGAAAGTCCGTTCATAAGCGACGCGTCGCCAACCAAACTAATAACTTTATAACTTTCACCGTTCAAGTCCCTCGCAAAACAAGCGCCCAAGCCCCCAGCAATTGCGTTGCCTGCGTGCCCCGAAGTAAAGGTATCGTAAGAACTTTCCTCCTCTTCAGGAAAACCCGAAACGCCATTTTCTTGCCTTAAAGAAGTTATATCCCTACCCGTGATAATTTTGTGAGCGTAACATTGATGCCCCACGTCAAAAATCAGTTTATCCTTTGGCAAATCAAAAACGTAATGCAAAGCAAGAGTTACTTCAACCACACCTAGATTTGAAGACAAATGCCCACCGTTTTTTGACACGGTTTCTATTATTTTGTTACGAATTTCTTCCGCCAAAGATTGAAGTTCTTCTAAACTTAAATTTTTAATAGCGGTAGGATTTTCCAAAATTTCGATAATTGCCATACACAGTCCTTTCGGGCAAAATTAGTATTTTTTGCCCGTTAATAAATTATACTATTAAAGTATGCGTATGTCAAGGCGAGTATGTCAACTTTTTTACTTATAGTAAAAAGGTTTGTACCATCATACCCCTTGACAACGCCTTAATTTTGTGATATCTTGTGCGTATGAAAGACTTTTATTTAAGGTATGCCGACCTTGCAGTTAAAATCGGCGTAAATTTACAAAAAGGGCAACGACTTGAAATAGTTTGCCCTACCGAGCGTGAAGATTTTGCGCTTGTTTTAGCGGAAACGGCTTACAAAAACGGCGCTAAAACAGTGCGTATTAATTGGGAAAATCAAAAGGCTGAACGGCTTGATTTTACCTACGCTCAAACAAAAGACCTTTGTCAAATACCAAAATGGCTTATCGAACAAAAAAACGCTTTAGTTGAGGACGGCGCTTGCTATATTTATGTTGACGCCGAAGCCCCCAACGCTTTTTTAGGGCTTGACGAAGCGAAAATTTCCGCTTATATATCTGCAAAAGCCAAAGCGCTTAAAAATTACAAAGACGCGGTTATGAGCAACGGCATTAGATGGTGCGTTATTTCAGTTCCGTCAAAAGAGTGGGCTGACACGGTTTTTAACGGTGACGAGGACGCCTTTAACAAACTTGAAGTTGCCATTGAAAAATGTATGCGTTTAGATAGTGAAAACTATTTTGACGAGTGGCAAAACCATATAAAAAAGTTATCGGATAGAGCAAACTTTTTGAACGGCGAAAATTTTGAATATTTGCATTTTGAAAGTTCAAACGGTACCAACTTAAAAGTCGGACTTGCCGACGGACATATTTGGACTTCAGCAATGGAAAAAGCAAAAGACGGGGTAAACTTTATTGCGAATATGCCCACTGAAGAAATTTTTACTAGCCCACACCGATTAAAAGTTGACGGCGTGGTTAAAAACGCATTGCCCCTTGCCCTTAACGGTAATATCGTAGACGGTTTTACACTTAAATTTGAAAGAGGTAAAGTAGTAGATTTTACAGCCGAAAAAGGTTACGAAACTTTAAAACGACTGATTGAAACCGACGACGGCACGAAACGAATTGGTGAAGTCGCCTTGATAGGCAAAAACTCGCCTATAAAAAATACCGGCGTACTCTTTTACAACACTTTGTTTGACGAAAACGCAAGTTGCCATTTGGCGCTCGGCAAAGCCTACCCTACCACCGTTAAAAACGGCGATAATATGACAGAACGAGAACTACTATCGGCAGGTCTCAACGATTCCGTTGAACATATCGACTTTATGTTTGGCACGGAAGATTTATCAGTTACAGGAATAAAATCAAACGGCGAAAAAACGCCTATATTTTTAGACGGTGAGTGGTGCATTTAGTCAACTTTTTAGCACCGTTATTCCATAAACGGTCAAATTTAGCGATACCGTTGTACCATAAAACCAACCCAACAACAAAAACCCCACCAAGCAAACCTACTTGGTGGGGTTTTGTTTTTTTACTAATAATCTTATTGATTTGCAAAATGTATTGTAGCGTTTAATAAAGGTTTGTTGTAATTATTATAATCATCAATGGTCGAACGAAGAATATTCCATTGCGTAGAAGTACCACCGTAATAAACATTACCAGTTTCAAGAGCCGTACACTCGTCAAATGCGTAATCGCCTATAAAGGTTACCGACGCCGAAAAAGTTACTGAATTTAATTTAGTACAGCCTTTGAACGCATCGTAAGATATTTGTTTAACAGACGGTCCTAAAACGACGGTAGTAATTGAATTACAATTTTCGAAAGTAGTTGAAGTTATAATCTCAACCCCACTACCAATAGCGATTTGGGATAAAGCCGTACAATCCTTAAAGACGCTATTACCAAGGGAATTAACGCTGTCAGGCAACGCTACAGACTGAAGTTTTGAACACCCCCTAAACGCATCCGTTCCGATTGAAAGAACGCCGTTAGGAATAACTACTCTAGTAAGTTCCGTGCATCCCCTAAATGCGTCGTTTAAAACGTATTTGCAACCGGTGTCGATAGTTACTTCTTTGACGCTAGTTGAAACTGCTTTAACTGCTATAAAATATTTGTTTGCATCGTTACCAAGATAACTTACTAATCCACTATTGTTATAATTCAAACTCCAGCAATCATCAATGGCGCTAGCGTAGAAATTAATTACCGTTGACGGTACTGACATTTTGGTTAAAGAATAACAATTTTTAAATGCTTGAAAGCCTATTTCTACAACGCCTTCAGGTATAACGACGTCAGTTGCGTTTTTAGAAAACGCCAAAGCGATACGGCGGCAACGGGCGAGCCCTCGTATGATGCAGGTACTCTAATAAACGTATCCTTACAAGTACCGATACCAGTTAATTGATAAGTACCGTCCGAATTTTTGCTATACGAAAGCCCTTCGGAATACTTTATATCACCACAATCACAAACACCGTTAGTGTAAGCGTGAACGTGGCTGTCCCCGTCGTCTGGATCACACCCCGCAAGTATTGCGCCGAAAACTACGCCTATCGCAAGCACTAGCGTTACGATAAGTAAGATTATAAATAGTTTCTTTTTGAAAGGTTTTTTAGCCATAATTTCCCCAAATAACCGAATTTTGCACACGTGCGCTCGGTTGCTATATATATTATTTTAACATTACAATTACTTTTTTCAATAGTTTTTTACTTTTTTTAATCAAAATTGATTACTGGTCAATTTTAGCGATAAACGGTAGTGTGAAACTTAACCACGGCAAAAATAAAAACCCCACGCTCGTGGGGTTTTTATTTTAATCAATAATTTAGTAATCGTTTTTTATCAACCGAAAACGTTTTTGTTATCTACCTTTTCGATATTAAAGCCATCGTCGGGTTTTTTATTTAAAACGACTTTACTTAATATAGGCGCATACAATATACCAAACTTCGAAAGGATATACTCATAATTGAATTCTTCCCTTTCAGGTGTCCAATGTCCTGGTCCCATCCATATATCTGCTTTGTTGTTTTTGTGCAACGAGCCAAACGTGTTTTTTCGATTACCAAAAAGTTTAAGTTCAAACTTATGCTCGCCCTTTTTAAGATTTAAGGCTTTAGTATACGGCATAAAGGTAAGATGCCCGAAGTCAACGCCGTCGACAAAAAGTTTAAGTGTTGCGCCACGATAAGCGTTCACCGTGAACTCGTAATAGCCGTCTTCTTCAATAAGAACGGCTTTTTCATAAACGAGATTGCCACCGTAAAATGGCATGCCGTGATTTACGATATTGCCAAATCCATATTCTGTTGAATTTTTAACGATAGTCTTTTTAACACCGATAAGTGAAACTTCAAAATCCCCCGTTATATAAGAAGGTTCGAGAGAACTCCTTTCACCGTAAGGAATATTTACGATTACGGTGTTAATACCTTTTTTAAGTTTAGGCAACGCTAGTTTAACGATTGACTTATCAGCCAAATAGCCTTTGACGACTTTTTCTATTTTTTTACCGTTCACGGTAATTTCCGCCAAATCCGCATCTTCCGTTGCGAAACAAGCGTCTTTTACGGCGTAAGCGCAATAGAAAGTATTTTTCATACTTACACTGTGCGACGGCTTATCTGCTGGCAATACCCACGGTTGACATTGAGCCCCTACGTAACCAAAAATCTTTCTAACTTCGTTATTGATTGCCGTTACGTAGCCGTAATTTTTCCACTCACCATCAACTGCGTAATCGCCCTGATCTAGCAAAACAACGTTGTCTTCTTCACGACGGATAGTCCACCCGTCAAAAAGTCTTAAAGAAGAAAGTTTTTCGATATTTGGTGCGTTATAAGTATAGTCATTTGCCGAGCGTGAAAGATTAATAAGCAAACTGTCGCTTTCAAAAATAGAACACTTAATTACGGTATCGCCATCGACGATTTTATAGTCGAGTAGTTTTACTTCACCCGATAAAGTATCGTATAAAGTAGGTACGAATTTACCTTTGACGGTAATAGTTATATCTTGTTGTTGAATTATATCTTTCCACGAATAATTATTGTACGCCATATAACCAACTTCTTTATGTGCTATAAATAGCCAATCCGAGTCGCTGTCCGTGCGATATGCGTATAAAAGATTTTTTGACATTTTACCGTTGCAATCGTTACGAACGGTTATGATACGATTATCATTAAGAGCCTCTAAAACGGCGCTTTCTTCAGAAATAATAACCTTGCCCTTTTGCGCTAAAACTTGCGCTTTGTCGGACGGAATAGCGTTAACGAGCGTTGGCGCTTTATCTAAAATTAATAGTTTACCACCTGCCGTTGAGAATTTATCAAGCACGGTTAAAGTGTTTTCCCTAATCGTTTCGTTGTTAGGTAATATAACGGCGTCGTAAGTCATTTGACCGACGGTGAGTTGTTTATCCACTTTTACCGTTTGTTCTATAAGATCAGATTCACAGATAAAGTCAAAATCAATACAACCTTCAAGCAACCAATCCGTCAACCCGTAGAAACGCTTTGCAAGTTCATCCCTAATAGAACCACAAATTTCTTCAGGTCCCATATGTAGCCAATAACTTTCAATCGGGTGAACGACGGCAACCTTAACCACAGGCTTACCACGAGTTAATGCCGTGTTTAACCTTGCGAAGTGATCTTCGATATAAGGGTATTCCTTATACCAAGGGTTTTGATAGTTGAAAGTCGCAGGATAATCCCTTTTAGCAGAACCTTTCATAGAAACCCAACTTAAGTGTGGCACACGCAAAGTTACGCCGAGTGCCGCTTGCCAATCGCCTTGATACTTATGTCCCCTAAAATCAAAAGTCCAATCAGTAACACCATAAAGTTCGGAAAGCATACCTTGTTTGCCGTATTGATGAACGATCGATTGACATTGTTTTGCAGTGTTAAAGTGTTTATAGTTGCACAAAAGGTCAATACCCGGTATACCAAAATATTTGTAGGCGCGCATAGCCTCGCCAATAGCCGTCGATTGTGCCCAAAGATTGTCCTCATGCATCATATGACCAGTAAATGCTATGTTGTTTTTATCGCACCAATCACCGATATTTTTAGCAAAACTTTCGGTAAATCTTTGACATACGAAATCTTGAAAATGATATCTTGTCGTAGAGTAACTTTTGCCGTCCAAGAGCCAAAAAAGTTCAGGCAACTTGTCTAAAATATCGTAGCCGTAACTAGCCTTAAAATCATCCTCCATATAAAGTGTCCAAGGCAAGCAAACAGGATCAGTTGAATTAGCATAAGACAAAGTCCCAATGCACATGTATTGTGGTTCGTCGGTAAAGATTGACGGCACCGTTTGACCGAATTCTTGACCAACCTTGTCTTTATAACGCTCGTGCGTGACTTTGACAAATTCGTCAATCGCTTCTTTATTTAAAGTATCAACGTAGGCTTGATTATTAAAGCGTGGGTTGTCGCCTTTGGTCATCAAATAGGCGTAACGCTTAATGCCTACGGCGTCTTTCTTTTCATCTATTATAGAGTAGGTTTTTATATTGCCTTCTTTAGTTAAAGTTATATCGTAAACGGCAAGCAAAGTTGGCTTGCCAGATGAAATAGCATCTTCGTAAGAAACGCTATCTAAAGGCTCGTTTATAAATAGCAAGTATCTTTGACGGTACTTTTTATTTTTAGTAACGATACCCCCAGCAAACCCCGACGGCCACATATCTTCGTCGTAAAGATAAGCCTTCATTTTTTCAGCCTTCGCTTTATCAACGCAAGCAAAAACCAGCGACATAAACTCGTCCGATAAATATTCAGTAGCCATACCTGCCCTTACGTGCATATGGAAACCACCGTAACCCATTTTTTTAAGTTCTTCTATTTGCCAAATAAGTTCAGCCTCGTCAAGTTTGCAGTTCCACGCCCAAAACGGAGCACCACGAAACTCTGAAGTAGGGTTTTTGAAAAGAGAGTTATCTAACTTTACCGATTTGCTTTTTTCGTACAACATAGAGTCACCTTTTTCGATTTTTCTTTATTGTACTATCTTAAGATAGTAATGTCAATAGGTGATTGAATTTTTGACATTTTTTCAATTTTACCAATCAACACGAACAAAAGCAAACAAAAAGCCGTCAAAGACGGCTTAAAAATCAATGTAGTTCACCTTTTTTAACAAGGCTTTTGCTTGTTTATAATCGGGAAAAACGCTCCCTAGCACGGCGTAGAAATTTTTGCCGTGGTTCATTTCAACAAGGTGAGAAAGTTCGTGACAAACGATATAATCAACGCAATTTTCAGGCGTTTTAGCAAGCAAAGTGTTAAAACGAATTTCTAACTTACTTGCGTTACAACTACCCCATTTTGATAAGTATTTTTTGAAAATGAGTTTTGGCTTTTTTACGCCATACTTTTGCTCGAATATTCGAAAATATTTATCAAACGACTTTTGCACGAAAATCTTTGACTTTTCTTTATAAAAATCGTCTGCAATTTTTCTAGCGGTAACTTTATCGGGTGCAAAAACCGTAACCTTGTCTTCGGTGAAAGAAATTTTACTTTCGTTAAAAGTAAAAAATTCGTACTCATAACCTTTGCCACGGTAATAAAACAAGTTGTGGCTTGAAGCACTAACGACTTTAATTACCCACTTTGTGTTATCTTGCAAAAACTTTTCTATTACGCTAATAGAAACCCTTGGATTTGCAGAAATATAAATTTTACCATTTCTTGCACGGGCAATCAGTCTTTTTACGCTTTTATAGGTCAAAAAATATTCGATTTTTTGTCCGCCTATAACGGCGATTTTAATGCTAGTCTTCACCCGTATACCTTTTTAAGTAAGTTAAATCTAACTTCCACTCCGATATTTTATTGCGCCTTGCGTGATCTGCCGTAGCCAATCCTAACGCTTGACGCATTTCAGCGTATGAACAACGGTTAACTTTAATAAACCAGTCTTCAGCGCGTTCAGCATTGCCAACTAAAGAAGTTCGCCCAATATGTATAGTTTGGTGGCACATACCGCACACGGCAATTACGCTTTCAAGTTTTTGAACGGCGTTTTTTTCGTCGTAAGACCATTGCTCGTGAGCCTCTAACCGAGTAACTTTTCTACCACAAATCATACATTTGCCGTCAGCACGAGCGTATGCGTCTTTACGAATAAAATCCCATTGTTTTTTGCTTAAAATACTGCGTAGATTTGAATACCAACAACTATCGGGAACTAATTCAAAGTTGAGTTTGTAAGTTTTTTTCATATTTTTATTATATCACAAAATTGAATTTTATCAAACTTTTTTTACGTTGACACTAGCCGTTTGCCGTGCTATAATATTTTTAAGGAGAAATTATGAAATTTAAAAGTATTGCAGTTAAACTTTTAACTATTTTTGCAACGCTTGGATTTGTACTTACGATTTGTATCACTGCTTTCGTAATTCCCGCATCGTCGCAAGGATTTTATAAAAGACAGTTTGAAAAAAACAACACGTTAGAAAAAGTTATTTCACAAGAGCGCCAAGTTCCTATTAAAGCGCGTGATTTTATAAGGGAACTTGACGATAATAAACTACTAAAACTTATGAACGGCGTACTTGATTATTGCGTCGGTAGATCAAACACCCCCAATCCTTTAAACGATAACGGCGAAATTATAGAAATTTTTAACAAAAACGAGTTAAGTCACTTTAACGACGTACGCAAGTTATTTATAGGCGTATTTATTGCGGGAGGCGTTGGCTTTTTGTTTTTTATCGCAGGCTTACTTGTTTCTCTAATTAACAAAAGATTTTATTTTAACCACGCTAAACGATATCCACTTTATACGCTAACAGGCGTCGGTGTAGTTTTACTGATAATAGGGCTTGGCGCGCTTATAAATTTTAGAAAGGTTTTTTACCTGTTGCACCTAATTTTTTTCGAGGGCAACTTTGCCTTTAGCAAAGGAGTAATGATAAATTTAATAGGTGATATATTTGCGCCTATGGCGCTAATATCGATACCTATAATAATAATTTTTATTGCGTTATTTATAACTTTAGTAATTTATTATAATCGTAGGTTAAACAAGGTTTTTACAAAAAAAACGGACAAAATTAACGCTTAACGGTTATGCGAAAGTTAACCAACTATCAAAATTAATAAAAAATAAAGGGCTGTTAGGCAGCCCCTTTTTTATTAATTGTTTTGCTCGGCAACTTCAACGGTAGAAGTTTGATTTTTTGATTTTGACTTTTTTATAATATCTTTAGTCGTGCCTATTACGATAGACAAAAGGCCGAGCGTCGAACCTATTGCACCGGTAATATTATTCATTATCAAGTGGTATATAAGCCACGGAACTATTGCAATAAACGCCGTACCCCTGATGATATAAACGGGTTTAGAATAAAAACTTATTACGGCAAAAACACTACCGAAAGCGGGCAACAAATTTTAAAATAAGTTCGTAACCGATAGCACCGTCTAATTCTTTTTTTTCAAATTCATAAACGTTGCCATTGTCGTGAAATGCGTCGAAAACGCTGTCGTAAAAAATTTTATCCATAATTGCTCCTTAATTTTTATCTTAACTTGATTATATCATTACAAGGTGTTATAATGGTTAAAAAAGTAAATTAAAAAATTTAAAAATTTAAGGTGTTAAAATGACGATAAACGACGCAAATCCATTTTTAAGAGCGTGCGAAATTCAACAATCTGTATTGCAAGGCAAAATTTTAAGGCGAGCATACGACTATAGACTTTTTTACGTAATTAATGGCGAGGGGTTAATCGTTACCGATAAAGTGAGTGAACAACTATCTGCAAATACTTTGATTATATTTGACGATAGCGTTTGCTATAAATTTGTAGGCAACCTTAAAGTTTTGGTCGTAAATTTTGACGTTTCTCAAAAAAACAATAAAGTTTCAAAGCCAAAAGTTCCCAACGACTTGCCGTTTTATAGAGAAGACTTACGTTTTAATCCCGACAAACTTGATGAGATTAAGCCTTTCAATATATATAGGGATGCAGAAAGCGTTTTACCAACTTTATACGAAATGCTTGGCGAATTTAACTCTATTAATCCCTATAGAAAAGCAATGTGTTCTACCCTGCTTAAATCTACAATCATAACTCTTTTAACCATCTCTTCGTTAGGCACGGACGCCGAAACCATGCTCGTTAACAAAGTTAACGCCATAGTTAAAACGGATATTTCAAAAGTTGAAAGTATTTCCGCCGTGGCGAATGACCTAGGCTATCACCCCGTATATCTTTCGACGGTATACAAAAATAAAACGGGCAACAACTTATCTACCATTATTATGGAAGAACGGATAAAACTTGCTTGCAAATATTTGCTTGTAACGGACGAAAATATTGAGAATATTTCTATTATTTGTGGGTTTTCGTCTAGAAGTCACTTTTGCACGGCATTTAAAAAGGCTAAAGGCGTTTCACCTTTAACATATCGAAAGCGTGCAACTAAAAATCAATAAACGATAAAAAAATCGTTGCATAAATAATAAATTTATTGTAAAATAAACGAGCATAGTTGCAATAATATATAGGTATTACTTATTTAATATATGGCTAAAAAGAAACAAAAAAAGTGGACAAAATTCCACCATAGGGTAGTTTGGGCATTACTAGCACCAGTATTTAGACTGTTTTTTAGGCTAAGGTATCGCCTTAAAATCAAGCGCGAAAAAACGCTTAAAGAGCCTTGCCTAATACTAGCAAACCACTACACTACGATGGACCCTTTTATGGTTGGTGCAGCGTTTAATAAACCGGTATATTTTATAGCATCGGACGATTTATTTTCAATCCCCGTACTATCGCCAATAATAAAGTGGCTTGTAAACCCTATACCAAAAACAAAATCAAAAAGTGATTTATCCACGATAAAGAATACCTTAAAAGTTTTAAACGAAGGTTATTCGGTAGCCGTGTTCCCAGAAGGCAACAGATCTCTTTCAGGTGGGCTTTGGCATATAGACGAGTCCATAGCAAAACTTATTAAACTTGCAAAAGTACCGGTATTGTTTTATCACATTGAAGGTGGTTACGGCACGGACCCAAGATGGGGCAAAAAGTTGAGAAAAGGCAAAATGACGGCAGGCGTAACTAAAGTTTTGTCGGTGGATGAAATTAAAAGCTTAACCCCTGACGAAATTTATGCTAAAGTTTTGGAAAATCTTTATTCAACCGACTATTTGTCGGGCGTTAAGTTCAAAAGCAATCACCGTGCAGAGTGTTTAGAAAGAGCGCTTTACTACTGCCCTAACTGTAAAAGTTTTTGCACTTTGCACTCCGATAAAACTCACTTGACTTGTAATAGTTGTGGCTTTACGGCAGAATATAACGAAGATTTAACTTTCACAGTTAAAGTTGGCAATTCCCCTTTCACCGTCGTTAAAGATTGGTTTGACTTTCAACAAATCGTTTTGAGTGAACGCGTTAACGAAGTATTTTTTACCGACGACGCCAAAATGAGAATTATTGATGGACACAAACGCAAAAAACTTGTTTCGTGTACCATTAAGGCTGATAAATCAGGGGTAACGGTATCTTCAAACTCAACCAACGCCTCTTTTAAGTACCAAGATTTATACGGCGTTACCGTGCTAGGCAAACGCAAAATAAATTACTACTTATCAGACGGCACGGTATTACAAATCAAAGGGAACGATAGGTTCAATTCTATCAAATACCTTAATTTATATGAACTCACTAAACAAGGAGGCTAGTTTATGGAAGATTACTCTTACTGGTCAGCGATAGTTCAATTAGGCTTTTTATGTCTTGCGCTTATAATTGGTAATACTTTAAGAAGAAAAGTACCTATCCTTAACAAATCACTTTTACCAAGTGCTGTTATTGGTGGTATTTTGATCTTAATATTTAAGACTATACCGGCATTTGATAAACTAATTAATCCGTCTTTTATGGAAGGTATCACCTATCATTGCTTGGCAATAGGCTTTATCGCGTTAACCCTTAAAGAAAAGGACAACTCCAAAACGGGTGGTATGATAGTCGTTAAAACAGGCGCAGTCGTTGTTAACACTTACATAGTTCAAGCGATTGTAGGATTAACGGTTACAATTTTACTTTCACTTGTAATGACCAACGTTTTACCTGCGTCAGGCTTGCTTATGATGCTCGGTTTTGGTCAAGGCCCTGGTCAAGCGCTTAACTTTGGTATCACGTATGAAGATAATTACAATTTTGTCGGTGGTAGAACATTTGGTTTAACTCTCGCGTCAATAGGCTTTTTAGTTGCTTGCATAGTCGGCGTTATCGCAATCAATATTTTCAAAAAACAAGGCAAACTTCGCGACGTATCAACAAAAGATAAAACTTTCCAATCGGTGCAAGAAGTTTCTAACCCGAACGATATTCCACTGTCGGAAAGCGTTGATAAGTTCACCGTGAACGTATCTATCGTTTTAATAACCTACCTTGCAACCTACGGTTTTATGGCAGGCGTTAGCGTGCTTTGCGGTTATTTAGGCAAGTTTGGCGTAAATACCGTGCGTCCACTTATTTGGGGCTTTAACTTTTTATTCGGTACGCTTTTTGCTTTACTTGCAAAAGTCGTTATGAAGTTTTTTAAGAAAATTCGTTTTCAATCTCGTAATTACACCAATAACTTTATGCTTAACCGTATAAGTGGTTTAGTATTTGATATTATGATTTTAGCGGGAATTTCGGCAATCGAATTTGAACACCTTAAAGGTTTATGGTTACCGATTATATTACTTGCGGTAGTAGGTACGCTATTCACCTTTGTTTACTTGAGTTTTATTTGCAAGAGATTATACCCAGAATATCGTTACGAAGCGTGGGCGTCACTTTTTGGTATGCTTACGGGTACTGCAAGCACGGGTACTATTCTTTTGCGTGAAGTTGACCCTCAATTTGAAACTCCTGCATCCAACAACCTTATTATGCAAACAGTCCCTGCGATAGCGTTTGGGTTTCCAATACTGCTATTAGTAGGGTTCGCTCCACAAAGTTTGTTACACTCAATTATAACAGTTGGTATCGTAACCGTGCTATTTTTTGCGTTTAACGTCTTTATTCTTTTTAAAAAGAAACCTAAAATGGACGCACCTATTAAAAATTTAGACGAATAACTAAAAACAAAGGACGCCAAAAGGCGTCCTTTTTGCTTGCTTGACATTTGCTAATACTAGTGATAAAATTTAACCGTATGAAAAAACGCAAAGGTGTAATTTGGAAAATCCCACTAATAATTTTAGGCGTGCTTACGGTGGTGTTTATAATACTTTCCGTAATACCTATAAAAACCACTATGATTAGCCACAGGGGTTTTTCTAATAAAGCGCCGGAAAATACCCTTTCCGCTTATAGACTTTCTGCTAAAAAAGGCTATAAGTTCGTAGAATGCGACGTTGACTTTACTGCTGACGGCGTACCCGTACTACTACACGACGATACCGTTGATAGAACAACGGGCAGAACGCTTAAAGAAAATATTAGAGACTTAACCTACGAACAAGTTTTACAATTTGATTTTGGGTATGAAGATAAATTCGGCGATAAATTTAAAGGCGAAAAAATACCGACTTTTTATGAATTTATATCTCTTTGCGAAGAACTTTCACTTTTTCCGTATATCGAAATAAAAAACCAAAGTGGCGCGCGCGCTTGTACCGACGAACAAATCAAACATTTAATCGATACCGTTAAAGCAAGTTCTTTAACAGAAGTTACTTGGATATCTTTTGATTACGATATTTTAGTAAAAATTAAAGAGTTTGACAAAAGCGCAAGGCTTGGCTACGTAAAGAATAAGATAACCGACGAAGTTATAAACGACGCCCTTTCACTAAAAACTGATAGCAACGAGGTTTTTATAAACGCAAACTTCGGTTATCTTACACCAAGAAAAATACGAGCCGTTAAAAAAGCAGAATTAGGACTTGAAGTATGGACGGTAAATATTAAAGCAATCGCCGTTATACTTTCACCTTTCGTAGACGCAATAACAACAAACAATATAATTTATAAATAAACGATAAAAAAGAGTGCCGTAGCACTCTTTTTTATTTTTGATAAGTTAGTTTTTCATAAATTCAATAATGTTCTTCTTTTTATCAGTTGACAAACTTTCAATCAATGATTTTAGTTCGTTATCAACGCTATAATCTTCTATATTAGAACTAAAAAATCTCTCTATAGGGAAATTGCAAATCTCCAAAATTTGCAACAATTTTTCAACGGTTAAAACAATTCTTCCACTTTCAAGTTGCGCAACGTACTGTGGACTCATACCCATCCTTAAACTAACTTCCCTTGCGGACAAATTCGCTTGATTTCTTACGTAACCCACTCTCAAAAGAATTTCTTTTATTTCCATATTAACCCCACAAATATATTTTGTAACTTAATTATAAAATATACAAAAGTTAGGTTAAAAAACTAAAATACATAAATTTTTCCCAAAAACTTAATTTTGAATACTCATACACATAAAATATGTTATAATGAATAGTGTGAGTATTCACAATATTATTTATTTGTGGGTTTTATTATGGAAAAACATAAAGTATGTTCTTTTTTTGGTCATAGAAAAATAACCGTTACCGAAGAATTAAAGCGAAAAATTAAAGAAGTTATTGAAGAACTTGTTACTAAACAAAACGTATTAACCTTTTTATTTGGTAGTCGTAGCGATTTTAATGACCTTTGTTATTTAATTGTTACTGAATTGAAAGAACTAAATCCTAAAATAGAAAGAATATGTTACACTTGCAAAAATGAAACTTGTATTCTCGAAAACGAAAAAGAAAAATGGCAAAACCTATTATGCAATCTTCAGAAAAAAGAAATTACTTTGCTTTGTTATGAAAAAGAACAAGAACACACAACTAAATTTATCGCTAGAAAAGCAAGTTATATTGAACGAAACCAAGCAATGATAGACGATAGCGATTATTGTTTATTTTACTACGATACTAACTACAAACCACCATTAAAAAAATATTCTAAACAAAGTATAGGATTTTATCAATCTAAAAGTGGTACAGCCCTTGCCTACGCTTATGCAAAACGAAAAAAGAAAGTTTTAATCAACGTTTTACAATAAAAAAGAGTGCCGTAGCACTCTTTTTTATTTTTGATTATTCTTCCACAACGAAACCTGCGAATTCATACGCGTAAAGAGTTGAAAGCGTAACGGTGTCACCGTCAAGCGTACCCGTACAGTTGATAAAGTGAATTTTTGAATATTTTTTATCAAGTTTAACAAAAGGTTTTCTAATCTTATCACGGTGCAAGTTCCAAAGTCCAACAGCCATTGCTCCGTTATCGTTCTTTTTACACATTAAGTAAAGATCAGGATTGTTTTCACAACGAGCAGGTAATTTTTTACCACCCAACCACTCTAAAGCGTTCATCAAAAGTTTTGACTTGCCGTACGAACGGTAATTTTCGAGCAAACTCTTAATCGCCGCAACGCTTTCTTTAGCGTCGAATGCCATTACGCAAAATCTTTGACCGTTAACGTTTTCATACAAATAAGTTGCAGGACCACTAATGATTGTTTCCATTTCTTTTTTATAAGAAAACTTACCCGAAAGATATTTACTAATCACTTGAGCCTTGTCGTCAACTTCAATCTGATAAGAGCTCGTATCGTACGGGAACGCACGGTGAGAATCGTACTCGCTAAATACTTCGCCCGAAATATTCAGTTTGCCAACTACTTTTTTAAGGCCACAATCAATACCACGCTCGGTTAAAATTTGAGCGCCAATAACGTCGGTTAAAATACCACCTGCAAGTTGTTCGTCTGTTAAATATCTAGTATTTTCACCAAACGCAACGCCTGCTACACCTTTACCTTCGTAAGTGGTTGGAATTGAAAGTTGTGATAAAATATAACCTTCGTCAGGAATAATCGACGCAGTATAGCCAAATTTACTGTATTCCTTTTTAGCCTCGTAGCACTTATCAGGGAATTGATAAATTCTAGCACCAACTGCCGTTTTGTCGGCAAAATGCTTTTCAATTTCGTCGTAAATAGGTTTATTTTCGACGTGTTCGTTAACGTAGCCTAATTCGTATTCAGGCGTAGCGCGATAACAGAACATATATTTTAATATGCCGTCAGCCTTGCCGTCAGCACGCATTGCCATATCAAAAAGTTCAAGTTGAGCAGACGAACAAGTATATCTAGGTCTTGGAAAACTATCGCCTTCTGCCATAGTTTCGATACCTGAATTTTTTAAGAATTCAAATTCTGCTCTTTCAAGTTCAAAAACCGACGCCAATCTATCAGGATAACCCGAAAAATAGTCCCAGTAAGGCGCACCTATTGTACGAATTAAAGGCTTTGTATTACCTGCTGCAATTTTAGCCAAAGTGATAATATCAGTACCGTTCCAATAATAATCAGCACCGTGCGCACAAATTGCTATACGCATATTTGGGTTGACGGTATCAACGGCCTTTCTAATGCGAGCAACGAAGTTTTCTAAACTCAAACCGAGTGCTCTTAAATAAGTTTTACGATAAGGGTTATCACCCTCGTCCCAAAACTTTTCTTTAACCAAATCAAAATCAAGCGTGCCACCGCAAATTTCGTTAAAAAGCCTTCTATGATTATCGCAAAAACAACCTTTTAACGCGTCCGACTTGCCGTGTTGTTGGTGAAAGTCGTCGTCAAGCATATAAATATCAGCGCCAAGTTTAGCAACTGCTTTAGCCTTTTCTTCGTGGTATTTGACTAAATTTTCGCCAGCGTGGCACTTGAATGCACCGTTTACTTCGCCAGCGTCGTTAATCTGCGGGTCAAAAGCGTCAAACCCACGCCCAAAGGAAGATGAACACCAAACGCCTACTTCTAGTCCCTCATTATGTAAATCAATAACACTTTCTTCAAAGGTTTTTAACACTTCTTTTTCAACTTCAGGCTCGCCGTAAACGTTAGGCACTCCTACAAAAATCCTTTTAGCGCCCGCTCTTTTATACTGCTCAATTGATTGTTTTCTTATAAAATCACAGTTATGAGCACCACTCAAAGGAATTGAAATCTTGTAATCTTTCATAATATCTCCCCGTGACAAAAATAGTTATTCTGCCACTCGTCTATTCTATTATATCATTAAAAAATGACTTTCATATAGTAAATTATATCAAAAAATATGCAAATCATAGCACAAATTTTTTACTTTATTACCCGTTAGAACAGATCGATATTTTTATTCTTTGTTTAGTTTACTATAAGCAAAAATGATTGTCAATAGCGTTTTTATTTTTACAGTGCTAAACTAGGTATAAAAAGTTGATTTTACACATAAAATCAGTTATACTTATAAGGCTTATCGGGGTGTGGCGCAGTTGGTAGCGCGCTTGAATGGGGTTCAAGAGGTCGCAAGTTCAAGTCCTGTCACTCCGACCAAAAAAAGACGGAGATAATCCGTCTTTTTTCGTTTATTTTTATTATTGAATTTTACGCTTAAAGAAAACAATTTCTCTATCCGTCAAGTACACCTTAAGTTCAGTACGCAACGCCTCGCACTTACGAACGGCACAATTTGCGCTATACTTTTGACCTTTAAGGGCTATAATTACAGGAATATCCCCAGGGTAACTTGCCAAAATATCTAAAATATTATCCACTTTATCGGCGAGCATATCAGGAATTATTACGCCTAAATATTCCTGCTCTTTAATTTGTGGCGTAGCGTTTTCTTCACCTGTAGTGAGTGGGGAAATTTTATCAACGTTTATAGTTACCCCGTTGTCTTTAATGTGAATTCTACCTTGAATATCAACGATTTCGTCTTCAACGGCGAAGTTTTTAGCCTCCTCGTAAATACGAGAAAATAGCGTGCACTCGATTTGACCGTACAAGTCTTCTACGGTGATAAATCCCATAGTAGAACCGTTACGCGTCATAATCTTATCGGTTGCAGTTATTATCCCCCCGAAGTGAACCCTATCGCCTTCGTGTACTTCTTGATAAACTTTTTCGCCAGCCTCGTTTTCTTCATAATAATCCAAAAGCCTAGTTGAAAAATCATATCTATCAAACTGTGCTTTAAAGTCAGATAGCGGATGCCCCGTTATATAAACGCCAACGACTTCTTTTTCCTTGCTTAACTTGTATTTAGAATTGTATTCTGAAAGCCCTGGATAATCAATTTTAAGATAATCGTCATCTTTAATAAGCGTACCGAAAAGGCTTATTTGATTACTGCAACGCTCTTTATTGCGTTCAATAATCTTGTCCATAAAGTCGGAATAAACCGTTATAAGTTCTGCCCTTGGGTGGTTGAACCTATCAAACGCACCAGCAAAAATTAAGTTTTCAATCATACGCTTGTTCATACCGAATTCAGCGCAACGAGAAATAAAATCTTCAAACGACTTAAACTCACCGCCCCTTTCGCGTTCTTCTACGATACTTTCAATAACGTGTAAACCGATATTTTTAAGTGAAACGAGTCCGATTCTTATGCCATCCCCCTCGGTTTTATAATACGCGCCAGAAAGGTTGATATCAGGTTGATAAACCGGTGTTCCGATTGATTTTAAATAACGAAGATATTTGCTAATTTCTTCACTCTTATCAATACGGTTGTTTAAGATTGAAGTTAAAAATTGATTTGGATAATACTTTTTAAGGTAAGCCGTTTGATATGCTAAAACTGCGTAAGCGGCAGCGTGCGACTTATTAAATGCGTATCTCGCAAAAGGTTTCATGTTATCGTAAACCTTGATAGCAATATCTTCAGGCACGCCTCTAGCAATAGCACCTTCAACTGGTTTGCCAGTTGCTTCGTTTATACCACCGTAAACGAAGTTAGTCTTTTCCCTTTCCATAATTTCGACCTTCTTTTTACCCATCGCTTTTCTAACGACGTCAGCGTGGCCGAGTGAAAATCCACCTAACTTTTGACAGATTTGCATAACTTGTTCTTGGTAAACTAATATACCGTAACTGTTCTTTAAAATATCTTCAAGCATAGGGTGGTCGTAAGTTATATGGTCTGGGTTATGCTTGTTTTTAATGTATTGTGGAATAGAATCCATCGGACCAGGTCGGTACAATGAAATACCTGCGATAATATCTTCGAAAGTGGTAGGCTTAAGTTCACGCATAAACTTTTTCATACCAGGACTTTCAAGTTGGAACACGGCGTCGGTTTCGCCCGAACCTATAAGGTCGTAAGCGCCAGCGTCTTCGTAACCGATTTCGTGGAAGTCTATATCTATACCAAAGTCCTCTTTAACGTACTTACAAGCAAGTTGCACGTCGGTTAACGTACGCAACCCCAAGAAGTCCATCTTAAGCATACCTAAAGCCTCGACTTCAACCATATCGAATTGCGTCGTAATATCTTCGCCATTTCTTTGCAAAGGAACGTTCTCCATAATAGGCTGTTCGCAAATAACCACGCCTGCAGCGTGCATTGAAGTGTTTCTAGGTAAGCCCTCAACCTTCATTGCCATATCGATAATTTTGCGCAAAGTAGGTTCGTTTTCGTAAAGTTCGATAAGTTCAGGTACACCGACGTTAACGCCGTCTTTAGTAAGCGTTTTGCCAAGCGATTGACTAATATTTGACTTGCCGTCCATAAGTTTGGTTATCTTATCGCTATCGGCATATGGAAGTTTATAAACCCTCGCCACGTCTTTAATCGCCGCTTTTGACGCAAGCGTACCAAAAGTAACTATTTGCGCTACTCTATCAGAACCGTATTTTTTACGAACGTATTCAACTACTTCGCCACGACGAGCGTCGGAAATATCAACGTCAAAGTCGGGCATACTGACCCTTTCACGATTCAAAAATCTTTCAAAAATCAAATTATACTGCAAAGGCTCTACGTCGGTAATGCCAACGCAGTAAGCGACTATACTACCTACGCCCGAGCCACGCCCTGCACCAACTGGAATATCTACGCTACGAGCATAGTTAATAAAATCCCAAACTATAAGATAATAATCGCTAAAGCCCATTGAACTGATAACGTCGAATTCATATTCAAAACGCTCTCTAATTTCAGGGGTGATTTCTTTATATCTGCGCTTTAACCCCTCTTCGCCGAGTTTACGCAAATATTCGGTAGGGGTACTGCCGTCGTCAGGGTGATACTTTGGTATTAAAGCGTCGTCCCTTTGTGGCTCGCCCTTTTTATTGAGTGGAAAAACTTCTTCCGTAACCTTGTCCGCAATAACTCTAGTATTAGTTATAGCCTCTGGAATATGAGTAAAAAGTTCCTCCATTTCTTCAGGAGTTTTAAGGTAGTTTTCAGCCGTTTCCATCCGAAGTCTAGTCGGATCGTCAAGCGTAGTTTTCATACTGATACACATAACTACGTCTTGCATTTCGGCGTCATCACGGTTAAGGTAATGCACGTCGTTAGTCGCAACGAGTGGTATGCCCGTTTCTTTAGAAAGTCTTATCAGTTGCGGATTAATACGCAGTTGGTCGTCAATACCTTGGTTTTGAATTTCAAGATAAAAATCGTCCTTAAAAATGCTTTGCAAATAAAGAGCAGTTTCTTTAGCGCCTTCATAATCGTTTCTAACGAGTCTTTTTGCGACTCTCCCAGCAAGACAGGCTGAAAGGCAAATAAGCCCTTCGCTATGCTCTGCAAGGGTTTTATAATCGATACGAGGTTTATAGTGAAAACCGTCTACGTAAGCGATTGAATCAAGTTTAATAAGATTTTTGTAACCTTTTTTATTTTTACAAAGTAAAATAAGGTGGTCGTAATTAGGCTTGCCTTCCTTTACTTCATAATCGTCGCAAAGATACATTTCGCAACCGATAATGTATTTAACGCCTGCTTTTTTTGCTTCTTCGGCAAAGTAAAGAGTACCGAACATATTGCCGTGGTCGGTAATTGCAACGGTATCCATACCCTTGTCTTTTAACGCGCCGAAAAGTTTATCAATCCTAGTAGCACCGTCAAGCAAACTGTATTCTGTGTGTAAGTGTAAATGTACGAAATCTGACATATCAACCTATGTAAAAATTTATTCTAATTCTTCTGCAATCTTCGCAAGTTTGCGAAGTCTATGATTTAAGCAACTTTTCGTAACGCCTAAAAGTTCGGCAAGTTCAGTTAAACTGTACTCCCTATACGATAAACGCATTTCCGCCGTTTGTTGAAGTTCCGGCTGTAAACTATCAAGCCCTATAGTGCTATCAATAGTTTCGATAGCGTAAGCATACTTGTCCGACGCGCCCGAAACTTTTTTGATGTTAGCAACGTCACAGTTAAACTTTCTATTTAAGTCGTTGTTGAATTGCTTTGCTATAATAGTGTCGGAAATTTTAAGCACGGCTTTAGGTGTGTTTATAAGCGCTAAAAAATCCTTAATCTCGTTTGAGTTCTTAATATAAACCACCACGCTTTTACGCCTAATTATCGCTTTTGCTAAAATGCCGAAGTCCGCTAAATACCCTGAAAATTCCGATGCGGGAACTCTATGCGTAAACGAAACTTCTAAATGATACCCACTTTTTGACTTTTGCTCTTTTTGAATATCGAGCGCAGTATTAATCTCGCCATTAGGGATAGAACAAAAACCACTGCCGATAAACATCCCCTTGATAAAGGATTTTATACAGCACTCCTTGTCCAAAAGTTCCTTATTACTTTTGAGCCTTAACTCGTACTCGTCGCCTTCTTCACCGTATCCCAAAATACCCAAGTCAAGTAGCATATTTACGGCGTCGTCGCCGATACAATCAACTGCGTATACCGTTTTCTTATTGAGATTATCGTCGTAAAAAAAAGTCTCTCCACCACTATAATCGTAAATTTCAGCCATCAGTCTTAACGCGTAACCGAGCGCGTCCGCAAGGTCGGTAGAACACTCGAAGCCGTAACCGTATTCAGTTTTAATTATAACGCCCGTCGAACGCACGAAACCTGCCAAAAAAGCCTTTTTACAGCATTTTCTAGAAACGCCTTTTTGTATTATTTCGTGTTTTATTTCGTGTGAAAAACTCATACCAACCTACCTAACGGCACGATTTGACAATACCGTTGCTACCTATTTGCCTTCCTTAAACCTTTTAAATCTAAAATCAGGCGTTTTACCGTTTATGTTAAAAATTCTATCTTCAGGCACGCTAACACGCTTGAGCATTTCTGTTACTAAAGAAATTTCACCAACTCTATCAGGGGAGTGAGCGTCGCTATCTATAACGAAGTTAACTCCAGTTTGCACCACGGCGAAAAGTTCTTCGTCCGTTAAATGTTGCTTTTTAGAATTTAATTCAATGTAAGTACCGTAATCACGAGCGCATTTAGCAACTTCAACAGCGTCGGTATACGACACAAAATTTAGATGCGTCAAAATGTCAATCGGATTATTTTTTATAGCGTTGATGACTGCTTTCGTATTTTCGGCAACTAGCCTTTTTGACGGTTCACCCTTAAAAAGCGAGCAAACTTGATTAGGCACGAACAACTTAAAAAAAGTCGGTGGCGTATAGGTTACGAACTTGTGTATACCCATTAAATAGATATCAAATTTATCGTAAAGTTCTTGTGGCAAGTCCGTCTTTCCTTTGTCGGAAATCAAATTTGATTCAATACCTACAAGCGTTCTAACACCTGTATCTGCAGTAGCCGAATAACAATCTTGCGTAAGCCTTTGAATTTTACTTTTACGCAACCCAAAAGCAGGGTGCGCAAACCCGTGGTCGGTTATAGCAATTTCTTTAAGCCCTTGTTTTTGAGCACTTAAAGCGTTTTCTCTAACAGTACCTTTGCCGTGGCTATATTTTGTGTGAGTGTGATAATCTGCCGTTAAAATCATTAAAATTCCCCAACGAGCCGTACTTCAGTTTGAATTTCCACCCCAAACTTATCTTTGACGGCATTTTTAATTATGCCTATAAGAGTGTGAATATCTTTTGCCGTAGCAGTGCCCGTATTTATTATAAAATTTGCGTGCTTTGTAGAAACGACTGCCCCACCCACGCTAAAACCTTTTAGATTGCAATCTTCAATAAGTTTACCTACAAAAAGTCCGTTTGGGTTTTTGAAAACGCTACCGCAACTTTTACCTGCGGGAACATTTCTTTTGCTTGAAAAATTTATCAAGTTTTGCCTAACGCAATTTGATTCTTTACACTTGATTACAGCAAATAAAATCGCGTCGGTTTGAGCGACGGGACTAACCCTATACCTAGGTGGCAAGTAGTTAACCAAACTTGTAAAACCGTCTTTAAGTACGGCGACTTGACTTAAATCTTCTGCAAAATTATGGTTAAAAGCCCCTGCCCCTGTAGAAATAAGCCCACCTACCGTTGCAGGAATACCCGATAAATATTCAATACCACCGAGATTATTTTTTACACAAAAAGTTAAAAGGTCGCACACCGTAACGCCACTTTCAGCATAAATGCAATCACCAGATTTTGACAACTTTTTAAGCCTTGCCGTGCTGATAACTAATCCGTCAAAGCCGTCGTCGGAAATCAGCAAATTACTGCCCTTGCCGAGCAAAAAATACTTAACTGAGTTTTGCTTTGCAATATTTATGATAGAAATTAAACTTTCTAGCGACGATGGTGTTACGAAATATTTTGCCTTTCCCCCCACGCCGAAAGTAGTATAATTAGCCAACTTTTTTTGCAAAAAAACTTCATCTTTAGTAACGCTAGAAATTTTTTGTATAAATTCCATAACGCTCCTTTAAGTTTCTACACACTAAAGCGTAATATTATTTTACTATATTAGCGAAATTTTTTCAAGGTTAATAAGTAAGTTTTTAAGATTTATTTGCTCGCTAGTTAAATCTTTTGCCGACTTAAAACCATTTTTAATAGTTTGATAAAACTGATAATCGGTAAAACAGGGTAAAGTATACTTTGGGACTAACCCTTGGCCGTATTGCAAATTACCGTCATTTTTCATCTCATAAAACGGCGAAAACATACCGATTTTAACAAGGTCAAGTTGCACTTTTTCGCTCGTTAAAAAGTCTATAAATTTTTCAGCATAAGCCTTTTTTAACTGACTTTCCGTCGTAACGGAAATGTATTGATAAAGGTCGGAATAACTATTTAGGGGAACAATAGAAACGTCAAGCCCTTTAATAGCCAACCTGTTTAGGTCTCGTTGAGTACCTAGCAAAACTTCCGTTTGCCCCGTAACGAAATCAGTATACGCCGTTAAAGGCTCTTTTTCTAAAATGGTATTAACCGACAATCCTTGCAAATAAAAGGCAGTTAACGGCGAAGTAAATTCTCCGTCAGAAACTGTAATTTTATCAAAATTAGCTCGCCCGTCTATCTCTTTATGCGAAAACAAGTAATACCCACCTCTAGCCCAAGGTAACGCATAGGTCTTGCCATTGATTTTTCCTGATAAAAACTCTTTTTGTACCGTTATCGGTGAAACATTTTCAACTTCAATTCCCACCCCGTAAGAGAGTATATCCGGCGCAACTGACTGCTCTAAATACGCGGTTTTAGATAGTTGTTTTACAGTTATAATTACACCGCTATTTTGCTTTTCAAACTGCCTAACAGCCGATAAAATGAACTGTTTTCGCGACCCCGTTCCACCCTCAAAGGTGTCCAAATGCCATAAATTAAGGATAACTGGGCTGGACTTATCTTGTTTTATTTTAGCCCGTTTGATTTTGCTTGGCGCTACTAAAAAACCGTATAAACAAAAGAACGCGCAAAGCGCCGTCAAAACTAAAAAAGAAAGCCCCTTTTTTAAGTGAATTTTTTTCATACTCTATTATATTCACTTTAGGCTTTAAATATAAGAAAACCGTCCCTAAAACTTATGTTTGGGACGGCTTTTTTTGTTAGTCTAATTTTTTGGTCTTATCTTCGAATAACAATTTTGCAAGAGCGTCGCTAGTTGACATACAGCCTAAATCACCCTCGCTTCTACGACGAACGGAAACCGTACCTTCTTCTTGTTCTTTATCGCCGACGATAAACATATACGGCGTTTTAGAAAGTTGCGCTTCCCTAATCTTGTAACCGATTTTTTCATTTCTAATATCGGCCTCTGCTCTTATACCTGCGAGCGAGAATTTTTCAGCAAGTTTTTGAGCGTACTCGGCAGTTCTTTCAGTAACGCTTAAAATTTTAACTTGCGTTGGTGAAAGCCAAAGTGGTAACGCGCCACCATACTTTTCAATAAGTAAAGCGAGCGTTCTTTGATAACAACCGATACTAGTTCTGTGTAAAACGTACGGGTATTTCTTTTCGCCGTCGGTATCGGTATAAACCATATCAAACCTTTTTGCGAGTTGGAAGTCAATTTGCACCGTAATGATAGTGTCTTCTTTACCGTGGATATTTTTACATTGAATATCAAGTTTAGGTCCGTAGAAAGCGGCTTCGCCTTCAGCCTCTTCGTACTCAACCCCGATATCGTCTAAAATAACCCTCATAGTATTTTGAACCCTATCCCACTCTTTTGCCGAGCCGATATATTTAGACTTGTTATTTGGGTCCCACTTGCTAAAGCGATAAGTTACGTCCTTATCAAGACCAACTGCTTTAAGCATATAAATAGCCAAATCTAAACAACCTTTAAATTCGTCGGTAAGTTGGTCAGGTCTACAAGCGATATGACCTTCTGAAATCGTAAACTGCCTTACCCTTATAAGACCGTGCATTTCGCCACTATCTTCGTTTCTAAAAAGCGTTGAAGTTTCGTTATACCTAATAGGTAAATCTTTGTAACTTCTTGGACGGTTAAGATATGCTTGGAATTGGAAAGGACAAGTCATAGGACGGAGCGCGAAAACTTCTTTATCTTTATTTTCGTCCCCTAAAACGAACATACCATCTTTATAATGTCCCCAATGCCCAGAGATTTTATAAAGGTCGCTTTTTGCCATAAGTGGCGTCATAGTGAGTTGATAGCCACGGCGATATTCTTCATCCTCAACGAATCTTTGTAAAATTTGAATAACCTTTGCGCCCTTTGGTAAAAGTATCGGCAAGCCTTGACCGATAGTATCAACCGTGGTAAAAAATTCCAAATCCCTAGCAAGTTTGTTGTGGTCTTTTTGCTTAATTTCTTCAAGACGCTTAAGATGTTCTTCAAGGTCGGTTTTCTTTTCGAAAGCCGTGCCGTAAATACGCGTAAGCATTTTATTTTCAGAATTACCTTTCCAATAAGCGCCGGTGATTGCAGTTAACTTAAACGCTTTAATTTTGCCAGTAGACGGAAGATGTGGTCCACGGCAAAGGTCAACGAAATTACCTTGCTTATAAAAGGATATAACGGCGTCTTTAGGTAATTCTTCAATAAGTTGAACTTTATAATGCTCTTTAAAGTTTTTCATCAACTTAACGGCTTCAGCGCGTGATAAAGTGTAACGCTCGATTGGAAAATCCGCTTTGATGATATTTTTCATTTCCGCCTCGATTTTTTCAAGGTCAGAAAAGTTAATCGGCGTTGTAAAATCGACGTCGTAATAAAAACCGTTTTCAATAGTAGGCCCGATAGCCAGTTTGCTAGTCGGGTAAATATTTTTAATTGCTTGCGCCAACACGTGCGAAGTCGTGTGACGGTAAATATCAAGCCCTTCTTTATCCTTTAAAGTAACGGCTGAAAGTTCACAATCGCCGTCCACCGTGTAAGACAAATCGAAAAGTTCACCGTTTATTTTAACTGCAACGGTGTTACGGTATAAACCTTCTGAAATATTTTTTACGATTTCACCCGCAGTTAACGGCGAATCGAATTCAAATTGTTCTCCATTTTTTACGGTTATAACCATAGTTTCTCCTTTGTAAAAAACCCTTTAGTAACATTAAGCGCCCTTAAATAAAAATTTAAGGACGCAAAAAACAAGGCTTTTCGCTTAAATATGTTATAACATAAAAGTTCTTTTGTCAAGTGCTTTATGTCGCGAATTTTTAACTAATTAGTAAAATCGATAGATAATATCAAGTGAAAAAATTGTAAAAAATTATTTTGTTTTTTGTGAAAAAGTTATTTTGCCACCATAAAACTCTTTCAGTGGCGTAAGTTGCTTTTCCGAAAGGTCTGAAAGTAAACGGATTTCTTCAGCCCCACTTAAAACCGTTTCTAAAATAAAAGTTGGATTATCAGTTATAAGTTCGGCTTTTAAAAGTTTACGATAATGCTCGTCGTAAACACTATTTTCGTCCATATAAACCTTGCTTTTTTTGCCCTTGCAAATATATGCTAAAAAATCGTGTAGTTGCTCCGTCGTAAAATAGACGGGTAGTAAAGATGCGACTTCCTGCCACTTTTCTTTTAGAAGTTTTAGCCTAAAGTTATAAATTCCATCGATAGCCATATCTTCAAAGCCCTTGAGTTTTGAAAGTATATATCTTTTATCACCGTCTAAATCGGCAGAAATAATCCCTGCAAATAATAGGTCGGTATTTTCAGTCGAAAGCCCCTCTGTTTTGACGCATTTTTTTAAAAAAGCATATTTGTACCCTACGGCGATTACTTCAGCAATCTTGTCGGAAAGTTCGGCGATAATAAGTTCTCTATAAAGTTTTGGCACGCTTACTGTCAGCGTTGCCCTTTTGGAAAAAGTTGACAAATTGACCGACGAGCCCGTTTGCCTTAACACTTCCGACAAATTTTTTTGTAAATATAGCAAGTTTTTTACGCAATTTTCGTTGTCGGATATAAAAAGTTCAGTCATACGAATATTTTACGCGATATCTCCTTTTTTTATTTGAAATTTTGGATTTTTTTTGTAAAAACTTCTATACGCAAACTTATACCCCTCGGTTAAAAGTATGATTGAAAAAGCCACAAGTAGCGTTTTTATCCACGCTAAAGCGTTCATCGGACTGACGCCGAAAACCTTATAAAAGAAGGTTACTATTATAAAATGCAACACAAAAGTAAGTAAAAACGCAAGTGGCATAATTTTGTTTTTGGCAAAATTTTCGAGTATGCTTTTACTTCCCGTTTGCCTAGCGTTAAACGCGTTGAAAAGTTGAAAGGTAATAAACAGCGTAAACACCACACTAGGTAAATTTTCTTTACCAACCGATAAAAAATCAAAAGCGTATTCACACACGGTGACGACTGCAATGTAGATAGCACTTATCAAAATACGAATTAACATACCTTTGCTAACCAACCCTTCAGAACGCTTGACAGGTTTGTTTTTAAGCAAATCGTCGGTAGCAGGTTCTAGCCCCAAAGTTAATGCAGGGGGGCCGTCCATAATTATGTTTATCCATAGTAGTTGGAGCGTATTGAAGGGGGACGGTAGTCCGAAAACGAGACACAACACTATAATTAGCAATGCAGAAATATTAACCGACAGTTGAAAAAGTATGAACCTTTGCAAGTTTTTATAAACGTTACGACCAAACTCGACGGCAGTTATTATAGTCGAAAATCCATCGTCAAGTAAAACTATATCGGCTGTTTCTTTAGTAATTTCAGCCCCCGCTATACCCATCGCTATACCGACGTCAGAGTGCCTTATTGCGGGTGCGTCGTTTATTCCGTCGCCAGTAACGGCAACTACTTCACCCATACTTTTAAGCGCCTTGACGACGCGCAATTTCGTAGCAGGCGTGCTACGGGCAATCACCTTTATTTTTGGCAAAACTTTTTTAAGTTCGTTATCGCTTAACCTTTCCAAATCGGTGGCGTTCACAGCCTCCGAATCAGAATTTATAATTTCAAGTTCACGCGAAACGGCAATTGCCGTATATAAATTGTCCCCCGTGAGCATTTTGACTTCAACGCCAGCCTCTTTGGCTTTTTTAACTGCAAGATAAGCGTCTTTTCGGATAGCGTCAAAAATTACGGCGTATCCGTCAAAAATAGTTTTTTGATTATCAATCGAGTGCGCAAAACAAATTATGCGCCGTGCCAAAAGTTCGAGCCGTTTTAACTCGTCAAAAATTCTATCTTTATCAAACGCAGAAAGTTCACACTTTGATAAAACGACTTCCGGCGCTCCCTTTATAAGGCACAAATTACTTTCGTCTGCTAAAATCGTGGTTTGCATCATTTTTTCTTGGCTAGAAAAAGGTACTCTATCGATAACTTTATAATCGGCACGCATTTTTTCGGGCGCATAACCGTTTGCCTTTACGAAAGTTAAAAGAGCGCTTTCCGTTGCGTTGCCAAAAAAATTTTCCCCACTTAAAAGAGCCGTTGAGTTAAGCGCAATATTTAAGCGTAAAAATTTGTCGATAGTTTCTTTTTCTGTACCACGACTTGAAAAAGAAACTAATCGCTCGACTTGCATTTTGTTTTGGGTTAAAGTGCCCGTTTTATCAGAACAAATCACGCTTACTGAACCTACTGTTTCAGTAGCCACCAATTTTTTTATTAAAGCATTTTTCTTGGCGAGTTTTACCATACCGATTGCAAGTGAAACAGCGACTATTGACGGCAATCCTTCAGGTACCGTTGCAACTATTAAAACTATACAAGAAATGAAAGTTTCCTGCAATGCAAAAAAGGTAAAATTGCCAGTTATAATAAGTTTTATAACGCTCAAAACGAACACTAATGCCGAAGTTACAACTCCGATAAGCGCTATGGTTTTACCTAACGAAGAAAGTTTTTCGTTAAGTGGTGATTGACCGTCGGTTTTATTGCCTAGTTCTTGTGCTATTTTTCCTATTTCGGTCAAGTTTCCCACACCCGTTACCACGCATTTTGCGTCACCACCCACTACAAAAGTCCCTGCGTATACCATATTTAAGCGCTCGGCAAGATGGGTCTTTTCAGTCAAAATACAATCGTGGTTTTTTTTGACGGGCAGGCTTTCGCCAGTTAAGGCAGACTCGTCAACCGTTAGTGAGTTGCTGTCAAGTAGTCTACCGTCGGCAACCACGGCGTCCCCCGCCGAAAGATAAATTATATCGCCTACTACAATTTCTTCTTTTTTTACTAAAAGGTTAACGCCGTTCCTTAAAACGCTGACTGTTTTTTGTCCTGCTGACGACGCTAACGCCTCAAAGGCTTTTTGCGAGCCGTTTTCCATAAACACCGTTATCGCCGTCGATAAAAATACGGCGACGACTATGCCTATTACTTCGGAAAAATCCGCCTCACCTGTCTTTAAAAAACGGCCTAAATTTATAGCAAAAGTAATGACGGCAGAAATTAACAAAATTAAAATCATCGGCTCGAAAAGCGCCGAAATTATTCGCTTAAAAATCCCGTCCGTCGTTTGTTTTTTTATTATATTTTCACCGTAGGCTTGCCTACTACGATTGACTTGTTCTTCGTCTAGTCCACTAAACGCAGATAATTTTTTAAGGGCGGTGTCCCCACTAGTTGTATACCAAACCATCTTTAGCCTCCACGCCTTTAAAAATATGCCGTAAGTTTAATCAATATGACTTGCAATTTAACTTGAACGGTGTTAAAATTATATAGTCATAAACTAGAGGAGATTACCATGGCTAACCAATTTTTTAAAGTAGACATTAAAGGCTACGAAGCTCAATTACCAGTTTTGCCATTACCATCAGGCATTAACATTGCATTTTTTAACTTGCACGGCGACCAAGCGCTTACCGAACATTGTGGTAAAGAAATTGCTAAACTCTTAAGCGATTGTGAAGTTTTAATCACGGCTGAAAGTAAGGGATTACAACTTACACACGTCGTTGCTAGAGAATTAGGCATGCCTTACTACGCTGTTTGTAGAAAATCAAAAAAACTCTATATGCAAGACGGTATAGAGGTTTTGATTGAATCTTCAATCACTACGGGCGCGGAACAACACTTATACTTAAGTAAGCACGACGTAGACCTTATAAAAGGTAAAAAAGTAGGTATCGTAGACGACGTCGTTTCAACCGGCGCAAGTTTACGAGGCATTGAAGATATCGTTAAAAAAGCAGGTGGTATAATTTGCAAAAAGGCTTTCGTTTTAGCAGAAGGCGACGCCGCCAACCGTGAAGACGTTTTATACCTAGCAACTATACCACTTCTCTAAAAATTAGATTATAGGTGATTATTTTGGAAAAGAAAGTTTTATTGATTTCAATCGACGGCATGCGTTCCGACGGTCTTAAGTCCTGTGGCAACCCATATCTTAAAGAACTTGAAAAGTTGTGCTATCACACTTACGACGCAAGGTCTATGAACCCTTCCGTAACCTTTCCTTGCCACTTTTCAATGACGCACTCGGTAACACCACAAAGACACGGTATTTTAACCAACACTTACGTACCACAAGTTCGCCCTGTAAAAGGTATTTTTGAAAAGGTGAACGAAGTCGGTGGCGTGTGCGCTATGTTTTACGGCTGGGAACCTTTGCGTGATATTTGCCCACCTGGCGCACTTAAGTTTGCAACTTATATTAACGCTTACACGAAAAACAGTAGCGACACGGTTTTAACCGACGAGTGTGAAAAACTTTTGGAAACCGAAAAACCTGACTTTGCATTTTTGTATATGGTTGAAACGGACGAGAAAGGTGGTCACGACAACGGTTGGATGAGCGACGAATACTTAAGAAGAGTTTCTATTGCAATTGATAACGTAAAGCGTATGATTGAAAAATTCGGCGACGAATATTCAGTAATAATTATGGCTGACCACGGTGGCCACGATAGAGCACACGGTAGCGATATGCCTGAAGATATGATTATACCACTTTTCTTCTATGGCAAAGACTTTCCTAAAGGCGAAGTTATTAAAGAACAAATTTCACTTTTAAATATTGCCCCAACTATTGCTAAACTTTTAGGCGTTACGCCTGAACCTGAATGGGAAGGCTCACCTGTTTTTTAAGGAGAACTAAATAATGTCTTTATTTCTTTCTACCCTTAACCAAATGGGCGTGCTTGGACTATATATGGTTATCGGTTTTGTAATAGCAAAACTCGGCGTGGTCGAAAAAAGTTCAACCAAAGTTTTATCTAAACTTGAAAACACAATTTTCTTGCCGGCGTTAGTTTTATATACTTTCGTTCAAAACTTTAACCTTGCAACGCTTTTTTCGTCTTGGCAACTTTTACTCTTTTCGCTAGGGGTTGAACTTATAATCATACCGATTGCAATATTCTCTGCAAAACTCGCATCTAAAGACGGATTTATTAGAAGAATGTACACTTACGGGTTGTGTTTTTCTAACTTCGGATTTATGGGTAACGCAGTAGTCCAATCGCTATTTTCAGCAACTTTTTATCAATCGTACATAATTTTTACGCTTCCACTTTGGACTATTATCTATATTTGGGGCGTACCTAATCTTTTGATTGAAAAGGACGAAAACGCTCCTGCTGAAAGCAAAAAACAAAAGTTTATTAAGTCCGTTAAACCACTTTTAAACCCTATGTTTATAGCACTTATTATAGGCGCAATAATCGGTATTACTGGGCTTGGTGAAATTTTACTTTCACTAAACGGTGGTAAGGGTATTTTCTTAACGCAAGTAATTAAAGTCTGTGGTGATTGCATGTCTCCTATCGCTATGATTATGACTGGTATTACTTTTGCGTTTATCGATATTAAAAAGGTTTTAGGCGATATCAGTATTTACGCAGTTACCATTTTAAGACTTTTGGTTTACCCACTTGCGCTTGGTGGAATTGCTTATCTAGTAAGTTCGTTTATAGTTCCGATTGACGATACTATATTTAAATGTTTCGTTATTTCACTTGCAATGCCTTTAGGCTTAAATACTATCGTTATCCCTGCTGCTTATGGTAGAGATACTTCAGTCCCAGCAGGTATGGCGCTCGTATCACACGCCCTATCAATCGCAACAATACCACTTATAATGATGATTTTCGGTATTGGTTAAAATTATTTGTAGCAACAAAAAAGCACCCGCTTGTCGCTCTTCCTATAGGGAATTGCGACAACTAAATAAATCCGTGAACAAATTTGTTAGATTTGCTCACGCAAGTTATATTGCCTACGGCAGTGATATTCGCCTACGGCGAGTTTTGGATTTATTTAATATAACTGCGACTAAAGGTTGCAATCTAACGCAAAACTTGTTTTGCATATCACTTTTAGCCACAAGGTTAAAAATATAACTATATTAACCTAATCTTTTGTGGTAAAAATAAAGCCCACCATATTTCGGTTTTTGCGAAGTATGGTGGGCTACACTTATGTCTTAAAGTAAAAATCCTTAAGAGACACGCTTTTTAGGGTGCTTTTTTAATTATTTTAATAAAATATTTGTTAATTTAGGCACGGTTTCACATATAACGGTAGCGTGGTTTTCGACCAAAAAAGATTTTGGCTTAAATCCGTAACTAACGCTTATACAGTTAAGATTTGCGTTTTTTGCCGTTAAAATATCCACTTCTGAATCCCCCACGTAAACGCAATCTTTTTCTTCAACGCCAAGATCTTTAATCGCCATAAACAATAAATCGGGAGCAGGCTTTTTAGGAACGGGTGGTTGTTCACCGTAAGCGCAATCTATTAAACCACTAAAATATTTTTGGGCAAGCAGTTTTACTGCGCCGTCGTATTTATTTGAAACGATTGCCGTTTTTATTCCGTTTGCTTTGAGCGTTTTGAGCATATCGGTAACGCCTAAATATTCACAAGTAAAATCGGCATTATGCTTTGAATAATAATCCTTAAAATCAGCGAGTGCAACATCTAAATCGACTGCGTACCCACTAAAAGCCCTAGCGACTAAATTTTTAACGCCGTTGCCGACCATCGTAACTATTTTTTCAGTACTATGAGTTTTTGCTCCGTGTTTTTCAAGCGAATAATTAACGGCGTTGGCTAAATCTACGCTAGTATCGAGTAAAGTTCCGTCTAAATCAAAAATAACTGCTTTAACCATAAAATTCTCCTACGAACAATTTTAACACATACTACCCCACTTTGAAAGCGTTTTTACAAATTTTTACATATTTTGATTTTTTTTGCAATATATTAAAGCAAAAAGGAGCGTTGTATGTTTGAATTTTTACTGTATATTCTTGGCAAGATTACCTTTTTTACGGGGGCAATCGTAAGTGGTAGTTCGTACAAAAAGCCACTCTCACCCGAAGAAGAACACGAATACCTATTGAAAGCGCAGGCAGGCGATAGACACGCAAAAGAAGTTTTACTAGAACGGAATATGCGCTTGGTTGCACACATAGTAAAAAAGTATAAAGGTTCGGCAGAAACGGACGACTTGCTCTCAGTCGGGTCAATGGGGCTTGCAAAAGCAATAAATACTTTTGACACTAGCAAATGCTCAAAGTTAGCAACTTTTGCATCAAGATGCATTGAAAACGAAATTTTAATGTTACTGCGTGCGAACAAAAAACACAAAAACACGCTATCGCTTTACGACGAAGTTGGCACGGACGGTGAGGGCAACACTTTAAAAATAGTTGACCTTTTAACAGAGGACGAAGACGTAGTATTTAAAAACGCTAACGACGAACTTCTTAAAAACGCCTTGATACAAAAAATGAAAGAAGTTTTAACGGATAGAGAATTTATTATAATAAAACTGCGTTACGGCATAGGTACGGGAGAATGTTACGCCCAAAGAGAAGTGGCACAAATGCTTAAAATTTCACGCTCGTACATATCTAGGCTAGAAAAACGCGCCATCGAAAAATTACGCACGGTTATCACTAAAAAAGACTTTCCTATTTGAAAGTTGTATAAATTTACTAAAATTAGTCGCAAGTTATTGAAAACTTGCGCTTTTTTTGTTATAATTATAAAGAAGTTACAAAAAAGGAAAATTTATGCAAAATATTTTAGCAGTTTTAACTATAATAGTCAAAAATCCTGATTCTGTCGAAAGAGTTAATACTCTTTTGCACTCGGCAAGGGATTACGTCGTTGGTAGAATGGGTTTACCCTGTCGTGAGCGTGAAGTTAGCGTTATTTGCGTGGTTTTAGACGCCCCACAAGAGATTATTAACGCTTTATCGGGCAAGTTGGGCATGACAGAAGGCGTTTCAAGCAAAGTTTTAACTACTAAATAGGAGTAATTATGAGTAAAGCAGATCAACTTTTTATAGAAACTTGTAGAAATATTATAGATAACGGCAAGTGGGACACCGATTTACCTGTTCGTCCACATTGGGAAGACGGCACGCCTGCTCATACCGTTAAAAAGTTTTGTATAGTAAATCGCTACAATTTGCAAGAAGAATTTCCTATAATCACCTTGCGTAGAACGGCTTTTAAATCAGCCATTGACGAAATTTTATGGATTTGGCAAAAAAAGTCTAACAACGTTAAGGACTTAAATAGTCATATTTGGGACAGTTGGGCTGACGAAACGGGTTCTATCGGCAAAGCGTACGGCTACCAACTCGGCGTTAAACATAAATATAAAGAAGGTATGTTTGACCAAGTTGACCGTGTTTTATACGACCTTAAAAACAACCCGTCTTCAAGACGAATTATGACGAATATTTACGTTCATCAAGACTTGTCTGAAATGCATCTTTACCCTTGCGCTTATTCAATGACTTTTAACGTAGTCGGCGATACGCTCAACGGCATATTAAACCAACGCTCTAACGACGTTTTAACGGCGAATAATTGGAACGTAGTTCAATACGCAATACTATTAATGATGTTTGCGCAAGTGTCTGGACTTAAAGCAGGCGAATTAGTGCACGTTATTTCGGACGCTCACATTTACGACAGACACGTACCTATCGTAGAAAAAATTCTTAAAAACCCACAATACCCTGCTCCAAAGGTTTGGATTAACCCTGAAGTTAAAGATTTTTACGACTTCACCGTGGACGATTTTAAGTTGATTGACTATGAATACACTAAATTAGAAGATAAAATAGAGGTGGCTATATAATGAAATCAATAGTAGCAGTAGATAAAAAATGGGGCATTGGCAAAAAGAACGACCTTTTATTCAGTTTACCTGAAGATATGGCTTTTTTCCGTCGCACGACTTTAGGTAAAGTTTGCTGTATGGGTTACAACACTTTACTTTCTTTCCCAGGTAGTAAACCGCTTAAAAATAGAACGAGCATAGTTTTAGCGCCAGACGGTATTGAACGCGACGATTGCATTATCGTTCATACTTTAGAAGACCTTTCAAAAGAACTTGCTAAATATAATTCTGAAGATATATTCGTAATCGGTGGCGCAATGTTCTATCGCACGATGTTACCTTTCTGTGATGAAGTTTTAGTTACCAAGGTTGACGCCGACGGTGGTGCTGAAGTTTTTTATGAAAATTTAGACGCTTTAGACAACTGGTCTTGTATTTATACTTCTGAACCTGTCGAAACTAACGGTTATACTATTCGCTTTACCACTTATAAAAATTCAGCAGTACAAAAATTTTAATTGTACATTTAAAATATAAAAGGTGCTATCAAAGCACCTTTTTTATTACGAATTATAATCGTATGGGATTTTATTTTTTCTTTCTCCTTTTAAGTTTACTATATAACCATCCACCACCTTACACCACCAATTTGGGTTTTTTGCAGGTAAATCTTCTAAAATATCTTCGTCGGTTATATCTGAACTTTTTACAACTTCTAAAAACTGAACGTGTATCAATATTTCAGCATAATCACTACCATCCTCGCGACTAAAAACTACTTCGTATTCATCATCTCGTAGCCAAGCAAAAATAATAGTGCCGACGTCTCCCTTTTTTACACCTTGCTTTTCATACTTATCAGTCAAAACCCTAACTTCATCCAACCACTTCATAAATATCTCCTTAATCTTTTAATAACGGCGTAGCAATTTTAATTTTACCGAAAGGCCACGCCACACATCCTACGTGACAGTTAAAAACTTCTAACAAATGGCCTCTTTTGCCTAAAACGTTTTTTAAAATCCAATCAACACTTTTAAACATATTATATCATAAACCCCCCTTAAATACAAAAACTTGAAAGAATTATTCTTCCAAGTTCTTTTTTTACGATTTAATTATAATAACAAAGTGTCAATTGTCAATAACCGTATGTCAAATATTTTTACCTCGACCTATTTTGCATTTTTGTTGAAAAATATCAAAATAACGATTTCTTTCAGCAAGATATTCTTCATACAAACACTTTTGCTCTTCAGAAAAAGTTTCTAAAAGGTCTTTTTCAGCCATATACATACGGCTTTCTGCTACACGGCAATCAAAATCAATTTTACTAATTACGTCTTCAGCACATTGTTTTATTAATTTTTGAACGTCATCATTTGTTGCTTTTTTCCTCATAAAAACTCTCCAAATAAAAAAGTGCGCTACCTATAGGCAACGCACCGAAAAACGCATTACCCACAGTTGCAACACAGTTTCCACAACATAGCGTAGGAATAAAGGGCATACGCTTTTACCAATAGTATGCCTACGCTATTTTAATATTAAACTGTGTTGCGATATTATTGTAGCATATATTAAATATTTTATCAAGTGGTTTTTACAACAAACAAAAACTCGGCAAATAGCCGAGTTTTTTAATTTGTTCAACCGATTATATAGTTGCTTTGCCGTCGTTATAGTATAAAATGCCGATAGTATTTTCACCGCAATGACTGGTAATAGTAGCGCCCGCGGTGGTTTCATAAATATTTTGAACACCAGCATCAATAAGCGCTTGTTTTGCTTGTGCAATCATTTCTGACGTAGCGGAAGAATAAGTTACGAACGCTATTGAAGTATCAATATCGTGGAATTCGACCAAACACTCTTGCGCATACTTTTTAACAGCAAAAGGCATAGCGCCCTTGTAGGTCTTATCCTTAATCATTTTGCCGTCTTTAAGTACTAATCTAGGTCTAATTTTAAGCACGTTAGCGCCTAAAAGTTGGAAACCTGAACATCTACCACCTTTGTGTAAATAATCAAGTCTTTCAACTACGAAACTAGTTTGAACAAACTTCTTTCTTTCTTCAACCATCTTAACGATTTCAGCCGGATCAGAGATGGTTTCGGTAAGTTTTCTAGCGTAAATGGTTTGTAAGCCGATACCCGTTGATAAAGAATAACTGTCGATAACGTAAACGTTTTTAAGATTATTGCTTGCGTCAACTGCGTGCGAATAAGAAGAAGATAAACCACTTGAAAGAGCGATATGTATAATAGCGTCGTAATCTTTTAAAACTTCAGTAAAAAACTCTTCGTATTCAAAAGCGTTAAGAGCCGTGGTTTTTGGTAAAACGCCCGTTTGTTTTACGTATTCAAAAATACCTTCAGGGGTGATATCAACGCCGTCCTTGCCTTCAGTATCCCCTAAAATAACGGTGAAAGGCGTGGTTTTAATATCATATTTTTCTAAAAGTTCAGCACTTAAGTCACAAGTTGATTCTGTGGTAATTGCTATTTTCATAAATTTTACTCCTATGTTTTATGTTGTAAATATATCATAAATCTTGCACTTTGGCAAGTAAATGAACTATTTTAACGCAACGGTAGCCGAAGCGTTAAGCGTTAAGTCGGCAAAATTACCCTTAAGGTATTGTATATATCCCTCGGATGCTATCATACAGCCGTTGTCGGTGCAATAGCGTTTTTCCGGCAGTACTGTTTTTATGCCGAATTTATCAGCCGAAGATTTAAGATTTTCCCTTAAATATCCGTTTGCCCCTACGCCACCACAAAGCGAAATAACTTTGTAGCCCCGCTCTAAACAAGCCTCTACTGACTTTTCAATCAAAATATCAAGCGCCGTGCTTTGAAAAGAGCAAGCGACGTCGGCTGGATTTATACTTTCACCTTTTTGTTCGGCGTTGTGTATATAGTTTATTACGGCAGTTTTTAGACCACTATACGAAAAGTTGTACCCTCCTTGACCTTTGAACATCTTTGGCAACGGTACGGTTTTAGCGCCGTTTTTTGCCAACTTTTCGACCGCAGGGCCACCTGGGTACGAAAGTCCCAAAACCCTTGCTACTTTATCGAAAGCCTCACCAACGGCGTCGTCTAAAGTAGAACCTATAAGTGAAATTTCGTCATAACTTTTTACGTCGATAATAGCCGTATGTCCACCACTAGTTAAAAGTGCAATAAAAGGTGGTTCTAACGATTTATCAGCAATATAAGACGCAGCCATATGCCCCCTTACGTGCGAAACGGGTACGAGTGGCTTACCTGTGGCAAACGCTAACGATTTTGCGTACGAAACGCCAACTAATAAAGCCCCCAAAAGCCCTGCGCCGTAGGTAACGGCAAAAGCGTCGATATCGCTTAAGGTAAGCGAACTTTCTTTAAGCGCGCGCTCTACTGCCGTTTGTATGGCGAGAGTATGTGCTCTTGATGCAATTTCAGGCACTACGCCACCGAATTTTGCGTGTTCGGTTGCTGATGATATTATGACGTCTGATAAAACCTCTCTACCGTTTTTTACTACCGAAACAGCAGTTTCGTCACAAGAAGTTTCTATCCCCATAATAACGGCGTCTTTTTTAGGAGCGTAGTTTTGTATTTTTTCAAAATAACTCATATCTATTGTGATTTTTTAAGGTAATCGCAAATAAAGCCGTGTATATCGCCGTCCATAACCGCCTGTATGTTAGAATTTTCAAACCCAGTACGATGGTCTTTTACTAGCGTATACGGACAGAAAACGTAACTTCTGATTTGACTGCCCCACTCTATTTTTTTGATTTCCCCTTTAATTGATTGTTCTTTTTCGAGCCGTTCTGCCTCACGCTTTTCAATAAGTTTTGAGGTAAGCATACGCATAGCCATTTCTTTGTTTTGCGTCTGAGAACGCTCGTTTTGGCAAGAAACCACTATGCCCGTAGGCAAGTGCGTTATTCTTACGGCAGAATCCGTTTTATTGATGTGCTGACCACCTGCGCCACCTGCCCTAAAAGTATCGACCTTGATATCTTCGGAACGAATTTCAATTTCCCCAGAATCTTCAATTTCAGGCATAACTTCAACCGACGCAAAGGAGGTGTGACGGCGCTTATTACTGTCGAACGGTGATATTCTTACGAGCCTATGAACGCCTTTTTCAGCCTTTAGATATCCGTAAGCGTTGTCACCTGATACTTTGAACGAAACGCTTTTAATGCCCGCTTCGTCACCCAAAAGTTTGTCGAGTTCAACGATTTTATAGCCTTGAATTTCAGCATACATAATATACATACGGTAAAGCATTTCCGTCCAGTCGCAAGCCTCTGTGCCACCTGCGCCCGAGTGTAAAGTTATAAGGGCGTTAAGGCTGTCGTACTTGCCTTTAAGCAACGCTTTTAAGTGCATTTCTTCAATCTTTGCTTGCGTCGTTAAAAGTTCAGCGTCGAGTTCGTCAAGCAAACTTTCGTCCTCTTCAAGTTCCAACATTTCGGCAAGGTCAAATGCGTCTTTTAAGGCTTTTTCGGCATTATCAAAGGTCGTCAACTTGTTTTCAATCACTGCTGATTCTCTAGACAGTTTTTGCGAAAGTTCTAAATTACCCCAAACTTCAGGCTTTTCAAGATCAGACTTAACTACCGTAAGTCTTTCTCTTAAAGCAGTCACGTCAAGTGACGACGCCGTTTCCGTTAAAAGTTCGTCAAGCGCCTTTATTTTAAGTTTGTATTCGTCAATTTTAAGCATATAGATTATTTACCACAACAATCTTTATATTTTTTACCGCTACCACAAGGGCAAGGGTCGTTTCTACCAATCTTTGTCTTTGCAGTTATCGGACGTTTGTAACCTTCGGTTACGTTAGTAACTAAATCCCTAGGTTGTTCTTCCTTTTTGATTATAGGTTGTTCGGTTTTAATTTCAGCCTTTAACAAGAGTTTGATCGTATCGGTACGGATTGCGTAAATCAAGTCTTCAAACATCTCATTACCTTCTTTCTTATACTCGGTTACAGGGTCAACTTGACCGTACGCGCGAAGTGAAATACCCTTTCTTAATTGGTCCATAGAGTCAATATGGTCAATCCACTTTGTATCAACGTTGCGGAGAAGTAAATATTTTTCAAGTTCTTTAAACTTAAAATCAAATTGAGCGTAATATTCAATTTTATCTTCATAAGCCTCGATAGTAGCCGTGGTTAACTTATCAAGAAAGTCTTCATATTCCCAGTTAAGAAGTTTTTCTTTAGTAACGAAATTAGCGCCTTCAGGTAACAAGCGCTTTTCGATAGCCTTGTTAACTGCCTCCATATCCCAATTTTCAGGCTTTTTGGTTGCATCCGCTACTGAAGATAAAGTTTCCTCAACGTAAGGTGGAATAAAATCTAAAATATGATCGTGTACGTCTTCGGAAAAGATTACGTCGTGACGCTCTTTATACATAACTTCACGCTGGCTATTCATAACGTCGTCGTATTGAATAACGTGTTTTCTTATACCAAAGTTTTTACCTTCGATAGTTCTTTGAGCGTTTTCAATGCTACGAGATAATAGTTTTGATTGAATAGGTTCGTCTTCTGGAATATTGAACATATTGCAAACTCTTTGCATAGTATCGCCACCAAAACGCTTTGCTAAATCGTCTTCACAAGAAATAAAGAATACCGAAGAACCCACGTCGCCTTGACGACCACTACGACCACGCAATTGGTTATCGATACGGCGTGATTCGTGTCTTTCAGTACCTAAAATATGCAAACCGCCTGCTTTGATAACTTCTTCCTTTTCAGCGTCTGTTGCTTTTTTAAATTCTTCGTAAAGTTTGTGATAATTTTCTCTAATTTCTTTAATTTCGTCAGGAACGTCCGAGACGAACGAAGTAGCAAGTTGAATTTTTTCTTCTTCAATGCCTTCGTTACGAAGTTTACGCTTTGCTAAAAATTCAGGGTTACCGCCGAGTAAAATATCGGTACCACGACCAGCCATATTGGTTGCTATGGTTACTGCGCCCTTTCTACCTGCTTGCGCTACGATATCTGCTTCACGCGCGTGGTTTTTAGCGTTGAGCACGTTGTGACGGATTTTTTGTCTTAATAAAAGACGAGAAATTTCTTCAGATTTTTCAACGGTAGCAGTACCTACGAGTACTGGTTGACCATCTTTATGACACTCAACGATTTCCCTTACTATTGCCTTTAACTTACCTGCTTCGGTTTTGAATATAATATCAGGTTCGTCAATTCTAGCAACGGGTTTATTAGTAGGAATTTCAAGTACGTCAAGACCGTAGATTGCTCTAAATTCTTCTTCTTCGGTTTTTGCAGTACCCGTCATACCAGAAAGTTTTTTGTAAAGTCTAAAGTAATTTTGGAAGGTAATAGTTGCGTAAGTTTTATTTTCGTTACGAACTTTAACGTTTTCTTTTGCTTCGATTGCTTGATGTAAGCCGTCGGAATATCTTCTACCTATCATAAGACGACCGGTGAATTCATCAACTATTATAATTTCGCCGTCCTGAACGATATAGTCGTTGTCTTTTTTGAAGATATGGTGAGCCTTGAGCGCTTGTTGAATATGGTGCGACAAGGTAGCGTTTTCGATATCGGCAAAGTTAGAAAGACCAAAAAATCTTTCAGCCTTTTCTGCGCCACTTTCGGTAAGTTGAACGCTCTTTTCCTTAATATCTAAAGTAAAATCGTCGTCTACTTTAAGAGTTTTTACGAATTTATTTGCTGAAATATAAGTTTCAGAACTTTCGCCACCACGACCTGAAATAATAAGTGGCGTACGCGCTTCGTCAATCAAGATTGAGTCTACTTCGTCGACAATCGCAAAGTTAAGTTCGCGTTGAACGAGCGCTTCTTTTTTAGTCTTAAGGTTATCACGCAAATAGTCAAAGCCCATTTCGTTATTAGTACCGTAAGTAATATCGCATTGATAAGCAACTTGCTTGTCTTCATCCCTCATACCCGATACGGCAACGCCTACGGTAAGACCTAAAAAGCGATGAACTTTACCCATCCACTCTGCGTCACGCTCTGCAAGATAATCGTTTACCGTAACGATATGAACGCCTTTACCTGTAAGCGCGTTAAGATATGCAGGCAAAGTTGAAACTAAAGTTTTACCTTCACCCGTTTTCATTTCGGCAACTCTGCCTTGGTGCAAACAAATACCACCCATAATTTGAACTTTGTAGTGGCGCATTTTTAACACACGCCAAGCAGCCTCACGCACTACTGCGAAAGCATCGTACAAAATATCGTCAACGCTTTCACCGTTAGCAAGGCGTTCTTTAAGAGCGCCCGTTTGCGAAATAAGTTCTTCATCACTCATATCGGCGTATTTTGGTTCAAGTTCTAAAACCTTGTCCGCCATAGCGTCGATTTTTCTTAAATTTCTTCTGTTTTCACTACCCAAGATGTATCTGATAATACCCATCAGTCGTCTCCTCGTTCTTTAATATATCCTACGGACGCAACGGTTAAAAGTATAACCTTTTTCGCCCCGCCCGCTTTTAGTTTTTTAGCCAAAACTTCGCCCGTTGAACCCGTCGTAGTAACGTCGTCTACTAAAATAACCGTTTTACCTTGTAATATTTTGCGTTCTTTAAGTGCGAACGCACCGTTTAGATTTTCCTTTCTATCTTCCTTGCCAAGCCCAACTTGATGAGGCGTGTCTTTTACCTTTTTTATTACGTCTAAAACAGGTGTCCCCGTTAATCTAGAAAGTTCTTCCGCCAAACATTGCGATTGATTAAAACCACGCTTTTTAAGCCTATCTTTAGTCATTGGCACGAACACGAAAGCGTCACCGTAAATAACCTCTCTACGCATTAGCGCTAACAGTTCGCTAGCAAAAAATTCAACCAAATATCTACTGTCGTAAAATTTGTACCTTGCGACCATTTGAAGTGCAGGGCCTTCGTACGAAAAGACGCTACGCCCAAGGTCGATTTCCGTTAAATTATTGCGACAGGTATCGCAATAATCAGTTTCTTTTTGCGTTCTCCGTCCACAATGCTTACAATAATATCCGTCTTTTATATACGGCATTTTAGGTTTACAATGCTCGCAAAGATATTCTTCGTTAAAAATATCCCTATGACAAAAACAACACTTAAAATGCGGGTCAGCAAAAATAAAACGAATTTTGCGCGCTAGTTTTTTGAATTTACTTTCTTTCGGAAAGTCAAAGATATCTCCTTAACGCGTCAACTTTATCTGTCTTTTCCCAAGCGTAAGAAGAATTACCAAAGTGACCGTAACTTGCCGTCTTTGCGTAAATCGGATTTCTTAACCCTAATTCTTCGATAATAGCGTACGGACGAAGGTCGAATTCATCCATAACGATTTGAGCAAGGCGTTCGTTAGAGAACCTGCTTTTGCCGAAAGTTTCCACCTTGACGGAAACAGGTTTTGCAACGCCGATTGCATACGCTAATTGAAGTTGAACTTCATCACAAAGTCCACTTGCAACCAAGTTTTTGCAAATGTATCTTGCCATATAGGTTGCCGAACGGTCGACTTTTGTCGGGTCTTTGCCCGAAAAAGCACCACCACCGTGTGGGCACTTACCACCGTAAGTATCCACGACGATTTTTCTACCCGTAAGACCTGAATCACCTGCGGGACCACCGATTTCAAACCTACCGGTTGGGTTTATGTAGTACTTGGTATCTGCGTCAACCAAATTAGACGGCATTACTTTATCGATAACCTTTGCCTTTAAGTCTTTACGCAAAGTTTCGGTCGTAACGGTGTCGTCGTGTTGAGAAGAAAGCACCACGGCGTCAATTCTAACAGGAACGCCGTCTTTATATTCTACGGTAACTTGCCCTTTGCCGTCAGGACGCAAATAGTTGAGTTCACCGTCCTTTCTAACATCTTCTAACTTCTTGCACATTTTATGAGCAAGCGTTAAAGCAAGTGGCATATATTCTTCAGTTTCACGACAAGCATAGCCAAACATTATACCTTGGTCGCCTGCGCCGATTTGGTCGCGAATATCCCCGCCCGCTTTGCGTTCTAACGATGCGTCTACACCCATAGCGATATCTGCGCTTTGCTTTTCAAGTTTAACTAAAATTTCAGCCGTATCGAAAGAAAAACCCGTCGATTTATCCGTGTATCCTATTTCTTTAATCTTATCCCTAACGATTTGCTCAACACAAATGTCAGCACTAGTAGTGATTTCACCCATCACGAGTACAAAATTAGTTTTTGCGCAAACTTCACACGCTACCCTTGCAGTTGGATCTTTTGACAAAATGGCGTCTAAAACTGCGTCTGAAATTTGGTCGCATACTTTATCGGGATGCCCCGAAGTAACACTTTCACTTGTAAAAAATTCTCTCATAAGTCAATCCTTAAAAAGTTGTCCGTAATAATTTTGCGTACGCACGCAATATAAATAACTTACTAATTATAATATTTTTTAGCACGCTTGTCAATTCCTTTTATGGCGCACTTTTAACTTCGTTAATAAAAAAATTGACGAATTAGTCAAAAAGTTATAAAATTTTATTGACAACACCGTCGGTTTTTTGTATAATACTGAAAAATTGACGATTTAGTCAATTAGGGAGGGAACGATGAACGAAGAGAAAAAACAAATGAAAAAAGAAGTTAAAAAACGCCTGATTTTAGAAGGCGCTTTAAAGGTTTTTTGTGAAAAAGGTATAGAGAGCGCAACCGTTGACGATATATGCAAAAAAGTTGACTGCTCACACGGGCTATTCTATCACTACTACGCTAATAAAGAGACTTTGATTGCCGACCTTAAAAAATTCTACAATATGGAACATATCAATACTTTCGTAGAAATATTGTCGGCAGATGCAAGCCCCGTACAAAGGCTTAAGGAAGTCATGAGTTTGGTTATATACAATTCTTTTAACAACGAACTTTTTGCCTATCGGGCGTATTTCGTTATAAGTGAACTTTTCCGCAAAAACGAACAATCTTTTAGCGTTTTGTGCGAGACTAACGAAGAAGAAACAAAAGTTAGTTTTAAACAAATAGCAGGTCTTTTATTTGAACTTTACGACGACGGCGCAAAACAAGGTTTATTTAATACTGATTTTACCGCGCGAGAATATTTTTTCGATTTGGCAATAAATATCGTAGGGATAATTATGTCAGCGATAATGGTACCAAAAGAACTTCGACAAACTGCGCCTAAACCAAACGTTAACGTAATTTTATCGACTATGGTAAAAAAGGAGGCTTTGGATTTTGAAATCTAAAAAAAGCACTATCGGCAAACTTCTCGGCTCAATTAGGGAATACAAAAAGCCGTCAATTTTAACGCCTATTTTTATGGTGGGTGAAGTCGTTGGCGAGTGTCTTATCCCCTACCTTATGGCGACTAAACTTTTAGGGCACCTTGAGGCAGTTAGGCTTGGCGCTACGCTTGATATGTCCTATTTAATCAAATGGAGCATTATCCTTTTGATTTGTGGGTGCGCGTCAATGCTGTCTGGTTCTATAGCCGGCATAACTGCGTCAAAAGCAGCGAACGGCTTTGGCAAGAACTTGCGTAAAGACTTATATTACGCCGTGCAAGATTATTCTTTCAAAAATATTGATAACTTTCAAACGAGCAGTTTAGTTACTCGTTTAACTACCGACGTAACCAACGTGCAGACTTCCTATATGATGGTTATAAGGAGCGCCGTGCGTGCGCCTATGATGATGGTCGTATCCGTTGTTTTTGCAATGACTATCTATCCACCTATCGGCTGGATTTATCTTGCAGTAGTACCGTTTATGTTTTTAGCGCTTGGCTTTATAATGGTTAAGTCGATAAAAATCTTCCAAAGAATTTTCAAAAAGTACGACGCGTTAAACGCATCGGTTCAAGAAAACATTAGAGGTATGCGCGTCGTTAAAACTTACGTTAGAGAAGATTTTGAAAAAGATAAATTTAACCGTTCTTCAGAAGACGTACAAAAAAGTTTTACCCGTGCGGAAAGACTTATTGCCCTTAACAATCCAGTAATGTCGCTTGCAATGTACGCAACGACGACTGCCATTTTATATATTTGCGCAAAGGCAGGTATCGGTGGCAATTTTGACGTAGCAAATCTTTCGGCGCTTATATCGTACTCAACTCAACTTTTAATGAGTTTTATGATGCTTAGTATGATTTTCGTTATGATTACGATTTCGGTTGCGTCCGCAAAAAGAATAGTTGAAGTCCTCGAAGAAAAAAGCACTATTACAAATCCAGAAAACCCTATTTATGAAGTTAAAGACGGTTCAATCGAATTTAAGGATGTTTCATTCAAGTACTCTAAAAACGCATCTCGCTACGCTTTAAGTGACGTAAATTTAAAGATCAATTCAGGCGAAACGGTAGGGATTTTGGGGGCAACGGGTTCGTCAAAGTCGACCTTAGTACAACTTTTATCCCGTTTATACGATACCACTGAAGGCTCCGTTAAAGTTGGTGGCTACGACGTAAAAGATTACGATATTAAAACCTTGCGTGACAAGGTTGCAGTCGTTTTGCAAAAGAACGTTTTATTCTCCGGAACGATTGCTGAAAATATTCGTTGGGGTGATAAAGACGCCCCGCAAGAAGAAATTGTAAGAGTTTGTAAAATGGCACAAGCGCACGATTTTATTACTTCTTTCCCAGACGGATACGACACCTATATCGAGCAAGGTGGTACTAACGTATCGGGTGGTCAAAAACAACGCTTATGTATTGCTAGAGCGTTACTTAAAAAGCCTAAAATTCTTATTTTGGACGACTCGACTTCTGCAGTAGATACGCGCACAGACGCTATGATTAGAAAAGCCGTTGCCGAGCAAATTCCCGACACGACTAAAATTATTATAGCGCAAAGAATTGCGTCGGTAATGGACGCCGACAAAATTATCGTACTTGAAAACGGCGAAGTTAACGCAGTTGGCACGCACGACGAACTTTTAGCCACCAACGAAATTTATCGTGACGTTTACGAATCACAAAACCGTGCTTACGGCGACGGTGACTTTGACAAAGATACGGAGGTGAAAAAATAATGGCTCAACCAAAAAATTTCAAACCTCAAAAAGGCGTTTTTATGCCACGGCAAAAAGCAAGAAAAGGTACTTTAAAAAGACTTTTTGGCGACTACCTTAAAGCAAATAAATTTGCGCTTTTTATTATTGCCGTTTGCATTTTAGTAACTTCGATAGCGAGCGCGTCTAACTCTATATTCTTAAAAAATATCGCGTCGGCTATTCAAAACGGCGACTGGAACGCATTTAAAACTGTTATCGCAATAATGATAGGTATTTATTCTGTAGCAATTTTGAGCGCTACCCTGCAACACCAAACGGGCGCTGTGGTAACGCAAAAGTTCTTGCACCAAACTAGAGTAAGACTTTTTGACAAAATGCAAAGTTTGCCTATTAAATACTTTGACTCGCATACGCACGGCGACGTTATGAGTATTTACACCAACGACACCGATACCTTAAGGCAACTTGTATCGCAAAGTTTACCACAAATATTTTCGACGGTAATAACTTTGACGGTAATGTTTTTCGTAATGATTTACTTTAGCGTATGGCTTACGCTAGTAGTAATAGCGTTCGTGTTTATTATGATGTTCGTTACAAAAACCCTTGCTGGCAACTCGTCAAAATACTTTATTAAACAACAACGCTCTTTAGGTGAAGTCGAAGGTTTTGTTGAAGAAAGTATTCACGGGCAAAAGGTTATTAAAGTATTCACTCACGAAGAAGAAAGCAAAAAGGCTTTTGACAAGATTAACGACGCTCATTGCGAAAACGCTACCAAGGCTAATATTTACGCAAACCTTATGGGCCCCGTTATGAACAATATCGGTCACCTTTTATATATCGTACTTGCAATCGTTGGCACGCTTTTGGCAGTTTCTGGAGCAAGGAATATTTCGATTAGTGGCGAAAAGGTTATGAGCCTACCTATTATCATTGCATTTTTGCCGATGAGCAAGTCCTTTACAATGAGCATCAACCAAATTGCCCAACAAATCAATATGATATTTATGGGTATTGCAGGCGCTGATAGAATTTACACTCTTTTAGACGAAAAATCCGAAACCGACGACGGCTACGTTACCTTGGTACACGCAACCGTTGATGAAAATGGTGAAGTTTGTGAAAGCCCTGTGAGAACGGGTACTTGGGCGTGGAAACACCCGCACAAAGCCGACGGAACGGTAACCTATACCCTACTTAAAGGCGATATCGTAATGAAAGAAGTAGACTTTGGCTACGTGCCTGAAAAACTCGTACTTAAAGGCGTTTCTTTACACGCTAAACCGGGGCAAAAGGTTGCGTTTGTAGGGGCAACGGGTGCGGGAAAAACGACCGTGACCAACTTAATTAACCGTTTTTACGATATTGACGACGGCAAAATTAGATACGACGGAATTAACGTAAACAAAATCAAAAAAGCCGACTTAAGACGCTCTTTAGGTATAGTGTTACAAGACACTAACTTATTCACGGGAACAGTTATGGAAAATATCCGTTACGGCAAGTTAGACGCTAGCGACGAAGATTGTATTAACGCAGCAAAACTTGCTAACGCGCACGACTTTATAACTAGACTACCCGACGGCTATAACACTATGCTCACGGGCGACGGCGCAAACCTTTCGCAAGGGCAAAGACAACTTTTATCAATTGCGCGCGCAGCGGTTGCAGACGCTCCAGTTATGATTTTGGACGAAGCGACTTCTTCAATCGATACCCGTACCGAAATTTTAGTTCAAAAAGGTACTGATAGACTTATGGAAGGCAGAACGGTTTTTGTGATTGCGCATAGGCTTTCAACCGTGCAAAATTCCGATATTATTATCGTACTTGACCACGGCGAAATTATTGAAAGTGGCAACCACGAAGAACTTATCGCTAAAAAAGGTACTTATTATCGCTTGTACACCGGTAATTTTGCTGAAGAAAATTAAATTTCACCCAATAAAAAAGGCTTGCAATGAACTGCACCCCAAAAAGTGCACGGATAAAAAAAGGCTAAACAGGAAGGAATTAAGATTTCTTCCTGTTTTTTAATCTTTTAGTGTTGTAAAAAACTAACCAATCTTCAACAATTGCTATGTATTCTTCTAAACTTGTG
>JAZOPZ010000019.1:0-8922 GCA_045655805.1 Christensenellaceae bacterium
ACTACCGTCAGCGTGGATTTTTTTAACCTTATAAGCACAAGCGTGATGTTGTATTTGTTTAATTTGAATAAAACAATTCAAGTACGGGTGTTTTATAACTGGTACTGTTTTTGTGCCTAATGAAACGTAGTCACTTAAATCCCTTAAATACATAATTTTTTCATCCTTCCTTTTTTGTTTTGAACACGGCGCTTTTTGTATGAAAAAAATAATAAATATTAAAAGGAAGATGTACTCGAAAAAAGTTAAAAAAGCGCCGTGTTCTTTATTGCAAAGCGTTTGGGTAAACGCATTTTGCCGTAAATCTTACCTTTAAGGTTTCCCGGGGCGCGCTTTATAAAACGGCTCCCGGGCTCTTTTGTTGTTAAATTAAATTTGCTATAGCGACGCCTTGGTGTGACGCCACCTTTATATACTTATTCATTAAAGAATTCCACGTACGGTCTTGCGCACTGCTGTTCATTTTTGAAACAACTTTAAAGGTTTTAATCAAATTATCTACGTTAACGCCAGTTGAATACGCGATATCTTCTTTTAACTTTGGTGAATAGTTTTGCATTTCGTTTATCACCTTTAAGCAAAAAGACGTTATTTGCGTGTTCGTCGGAACTCTCTTATAATCACGATCTTTGATAATAGCCTTTTCCATTGCCGTTAAATCGGCTACACGCTTTGATATTTTACCAGTGACTGTCTTTCTTCTGACAAACCTTTTACGGAGCATATAGCCCCAGCCTGCCAGCGTACAATCCATAAAATAACCTTGGGTTACTTCGTAAAAAACGAAACGACCAGTTTTTGTTACTTCACCGGTAAAACGGTACGTATTAAAAACTACTTTGTCAAACTTTTTATCGTAACGCCTGAAGGTGTATTCTTCGCCTAGTTGTGGGGTTCTAACAAGTCTTGCCATAGCGTCACCCCGTTATTTTTTCAACATAGCCCACGTCAAACCAGCCGTAGTCGTTGATTTTTACACACCACGTTGAACCAATTTCACGAGCCTCTTCCAGGATTGTATAAACTTCGTTTTCGTGATAAGTTGCCTCAAGACAACCAACGAGTTTAACCTTGTCGCCTTTGCGAATTGTTGCAAGGTTTTCCATCGTTTTTCTTAAATGTTTTTCTCTTTCTTTTTTTAAGTACATCTTTTTCATCCTTCCTTTTTAAGCCCGTAGGCTGATTTTTTGTCTATTTATTAGCCCCACATTGACTTACCCCCTTGTGTGTGGTATAATAAAAATTAATAGTTTAATAAAAAGGAGGTTAAGTCTATGGGACTTTTTAAAGCCGTTTTTAAAACAGGTTGTAAAAAAGCCAGTCAAAATATCGCCGAAAGGCAACGCAAAACTGCCCAAAAGACCGCATATAACAAAACTTGCAAAGATGCGAACGGAAAATTTGACCCAAATTGGCACGATAATTACAACAAAAATTTGAAAAACGAACAACGAAAAGTTGAAGATAAAAAAGAATTAAGAAATACTTTTATTGATAGCCTTTAATTCTTTTTCAAGAGCAAGATTATTCTTGCTCTTTATTTGTCGCGCTGGCGACTATTTTTTTATTTTGCCTGGATTGATTTTACTTCTTAAACGTGATATAATAAATTTGCTAATTAAATTAATACAAAAAGTAATCAATCCAAGCGTACACAAAATACGCTACCTGAAAATCTAAAAAACTATTGACCCAACAGGAGGTATTTTTATGTCTAAAAATAAATATTCTAAAATTAAACTTATTAACAATTGTGTTAATAATCCTGCTTTATACATAAGCAACGAGACACCAAAAAAAGATTTTTTAGTTATAACTCTCTGCAGTAGAAATAAAAGCGACGTTGAAGGTATTATTTCGGACGTTCGTCTTATTAATCCTAAAAATCCAAACGTTATTTTTTATCCTATCGACGTTGCCGATTTAACAGATTATCCCGAAACGCAAAGCAAAATCTTAAGCATAAAACCTATGTATAGTTTTAATACGGCTGATAAATACCCTCTTAAACCGATATGTTTTGTCTTTGACGTTACCAACGCGATACCCGAAACAAAAAAACTACATTTCTTGTACGTCACAAATACTCGCAAACAAAATCACCGAATTACATTCAATGTAAATTTAGCGAAAATGGTTTTTAACCCTTATCGTTAAGATTTATCAAAAAGAAATTTCTTAAAAAACTCAATTTTTAACTCTAATTCGATTAACTCTCTTTTCAAAGAGAGTTTTTCTTTTTCGTCGGTTGCGTTCATAAACTCTGTTTGCTTTTTAAAATAATCAAGTTCCATTTCCGCTAAACGGCTTGTGCGTAGTGTAACTATACCTAAATCACCAACCTTATCACACTCCCTAAGTAATACCAGATAAAGTTGTTCCACTTGATTAAAAGTAATTACTGCATTATTCAAAATTAACTGCGTGCTGGCGTTTAATTCTTCATACATCCAATTGTGGATTGTCTGCAAGCCATTTACTGCCCTTTGAAAATAACGTAGCGCGTGTTCAATATCTTTTTTAGTCTGTTTAAAACCATTACAGGTTGGGTCTTTTCTGTTCCTCATATAAAATACATCTCTTATTCAATCGCTATCTTTTAGCAATTCATTATTGATACGGATTGTTATTTTTTCAGTTCTTTTCATCTCTCTTCCCCTTTTTAAGACATATTTGTCTTTACACTTAAATTATATACACGACATTTTTGTCTTTGTCAAGTCTTTTAGACAAATTTGTCTTATAATTTTTATAAAAAAAAGGATTTTTTTATGAGAATTAAAGAATTAAGAGAAGAAAAAAACATATCTCAATTAGTTTTGGCTGAAAAAATAGGTACATCCCAACGAAATATTGGACGCTGGGAAAATGGTGAGAACGAACCATCGTATAGCCAACTTGTTAAACTTGCCGACTTTTTTAATGTTACTCTCGATTATTTAGTCAACCGTGAAGACGACTTCGGCAACGTTACCGTAGTTAATACGGAGCGCGATGCCTTAACTCGCCTAGAAAAACGCCTTTTGACTGCCTTTGCAAAACTTGATGCTGACGAAAAGGACAAACTTATTTACGATGCAGAGTATTTCGCCGGAAAACACGATGCACTTCGCCAGCACGCACAAAACAAACCTTTAATAGGTTAGTAAAACTAATAAAAAAATAAGTCGGTTTTTGTCTTGTAGAAAAAAACCGACTTACAAAGCGCATTAAGTTAAGTTTAATATTTTATGCTAAAATAACGCCGTACGTACAAAAAAATACTTACGGAGTTTTTTATTATGAAAAGCGTATTGCGTTATATCGAAAACGCTTTGAGTGAACTGTCCTACTACGTCCATAATAAAATTTTGGAGCAGGAAAAGTTAGAACGAAAAAGACTTTTTTACGTTGTTGGTAGTAAAAACGACCCAAACACACAAAACAACAAGCAAAAGTTAAGTTATCGTTTTAGAGAAAAGGACCTAACGCACGTTTTTACCGTTTTTGACGGAACGGAAGACGTTACGTTTGAAGGTCAGGACCTATCAATCACTAAAAGCAAGGCTTTAAAATTTCTTTCAGAAGAAAACGAAAGAACTTTTGACGAACTTATTAAAAATGCGCTGTCTAAAGACGGTGTCTTGGTTACTCCTGAAGGAGTAAATATGGTTATAAATTTACCTGGGGTATGTATATGCTCCAAACCACGTAAGGACGGACGCTGGCAAGGTTACATCCTTGAAAACGGCGACAAATATTACGTTTACGGTGCAACACCTGAAGAGGTTGCTACCAAGATAAAATTTTATATTCGATACGGTATTCCGAAACGCAAGGCAAAAAAAGAAAACGGCGCTGGGGACGTTCCAACGACGTTTAATAAATTTGCGAACTACTATTTTACGAACTTTCGGAAGAAAAAAGTAAGCGAACGGACCTACACGGTAGACCTTTATCGCTATGAGCGTTACATAAAACCACACTTTGGCGAAATCTCACTCAAAAAAATCACTCCACTTGCTTGCCAAAACCTTATTGAAGACGTTTCTTCTGCCGGAAAAGGGAAAACGGCATCAGAAATCTACTCACTTTTATCAGTTATTTTCAAAATGGCGATAAAGCACGACGTTTTAACTAAAAATCCACTCGATATCATTTACAAAGAACGATACGAAAGTCAACACGGTAGCGCTTTAACGAAGTCTGAAGAAGAAATTTTGAAAAAATCGCTTGAGGGTTCGGACCTTTTACCTATTGCAATGCTTTCGCTTTACACCGGGTTACGGCCAAACGAATTAAAAACAGCCGTCATTGACGGCCCGTTTATCATTGCGATCAACTCTAAGCGTAAAAACAAGAAAGTTGAGTACAAAAAAATCCCTATTTGTAAAATGCTTGCGCCGTATTTATCGGAAGGACTTCCGAAGATACCAAATCTTGACCGAATTCGCAAGCATATACGCAACGTGTTGCCTGGCCACGTGCTATACGACTTAAGGACGACCTTTTATAGTCGACTTAAAGAGTGTGACGTTAGCCAGCACGCAATCAATTCGTTTATGGGCCACTCACTAGGCGCCGTTGCAAACGCCTACACGGACCTTTCAGACGAGTTTTTACTGCGAGAAATGACGAAATTTGAATATTGACACCAATTTTCGTGAGAAAAAGCCTGATTTTTGACCTTTTTTTGACGGAATTTTGACACCAATTTTTGACACTTTTAGCAGTTTAAAGCAAAAAAAAATGGGGTTTTTTGAACACTTTTACCCTCAAAAACCCCTGTTTTGGTGCGAATGATGGGACTTGAACCCATACGGTCTCCCATACGCCCCTCAAACGTACGCGTCTGCCAGTTCCGCCACACTCGCATCTTTTAGCCTAAATATTGTAAACTATTTAATTTTATTTGTCAAGGATATGAACGCATAATTTTACATAGTTTTTAAGACTTTTTTCAAAATTCTTCAAATACTGCTCCGTTTCGGGATAAGGAATAATATTTAATCTCTTTCCATCGGTAGAAAATTCAGTTTTTTTAAGCCAAATTCTGACCGTTCCCTCCCCTGCATTGTAAGCGCAAACGGCAACGGATAAATCTTCAAACCGTAAAATCAAATATTTAATATACCAAACTCCAAACAAAATATTAGTTTGAGGATTGAATAAATCATAACTTGTAACAGAAAGTTTTTGCGCGATAAATTCAGCAGTTGCAGGCATAATTTGCATTAACCCGATAGCCCCCTTACCACTAACGGCATAAGGGTTAAAATTACTTTCAACTTTTATTAGTGAAAAAACGACTTCGGGCGCAACTTCAAATTTTTCACAAGCGAAAAGAACTTCTTCTTTATATTCAATCGGATAAGTTTTTTTTCGCAAAAAACTAGCGAAAGAAAATACCGCCCAAATGACTATGCAAAGGGCGGTTAAAACAAATATTGTTCTTAATAAAATAGATTTATAAACTTTCAACCACACACCTTAATTTGCGACGAAGGGCGTCTCTATCCCCGTCGTTCCAAATTACAGTATATGCAGTTTTGTCTAATTTGTTGTAATTTACTTGATTTTCCATACGGTGTGCGATTTGTTCTTCAGAAAGCCCGTCCCGTTTTTGAACGGCTAAAATCCTATCCGTATCGTCACGCATTAAGATTATAACCTTATCGAAATCACCTTGCATACCACTTTCAAATAGAAGTGGGACTTCAGCCACAGCGACGCCTTTAACACCGTCCATAGCCGTCAAAAGTCTTTGACGAATTTTACCGTGAGTGAGTTCGTTAAGTCTGGCTACAAGCGATTTGTCGGCAAAAACCTTTTTAGCAAGGCGCTTGCGCAAAACCCTACCGTCCGATGAAAAAACTTCTGCACCAAAATGATCTTTTATCTTTAGGCGCAAATCGGCGTCACGGTAAATCGTGCGAGAAATTTTATCGCACGAAAAAGTCTTACACCCCAAATCTTTCAAAATTTTGAGCGCCTCCGACTTGCCACTACCTATTCCACCCGTAATTGCTATTTTGTATGACATACTATTTTGCCTCGAACCAAGTTTCACCAACTTCCGTCGAAACGGTAAGCGGTACTTGTAATTTTACTGCGTTTTCCATTTCTTCCACGAGAATTTTTTCTACCTGCTCTCGTTCATCTTTAAGAGCGTCTATTATAAGTTCGTCGTGAATTTGTAATATAAGTTTAGATTTTAATCCTTCAGCCTTTAATCGATTACCAACGCCAAGCATTGCGACCTTAATGATATCGGCGCTACTACCTTGAAGTGGCATATTCATAGACGCGCGTTCGGCGTAACTTCTAATATTTGCATTAGGCGATTTGATATCTTTAAAGTATCTGCGTCTACCCAGCACCGTTTTAACGAAACCTAATTCCTTTGCCGTTTCGACGTTTTTATCCATATACGCCTTGACTTCAGGGTAGGTTTCAAAATACTTATTTATATAATCTTGCGCAACTTTAACGCTAGTCTTAATATTTTTAGACAATCCAAAACTACTTATGCCGTAAATTATACCGAAGTTAACGGCTTTAGCATCACTACGCATTGCCTTGGTAACTTCTAAAACATTAACGCCAAACACTTTAGATGCCGTTTCGGTGTGAATATCAGCGCCTTTTTGATAAGCGTCGATAAGTGTCTTGCAGTTAGAAAAATCAGCCAAAAGCCTTAACTCTATTTGCGAATAGTCTGCACCGACTAAAATGTGATTTTCATCACGAGCGACGAAAAACTTTCTAATATTTTTACCAAAACCATCTCTAATCGGAATATTTTGAAGATTTGGATTTTTGCTTGAAAGCCTACCTGTAGCCGTTACCGTTTGATTAAAAGTCGTGTGAATAAGTCCCGTTGATTTTTCGATTAGTGGTCTAAAGCCTTCAATATAAGTTGAAAGCAACTTTTGCATTGAACGGTACTTAATAATTTCTTCAACTATAGGAAAATCCGTTAAACTTTCCAAAATATCTTGCGCCGTCGAATAACTGCCGTCTTTTTTCTTTTTAGGGTACGGCAAACCCAACTTTTCAAACAAAATATTACCCAGTTGTTTTGGTGAATTTATGTTAAATTCGGTATTGCCAGAAAGTTCGTAAATCTTCTTTTCAGCGTCCAAAAGTTTTTGCCTACAATCTTCAGAAAGTTCGTCAAGCGCTTTTTCATCAACCTTAAAACCGTCGATTTCCATTTGATATAAAAGGTCACAAAGAGGAAGTTCCACCTTTAAATAAAGGTCTAAAACTTCTTCATCGACAAGTTTTTTTGATAAAATGTCGTAAATCTTGCCGAGAGCAAACGCCGGCGTTTTTTTATCAAAACCGTAAGCGTAAATCACTTCTTCTAAAGTTTCTTCTCTGCCCGAAAAATCGGTGAGATACTTCATAATAGAAATATCGTCGGCAAACGCAGTAAAGTTTATATCGTAACTTTTTAGCTTATGCTTTAGCGTTTTTTTATCAAACACTACTAACTTTTTGTCACTAGAAAAAAGTGTATTAAAATTGTCTTTAACTTCGGCAAAAGTTACGCCGTCGTCAAAGATGTTTTCTTTAATTTTAAGTAAATACTCCGTTCCGTTGAAATCGTAAAAACAAAAATCTTTATCAAAACAAACGGCAAACTTATCGCCCTTGATAGCGTTAGCAAAATCAGTTGAATTTGCTATAGTTACAACGCTTTTTGGAGTGTTTTCAGTAGACAACGGTGTTATCAAATCACTACCATCTTCGCTTTCAAAGAGTTTTTTGCCCGTCGCTAGTAGTCTATTAAATCCAAGGTTAAAGAACTTGCGTTTAGCATCTTCACTAAAAGGCAAGGCGTAACGCATTTTGTCTAAATTTACCTCAATATCCACTTTAGTATTAATCGTAGCGAGAGTTTTTGAAAGAAATGCCTTATCCTTATCGGCAACGATTTTTTCCTTTAACTTACCTTTTAATTCCTCTGTGCGTTCGTATAAATTTTCAATAGTGCCGTAAGTTTGAATAAGCGTTAAAGCAGTTTTTTCGCCAACGCCGGCAACACCGGGGATATTGTCTGACGAATCCCCCATAAGCGCTTTAAGGTCGATAATTTGTTCAGGTTTTATACCCGTTTTTTCGGTAAAATTTTGAACGGTGTAAACCTCAACGTCGCTTATACCACGCTTTGTAAAATGCACTTCGGTTTCTTCATCAACGAGTTGAAATGAATCTCTATCCCCCGTAATAATTTCCGTTAAAAGCGAAGTACCTTTAGCAATCGTACCGATTAAATCGTCGGCTTCAAAACCAGGTTTTTCAACCGTATAAATACCGAGCGTTTGCAACACTTCTTTTAAGAGTGGGATTTGTGGGCGTAAATCTTCCGGCATAGGCTTACGAGTACCTTTGTAGTCGGCGAACATATCGTGCCTAAAAGTCGGATGATGCACGTCAAAAGCAACGGCGATGAATTCAGGATTTTCGTCACCAATAAGTTTGAAAAGCATATTCATAAAGCCGTATACCGCATTTGTAGGAACACCGTCTTTACTAGAGAGTGGAGGCGTTGCGTAAAAGGCACGGTTTATAAGGCTGTTGCCGTCAATTAAAATTAGTTTTTTCATAAAATCACCTTAAAGATAGTTGCATTTTTATCAAAAGTATGATAATATTTTATGCAGTTAACGGGCAAATAACCCGTCAAACATATTTTAACAAATTATGCACGAAAATGCAAGATAATTTTGCCGATGTGGTGGAATGGCAGACGCGACGGACTCAAAATCCGTTGTCAGCGATGACGTGTGGGTTCAAGTCCCACCATCGGCACCAAATAAAAAAGAGTTGTGGTTAAGCAATTCTTTTTTTATTTTATACTAATTCGTGGTGGGGCTTGAACGCGAACGCTTAAAAAAAGGTAGCCACCTACCTTTTTTAGTGAGCCGGCGTGAT
>JAZOPZ010000020.1:0-54012 GCA_045655805.1 Christensenellaceae bacterium
TTTAGCCACAGGGCTAAAAATATAATTTTTTTAACTTAATCTTTTGTGGATAAGATAAAGCCCACTATATTTCGCTACTTGCGAAGTATAGTGGGCTACACTTTTGTGTTAAATTTTAATTCCCTTATAGGAACTGCCTAAAGTACGACCTTTTTTATTGTTAAATTCTTCACCGACCGTTACTATCGAGATAAATGGTCGTCAATGTTTTTAAATTTATACTTTTTCACCTACTAAACTTCCTTGATATTCGTCCAAGAAGTTTTCAGCGGTTTTACTAAAGACTGCGTACACTTTTTCGCCTTCAAAATGGAATTTTGCACTCATATTCCCAAAATATCTATCTATTATTTGTACGAATAACAACAACTCCTTTTCTCCAGTCCACGCCAAAGACACAGCGTCATCATACATAAATCCGTCCATCGTATTCATCCCACCACGATCGTTTGAGTAGCCTAATTGTGGAAATTTCCCAAATACGTTGTGATTTATACCAAACGGAATTGTTTTTTGTCCTTGTGCATTGGTATAGCGCAATTCGCCAGTTTTTTCATCATTAAAAACAAACGAGAATTTAGTAATGCCCATCGGGTTATCACAGCACTCATAAATAGCGCCATTTAACAAGTCGCGAAACGGACTATCCTTTTGCCCACGTACATAACGAAGCGTCAATAAAGATAATAAGTCGTCTAATTCCTTTTGTGCCACTGTATTTTCCGGCAACGCCTGTTCCTGTATTTGATCTACGAACATATCTTCTAAATTAGTAAAGATTAACTCCCTAATCAACGACGTACCTTGATTATCGCTAACACAAGAAAATATCAAATCTTTTTCAGGATAACAAATTGTTAACTGGTCTCCCATACCAACAAGCGCAAACCCATTTCCACACACTCGCCAAATTTGATATCCGTAGCCATGAAAATAACTTGAATAATGAGCATTTGCCCTATTATCAACAAGTGCAGAAGTAGCCATGCGTAGATATTTTTCGTTCATTAAGCGTTTACCATTCCAAACGCCGTAATTCATTAAAAACCTACCAAACGCAACCATATCACGAAGGGTACACACCATGGCCGAATCCCCCCATGAGTCGCCGTTTGGAGTTTGTAATATAGTTGCCGTTTGAAATGCTCCCATTTCGTTAAATATTTTCTCTTTTAAATAATCTAAAAGTGTTTTACCCGACAATTTTTCCACTAACGAACAAAGCACTTGAGAACCTGCACTATCGTACGCCCATATCGTACCAGATGGATGTGTCTCTCTTTTATCATTAAAATACAAATGAGTTCTGTCACAATCGCCCGAATTAAACCACAATTTGCATTCTCCAATAGTCGTCATTGTGAGCATTTCCCTAATGGTCATTTTGTCTAAATACGGTAATACTTCACTATCGATTTTTTCAGAAAAATACGAAATAATAGTATCATCTAAAGAAAGTTTTCCTTCTTCTTCCAAAAGTCCGATTGCAACTCCAACAAAACTTTTAGTTTGCGAATACATTCTATGACAAAATTCTTGATGAAAAGGTTTCCAGTATGCTTCTGCAAAAATTTTATCGCCTTTCATAAAGATCATACCATGTGGAGTCCCGCCGCGTTTTTCTATTTTTTTAATAAAATCAACTACGTTTTTTGAAGAAATGCCCGCTTGTTCGGGTGTGATTTTTTCAAACATAATATACCATCCCCATTATTTTATAATTTTATCAAACAATTATAATAGGCATAAAATGCCTATCAAAAAATTAAAATAGTCTTTACGATGCCACAATTTATTTATCGATTGACTTAACAAATTAATATTTTCTAGCACTAAATTTTTAACGTTTTTAATTTTAAATTCGTGCGTATCTTCCTTGCCTACAATCGTAATATTATAAAGAGATATGTCTTTTAAATGATATTCATCTTCATCTAAACCGTACATTTCTATACAATCCAACTTTTCTAGTTTACCATCTAAAAACGTCTTTACCCCAGTTAACTTTACATTTTTTAAACTAATTTTTTCAAATTTAGGTAACGTAGGCGCACTTTCTCCATCATTATTATACGGTAAATCGGTGTATATCGTAAAGGAATTGAATACACAGTTATAGGGGGCTTTCGTTATATCTAAAAACTTTTTCTTTTTTTCTGTTTTTACAATAATCGATTGCCACTCATTTACATTTGAATTTTCATCAATAATAGAAATCGTAATCGCGTATTCAGTTTCTGGTTGCAAATTTTTAATGCGTTTTTTCGTTTTTCCGTGATTTTTTCCGTTTAACGTCATTAAAAATTCACCGTTTTCGGCAAACTCAAACTTGCGCTCCCACCAATTTGTCTAAACATATATATAATAATCCTATTGTAGCGCTTTTTACTTTAATATTATAATATAAAATAATTGACTTTTCAATAGGAAATATGCTAAATTATATTAAAATCATAGATATATTCTAAACTGTTGGAACTTTTATGAACCTTATCGCAATAGACAAAGCCACAAAAAAAGAACGCTATATGATGAGTTCGCTTCACTCGCATTCCCATTACGAAATTTATATTTTAACAGAAGGCGAACGCGACGTATTTTTTTACAACGCTTCATACACATTTCATGCGCCGGCTTGTATCATAATCCCACCGTTTATTATGCACAAAACGGAAGGTTTCGCTTACGAGCGATTTAATATTAACGTATACCCTCAATATCTTAACGAAACTGAAAAAGAGTTGCTTTTTAAATACGCATTAAACCCTCTCACTTTTTCCAAACGAGACGGAGAAACGATTTTACGTCTTTTAGATTTGTTTTTAGAACTGCATGAACACGACGACGAACTTTCTAAATATATGATTCGCTCGTTATTTGATTGTATTTTAACATTTATTTCGAAAAATTGCACAGTTTCTTCAAATAAACCTAATTCGGCAAAATTGCCCGTTATTCTTTTAAAAACACTTAAGTTTTTTCAAGAACATTATGCTGAAAAAATAACGCTTGATTCATTAGAAGAAAAATTTTTTGTTTCCAAAAAAACGATAATTTATAATTTTAAAAAATATTTAAACGAATCGCCAATTGATTATCTGTTGAAAATTCGACTAATGAAAGCTAAAAAATTATTGCTTGCTCAACAAAAATTGAGTATCGAAAAAATTGCAAATGCTTGTGGTTTTTCTTGCGCAAATTACTTTACTGAATGTTTTAAAGATAAAGAAGGTCTTTCTCCCACGGCTTTCCGCAAACTCATTTTTCAAGAGAAATAATTTTGTTTGGCAAAAGTTACAAAATTGTGTTCATTTTTTAATTGCATATAAAAGCAAAACCCCTATCAGTCTTGATAGGGATTTTAATTATTAAGTTCTTATTTTGCTGTAATTTTCTTCTTATAAACTATAAAACAAAGCCCTACTAACGCAAAAATAAGAGCGTAAACACATTCACTTTCAGTACTTAAAGCGCAAGAACTACCTATAGTTGAACTATCATTATCAGTTGATGGAGCGTCTTCTTGTTCACCACCTGTAGTAGGAGCGTCAATACTTGGATCAACCACCAAGTCATAATCAGCATAAGTTTTTCCCGCAAAGTTTGCAGTTGTAGCATTTACTATGAGTGATTGAATTTCTTTTGCATCAACCGTAAAGGAAAAGTAACCGTCAGCATCAGCCGTTAAAGCTGTTCCATTATATGAAACTTGACTTAAAACGTAGCCTTCATAATCGAAACTTGAAAGATATACCTTAAATCTAACTACTTCACCTACTTGATAGTTGCCTAAAATATTTTCCGAAAGTACTACTTTTTGTAAAGATGGTTCAATATTTACCGTTTGAATTGCCTTATATGAAATGTTTAAGTTAACGAATATCGTGTTGTATTGCGAAAGTTTACTTATTAAAATATCAGGAACTATTACACTACTTCCATCAGCGTAAAGACGATTATCAGTAGATTCATTACCCGTTTTACCAAGTTGATATGTAACTTCTTTGATTTCGTACTTTTCACCAATATCCACCGATACGCTAACACTCGTAATTGCGTCATCAGTAAAAGTTTTATCAACAGTTACGGTAAATCCTTTAAGATTAAAAACGTCAGTGGTGTTAGTAGTTGAAAGACGAATCGCTGTTTGTCCGTTTATTTTTACCCAAAAGCCCTTTGCAAGTTCAGTTAAGTTTTCATCATTATAAAACGAATACATGATAATTGCTGCACGGTTACCAATGTCAACCATATCGTCTGCGTTATAGTGCCACTCGTCCTCAGTATAAGACTCAGTACGGTCAAGCGATCCCATGCCGACAGTATTTGGTTCAATAATGTAACCAGCAGTTGACATAGTTACTACGTTTGGATCGTTTTCAGCAATTTTTCTTTGTTGAGCAATTACCGAATTTACGTAAGTACTACTTGACGTCCCGTTAAGCATCTCTGTTGCGCCACAATTTGACGGACATACTTCAGCAATAAGGAATTCAAGGTTGGTTGGGTCAGTTATTGCACAACCATCATTAGCGTTTTCGACTAAATCAGCAATATTAGTTACATCTCTTCTAAAATCTTTAATAAAACATTCAAAGCCTTCTTGATGTTTTGTATGCATACTGGCGTTACATTCAGCCTCACCTTGAGCCCAAAGCAATCCTTTAAGATTTATTTTGCTGTAACCTTTGTTATTAATTTTATTGAAAGCATCCCAAATAAAACCATCTGAATAATCATTCGCAGAAGTTCCAACAAACGATGAATAAAGGTCTTCACCCGTGATTGAAACGTCGTACTTTTCCTTATAAGACGGTGCGCACCAGTTACCACTATTACTACCTGGAATACCTATAATAGAAGAACCACCTAAAGCAAATTTAATAATTACTGCTTTTTTATTGGTACCTTCGTAAAGTGGATCTAAAATCTCAGCCAAACCGAGTTCTGGTCCAATATGAACGTTATCGTATCCTAAACCTAATTTTACAGGAGACAAATCCGTAAAAGTATTAAAATTTGCACGACCATAATACATAACGTTATTAAAACCTGTGTTATATTTTGCTATTCTTTCGTCAGTAATATCGTAACTAAAATTGTAAGCAAAATCTTTAATAGTTGTGTCAAAAGCAGTTCTGTACGCACGAGTACTACCAGATGCGTTTGATTGACCTGCTATAAAATATACGTCAACCTCTGAAATAGTTTCAGCACTAGCGTTAACGACATCTTTTGACAATAACAAGTTGCCACAAACGATACTGGTTATCGCTACAATAAACGATAACACGAATGTTATAAATTTTTTCATATACCCCTCCAAATTCTCCAATATACTAAAGTATATAGTAAGCATTTATTTTTGTCAATTTTATTTTTCTTTAGCAGGAATACTTGGCAAAACTAAAGCGTTTTTATTCTCTAATGCCTCTCTTTTAAGAATACTTTTATAACGGTATCAATAGGATTTTTAAGTTTTGCAACATTTAACGGTATTAATAAACCACCGTCTTTTTTAGCATGTTCATTCCAAAAATCGCCTAATTTTATTGTTGTAAAAAATCATCATATATAAAGGGACGGCTTCTAGCCGTCCCTTTTATAAATCAATTACTTTTAATACTAGACCTTCAAAATTCCAACCACCTAATTCGCTTTCATACAAAACAAATATTTTATTGTTTTTTACAGTGATATCTGAATACCCAGCCAAGTCAGCGACGTAAATCTCACGCAAAATAAATAAGTTTTTATCTAACAACTTTATAGTAAGATTGTGTCTTTTTTCAGTATTGGCGCAGTTTATATGGTAAACGGTATCGTCAAAATTGACCATACTACCTTGACAAACGGGGTCAGGAAAAGCGCTATTTAAAGACAGATTTTCCCAATCGCTACAACCGTTTTTACTAAAAGCAAACGCCCTTTGTTTTTTGTCGGATTCGTTTCTTATAGATATTAAAACCTTGTTGTCAGAAGTTATTGCTAAAGCGCACTCGCTCGGATTAACTAAATAATCTTCACCGATAACTTCGCCAACCAACCAACTTTCACCACCATCACTTGAATAAATTGTTGCAATTTTTGACGGATGATTTGCAAACCTATCTTCTAAATTGTTTACGAACCATATAGGCATAATTATATTGCCATTATGATATATTCCGTGTCCTGGTCCTACTGCTATAACTGTATAAGGCATAGCCGTAACTATGATAGGTTTTTCTGGCGAAAAACTTTCACCACCGTCTAAACTTTTACAGTGATAAACGTCGTGGTAATTTTTACAATATACTAAATGAACGGCGTCGTCACATATGGTCAACGTAGGGTTATTCATAGTTTCACCCGAAGTTATTACTTTAACCGTACGCCAAGATTGACCATCGTTGGTACTTTTAATTATCTTAATATCAATGTGTCCCCAATCGGTGGAAGTTGGCTTACGACATTCGTAACAAGCGAGTAAGTCACCATTTTTCAGCGTTACGATTGACGGAATTCTATAATAGCCGTTAATTGCGTCCGTTTTTTCAATAAATATAGCGTTAACCTAATAGTGGAATAATTTTTTCAGAAATAAGTTTTTTATTTTCAGCAGAAACTTCGTCAAATGGACGACGACAACTACCAAAATCAAATCCTAATTGATTTAAAACTTCTTTTTCAGCAGGCATAACGCCAACTTTAATTAAAACTTCAATAATTGCGTTTGCTTGCCCTTGAAGTTGAATTGCAGTTTCCTTGTCCCCCGACTTTAAGCAATCGAGCATTTTGACAAATTTTTCAGCCATAAAGTTAAATGTTGAACCAATTGCACCGTCAGCCCCCATAGCCATACCCGATAAAAACATTTCATCATAACCGTTATAAATAAGTTTGTTTGGAAATTCCCTTCTAACCCTTTCCATAGTGAAAAAATCGTTTGAAGTATATTTAATACCTATAAACTTATCGTCAGATAAAAAGTCAGACATTTCCTTAAATCCCATATTTACGCCCGAAAGCGCAGGAATATGATATACGAGCATAGGTAGTTCTGATGCGTCGGCTAAACGATTGTAATAGCCTTTGATTTCATCAAAACTATACTTAAAAAACTTGGTGCAACGGAAGATACTGCGTCGTAACCAAGTATTTTGCTTTTTTTGCAAGAGTTATTGCGTCTCGTTCAGCCATACAGCCTATATGAGCAATTAAAGTTGCATCTTTTGATGCTGATTTAACTACTTCCATAACTAATTCTCTTTCTTTGTTAGAAAGCAAACACGCCTCTGCCGTGCTACCACCAACGTAAAAACCTTTTACGCCTTTTTTCAAGTTGTATTCCACTAACTTTTCAAGTTCTTTTACGTTTACTTCATCATTGCTGTCAAACGGCGTTAAAAGCGCTGGAAATATACCTTTAAATTTATCCATAATTACCATCTACATAAATAATAATACAATATTATAAAAAAATCTATAAAAATATTGCTTATTTTTTTATTAAGGTTGCTATTTTATAAATTTATTTGTATAATTTAAATATGGAAAATAAACTTATTTATAAAGAAATTGGCAAAGATAAAATGTACAACACTTGGCACTCGTATCAAAGCGAAGTTATGCTTTTGTTTTGCTATAGTGACGGTGGTAATGTAGTTTCACACGAGAAAGTATTCCCACTCAATAAAAATAGTTTGTTTTTTGTTGGCGAAAACACATCACACTACACTATCCCCGATATCCCGTCAAAATACGAACGTAGTAAAATTTTTATTAAAAAAGACACTTTTAATATTTTGCTTGAATGTTTATCTGAAAGTGGTTTTAAAAGTTTATTCCAAAACAACACTCTTATAGGTGGACAGTTGTCCGAAGAAGATGCTAAAATTGTTGAAAATCTATTGATTGATGCTAACAAACAAAGCGATACGGATATTTTTATTGCCATTTTATTGAGTGTCACAATAAGATTGCTATCGTATATCAAACAATTTTCTACTCAAAATGAAACGCCTAAAACAAACGATAATATAGCAAAAGCAATAACTTTTATAAACGAAAGAATTCGCGATAAAATCACCATTGACGACATAGCAAACGCCTCTTATTTGAGCAAATATCACTTTTGTAGAAAATTCAAAGATGTTATCGGTGTAACGGTAATGGAATATTTGCTTTTAACTAGACTTTCGCTAGCAAAAAGTAAGTTAACTTCAACAAACTTGTCTATTACTGAAATAAGCGAAAGTCTAGGTTTTAGTAGTGTTTCGTATTTTTCAAATATATTTAAAAAACACTTTGGTGAAACCCCACTTGCATACAGAAAAAATAATAAATAATTTTGTCGACTATAATAAATAAAAAATCGAAGAATTTTATGACTAATTTATCAGTAAAAAATATGACTGTTAGCGTTGATTTTGAAAACGCTCAAATTATTTCACTTAAAATCAATAACAAAGAACGATTAGTAAACCATTGCCCTATTTTTAAGATTAGTATGCTTAACGAGTTAGGCGATAGGTTTTATTACACTTCGGAAGATTTTAAATTTTTAAATTTTGAAAATAGTGTTGCAAGTTATAAAAATGATTTTTGCACAGTAAGTATTACTTCCGTTACGAACAATAACGATATTGAATGGTTTGCTAAAATATCTTGCGTTGCAACTAATCGTGTGGTGGAATATATTTCACTCCCACTTATGGTTTTACCTAGTTTAAAACAAAATACGACTAATGGTGGTGAAATCTTATACCCTTATAACGAAGGTGTACTTGTTGACGATATTGACTTAAGAGAAAACGGTATTTTCAAATATCAAGAGCCTATATACCCATCGCAAGGTAGTTACGGAATGTTCCCCAATATGGTATTTGCTCAATTTGTTTCTTACCATTTTGATGATTGTGGTATATATTTTGGAGCACACGATATTAGCCGTTCTAACAAAGGTATAGATTTTTATAAAAATTGCGACGGTATTACTATTGATTTCAAATTTTTCACTGGGTGCAATTTTGGTCAAGATTTTGAGATGTCTTACCCTTTAGTTATGGCACAAGTAGAAAACAATTGGGAAAGTGCTGCCGAAAAATATCGTTCTTGGTTTGAAAACAGTCTACCTACGGGCGTTGTTAAAATTAAAGATAACGATGCCTTGCCTGATTGGTACGAAAAATCCCCTTTGGTCATATCTTACCCTATTCGTGGCAGATACGATATGGACGAAATGTTTACTAACGATTTTTATCCATACACCAACGCATTACCAGTTGTTAACGAAATTAAACAAAAAACCAGTGCTACGATATTAGTTCTTTTAATGCATTGGGAAAGTACTGCTCCTTGGGCACCACCATATGTTTGGCCACCTTATGGTGATTTTGATAACTTTACTAAATTTAAAAACTCTCTCAATGAAAATGGCGATCTTTTAGGCGTTTATTGTTCAGGATTCGGGTATACCCTTAAAAGTAATTTAATACAAGAATACGACAAGCGTAATGAATATATTGAAAAAGAATTACATATGGGAATGTGTCGTTCTGAAAAAGACGAAATTAAAAGTGTAATTTGCCAAGGTCAAAGAATAAGTTACGATATTTGCCCAACTTCAACAGTTGGTCAAAAAATACTTAACGAAGCATATTCACCTTTATTTTCAGCTAACCTTGATTACGTACAAATTCTTGACCAAAACCACGGTGGTGGACAATATTTATGCTATGCAAAAAACCACAATCACCCGCCTGTCCCAGGAAAATGGATGACTGAAAACATGTCAAAATTACTAAACCAGTGGAATAAAAAAGCACCACATACACTTTTTGGATGCGAATCGGCGGCGGCTGAACCGTTTATTGGTAATTTATTGTTTAGCGATAATCGGTACGAATTAAACTATAGACAAGGCTTACCAGTCTCACTATATTCTTATATTTATCACGAATATTTACGTAATTTTATGGGAAACCAAGTTAATTGCCCGTTTAATGGATTTGAGGACACGTTAAACTACCGTTTGGCGTACTCGTTTGTTGCTGGAGATAGTTTAACTTTAGTTTTAGATTTGGATAAAACCTTTTTGCCTAATTGGGGATTTAAGGCAAACGATAACGCGAATAATCGTGAAGTAACTTTAACTTTTATAAAAAACTTAACAAACTTTTATAATAACGGTGGAAAAAAGTATTTGTATAACGCAAGAAGAACAATCTGTAAACCTATTAAATGTGATACAGTAAGTTTTAGTAAATGGTGCGACGATAATCCTATCGTTTTACCTCGTATACTTACTTGCGCTTACAAAATTAACGGAACTAAAACCCAACTTTTATGTAATCCGTTTAACGAAAATATCGTTTGTGAAATTGACAATAAATCAATCACAGTCCCTGCTTTAAGTGTAATTACAGTTAAAATTTAATATTTGTGGTTGCATTTGACAACACCGTTAGCAATGAAAACAATCCATTACTCAACATAAATACCTTTCGCCACGGCTTTATTTAGCCCTAAATAAAAACCGTTTATCTTAATTAGTACGTTACTTTTAAACGGTGAAAAGGCTATCACTACTAACTCTTGACCAACTTTAACACCTAATGTATCAAGGCGAAATTTACTTTCTTTTGGCAGTTTGATTTTTTTAATAACACCACGGTCATCTGTGGATAAATTCATAAGTAATCTCATACTACCTAATATGAAAAAAATAATTTTAAAGTTAAAAACGACGGAACTAATCCCGTCGTTTTTTATTAGTCACCTAATTTAGTATATTTCAAAAGGCCACCGGCTTTGATAATTGCTTGTTGCCTTTCGGTGAAGTTACATACAGTTTTAAATTCTTCACCTGTGGTATTATCTTTAAGTATAATCGAACCGTTTTTAATACCATCAAAAACGTTAATTAATGATAAATCGTCGTTTTGATTTAACTTGTCGTAATCTTCAGGATTTTCAAAAGTTAAAGGTATAATACCTGCGTTGATAAGGTTTGCTATATGAATACGAGCAAAACTCTTTGCAACTACTGCACGAACTCCTAAATAAAGAGGAACGAGTGCTGCATGTTCTCTTGAAGAACCTTGACCATAGTTGATACCACCAACGATAATATTAGATTTATTTTCAAGCGCTCTTTCTGCAAAAGTTTCGTCACAAACGGCAAAACAAAATTTAGAAAGATAAGGTATATTTGAACGATATGGTAAAATCTTTGCACCTGCAGGCATAATGTGGTCGGTAGTGATATTGTCGCCTACTTTTAAAGTAAGTTTAGCGTCGATAGTATCCGTTACAGGGATGCTTTCAGGGAATGGTTTAATATTTGGTCCACGTAAAATTTCAACACTTTTAGCGTCTTCAATTGATGCTGGAGCCAAAACCGCGCTATCGTCGATTAAGAATTTTTTAGGTAGTTTAACTTTTTTGATATCGGCAATATTATCCAAAACTTCAGGCGAAGTGATATACCCCGTAAGCGCTGACGCTACTGCGGTTTCAGGAGAAACGAGATATACTTGACCGTTTTTAGTACCACTTCTACCCTCAAAGTTACGGTTAAAAGTACGAAGTGAAACACCTGCAGAGTTAGGCGAAAAACCCATACCGATACAAGGGCCACAAGCACATTCTAAAAGCCTTGCGCCTGATGCTAAAATATCAGATAAAGCACCACTTTCAGAAAGCATACGCAATACTTGTTTTGAACCTGGTGAAACTGATAAACTTACTGATGGATCAATAGTTTTGCCTTTAAGTAACGTTGCAACCTTAAGCATATCAAAGAGTGATGAGTTTGTACAAGAACCTATACATACTTGGTCAACCTTAACATCCTTAAGACTTTCTACGGTAACTACGTTATCAGGGCTGTGTGGACAAGCAATCATAGGTTTTAGTTGGTCTAAATCAATATCTATAATCTTGTCGTAAACAGCATCAGCATCAGAAGAAAGTTCGATATAATCTTCTTCTCTACCTTCTGCTTTTAAGAATTGACGAGTTATTTCGTCTGAAGGGAAAATAGAAGTAGTAGCGCCTACTTCGGTACCCATATTCGTAATAGTTGCTCTTTCAGGAACGGAAAGCGTTTTAACACCTTCACCACCCCATTCGATAATAGCACCTACACCACCCTTTACGCTAATTTGACGTAATAATTCAAGGCTGACGTCTTTTGCTGTTACAAACGGTTTTAATTTGCCAGTAAGGTTAACTTTGAACATTTTTGGCATAGTGATATAATACGCGCCACCACCCATTGCAACGGCTACGTCCATACCACCTGCGCCAAACGAAAGACAACCTATACCACCACCCGTTGGCGTATGACTATCCGAACCAATAAGTGTTTTACCAGGACGAGCAAATCTTTCAAGGTGAACTTGGTGACAAATACCGTTACCTGGACGAGAAAAATATATGCCGTGTTTTTTGCATACGCTTTGAATATAACGATGGTCGTCGGCGTTTTCAAATCCTGTTTGTAAAGTGTTATGGTCAATATACGCTACTGATTTTTCAGTTTTTACTCTATCAATGCCTATTGTTTCAAATTCAAGATAAGCCATAGTGCCAGTAGCGTCTTGAGTTAAAGTTTGGTCAATTCTTAAGCCAATTTCACTACCAACGGTCATTTCGCCGGAAAGTAAATGTGCTTTAATTATTTTTTGAGCAATAGTAAGTCCCATTATTGTTTCTCCTGATTGGAATAATCTTCGAGAGATGTTATATTATTTCTCGCGTTTATAATATGTTCGTTAGTAAGTTTAGCAATTAAATCACCGTCTTTTTGACGCATTGCCGAAAGTATCGCACGGTGTTCTTCTATACTTTGTATACCACGGCTACCCTTTGATTGCGAAACTTTACGGTATTGTCTAATCTTTTTATGAAGTTCAGTCAATACGGTGTTATAAATGTTGCTTTTTGAAAGTTCATAAAGACAAACGTGAAAGCGTGAGTCTTCTGCGTTCATATTTTCGGCATCGCCTTTTAACGCATAAAATTCTTGTAAATCTACTATTTTAATAAGACCAGCGTAATCTTCGTCCGACATGTTTTCAGATGCTTTTATAACTGCGTCGGCCTCGATAGATAAACGCATACGATAAATATCTAAAACGTCGTTTTTAGTTACGCCTAAAACTTTCACGGTTTTAGTGCTAGTGTATTCAATCAAGCCTTCCTGTTCAAGTCGTTTAACAGCCTCACGCACGGGCGTTCTTGAAACGCTAAACTTTTGGGCAAGTTTGTTTTCAGACAAAACGTCACCACTTTTGTAAACAGCACTTAAAATATCGCTTTCAATCGACTTAAATACGACGTCTGAAATTGATTGTGTTTTCATCTAAAATCCCATCCAGTTATTTTGAAAAACGACCTGGTGCAAGAGTGTTTATCATGTCAACGAGTTCAGCATCAGTCATAGCCGTTTGTCTACCTAAAGCAAATTGATTATCAATCTTTTCTTTAATAGCAAGACAAAGGTCGTCTTTTTTATTAATAACGTTTTCGCCTACTAAACCGTAGTAGTTGTTAATCCAATATGAAATACCTGCAAGACCTGATGCGTTTGTAAGCATTACACCAACAGGGCGATTCAAAAGTTTAGTTGTATCGAAAATATTGTAAATACGTTCGTCTTTATTAATACCGTCAGCATGAATACCTGCCCTAGTTACGTTGAAGTATTGACCAACGAACGGCGTCATAGGTGGAATATCGTAACCGAGTTCTTCTTTGTAATAATTAGCAATATCGGTAATAACAGTAGTGTCCATACCATCGAGAGAGCCTTTAAGTGATGCATATTGGAAAACCATTGCTTCAACAGGAACATTACCCGTTCTTTCACCAATACCTAAAAGCGAACAGTTTACACCACTAGCCCCGTAAAGCCAAGCAGTTGTAGCGTTTGCTACCCCCATATAAAAGTCGTTATGACCGTGCCATTCAATCATTTCAGAAGGCATATCAGTATACTTAAGTAAACCGTAGATAAGGCCTGCTACTGAACGAGGAAGTGCAACTTCAGTATAAGGGACGCCGTAGCCCATAGTGTCGCAAGCACGAATTTTTACAGGAATACCTGCTTCAATAGAAAGTTTTTCAAGTTCGGTAACGAAAGGTACCACAAAGCCATAAAAATCCGCACGAGTAATGTCTTCAAGGTGACATCTTGGCATAATCCCTGCGTTAAACGAATCTTTAACAGTCCCCAAATACTTATCAAGTACTTGCTTTCTATTCATACCCATTTTGTTGAAAATGTGGTAATCTGAACAACTTACTAAAATACCCGTTTCTTTTACGCCTAGTTCTTTAACGATTTTAAAATCTTCTTTACTTGCTCTAATCCAAGTAGTGATTTCAGGAAATTTATACCCTAAATCTTGACACTCTTTAATGGCGCGTCTATCCTTTTCACTATAAGCAAAAAATTCCGTTTGACGAATAATACCGTTTTCGCCACCGAGTTTTGACATATATGTGTAAAGTTTTTTTATTTGTTCTACTGTATATGGAGCAATCGCTTGTTGACCGTCACGGAAAGTCGTATCGGTAATCCAAATATTTTCAGGCATAGACTTTGGAACTAATCTATGGTTGAACGAAACTTTTGGAACGTTATCATATTCAAAAAGTTCGTCGTATAAATTAGGTTTATCAACGTTTTGGAGTTCATATTTATACGATTCTTTTTCTAAAAGGTTAGTTTTTTTGGAAAGTTTTATCATAACAAATCCTCCTTGATGTATTCTTGTATACAAGTATACATTATGGCAATATATTTGTCAATTATTTTTATTAAAAAAAATAAAAAAGATAAGCAAAAAGCCTATCTTTTTTGATTATTCTAAACCACGTGCTTTACGTTTTAATCTAGTTTCTGTATCAAGTGTCTTTTTTCTAACCCTAATTGCTTTTGGAGTTATTTCTAAAAGTTCGTCGTCGTTTATATATTCCATAGCCTCTTCAAGACTCATAAGTTTTGGGTTTTCAAGTCTTAAAGCGTCGTCAGAACCTGACGCACGAGTATTGGTTTGATGCTTTTTCTTGCATACGTTAACGCTAATATCACCCTCTGTTGGAGATGCGCCAACTACCATACCCTCGTATACTTGCGTACCTGGAGTTACGAAAAGTTGACCTCTGCCTTGAGCGTTAAAAAGCCCGTAAGTAACAGCCTCGCCCGTTTCAAACGCAACTAAACTACCACCGATACGCTTAACGATATCACCCTTAAACGGCTGGTAACCCATAAAAATAGAGTTCATTACGCCTTCACCACGAGTTTCAGTTAAAAATTGTGATTTATAACCGAACAAACCTCTTGATGGAATAGCAAATTCAAGACGAATTCTAGAACCGATATTTTCCATTTGTAAAAGTTCCCCTTTTCTTTCACCCATAGCAGAAAATACGGGGCCTGTTCTATCTTCAGGCACGTCAACGGTCAAGCGTTCAACAGGTTCACAAAGAACGCCGTCAACCTCTTTGTACATAACTTTTGGTGCGCCTACTTGGAACTCATATCCCTCACGGCGCATATTTTCGATAAGAATTGAAAGATGCATTTCTCCCCTACCGCATACACGATAACTATCGGAAGAATCAGTTTCTTCAACCCTTAAAGAAACATCTTTTAATAGTTCTTTAAATAATCTATCACGCAAATGTCTAGTCGTTACGTACTTACCATCTTTACCCGCAAACGGACTGTCGTTCACGGAAAAATTCATTTCAACGGTAGGTTCGCTAATTTTTACGAAAGGTACTGGTTCAACACAAGTTGGCGAACACACCGTATCCCCAATTGAAATTTTTTCAAGCCCCGAAAAACATACAATATCACCTGCGATAGCACTTTCGACAGGAGATTTACCTAAACCTTCGATTTGATAAAGACTTACAAGTTTACCAGAGTAAGTATGTCCTTCAATATTATAATTGCAAGTAGAAACGTTTTGATTTACTTTTGCAATACCCCTTTCAATCCTACCTATACCAATCCTACCAACGTAGTCGTTGTAATCAATTGAAGAACACAATAGTTGAAGTGGCCCTTCGGTATCTACTTCTTGCGGTGGAAAATGTGCAATTATAGCGTCAAAAAGTGGTTTTAAATCAGTTCCTTCTTCAGTATAATCTAAAGTTGCAGTACCGTTTCTACCCGAACAAAAAACGATAGGGCTTTCTAATTGATCGTCGCTTGCGTTAAGGTCTAATAAAAGTTCTAAAATTTCATCTTGAACTTCATCAAGTCTAGCGTCTGGACGGTCAATTTTATTAACTACGATAATAAGCCTATGACCAAGTTCAAGCGCCTTTTCCATAACAAAACGGGTTTGTGGCATAGGACCTTCACACGCATCGACTAAAACGAGAACGCCGTTTACCATTTTTAGCACGCGTTCAACTTCACCACCAAAATCGGCATGCCCTGGAGTATCTACTATATTGATTTTAATATCGTTATAGAATACCGAAGTGTTTTTTGCAAGAATGGTGATACCCCTTTCGCGTTCGAGGTCGTTACTATCCATAACCCTATCGGCAACTGTTTGGTTTGCCCTAAATATACCACCTTGTTTAAGCATTTCGTTAACAAGGGTTGTTTTGCCATGGTCAACGTGTGCAATAATTGCGACGTTCCTTAAATCTTCTCTAATCAAAATAATACTTCCCGTATAAAAAAAATTTCAAAATTTTCCCTAAAATCAAATTAATCATCAAGTTTCATATCTCCGAATTTAATCCACTCTTTTTTGCGCATAAATTCAGAAACAGCCAATGAAACGACTATCGGAATAATAAACAAGCATAGCGAAATACCAAACACCGTTAACGCAGTTGACACACCGTATAATGCGTTAGCGTCTATCACGCCGAATACGCCAACTAAACCACTAGTACCCATACCACCACCGGCAGCAGTACATCTCATATCAAATAATACTGCAACTAATCCTGCAACGGCACTCGAAACAATTTCAGGTACCATAATGATAGGTTTTTTCATAATGTTCGGTATTTGCAACATGCTAGTGCCAATACCTTGTGAAATAAGACCACTTACTTTATTTTCCCTATATGACGTAACTGCAAAGCCAACCATATGCGCAGCGCAACCTGCAACGGCTGCACCACCTGCAATTGCAAAAACTTCAGGATTACTACTAGCGGTAGAAGACTTTGCGATAGTAATCCAAATTGCAGCAGAGGAAGTAGGCATAGTAAGTAAAATACCCATAACTACCGCAATAAATATACCAGTAAGTATCTTTATCGCCTCACCAGCGTTAATAGTGATAACTAAAAGTTTTGCGAATAAGTCAATCAACTCAACGAAAGGATATGCGACAAATATTCCCACGAACGATAAAATCATTACACCAAGTGGGACTAAAATAATATCAAGTTTAGTTTTCCCTTGATAAAAAGGAACTAATTCAACCACGAGCATAGTTACTACGTATGCACCGATAGGATTACCTGGTGCGGCTTTACCTGCAATTGCAGAAGTTATTGCAACGTATCCACCACCACCTATAATAAGTTGATCAGCCCAAGCACCAATCATACCTGCAACGGCTGCAGCAAAAAGCAACAACTTGTTTTTGCCAAGCGCGTTTGCAATACCTATACCGATACCTGCGCCCATTAATATTTTAGCGATATTTGCAATATATAAAAGAGTGTTGCCGATATAATTATCACCTATCCACCCTGCAATTTGCGCTAAAATAGTGCCCGCAATAAGCGTAACGAAAAGACCTTGAGCCATACCCGAAAAAGCAGTTATAAAATAACGCTTTGGCAACGCTTTTAAATACGCTACGACTTTTTGCGTAAAAGTTTGATTTTGAACTACTTCAGTTTCATTAGTTTCCATATTCAATACCATCCAAAAGTTTTTTGATTGCCTTTGCTTTATTTCTGAACGGAAGTAAAGCAGACATTGTATACTTATATGAAATAAACGCGTAGTTTATAGCATCTTCTTCGCAAGAAGAAAGTACCCCCTCAAAAGTATCTATAACGAAAAGACCTTCTGCCTTTTTTTCCTCGTTCTTTTTCGCAGAAACTTTTGCCTTGTCAGCATCAATAAGTTTTTTAATTTCTTCAATAATAGGGGCATTTTTATCAACAGCAGGTTCTTCAGCCTTTTTGTCAAGTTCAACGATAGGGTCGCCAACCGAACCGTTAATAATGCCCGTCATCAAAGTTTTTATGGTGAACTTGAAAGGTATTATCATACTCTTTACAAAAGAATTGTAACTTTGATAATAACTGCCGTTTTCATAGAAATACTTATTTAAAAATTCAGCAAAATCAATATTTTTTGCATCAATATCCATTAAAACTGAAAACACGAGAGCAAGTAAAGTTTTTGAACTTTCAGGTTGAATAAACTCACCCTTATCTTCACCTAAATACGCCGAAGTAGCAAAACACTTATCCGAAACTTTTTCGTAGTCAAAATCTTTTAAGCACGCTTGAAAAATAGCCATAATCGTCTTTGAATTGGCAATAGACTTCAATAGATTTACAATTTTTAAGTCGGCTAAAATATACTTACTTTCGATAAGTTCGTCACTTCTTAATAAAAATAAATCGAGTTCTTCTTTCTTCGTCATTTTTACACCTATGTCTTATAACTAAAATATCTTTTTAGTTATTATAACACAATTATGCTAATTTTCCATTTATTTTCAAGTAAAATTTTAAATTTAATAAAAAAGAAAGTCAATTTTTTATTTACAAATCAAAAATTTGTGCTATAATAGACTAACCACACTCAAAGGAAAAGGTTATGCAGTTATCGGTTGATTCGTCATTGAGCAAGTTAATAATATTGTTCGTATTCGATAAAATGGAAACTCCGTTATCGGAAAACACCGTACTTGATATGTGTTGTTCTGCTAATAACTGGGTTTCTTATATGGATTGTCAGCCGACGATTAACACCTTAAAAGAAGTCGGCTGGATATCACGCGTTAACAATACCCAAACTGAACCTTTGTACTCTATAACTCCTGACGGGCGTGTGTGTCTTGCAAACTTTTTTATAAAAATACCTGCAAGTTTAAGGGAAGAAATTACGGTTTTTATTAAACAAAACAAATTAAAATACCGTAAAAAACAAGAACGCACGGCTGACTACTTTAAAAACAAAGACGGTACTTACACTGTTTTCTTAAAAATTATCGAGCCTACCGGTCCGTTGATGGAATTAAAGTTTGTCGTTGCATCAAGAAAAGTTGCAAAAGACATTTACAAAAAATGGGAAGAAAAAGCGTCGAGTTTATATTCAATTTTATACGACAGTTTAGTAGATTAAAAAAAGGCACGGTTAAGTGCCTTTTTCTTTTATTTTTTCATTTGTCTTAAAAATAGCCATACGGCAAGTAGCGATAAAACCACTGCGTAACACATTACAACGATAAACGGTAATATACAGTCGAAAAAATTTCCTGCTAAAATATTGCGTTGTAAATTAACAGCGTGCGCAAACGGTAAAAAGGACGCTATTTTTTCAAACCAACCACCAACCAACGACAAATCAAACCAAATGCCTGAAAGCCAAGCCGTTAAATTTGTAAGTAACGCGCCACATATACCCCCTACCTGCTTTGTATTAAGAACACTGCCGAAAATTACGCCTAAAGCAATAAACACCAAAGACGACGGAATAATAGCAACTACGGCTAGTAATAAATTTAAGTTAAAATTCAACTTGAGAATAATTGAAACTGCGTAACATATTACTGATTGAATTATAATCACAGGAAAAAACGGTATTGCATAACCGACTATATAATCTCTACTTTTAAGTGGTGATGAATAACACCTATTAAGAAATTCGCTTTCTCTATCTCTTGAAATTAGCGTTGCAGAAAATAAAGATGCAAACGACAAACCAAATATCACAATCCCTGGCGCAAGGCGAGATATCTCGAAAATTTCAACGGGAATATTTGCTTGAATAGCGCTCATCAATAATAAAAGTATTAATGGAAAAATAATGCCGAAAAATAAAGTTAAAGGGTCTCTAGCAATTTCTTTTAAATTTCTTTTTGCAAAAGTTAAAATTTTCATCCTTATTCCCCCTTAACGATATTTATAAAGGCTTTTTCAAAATTGTCGGACTTGCCTTGTTTTTTAACTTCGTCAGGCGTTCCTACAAAAATTAACGATCCCTTTGACATAATTCCTATTCTGTCTGAAAGGCTTTCAGCCTCTTCCATATAATGAGTCGTTAAAATTATCGTCATCGTATTTTTAATTTTTTTGATATATTTCCACAACTCCGCCCTAGCAATTACGTCAAGTCCTAAAGTAGGTTCGTCTAAAAACAAAACTTTTGGCTCGGTAATAACTGCCATTGCTATACTTAATCTTCTTTTGAAACCACCGGAAAGTTTATTTGCTCTTTTATTTGCAACTTCTTTTAAAGAAAGGTCTTCTACTACTTTTTGAATTTTTTCTTTTCTACTAGTTTTTTCTACACCGTAAATACCTAAAATAAAATCCAAATTTTCTAACACGGTAAGATTATTGGCAACTGCCGTTTCTTGTGGAGAAACGGCTATTATTTTTTTAACTTCGTATTCGTCGTTGATTATACTTTTTTCACCTATAAAAGCATTGCCCCTAGTTGGTAAAGTTAAACACGATAACATTTTGATAGTTGTCGTTTTACCTGCACCGTTTATGCCTAACAATGAAAAAACTTCACCTTGATTAACTTGCAAATTCAAGTCGTTAACAGCAACGCAATCTTTATAAATTTTGGTTAAATTTTTAGTTTTAATCATACTTTCACCCCGTAATTAGCCTTTAACCCGTTATAAATAGCAGTTATATTTTCACTAATTTCATCTAAACTCATTTTATTAAATTCCGTCGCTTGCATAACGGCTATACCGTGAACGAAACACCACATTTGAAAATGTATTTTGTTTGCGACGGCTTCTGAAACGCCTAAATTCTGTTTAATACAATCAACGGCAATCTGCCAATCTTTTGTAATAACTATTTTTTCATCTTTGCGCGACGACATAAATAAAAGTTTAAAAAGATTTTTTTCTTCAATAGCAAACCGAATATAACTCATACCCATTGCTTTATAAGGTGGATAGTTACCTTTTTGCATATCTTCAGTAATGTAAGAAAAATACAACTCGTACGCCGTTTTTACAAGGTCGGATTTTAACTCTTCCGTATTTTTATAGCGTGAAAATATCGGTTGCGTAGAACAATTTAATCGCTTTGCCAAAAAGCGTACGTTTAGAGCCTCTACACCACACTCGCGGACAATTTTCATCGCACCGTTTATCACCATTTCGCGCGAAGTTTTTGTTTTTGGTGGCATTTTACCCCCTCCTTTTTATGATTATATAACATTTGTTATATTATAAAACAAGAATTAATTTTTGTCAACAAAAAAAGCACCGTTTTGGTGCTTTATTTTTTGATATAAGGTAATTCTCTTTGACGATACGGTTCACAAGAAATTCTTACACCGAGTTTTTTAAAAACGTTTTCATCTTGATAAGGTAGCATAACCGTTGCGTGAAGTTCGCTATTAACGAGTTTGCCGAGTTGATCTAACGCTTTTTTTGCAGTAGGATTAGTTACGGCACAAACCGCTAAAGCAATTAAAATTTCATCCGAGTGCAAACGCTTGTTTACGCTACCCAAGTGATTGATTTTAAGGTCGGTAATAGGACTTATAAGCGTTGGTGAAATAAGATCGACTTCATCATCAATACCACCGAGTGTTTTAAGTGCGTTTAATAATACCCCTGCGCTAGCACCTAATAGTGGTCCAGTTTTGCCCGTAATTACTCTACCGTCAGGGAGTTCTAACGCAACAGCAGTATTGCCTGTTTCTTCACCTTTTTTTCTTGCTGGAAGAACTACCTTACGATATTCTTCAGTAATACCGATTTTCTTCATAAGATATTGAATTTTTGTAACGACTTCTGAAGGCAAAGTGCCCTTTTTAACTTGACACAACGCCGAGAAATATCTTCTTACAACTTCTTGTTTAGATGCTTCCCTACACGCTTCATCGTCTATAATGCCGTAACCTACCATATTTACGCCCATATCAGTTGGCGAATTATACGGCGATTTGCCCATAATCATTTCAAGCATGGTATTTAGAACAGGAAAAATCTCAACGTCACGATTATAATTTACTGCAATTTGATTGTAAGTTTCCACGTGGAAAGGGTCAATCATATTTACGTCGTTAAGATCAGCAGTTGCTGCCTCGTACGCGATATTAACCGGATGATTTAACGGCAAATTCCAAACAGGAAAAGTTTCATATTTTGAGTACCCTGCCTTAATCCCCTTTTTATGTTCGTGATAAAGTTGTGATAGGCAAGTTGCCATCTTACCACTACCCGGACCTGGAGCCGTCACGACTACAAGTGAACGAGAAGTTTCTATATATTCGTTTTTACCGTACCCATCATCACTTACGATTTTATCTAAATCCGATGGATAACCTTCAATTTCATAATGTTTGTAAACCTTAATCCCCCTTGCTTTTACTTTGTTTTCAAAAGTAACGAGTGATTGACGGTTTTCATATCTAGTTAAAACTACACTACCAACGTAAAGCCCCTTGCTTTCGAAAATATCGATAAGACGCAATACTTCAACGTCGTAAGTAATACCTATGTCACTACGAATTTTATTTTTTTCAATATCTTGCGAATTGATGCAAATTATAATTTCGGCTTGGTCTTTAAGTTGCATAAGCATCTTAATTTTACTGTCTGGCAAAAATCCCGGTAAAACCCTTGCTGCGTGGAAGTCGTCAAAAATTTTGCCACCGAATTCAAGGTAAAGTTTACCACCGAACATATTGATACGCTCTTTAATCTTGCTCGATTGTAACGACAAATATTTTTCGTTATCAAAACCGACTTTATACATTAGTTCACCATCCGTAGTTTGTTTTATATACCTTTATATTATATATAATATAAATCATTTTGTCAATGCCCTTTGGATTTTTAATCGGAATTTATTTTATAGTTTACTTTAAGTTGATAATTTTTTTGCCGTGTTGTATAATATAAGTATGAAAAAGTTAGTTATTACAATTTTAGTATTATTTTTGGTTGTCGTAAACTTTTCCGCCTGTAAAAAGACGGAAAGCAAAGTTATTAGTGGACTTTTCGGAACGGAAATAAAAATCGTAGTTGAAGACGTGAAAAAATCTAAAGATTATGATGAATTTATTGATACAGCCGAAACGTTTTTAAATCAAATTAACGCTATAGCATCTCTTGATAGTGGTGAAATTAAAAAAATAAACGACGCCAAAGTTGGACAAAAAATAATCGTTTCACAAACGACTGCACAAATATTGCAATCAGCCAAGACGATATATTCTATAACCAACGGTAAATTTAACCCTGCGCTATACCCTTTGACAGTTTTATGGAACTTTTCAAAGGAAACTTACCAAGGTGCTACGGCAACCTATCAAAAACCGTCCGTGCAAGCCGTTGAAAACGCGCTTGCCAAAACTGATTTTTCAACACTTTCTATAGAACAACAAGGTCGTTCGTTTGTTATAACCAAAAACGCCGATATAAAGATTGATATAGGTGGAATCGTAAAAGGCTTTGCAAGTGATATAATTAAGTCTTTAATGCAAGATTACGGCTATAAAAAAGCGTATATCACACTTGGTTCAAGCAGTATTTATCTTTTGGGTGACTACCCCGTTTCCATTAGAAACCCTTTCTCCGATAATTTAAGCGATACCTATTTAAAAATTGAAACTTCTGGCGAGACAGCAATTTCAACTAGTGGTGATTACGAAAGATTTTACCATATCGACGGGCAAAAATACTGTCACATAATTGATAATTCAACGGGAAATCCTATAGCATCAGGCGTTTGCTCGGTAACCGTCGTTGGTCCATACTCGGCGTATTGCGACGCATTATCTACGGCATTGATGGCGATGGACAAGCAAACTGCAACGGATTTTGTTAAAAATAAACTTTCAATCAACCAACTTGCAGAAAAAGTATTTATCGTTTACTCTGATAAAACAATTTTAACAAACGCTATTGACGGCTACAGTCTTACTGCAGACGGTTTTACAATAAATAAAATTTAACAAATAAAAAAAGCACTCGATTGAGTGCTTTTTTGTTTTAATTATTAACCTTTGGTAATTTCTCTTAAACCTAAAGCGTCGTAGTTGCCGTTTAAGATAGCAATCTTTTCATCAAAGAGAGCCTTTTCAGCATCAGTCATAGGTGCTTCAATAATCTTTTCGATACCTCTTGAACCTACTACGCAAGGAACACCAGTGCACATATTGTATGCGCCGTATTCACCGTTTAATAAGGTAGCAACTGGTAAAATAGTCTTTCTATCAGCGAGAAGTGCTTTGATAAGTTGAACTACTGCTGAACCGATCGCATAGAAAGTTGCGCCTTTACCTTTGATAACCTTAGAGCCTGCAGCAACCATATTAGTATAAATGTCTTGAAGTTTTGAATCCATTTCTTCTTGACCGATACCCATATACATTTCCATATAAGTTTTAACTGGAATACCTGCAATGGTGCAAAGACTCCAAGGTGCCATACAAGAATCACCGTGTTCGCCAAATACGTAAGCGTTAACGTTGATTGGGTTTACGCCAACTTCGTTAGCAACTGCTTCGATAAGACGGTTAGAGTCAAGTAAAGTACCAGTACCGATAACTTGTTCAGGTTTTAAATCGGTGCACTTTAAGGTAGCGTAAGTTAAGAAGTCAACTGGATTAGATACGATAACGTATAAAGCGTCTGGAGCAATTTTAGCAACTGTAGGCATAACGCTAGTTAAAATCTTAATATTGATTGCAGCAAGGTCGAGTCTTGATTGACCAGGCTTTCTGCCAACGCCAAAGGTTACTACAACCACGTCAGAACCTGCAACGTCTTCGTATTCACCAGACCATACTTTGCAAGCAGGCGCGGTTACTGCGCATTGAGAAAGGTCTAACGCTTCTGCTTCAGCCTTTTCTTTAGCGATATCAACTAAAACAATTTCAGAAGCAACGCCTTGGTGTAATAAAGTGAACGCGGTGGTTGCACCTACGTTACCTGTGCCTAAAACGGCAATTTTTCTTTTCTTATCGGTCATGATAGATTTCTCCTAAAAATATTATTTTTCTTTTCACAAATATAATACAACTTTATTGGGATTTTTGCAAGTGTTTTTTAATATTTTTAACCACTAGAAACACATAGTGTTTAATTTAAAATAAAAAAGGGCTGAATTAAGCCCTTTTTTATTTGTTATTAACAAAGGAAAGGTTCGCCAGAGAGCAAAATGAAAATTGCATCTACAAGCCACATGAAAGCAGCGCCTGGTACGATTAAAAGAATAGAAATAATCGTAATGAGTAATCTGCCCTTGCTTAAGTTTTTGATTAAACGATATACGCCCCAGAAGATACTGAGTACAGGTATACATAATACAAGTTTAACCAATAAAGGTAAGTTCGAAATTTGTTTAAGTAATCCGCCTTTAGCCATAATTGACCTCCATAAATTTTACTAAATATATTTTAACATATTTTTGTAATTATTTCAATACCTTTTGTTAATTTTTACTATTTTATTACAAAACCGTCGACAGCCAAGCGTTTTTTGCGCTCGTCTTTTAACTGTTTGCCCTTGGTTTCCCTACCTTCAATAGGTAATTCTTCAGTCGTTGCACTAAAGAATAATCCCATAGCATCACATAAAGCAATGTTGTAAGGTAAAGTAGTATATGACGCAAATATTACTTTGCAACCTGCAGGAAGTTCTACCATCTTTACGCCTTTTGCCGTTCTACTTAAAGGTTTTAATTCCGTTGCCGAAACCTTTTTATAATAACCACAATCGGTCATTATCGTAATATATCCTGTGCTTTCAATAAGTTCTGCCATAACAATTTTATCGTTCTTTTCGATGTCCATACCGTTGACACCACCACCCGTCTTGGTAAGTTTTAGTTCGTCAATAGACGCTTTTAAGCCTTTACCTTTTTCTGTTACGGTAGCAAGTAACATATCGTCTTTCCATAAAAGCACAGCCTTTACTTTATCACCACTATCTAATTTAATACATTCAGTAGCGTTTTTAATGTCGCAAAGTTGTGATAAAAGCGTGCGTTTTAATTTACCCTTTTCAGTAACGATTAATACGCTTTCTTCTTTTAAAGTATCAAAGTCGATTGCAAACAACGCAACTATCTTTTCGTCGCGAGATGCGTCCTTGCAAACTTCGGTTAATTTTAAGCCTTTTTCACGGAAACGCTTTTCAGGCATAATCGACATATCTAAATAGCGACTTTTACCGTTATTTGTGAACGCAAACACCGACATATTTGATTTAGTTTTTACATAACAACTTAAAACTTCGTTTTTAGTAGTTTTTTCACTAATACTTCTATCGGCGTTAGCAAAACTTTTTTCGGTCATTTTTTTAACGGTATCATTTGCCGTTACGGCAACAACCATATCTTCAACGATAAGTGGTTCTTCACTAGAACTTTCAACTAGCCCACCGTTGTCGTCGATAATCAATGAACGCCTTGGCTCTTTATATTTCTTTTTGATTTCTAGCATTTCCTTTTTAACGACTTGCATTTGAAGTTTTTTATCACCAATAATGGCAGTTAACTCTTCAATAAGTTTTTTAAGTTCAGCAAGTTCGTTTTCAAGTTTAGTGATTTCAAGTTTAGTTAGCCTTGACAATCTTAAATCAAGAATTGCTTGTGCTTGAGCATCTGAAAGTTTAAAAGTCGTCATAAGATTTTGTTTTGCAACAGAAGTATTTTCCGACGAACGAATAATCTTAATAACCTTGTCGATATTATTAACGGCTATTATCAACCCTTCTAATATATGCGCGCGTTGTTTTGCGTGTTCCAAATCAAACTTACTTCTACGCAAAATAACTTCTCTTTGATAATTCACATAATAAGAAATTATATCGAGTATGCCCATTTGTCTAGGCTTACCACCTGCGATAGCAACCATATTGATACCGAAAGAAATTTCTAATTGAGTTTTCTTATAAAGCAAGTTGAGAATTTTTTGAGCGTCGGCATCTTTTTTTAATTTAACGACTGCCCTCATACCGTTTCTATCCGATTCGTCAACGATATCACTAATCCCTGCAAAAGTTTCTTTTGTTTCTTTATTTTCTTTAAGGTCAGCAATGCTTTTTAACAACGACGCCTTATTAACTTGAAAAGGTATTTCAGTTATAACGAGCATTTGCTTGCCACTGGAATCTTTTTCTATATTTACCCTTGCGCGAATTTTGATTTTACCCCTACCGGTACGGTATGAATTTTCAAGTTCTTCACCTGCGATAATATAACCACCCGTTGGAAAATCCGGTCCTTTAATATGACGCATAATAGCGTCTAACTTGATTTTTGGATTATCTATATATGCAACGGTACCGTCAATTACTTCCGCAAGGTTATGCGTAGGAATATTGGTCGCAATACCTACGGCAATACCGTAAGCGCCGTTTACAAGCAAGTTTGGATATCTTCCTGGTAAGGTGTCAGGCTCTAATAAACTGTCGTCAAAATTAAGGTTAAAATTGACTGTTTCTTTATCAATATCCCTTAAAAGTTCGTAAGAGATTGATTCGAGTCTCGCCTCTGTATAACGATACGCTGCAGCGCCGTCACCGTCAACCGTACCAAAGTTACCGTGGCCGTTGATTAAAATATTGCGCATATTGAAAGGTTGCGCCATACGAACGAGCGCGTCGTATACTGAAGTATCGCCGTGTGGATGATATTTACCAAGACAGTCACCTACGATTTTAGCGCATTTACGGTGAGGTTTGTCGGGCGTTAAACCCATTTCATACATAGTATATAAAATTCTTCTCTGAACAGGTTTTAAGCCGTCTTCTACCCTAGGTAACGCACGGTCCAAAATAACGTGTTCAGCATACGGCATCATTGAGCCGTGTAAAACGTCACTTAATGAAGTTTCAAAAATCTTTTCGTTAAGATTATCCATTTTTATCCCCAAATATCACTAGCAGTGAATTTTTATTTTTTAATGATGTCTTTATAAGAATCGTTTTTGTTAAAGTTAGCGTGTTCTGCTATATATTTTTTACGCTCGTCAAGTTGATCACCCATAAGTGTTGTTATAAGTTTTTCAGCCTCGGTGGCATTTTCAATGGTAACCCTAGTTAAAGAACGAGTTTCAGGGTTCATAGTAGTATCCCAAAGTTGTTCAGGGTCCATTTCACCAAGACCTTTATAACGCTGTATCATATACCCCTTACCGACTTTTGCGATTGCTTTCGGCAAATCTTCGTCATTATAAGCGTATTCTGCAACGTCTTTTTTGTAAACCTTATAAAGTGGTGGCATACCTATATACACGTTACCTGCATTTATAAGTTCTTTCATATAACGATAGAAGAAAGTAAGCAGTATCGCTCTAATATGCGCGCCGTCGTCGTCGGCATCGGCAAGAATAATAACTTTATGATACTTGAGCCCTTCGATATCAAACTCACCTGCAATACCTGTTCCTAGGGCGCTAATTATAGTTTTAATTTCTTCATTTTGTAAAATTTGGTCAAGTTTTTTCTTTTCAACGTTAAGCGGTTTACCACGCAGTGGTAAGATTGCTTGATATTGTCTTACCCTTGCTTGTTTTGCCGAACCACCTGCCGAATCACCTTCTACAATAAAAAGTTCGTTAAGTTCAGGTTTGCGACCAGAACAAGCAGCAAGTTTGCCAACTAGGTTAGCGTTTTCTAAACTCTTTGACGCCCTAGCGATTTCTTTTGCTTTACGAGCAGCAATTCTTACCTTTGCCGCCATAAGTGCCTTTTGCATAATTGCATCAAAAGTACTTGCCATTTTTTTGTTTGCCATATTATCCGCTAAAATTTCGGAAGTAGCAAGTTCTACTGGCATACGCGCCTCTGGGTTACCAAGTTTACTTTTCGTTTGCCCTTCAAACTGTACGTTTTTCATTTTGATAGACAGTATAGCCGTTAAACCTTCCCTAAAGTCGTCACCCAAAAAAGCGCCGTCTTTTAACACTTTCTTTTCTTTAGCGTAATCGTTCAACGCTTTAGTAAGCCCCGACCTAAAGCCAGTTTCGTGCATACCGCCTTCTGCTGTCGGAATATTGTTTACGTATGAGAAAACGCTTTCGGTGTACGCATCGGTATGCTGAATAGCAAATTCAATTAAAATACCGTCACGTTCTTCATAACCATAAATAGGTTCTTTATATAAAACGGTTTTACCGTCGTTTACGTATTTAACAAAGTCTATTACACCACCGTCGTATTTATAAACGCTAACGATAGGCTCATCCTTTCTTTCATCAGTAAATTCAATGGTTAATCCCTTATTAAGAAAAGCAAGTTCCTTCAACCTGCGTTGAATAGTTTCCGCTGAAAAATTAACCGTTTCAAAAACCCTTTTGTCGGGCATAAATCTAACGAAAGTACCCTTTTTTGTTGTCTTTTTACCAGAGTTTACAAGCGGTCCACAAGGTACACCTGATTTAACTTTACCCGTTGCTAAATCAAGTTCACTTTTAAATTCCATTGAAAATACTGTTTTTTTATAAATTTCGACCTTAAGCCACTCTGAAAGAGCATTTGTAACGGATGCCCCTACGCCGTGTAAACCACCCGAATAGTTATAATTACTATCACCAAACTTACCACCCGCGTGTAATTGTGTAAATACGACCTCCACGCCTGAAACACCCATTTTAGGATGAATATCAGTAGGAATACCACGACCGTTATCTTCAACAGAGGCTGAACCGTCAGCATGGAGTTTTACAATAACTTTATCAGCATAACCGTTGGCAGATTCATCAATAGCGTTATCAACTATTTCCCATAAAATATGATGCAACCCTTTAGTTCCCGTTGAGCCAATATACATACCTGGGCGCATACGAACAGCGTCAAGCCCCTCTAATATTTTTATATCTTCAGCATTATATTTCCCTTTTGCCATAATTTCCTCCTTAACATCTGCCGTCTACAACGGTTTTTAAGTATTTTTTTGGTGAACAACCGTATGCTTTTTCAAACGCACGATAGAAAGTCGCTAAACTTTTAAAACCACTTTTATAAGCGACCTCACTTACGCTGTCAGTATCTCTTATGTTATCTAAAAAATACCGTAACCTTACGTCGTTTATATAATCATTTAAGTTCTTTTTAACCACCCTGCTAAATAAGTGCGATATATAATGTTTATTATAACCCAAATTTTGGGACAACACGTCTAAAGTAAGGTCGTTTTTGAAATTGTTGCTTATAAAAATCAGAATTTCTTTCGCAGTGTCGTAACTAGTTTCAGAATTACTATCAACAAAATCGGTAAACGATAACACGGTGCCGAGCAAATACTTTACTAGTCCCTCTAATTTTAAAAAGTTGTCCTTATCCTTTGCTATCGCTTGAGAAATTTCTTCTAAAATAGACTTTATAGCAAATGCCTGTTTTTGTTCTGAAAAATATTGTTGCCGTAAAGTCTTGTCACCACGAATTCGTTTATAACTTTCAAAATATTTATCAGGAATAAGCAAATAAATAAAATCACCCTTGCCATCAAAACCGTGCTCATCAAAACTATCAACTACGACAAAACTATTTTCAGCCATTTGAAACACCTTCCCATTAACGTTTGCAAATAGCCCGTCTGTTAAAGCGTAATATACTTCTATACGAGAGTGATAGTGTTGCTTTTTAAACACGTTGCTTGAATATTCTATTTTAATATCATCACTTGTATCCAAGTATGATTGATATACTTTTTCCATACTTATATTATAGCACATTTTGAGAATAATTGCAATAGTTTTCAGCAATTTTTGAGAATATTTTTTAATTTTATAAAAATAAAAAACCCCACTTTATCGTGGGGTTTTCGTTATTAAAGCGTAATTTTTTGTTCGAGTTTAATATCTCTTGAAGATGCACCTACAGCAATTATATATTCACCTTTTTCAACTACGAAAGCGTCTTTATCTACGTCAAAGTAAGCCAATACTTCTTTATCAATTTTAACGGAAACTTTAACGGTTTCACCTGCTTTAACAAGGTCTTTACTGTATCCGATAAGTTCTTTAACAGGTCTATCAATAGCCTTTGCTGGCGAGAACATATAAACTTGAGAAATCTCTTTACCATCAACGCCCGAAATATTTTTAATAGAATACTCGGCGGTCAAATAGTCGCCGTTATCTTTCACGGATAAGCCAGAATATTCAAACTTAGAATAACTTAAGCCGTAACCAAATTCATATCTAGGCTCAATGCCGTTTTTGTCATAGTGACGATAGCCAACGTAAACACCGTCAGAATAAATATCTTTTAAGAAGTATTTGTCGTAACGATTTAAGCAAGAAATATCTTCCAACTTCTTTGGCCAAGTTTCAGCAAGTTTACCACTTGGGTTTTCAATACCGAATAACAAGTCCGCGGCAGATTGGTTTACCATTTCACCTGCAAAACCAACGTACAATACAGCGTCAACAGCATCAATCCAAGCCGAAACGTCTATTGCTGAACCTGCATACAATACTACTATCGTTTTACCTTTGTAAGTATCACCAACGTAGTTAATAAAACCTTCAGTAATAGGTGAAAGTTTAATACTGTCCCTATCGCTACCTTCCGTTTCGTCTCTTCTTGAAGTACCTGCACGAATTATAGCATAATCAACACCTTCAAAATAGTGTGGTAATTCGTCAAAACAGTTCCATTTAATAGTATCTTTTTGTGACCTATGGAGCAACATATCTTCTTTAATGATTTTTGCAGTTGGATCAGACATTACTAAAGTTTTGTCAAGATCTAAAACTTCCCACAAATTCCAAACGTGAGCAGAGCCCCCACCACAGTGAACGTTATTAACAAATAAGCCCGTTAAACCAATCGTAGAGCCTTTTTTAAGAGGAAGTACACCGTTGTTCTTCAAAAGAACTGCACCGCCTAACGCACCCGCTTTAGCCACGTCGTGACGCTCGTTAACGTTAGTTTCCACCTTGCGGAGAGGCTTCATTTTTTGAATTTTATTGATCAAATCAACCGTTCTACCTGCGCAAGCGTCGATTTCAGCCTCGGTAAGTTCACCTTTATCATAAGCGGCTTTCACTTCTTCAAACATACCTTTGCGGTATGGCATTTGAAGCGCAAGGCCTGCTTTTACCGTTTGAACTTTACGGTGAACTGCTTCCCAGTCAGAAATAATCGCACCGTCAAAATCCGTTCTATTGTATAAAATATCGTTAATTTCTTTATTTTCAGAACACCAAATACCATTTACCTTGTTATAAGCACACATAACGGTAGTAGGCTTTGCTTTGCAAGCGTAATAGAAGTTACGGGTATAAATTTCCATAAGAGTACGCTTATCAATTTCACTTGAACAACTTTGACGATTATCTTCAGCGTTGTTACAGCAGTAGTGTTTAAGCGACGTACCAACACCCTTTTCTTGTAAACCGTCAATATACACTTTGCCAAGAGTCCCCGCAAGGAACGGATCTTCCGACATATATTCAAAGTTTCTACCACATCTTGGGTCTCGCTTAATATTGATGCCTGGCGCTAAAAGCATATCAACATTTTCATCAATACAATCGTCTGCCATTGCTCGCGATGCCGTTTTAACAAGTTCTTTATCCCAACTATTAGCAAGAACTGATGGCGATGCGTAACAAGTTGAACGGTGGTGAACCGCTGTTCCGTCTTCCCAATGGCTAACCTTACGTAAGCCACAAGGGCCATCTGCCATATTGAATTTATCAAGTTTAGGAATATCGTGGATATCCCACTCGGTAAGCCCAGTTAAAAGGGTAATTTTTTCATCTAAAGTTAAGTTGCTTAATTTATTTTCCATTACAGAAAATCTCCTTAAAAATTATTGATATAATTTTATCATATTGTTTTGAATTTCGCAATAAATTTTTCAACAATAGCAATATTTGAGAATTTTTATATAATATTTGAGAAAAATAAAAAAACAAGTGAATGATCACTTGCCTTTTTAGTTTATTTTTTTATTTTTTTGCAAATTGCATTTACTATAATGACGGCTAAATATAAAGAGAAGAAAGTTATGCTCCCGCCAAAAAGCACGTCAGAAAAAAAGTGTGCCCCAACAACGATTCTAGATACCGCAATATAGCCCGTAAGTAATATGGTTGAACTAAATAAAATAGTTTTCCATTTTTTAGTGTCAAACTTTTCAAAAATAAATGGTAAACATAAAAAACCGTAGACCGCAGCGGTTGATGCCGTATGCCCCGATGGGAAAGAACGGTACGCATCTTTTGCAACGTCTAAAGCAATTAAAGTAGTATTGTCTGAATATCTTGTGCCGTAAAAGACAAACCACTTACTAAACATACTTTCATCACCTAGAAAGTTAATTGCCCTAAACCTTGCTCTACCTGCAAGTGCTTTCAACCCATAAATAAAGATTTGCGAAACGACAACCATCACTAAAACCACACAAGCAAATATAATGAGTTTACGCTTTGTTTCGAGTGAAAGTTTATTGATAAAAATAACAGTAGGAATTTCAAAAACCAACGCGAAACCAGTCGCCAATAACAACTGCCAAGCCCTATCCCATTGAGCGTATCGTTGCGAGTGATCTGCAAAATCTTTAAGGCAGTCGTCAGTACCGATAACCATTGCAATAAAACCACAAATAACGCCTGAAATAAACAAGAGTTTTTCATATTTTGTTGCTTGACCGTTAGCACCTAAAATTATCAAAGATAAACCTATCATATAATAGATGGGAAAACTACCGAAAACCTCACCGATAACACCGAACAAGTTATCAGAAAAATACTCCCCAGCCTTTATATCAGCAAGCACTTTACTAACCCATAAATCAGTAAAAGTTGCTATTACTACAAGCGCAATAAAAACACTCGCACAAACTATTATTGCTTTTTTATTTATTTGAAAATTCATATTTTTCTCCTTTATTATTAATTTTAACATAAAAGATCTTTTAATGCAATTACAAATAAAAAAAAGACAGTCGAAACTGTCTTTTTATATCATTAAATCCTTGCAACACCCGACTTAATAGCCGCGTCTGCAACTGCTTTTGCGACGGTTTCGCCAACACGTTCGTCAAATGCGGCTGGGAGAATATATTCTGGATTAAGTTCATCATCAGAAACGAGTGATGCGATTGCCTTTGCTGCAGCAATCTTCATTTCTTCATTGATATCTTTCGCCCTAACGTCAAGAGCACCACGGAAAATACCAGGAAACGCTAATACGTTGTTGATTTGATTTGGGAAGTCGCTTCTACCAGTACCGACTACTGCCGCACCTGCTTCAATAGCGTCTGCCGGCATAATTTCAGGAACAGGGTTAGCCATTGGCATAACGATAGCGCCTGGTTTCATAGACTTAACCATTTCTTTAGTAACAAGACCAGGTTTTGATACGCCTACAAAGATATCTGCGCCAACCATAGCGTCTGCGAGTTTGCCTTTTTCGTGATTTCTATTAGTATAAGATGCAATTTCTTTTTTAGCAGCAGAAAGAGTTTCATCGCCTTCACATATAATACCCCTACTATCAGCCATAACTACGTTTTGCACACCTAAAGAGATAAATAATTTAGCGATTGCCGTACCTGCTGCACCTGCGCCAGAGAATACAACTTTTATATCTTTAAATTCTTTCTTAACGAGTTTTAACGCATTGATACAAGCAGCAATACATACTACTGCAGTACCGTGTTGGTCATCGTGAAAAATAGGAATATCAACTTCAGGATCTTCTTTTAACCTCTTTTCAATTTCGAAACATCTTGGAGCGCTTATATCTTCAAGGTTAACGCCACCAAAACTACCCGCTAAAAGTTTAACGGTTTTTACGATATCATCAACTTCTTTACTACGAACACAAAGTGGAATAGCATCTACGTTACCAAAAGCCTTGAACAATACGCATTTACCTTCCATAACAGGCATACCTGCTTCAGGGCCAATATCGCCAAGACCTAAAACTGCAGTACCGTCAGTAACTACAGCAACTGTATTCCAACGTCTAGTGAGTTCAAAAGATTTATTGTAATCTTTTTGAATTGCAAGACAAGGTTCAGCAACCCCCGGAGTATACGCCAAAGATAAATCTTCTTTGTTTTCAACCGGACATCTAGTTACCATTTCGATTTTGCCACGCCATTCGCCGTGTTTTTTGAGTGATTCTTTTGCATAATCCATAATCTTTTATTCTCCTTTGCTCAACTTTGTTATTAGATTATTTTTTTATTTATTTTTCCGTGAAAAATTCACGATAAATTGCCCTAATACATTTTTCATAATCAGCGTTTGATACACCAATTATAATATTTTGTTCACTTGAACCTTGGTCGATCATTTTAATATTTACACCTGCACTTGCTAAAGATTCAAATATCTTACAAGCAGTACCAGCACGCCTTGCCATACCGTGACCAACGGTTGCTATAAGCGCGACATTTTCAATAACGTGAATATAATCAGGTGCAACGCTTTCTCTAATTTCATTTACAATATCGTCAAGGACGCCGTTTTTAAGGTTTTCAGACGAAACGATAACTGAAAGCGTATCAATACCCGATGGAACGTGCTCTACACAAATACCGTGATGTTCAACAACTGATAAAACCTTTCTAATAAAGCCAACTTCGTTATTCATAAGTGACTTTTCGATAAAGATAACGGTAAAGTCTTTTTTGCCAGCAATACCAGTAATAACCTTGTCGTGCTTTGCACCGTATTCGGTAGGAACGATTAGAGTACCCTTATCTTCAGGCTTAAAAGTGTTTTTGATATTTATAGGAATTTTACTCGACATCAATGGGAATATTGCTTCTGCGTGTAAAACAGACGCACCCATATAAGAAAGTTCACGAAGTTCGCTATACGATAAAGCGTCAATAATTTCCGCTTCAGGCACAATTCTTGGGTCGCATACTAAAAAGCCACTAACGTCGGTCCAGTTTTCATAAATTTCAGCATCAACACCCTTTGCGATAATAGAACCCGTTACGTCGCTACCACCACGTGAGAAAGTTTTTATTCTACCAAAAGAATCCTTGCCGTAAAACCCTGGTATAACTGCGTTTTCAAGATCGGCAAATTTGCTTTTGATTTTATCGTCAGTATAAACTGCGTTAAGATTTCCCTTACTATCAAATCTAATGATATCGGCAGCGTCTATAAAGTCGTAGCCTAAATATTCAGCCATAACTCTTGCTGAAAGATATTCACCCCTTGACGCAGCAAAATCAGGTTTTTGTTTTTCGGCATCAATGGCCTTTTCGGTTTCGTCTAATATGGATTCAATATCCATAGTTAAACCCAAGTCTTTTACAATATCTATAAATCTTTGTCTGATTAATTTGAAAGTTTCGTGACAAGAACCAATAGAAATAACGTCGTCAAAACACTTGTAAAGCGTATCGGTTATTTTTACGTCGTTCTTATCTCTTTTACCCGGTGCAGAAACAACCACGAATTTACGGTCGTCTTCCGCCATAATGATATTTTTTACCTTGGCTAAAGTTTCAGCGCTTGCCATTGAAGTCCCGCCGAACTTACAAACCTTAATGCCCATTTTTCTAACTCCTTCTATTTAATTATCTTTCTACCTTCAAGATAATATCTTTTTTCTCTTGCCTCACCGATAGAAAAAGTCTTCTTCGGTAAGTTACCACCACGAACCACGTCGCGGAATAAATCTGATTTATTTATTGACGAAAACAGTATTGCAACAGCGCAATTATCGCCGTCCGCAAGCGCTTTTACGTCATCATCCCCGTGAATATAATCCACCTCACCACCATTTTTAGCAATATAGTCGGCTATGTATTTATCAGTAACGGCAATCGCTTGTGGCACTGATAAAGAACCACCAAACGCAGTTTCTTTGTCGCAATAAACCCTTTCCGTGCCGTGATCTAACTTTGAATAACCTGACAAGAAATCCTCACGGTTAACGCCTTTTATAAGCCTATGTATAGGCTCAAATATAATGCCTTCGTCATAGATATTAACGACTTCACACAAGGCGTATCTTGCCGGATGTGAAAGGTCGCCAGTTTGTGCTTTAACGTTCTCCCAATGAGCCTTTGCCGTTGCTAGTGAGTGATTGCCGTCACCAACCGCCATCATAAAAGGAACATCTTCACCGTATTTGTTTATCAACCTATCTCTTTCAATAAGAGCATTAAACCCATCTTGAACCTTTTTAATATCCGTCACACGATAGCCAGTTAAATGTCCACCGTCCATATTAAGGTTAAAATCATACACTTTTTCAAGTGCAGAACGATTTGCGTAAAGCCCTTCTACGATAGAACGTTTTTCGTCGTCAATAAACATCATAACGTGTGGAAACTCCGCGCTAGCGTCTTGTCTAATTTTTAGACGTGGTGGAATTCTATCTTGTATAGTTGCTTCAGTTGGGCGAATAAGAGGTTTTTCACCTTTAATAAAATTATACGCCTCAAGGTCAACGGCAAGTACTAAACCAGTTCGCTTTATTCCTGAAGCAGTCTCCCTTACCGTAAGCACCATAGAATTTTTTAACACTACCGCTTGATTTACGTAGTTTTTAATATTCTCATTTATGGTTTGTATTCTAGACGAATAATCCCCGTTAAGGTAATATTCAGGCAAAATCATATCAAGCGCCGTCAACTTACCTTTAGTTAAATCAGCAAGTTCTTGCCAATATTCACCGTTTGACGTAAACTGGTCGCACGCTACGACTGCAAACGACGTGTAATCATCAGTATTAGGTAGCAATACGTCGGCCCCAAATACGCAAGTAAAATCTTTTTGTTCCATAATAAAATCCGCTTATAAATTAGTTATCACAAAAGTTACAACAGCAAGAGCAAAGGCTAACAATTTGTAGCCGAAGTTTGAAAACAATATTTCAGATAAAGTCTTTTTTTCGTCTTTCATAATAATCACCTATCCGTTCTTGTTAATTCTTGCCAATAAAATTTAGACAATGCCGATTTTAACATCGTGGTATCAGCGTATCTAGTAATTTTACCACCTTTAACGATTGAAATAATACCCGTTTCTTCTGAAACTATCAAAGCAGTTACGTCCATGGTTTCGGTAACACCTATACCTGCACGGTGTCTAGTCCCCAAATCTTTCGGAATATTTTCATTTTGAGAAAGTGGTAAAAAACAACCAGATGCAACGATTTTAGTACCATTAATAATCATTGCCCCGTCATGTAACGGCGATTTTGGGAAAAATACACTTTCAATAAGTTCTGAAGAAATATCACTATTGAGCATAACGCCACTATCAAGTATTTGCGTTGGTACGTTATTATTTGACAAAACGATAATTGCTCCAATGTCTTTTTTAGACATATTTTGCAAAGCCGTAATAATTGCAGAAATACAATTTTTTACTTCCGACTCATCATAATTTTTGTGAACGTGCTTAATTTCTCCCTTATACTTACGATGTTTAATCGCTCTCTTAATTTCAATTGAATAAATAAATAAAATTGCAAGCACAAATATGGCGGGAACGAGCAAAAAGAAAGAGTTCTTAATATTATCGTTGATAATAAAAATAATGCCCATTATTAGCAAATATCCAACGAAAAACCAAGTGATAACCTTCGTGTCGTTGCTTTTGAAAAAATCAAACATAACACTAAAGGTCACCGTTAAAACCAATATTAAAAGTATTGCCGACAAGGCGAACTTCCAGTCAGAAAACCTTTCGAACACAGATTGTACGTTACTAAAAAATTCTTTCATCAAATACCCCGTTATTAACCTACCATAATTTTGAATACGCTTAACAAAAACGCTGTATCAACGTTAACTTCACCCGATTTGAACTTGAAATCATAATCGGCTAAAACGTCAACGGCGTTTTTGAGATTTTTTAAGTTAAAAGTTTTTACTTGCCTACGCATTTTTGCAATAGCGACTTCTTTTACGCCAAGTGCTTTAGCAAGTTCATTATCATTAAGTGGAGAAACTGCTACGTGAAAAAGTTTCCGATAATGGTAATAAAGACTAACTAATAGTTTTTGAGGAGGTTCCCCCCCGTTTAGCATTTCCGTCAATACGGTAAAAGCCTTATCAAAATCCCTTTTTGCGACGAAATCGGTCATTTCGTAGATACGATAGTCACTTTCTTTAATAACGACTTTATCTACGTCAGCAAGGGTTATTTTGTCGTCACCTAACGTGTAAGACGCAAGTTTTTGAACTTCGTTATTGATTTTTGTCATATCCATCAATGAATACTCGCAAATCTTAAGAGCTACGTCGTTAGCGATTGTTTTACCCAACTTTGCAAACTCTCTAACCGTCCACTTTACTAAAATCGCAGGACTTTGTTTTGAACATGAAACAGTTGTAACTGTTTTTTGTTTTTTAAGGGCATCACAACTTTTCTTGTTTATAATAACGAACAAAGTCGTTTCAGGTGGATTTTCAAAAAAATCAAACAACGCCCCTTTTAATACGCTTGCAGTCGGATAAAACTCCGAAACCGTAACGAGCCTTTTTGTGCTCATAAACGGAAAAGCGTCCAAATGTGAAAGCAAAACTTGCATATCCGATAAATCGTCTATCTTTACGTAATTAAGGTCGGGAAACTCTACAAATTTATCCTTAAGCGCGTTAAGACCACTTTCTGAAAGATAAACTTCTTCACCCTCGAATAAAATTATTGAAGACAAATTATTGTCGTCTATTTTCTGCTTAAATTCTGCAAATTCCACCATACTCCCCCATTATAAAATAATATATCATCTAATAATAAAAATTGCAAGGGATTTTAAAAATATTCTATAAATATTTTAGCGTACGACTTCAAAAATTACGCTACCACCATTTTTGTAACCGTTTATCTTATCAGCACAGCCATACTCGCAAACTTTCGTTGCGTGCAACACTTGAAGTTTATCTCGACAATTTATAGCGCTAATATAATCAAATGCTCCATTAGGAACGTAATATCCGACGCTTTCTTGTGGCAAACGAGAATAAAAAACAAAAGTGTTTTTGCCATATTCACAAACAGCACCCAATCCGTGTGGAACTGGACTAATTTTTATAGCACCAATCTCTAAATCAGTCGTTGCAAAATCTTTAATCGGCACACCGTAACAATAAGGATCTTCTGTATTGTAAACGTACAACTGTGACACTTTAACTCTTGTTTTTAGTCCTTTTATAAAATCGTCAGGAACTTCGTTAGGCACTAGAAAAATTATTGCGTTTAACGTTGAGACTTTATACAATTTAGAATTGACGTAAAAATCACCTTGATGGTAGTTTTCCGTAATACCGTTCACTATCAAGACGTTACCGTCCTCGCTAGAAATCAAGGTTGCAAAAATACCGTTTTTGGCCGTGCTAATTACAGTTAAAGTCCTTTGATTTACAATATGTTGAACAAACATCCCACCCACAAATACACACGCTAGACACAACGTAATTATTACTTTCGTTACTCGCTTAAAATTTAACAATCCCCCAACAACGATTAACGCAACGTAGTATGCTATAGAAGTTAGCGCAAAATCATCAACGCTAAAGGTAAATAGTCCAAAGTCTACGAATTTGAAAAGTTTTATAATCAAAGATAGCACCCACCCCGCAGGGATTAACGTTACGCTTGCCCCACCGAATAAAATACCTAACATAACAAATGCAAAAATCCAAACGAATAGTACGGAAACTAGTGGCAAAAATATTACGTTAAATATTACAGATATTATTGAAGTGTATCCAAAGAAAGTTATACAAATCGGAAGGCCTCCCAAAAAAGCACCCGTCGCAACAGCAAGTGATTGCGACAACTTGTTAGGTAAAAAATAAAGCACTCTTGTAAACGGTCCCGATAAAACGATAATAAAACCCGCCGCACTATACGAAAGTAAAAAGCCAGCTGAAAACATTTCAAACGGAACAAATAACAAAGTGAAAAAACCTGCTATAGATAGAGAAGACAACGCATCGTACCTTTCCCACATTAGCGCAACTATCGTCATAGTTGAAAACATGATTACTGCCCTAATCGACGAGGACGAAAACCCACAAATCCCAGAATAAAAAACACAAAACAACACGATTATAGGTGAAAAATATTTGCGACGCCCCTTTGGAAAAATTTTTAATAACAAACCTAAAGCGCCAGCAATAACACCTATGTGTAAACCTGAAACTGCAAAAATATGAGCAACACCAGCGTATCTAAAAGAGTTTAACAACCGCGTTTCAATTTTAGAAGAATTACCCGTTAGCATCGCGAGAGATATTGCGTATTCATTGCCCGATAACCCCTCACGCAAGGTGTTGTCTATTAATTTATAAGTGTATCCGAAAATAGTTGGCGTAGCCTCTAAAACGCTAATATCTTTGAGAGAAGAAACCTTTGCTTGATAGCGTATTTTATCGTTTATATTTGAGACTGATGGACTATTTTCGTATATAACGGGTATATTAAAAACGACCACGGTAGTAGAAATTTTGTACCCACTAACATATTCCGTATCAGCGCCAACACTTAACGACAGTTTGTATTTTGACTTAAAATCCTTATCACATCTAAACGTTAAATCTTCTAAAATTATAACATTACCTGAAGACGTTTCTTCAATACGGTCAATTACACCTTCAACCGTGTATAATTTTTCTTCAATCTTTGCATTATAGAAAGAATTCACCTTGCCGATTACTAAAAAACAAGAAAAAATCGAGAATGCTAAAAGTATAGGAATAAAAATTAAATACCTTTTCTTTACGGCATACTTGCGCAAAAAGAAAATTATTATCCCTAAACACGATAGCGCTCCCGTACAATAAATTACGCTTGCAACTAAACTCTTAAATTTTATAAAATACCCTGCGCCTATACCTACCGCTACTCCTATCATTAAAAACAAGAAAGGTCGGAAGTTTATAAAGCGTTCACCTTTTTTCATTGGTAAATCTCCTACCCACATATTTTAAAATTTTTTAGCCGTTTAGTCAAGAAATACTTTCAAGTTGTTGCATTTAAAAAGCAAATGTTGTAAAATTATTGTATAAGTAATAAAATATTAAGCAAAATCTTATTAGCCTGCAGTGTTCGATAGACGGCTTTTTTGGGATCCACAATCTGATATACGAAACCTGCCGTCTTGTCGTGGAGTGGTGCTCTTGACCGAAAGGTCGCATAAAGAGATGCAGAAGCGTTAAGCGAGGTATTCACCGTTAAAACAACGGGTTATCAATTTACCGTCGTCGGCACAGGCGGGTCTATTATTAGCAATGGGTAAAATTATAGTAATTACAGGCGGTACTAGTGGTATCGGTGAACAATTAAAAAAGTTATACGAACAAAACGGCGACGTCGTTTTAACTTTATCGCGAAGAAAAATAAACTGCCCTACTCATTATTCCGTTGACGTTTGTGACGAACTTGCCGTAAATAGTGTTTTTGAAGATATTAAAACAAAGTACGGCAAAATAGACGTACTAATTAATAGCGCAGGTTTTGGCATGAGTGGTATTTTTGAATTACAAAATATCGAAGAAGTAAAACGCCTTACGGACGCAAACTACTACGGCACTATCTATTGTACAAGAGCGTCGTTACCACTAATGTCAAAAGGTTCAAAAATAATAAACCTATCTAGTGCTATGGCTCTTTTCCCCGTTCCGTTTAGAACGATTTACGGTTCGGTAAAGTCCGCGATATTAAACCTTTCTTTCGGTCTTAAAATGGAACTCGCCCCACTCGGAATTGACGTAGTAGCAATTTGCCCTGGCGATATTAAAACCAACTTTACTGCTAATAGAATCAAAGATTTTAAGACGGATGAAAAGTATGGCAATCGTCTACAATCAGCAACGAAAAAGAGCGACGATAGAGAACCAAAAAGAATACCACAAACACTTTGTGCTAAACAAATTTACAATAAAATTAGTAGAAATCGTTGTAAACCTTTCTACATAATAGGTAAAAAATATAAATTCTTATACTTTTTAACGAGAATAACCCCAAAGAGTTGGTTGCTCAAAATGACTGCAAAACTTTACGGTGGCGAATTATAATTTCGCCCAAAACGGCATCATGGTCAAGCGGTTAAGACGTCGCCCTCTCAAGGCGAAGACCGGAGTTCGAGTCTCCGTGGTGCTACCAAAAAAAGCGACAAGTTAGCAAAACTTGTCGCTTTTTATTTTAAATAAATTTTAAACTTATATTCATTTCTACTTTATCAACGGTTAGTTTTACTTTATGATTTGCCATCGACGCATATACAGGATTGTTTGTCAAATTTGAAAAGTCACATTTTTCAAACTCAAACAAAATCTCCTATGGTCAAATTTCACACTACCGTTACATGATAAAACTATGCCTTTATTCCTTTTTGTTCGAGAACTCCGTCGATATAACTAATTAAATACTCTGCTGTTTTTTCAATCCCCAAAACCGAAGAATTTATACACAAATCATAAGTTTTTGCATCACCCCATTTATTATGCGAGAAGAAGTTATAATACTTTGCCCTATTTTTATCAGCGCGAGCAATGAGTTTTTCAGCCTTTTTATCGGAAATTTTCTCATACTCCATTACTCTAGCAACTCTATCGCTTTTATCAGCGCTAATAAATATTGAAATTTTATTTTCCTTATGTCTTAACACGTAATCGGACACACGACCTACAATAACGAAAGATTCATTTTCTGCCAATTTTTTAATTACTTCAAATTGTGAAAAGTACGCCTTTATTTGTATTTGTTGAGCACCACTACCCGAAAAATAATAATTATTCGCAACTGAAAAAGCAAAATTTGAAACAGCCCTTTCATCACAAGAAGCAATAAAATCCTCATGTATACCAGACTTTTCCGACGCCATAGTAATAATTTCTTTATCATAACATTTTATACCGTAATGTTCGGCTATTTTTTTAGCAATAGCATGCCCACCGGAGCCGAATTCCCTACCTATTGTTATAACAAAATTATTCATATTTAGCCCCCTTTTTCTTTATTATAACATAAAATTTTAACCTTTTCAATAGCATTTTTTGTAAAAATATTCGACTGCACGGTTATTTCGTTGTAAATCTCGCCCATTTGTGATAATATATAAAATATTATAAAAGATTTAAGGAGTTTATTATGGAATTTAGAATAGACCATCCAATAATCTTCGTACTAGTTGCTTTAGTGATTAGCGCGGTTATGGCGCAAGCTGTATTTTTTATGATTAGAGCGTTAAAGCGCGCTAAAGAATTAAATATGGATAAAGGCGTAATAAAACGCACGATTATTTCTTCAGCAATATTTACGATAGCACCTGCCGTTTCAATCATTATCGGCATAATTGCATTATCCAAAAAATTAGGTATTGCCTTACCATGGTTAAGGCTTTCAGTAGTTGGTTCACTCTCTTACGAAACAGTTGCTGCAAACAACGCAATCATGGGTATTACAGGTAAAAAATTCCAAGATTTTCAAACGGTGCTAACAGGATCGCAATTCGTTACCGTAACTTTTGTTATGACGATTTCCATCATGCTTGGTGTAATTTTGACGCCACTTATTGCCAAAAAACTACAAAATGGTATGGTTTCAATCGGCAAAAAAGACCCTAAATGGCTTGACATATTCCAAAACTCATTGTTTATCGGTATGGTTTCAGCGTTTTTAGGTATGGTATTTGCCGATTTTGGTTCTATTTTCTCTGGCGAAACTTATGGACTCGTACCTATACTCGTATTTGCGTCTTCAGCAATCAGTATGCTTATTTGTGGTGTCGTACAAAAAATCACCAAATGGCGCTTTATTACCGACTATGCGTTGCCAATCAGTATGTTAGTGGGCATGATACTTGCTATACCTTTAACGCTTTGGCTAGGCACTCCACCTACAACGGAAACTTTTGCCGTATTATTAACTTTCTAAAGGAGGCTACTTATGAAAAAAGAAAGAAGTTATCTTGAACAAGTTCATCACGACGGCAAAGTATGGAATTACTCGATGGCTGTTTTGTTTATACTTTTCCCTTTACTTTTATGTTTTATTTTTGGCGTAGTCCCTGAATGGAACGGGCTATTTAAAGGTTTACTTGCAACGTTACCACTTTATTGGCTAGTAGGACTTATTGAAGTTATTACCTACGTACCTATGCTTGGTGCTGGTGGCGCATACCTTTCGTTTGTAACGGGTAATATTTCAAACCTTAAACTCCCTTGCGCACTTGACGCGTTAGATAAAGCACAAGTAAAATCAAATACTGAAGAAGGTGAAATTATTTCAACTATTTCAATTGCAGTGTCATCAATCGTTACTACTTTAATAATTATACTCGGCGTATTGCTTATCATTCCTCTTTCACCGATTTTAGAAAACCCAACGCTTGCACCTGCTTTTGACCAAATAGTTCCTGCGCTTTTCGGTGCGCTCGGTGTTGTTTTTATTTCAAAAAATTGGAAAATTGCCGTTGCTCCTATCATTTTAATGCTCGTATTGTTTATCAGTATCCCATCACTTTCAGGTTCAGTTGGCGTTCTTGCGTCGGTTGGCGCTGTCTTTACCCTGTGCGTATCAAGATTTATGTATAAAAAGGGTTGGCTTGACGATAAAAAAGATACAGCAGAAATACAAGTAGAAGATTAGTATAGGTGAATTATGTGGCTTAATATAACTTTGATTACGATAGGCGCGCTGTTTTTTTGTTTAATTGCAATAGTTTTAATAAGAGCGCTAACATTTAAACCAAAAAAACAAATTACCGTAGAACAACAAACAACGACCTTCAACGAGCAAGGGGCAATAGACGCTTTAGGTGAACTTATAAAATGCAAAACTGTATCCGACGCAAACCCATCTAAAGAAAATCCTAAAGAATTTGAAAAACTTATAACTTTATTACCTAAACTATACCCTGAAGTATATACTAATTGTGACTTAAAAACCTTTGACGGTAGAGGATTGTTGTTTAGATGGAAAGGCAAAAACGATAATAAACCGTCAGTTTTAATGGCTCACTACGACGTGGTTTCCGTAGTTGAAGAACTTTGGCAAAAACCACCGTTTAGTGCAATTATTGAAAATGGTGAAATGTGGGGTCGTGGAGCGCTTGACACAAAAGTTACTTTTAACGGTGCGTTGTACGCTGCAAACCACCTTATAAAAGAAGGATTTGTCCCAGAAAATGATATTTATCTTGCATTTTCAGGAACGGAAGAAATTAACGGTATAGGCGCATTAAAAATAGTTGAATACTTCAAAGAAAACGGCATAACGCCTGAAATGGTCATCGATGAAGGTGGCGCCGTTTTAGAAAACGTTTTTCCTGGCGTTAAAAAACCTTGTGCTCTTATCGGTGTTGCTGAAAAAGGTATGCTTAACTTAAAATACACCGTTAAATCAAACGGTGGGCACTCGTCAGCACCAAAGCCAAACTCTCCACTAGTAAGACTTTCAAAGGCATGTTGCGCTGTTGAAAAGAATTATTTTAAGTGTCAAATAACCAAGCCTGTTGCCGAACTTTTTGATACCCTTGGTAGAGAATCAACTTTCCTTTATAAAATAATTTTTGCCAATCTTTGGCTTTTTAAAGGCGTCCTGAATATTTTATCTAAAAAAACAGGTGGCGATATGAACGCCCTCTTGCGGACAACCGTTGCTTTTACTAAAGCAGAAGGCAGTCAAGGCATAAACGTCTTGCCTCCGGTAGCATCGATATATTCAAACAGTCGTATTAACCCTATGGACACGATTGACAGCACCGTTGCACACCTAAACAAGGTCATTAACGATGAAAAAGTTCAAATTGAAATAATAAATGGTAACGAACCTAGTAAAATTTCAAGGACTGATACACAAGGCTATGAACGCGTCGTAAAAGCTATAAAATCAACCTGGGATAACGTGCTTACCTCACCTTATCTTATGGTACAATGCTCAGATTCTAGACACTACGATTTAATTTGCGATAGAGTTTATAGGTTCTCTGCAATGGCTCTAACCTCTGAAGAAAGAGCAACTATACACGGCAATAACGAACGCATTAAACTTGAAAAAATCGTAAAAACCGTTGAGTTTTATATTAACTTAATTAAGTTATGCTAAACTATAATACAATTAAAAAGGATAACGATTTCAGTTATCCTTTTTTTGTTATTTTTTAAGTTCTAAAGTTCTTTTATAAGATGCCTTTATAGCGTTTTCGACGACACAATCAAACCCGTCTTTTTCAAACGATTTAATGCCTTCAATCGTAGTTCCTCCCGGACTACATACGTTTTTAATTAACACTAAAAGATCCTCCCCGCTAACATCAGCAAGTTTTGCCGAACCCTCAACTGTTTTTAACGCGTATAAAAGAGATTCATCTTCATCTAATCCACACTTAATCGCTGAATCTTTAAGTGCTTTTAAAAACGCAAATACAAACGCAGGTCCACAGCCCGACAAAACACTACCTGCATCAATCTTTTCTTCATCAAGTTCACTCAACAAGCCTGCGCCTTGCATAGCCTTTAAAAACAACTCTTTATCAGCGTCCGAAACGGTACTCGATAAAGCATATAAAATAACGCCCGCTCCGATTTGACAAGGAGTATTCGGCATAATCCTAATAACCGGCAAATCAATCCCGCAAATATTTTTCACACCGTCAATACTAATACCTGCCGCCATACTAACAATAACGGCGTCTTTATTGATTAAAAGTTCTCGCTTGATTTCGTCAAAAGCCTTTTGATAGGCTTGTGGTTTTACACCAACGAAAATAATTTTGGAATTTTTAACTACGGCGCTTGCGCTACTTAAACAAGTTGCGTAAGGCAAAAGTTTTTCACACTTATCAGAGTGCTTATCGTAAAAACAAATTTGATCGGGCGAAAAATTTAGTGCAGTTGCCTTAATCAAAGCACTACCCATATTACCTGCACCGATAAAGCCGAAAATATAACTCATTATCTAACCTGCCCGTTGCCTTTTATTACAAATTTATAAGTATTTAACTCGTTAAGCCCCATAGGCCCTCTTGCGTGCAATTTTTGTGTAGAAATACCAATTTCACAACCGTTCCCGAACTCACCACCGTCGGTAAATCTAGTTGAGGCATTTACGTAAACGGCTGCACTATCAACTGCTAATACAAACTTTTCTATGGATTTTTCGTTAGTAGTAATTATAGCCTCACTATGGTGTGTGGAGTGTTTTGATATATGCGTTATAGCCGAATCCGTGCCATCAACGACTTTTATTGCTAAAATATAATCTAAAAATTCAGTATCAAAATCCTTATCTAATGCAGGCGTGCCGTCGATAATTTTTGACGACGCATCGTCAAGTCTTAACTCAACTGGTTGCTTACCGTTAGCAATTCTATCGTCCACTAAAATCTTCTTTAATTTTGGCAAAAATTCATTTGCGATATCTTTATCAACAAGGCAAACTTCTTCAGCATTGCAAACAGACGGTCTACTAGTTTTTGCGTTTTCGATTATCTTAAGTGCCATATTTAAGTCTGCAGTTTTTTCAACGAAAATATGACAAATACCTGTACCTGTTTCAATACAAGGCACGGTTGCGTTTTCAACACAAGCCTTAATAAGACCAGCGCCACCCCTAGGAATAAGCAAGTCCACCAAACCGTTTGCAGTCATAAGATAATTGGCGCTTTCCCTTGAACGGTCGTTAACAATATTGACCAAATCTTCAGAAAGTCCTGCCTTTTTAAGCCCCGACTTAAGTGCCGAAACTATTGCTTGGCAAGATCTAAAACTTTCCTTACCACCCCTTAACACGCAAACGTTACCACTTTTAAGGCAAAGTGCCGCCGTATCGGATGATACGTTTGGACGGCTTTCAAAAATAACGGCAACAACCCCAAAAGGAACGGAAATCTTGCTTATATTAAGACCTGCCTTATTGGTGTGATTAGCCAAAACTCTACCAACAGGGTCAGGTAAAAGAGCAACTTCCCTCATACCGTCAGCCATATCTTTAATACGTTTTGCCGTAAGTTTTAATCTATCGACCATAACATTTGACAAAAAAGTAGCGTCAGCCACGTCAAGCGCGTTTGCCAAAAGAATTTCTTCAATATTAAGTTCTAATTCGTCAGCCATTAACTTTAAGGCGTTATTTTTCACTTCGGAAGAAAGCGAAGACGCGAGTACGGTAACGGCTTTTGCTTTTTTTAATAAATTTTCCATTATTTTTTTACCGCTAAAAATTTAGTTCCGACGGATTTACCCTCTAAAATATAATATAAATCAAGTGGCCTTGAACCGTTTGTAATAACCATATCACAATGGGCTGCAGTACAAATTTTACCTGCTGAAATTTTAGTGCGCATACCACCCGTCGCAAGTGAAGAACCTTCACCCCCGGCGAGATTTTCAATTTCAGGCGTAATATTTTCAACGATAGGTATTAATTTAGCGCTTGCGTTTTTATGTGGGTCTGACGTATACAAACCGTCTATATCAGATAAAATAATCAACAAATCAGCGTTAACACTTTTAGCAACTAATGCAGATAAAGTATCGTTATCACCTACTTTAATTTCGTCAGTAGCGATAGTATCATTTTCGTTAATTACTGGCAATGCACCGAGTTCAAGCAAACGGTTGATTGTATTGATAAAGTTATTGTATCTATCGTTATGATTAAAGTCGTCACCCGTTAAAAGGATTTGCGCTACCGTATGGTGGTATTCTTGAAACAATTTATCGTAAAAATACATAAGTTCACATTGACCAACCGCAGCCGCTGCTTGCTTTGTTGGAATATCTTTAGGGCGTTCAGACAAAGAGAGTTTGCCAACCCCCATACCTATTGCACCGGAAGTTACTAAAATAATTTCATTTCCGTCATTTTTTAAGTCGCTTAAGACCTTACAAAGTTCTTCTGTCTTACGAATATTAAGATTACCCGTTTGGTGAGCCAAAGTGGAAGTACCTACTTTTACGACAACTCTCATATCAAACCATCCTAAATTATAATATAAATATTATACAAAACAAAAAAACAATCGTCAAGTACGAATACGATTTTTTTATTAAATATTCAACTGACTATTATTTTTACATAAAAAAGAGTGGATTTTACCACTTGTTCACAATAAAAAAGGACGATTACTCGTCCTTTTTTTGTTCTTTTTTGAACGCATCTAAAACAACGGAAATAAGTTCTTCCCTTGTTTTTGTGTTTATAGGATGAGCAATATCTTTATGCTCACCCTCACTAGACTTTCTAGACGGCATTGCGACAAAATACCCGTCAACACCCTCAATCACTTTGATATCGTGCACGACGAAACAATCGTCAATGGTAATTGACGCAACAGCCTTTAACTTGCTATCATCTTTTTTAACGATACGAACTCTACAATCAGTTATATTCATAATCACACCCCAACCTTATCTTACTCCTATTTTAGCATATAAAAATTACAAATTCAATATGTTTTTTAATTTTTTTTGGTCATTTTTGCACTTTTTTCACATTTTTTTTAATATTTTCATACAATTTAATATGTTTGACTTTTCACAAATAAAAAAAGTAAGCACTTTCTACCTTATTGGTATAGGTGGCGTAAGTATGAGCGCACTAGCCTTGCGCCTTAAAGAAAAGGGCTTTTTGGTAGCGGGAACGGAAGTTTGTAAAAACACTTTTACTGATAAACTTGAACAGCACGGCATCAAAATAAACGCTAAACATAACGAAAAAAACATAGACGGTTTTGATGCGGTAGTATATTCTTCAGCAATACGTTCAACCTGTCCTGAATTAAAAGAGGCAAAACGAAAAAAACTTTTAATCTTGAGTCGTGGTGAATTACTTGCCTACTTACTTTCGGAATTCAAAACTGTTATCGCCGTTGCCGGCACTCATGGTAAAACTACTACGACCACTATGATTGCCGAAATTTTTTCAGCCTATCAACCTGTTACTGTATTTATCGGTGGCGATAGCGTCAAATTCTCAAATTACACGGCAAATGGTAACGACGTAGCAATAGTTGAGGCTTGTGAGTATCAACGAAATTTTTTACACCTACACCCCACCGATACAATAATATTAAATATTGATAAAGACCATACTGATTGCTACCCCACACTTTTAAGCGCACAAACGGCCTATAAGCAATTTTCAAAAAACACCTATTGTATTGCAAACGGTGACGACAAAAATTGCAAATTTTTAACTACTAAAATTAAATTCGGTAAAAATCCAAAAAATGATTTTTACGCAAACAAAATTAAGGTTAAAAAAGGCAAGACTACTTTTGATTTATACATAAAAGGAAAACGCAAAACTAAAATAGTCTTAAATGCCTTAGGCGAACACAACGCAATAAATAGTCTTTCTGCTATAGTCGTAGCGTTAAAGTACGGAATACCCCTAAAAACCATTAAAAAATCCCTTAAAAATTATAAGGGAGTTAGTCGTAGAAACGAACACCTTGGTCAAGTTTCACACACCCGTTACTATGCCGACTACTGCCATCACCCACAAGAAATCTCTGCTTTTTTAAAAAATAAACAACTTGCCAAAAAAGATTTAATAGTCTTTCAGCCACACACTTATTCACGAACAAAAGCCTTATTTAACGACTTTATTTTAGCGCTAAACACAAAGTGTGATATTGCTATATTTAAGACTTACCCAGCAAGAGAACCATTTGATAAACAAGGCGACGGATACACTCTTTTTGAGGAACTACATAAAACAAAAAACGGCGTATACTATTTTGATAATATCAACGAACTTTTAGAAAAATCAAAACAATATAAAAGCGTCTATATTTTAGGGGCAGGTAATTTATACGACGATGTTAAAAGGATAGTATTTTCAGCCTAAAAACACAAAGCGACATCAGTCGCTTTTTTATTTGTATAAATGTAGACAAAACAGTTTTATTATGTTATAATAATCGAAGTAATAAAAATTTTATGGAGTACTTTTTATGAAACTTAACTACAAAAAAGTTATTCTCGTCGGATTTGCGTTCTTTTTAATAAGCGCATTTTGGCAAGCGTACGATTCGATCGTACCTATGATTTTAGTTAACAAATTCGGTTTAAGCCAATCAGTATCAGGTATCATTATGGCGATTGATAATATTCTCGCCGTAGTATTGTTACCACTCTTTGGTACACTCTCCGACAAAACGAACTCTCGTTTTGGCAAGCGTACACCGTATATCGTTTTAGGTACTATTTTGGCTATTAGCGCTTTCGTTGGTATGACTTTTGCCGACAACGCTCAACTCAAAAACCTTTACGCTGAAAAAAACGACCAAGAATTTATAACTACCGTTTGGGACGCTGACCTTGAAATCACCAATGTTGAAAAGACTGAAAATATTTTAACCAAAGATTATGCGTCTAGAATCTACTTCAATAAAGATTTTGAAGAACTTACCCCAGAAAAACAAACGGCACTTAAAAACGCTTTCCTTGATTTAGCAAACCCTGAAAGTGAAAATAAGAATATAATGTACTCCTATGATAACGGCGTGTACACAGTTAACGAAACTGGTAGAAACAGTATCAGAACTAACCTTTTAGTGGCGTCTAGAACTGCTTTCGCCAAAGAAACTACTTCTAACAACCCTGCACCGTTAATCGTATTTATTTGTATATTATTACTCGTGCTCGTATCAATGGCAACTTTCCGTTCGCCAGCAGTAGCGCTTATGCCTGACGTTACCGTTAAGCCTTTGCGTTCAAAAGCAAACGCAGTTATCAACCTTATGGGTACTGCAGGTGGTATTATAGTTCTCGCACTCGGTATAGTATTCGGTACGGGACAATTCAAAAACCAAATGATGTCTTACACCGTATTCGTTTCGGCTGTTTGCGCAGTTATGGCTATCGGTCTTACCGTATTTATTTTGAAAGTTCGCGAACCAAAATGGTCGCTTGAAATGCAAGAAGAACAAGCAAAACTTGACGCTGAAGATAGTCAAGAAGAAACTAATCAATCTTCAGGTGAAAAACTTGATAAGAGCAAGTTAATCTCTTTACTTTTAATCCTTGCATCAGTTGCTCTTTGGTATATGGGCTATAATGCTGTAACTTCAAAATACTCACTCTACGCAACTAACGTTTTGATGAAAGATTATAACTCAACGCTTATAATCGCCCAAGGCGCAGCAATAATTTCTTATATACCAGTAGGTATGCTTGCAAGCAAAATCGGTAGAAAGAAAACTATCTTAATCGGTGTTACCGTACTTGCAGTTGCGTTCTTCTCTGCAATCTTCGCTAACCCTAACACCCCACTTTTAGTAATGTATTTAATCTTTGCATTAGCAGGTATCGGTTGGGCAACTATCAACGTTAACTCTTTCCCAATGGTTGTTGAACTTGCTAAAAACAGCAATGTCGGTAAATACACGGGTTACTACTACACGGCTAGTATGGCTGCGCAAGCAATTACCCCTTGGGTAAGCGGTCTTATTATGGACGCCTTTGGCACTATGAAACCTTTATTCCCTTACGCAACTATATTCGTAGCACTTGCTTTCGTTACTATGTTCTTCGTTAAACACGGTGACGCAAGACCTGACGCACCTAAATCTAAACTTGAAATGTTAGGTGCTGACGACTAATTAAAACTTAATACAAAAAGCGTCGGATTAGGCAGTTCCTATAAGGGAATTAAAATTTAACACAAAAGTGTAGCCCACTATACTTCGCAAGTAGCGAAATATAGTGGGCTTTTCTTATCCACAAAAGATTAAGATAATTTAGTTTTATTTTTAGCCTTGTGGCTAAAAGTGATATGCAAGACAAGTCTTGCGTTATATTGCGACTTTTAGTCGCAGTTATATTAAATAAATCCACAACTTGCCGATAGGCAAATTTCACCGCCGTAGGCGATATCACTTGTCGTTAGACAAATATAAC
>JAZOPZ010000021.1:0-2862 GCA_045655805.1 Christensenellaceae bacterium
ATGGGAAAATAGGAAGTTGCCGCATCCAAGAAAGAAGGCTTTCCCAAGAGGAGAGCCTTTAATTGCCTCTTAGCTCAGCAGGTAGAGCCCGCGGCTGTTAACCGCGTTGTCGTCAGTTCGAGTCTGACAGAGGCAGCCACAAACAAAGTCCAGCACCAAACGGTGTTGGACTTTTTTGCAGTTGCTCCGCAACTGAACTGCCGAGTAATTGCGCTTGCAATTACAGTCGTCTGTGCTATTGCCATGCAATAGGCGCTACGGAAACCATTAAAAAGGTGTAGTGGGGTGTTTCATACACGTTTCCTTCGCCCGAGTCTGACAGAGGCAGCCAAATAAAAAAGAGATACCATAGGGTGTTCTTTTTATGTTGTTTATGTTAATGCGAGAAGTGACGTATTGCTATTTCTACGAGATAGGATGTAAGCGTCATAATAGTAAGCCCTTTTTTGTGGTTTTGATAAAGCTTGTTATACGGGTTTGCAAAAACACACCTAGCGTGATGCGACTATTGACACGTAACAGGTGGTATGATATAATTTAGTTATAAGCATTGAGGGTAAAAATGAGCATTATAAAGAAAAAAGGCAACGATTATTTTGAATTTGACCTTGATAATAATTATTTTATAAATTTTGTAAATCTTAAAGAAATTGAAGAGGAGCATACTCACGCCTTTATTGAAATTGTTTATACCTTAAACGGTTGTGGTATCCATCGTGTAGATGATAAGGAATATCACGTTAAGGGAGGCGATATGCTTATTATTAACCATAACTGTCGACATACGGTAGTGCCGTTAGAAAATCTTCGATACGTTGACATTATGCTTAAGCCTGAATACGTAGATGCGACGCTAAAGGGAAGTAACGACATTTTTTTGTTGTTAAGATTTCGTGATTTTGCCGTGTTTTCGGATATGGTAATCAAAGATAATTTACTTATTCATTTTGATGGGGAAGAACGCCAAAAAATAGAAACTATTTTAGAGTGGACACGAGTAGAACAATCAAAAACCTTGCCTGCAGGGGAACTTATAATTCATTCAATGTTATCTATGTTATTGAGTTTTGTTTTTAGAAAGATGACGGAAAATCAACGATTTAGGTTTACAATAAACGACGAACTTCTTTGTTTTATGGAACGCAATTGTTGTAATCATTTATCAATTCAAGAAATCGCAACAAAATGTGGATACAGCGCAGAGCATTTTTCACGTATGTTTAAAAAATATACGGGAGTGCCACCTGCAGAATACTTGATGACTTGCAGGATAAAACGCGCAAAGGAATTATTATTAAAAAGCGACAAACCGATTGACGTACTAATTGATGAGTGTGGGTTTTCGGACAGAACAGCCTTTTTTAAAAAGTTTTACGAGCACGTTGGTTGCACGCCGTTGCAGTTTAGGAAAAATCAAAAATAAATACTTTTTTCGTTTGAAATCAATCTTGAAATAGGGTTTTATCCGTGTTATAATGTGGGTAACTTTTATAAAGGAGATTAATCAATGAAAAAATACGATATTGCAGCATATATTTGGCCTGCATATACGGGTGATGAACCCCGTACACAAATGTTTTGGACTGAAGGCTATGGTGAGTGGGAATCTATTAAGAGCGCAAAACCAATGTACAAAGACCATAAGTGGCCTAGAAAACCTGTTTGGGGATATGTAAACGAGGCTGACCCATACGTTATGGAAATGGAAATAGAGGCTGCTGCAGCGCACGGGGTTAACGTTTTTATTTATGACTGGTACTGGTTTGATAATAGGCCGTTCCTTGAACAATGCTTAAATGACGGATATCTAAAGGCGCGTAATAACGATAAGGTAAAATTTTATCTTATGTGGGCAAACCATACTGCTACAACGCTTTGGTGTAAGAGTATAAAAGACAAAAATATTCCTATTTGGGATGGTGCAGTAGACAGAAAGACTTTTGATTTTATCGTAAAGCGAACTATTGAAAAATATTTTTCTCATCCATCTTATTACAAGATTGACGGAAAACCAGTATATATGCTTTTTGATACGGAAAATCTTGTTCGTGGGCTTGGTGGCGTTAAGGAAACTCTCGAGGCGCTTCAATACTTTAGGGATGAAACTGTAAAAGCGGGATTCCCAGGGTTAGAACTCCATTTAACAATAAGAAGTCCTAAATACAGGGCTATAATGCTTGATGAAAAAACAAGCATACTTGATTTTATAAATATGGCTCATTTTGACGGTGTTACGCACTACAATTTCTTTGATTACGCCGATATGAACAGAAGTTATATAGAGATATTAGAAGACGTAAAAAAAGAGTGGGATATTGTTGAAAAGACGGTAAAAGCACCGTTTTATCCACACGTTTCTCTCGGTTGGGATAACACCCCAAGATATAAAGGTCCTATGGATTGGGAGTGGCGTTGTCTTGATAACACCCCCGAAAACGTTAAAAAAGGCTTTGAACTTGCCAAGGATTACGTTGATAAGCATACCGAAATGAAAGCGCCACTTATAGTTGTAAATAGTTGGAACGAATGGACTGAGGGTAGTTATCTGCACCCTGACGACCTTTACGGTTACGGGTATCTAGAAACAATAAAAAAAGTGTTTTATGATAAATAAAATATTGTAGCGTCGTTTGATAAATAAAATAGCGTTTCCCCAAAGTGCCTTTTAGGGGAGTTAATAATCATGGGTAAATTATACTTAGATAACTCAAAAAAGACCATCAAAGCCGAGTCCCTACAAGGGATTCGGCAACTAAATAAATCCTAAACGGATTTGTGATATTCGTCTAACGACGAGTTATATTGCCTATCGGCAGTTATATTTGCTTAACGGCAAGTTGTGGATTTATTTAATATAACTTT
>JAZOPZ010000022.1:0-115019 GCA_045655805.1 Christensenellaceae bacterium
ATGGGAAAATAGGAAGTTGCCGCATCCAAGAAAGAAGGCTTTCCCAAGAGGAGAGCCTTTAATTGCCTCTTAGCTCAGCAGGTAGAGCCCGCGGCTGTTAACCGCGTTGTCGTCAGTTCGAGTCTGACAGAGGCAGCCACACACAAGGTCAAATTTGTCTAGGACAGTTTGACCTTGTTTTTTTGCAATTTTAGGGCTTTTTTAGCCCTTTTTTCTTTATTTTGATTATTTTTTAAATTGCGAAATCAAAATTAGAGATTTGAAAAGTCTTAAAACGCTAAGACTTTTTATTTCTTATTACGAAACAACAAGAAATAAAACATATTGCCCCTGTGGGATTTGAACATAAAAACAGCAGTTAACGTCAACATTTTTATTGATTTTTTATAAGGTGCGCCGTTGTAAAAATTAAAGGTTCAAATCTAGATGTGGTGAGCGTTTTTCTTAAATTACACAAATGTGTAAAATTCAAATAAGCGTATCTATACAAATGTGTTATTAGTGGATTTAAGAACTAGGTTATAATTTTATGATAGACACATTACATTGTTCCGTTAATTCAATTTTAGGAACATTTATTATATAAAAACCTCAAAACTACTTGACATTATTCCTAAAATACATTATGCTTATAATAGGAAATTTGTAATTGTTTCAAGGAGGTGCTTGAATGGAATATATAAAAGTTTCTCAAGCAGCGGAAAAATGGGGAATATCCTCACGTAGAGTTAGAATTTTATGTGCTGAAGGGAAAATAGATGGTGTTATTCGCAAGGGTAAACTTTATATGATTCCTGAAAACGCAACAAAACCTAAGGATGGAAGATTCTCTAAAAATAGCATATTTGACGAAATAGAATACAAGAGAGAAAGACTTAATTCTATGCGTCCACTTACTAGCGGGGAATTAAATCGTCTAAGACAAGAGTTTATGATTGAATTTACGTATCACTCTAATGCTATTGAAGGAAACACGTTAACACTTCAAGAAACGGCGATTGTCCTTGAGGGAATGACTGTAGACCAAAAACCATTGAAAGACCATCTTGAAGCAGTAGGACATCGTGATGCTTTTTTATACGTAAGAGATATCGCCACTAAGGAAGTTCCTTTAAATGAGTCAACGATTAAAGACATTCATTCGCTTGTTTTAATGAATCAACCTGAAGATAAGGGCGTATATCGTCGTATTTATGTGCGCATTGTAGGTGCATATACCGAGCCAGTTGCTCCTTATTTAATTGAGCCTAAAATCAAAGAACTTCTTGAGAGAAATGAAGAGCGTAAAAAAACCATGAATATTATAGAGCGTATTGCTTTATTTCATCTTGAATTTGAAGGCATTCACCCATTCATTGACGGTAACGGAAGAACCGGACGTTTGATACTAAATCTTGAGTTGATTAGAAACGGCTACCCTGCAATCAACGTTAAATTCTCTGACCGTAAGCGTTATTATGAGGCGTTTGATTCGTTTTATCGTGATAACAACGCTAAACCAATGATTAATCTCATAGCAGAATACGTTAGCGAACGTTATGATGATTATTTTAGGATTTTAGAGAACGAGTAAGCAAATGCGTGATTTTAATAAAAATTCTTAAAAAAAGAAAAAGTATCAAATTAAAAATTAATTTTTGAAAACATGACAGGCGTTGTCATATATACTATGCTAAAATCAAAGTGATTTTAGCAAAAAGTCTAAAAAGGAAAACATTTGAGATGAATTATATAGACTTGTTTGCTGGTGCGGGCGGATTATCAGAAGGCTTTTTACAAAATGGATTTTCTCCGTTAGCTCATATAGAAATGAATTCAGATGCTTGCTATACGTTAAGAACTCGCATTTGTTATCATTACTTAAAAAAGCAAAATAAATTGAGTTTTTACAATAAGTATTTACGTGGACAAATTACAAGAGAAAAATTGTACAGTCTTGTTCCTGAAGAGTTGTTAAATTCAGTTATAAATGAAAAAATGTCTGATGAAACAATGCGTGGTATTTTTGAAAAGGTAGATGTTCTTGTTGGAAAGAAAGAAGTAGACATTATAATAGGTGGTCCACCTTGTCAGGCATATTCACTTGTCGGTAGAGCGGTAAAAGAAGATAAAATGCAAGGGGATGAGCGAAATTATTTGTATAGACTGTATTGCAGATTTTTGAAACGCTATCAACCCAAAATGTTTGTGTTTGAAAACGTGCCAGGCTTATTAACCGCAAATAAAGGTCAACATTTTGCGAACCTAAAGAAGTATTTAGCGCGTGTTGGATATAAAATCGAGTGTAAAGAACTGAATGCTAAAAATTTTGGAGTGTTACAAAACAGAAGGAGAATAATTATTATTGGTTGGAAGACTGAGTTTGACGGAAAATATAAATATCCACAATTTGAAGAAATAAAGCACTCATATAAGGTTGAGGACTTATTAGAGGATTTGCCGGAAATTCAAGCAGGGGAAGAAAGCAAAGAGTATAAATGCAAGCTGTCTAAATATCTTACTGAATTTGGTATTCGTGCGAAGAACGACGTTTTAACTTACCACGTAGCGCGCCCTCATATTCAAAGAGATAAGGAAATTTATAAAAGAGTTATAGACGCCTGGAATGATGGGCACAAAAGGTTAAAATACGTGGATTTACCAAGTGAATTACGTACTCATAAAAACGTAACGTCGTTTTTAGATAGGTTTAAGATAGTTGAGTGGGATACGCCGACCTGCCACACAATGATGGCGCATATTTCAAAAGACGGGCACTATTTTATACATCCTGACAAAACGCAAGCGCGTTCTATAACGGTGCGCGAGGCGGCAAGAATACAATCTTTTCCAGATAATTATTACTTTGAAGGTAGTAGAACGACGGCGTTTACCCAAATAGGTAATGCAGTGCCACCATTAATGTCAAAAGCTATTGCTGAAGGCATAAAAAGAATTATAGAGGAGAAATACAATGACTAATTATACATTTAAGCCACGAGCACAGTTACTATTACAATTAGGGGAGCAGTTGATAAAAAACGAAAGCGTTGCATTGATAGAGTTAATAAAAAATGCATATGATGCTGATGCGGATATAGTGGAAGTAGAAATGAATGATATAAATTCTCCAATGCTCGGAGAAATTATTATTAAAGACGACGGGTTTGGCATGTCTAAAGATACTATTGAAAATATATGGTTGGAACCTGGCAATACTCACAAAAAAGACATGATAAAACAAGGAAAACGTACGCCCAAAGGAAGATTGCCTATTGGAGAAAAGGGAATTGGAAGATTTGGCGTTCATAAATTAGGGAATGAAATAATTTTGGTTACAAGAGCAAAAAATTTATCAGAAATTGTAGTGGAAATGGATTGGGATAAATTCGTTGATGCCCAATATTTGAATGATGTAAATATAAAAATAATAGAAAGGCAGCCTGAAGTATTTATTGGTGATGAAACGGGTACTTTGATAATAATAAAAAAGTTAAGACAAGTATGGAAATATGCGGCATTTAAGCAAATTTGCCGAGCAATTAACAACCTAAATTCGCCTTTTGAACAAAAAAATAGATTTGAGGTAAAGTTGTCTTGCAATTTAGAGGGCTGGGAAAATGATGTTATTACTTTTGAGAAAATAAAAGATTATGCATTATTTCATTTTACAGCATCAATTAATAGGATTGGGCAAATTTCATATGAATATAATTTTCGTCCTTTTCCTGAAATGAAAAACATAGATTCACGTTCCTACATTGGTAAAGAGATTGCTGTTAATTCAAAAAATGAGAATATAGTGAGTCTAGATGAAAACGGTAATCCTCAATATAGAATAGGCGATTTTACTTTTGAAATGTTTGCATTTGATAGAGATGCTGAAACGATAAAAAAATTTGTTTTAAAAGATAAGAAATCTTTTAAAGAGTATCTAGATGAAAATGGTGGTATATATGTTTTTAGAGAAGGTTTGCGTATATATGATTACGGTGAGAAAGGAAATGATTGGTTGCAATTAGATATTAAAAGAGTAAATAGACCCGGAGAAACATTAAGTAATAATATTGTTTTGGGTGCAGTGCAATTAAAACGAGAAGAAAGCGTTGATTTGATTGAAAAAGCAAACAGAGAAGGGTTTATTGAAAATGCTGCGTTTGAAACTTTAAAAAGATTATTAGAGAGATGCATAGAGTTGTTTTTAGCTGAAAGAAATATTGATAAAGAAAAATATAGGAGTTTGAAACCAACTCAAGAACCATTATTGTCAGAGCTTGCCAAATTAAAAGAAATTATTGAAAAGAGTAACGCTACTGACGATGAGAAAAAAATAATGACAAAATATGTTGGCATTATCGATAAAGAATATGATTATATCAAAACAATTACATTAACAACAGCAAGCGCCGGATTAACATATGGTGTAGTTATTCATGAAATCGAAAAAATAATCAAGGAATTGGTTGCTGAGGTTCATGATAATGCCGGATTATTTAGTGTGAAAGATAAAATAATGCATCTGTCTGACACCATAGAAAATTATGCTAATTTGTTAAGAAAAAGAGAAACAAGTGATAATAGATTACTTTCCATTGTCAAGCGTGCAACTGCAAATTGCGCTTATAGGTTTAAGGCTCATAAATTAACCTGCGAAATTAAAGATGAAACTTTTATAAATGACACAGTAAATTGTTCTATTAATTTAATTATAGGAAGTATAATGAATTTATTTGACAATTCGATATGGTGGCTTGAACATGCTGGGCGGGAAGAAAAGCAAATTAAAGTTGCTTTAAGCAGGTATTTAGAGGGGTACAAAACTTTAATTATTGTGGATAACGGAACGGGATTTACTATAGCTCCTGAAGATGCAATAAAGCCGTTTGTTTCTAAAAAGCCAGGTGGAATGGGAGTTGGTTTAAATTTAATAAACGAAATTATGGACACTCATAACGGACAATTAGTATTTCCTTCTATTGATGAAGTTTCCGATGTGAATTTTGGCGAATTTAAACCTAAGGCTATTGTAGGTCTAGCGTTTAAAGAATAATTGCGAGGGACTTACGAAAGATGTTAAATAGAGAATTGTTTCCACAGTACGGAAGAGTTGTTATTTTAGATGACAAAATGGAAGAAGTGAAAGGATTAATTACGCTTTTATCTAAACAGTCCATTCCTTTTGTTTATCTTGATCATGTTCCAGAAGAATATGAAAATTATTCAGAGTTAGGGGTAAGAATTATTTTTTTGGACTTAGTTTTAGAGGGTGCAACTGATGAAAAAACAGTAAAATCAGTATTATACAAGAATTTAAATACGCTTATAAAAAAAGATAATGGGCCGTATATCATTGCGGTTTGGAGCACGCAGAAAGAACATTATCAACAACAAATAGAGGAATTAAAAGATGAGCTAAATTGTTCGCCGGAAAAAATTATTTATTTAGACAAAACTCCTTTCAAGGAATTTAAGGATGAATTGTACGATTGTTTAGAGAAAAGTTTTCAAGAGGTTTTTAAGGATTGCTCATTATTAAGTTTTATTTCATTATGGGAAAATTCGATTAACAGCAGCGCAATTCAAGTAACATCAAAATTTAACGAGATTCTTCCAAAGGGGAAACGGAAAGCCAGTATTTATGTTGCGAATTTAGCAAGAATGATGCTAGCAAGTACAATTAAAAAAGATACTTCTAATGAGAGTAAGATGTCGGCGGCATATGAAGGGTTAAATTTACTTTTAAACAAAGAAGCTAATCATATGAATGCAAAAATTGCTAAAAGTGCTTCTGAGATAATTACGATTTTGCCTACAGAAATAAAAGTAGATGAAATTGAGGCAAACACATTGTTGTGGATTGGCGATAAGTATCTTTATAACGCCCCTAAAAATGTTTATTTAAGCGAAAAGATTTTTTGTGCATCAATGTTTAAATACAACGACACTTCTGATGACTCAAATATAATTATTGAAATCGATATTACAAATAAATGTACATATTTTCAGGATAAAACGAAAAGTTCTGGGCATCAATTTGTTTATGGTATTTTATTTGATGCGAACAAATTTGATAAGAAGGAGTCAAATTCATACTTGCTAAAGGTAGGAACTATTTTTTATAAAGGGGAAAAGAAGGTCTTTATAGTTTATTTAGGAGAAGTTATTAATAAAACCGAAGAAGAGATTGTAAATGAAAAAGCAATTTTTTCTATATCAGACGAAGTGTATACTGAAATTAAAGCGAGTCTTGGAAATCTTTATTCAAAAAGTGGCAAAATTGAATTTTAACTAAAGCGAGGATACGAATGAGCAACCTGTTAATTCAACAGTACGGAAAGTACAAAAGACAGCATCTTGACGAAAACCCATATAGTTGTTTATTGGATACGTCAATTGATATCAATCCACACCAAGTGGATGCATTTTGTGCTGCCGTAAAATCGTTGAAAACGGGTGGAATAATTTTGGCTGACGAGGTTGGTCTTGGTAAAACGATAGAGGCTGGGCTTGTAATAAAATACGTTATTAAAACTGGCGCAAAAAAGATTTTAATTACATTGCCTGCGTCACTTAGAAAACAATGGGAAGTAGAACTTTTAGAAAAATTTGATTTTCCAGCAGACTCTATAAAAATATTGGATAGACAAGCCATAAATTTTGACCCGATAGGCATTGTTGATCATTGGTTAAAAGATTCTAAAAAGTTAAGCATTGCGATCACGTCCTATGATTTTTCGTCAAAACTGATGAAGAAATACCCCAGCGTAAAATGGGATTTTGTTGTTATTGATGAAGCGCATAATATGCGTAACATTTTCCACGGAACAAAGAGAGCAAAAAGACTATACGAGCAAACACATAATATTCCTAAAATTTTGCTTACAGCAACGCCATTGCAAAACAATTTGAGCGATTTGCACGGATTGGTATCTTTTATAGACCCTAGAATTTTTGGAACGGAAAAAGCCTTTAATAAACAGTATAGGGAAGATTATAATTACGCGGAATTAAAGCAAAATCTTTCGCCTGTATTATATAGAACATTACGAAAAGACGTTAGCAAATATATGCAGTTTGCTAACCGTGTTAGTCGCACTTTTGACTTTGAATTAAGTTATGACGAAGTTGCGTTATATATGAGAGTTAACAAATTCTTAAAGCGTGACTATTTGTATTCGTTGCCGACGGCAAATAGAAACTTATTAACACTTGTTATCCGAAAGTTGCTGGCGTCGTCAAGCTTTGCGCTTATTGAAACGTTTGAAGTTATTTTAGAAAGATTGCAAAAATTACTTGAAGGAACAAAGTCTAAAGATGCTCAGGAAGGCTTTGAACTTTTCTGGAATTATCTTGACGATGATTACGACGAAGATGCAGAAGAAGAGGAAGACGCCGACGTTGTTTTCCAAAAACAACAAATTCAAGAAGAAATTGACGAAGTAAAAGCAATTATTGAAAATGCTGAAAAAATAAAAACAAATGCTAAAATCAAGGCATTAAAACAAGCAATTGAAGCGGCGTTTGATATGCAACGGGAAAAGGGTATAGCAGAAAAGGTTGTAATATTTACCGAATCAAAGCGTACGCAAAAATACGTTGCCAAAGAACTGATTGCGAGCGGTATTGACGAAGAAGATATAGTTCTTTTTAATGGCGAAAATACTGATGCAAGAACCAAAGAAATTTATAGGGCGTACCAGGTTAAAAACTTTGGTAAAACCAACTACGGTCCAGCAGTAGAAAGAAAACACGCTATTGTTGACTATTTTGAACACAATGCCAAAATCTTGATTTTGACAGATGCAGGTAGTGAAGGTTTGAATTTGCAGTTCTGTAATACGGTGATTAATTATGACCTTCCCTGGAACCCGATGAAGATAGAGCAGCGTATTGGTCGTTGTCACCGTTACGGTCAGAAAAACGACGTTGTTGCAATTAACTTGCTTAATACTGGTAATGCGGCAGATATGCGAGTTTATGAAATTCTTTCTAAAAAGTTTGAGTTATTCGATGGCGTATTCGGTTCTTCGGATATAGCACTTGGTATATTAGAGTCTGGCATAAACTTTGAGCAAGAAATTTTAGCGATTTATCAAAACTGCAATACGGCGGCGGAAATTAGGCGAGAATTTGATAAGTTGGATAGAAAACTTGATGCAAAACGCAATAAAAAGGCAAGGGAATTAAGAGATATACTTTTGTCTAAAACAAGTGAACAAAAATGCGCTGACCTTGATGCGATTAAGATAGACATTGATAAATATTTGCGTCAGGAAGAATATTGGCGTGGAGTGGAAGACGAAGACTTAGGTCTTCCTACAATGAATGTTTGGAAAACGCCAAATTGGGGAGAAGAGATTTTAGGTGCACACGGGTGGTTGTTTGTCGGTGCTTTGTGCGATAATACAAAATTGCTGTTTCCCGTGTTACTGCTTTGTGATGAGCAGGGCAGATACGTTGATTTTGACGAAGATGACCTATTACCGTCGTTAGAGCAAATTGACGATACAGAAATTTTTAGTCACAGGTTGACGGCTGACGAACAAAAGTTGGTTAACGGCGTTTATGATAAACTCTTAAAAGAAATGATGGGTAGGTATAACGCCGAAAATCAGCAATACATAGCATATCAACGCCAAAAACTTGAAAACTGGGCAAAAGTCCAGGAAGAACAGTTGATGATAACGATTGGTGAAGTCACAGAAGAAGCCAATGAAATAATGCGCCAAGCGGAAGCGTCTAAAAACTTTTATGAGAAGGTTGATTTAAGAAAGAAAGCGGACGAAAAACTTAAGCAAGCGAAAAAAATGATAGATGGCTATCATCAAAAAGTGTCACAAATACACGAAGAAGTTGAAAAAGAAATTGAAGAGTTTGAAAAGCATTTAATAGTAAATCCTATTTTGCTTTTCAAGATTGTACTAAAGTTTTAAGGAGAAAACAAATGATTAAAAAATATCAAGTATTTGTTAGTTCTACATATGAAGACCTTAAAGAAGAAAGGAAAAAAGTTCAGGAAGTTTTACTAATGGGAGAGTGTATTCCCATTGGAATGGAGGCTTTTGTTGCTGATAATGATGAGCAATTTAACATTATAAAGAAGAAAATCGATTTATGCGATTACTACATTTTAATTATTGGCAATCGTTATGGATCTATTAACCCTGAAACACAATTAAGTTATACTGAAATGGAATATAACTATGCTATTGAAAAATCACTTCCAGTTTTGGTTTTTGCATCTGAAAACACAAATAATGAATATGAAGAGTCAGACGAAAAACAAGAAAAACTAAGAGCGTTTAGAGAAAAAGCATTGAAATCTAGAATGGCAAGCATGTGGAAAGATATTAATGATTTATCCTTGAAAGTAGTAAGCGCCATTTCAAATGCTAAGGAATCCATCGTACGACCAGGTTGGGTAAGGGGTGGTAAATATAATACAGAAGAGTTGTTAGAACAATTAAATACTCAGAGAGTAGAAAACGCCAATTTAAAGAATGTTCAAAAAGATTTGCATCAAAAAATCCAAGACTTAACATTAAATGATGAAGAGGAAAAATTTTGGGATAAACTAATTACGATTCCGTATACTGCAAAAAAGGAAGTAGTTGAAGAAATAGGGAAGCATAAAAAGAAGAAAATTTCCTATGTGAACGAAACAAAATATTTTTGTAAAGCGTGGTATGAAATTTATCAATATGTTATTCCCTTTTTTTATCATGAAGACTATTCAAGTTCGCTCAAGGAAAAGATTAAAAGTTTGATAGGAGAACCTGATATTTGGTTAAATGATAGCGAGGTGTTAAAAATAAAGCATCAAATGTTTGCATTAAAATATATAAGCTTAAGGATAGATACATATTCTTATACGCAACCCGAAAAAATGCAAATTACCAAAAAAGGATTAACCGCATTAAATAAGATTTTATTAACAAAATAGGGAGATGAAAAATGCAGAAGAAGGGTAAGTTGGAGTTGACGTGGGTTGGCAAGTATGATGAAAAAGAAATAGAGCCGAGAATTTTGGTTGAGGATAAGAGTAAATCTTATGGTGACTCCGACAGCGAAAATATGCTGATTCACGGGGATAATTTGATTGCTTTAAAAGCCCTTGAACAAGATTATGCAGGTAGAATTAAGTGCATTTATATCGACCCTCCTTATAATACTGGGGCTCGTATAGATGCAGATGGAAAAGAAGTTGGGTATGATGATGGATTAGAGCATAGTGAATGGCTTTCTATGATGCATGAAAGAATTACATTGCTTTATAATTTACTGGCAGAAAATGGTTCCATTTGGATTAGTATAGATGAAAAAGAAAGTCATTATTTAAAGGTAATATGTGATGAGATTTTTGGTAGAAATAATTATATTATACAGGTTACTATTAAAAGAGGTTCGGTTAGTGGGCATAAAGCAATAAACCCGACGCCCGTACAAATATGTGACTTATTATTGGTATATGCTAAAGACAAGGATAAATGGGAATATAAGCCTGTTTATAGAAAAAGAGATTATGATAAAGCGTATAATTTATTTATCAAAAATATAGACGATGATTTTCATTCATGGGAAATAATTTCATTGAAAGAAGCGATGAAAGAGATGGGGCTTTCTGTTGATGAGATGATAAGTAAATATCCTGGTCAAGTTGTTAGATTTGCGCAGCCTGATTATAAAGCAGTAGGTCAGGAAACAAGAAATTTAATTGATGAGTCAAAGAAAAATCCATTAAACTTTTATTTGCAAAAACGAGAAGGCCATCCTGATATCTATATACAAAACGGAAACAGATTGTTGTTTTACAAAGATAAACTTAAGGTGATTGATGGCAAGACGGTAACGGCAGAATTGGTTACGAATTTGTGGGATGACATGAATTATCAAGGCATTGCAAATGAGGGAGGCGTTACATTCCAAAAAGGGAAAAAGCCCGAGGCACAAATAAAAAGGATATTTGAAATGTCCACAGTAGAGGGCGATTTAATATTAGATTCTTTTTTAGGTTCGGGTACAACTATTGCTGTCGCTCAAAAAATGAATAGAAGATGGATTGGTATCGAGATGGCTCCTCATTGTTATTCACATTGCAAAAAAAGAATTGATAGCGTTGTTGATGGGGAAAAGAGTGGTATTAGCAAGGCCGTGAATTGGCAAGGTGGTGGTGGATATAAATTCTATGAGCTTGCGCCGAGTTTGCTTGTTCCTAACCCTAAACTGCCGACAATTAAACAAATTAACCCCGAATATACTTTTGAAATGATGTGTGAAGCGATTTGTAAGTTGGAAGGATTTAAGTATAAGCCAGATGGTAAATTCCACGGAAAATCGAGCGAACAAAGATTTATTCATATAACCAAAGAGTTTGTGAATGGTGAATATATCAACAGTTTACTTACGAATTTAGGTGAAGGGCAATCTTTACTTATATATGGAATGAAAATACAGTCAGGATTAAGACTCCCTGATAATATTATTGTGAAGAAAATCCCTAAAGATTTGTTGGATAAATGCACGTTTGAAAGCGAGGTAAGATAATGGAAAATATTGTAAATCAAATTGGATATGCAATGAGTTTAAGAACGCCACAAAAAGAGGCGCTTCAGTATCTTGATGCAATTTCTTCAAACTGCGATTATAAACGTAATACTCTTGCAGAAGTAGAGGCGGTTGCAACGGCGAATTGTGAGGACAAGTATCCCATCAAAATTGACGACGATTTTAAGTTCCCGTCTTTCTGCTTTGATATGGCAACGGGTATTGGCAAAACACGTTTGATGGGCGCGTCAATCTATTATTTGTATAAAACCAAGGGATACAAACATTTCTTTATTCTCGCACCTGGTAATACCATTTACGATAAATTGCGCAAAGAATCAAATCCTGCGCATCCAAAGTACATATTCAAAGGATTAGAGGCAGAAATGGGTCGTCCGAAAGTATATGACGGCGAAAACTATACCAAGTATCCCGTAAGATACGTACAAGGTGAAATTGAGATTGAAAAGACTTCTGAAATTCAGATTTTCATTTTCAATATCGGTAAAATTTTCAATAGCAAAACGGATACGACCTTTAAGTTCCATAAGTATCAAGAAACGTTGGGTTCGTCGTTTGCAGACGTTCTTGCGAAGTTTGATGACCTTGTTATTTGCATGGATGAAGCGCACCGTTATTATGCGCCTGCGTCTATGAAGGCGATTAGTTACTTAAAGCCTATTTTAGGGTTGGAGTTTACTGCAACACCAAAGTCGCATAAGAACGTTATTTACAGTTATGATTTGGCAAAAGGTGCAGGAAAGTTCTTAAAAATCCCTGTTGTTATGGGTAGAACGAATACTGGTGGATACAGCGCGGAAGACATTGAAGAGATGAAAATCCGTGATGGTCTTACTTTGCACGAAAATCGCAAAAAGGTAGTTTATCAATATTGCTTGGATAACAATGTGCCTTACGTTAAGCCGATTGTGTTAATCGCTTGTAAAGATACGGAACACGCAAAGAAAATTCGTGCGCTTATTGATAGCGATGATTTTAACAACGGTAGATATCGTGGTAAGGTTATTGAAATTCACTCGAACATGAAAGGGGAAGAAACTGAAGATAACATTCGTAAACTCCTTTCTATTGAAAGTGCGCAAAACCCCGTTGAAATCGTATTGCACGTTTATAAATTAAAAGAAGGCTGGGACGTAAACAACTTGTTTACGATTATTCCGCTTAATGCTGCAAAGAGTGATATTTTAGCTCTTCAAACGATAGGGCGTGGACTTCGTTTGCCATTTGGTGCAATTACTGGCAACGAAGCGATTGATACGCTTGATATCGTTGCGCACGACCATTATCGTGAAATTGTTGAAGATATCAAAAATAGCGACACGTTTAGATATCGTGATTTAGATGCTAATGGCGTAGAACCTACCAAGATGGTAGAAATATCTAGCGGTATAGGAGATGGACAACTTTCGCTGTTAGATGACATTTTCGTTAGCGTTGGCGTTAAAACCTTTGACGCTATTAGTGACGTTAAAACGCAAGACAAAATGTATGAAGAATACATGAAGTCTTTTGGTAAGACCGCAAAGCCTGAAAAGAAAGAGTCTAATCAATATTCTTTCTTTGACCTCATGGCAGAACAAGAAGCAAAGGAAAAAGGGGAAGAGTCTACCGAAACGGTTATTGCCGTTGTGGAAAACACGCCTACTGGAATGAAAAAGGTTCAACCTATGAAAAAGGAAGATTTTGTTGCGGCTATTACAGAACTTAGTAAAAAAGCAATATCCGTTCCTAAAATTTTGGTTCAACCAAGTTCTACGGTAACGTTAAAGCCGTTCACGGTAAAGAGAACTATTCCTGACTTTGAAATTGCAGCATCAAAAATTGAAAGATATAATGCGGTTAACGCTGAAATGTTAGAGGCGTTTGATGCTGAAATTTTAGCAGTAGATGATGCTCTTAATACGCTTGCATGTATATTACTTGACTGTGATGCGTTAAGTGAAATTTCGGTTGATGAAGATGCTGATTATATTTTAGACGTTGTTCAACAATATCTTGCGCAAATTGAGGGCAGTGATGAAGATAAGAACAAAATCGTACGCCGTTATGCAAAACTAATCATAGAAGATATAGTTAAGCAAATTCACGCTAATATGGATAGGAAGACTTTCTACACGCACGTTATTCAAAAGGATTTGATCGTATTTAGAAAAGCGGTTAAAAACGTTAGAGCGGACGGCGGTGAAGTTAATTTCCGCAAATCGATTGCCAATAAGAGTGAAATTAAAAAATACGTATTTAACGGATATAAAAAATCGTATTATAACACCAACGCTTTTGACAGTGATACCGAAAGATTATTCTCGGTTGTGTTGGAAGATGATGCAGACGTTATGCGCTGGATAAAGCCACCGCTTAATCAACTTGGTTTATTCTGGCAAGCAGGACAACAATATAACCCAGACTTTTTAGTGGAAACTTCTACGACTAAATATATGGTTGAAGTAAAGGCTAAAAATGAAGTTAAAAACCCTGACGTTATCGGTAAAGCAAAAGAAGGCATTAAGTGGTGCAAGTATGCGACCATGGTAGATTTTGACAAGAAACCTTGGGAATATAAACTTATTACGGATGATGTAATTGCCGTAGGAAATTCGTTAAAATATATTTTAGGACTTAGTGAAAACATAGAAACGGAGGAATAAGATGGCTGAAGATAAGAGCTTTTTAGAATCTGAAGTTAGACAAAAAATTATAGAGGCTTTAAGAAAAGACTTAGTTGGTCCATTAGAGGAAAACGAAGTGCTTGATGAAAGCCCTATGTTTGAATATTTGACAGGTATGCTATATCCACAAGTTCTTGCAGACTGTTTAGAAATGGAACTTGATGCAGACGTTGATAGAAGTGAACAGGATTCTGATTATACGCCACAACCAGATGAAGATGATAACGAGCCTATGACTGCTACTAAATTTAAACAGCAGTCAACTATTGGCATGAGCTTTTATCTTAGAAAAGATACAAATAAAATCAAAGCCGTTGTTTCTTGGGGGGATTACATAAAGTCCACGGAAAAGTATACCAACGAAAAAGGTGAAGAAAAAACAAGACCATTATATACCCGTCAAGCGATGAGTGAAACGGTAGAGGTTGATTTTAGTTCTTTTGGAAAGCACCAAGATTATCCGTTGCCTGTAGATTCTAACTTACATTTATATGTAACAAAAATTGGTTTACAAAACGATTACATGTTGGTTACTATGCATTTAACTAACAAAAGACCAAAAGGTAATTCCGCATTAGAGTCTATTATTTTTCAGGCTCAAATCGAGGCTTTTAGTGAAGATAGAAAGGACTGTTTTGTAGCAGAAAATATTTGTCGTGATATATTAGCGCCAGATGAGTTTTACTATGCACAACGTCCTATTTTTGGACGCGGTCGTGGTTGCGCTATGATGTGGGAAAGCGTTAATGAAAAGTATGCGTCAAAGGTGTATACTTCCTTTATCCCTGAATATGAGTTCCCTGGAGTAAGAGCAACAATAGATGGGTTTGCTGATGACCATTTTTCTATGAGTTTTATGGCTCGTCCCAAACATAAAGAAGAAACGATTGCTCGTTTACGTGCATTAAGTGATGCATATGCAAGTTGGATTGAAAAAACTTTAGTTAACGACATGCGTATGGCTGATGCAGAGTTTAAAGCAAAGATAGGCGATAATGTTATAACAAAATGTAAACTAGCGTTAAAAAGAATTGTAGAAGGCATTAACCTTATTGAAAGTGATGATACCGCTTTTGAAGCATTTTGCTTTATGAACAGTGCAATGTCTTTACAAAGAAGTATTAGTTCTTACTCAAAAAAGCATGGCAAGGGGATAGAATGTAATTTTGGTGATTTTGTTGATCCGAAAAGAAAGGAAAATCTTTTTTGTTGGCGTCCTTTCCAAATTGCGTTTGTATTAATGAATTTGAATGGAATTGTTAATCCGAATCATGCAGATAGAGAAATCGTAGATTTATTATATTTTCCTACGGGTGGTGGTAAAACCGAGGCATATCTTGGATTGATAGCATTTACCATTGCAAATAGAAGATTAAGAAATAATGAAGATGGTGAATTTAATAGCGACGGTGGTGTAACAGCAATTTTGCGTTATACTTTACGCTTGCTTACCACTCAACAACGTGATAGACTCACTAAAATGGTTATTGCGGCAGAAATGGAAAGACAACGTCAATATCCACGCTATGGCAAAGAACCTATTAGTATAGGTTTTTGGGTAGGCGGTGGAGTTACGCCGAACACCATTGATTCTTTACGAGATAACCCAGATTATCCAGAAGCGGGTAGAACTAATAGAAATTTGTTGTACAAACAATTGCTTACTTGTCCGTTTTGTGGAAAAGAGTTACTTAAAGAAAATTATCATATTGATTTTGATAAAAAATCAGTAGAGATATATTGTGAAGATGAAAACTGCATTTTCCATAAATATAAAATGCCTAAGAGAATGAGTATCCCTGTATATTTGGTTGATGAGGAAATTTATAATAAATGTCCTACTGTTATTTTGGCTACAGTTGATAAGTTTGCTAATTTACCGTGGAATCCGTCATCTAATGCTTTGTTTGGTAGAGTGGATAGAAAGTGTGAACGCGATGGATATATTGCAATGGGTGTGCCACACGAATCAAGACATAAGGCGACCGATAGGTTGCCTGCGGCAAAGGTGGTTTCAGTAAAACCGTTTGCGCCCCCTGAACTTATCGTGCAAGATGAGTTGCATTTGATTACTGGCCCTCTTGGAACAATATACGGTGCGTATGAAACCATAATACAAGATCTGTGTACTTATGAAGAAGACGGGCAGAAGATTTTACCAAAATATGTTGTGTCAACAGCAACTATAAAAAATGCTCACGAGCAAATTCGCTGTTTGTATGGAAGAAAGAAGTCTATGCAATTCCCTGCAAATGGTTTTGAAATTGGTGATAGTTTCTTCATTAAAGAGATTTCAACTGAAGATAAGCCATTTAGAAAATACGTTGGAATAAGCGCAAGCGGGCAATCTATGAAGACCACTACGTTAAGGGCATATGCTATTGTTTTGCAAACGGTTGCAGAATTAATGCAAGAAGAAAAATATAAAGATGTAATTGACCCATATTATACACTAGTTGGATATTTTAACAGTATCAGAGAACTTGGTGGTACTGTTAGACTTTTGCAAGACGACATTCCAAAGAGAATTAATCGTTTAAAAAAGAAATATAACTTTAAGACTACTCGTTACTTAAATAAAAAGATTGAAATTACTTCACGTATTGCTTCGAGTAAAATAACGGAAAAACTAAAAGAATTAGAGGTGACGAGTGATCAAAAAGGCGTTTCAGATACTGCAATAGCAACAAATATGATTGCAGTAGGTATGGACGTTGATAGACTTGGATTGATGACGGTTATGGGACAACCTAAACAAAATTCCGAATATATTCAAGCAACAAGCCGTATTGGACGTCAACATCCTGGTCTAGTGTTTACATTGTATAGCCCTTATAGGCCTAGAGATTTATCGCACTACGAGAACTTTGTGGGTTATCATAGCCAATTATATAGATACGTAGAGGGAACTACCGCAACCCCGTTTTCAGCGAGAGCAAGGGATAGAGTTTTACATGCGCTTGTTATCGCTGCATTACGACTTGAGATGCCCGAATATGCAGAAAATCTTAAAGCAAACGATATTGGTGATTTAAGCACGGAGCAAAAAGAAAATATTGCTAATATAATTTTGGATAGACTGTCAATAGTTAATCCACAGGCAAGAGAAGATACTAAAGATGAAATAGAAAGGTTTTTGGGAGATTGGCAATGTATGGCTGCACAATCTAAGCCGTTAGTTTATTATGTGGGCAATAAATATCTCGAAAAGTACAATCGACTTATGAATTACTATAGTGAGGATTGTTCTAGAACGGAAAAAGGAACATTAAACTCAATGCGTGAAGTTGAAGCATCTGCAACTTTGTATTATTGGACGGAGGACTAATATAATGGCATACTTTGATAAAAACAAAATAGGCGAAGTAAGACCAAATCAATTGATTACAACATTTGGTCCAGGTGCAATAATTGATGCCGTCAAGGATTCCGTTACCGTGCTTGATACAAATTATTGGACAGAAAAAGGCAAAAAGATAATTGATGGTAGATTGGCTTCTTATTTAGGTGTTTCATATTTTTATATGCCTCAAACGTCAAAAAGTGGAGATTTACCAGTCGTTTCCTTTCCGAATTATCATGTTTGTTCTGACCCTAAATGTGGTAGATTGTTTGATATTAGAGAAAACTTTGACGAAGAAAGATATAAGATTTTTGGACCAACATGTCCAGTTTGTCATAAAATTGCGTATCCATCAAGATTTATCGTAATGTGCGAAAAAGGACATATGGATGATTTCCCTTGGGATTGGTGGGTACATAAAGGACAGCCAAAAGGTCATAAGAATTTCAGAATGTATTCTACAGGGTACACCTCAACGTTAGCGGATATGTGGGTGCAATGTTTAGATTGTGGAGAAAAACGTTCTTTAAGTGGTGCTATGCAGGAGGATGCGTTTGATGGTAAAAAATGCACGGGAAAACATCCTTTTAGACCAAATGTTAGACAAGAAGACTGTAAAAGCGCGGTAATACCATCACAACGTGGTGCATCAAACGTATATTTCCCAGTAATACGTAGTGCTATTTCAATTCCACCTTGGACAGATCCTTTATATAATTTGATTGATGAGCATCTTAGAACATTGGAACAAATGATAGAGATGGGCGTTCCTGATGCAGAAACATTTATTTATAATAAATATTTCGCAGATAATTATACAAAAAATGACTTTGATAAAGCATTAGAGAAACGTCGTAAAAACATAAAAGAGTTTACGGAAATAAAATTGATGGAGTATTTAGCAATTACACATCATAATGATCCGTCGTATGCATCAAATAAAAAGCATTTTAAGGCAGAGGAAGACGAATTGCCTAGTGGCTTAAAAAAGTATTTTTCTCGCGTAATTAAGATCACAAGATTACGTGATGTAATGGTTTTATTAGGTTTTACAAGAACCGCCGCACCTGATCCTGATGCTGAACAACAAGTGAATGTTGTTAAGTTAAATAGAGCACGAAATGAAGCATGGTTACCTGCGGTAGAAATAAATGGAGAAGGCGTATTTATAGAGTTTAATAAAGATACATTAAAAGAGTGGAGTAAAATACCTTCCGTTAAAACCATTTCAAAGCAATACGAATTTTGTTATGAACAGTACTGCTTATCTAGAGGGTGGAATCAAAATGTAAAGAAGGATGCAGGCTATGTTCTAATGCATACCTTGGCGCATTTATTAATAAAAGAAATGTCTTTACAATCGGGATATTCATCATCCTCAATAAAAGAAAGGATTTACTTTGGGGAGAATATGTGTGGGGTACTTTTGTACACTGGAAGTTCTGACAAAGAAGGTTCTCTTGGTGGGCTTGTTGAATTAGGTAACTATAACAAATTAATTCCATTGTTAAAAGGCGCTTTAGAAAATGCAATGACGTGTACTAATGATCCAGAGTGCATGGAAACGATGCCAACTGTTGAAAAATCCAATGGTGCGGCATGTCATTCGTGTGCGATGATATCAGAAACAGCGTGTGAAAATGGTAACAGATTGTTGGATAGAGCACTCGTAGTGCCGATTGGAGGAAGAGAAGAGCAATCATATTTCCGCGAACTTGTGAGGGATATATGCAATTTAGAAGTTTAAGAACGGAAATAATTTATGACGCAATCAAAAGCGAACTTGATGCAATAAATAATGGCGATATAGGAAGTGCAAGTTTTTCTAAATCGCTGTCATTGATTATGCAGGAGTATCCTCAAATCAGTGAAAAACAAGCATTTTCACTGATTGAACTTGTATGTAATGCATTGTTGGAAAACAAAAAAGAAAAAATAAATCTAGTTGCTACTGTTCCTGCATCTTTTTCTTTAAAGACGAAAAGGATTCAAAATATTGCAGAAGAATTAATAAAAAATTCGCAAAAAAGTATTTTAATAACAGGCTATTCTATATCAGGATTTATATCAGAATTAATAGATATATTAATAGATAAAAGTCAAAAAGGCGTTCTTGTTAAACTATACTTAAACGATATCAAGAAACAATCTTCAATTGAAAAATTGCTTAGATATAGAAGTAAATTTTTACATATATATGATTATACAAACACAGAAGATAAGATGGCGGCGTTGCATGCAAAAATTTTAGTTGTGGATAATAGTAAAATTTTAATATCTTCAGCAAATTTGTCTTACCATGGGATGGCAGGAAACATAGAAATTGGGACTAGCATAGTTTCAGAAAGAATAGCAAAACAGATAGACAACCTTTTCAGGGATTTATTGTTTAGTAAAGTGTTTTCAGAAATAAAGGAGTAGAGCATGGTTACAACAGAAATGTTTGATGAGGCTGTGGGACTATTAATAAAGAAGTGCCAATGTATTGAGCACGACGTGAAAATCATGTATGCAGGTATGTTGCGTGGCGATTTTTCAAAAAATCTTGATAAAGTGATAAACAAACCTTTGGGACCAGCACTGACTAAATTGGAAGAATTAGATTATAGTGATGATTCTCCTTATTTAAGTCGTGATGACTATGCATTGCTTAACGAGATAAAGGATATACGCAATTATTGGGTACATAAAGGGTATATCGAATTTTTATATGGTTCACAGCAAGGTTACCAACGTCGTTTGGAGAACCAATATAGAGAAATTATAAAAGATTGCAATCGCATTTCTCCATTAGCAAAACAATTAGAAGATATTAGGATAGAGATGATGATTCATTATGGACGTTCGTAATAAAATAGCGGTAGGGTTTCTACCGCTATTTTGCTAAGGTGGAGTGGCACTATATAAAAAGCTAGTGTCCAAAGTGTCCAAGTGTCCTAATAAAATAACAATAAATATATGACCCTATACGACTCCAATATAGTGTCGTGGTGTTTAAGAGTCCGTTTGGGCGCTTGGACACGTAGGGCGGTTAGTGCGTATAAGGGAATATGTGAGCCGTCAGGTTATGGGCTAGTAAAGTCAGCGTACTTAACTAGCGTAACAATAAGGAGGTGGTTTTATGATTGTGTTAACGTCTATCCTGGACGAGTGGCCAAGATAGACGAAAAACCAAACAACTAGATAAAAAAACAGGAGGTATATCAATTTGTGAAAATTACTTTTGAAGATTACAAGAAAATCCAAGAACTGAAACGACAGGGATTTACCGCGAACCAGGCGACGAAGAAGTTACCGTATACGCAGTATAAGATATACAAGTACTGGGATATGGCGGAAGAGGACTTCTTTGAAGAAACCAACGCAGACAATAGTCCGTGTAGCGTTTACAGGGAATTTCTAATGGAAGAAATTAGGAAGAATAATAACGCCGGGGCTAGAATTTTGTACGATAAGGTTTTTGAAGAGTTTGGCGAAGTGAAAGTGTCGCTTGCGTCATTGTTCCGTTACGTGAAAGGATTGCGACGGCGTATGGGGTTATCCGAGAAAATCGTGCGGGTAAAGCAAGCCGTTGAAATGCAACCACAAGGTTTAGAAGCGCAAGTAGATTTTGGACAAGCCAAGATGCTTAATATGTACGGACTGCCAGTGAAAGTATACTTCTTTTGTATGGTTTTATCGTATAGCCGAATGAAGTTCGTGTATTTTAGTCCCGACCCGTTTGACGCTTTGCATACGGCGTACGCCCACGAAAAAGCGTTCAAATATTATGGCGGACGTCCTAAGCAAATTCTATACGACCAAGACCGTACCATAGTGTCTAGTGAAAACGCTGGGAATATTATTTTTACAAAGGACTTTGACGGATACGTTAAGGCGGCGGGTTTTGACGCTGTCGTTTGTAAGCCGTATAGCCCAGACACAAAAGGCAAGGTTGAAACGGTGGTAAAGACGGTAAAGGAATACTTTTTAGAAGGTCGTGAATATTGTGGGATAGACCGACTAAATAGCGACTGCCTTGCTTGGTTGGATAGGACGGGCAACAATTTAGCAATTCAGGCTCTGCGAAAATCCCCGAGAGAACTATTCGAGCGTGAAAAGAGTGAACTAATTAAACACAAGCCTATTGAAATAGATATTTACCGCAATCGGATAGCCGTGGTTATATCGCCGTTTATCGTGAGATACAAGGGGAATAGGTATTCTGTCCCGCCCAGCAAATGTAACGAAGGCGACAAAGTAAGGATAGAAGAGGAAGAAAACGCTTTGCATATCATTAATTTGCAGACGGGCGAAAAGATTATTACGCACAAGTTGGAATTGCAAAAAGGAAAGTCTGTCGTAAGGCGAGAAGTTAGTACGGTTGACTATCTTAAAACGGCAAAACGGCGGTACGAACATAGCGACGTGATGACCAACTTTTTAGAACGGATAGAAATTACTAAACCTCGTTACTTGAAAGAACAGGCGGGACTACTTAGGCGTATAGAAAAAGAGTACACGCAAGCGGAAATACTAAACGCCGTTATTAAGTGCGCAAAAGATGACCGTTATTGTATGACTGAAGTTTTGAGTGAACTACTAATTCATTTAGGCGAACGCAACCTGGAAGAAATTGCGCCGAAAGGAGCGATAACGCATTATAAAAACCTTGCTAAATATAACGTATTGACGGAGGTGAAACGTGATTGACCTTTCTAAAATACGAGAATTAGCAACCAAGTTAAGCCTGATGAATTTAGCGCGAACGCTAGACAGTATAAAAGCAACGGACAAAGAATGGAAGTTTTTATTGCGGATATTACGAACCGAGCAAGCAATACGTGACGGCAACAAAGAAAATCAACTAATCAAGCGCGCTCATTTTCCGTTCATAAAGACGATTGACGAATTCGACTTTACAAATCAGCAAAGCGTGTCCAAATGGCATGCAGATAAATTGTCTGAACCGAGTTGGATTGAAAAAGGCTATAACGTATTAGTGCTTGGTGGCGCAGGAACGGGCAAAACGCATCTATCCGTCGCCCTAGGACTAAAAGCAATAGCCGAAAGCAAAAAGGTGTTTTATACGACGGTAAATGAATTATTGTTTTGTATTAAAACGCAAAATGAAATAAAAAAGAGTAGCGCAAAACTACGCTACGCAGAAGAATGTGACCTTCTCATCATAGACGAACTGGGATATACGCCGTTAGATAGAGAAGACATGCTAAAACTTTACGGGAAGATGGACTCGTATAATAAAAAGAAATCACTAGTCGTTATAACTAATCGTGACTTTGAAGGCTGGGCAGAAATATTCCACGACGAAGTCATTGCAACGACGCTACTTGATAGGCTTATAGAAAACTGTCAAGTATTAAAATTAACGGGCGGAAGTTACCGCCTAAGAACTCATCGAAACATATTTGAAATCGAGAGTTAAAAAACTCTTACCCAAATTTGAAAATGTTCGTTCGAAAGAACGTTGACATATACGATTTTGTGAAACGCCGAAACGGTCACTAGGGGGTAGGGGGGATAAAAAACCCGGGGAAAAACCCCCTCCAACGGGGCCGCAACTCCGCGCGAAAAATCGCAAAATCAAAAATCAAACCGCAACTCCGCGCGAAAAATCGCAAAATCAAAAATCAAACCCGCAGTTCATCGGCTTAATTGGGCCTATTTTATCTTGCAAATTAACTTTAATGTTGCTCATCTTTTTACTCCTTATAATAAGTGTTGTTTAAATTTACATTTAGTAAATAATATTATAACATCAAAACTTTATTTTTCAAGGCATTTTGTAACAAAAAACATTGATTTTGTCGCATTTTAGAGTTCGATTGTCGTCTTACTTTTTCTCACTTGAAATCTTTCTAAACACTCTTGGTGAATATCCCGTTTCACTCTTTATTAGTTTGGAAAAATACGAAGAATCGTAAATCCCAACAGTTCGCATAATCTCGGCGATTGTTAAATTCGTTGTTAAAAGTAAGGTTTTGGCTTTTTGTAAACGAACTTTATTAAGGTATTTTATAGGCGAAAGTCCCGTTTGTTTGCTGAATTTTTTTATGAAATAATTTACTGATAAATTGGCTTTTTCTGCCAAATCGTAAAGACTGAAATTCTCAGTTGGATTTTCGTTTATAAATTTAATAATTTCGTCAAGTTCGCCGTGAGTTGATGTTTTTCTCGCACCAACTTGGTCTAGATATATGGTGGAAAGTTCCATAATTTTACTTGCTTGTTCAAGTGATGCAAAGTTGTTTTGTCGTGTAATGATTTGCTTAAATAACCCCTCTATTCGCTGGTTGTTTACAGGTATAGTGATAGGCAAGTCGTACTCGTCAAACAAGTTTGCGTCACCCTTTAAAAGTATAAAATGGAACCAATATTTTTTAGCAAATTGTTTATGAGAAAGGTAGTAATCGTGCTTTACGCCTGACGGAATAAAAACCACTTCACCTGCTTTGCAAAGATGTTCAACGCCGTTAATTTTTATAATAATTTCACCGTCAGTTATATAGAAAAACTTATTCTCGTTTAGCATAACGTTTTCGTCGTGCCAAAATTCCGATAAAACGGCATACCCACCGTTTAAATATTTAATACTGTAATTGCAAGCCAAATTTTCCATATTTTTCACCTAGTATCATTATATAAGAGCGAAATATTTTTGTCAATATCGGTGATTATTTTTTACAACTTTTAGAGAAAAGTGTTAATTTAATTGTACAAAAAAAGAACTGCAAAAAGCAGTTCTTTTTTATCAAAGGTCATGTTTTGACATATAACGGTATTATAAAAACGCGCCACATTGCCTAAATATTATAGTCTGTTAAATATTTTTTAGTGTTTTCAATCATTTCATCAAATAGTTTTTTTGCCGTTGGTAAATCTAAATTCATTTGATTGCTGTTAGCAAAAGCGCCGAAAACCTTCTCAAGGTTTCTTTCCATAGCCCCTTCAACTACGGTTTCTTGTTCGCCAACAACTCTAGCTATCAGTGGATAAATATTGCTTGGTAAATTTCCCGTAAATACAGGAGAAACTTCGTTTGCTCTAAAAGAAGCGTTGGTTTCAACGACTACGCCAATTGGCAAGTTTGGTATTTGCCCGAAGTTTGGCAAGTTTACGTTAGTTGTTAAATCGCAAAGCCCCAAAAGCGCGCGTATTTGCATAACGCCTTCTTCGCCAGAATTTCCAACTGTCAACTCGCATTCACCACGAACTAATTCTTCACTGTGCTTGATTTGGTTTTTAAGCTCTTGTTTTCTATAAGATACAGGAGTAAGTGCAAAGCACCACTCTTTAACTTGTTCAGGGTTTTTCAAATACCAATTATTAGGGCAAAATTCCGCAAGGTGTCTATCACCTGCTGCAGCGATTACGCCGTAGCGTTTAAAAAGGTCGATTTTAACTTTTTGTCCACACGCAAAGTGGTTGTTAAGCCAATTTTTATCAATGTTTTCAGAGTAACCGATATCGCCGTATTTTTGGCAGAATTTTTCGTAGTAAGGGAATATATCAATATTTTTGTAGGTAGCCTGTGTTATCCAGGTAAAGTGGTTTACGCCAGTAACTAGCGTTTTTATTTCTCGTCTATCGTCAACTGTAATTCCTGCAAATTCTTTAAGCGCAGTCATAAGCACTTTTTGAGTGCCAAAAACTTCGTGGCAACAGCCGAAAGCCTTAATTTTAGGAAAAGTTTTATAAAGAGTACGCACGCACATCGTCATTGGGTTAGTGTAATTTATAACCCAAGCGTCAGGACAGTTCTTTTCAATTGCTTTAGCGATAACTTCAAACATAGGTATCGTCCTTAACGCTCTAATAATACCACCAACGCCTGCGGTATCACCAACAGATTGATAAATACCATATTTTTCAGGGGTGTGAACGTCAGATTCCATTTCATCAAAAGTACCAGGTAAAATCGAAATTATTACAAAGTTAGCGCCCGATAACGCCTCGTCAATAGTATCGGTAGCAATATAATCCCAATGCGTCTTTGCATTTTCGGTATAGTTGTATTTGTTGCCGATTATAGCGTTGTCTTCGGCTGCTTTTTTATTTATATCGTAAAGCGCCACCGTGCCAGCAATGTCCTCCGTTTCAATCAAATCACGCATTAAAAGATGTGCCCAATTTCTTGAGCCACCACCAACGTAAGCGATTTTAATTTCACTAACTTTACCGTTTTCAAACTTCATAATTTCTCTCCTTTAAGATTTATTCGTCTTAATTATAAGAAAATATTTTATAAATTTCTTGCAAAATTTTGGACTTATGCTATAATAAATATAACAATATTGACTTTTGGTGAATTATGGACGCTTATGAGTTTTTTTCTAAATACGGTGTATTTGTTGACGTTGCCACAGTAAGAAATAAGCGTAACTTACATCTACACGAAGAATACGAGATTTATTATCTTCTTACGGGTGCGCGCGATTATTTTATTGAAGAAGAATTTTTCGTCGTTAAAACCGGCGAATTTGCTTTAGTTCCTAACGGTTGTTTACATAAGACCAGCGGTGTAGGGGGTACGCGTTTTTTAGTTTATTTTAACTCGACCGTATTGACGGAAATTTTTTCCGAAAAGACCGCGGAATATTTAATGACCGTATTTAACTTTTATCACAGACAGCCACAAGGCGTCGATAAGGAAGTGATAGTTGGAATTTTAACGGAAATGTATTCTCTGCGTGAGAAAGGCGAAGATTTTGCCGTAAAGTTAAAACTTGGGGAACTTTTGTTTAAGATAGCAGAAAGTTTACCAGTAAAAAATGACGACAACTCCACTGATATGCTCGTTAAAAAAATAGTTGAATTCACCAACTCTAATTACGCTACTATAAAGGGCGTTGACGAAGTATCTCAAAAATTCTTTTTAAACAAATCCTACGTGTGTCGCGTGTTCAAAAAGTCAATGGGTATACGATATACCACTTATCTTAATAAAGTTCGTTTAAAAAAGGCTATAGAATTTTTGTCAAATCAAAGGGACAACGTTTCTACCGTGGCAGAAAAATGCGGTTTCAATTCAACTGCATATTTTTGCAAAATTTTTAAAGATGAATATAAGATAACTCCGTTAGAATTTAAAGGTGGCGCAAAACACGGGCAATCGTCAGGGATTGTCGAAGATTTATTATATTAAAAGTCACGCTTTGTCATACAACGGTATTGCCAAAGTTAACCAAAACACTATTTTGACAAGATTGCGATTTATGTTAAAATAAATATGCTTGTAATATTTTTGATTAAAATCATTTCAAATAGTCGTAATTTATGTTATAATAAACAAAACGAAAAAAGGTTTATATTTATGTTTGACTATACTAAGGTCGCTATTGAAAAGGTAGTGGAAGATTTAAAAAAGTTAATAAGGCTTTTTACGGTAGGTATGCAAGTAATAACTCTTGCTTACTTTGCTTTGGCTATCGTGTTAGAGGTTTTTGAAGTTTGCAGTATAGGTAATTTTTACGCAAATATAGCGTTATTTATAATCTCATTGGCGTATTTAATATTTGATTTAATAATTTCAAACGGCAAAAGGGAAGGTTCTCGTTTAGCAAAAAAAATAACTACTCGTACGCTAAAATGGATTAAAATTTTAATCAAAGGCTATACACTCGGTGTAACAATTTACGGTATTTATACGGCAACTACGTCGGCAACGCCAATAGCAGTTATTTTGGCAACGCTAATGATAATAATTTTCGTGTTGCAAGTATTGTTTGAAATTTTAACGGCAATCGTCATAGATAAAAAGGATTTAATTTTAGACGCTTGGCGACAAGATATTGAAGATATTAAGCGTCCAGCCGTAGAAGTCGGCAACTTTTTTAAGCGTATTACGGGGCAGGAACCTATTGAACGCACTAAACCAAACGGCAACATCAAAATGCTTGATAAACGCTTGGCAAAAAAGCGTGAGGCAAAACGCTTGGCAAAAGAAAGGTTAAAAGAAGAACGCCGTGCAAATAGGCGAGGGGCGCAAATTGAAGATTTATCTGAAGTTGCCGTAACGGAAGATAACTCCAAAAAAACAAAAAAATAATAGAAATCCAAAAGCGGATTAGTCCGCTTTTTTACTTTTAAAAGTAAGGTAATACTCCGGAATTTATTTACATAAATTAGACGGGGGGATTATATGAATTATCTTTTAGCAGGAAATCCAAATTCGGGCAAAACTACTCTTTTTAATCGTTTAACAAAAACGCACGCTAAAGTAGGGAATTACGCAGGCGTTTCGGTTGAAGTAAAATCAGGCAAATATTTTGCCGACAAAAAAATAACGATATTTGATCTCCCTGGCGCATACTCTTTAACGGCAATTTCTCTTGATGAAAAAGTCGCCGTATCAAAGTTAAAAGAAGGTGGTGCAAAGGGGATAATTGCCGTTCTTGACGGCACAAGACTAGCGCGCAGTTTGCCGTTTGCTAGAGAACTTTTATCGCTCGGTTTACCCGTAACTTTTGCCGTTAATTTTTGTGATGAATTATCTAAAAGTGGTATAGTTTTAGACACCAAAAAACTTTCTAAAATTCTCGGTTGTCCAGTGGTTGAAATCAGCGCAAAAAAAGGGCTTGGCGTACAAAAATTAATGCTAACGGTATTGTCAAACACTACCATACCTGTTTCTACAAAACCGCTAAACATTGTCGTAGACGACCTATTTTTAAGCAAAAAAGAGCAAACTGTATCAGAAAAATTTACCGTTGTTGCAGATAAGGTGTTGTTAGGAAAGTACACGGCTGTTTTTTGTTTGGCAATTATTTTATTTTTAACTTTTTATATATCAACCACAGTTGGTGGATTTTTTGGAGAAAAACTTTCAGCACTATTTGCTAAAATAACCATAGTTGTGCGAAGTTATTTAACGAAACTTTCAGTTAGCAAGATAGCGACTTCTTTGCTTGTTGACGGGGTTTTATCTTCGGTGATGGAAGTACTTTCTTTTTTGCCACAAGTCGTAATAACCTTTTTCTTTTTGTCGCTTTACGAGTTCACGGGTTATGCTTCTCGCATTGCTTTTTTAACGGACGGTTTCTTGAGTAAAGTCGGGATGTCTGGTAAAGCAACTTTTTCGCTACTATCTTCTCTTGGCTGTGGAGTTAACGGCGTACTAGCCACTCGTATTATAGATGATAAAAGCCAACGCTCGCGCACTATTTTACTTACGCCACTACTTCCTTGTGGGGCAAAAATAGCAGTAATGCTGTGGGTTGCGCAAAGGTATTTTTCTAATCCTGCGCTAGTTTCCGTGTTTGCCGTTTTAACTACTTTTTCTATCGTCTTTTTGTCTGGATTTATTTTAAAACGATTCGGCGTTTATGGTGAAGACAACGGCGATTTCGTTATGGAATTACCAACCTATCGCGCGCCAAGTTTAGCAAGCATTTTTGCCGTCCTTAAAGAAAAAGTAATGAATTTTATCAAAAAGGCGGGCACGGTAATCGTTTTAGTTTCCATACTCATATGGTTTTTGTCGTCGTTTTCATTTTCGCTAGAATACGGAGAAAAAAATTCAATAATTTTTACGCTAGGCTCTTTATTTGGCATTTTTCTTAAGCCACTCGGTTTTTTAGGTGAAGATTTCGGCGTAGCGCTTTTATGTGGCGTATTTGCTAGAGAAGGGATTATTCCAGCGCTTGCTTTAAGTACGGGTGAATTTGCAAACGGTTTTTCAGCGTTTGGGTTTATAGTTTTCATAAACTTATACACACCTTGTTTTTCGGCATTATCAACCATGAAAAAAGAATTTTCTTCTAAAAAGGATTTTCGTCTTGCCGTTTTTTTGCAATTTTTGATAGCCTATTCTACTGCTCTTTTTATTAATTTTATAGGAATTTTATACGGTTTTTGCGCAATTTTACCTCTAATTTTTATTGCCACGATAATTTTTTTGACAATATTGTTAAGATTTACAATTATTGCCAAAAACAGAAGTAAAAACCAAGCGATATTAAAGTAGTTTAAAATATTTATTTTAAACTTGTAGTTTTAGTTTGAAATTTTACTACTGGTGTGCTATAATATTTTTAAGAGAAAATCTCTCTTAAAAAAGGACAGGTGGCAAGTTTGGTAGGGTATATTCACTCAACTGAAAGTTTCGGCACGGTAGACGGGCCAGGGATAAGATTCGTATTCTTCTTTCAGGGGTGTAAAATGCGTTGTAAGTATTGTCACAATCCTGACACTTGGGCGCTTGATAAGTCAAGGCAAATTACTGTGCAAGAGGCTGTTTCAACCGTTCTAAAGTATAAAAATTATATTAAAAACGGTGGCGTTACTTTTTCGGGGGGCGAACCGCTTGAACAAATCGATTTCATAATCGAACTTGCCAAAGAACTTAAAAGTAATGGTATTCATACTGCGGTTGATACTTCTGGCGTTACCTTCGATTATGCTAACGACGACTGTGTAAAAAAGCATCGTGAACTTTTGCAATATATCGACCTTTTTTTATTAGACGTAAAGCATATTGATGATAAACAGCATTTGTTTATCACGGGCAAAAGCAACAAAAACACGTTGGCGTTCGCAAAGTTTTTAAGTGATAACGGCAAAGATATTTGGATTAGATACGTTCTTTGTCCAACGCTTACGGACGGCGAAGAAGATATCTTAAAATTAAAAGAATTTATCGACGGATTATCCACCGTCAAAAAGGTTGAAGTTTTACCATACCACACTCTAGGTAGGGTGAAGTATGAAAAACTAGGCATTGCTTATTCGCTTGACGGCGTAGTAGTTCCAGATAAAAAAACGGTACAAAAAGTCAAAAACTTACTCGGCGTAAATTGACGCCATTAAAGGAGAATTTATATGAAATACATCGGATGGGAAGGATTTAAAAGTGGTGTTTGGACACACGAAATCAACGTGCGTGACTTTATTCAGCACAACTATACTCCGTATGAAGGTTCTTCGGAGTTCTTGCAACCTGCAACTGACGCTAGTCTTAAATTGTGGGATATTATAACAGACTACTCTAAAAAGGAGCGTGAAGCCGGTGGCGTTTTAGACGCTGATACTGAAATCGTATCTTCACTAACTTCGCACCCAGCAGGTTATATTGATAAAGATTTAGAAAAGATAGTAGGTCTTCAAACGGACAAACCGTTTAAGCGTGGTTTACTTCCGTTTGGTGGTATCAAGATGGCAGAACAAGCCCTCAATATGTACGGTTATCAATTAAGCGAAACTGTTAAGGAAAATTTTGCCAAATATCGCAAAACGCATAACGACGCAGTTTACGACGCTTACACGCCTGAAATGCGCAAAGCAAGGACTGCCCACATTTTAACGGGTTTGCCTGATACTTACGGTAGGGGTAGAATTATCGGCGACTATCGTAGAATTGCTCTTTACGGTGTTGATAGACTTATCGAGGCAAAAGAGGCTGACAAAGCAAATATTAAAGGCACTATGACTGCCGATAAGGTTCGTGATAGGGAAGAACTCGCCGACCAAATCAAAGCGCTCAAATCTCTTAAAGAAATGGCAAAGATTTACGGTTGCGATATTTCTGAACCTGCTACCAACGCTCAACAAGCGGTACAAGCCCTTTATTTTGGTTATCTTGGCGCAATCAAGGACCAAAACGGTGCTGCAATGAGTATCGGTAGAAATACAACTTTTTTGGACATTTATATTGAAAGAGATATTGCAAACGGCACTTTAACCGAACTTGAAGCGCAAGAACTTATCGACCAATTCGTTATGAAACTTCGTATCGTTAAGTTTATGCGCACTAAAGAATATAACGAACTTTTCTCTGGGGACCCTACTTGGGTTACAGAATCTATCGGTGGCATGGGTACGGATGGTAGAACTTTGGTTACCAAAACCTCGTTCAGAATGCTCCATACGCTTGAAAATTTAGGACCTGCGCCAGAACCAAACCTTACGGTTTTATGGTCTCCGTACTTACCTAAAGAATTTAAAAAATATTGTGCTGAAATTTCTATAAAAACATCGTCTATTCAATACGAAAGCGACGAACTTATGCGTCCTCGTATGGGCGACGACTACGCTATCGCTTGTTGCGTAAGTTGTATGCGCCAAGGTAAAGATATGCAATTCTTCGGTGCGCGTGCTAACCTTGCAAAGTGCTTGCTTTACGCTCTCAACGGTGGTAAGGACGAAATGACCAAGGATAAAAAGACTGGCAAACCTTTACAAGTTTCGCCTGAATTTACTCCCGTTCTTTCCGACGGGCCACTTAACTACGACGACGTTATTGAAAAGTATGAAAATATGATGGATTGGCTCGCAAACATTTACGTTGATGCGTTGAACCTTATCCATTTTATGCACGATAAATACAGTTACGAAGCGTTAGAAATGGCGTTACACGATACCAACGTACACCGTTTCTTTGCAACGGGTATCGCAGGTTTTTCTTGCGCAGTCGATTCACTTTCGGCAATCAAGTACGCAAAGGTTTACCCAATTCGTGATGAAGACGGTATGATTATCGACTTCAAGACCGTTGGTGATTTTCCAAAATACGGCAATAACGACGACGCCGTTGACGATATTGCAATTTGGCTTATCAAAACCTTTATGACTAAAATTAGAAAGTATAAAACTTATCGTGATAGCGAACCTACTACTTCAATATTGACTATCACTTCTAACGTAGTATACGGTCAAAAGACGGGCAACACCCCTGACGGTAGAAGGGCAGGCGAACCACTTGCACCGGGCGCAAACCCAATGCACGGTAGAGATACTCACGGTGCTCTCGCATCGCTTGAATCAGTTGCTAAAATTCCTTACGATTATGCTCGTGACGGTATTTCAAATACTTTCTCGGTAACGCCTGAATCTCTCGGTAAAGAAAATAAATCCGAAAACTTGGTAAATATGCTCGACGGTTATATGGCAAACGGTGGTTTCCACTTAAACGTAAACGTATTTAACAGGGAGACTTTGTTGGACGCACAGGCTCACCCTGAAAAATACCCACAACTTACTATTCGTGTTTCTGGGTATGCAGTTAACTTTATTAAACTTTCTAAAAAACAACAAGACGACGTTATCAACCGTACTATACACGAAACTATGTAATTTAATTATAGCGTGCGCGTATGCGTGCGCTATATTTTTGTTTGCAGGAATATTTTATATTCAAAAATTAAAAAGTCAATATTCGTATGTCAAAAATTTTAAAAGGCGCAAAAAAACAGCGCCTTTTTCTTTGCTGAAAAAAATTTTTAAAAAAGTTAAAAAAAGTGCGTCAAACCGCTTTACTTCTTTATCGTGATAAAGTATAATACAAATACAAAAACAATTTAGCAAGATAAAGTGTTAAAGTGAAACGCTTTATAAAAGGAGTTAAAAATGAAAAAGTTATTTTCAATGTTACTCGCACTTATTTTAGGTGCAACCTGTCTTTTCACAGCAACCGCTTGTGGAAAAAAAGATGAACTCGCTATTGGTAGTGACCTTATTACTTACGATAGTCAATTAGATGCGCTTACTCAACTTAAAGCAGGTTCGGTTGACGCTGTAGTAATCGATTCCGTTATGGCTGGCTATTATGAAGTTGAAGGTGATTTCGTTGGTGAAATCGCTATTGTAGATAATCTTATTTTAGCACAAGAAGAATATGGTATTGCGGGCAGAAAAGACGACAAAGCCTTTATGTCGGAAATCAACAAAGCGTTAATTGCGCTCAATGCGGCTGGTGCTGTAGATACTATTGCTGAACTTTTTGGTGTTCAAGATTCATTAGCGCTTGACGGTGCTACTAATCCATATGCAGGCGCAACTGACAACAGTTGGAATAAAATTAAAGAAGACGGCAAAATCGTTGTTGGTTATACCGTATTTGCACCTATTGCTTACACTAAAGCAGGTCAATTTACAGGTTTTGACACCGAATTAGCAAGAGCAGTGGTCGCTTGTCTTAATCAAATGTATTCATTAAATCTTGAAATTGAATTTAAAGAAATCGACTGGGATACTAAAGAAGCATTGCTTTCAAACGGAACTATCGACCTTATTTGGAACGGTCTCACCATTACTGAAGAAAGAGCATCAAATATGTGTATTTCAGTTCCATACCTTTACAACAACCAAGTGGCAGTTGTAAAAGCATCTGATGTTGGTAAGTATTCCGACAAGGATAGTTTCAGCGATGCAATTATGGGCGCTGAAGCAGGCTCTGCAGGTGAAAGTGTAATTAAGGGCGAATAATAACATAAAATTAACCGGTAAAATTTAAATGGAAACTTTGTTAGAAATTTTAGCGGAACTTGCACAAGGGTTCGGCGTAACGCTAGCGTTATTTGCCGTAACCCTTGTTCTTGCGTTACCGCTTGGATTATTGATAGCGCTTGGTTCAATGTCAAAATTTAAACCGTTAAAGTACTTAATGAAAGGAATTATTTGGGTAATTAGAGGCACGCCACTTATGTTGCAAATATTGCTCGTAAGTTTTTTACCTAGTATGTTCGGCGCAATGAATAAAGATATTGCCAAGTTATTAGGTATGAGCATAAATTCGCTTATGTTTGTATTCGTTGCAATAGCGTTTGTAATTAATTACGCTTGCTATTTTTCTGAAATCTTTAGGGCGGGTATTGAGTCCATCACTAAAGGTCAATCAGAGGCTGGTCAAGTTTTAGGTCTTAATAAAACTCAAATCTTTTTTAAGGTAATTTTAATGCAAGTTGTTAAGCGTATAATTCCGCCTATGAGTAACGAAATTATAACGCTAGTAAAAGATACTGCGCTTGCTCAAATTTTAGGCGTTGTTGATTTGTTGAATGCTACAAATCACGCGGTAAATACCTACGTTGTTTTATATCCGTTTATAGTAGCGTCAACGTTCTACTTGATTTTTAATGGTATTTTGACCTTGCTTTTCGGCTATATTGAAAAGAAACTTTCTTACTACAAGGTGTAATTATGGCATATTTACAAGTACAAGATATTTATAAAGATTTTGGCGAAACGAAAGTCTTAAAAGGCGTTTCTTTTGAGATGGAAAAGGGTGAGGTCGTTTCAATAATAGGTTCTTCCGGTAACGGTAAAACCACTCTTTTAAGATGCCTTAACAACCTTGAAGAACCAAATAGTGGTTCAATTACTGTTGATGGTAAAGTGGTGTTTCCTTTACCTGTTGACGCAAAAGGCAAAAAAATTAAAATCAACAGCGGTTTAACTTTTGGTATGGTGTTCCAAAACTTTAATTTGTTCCCACAATATAACGCGCTTGAAAACGTTACGCTTGCGCTAAACGTTCAATCGTTAAACGAACTTAAAGCAAACGGCGTAAAGTTTTTTGAACGCAAAAAACAAATGAAAGTTTTAAAAGCCGAAAATGCGCAAAAGGCAACTGAACTTTTAACTAGAGTAGGGCTTAAAGAAAAAATGTTCAACTACCCGTGTGAACTTTCTGGTGGTCAACAACAAAGGGTAGCAATAGCAAGGGCGCTTGCGCTTTCACCTGATATTTTATGTTTTGACGAACCTACTTCGGCATTAGACCCTGAACTTACGGGTGAAGTGTTAAAGGTTATCAAAGGGCTTTCGGAAGAAGATCACACTATGATAATCGTTACGCACGAAATGGAATTTGCCCGTGGGGTTTCCGATAAAATTATTTTTATGGCTGATGGCGTTATTGAAGAAATGGGCACTCCGTCTGAAATTTTCGATAATCCTAAAAGTGAAAAGACTAAAGCGTTTTTCGCTAAATCAGCAGAGCAGGTGTAATTATGACTTTGAAAAATTACAAGCCTATGCTTAAAGAATTATACGCCGAACTTATTAAACTTGAAAACGAAGAAGAATGCGAAAAGTTTTTGGGCGACCTTTGCACGATTAAAGAGTTAGAGGCAATGTGCCAACGCTTAAAGTCGGCAAAAATGCTTTTGGACGGCAAAACTTATAGTGAGGTTATTGAGGAAACTGAAATTTCTTCAGCAACGCTTGCAAGGGTTTCAAAATGCGTGCGTTACGGCGAGGGTGGTTACGCCCAAATTATCAACAAGCGAGGGTAGAGTATGTCTTTGCTTGATTTAATGAAACTTTCTGACAGTCTTGACGACGACGGCGTTATTCCTGAAGAAGAACTCGACGAGCGTGGAAGTTCTTTAACTGATAAAGAAAAATATATGGATTATTACGACGACGTAAAACAGCCTTGTCGTTATATTAAGGAAGACTGGTAAAAAAATATAAAGCCCCTGGGACAAGGGGCTTTTTGTTTGCTTAAAATACGGGTTTGGTTAGGAATGGTATCGTGAAAGTTGACCGTTTTTAGGTATGACGGCTATACATTAGGGGCTTACGATAGCCAATTAAGTCATGGCATAACTCTTGCTGACTTTAAGACTTATCAAAGCCTTAACGGTGATCCAACTAATAGAAATATTTATTTAGTATAGATTTAATATAAAACTAAAAGGGAGCAGTTGCTCCCTTTTTAATTTTGGTTAAGTTTTACGATACCGTTATATGCGATTTTTGGTTTCGTTAGTTAGTTTTGCGATAAAATCGTCTAAAGTATAGGTAGTGGTTTCGTTGGTGTCACGGTTTCTAACGGAAATAAGGTTTTGTTCGACTTCTTTAGCGCCGATAATGATTATATAAGGAACTCTTTCAACCACTTGAGCCTCTCTTATCATATAGCCGATTTTTTCATTACGGGTATCGAGTTCGCATCTAAAGCCTGCGTTTTTAAGGGCGTCAAACACTTGTTTACCGTAGTCGGCGCTCTTTTCTGAAACGAGCAATACTTTTGCTTGAACTGGTGCAAGCCAAGCAGGGAACTTACCTGCAAAATGTTCGGTTAAGATACCGATAAATCTTTCAATCGAGCCAAAGCATACGCGGTGTATCATAATAGGGCGTTGTTTTGCGCCGGTTTCATCCATATACTCTAAACCAAAGTTGATAGGCATTTGAAAGTCAAGTTGAATAGTGCCACATTGCCAAGTTCTGCCAAGGCTATCTTCTAAATGGAAGTCGATTTTAGGACCATAGAAAGCACCGTCGCCCTCGTTAATAATATAATTTAACCCGAGTTTTTCAAGCGCTGATTTAAGACCTTCGGTAGCGCTTTCCCAATCTTCGTCAGAACCCATACTGTCTTCAGGACGGGTAGAAAGTTCTACGAAATACTTAAAGCCGAATTTTGAATATACTTCGTTGATAAGGTGAACTACGCCTACGATTTCACTTTCAATTTGGTCGCGACGCATAAAGATGTGCGCGTCGTCTTGAGTAAAGCAACGCACCCTCATAAGACCGTGCAATGCGCCTTTTAATTCGTGACGGTGAACGATACCGAGTTCGCCGATTTTAAGTGGTAAATCACGATAACTGTGTGGTTGACTTCTATAAACCATAACGCCACCTGGGCAGTTCATAGGCTTAACGCAGAAAATTTCTTCGTCAATCGTGGTCGAATACATATTGTTTTTATAGTGATCCCAGTGACCGCTAGTTTCCCACAAGCGTCTGTTCATAATGAGTGGGGTAGAAACTTCTAAATAATTGTCGCGATAGTGGATTTCACGCCAGTAGTCGATTAAAGCGTTTTTAAGCGCCATACCTTTAGGCATAAAGAACGGAAAGCCTGGGCCTTCGTCACAAAGCATAAAAAGGTTCATTTCTTTGCCGATTTTACGGTGATCGCGCTTTTCGGCCTCTTCTAAAAGTTTGAGATGGGCGTCAAGGTCTTCTTGTGACGGAAAAGCAATACCGTTGATACGGGTAAGCATTTTATTGTTCTTGTCGCCTTTCCAATAAGCGCCTGAAGTTTGCGTAAGTTTGAACGCTTTAAGCGCTTTAGTGTAGGTAAGGTGTGGGCCTACGCACATATCAATATGTTCACCTTGTTGGTAAAAACTTATAGGAACGTCGTCGGCAAGGTCTTCAACGATATGTTCAACCTTATATTTTTCACCTCGTTCTTCCATAAGGCGAATAGCATCTTCTCTAGGTAAGATAAACGATTTAATAGGCAAATTTTCTTTGACGATTTTTTTCATTTCCGCCTCGATTTTAGGCAAATCTTCGTCGGAAAGTTTTACGTCACCAAGGTCTACGTCGTAGAAAAAGCCCTTTTCAGTTGCTGGACCAAAAGCAAAATCTGCTTGTGGGTATAAACGCTTTACTGCTTGAGCAAGTACGTGAGCGCAAGTGTGACGGATTACGTGTAATTCTTCTTCCTTTGCAATTTCACCAACTGTACCGTCGTTATAAATAACTTTCATATAAACTCCTTTCGCGCAAATAAAAAACGCCCCTATTTTAAGGGCGCTTGTTAGCACGGTTCCACCTTAATTGTTACTTGATTTATCGTTTACGCAGATTCACGCCGACGCTTTTTAACGCGCGGGGCTCGGGAGTGGTTTCAAACTTTATTTTGGCAAGGGCTTGCACCTAACGCCCCCTCTCTTTAGCCGACAAAAAAGCCTACTTGTTCCGTCTATGCCTTTTAAGTTAAGGGTATTATATCACGCAAAAACTAACTTGTCAAGCGTCGTTTTGGCGTTTAGGCAAAATGTTTGCAGGTATTTTTAGTTAAAAATAAAATTTACTGAAAATTACTTATGTTTTTGCCTAAAAAGTATTGACATTGCCGAATAGTTTTTGTAAAATATAACGAGAAGATTTTGTCGAATACTGTTAGATGAGGGATTAAAATGAAAGATAAAATTGCACTTCAAGCGCGTCGTGATGCTAAAAAATCTAAAATAATTGATAATTGTTTAAAGGCTTTTGCTAAAACGGGTATAGAGGGGACTTCAATTACGGCTTTGTGTGAAACCGCAAAGGTTAACCCAAAGGTGATGTACGATTATTTCGAATGTAAAGAAGATATCGTTATGGCTTGCGCTGAACGCGGTATTGACAGCGTTTACAATAGAGTTTACAAGCACGTTATGAGTGAAGGTGACTTGTTTGAAGATATCGAAAAGATGATTAAAGAATTTTATTCTGCTCGCGCTGAAATGAGGTTTTTATTCCAAGTTTTAGTAAGTCCTAATTATATGAAGAAGTTGCGCGTCGTAGTTAAAGAATTACACGCAAAATATTTCGATTGCAAAAAGGCGATAGCGGAAAATCTTAATAAATCGTTTGAAGACGTAGACGCTATTTTTAATATTTTAATCGGCGTTATCGATTATTACTGCTTAACTGAAGACGAACACTATCTTGAAGTTAGCAAGGGTTTGATATTTAACATTATCAAACAAATGATGGGTGAATAAAACAAGAAAGGAGCGACTAAGGGCGTCACTCTTAGGGATTTTTTGAAACATTAAAAATTTATAGGAAATTGCACTTTTAAGCGGTCAAAAGAAATAATCAGATTCCATAACGGAGTCTGATTTTTTTCTTTTGGTAAAATTCTTTGATTAGAACTGCGTTAATAAATAAAATTAACGTATTTTTATTATTCTTGTTTGGACTTTAAGTGATAGTACATACAAGGTCTACCACCTGTTTCGTAATTCAATTCTCCTACAACTTTTCCGCTTTCTTCTAAAAAGCTCATATATCTACGAATAGTGACAGCCGTTAATCCCGTTTGTTCGGAAATGAAATCACTCGTAATCGGAGTGTTTTTATTCTTTTTAAGGCAAGAAATAATTGCTTGTAAAGTTTTATCTTGTATCCCTTTTGGAAAAGAATCTTGCATTTGCTTTCTTGTTTTATCAATAATAAAATCAATGTTTGCCTGGTCGAGTGTGTCAAAATCTTTTAATACTTGTTTTTGTGATATAAACTTATCTAAAGCAAGTCGAAATCTATCAAAAGTAAACGGTTTCACAAGATAATCAACCACGCCTAAATGTAAACCTTGTTCAAGAGATTCTCTGTCGTTCGCAGCCGTAACCATAATTACATCCACCAAACATTGTTCTTTTCTTAATTGTCGCAAGGTCTCAAAACCGTCCGTATGTGGCATAAAAACATCTAAAATAATAAGGTCAACGGGATTTTCATTTATAAATTTCAATGCTTTATCACCGTCTTTACATTTGCCGACAACCGTAAAAGATTTATGTCTGCAAACGTATTGTTCGTTAATCATTGCAACCATAGGGTCGTCTTCAACGATTAAAACTTTATACATAGTAAATACCTACCTTTTATTATTTTGAAAAACTGACGGAAAAAGAAGTACCAACGTTTTCTTGCGATTCAACTGTTATTTGTCCACCGAGATTATCTACCATTGCTTTAACTTGATATAAGCCCGTACCGCGATTTTTACCTTTTGTTGAATAACCGTTTTCAAATATGCGCTTTATGTTTTCGGGGGAAATACCAAGTCCCGTATCGTCAACAGTAATTAATAGGGCATTAGGTTTAGAGTAAATACCAAATAGTAATTCTTTTTGCGTATCCACCGCATTTTCTTTTTCGTTCATACTTTCAAACGCATTTTCAATTAAATTGCCTATAACTGTTATTAAAACTTCGGTGGGTAATATCAAATCTGCATTAGAATAATAAGAACTTTCACGCAAAGTAAATTTTACGTTTAGTTCAGACGCTCTTGCAGTTTTGCCTATAAGTAAGGCGGCGAGCGCAGGTTCATTTATCGAGTTCATAATTTTGCTTATTGTAGCACGCTGAACTATTGTTATATTTTCAATATACGACGTTGCTTGTTCGTACATTTCCATTTGAATAAGCCCTAAAATAACGTGTAACTTGTTTGTAAAATCGTGATTATTCGCACGCATTGAATCTACAAGATATCGAGTCCCCGATAAATCTTCCATTAGTTTTGTGTATTCGGCGCGATTATGCAGTATCCCGATTGTACCTACTGTTTCGCCGTCATTTTTAATAGGAATACGGTCAATTAAAACGTCTATGCCTTCGCTGTTTTGTTCGTGGATATTTAATTCTTTTTCTTCGCCTTTCAATGCTTGACCAATAACCATACCATTAGAAATTTGCGTAATGTTTTTGCCGATTAAATTGTTGACGGTAAGCGTTTTGTCTTTATCGAGTATTGTTATTGCGGAACTGTTTACAAATAAAACTTTTCCGTTTTTATCTATGGCGATAATGCCTTCTTCAAGCGATTCTAAAATATTGTCGCGCACAAGGTACATCGCCGAAATCGTATCGGGTTCATAACCAAGCAAACGCTTTTTAATGTTTTTAGAAAGATATGATGAAATTAAAATTTCAACAAAAATTACGATAAAGGTAATTATTGAATAGGTAATAAGAATAGGCGTAAAACTTGCGTTGACGTGTTCGGTTAAAATGATAACCATTATAAAACCGAGATATTGTCCGTCGCTACTATATAGAGCCGAGTAAGCACGCCGTTGCGCTCCCGACGGACCATTTGTATTTACAATATAAAAGGTTTTATCGCTTGAAAGATTTGGCGTTTCTCCGTCGTATTCTGTTCCTATAAGCGTATGATTAGTGTGGTAAAAACGGGTGTTGTTACTATTAACAATAGATATAACGTCAACGTCCGATATCGATTTTTTCAACGAATCCAAATAGTCCATAAGACTTTCTTGTTCGTTGGCCGTTCCGTTTTGAAAATCATTGTTTTTAAGTATAGGCGACGTTGCGATCGTTTCAGCTATATTTTGCAAATTCTTGTCAATTCTTTCTCTTTGAAAACGGATATTGATAATAATACCAACAACAGCAAGAATTAGCGACAACGAAATAATAAGGATAATTTGCGTGATGGAAATTTTACGTTGTATTTTTGTTAAAGAACTTTTTGAATTGTTGTGTGAAATATCTTTTCTTTTAACCATAACGCTATACCTTTTCTATTGTTTTGCACTATTATAGCATTATTTAACTAAAATTACAATTTTATTTACTTTCCTAAATACTTTCATAAGTAAAATAAATAAAAAAACAAGAAAAATTTTTATAGAATTTTCTTAATATTGACTTGCTAAAAAAACGCGTTTATAATCTTGGCAAATAAAACACAAGGAGATTTTTATGGGCGCAATTTTTGAAACAATAATGCTGGTATGCTTTGGCTTGTCTTGGCCTATCAACGTGGTAAAGGCATACAAAGCAGGAACAACGAAAGGTGCGAGTTTACCGTTTATTCTTTTGATAATTACGGGGTATTTCGCAGGGATAACGGCAAAAATCGTCAACGGGCAATTTAATTACGTTTTTATCGTTTACATAATCAATTTGTTAATTGTAATGTTGAACGTTATCGTGTATTTTAGAAATTATCATTTAGATAAAAAAACAAATGAAAAGGAGTAGAATTATGGAAACACAAATAAAAAAATATCAAAAGTTAAATGAGTTTGCATTAAAAAACGGCGTCGTTATTTTTGGGGAAGGTATTGATACTGAAATTCCCGCAAGTGAATTGGTACAATCTTTTGAACTTGATTGCCCCGTATACAATAGAAGTTTTTTAGAATTAAATTTGGAAAATTCTATTGAGTTGTATGATAGTTGTATTAAAAATTTAATACCCGATACGGTTTTGTTACATATTGGCACAAACGACATTGATTTTTTCAATGAAAATAAAGTTGCTTTCGAGCAAAAGTATATCTCATTAATTGAACATATTAAAACAACGGATAAAAAATGCCGTATCGTTGTTGTATCTATTGATAATAAAACTATCAACCAAGAGTTAAAACATATTGCTGATTCGACTAAATGCGAATTTGGAGATTTATCGTCTATCAAAGTTTGGAATCCGCAAGCATTAAAAAACATTACGTCTTTTGTGCAAACAATGGGTATTAGAAAATATTGCAAAAGGAAACCAATTTACGACATATTGAAAATACTTTTTACATATTAAAGAAAAAATAGGCAGATGTCCAAGAACGTGGACATTTGCCCGTAGTCGTTTTTTGTAAAGGGAAACAAATCGGCTTATTTAGGGTTTTATTGTCGTGCAAATTTTTGCGACAATAGCGCCGTCCTTTCACTTTTAGGTAGTTAAGGGCTTGAGATGACTGACCTTCGATGTGCATTTAAGAGAAGAAAATTAAATAGCACGAGAAAAGGCGTGGCATCACGCCACGCCTGACTCTTAAAAAGGACAGCCTTCCCGAAAAAATCCATAAGAAAGGAGCGACTAGTCGCTCCTTTTTATTTTTTAAATTTTCTAATCGTAGTTCCTAAATTTTCGTATAAAGAAATGATTTTTTCAACCTTAAACTTTTTGAAAAAACCCACTTGATATGTCGTTCCTATTTTGCAGTTGCCTTTTTCAACGAAAAGTTGGAAAGGGAAATCCGTTGTCTTGTCCAAAATAAATAGCCCGCCAAAATCCCTACCTTTAGGCGCTACGAAGGAAAGTATAATCTCGTCAAAACGAAGTTCTTTTTTGGTTAAGATATCTTGTGGGTGAGTAGTTTCGTAAATTTCAACTGTTATTTCACCATTTTTTGAAAAACTATATTTGCGAGTGTAAATTTCAACTCGCTCTTTTAAAGTTAATGTTTTCATAATTATCTCGATCGATTAGTATTGATATAATTTTCGGCAATATTGCCTGCGATACGGCAAATTTCAGCGCAAGGGCGTTTTTTGTAGTATTCAGGAGTGCGTTCTTCGGCGTTAGGCGTTGGCTTTGCAAGGGGTTTTTCGCCCAGAAGTTCGGCGCATATAAGAGAACCGAATTCTTCTTTAAAATCAGCACAGGCATCTTGAATAATTTTGTAAAGTTCAACCTTGTTTTTGCCTTTAGCACAAAGAGCGCTGATTGCCGTTACCATACCCGATACTGCGCCACACACTAGGCGTTGTCTACCAACGCCACCACCAAAGCCCAAAGTCATATCTTTGAGCAGTTCTGCGTCTATGCCGATTTCTTCCTTAAAAGCAAGGGCAACTGCTTGTGAACAAGCGAGTCCAGAAGTAAAGTTTTGGTATGCAATTTCACCTTTCATAATTTTATCCTTTATAAAAACAACCTTGAGTGTAGCCGTTTTTAAGCATTTCGTTTTTAATAGAGTTTAGATTTGCCTTTTTTTCCTTACTCCACTCGGGCGCTAAAATACGGGATTTTTCCCCGTCGCCAGTTAGTCTATGTACTATTACTTTTTTATCAATATGCGTCAAAATATAGCAAACGGCTTTTACGTAAAAATCACGACTAATAGCCGTGAACTTGCCTTTTTTGTAAAGTTCACCTAAAGCCGTGCCTTCTAAAATAAATAGCGAGTGAATTTTAACACCGTCGGTTTTTGCTTGGTTAATTAAATCAACGCTTTTTATTACGCTGTCTAAATTTTCACCGTCAAGCCCTATAAGTAAGTGGGTGACGACGGGTATACCGTGCGCGTGCAAAATGCGTACTGCGTTAAGATAATCGGCGTTACTAAAACCCCTATTTGAAAAGTTTGCGACGACTTCATTTGCCGTCTGTAGACCAAGTTCGACCCAAACGGTCTTGTCAAACGCGACCGTTTTGATTATTCTTGCTATTTCATCCGTGATGCAATCGGGACGGGTTGCAATGGCTAGCCCTACAACTTCATCAAAAGACAAAGCCTCTTGGTAAAGGCTTTTAAGTTTTTCTACCTTGGCATAGGTTGAGGAAAAATTTTGAAAGTACGCAATAAATTTTTTACCTTTATTTTTCGCCTTTGCAACTTGTATTTGACGGGTGACTTGTTCAGAAATACTACCGTTTTTAGTGTGCTCGCCCGAACCTTGTTCGTTGCAAAAAATACAACCACCAAAACCTTTCGTTCCATCGCGATTGGGGCAGGTAAAACCACCGTCAAGGGCTATTTTATAAACCCTTTCGCCGTGCAAGGATTTAAGATATTCGCTTAAGGTATTGTAAACTTCCATAAAAAAAGTATAACACAGTAACCGTAAAAAGTAAATCGAAAATAAACTTTTGAATTTTAATTTAGTACTTTTGTCGTTTTAGTTTGACACCATAAGTTTAAGGTGCTACAATAATGGCGATAATAAAGTTTATTAAGGAGAATTTTATGAGCGACTGTAATCACGATTGTTCTAACTGTGCGTCTGCATCGGGTTGCCAAGATAAAAAGGTGGACTTTAAAGCGCCGATGAACGCCGAATCAAATATTAAAAAGGTTTACGCCGTAGTTAGTGGTAAGGGTGGCGTAGGTAAGTCTTTGGTGACTTCGCTTTTGGCTGTTGCTGAAAGCCGTAAAGGTAAAAAGGTTGCTATTTTGGACGCCGACGTAACTGGCCCATCTATTCCAAAGGCTTTTGGTATGACTGAAACTGCAGTTGCCGACGACAAATATCTTTTACCTATTCAAACTGCTACAGGTATAAAAATTATGTCTATGAATTGTCTTTTAGAAGACGAAACTTCGCCTGTGATTTGGCGTGGTCCGGTTATTGCAGGTGTAATAAAGCAATTTTGGACGGACGTTAGATGGGGTGATATCGACACTATGTTCGTTGACTGCCCACCTGGTACGGGAGACGTGCCTTTGACGGTTTTTCAATCTCTTCCTATCGACGGTATTATCATCGTAACCACTCCACAAGACCTCGTTTCAATGATTGTCGAAAAGGCTGTTAAGATGGCCGAAATGATGGGCGTTAAAATCGTTGCCATAGTTGAAAATATGTCTTATTTTACTTGCCCTGACTGTGGCAAAAAACTTTCTGTTTTTGGCGAAAGTCGTATTGAAGAAGTTGCGTCTAATCATGGCGTTGATGTTGTTAAAAAATTGCCTATTGAAAGCGATATTAGAGAAAGTGTTGATAGTGGTATTATAGAATTCTATAAGGGTGAATGGGTGGAAAAATTATCCGATATCATCTAAACTATATGAACTTTCAAATAAAATAAAAAAATTACGGTGCAAAAACTTTGCACCGTTTTTTATTGCATTTGGTTAGTTTTGGAAATACCGTTATGTGTTGAAATAGGATTTTTTTATTTTTAAATATTGACTTTTTATTTTAAAATAATTAAAATTATTAAAAAAAAGAATTTTTTTGCAACAAAACCTATTTTTACTTTGTTTAACTGGCAAAGGGAGTAAGCAATGAACAATAGAGAACTAGATAGGTTCTTGCGCTCTGTTCAAGTTGGTGACAATAAAGCGTTTGAAGTTTTTTACTTGTAAACAAAAAAGGGTGTGTATTCCTTTTTATACACCTATTTACATCACCACGAAGACACTGAAGACGCGATGCAAACAGTCTATCTAAAAGTAAAACGGAATATTGATAAATACAAAGCCGGCATAAACGCAAGGGCTTGGTTGTTGCAAATAGCAAAGAACCACGCGCTAAACGAAATCAAAAAAGCGAACAGGACTATTTATACCGACAATTTAGATTGGGTAGAAGATACCGCCGTAACCGAAAGCGAGGGCGTATTTGACGTAGTAAAGCGTAAACTTTCTGAAGAAGATTTAGATAAAATAGAAGATATGCTAGGTGATAAAATCGACGGTTGCAAGGATGCTAGAGACCGTTTTGAACAAGCCATTTCAAATGCTGAACAAACTGCTAGAGATTACCTTGAAAGCAAAAAGGAAGAAATGAGGGAACATTTTGGCCACGGTGGTCATCAAGCGCCTCCAGCACCACAAGGTGAATAAGAGTAAATCCTTAAAAACTTATATGATATTACAACTTTTACGAGACTTTATAAAGTTTACTCCCTAAAGCGTAAAAGTTTGTAAAATCAATCGCCTATTTTAGGCGAAAAACAGCCGTACCCTGAAAAGTACGGCTGTTTTATTGCATTTTTTAAAAGTTTGGCATATAATATTAGTAATTCAAAATTGTAAAGGTTTTTATGTGGGATTTTCAGTTCTTTTTAAGTAGTGTACTTTTAGGCGTCGGACTTGCTATGGATGCTTTTTCAGTATCGCTAGCAAATGGGTTAAGCGAGCCGTGCATAAGCAATAAAAAAACTACGCTCGTTGCAGGGGTGTTTGCAGTTTTTCAGACGCTTATGCCACTTATCGGTTGGTTTTTGGTACATAGTTTTTTGGGCTGGTTTAACGCTTTTGAAAAATTTATTCCGTATATAGCGTTGGCACTTTTGGCGTTTATCGGTGGTAAGATGATTAAAGAAGGTATTCACTCTGAAAATGAAGACTGCTGTGAGTGTCGCTCGATTACTTTGTGGATGCTTTTAGTTCAAGGCATTGCTACTTCGATTGACGCTCTATCCGTGGGCTTTACCATTGCGCATTACGGCACTTTGATGGCTGTGATTAGTTCGCTTATTATTGGATTAGTGACCTTTTGTATTTGCTTTGCCGGTGTTATAATAGGTAAAAAATTCGGCAATCATTTTGCGGGTAAGGCAAGTATTTTTGGTGGTATAATTTTAATCGTTATCGGTTTAGAAATTTTTATCACAGGTATTATTTAATAGTAGATAAAAACAGTACTCAATTTGTTGTCGCTAGTTAAAACAACTACTTTCATCGTGAACGGTATCGCCAAATTGAACCAAAACAAAAGGCTTTGCATTTGCAAAGCCCTTTTAATTGTATTATTCTAAAATGTTGGTGGTAATCATATCAACGCCCCAAGAAACTAATCTTTCAGCATCTTTTGGATTGCCTGGTGTCCAAACGTTAAGGGTGATACCTTTTGATTTGATGTCTTTAACTATTTCTTCAGTTAAAATCCAATGGCCAAGGTCAAGGTCCATTTTATATTCTAACACTGTTGGCATCTTTGCTTCGATATCTTTAACGTCGCAACTTAAGTATTGAACGGTAAGTGATTTATCGTAGTTTTTAATGTGAATTAAATTTTCAATAGCAAATGAAATAAAGATGGTTTCTTTTAAGTAATCAAGTTCCTTAATTACTTCAACGATCCCGTGCACGTCTTTTTCCGTCATAGGATTTTTAAGTTCAAGCACGGCAACTTTACCGTACTTTTTACAGATAGCGATATATTCTGCAAGGCTTGGACAAACGAGGTCGCTACGCTTGGTCGTTTTAAGGGTAGTGCCGTCGCCGTTCATTACGCCTGAATTACATTCGTAAAGGTTAAGTGAGCGCAAGGTGTCAAAATCAGTTTCTTCAACGATATAATCTTCGCCCGAAACGCGCAAAGTAGTGTCGTCGTGGATGATTACGTATTTTCCGTCTTTTGTTACGTGTACGTCGGTTTCAATACCGAAGTAACTTCTATTGCCTGCGCAAATAAAAGCGGCGTTTGTGTTTTCCGTTTCAAAGCCTGAAAGCCCTCTATGTGCTATTATTTTTGCATTTTGTTTGTTGAATTTTATAGTGTCTAACTTGCTCATAATATTCACCTTGTGTTTTTTATAATTTTAACATATTATAAAAAATATTTCAATATAAAAAAACTTTAAATAGAAAATTAAGATAACTCTTGCAAATAATAGGTTTTTAGGGTATAATGTTTTTAACAAAAGAAAAGGGAATATTTTACCATGAAAAAACTCATTTGTTTTGACCTTGACGGCACTTTAACACAACACCGCACTCCACTTGGAGAAAAGAATAAAGCCGTTCTGGATAAACTTGCAAAAAAATATAAACTTCTTATGGTAGGCGCAGGCGCTCCTGACCGTATTTACAAGCAAATGGGGGAATACCCTATTGATATTTTAGGCAATTACGGTATGGCTGAAGTTAAAATTATCGACGGTAAGTATAATTTGATTAGACAAACTATCGAGCCCGTTGATCAAGCGTTTTTTCTTGAAAAGTGCGACTATCTCCGCAAAAAATACGGTTATACCGAATATAAGGGTGAACCCGTTGAATTCCACGCAACCGGTATGGTGACTTTTCCGCTTTTAGGTACAAAAGCCGATATTGCTGACAAAGTTGCGTTCGACCCTGATAGGTCAAAGAGAAAGGTTCTCTACGCTGAAGTGTGTGAGATTTTTAAGGATTTTACAGTTTATATCGGGGGTTCGTCTTCGTTCGACTTTTCGGCAAAGCGTTTTAACAAGTACGACGCAATTATGACTTACGCTAAAGAAAACGGCTACGCATTGGGCGAGATTTTATACGTGGGCGACGATTTTGGCGATGGTGGTGGTGACAGTCACGTGCGTATTTACGGTATGGACTACGTTGAAATTACCGATTACACCACGCTTGAAGATAAACTTTCGTACTTATTTTAAGCATAACGGTAGCGTGAAATGCTACTATAAGGTGATTTTATGAAATATACTTACAAAACACAACAAACTTGCTCAAGTAGTATTTCTTTTGATATTAACGACGACATCGTTACGAACGTAAGTTTTACCGGTGGTTGCAACGGTAACCTTAAAGCCATTGCAAAATTAGTCGACGGTATGACGGCTGACGAGATTGCCTCTATTTTAGCTGGCAATACTTGTGGGTTTAGAAAAACTTCTTGCGCAGATCAACTTGCAAAAGCAGTTTTAAAAGCAAAATCAGAACAATAAAACGCCGTTGGGCGTTTTTTGATAAGGAGAAACTAAATGCTAAAAGAAATTGAAGCGCTTTCGAATAGGCGTAAGAAAGAAATTTTGTCAACGAAAGCCCAACTCGTTATTAAAGGGACTACTTACTTCGTTTCTAATAATGGCAACGACGATGCTGACGGCAAAAGCAAAAAAACTGCGTGGAGAACTTTAAGTAAGGTTTCTTCAGCGGACCTTAACGTGGGCGACGGCGTATTATTTAAAAGGGGCGATATTTTTCGTGGCGTATTAAAAACCAAGCCTGGCGTAAGTTACGGTGCTTTTGGAAAAGGCGATAAACCTAGATTATACGGTTGGGATAAAAATCTTGCGCGTAAAGACCTTTGGGAATTGGTTGATAGGTTCAATAGCGTTTATAAATTGAAGGAAGAAATTTTAGATTGTGGTACTCTCGTTTTTAACGGGGGTGAATATCACTCTTATAAACAAATACCGTCTTATATCGGTGGCAAATTCGTTTGTCGTGATGACGAAAGCGTTGAGTTTGATATTTTTAAGCATTTAACGCACGACCTTGATATCGTTTGTTTTTGCGACGGTCGTCTCACTACGACACCTAGCCGTGGGCAAGATTTTCCCGTTCCAGTTATGGACGAGCAATGTTATGGCTCACTATATCTTAAATGTGATAGGGGCAATCCTGGGGAAGTGTTCTATTCGATAGAGGCATTGCCAAGGCGCGTGCTTATACAAATTAGCAATAACACGGACGTAACGATAGATAACCTTTGTATTAAGTACGCAGGAGCACACGCTATAGGCGCCTATCTTCACACCGTAGGGCTTACCGTTACGAATTGTGAAATAGGTTGGATCGGCGGAACGGTTCAAAGTTATTTTGGCGACGACCCTAACTACCCACAAGGGGGAAGGGGAACGGTTACACGCTACGGTAACGGTATTGAAATTTACGGTGGTTGTGAAAATTACACCGTTAAAAATAATTATATTTATCAATGCTACGACGCAGGTATTACTCATCAATTTACCACTAATAACAATCACATAAAAATGACGGGCGTTCGTTACGAAAATAACTTGGTCGAAAATTGTGTGTATTCAATCGAATATTTCTTGCAAAAAAAAGGTACTGACGAACACACCGACGCCACTAACGGTAGTTATATGGATGATATAATTATGAGTGGTAATATTTTAAGACTTTCTGGCTACGGTTGGGGACAACAGCGCCACAATAAAAATACTCCTGCACACATCAAGGGTTGGAGTTATGAAAACACGGCTAGCAACTATATAATAAAAGACAATATATTCGATAGGGCAAAGTTTAGGATTATTCACACCGTTGCTAGAGAAATAGAAAGTATGCCGAAAATGGAGAATAACACTTATATTCAACATTCCCGCGCGCCACTAGCAAGTTTTGGCGCAAATAAGGTAAGTGAACCGGAAGTTTCCATTTTTGACGATAGTGTGGAAGATACCGTTAGAAATATTTTAGGCGATAAATCGGCTAAAATTTATACGATAAAGGAGTAGTATGAAAGTTTCTAATTTAGATATACCTGTGAAAATTGACGAAAGTATTTTGCCGAAAAATTTTCCACATAAAGCATCCGATATAAAAGTTCGTGATCCATTTATTTTGCTTTGCGACGGTTGGTATTTTTTTATATAAAACGACTACAAAAACAACTTGGTTTGTTTGGTTAGCAAGGATTTAGAGAACTGGTCGGACGACGTAAAGATATTCAATCCACCTACTGATTTTTACGGCGAAAAGGATTTCTTTTGGGCGCCAGAGTGCCATTATTATGAAGGTTGGTTTTACGTAATAACTTCGTGTTATTCAAGGTTTACAAGGACTAGGCGCATTTCAACCTATAAGGCAAAAACGCCTTTGGGTCCGTTTGAAGAAGTTACTGCCGGTGGTATAACTCCTGAAGGTTGGGACGCAATTGACGGCACCGTTTATATCGAAAACGGTACGCCGTATATGGTTTTTGTGCACGAGTGGACTTCAATGCCCGATAAAATCGGTAGTTTTGTTTACGCTGAACTTGCTAAAGATTTTTCTAGGTTAATAGGGGAGCCAAAGCATATGTTTTATGCAAACGAATTAAAAACGGCGCGCTCCTGCGTTACTGACGGTTGTTATTTAATAAGGCTTGATAGTGGTCGTCTTTTGATGATTTGGTCAAACTTCACTAATAAAGACTACGTGATAGCAAAGGCTTATTCAACTAACGATAGTATCACGGGTGAGTGGGTGCAAGACGGTCTTTTATATGAAAAAGATTTGCGCGCCGACTTTACTTGCGACGGTGGGCACGGTATGGTGTTTAAGAATAAAGACGGCAAGTTTTGCGTTACTTATCACGCACCTAACGGCAGTTATCGAACTGATGAAAAGTTGGTTATTAGAGAACTTGTTGAAAGTTTAGATACTATTAAAATTTTATAAAATAAAAGAGCCGAAAAGGCTCTTTTTTTATTGCAAGTTAATTGTGTTTTTGCCGTTTGCGTTTAAGTAGGTAAAGTCAATTTTATTAAGCGTAGCACCTTGCAAAAAGTCGTTGATTATTTTGCTTGCCGTGGTTACGCTTTCAAAAAATAGCGATAAAAGGTGGTCTTTTTCTTCTTCTAAAAAAGCGTCGGTTTTAGGTAAAAACATACAGGAAAAAAAGTGTGGCAAGTGTAAAAATCGTTCTGCAGTTTGTATTTTAGGCTTTAATAAAAAGGCGTCTTTTTTTAAAAAATTTTGTGGTAACACTCCTAATGCGTGCGAACAGGCAAGAGAGTATTTTTTGATTTTTTCACCCGTTATAGTAGTCAAAATTTTTGCGCCCAAAGGACTTCGATTTGCTGTTTTGACGGTGGGTGCGCCGTAAATATCTAGTAAAAGTCTATCTAGTGAGCGTTCGATTTCAAAGTGAAGTTTATCTTTTTTACGGTTGTTTTGGGCGACGGATTTAAGTTTTTCACACTTATCGTAAATAAGCGGATGAAATATTGCGTCGGCAATTATATGGCTCAAAAAACCACACGCCGTTACTTGTTCGGCTGTGGTTAAATTTGCATTTAATAAACGGTTATAGCAATTTTCTATTGATAGCGAGTGTATATATCTACCGTAGTTTTTGCTTTTGTAGGGTTTTACGGTAAAGGCAAGGTCGGGCAAAATAGCACCGTATAAAAATGCGTTTTTGTATTCAATTTGACTTTTGCTAAAAAGGTTTTTAGTTATTTGTTCAGCAATAATTAGGTGTGAAAAATAAGCCGGCATAGTTTAAGTATGGGCAAATTTCGGCGTAAAAAACAAAAAAGGTAACAACAAGACGTGTTTTTAGGTGTTAAATTTAATAACTTTCAAAACTTGACTTTTGCAAAACTCGAGTTTTCTTTTGACTGCGCAAATGAGATTGATTTTAATTTAATTTTATTATATAATAAACTCACAGATAAATAAGTATTTGTAGGAGCATATATGAATAGCGTAAACAAAACATTATATATCCCCTTATACGGCAAGTCCTACGTGAGCAAAAAAGGGTTGTTCCTTGAGGATAAAAAAGCCGAAGAAATTTGGGCGGCAGAAGGTTTTGTGCTCAAGGGAAAGTCAAAATCCAAATGGCTTGCCTATTATATGGGTATTCGTTCTGCCGTGTTTGACGAATGGGTGAAAAAACAAATGATAGTTTTTTCGGATGCCGTTGTTATTCATATCGGTTGCGGAATGGATAGTCGCATCATAAGAGTTGGAACTGAAAATCATAAATGGTACGACGTGGATTTTCCGGAAGTTATTGAAGAAAGAAGATGTTACTATGCCGAAACGGACGACTACAAAATGATTGCAGGTGATGCAAGGGATTGCGATTGGCTGACAGCGATTAAGGAAAACAAATCTGCCATCGTCGTTATGGAAGGCGTGAGTATGTACTTGACCGTTGCTGAAATGAAAAATTTAGCAGATAGCCTTTGCTCTCACTTTGAAAGACTTATACTTTTGGTAGATGCTTATACTTCTTTTGCCGCTAAAATGTCAAAGCGGAGAAACCCTATAAATGACGTAGGTGTAACTGAGGTTTATGGTATAGATTATCCACAATTTTATCAAACAGAGAATCTTGTTTTTATAAAAGAACACACAATGATTCCTCAAAAATACTTAAAAGAGTTAAAAGGATTTGAAAGATTTATTTTTGCCAAGTTATATGCAGGCGGATTTTCAAAAAAACTCTATCGTTTGTATGAATATCAAAAGTAGCAATTATTAAATTGCAATTTATAGGGCAGTTGCCTTTTTGCCAAAACTTTTAAAAGTGTAGCACACTTACTTCCAAGTGAAGTAGTGTGTTTGCGCAATGCAAAAAAAGACTAACGAAATTTTTCGTTAGTCTTTTATAACGTCTTAAAAAATCCCTATAAAAAGGCAACGGAAGTTGCCTTTTTTGTTGGTTGTTTTTAGTTTTTTGGGTGTAGCGTTAATACTCAAGCACGGTTATTTGCGCGCAATATATCTTTGGTACGGTAAAGGAAACTGTGCCGTCTTTAACTTCAAACGGAATAGTTTGGTTTTGTGGGACTAGTTTTACCGACTTAATCTTTTTATTAGTTTTAATGCTAAAGGCAGTATCGTATAGTGGGATTAAATCTTCAATAACTTCTACCGAAGTTTTGCCCGAGCCACGCTTTACAGGTGTGGCGTATAACGAGTGCAATACAAGCCTGTTTTTATCTATTTGGTCGTTTAGCGAAATAACGCCACCTGACGGCAAGTTTGTGGTAAGTGATTTGTCGTTTCCTAAAATATTATCGAGCGCTTTTATTACCGTTTCTTTAGCGATAAAACTGCCACATTTAGCATACTCGGTGAATATATCAATTGCTATATAAGCGCCGTCTTTGCCGTAGGTTACGGCTGGGGAACTTTCGTCAAAAGCAAACGGGGTATGCCTATGCGAGCAGTAGTGATATTTGTCACGGTTAAAGTACGGGTTGGCAACTTTTGCCGATACCGTTGCGCCGTCATTTGCTACCACTTGGTAGAATTTTTCGTAAATAACGAACTTGGTTTTAGAAAGATTTAACGCGTTGTAGTCTGGAGCAAGGTAGTTTGGTGAGTATTCGTTAACGCCCTTAAAGGTTGCGCCTAAATCAAAGGTTTTTAAGGAAAACTCACCCGATTTACCAGTAGATAAAATTTTACCACCATTTTTAGTGAACGCCTTTAATTTTGCTAAAACTATTTTATCGTCAAGATAAATATCGTCTGGTAAAATTATTACTTTGTATTTATTAAAATCGCAGTCTTTATCTAAAATAGTGTAAAGGTATTTGCCCTCTAATAAAATTCTGTTTGCACCGGTGTCTGCGCTACAACCCGAATTATTCAAAAAGTCGCCTTGCATACTTTCAACAGATAATAGACCTATTTCGTTTATCGGGGTTATGTCGTAGCAATAATCTTCAACTTTTTCAGCCTCACTATAAGCCGTGCCGATAAGTTCGTAAGTTGCTTTATCCATAAAGCCGAGTGGATGCATTTGGTCGCCGATTGAACACCTTGCTCCAAAGGCAAGGGATAAGGCAATTTCGTATTTTAAAGCGTTAGGGTGTTTAAAACCACCGAATTCACCCCAACTAAAGTGAAATTTACCTGTCATACCAAGATACTTTTTATCAAGGTTCATTACGTACTTTGCCGATTTTGGAAAGTGGTCGTAACCCCAACCACCCGTTGGTAAACTTTCAAGTTCAAGATGAGTGTTGGCGTTGGCGATATCTCGTCTGCCACACGGTATATGACCACCGTTGTGGAAAATTTTAATATTTGGGTTTAAGGCTTTTACACAATTTTCAATGGCGGTGTAGTAGTTTTTGTAGTTTATTTTTGCAAGTTTTTTAAAGGAATTATCGTCGTTTATATCCCAACCTAGTTTTTTAACGCTTTCTACGCAATGTGGGCAGTAACAAACGGTTTCGCCTACTATATCAAAAAATAAGCCTTCTGGATTGTAAAGTTTTATAACTTCTTCAGTTTGCTTTAAAACTTCGTTTAGGTACGGGGTGTTGGTGCAAAGACGGTGAAATCCAAAATAATTTTCTTCAGCGTAAGGTAAACCGTTTTTATAGCCCGTTTTGGGGTAGACGTGGTCTCTAGTAAAAGCAACGCTGTGCGTAGGGTGTTCAAAGAAATATTTATCGTCATATCCTACTGAAATATAAATCGGCGCATTGACGCCTGCTTTTTTGCACGCTGAAAGTTGCGCACCTAAAAGGTCGAAGTTGAGTTCAGGATGCATAGCGTTTACTTTTGACGGATAGTAGGACCAACCGTGGTGACACTTTGCAAATACGGTTATTGAATTTACGTGCCCCGTTTTAAGGCAGTCTATAAAATTTTCTTCATTAAATTTTGAGCCGATATCTTTTATCGCTGGTGAGGTATGAAAATCAAGGTGGACTTGTCTTTGTGGAACTTTATACATAACAACTCCTTGTCGTTTTTTTTAATTATATCTCTAAATTTAGAAAAATTGTATAACTAAATAACTCAAAAGTTGTAAAAAATTATCTTTTTTATATACAAAAATTTAGCAAAATAAAAGGTCGCAGACGCGACCTTTTTACAATTGAGAATTATTTACAGTTTTTGATTGAAAGTTTTGCTTTGTTAGCAACGTTTTCAGCAGTAAAGCCGTATTTGTTGAAAAGAACTTTTGCAGGAGCAGATTCACCAAAGTGGTCGATAGTTAAATATTCACCGTCAAGACCGACGTATTTGCCCCAAGGCATACTTGCGCCTGCCTCTACGGCAACTCTTGCTCTAATCGATTTTGGCAATACGCTTTCTTTATATTCAGCGCTTTGCTTATCGAAAATATCCATACAAGGCATAGAAACAACCCTTGCGTCGATGCCGTCTTTTGCTAAAAGTTCTTTGGCTTGAACGGCGATTAAAACTTCAGAACCACTAGCCATTAAAATAACGTCGGCTTTAGCGCCGTTTTCTTTAGCGATTACGTAGCCACCTTTAAGAGCGTCTTTACTAGAACCGTCAAGCATAGGTAAGGTTTGTCTTGAAAGCGCAATAGTGGTAGGGCAATCAGCCTTAAGTGCTGAAACGTAAGCAGCGGTGGTTTCCCTACCGTCAGCAGGACGGAAAACGTTCATATCAGGGGTAGCGCGTAGCGCTGCAAGTTGTTCAATAGGTTCGTGAGTTGGACCGTCTTCACCAACGCCGATTGAATCGTGCGTCATAATGTAAAGGATAGGTAACTTCATAATAGAAGACATACGCATTGCGCCTTTAAGGTAATCGGTAAACACGAAGAAGGTCGCGCAATATGGCAACACGCCACCGTGTAAATACATACCGTTACAGATAGCGCCCATAGCGTGTTCTCTAATACCGAAGTGCATATTTCTACCTGCTCTAGTAGTAGCGTCGAAGTCGCCTTCACCCTTAAGAATAGTCTTGTTTGACGGACCAAGGTCGGCTGAGCCACCCATAAGATTTGGTACGAGTTTAGCAATTTTATTAAGAACGGTTGAACCGTAACCCCTTGACGCGTCGTCTTTTGGGTATTGCCATAAATCTTCAACGTCTTCAAGGTCAGGTGCAGTTTTAGAGTTCCAAAGTTTATATTCTTTTGCAAGTTCTGGGTAAGCCTTTTCGTATTCAGCGAAAAGTTCGTTCCATTCGCTTTCTAATTTAGCGCCTTTTTCAGCGTATTCTGCTTTAATTTCTTCAACTTCTGCAGGGATAGTGAAGGCGGGATAATCGTAACCTAATTTTGCCTTGGTTTTTGCGTTGTTTTCAGCACCGAGTGGCGCGCCGTGGCAGTCTGCTTTACCTTCAAGCGGAGAGCCATAGCCGATTTTTGATTTGATGATGATAAGAGAAGGTTTTTCCTTTTCTTCTTTTGCCTTTTTTATTGCGTCTTTTACTGCATCAATATCGTTAGCGTCGTCAACGTTTAAAACTTGCCAACCTAGTGCGATATGTCTTGCGCCAACGTCTTCAGCAAACGCTTGATCGGTGTTGCCTTCAATAGTGATATCGTTATCGTCGTATAAAACTATAAGTTTGCCAAGTTTAAGAGTACCTGCTAAAGAGGCAGCCTCGTTTTCAATACCCTCTTGCATACAGCCGTCACCACAAATTGCGTAGGTGTAGTGGTCTACGATATTAAAACCGTCACGGTTAAATTTATCGGCGAGTTTAGCCTCTGCAATAGCCATACCTACTGCGTTTGCGATACCTTGACCGAGTGGTCCCGTAGTCGTTTCAACACCTGGGCAAACGTCAACTTCAGGGTGACCTGTGCAGATAGAATTTTCTTGTCTAAATCTTTCGATATCAGCCATAGGGATATCGTAACCGAATACGTGTAAAAGCGCGTAATTGAACATTGAACCGTGGCCGGCTGATAATACAAACCTATCTCTATCGTTCCATTTAGGCGATTTTGGGTTGAATTTTAAGTGATTAGCAAATAAAGAGTAGCCTACCGGAGCCATACCGAGTGGAAGACCTGGGTGACCTGAATTTGCTTTGTCGATAGCGTCTATTGCAAGCGCTCTTATAGTGTTTATTGCGATATTGTGTTTATCCATAAATATCTCCTTGTAAGGCCACGATGGGCTCAATAAAAACATTATACAATACTTTAGGTTATTTTTCAAGGGGTTGCATAAAAAATAGCAGCCTTTTTTGACGGTTTTAGGTAAAATTTTACCTTTCGGAGTTAAATACTTTAAAAAACTTGTCATTTGAACTAATATTTGTTATAATATTAAACTGTAAAGTAAATTATGGAGCGATATTATGGACAACAAACAATTCGTTAAAGAAATTGCAGATATTGAAAATGACTTTCCACAATGGTATACCGACGTCATTATGAAGACGGAACTTGTTGATTACGGTCCTGTTAAAGGGACTATGGTTATTAGACCTTACGGCTATGCTATTTGGGAAAATATTCAAAAAGAACTCGATAAAAGATTTAAGGCAACGGGCGTTAAAAACGCATACTTTCCGATGTTTATACCAAAAAGTTTCTTGGAAAAAGAGGCTGAACACGTTGAGGGGTTCGCACCTGAAGTTGCAGTAGTAACTTTCGCTGGTGGCAAAGAACTTGAAGAACCGCTTATCGTTCGTCCTACTAGTGAAACTATCATTTGCGCAATGTATAGCAAATGGCTTAAGAGTTATCGTGATTTACCTATTCTTATCAATCAATGGGCAAACGTGGTCCGTTGGGAAAAAACTACCCGTCCGTTCCTCCGTACTAGTGAATTCTTGTGGCAAGAAGGTCATACCGTACACGCTAGCGAACAAGAGGCTCTTGATGAAACCATCTTAATGCTTAACGTGTATAAGGAATTTGCTGAAAACGTACTTGCAATCCCTGTTCTTACCGGCAAGAAGACTGAAAAAGAAAAGTTTGCTGGGGCAGTTGCTACATACGGTATGGAAGCAATGATGCTTGACGGTAAAAGTTTACAAGCGGGCACTTCACACTATTTAGGTCAAAACTTTGCAAAGGCGTCTAATATGAAGTTCCTTGATAAAGACGGCGTGCTTAAGTACGGTTATTCGTCAAGTTGGGGCGTTTCTACTAGACTTATCGGCGCGCTCATTATGGCGCACGGTGATGCTCGTGGTTTAGTGTTGCCACCTATGGTTGCTCCTATCCAAGCAGTTATCGTTCCTATCGCTGCACACAAGGGTGGCGTTATCGAAAAAGTTAAAGAAGTTGAAGAACTCTTAATTAAATCAGATATCAGAGCAGAGGTCGATTACCGTGATATGAGCCCTGGTTGGAAATTTAACGAATGGGAAATGAAAGGCGTTCCACTTCGTATTGAAATGGGACCTAGAGATATTGAAAACGGTCAATGTATGTTGTTTAGGCGTGATACGCTTGAAAAGAAAGCCGTTTCACTTGAAAATCTTGCTCAAACTATTGCTGACGAACTTAAAGATATTCAAGCAAATATGCTTGCAAAATCAAAGGCACTCCGCGATAGCAGAATAGTTAAAGCAGACGATATGGACGGCATTTTACAAGGTGTTGAAAACAAGTGCTTTGTAAAGGCAAATTGGTGTGGTTGCCGTGAGTGTGAAGATAAGATTAAAGAACACGCTCAAGCGACTGCTAGGGTTATCGTGGACGGCGAAGAACCTGACGGTAAATGCGCCGTTTGTGGTAAAGATGCAAAACACGTGGTTTATTTCGCAAGAGCGTACTAATTTGTGGAATAAATATTTACCGTAACGACTATAATTACGGTAAAACGGAGATTTTTTATGATTTTTGTAAACGGAATTGATATAACTTCAGCCGTATTAGTTACGGTTATAGTTTATTATTTACTTGCTTTGGGTTGTTATTTCTTGCTTTCGTACGGCTTATACCGTATGGCAATTAATAGAAACATTGATAATCCGAAACGTGCTTTTATCCCTTTTTATAGGTATATAATTGCAGGTAAGGTTATCGGAAAAACGGTGTTTTTTGGCAAACTTACCGATAAAATTGGCAAGATAACCTTAATCGTTCGTGCAATAGCGGTAGGGCTTAACTTATTTAGCGTGATATATACAAACTATCTTATCTTTTGCGCGCTTGCAATCGGTACGCCTATAAGCGTAACTAGTGACGCCGTGTTGTATATCGGTGGGGAGACGCTTGCTACTTTACAACAACTTCATTATGGTAAAGGCTTAATCGTTATCGGCAATATTATGAATACTCTTTCAACGCTAGCAGGGTTTGCTTGGCTCGTAGTTGCGTTTTCATTTTGGAGCGCTATGTTCAACAAATTTAAGCCTGGTATGGCGTTTATATATACCTTTATTGCCGTGATAATTGCTTTGTCTACTGAAAGTTTCGTGTTGCCACTTGAAATCGGTGGGTTATTCGTGTTCATTTTCCGTAATCGCCCTGATATTAAGGTTAATATCGTGTATCGTAATCCGTATAATCAATACGGCAACGGCGGTTATAACGGGGACCCTTATGGTAGGGACACTTATAGTGAACCTAAAAATCAAGCAGACGACAATCCGTTTGAAGAATTTTCTTCAGAAAAAAAAGACAACGACCCGTTTGGGTTCTAAAATTTACTATTAAAATTTTCATTAAAAGCCACTCGCAAGTGGCTTTAATAATTTGACGACATGAAGAACGATAATATAGTTGCGCTTTCTACGGCGTACGGCGCTAGCGGGGTGGCTGTAATAAGACTTTCTGGCGATAGCCCTTTAGATATTGCTGAAAAAATGTTCACGCCACAAACTAAAATTAAAGTTAAAGACTTTGAACCGTATATGATGTATACGGGAGAGTTTGATTGCAAAATTTTTAAAGATTACGGCATGTGCGTTTACTTCAAAGCCCCAAAAAGTTACACGGGTGAAGATATCGTTGAATTCCACACGCACGGTGGCGTAGCAATCGTAAAGGGCGTTATTAGGCGCGCTGTTGAACTTGGCGCTAGACTTGCCGAAAGGGGTGAGTTTACAAAGCGAGCGTTTTTAAACGGTAAACTTTCTCTATCGTCTGCAGAAGGACTTATCGATATGATAAATTCCGAAACCGAGGCGGAAGTTAAAGCAGGGTACGGGCTTTATCGTGAAAAACTTAAAAAACAAATTGACGCCGTTCAAGACGGGCTTACTTATTCGCTCGCTCAAATCGACGCTGATATAGATTTTCCAGAAGAGGATTTAGAGGCAACTAGTCGTGACGAAGTTAAAAACACTCTTTTATCGTCACTTAATACTCTAAAGGGTATGCTTTCGACTTATCGCACGGGTAGGACACTAAAGTCGGGCGTTAAAGTTGCTATCGTCGGAAAGCCTAATGCGGGTAAAAGTTCGATATTAAACAAACTTCTAAATTATGATAAGGCGATCGTTTCGTCGGTTGCCGGGACTACTAGAGATATCGTTGAGGGTAGTATTGACGAGCAAGGCGTAAGGTTCAATTTTTACGATACTGCTGGTATACGAGAAACTGGTGACGAAATTGAAGGTATTGGTGTAGACCTTGCTAAACGCACTATAAACGGTGCGGATATAGTTATGTTTATCGTGGACGGGGCTGACGCTGATAACCGTGACGAAGAAATTTATAATCTTATTAAAGATAAACCGCACGTGACCGTTATTAACAAGGCGGACAAGGCAAAATATAAAGGCGCTCTGCCAGTTGATATAACTGTTTCAGCAAAGACGGGTGAAAATATCGAAGAACTCAAACGGTTGCTTTTCACGACGACGTTTGGTATGAATTTTGACCTTTCGGGAGATTTCTTGACAGAAGAAAGACATTATAACGCAATTAAAGGTGCTACGGAAAAGTTGCAAACGGCGCTTGATAATATAGACTTTAACACTCTTGACCTTATCGCAATTGATATAAGGCAAGCGTGGGATTTGCTTGGCGAAATTTCTGGTAAATCTTCTACGGAAGACGTCATTGACGAAATTTTTAAAAAGTTTTGCGTTGGCAAATAGTGGGGCGCGATTATGGTTAATTTAGAATTATATAAAGTGTTTTGTGCCGTTGCAAAACAGGGTAGTTTAACTAAAGCGTCGGAAGAACTTTTCATTTCGCAACCAGCAGTTTCGCAATCGATAAAACAACTTGAAAGACAACTGGGTGGCAAACTTTTCGAGCGTACTAGAAACGGTATGGAACTTACGGAAAACGGTAAGGCCTTATATGATGCCGTAAAAGACGCTTTAAGAGCGTTGTCTTCTGCTGAAGAAAAGTTTACGCTTGCACAAAGTTCGACTGGTTCTTTGAAAATTTGTGCGTCGGACACAGTGTTTAATTATTATTTAATTCCTTTTATAAAGGCTTATCACGATAAGTATCCTTCGGTCAAGTTGCAACTTATTAGTTGTACTTCTAGCGAAACTATCGAGCACTTAAAGAATAAAACGGCTGACATCGGGTTTGTTAATATGCCTTTTAGTAGCGATAAAATCGAACTTTTAGGTATTGCTATGACTTTGCACGACGGCTTTTTTGCAGGCGATAAGTATTTTTCCGTTTGCGAAGACAAAATGCCACTTTCACGCTTGCAAGATTACCCTTTGTTGATGCTTGAAACGCCTACGGTAACGGCTAGCGCAGTTATTGATTTTGCTAAAAGCCAAGGAGTGCATCTAGTTCCTGAAGTAGAACTTGGCAGTTTAGAACTTGCCGTGGCGTCGGCAGTTGCAAATATGGGTGTTGCCTGCGTGCCTAAAGAGTTTGCTCAAAACGAACTTTTAGCCGGCAAGTTAAAGGAAATTAAAACCGAGCCGTCTTTACCTGCTAGAGCAATAGGGGTGGTGGCGTTAAAAGGCGCTGATATTAGCCCCGACGCAAGCAATTTTTTGCAAATTGTTGGAAATAAATAATCATAAATTAAAACCCCTTACCATAGTTTACGGTAGGGGGTTTTTATATGGAGATTTATAAAGCGATAATATTAGGTGCTATACAAGGGTTGACGGAATTTTTACCTATTTCTTCTAGTGGGCATCTTGCGCTTGCAACGGCAATCTTGGGGGCTGACGGGGGTATTGCGTTCGGCGTACTTATGCATTTTGCAACGCTATTGCCAGTTTGCATGGTGTTTAGAAAGGAAATTTTAACAGCAATAAAAAACAAAGAATTTATCAAAAATTTAATAATAGCAACTATTCCCGCAGGGGTTGTTGGGTTGCTGTTTTCAGAGCAAATAGAAGTATTGTTTTTAAGCCCTAAAAAGTTAGCGTGGTCGTTTTTGGTGACGGCGTTAGCCTTGATTTTGAGCCAAAGTCTTGTTAAACGGGCAGATAAAACCATAAATAAACGCTCGGCGTTAGTGTACGGATTGTTTCAAGCAGTTGCCGTCGTGCCGGGGATTTCTAGAAGTGGCGCGTGTATTACGGCTGGGCGCGTTTGCAAAATAGACGATAGCGAAAATTTACCCTTTGCCTTTATAATGAGTATACCTATTATACTTGCGTCAACTGTTTTAGAGGGGGCAAAACTCGTTTGTCTAGGCGATTGCTCTATAGGCTTTTTTGCGCTTGCGTTTGGTTTTTTGTCGGCACTTGTATTCGGGTTTATTTCAGCAAGATTTATGAAAAAATTAAGTAAAAAATCAAACTACGGTTTTGGTGTATATCTTGTGGTGCTTTCGCTTATACTTTTTGTATGTTAGAAGAAGAAATTGCTTTTTTAGAACGCCTACTAATTGATTGCCCACCGAATTTAAGGGCAAAATATAGCAAAAAACTTTATAAGTTAAAGCGTAAACTTTTCAAATAAAGTTTAAAATCAAAAAAGGGGCTAGGTAGCCCCTTTTATTATTTTTGTTCTTCAGTTTTGTCAACTTCTTCAGTTTTAGCCTTTTTGTTTTTCTTTTCTTTAACCTTTTTTTCTTTCACAGGTTTTTGCTTTTTTTCTTTAACGGGTTTTTCCTTTTTAACTTTAACTTTCTTTTCTTTTTTAACTTTTTCCTTCTTCACTCTTTCAGGTTTTTTAATAAAGCCCCAAATAAATAAGAACAAACCGATAAGGAAGATTAAGATAATCAAAATCCATAAAATAAAGTCGTTGGTAATCCTATTCGTTACAAAGAAGTAAGTACCTAAAGTGATTAAAGCGATTGATAAAGCAACCATCCAAACAGGGTACTTGCGTTCATTTTCATTAGCGTGGTAGTAATATGCGTGGAAAATTTCAACCGTACCACGAAGCCATAGTGCGCAACCTAAAATTTTACTTGCGTCAGCAATTTTAATTATGTTAAATTGTGATAAAATACCACCGAGTGCTATGAGCGAAAGTAAAACCATTTCAACAATCGTAAGGGTTTTTACAATACCGTTACCACGGATGCGTTTCCCTAAAAAGAAAATGATGTATAAAATAAGTATTGTAGATATAACTAACTTAACGATTGAACGCCCCCAGCCTGCAAAAAACCAATCTACTTTAAAAGCGTCTTGCCAAAGTGGAGAGCAAAGTGTTAAGCCTGCAAGCATAAATACGAAACCGAAAATTAAATATAACCAAAAAAGTTTGGTTTTTGTAGAGTTAAAAACCTTTGAAAGTTTAATTCCCATAATTGCCTCCTAAATTTAATAAAAACATTATATCAAAGTTTATCCATTGTGTCAAATATCAAAAGGGGGTGGTTTTTGTCGTTAAGTGAATATATTATAGGTGAAATTTAAAGTAAAAAAACACCCAAGTGGGTGCTTTTAAATTTAGTCGGTATGTTTGATGTCGTACGCAATATCGGGATTTATTTCAATCAAAGAATTAACGAAGTTATCGTAATTTTCACTAGCCGTTAAGATCACTTGATATTTATTGTTGCCGTAATACATAACTAACGCGTCAGTCTTTTTGAAAACCGTAACTGCCGTAATGCTACTAAATGCGATTTTTTCATAAAAAATCCCGTATCGTACAGTAACGGCATCTTCACTAACGGTGTAGAACGAAAAAAAGAAAACTCCCACAGCGCACGCCAAGGTGAAAAGGCAAATTGCAAGCGCAATAATATAGCCGATAACCTGCAAAGTTTCACCAACTGATTTTACTATATTTATTATATTAAGCACGCAACCTGCAACGGCAAACGCCATTAAAATTGCAACGGCTACGGTTATTAAAATGCTTTTTTTGTATTTAAACTTACTCATATAAACACCTTATCGTGGGGGGATCTAATTGTCTTTTTATATATTATAGCATAAAATTGAAAATTTGCAACAATATTTGAGCAATTGGGTGGATACTTTCATTATTTTGGCTTTTTAAGCATAAAATCAAGTATGAGTTTTTTGCAAGATGCCTATTTTACCGAAAAAGAAAATTCACCTTATTGCTACCGAATAAATTTTATTTCGGGCGTGGGGTGCTATATCGAAAATATAAAAAAAGTACTTGGATTTTCGGATACCGAGGTGCTACTTGCCGTTGCCAGAAAAAGCATTTTAATTAAAGGTAGGGGGCTGGTTATTAAAAGTTATTTTTCAGGCGATATGCAAATCGTTGGAGATATAACTTCTTTTGAAGAAGTTGAAAATTAGTGGCTAACGGTATAAGGGGATATGAAAAAAATTTTTAGTACTTACGGCAAGTCGTTGGTTGAAGTTTACGGTGTAAATCAGGCGCGCCTTATTTCAGATTTGGCAAAAAACGGGGTGCGCGTTTTTGAAGTGCAAAAAAAATCCGTAAAAGTTATGCGTTTTTGGGTTAAATCTCAAGATTTTGAAAAATTTTTTGCAATTACGGATAAATTGTGTTATAATGTTAAAACAATAGAAAAAAAGGGCTTTGTGTCCGCGCTTGAAAAAAGTGCAAAAAATATCGGCTTAATTTTAGGGCTCGTGCTAGTTGTGTCGTCCATGCCGTTTTTTGACGACTATATCGTTAATGTTGATTTTATCGGTGATGGCGCTATTTATAGCGAATATTTGACGGAATACTTAAAAGAAAAAGGCGTTGAAAAATTTACTAAAGCGTCGACTTTGGATTTTGAAAAACTTCAGACGGATATGCTTACCGAAAACGACTTTTTATCTTATGCGTCAATCTATAAACGAGGGGCAAGGCTAAAGGTGGAAGTTGCCTTAAAGAGTGAAGTTCAAAAAGTTTTAGACGACACAAAAACTGAACTTTTAGCGGGCGCTAGCGGGATTGTTACGGAAGTTAAAGTTTATCGTGGCACCCCGATGGTTAGTGTTGGCGACCTGGTTTCTAGTGGGGACCTTTTAGTAAGTGGCACGGTTACGGTAAGGGATATAACGGTATCGTCAAACGTGTACGCAAGCGTTACTATTAAAACGGAAAAAACTTATGAATATCTATCGGAATATGATGGTTTTGAAGAACGTGCTATTGCCTTTGCTATGGCAGAACACGGGCAAGATGCTGAATATTCCGTTATAAAAATACAGGAGAACGAACGCTTTGTCTATAAAGTAATTGCCAAATATTTAGTTACTTTTACGGCAGGGTAAACAGTTATGAAAACTCTTAAACCAAAAAATAAAAACTTCATATCGGTTAAACAAATCGTCAAAGACCTTTTACTAGTTGTTTTTAATATAGCGATAATAGTCGGCGTTTACGTGTTGAGTATTTATATAAATTCGTTACACGGAGATGGGGGTAGTTTTACGGATTATTTTACTACGGAAACTGCCAACTTTTTATATTTAGTTTTATCGCTGACGCTTTTCGTTGCGGTTTTGATGATTTGTCTTTACTTTGACGATAAGACCTTTTTTACCGAGAGTAAAAACCTTGAAATGTTATTCTTGGTGATAGAAACGACCTTGATAGTGTGTTATTTGTGTGGCAGGTATATGAGCGTTTATTTGCGTCCGATTGCACTTGTTTCGCTATTAGCAGTACAATTCTTTGGAAAGAGATTTGCGGTATATCTTAACTTGATGACCACGCTTTTGATATTCTTGATGGACAGGTTTACTAATTTTTCTATTGCTGAACCAGACCTATACGCATCGCTTTTTATAGGGTATTCGACGGGCATTTTAGCAATTTATTTAATCGGTGAAGTTAGTGAAAGAATAGTTGCTATCATAAGGGGACTAGCCCTTGCCGTGCCTACGCTCGTTTGTTATATGTTCTTGAAAGGTTTTTCAATCGTAGAGGACGTAAAAGGTTTCGTTTGTTGTTTTTTTGCAGGCGAACTTGCAGTAGCGCTTTACCTTATGCTTTTGCCTGTTTTTGAATCAATCTTTAAGAGATTGACTTCTTATAAACTTGCTGAACTTACGTTGCATAATTCGCCACTCATTAGGCGTATGATTGCTGAAATTCCTGGAACGTTTAACCACTCGATAGTGGTTGCTAACTTGGCAGAGGCTTGCGCAATCGCTATTGGTGAAGATGCGCTTATGGCGAGAACTTGCGCCTATTATCACGATATCGGCAAACTAAAAAATTCCGAATATTTTAAGGAAAATCAAGATAGCGACAATCCACACGACCAAATTATGCCAGAACTTTCCGTTTCGATAATTAAGGGGCACGCAACTGCCGGATATGAATTTTTAACTCGTCGTCGTTATCCTAAAGAAATTGCCAACGTTTGTCTTGAACACCACGGCACGATGCCTATATTATATTTTTACGCAAAGGCAAAAAAACTCACCGAGGGTGAAGTTAAAATTGACCAGTATTGTTACGTTGGACCTAAACCACAAACTAAAATTTCGGCAATAATTATGATTTCGGATAGCGCAGAGGCTGCAGTTAGATCGATGTCTGACCGTTCAAGAGACACGGTTTTCCACACCGTTGATAAGATTATTAGCGATAGGCAAAAGTTAGGTCAGTTTGACGATTGTCCTATCACGATGAACGATTTAAGCATCATTAGGCACACTATCGTAAACAACCTTACGGGTATATATCATAAGCGTATCGAATATCCTCGTATGGCTATTGAACAATTAACTATGGATGAAAAGGCAGAATAACGCGATATGTTTTTTAACAATTTAAAAATCGTCGGTGAGGGCGACTTAAAATTAAAAAAAATAGCAAAAGCCGTTTATTCGGTTTTGGGACAAAAGACTTCGCTTACGGCTGAAGTGGTTTTTGTTTCGGAAGAAGAAATTCAGACGCTTAATAACGAAAAACGTGGCATAGACAAGGTTACCGACGTTTTAAGTTTTCCAACCCTCGATGGTATTAAGGGCAAGGTTTTAAATGCAAATGACTATCCTTATGATTGTATTTTAAAAAGACTCAATATCGGTTCGATAGCCGTTTGTTTAGAGCAATGCAAAAGGCAGGCCGAAGAATTAGGACATAGCGAAATAAGGGAGACTTCTTACTTAATAGTGCACGGGCTTTTACATCTTTTTGGTTACGACCACACGACCGACGAAGATAAAGCCGAAATGCGTTCTTTAGAAAAGAAAATAATTAAGATTTTAAAACTTGGAGATGAATTATGATTGCCGGAACTGTCGCCGTAGTGGGTAGAGCAAACGCAGGCAAATCGACACTCGTAAACGTTTTGGTGGGGGAAAAGGTTTCGATAGTTTCGCCAAAGCCACAGACGACGCGTGATAGGATTTTAGGCGTACTTACCACCGATAAATATCAAATAGTTTTTGCTGATACGCCTGGTATTTATAAGGCGAGTGGCGCGCTTAATGCTTTTATGCAACGCTCGGCGTCGCTAGCAACTGAAGACGTGGACCTTATTTTATACGTTGCTGATTGTCACGCAGGCGTTTCGTCAGAGGATTTAGCTATCATTAAAAATCTTTCCGAAAAGACGGGTAATTTAATCGTTGCGATGACAAAAATCGACATCATGCCCGAAAAGGAAATTCCGCTTGAACTCGTTAAGTTTGCAGACCTTAACGTAGAGGTCGTGCCTGTTTCCGCAAGGCGTGGAAAAAACCTTAAAGAACTTGTAAAAGTGCTGTTATCTAAATTGCCTGACGGCGACAAGATTTTTTACGAAGATATAATTTCCGACCGTTCTGAACGCTTTATGATTGGCGAAATTATGCGTGAAAAAATTCTTTTAAAATACGATAAAGAAATCCCTCATGGTATTGCGATTATAGTTACTGAATTCGAAAAAAGAGATGGTGGGAATTTGTACGATATTAGCCTTGATATCGTGTGCGAAAAACCAGCGCATAAGTCAATTTTAATCGGTAAACAAGGTAGAGCAATTAAGGAAGTTTCTTCTTTTGCTCGGCAAGACATGGAAAAGTTTTTGGACGCAAAAGTCTTTTTAACCACTTACGTTAAGGTTAAAGAAAATTGGCGCGAAAGTGAAAGTTTAATTCGTGAATACGGCTATAATATCCAAGACATTGGCGCTAAATAGGTTATAACGGTATTGCCAAAACTTGCCATTTTACAGGTGTATAGCAACAAATAAACAGCGCAAACTAATCATATGAAAAAAGATGATTTAACTGCGCAAGACGTGGCGTGGAGCCTGTTTGAAAAAACGGGAGATATAACTTACTATTGCCTATATAAACAACTTAAAGGCGACATTAATGGATAAAAAATTGAACGGCTTAGTGCTTAAGGCTGTTTCTTACGGTGAAAAGGATAAAATTTTAACGATACTCACTTTAGAAGAAGGGTTAGTATCGGCAAAAATAAAAGGTGTAAAAGGGGCGGGGGCGAAACTAAAATTCGCATCCGAGCCTTTTTGTTTTGCTGAATTTCTTTTTGCAGAAACTGGAGACAAAAAAACTGTTACAGGTGCGTCTATTTACGATGGTTTTTATCCTTTGCGTGAAGATATAAATAAGTTTTACGCAGGTATGACGGTTCTTGAGTTTTGTTTAAAGTTTTGTCTTGATTTAGAACCGTCACCAGAAATTTTTGAAAAAGCAACGGAGGCTCTTTCTGCACTGGCTTATTCTGATAAGCAACCTTCAAAAATTTTGGTGGAATTTTTGCTTTCAGGGTTAAAATATTCTGGGTACTACTTAAATACTCAAACTTGCTTTTATTGTGAGTGTGAAATTGATGGCAGAGTGTTTTTTCAATCTTCTTCAGGTGGCTTTTTGTGTCTTGATTGCGTGGGTGAAACTGGTATGGAAGTGAGCAGGTTTACATACGGGGTACTAAAAAAAGTCGATATGGACGAAGAACTCACGGAGGAAGAAAACGCACATATTTTAAGGGCGCTGAAACTTTTAGATTTTTATATGGAAGACCGCGCGGAAACTTCGCTTAAAGCCCTTAAAGATTTCATATCTTTATAAAACGACCTTTGTAATCGTAATTTTTACAAAGGTTTTTTACTTTTAAAGCACAAGACGAAAAAACATTGCTCAAATAACTTGAAAAATTGTAAAAAATGATGTAATATATGAGTTGTAATAAAATTAAAGAAAAATTTAAGGAGAATAGAGAATTATGAAGTACGTTTATCTCTTCAAAGAAGGTAAAGGCTCTATGCGTGAACTTCTCGGTGGTAAAGGCGCTAACCTTGCAGAAATGACAAACCTCGGTCTTCCTGTGCCACAAGGTTTCACTATCACTACTGAAGCGTGCACGCAATATTATGAAGACGGTAAAAAGATTAGACAAGACATCTGTGACGAAATTATGGATAATATCGTTAAGATGGAAGAAATCACCGGCAAAAAGTTCGGCGATATGGAAAATCCTTTACTCGTTTCAGTTCGTTCAGGCGCAAGAGCGTCTATGCCTGGCATGATGGACACCATCTTAAACCTTGGCTTAAACGAACAAGTTGTTGAAGTTCTTTCTAAAAAGTCTGGCAACCCACGCTGGGCTTGGGACTGTTATAGAAGATTTATTCAAATGTATTCCGACGTAGTTATGGAAGTTGGCAAGAAATACTTTGAAGAACTCATTGATAAGATGAAGGAAGAAAAGGGTGTTTCTCAAGATACTGAACTCACCGCTGACGACCTTAAAGAACTTGCAAATCAATTTAAGGCTGAATATAAAGCAAAAATTGGTAAAGATTTCCCATCTGATCCAAAAGAACAACTCTTCGGCGCAATCGAAGCAGTTTTCCGTTCTTGGGACAATCCTAGAGCAAACACCTATCGTCGTGACAACGATATCCCATATAGTTGGGGTACTGCTGTTAACGTACAAATGATGGCTTTCGGTAATATGGGTGAAACTTCTGGTACAGGCGTTGCATTTACTCGTAACCCTTCAACCGGTGAAAAGAAGTTAATGGGTGAATTCTTAATGAACGCTCAAGGTGAAGACGTTGTTGCCGGCGTTAGAACCCCACAATCTATCGACCAACTTAACGAAGTAATGCCTGAAGTTTACGCTCAATTCGTAAACGTTTGCAATATTTTAGAAAATCACTATAAAGATATGCAAGATATGGAGTTCACTATTCAAGAAGGTCAACTCTATATGCTCCAAACCCGTAACGGCAAGAGAACTGCAAAGGCAGCGCTCAAGATCGCTTGCGACTTGGTTGACGAAGGTATGAAGACTGAAGAAGAAGCAGTTCTTATGATTGATCCTCGTAACCTTGACACCCTCTTGCACCCACAATTTGATGCAAAGGCTGTTAAGAGTGCAAAGGTTATTGGGAAGGCACTTCCTGCATCACCTGGTGCTGCTTGTGGTAAAATCGTTTTCACTGCTGAAGACGCTAAAAACTGGGCTGCTAGAGGCGAAAAGGTAGTTCTCGTAAGACTTGAAACTTCACCTGAAGATATCGAAGGTATGAAAGCCGCTCAAGGTATTTTAACCGTTCGTGGAGGTATGACCTCTCACGCGGCAGTTGTTGCTCGTGGTATGGGTACCTGTTGTGTTTCTGGTTGTAAAGAAATCAATATGGATGAAGAAAACAAGAAGTTTGAACTCGCTGGCAAAGTATATCACGAAGGTGATTGTATTTCTATCGACGGTTCAACTGGTAATATTTACGATGGTCTTTTACCAACTGTTGACGCTACTATTGAAGGCGAATTCGATAGAATTATGGGTTGGGCTGATAAGTATCGCGCGCTCGGCGTAAGAACTAACGCTGATACACCTAAAGACGCTGCTAAAGCAGTTGAACTTGGCGCTGAAGGTATCGGTCTTTGCCGTACGGAACATATGTTCTTTGAAGAGGGTAGAATTGAACCTTTCAGAGAAATGATTTGCGCAACGACTGCAGAAGAACGCGAACTCGCTCTTGAAAAGATTTTACCTTTCCAACAAGGCGACTTTGAAAAATTATACGAAGCACTCGGTGGTATGCCTGTAACTATCAGATTCCTTGACCCACCACTTCACGAATTCGTTCCAACTGAACAAGCGGATATCGAAAAACTTGCTAAATCTCAAGGCAAGACTGTTGCTGACATTAAAGCAATAATCGCAGGCTTACACGAATCTAATCCTATGATGGGTCACCGTGGTTGCCGTCTTACCGTAACTTATCCTGAAATTGCAAAGATGCAAACCAAGGCAGTTATTAGAGCAGCAATTAAAGTTTCTAAAGCACACGCTGATTGGAACGTTTTACCTGAAATTATGATTCCACTCGTTGGCGAAGTTAAAGAACTTGAATTCGTTAAGAAAATCGTTGTTGCTACCGCTGAAGAAGAAATTAAGAACGCAGGTGTCAAACTTGATTATAAGGTTGGTACTATGATTGAAATCCCACGTGCTGCAATCACCGCTGATGAAATCGCTAAATCTGCTGAATTCTTCTGTTTTGGTACTAACGACTTGACTCAAATGACGTTTGGGTTCTCTCGTGACGATGCTGGTAAGTTCCTTGGGGCTTACTATGATACCAAGATTTATGAAAACGATCCGTTTGCTAAACTTGATAGATTCGGCGTTGGTAAACTTATGGATATTGCTGTTAAACTCGGTAAGGGTGTAAATAGTGACCTCCATTGTGGTATTTGTGGTGAACACGGTGGCGACCCTGTTTCGGTTGAATTCTGTCACGAAATTGGTCTTGACTACGTTTCTTGCTCACCATACAGAGTTCCTATTGCTAGACTCGCTGCTGCGCAAGCTAATATTAAAAACCCACGCAAATAATTGCAAATTAAAACAAAAAAGCACTCGTTTGAGTGCTTTTTTAATGCCTGTTGTTGTATATAAAATTAATCTTTTAACCCAAGTAAGTAGTCGGCTGAAACATCAAAGATTTTGCACATTATAATGACGTATTCAGTGGTTGGCAGGGCTTTGCTATTTTCCCATAAAGAAATAGTATCTTGCGAAACTTGTAGAAAATCACCTAATTTTGCTTGTGATAAGTCGTTTTCTAAACGCAATTCTTTTATGCGTTCTCCGATTATTTTGGTGCTCATAATTCTCCCCGCAAGTTTTTACTATTTTTATTTTACGAGATTTTCTCGTGAAATAATTGACATACGAGAAATTCTCGTATATAATAGTATTAGCGATTAGGTATTTGTTAAAACCACTTAACGTTTTACGGGGGATAATTATATGAAAGAGGCTAAATGTCCAAATTGTGGTGGGAATATTGTGGTTGATGAGAAAAAAGAAATTGGCATCTGTCAATTTTGCAATGCTCCATTTATAACGGAAAAGGCAATAGCGCAAGTTAGTAATAATACGTCTAATAACGCACAAACGATTATAAATAATTATTATAACGCCCCAACAACTGGACAAACTGGTGGCGTCGTAAAAAATGAAGCACCTTCAATTTTTAATCGTAGTTCGTCACCGATTAACGACAGGAGTAAAGAGGATCCTAGACCAAGACTTAACGTTTTATTGGCAGTATTTTTGTGTTGTATGTATTTTCTCCCTGGTGTTATTTATATAGCGTACGTTAAGGGCGAACAAAAGAAGTGGGACAGAAGACACGGCATAGAGGATTAATAGATGGCTAAAATATTAAAACAAAAAAGCACTCGTTTGAGTGCTTTTTTAATGCTTTTAATGTTTATTTGGATTGTTTAAAATACTGCATAAAATGTATTATTTTGTTATATTCAAACACTGCTCCGATTATTATACAATAATACACTAAAAACTATTGTAAAAATATTCGTATAATGTTAAATACGAGTTTTTCTATATTCTTTTGGTGTTTTGCCTGTTTGCTTTTTGAATTGCTCTAAAAAAGTAGAAATTGTATTAAAACCACATTTATAGCAAAGTTCAGCCGTTGTAAAATCGCTGGTTGATAAAAGTCTTTTAGCGTAGTTAATTTTTAGTTCAGTCAAATACTCTTTAAAAGTTTTGCCCGTGCTTAATTTGAATTTTCGGCAAAAGTAATTTGCTTGCAAATTGCATTTTGACGCTACGCTCTCCAGCGATGGATTATTTAAAAATTCTGCGTGCAAATATTTTAACGCCTCGGTAATTAATCCGTCGTTTTGTGTGTTTGGTAGTTCAGAGTGTCTTTTGCCTTGCCTTAAAATGCTCAAAAACAAATATTCAAGCAATAATTTTTTTGCTTACAGGTTATTTGTGGAAACGAGAGTTTCTTAACTCAATAAAATTTCAAAGGCTTTTAAAAAATTTGGTTTTTAGAAAAATCCGCACTATAAAAACCGTCTCCGCTTAAAAAACTCGTCATAAGTTCTTCTGACACGCTGTTTTGCGAAAAGGAAACGTTAAGCATATCGCATTTGTTAAAAGAAGAAACTTCGTGTATATCGGTGGGTCTGATTAAAAACGCCGTACCACTTTTAAATGGCACTTTTTCGCCGTTGATTTCGTTTACTCCGTCACCGTTTATAACAAATTCGATTTCATAGTATTCGTGATAGTGGCAAGGATATTTACCGTCTAATACGCGTTTTGACGCTTTCATAAAGCCATCGGGGAGTTCGCTAGAACTTTTCAATTTAAAAATTTCAGGTTTCATAGTTAAATTATCGTCCATGTACACGCAATCTAACGCAAGGTTCGTAAGCGAAGCCGGGTTTCCATCAGCGCCTAACGTTGAAAGCGCGTTAAAGTTTATTCCCCAAAGTTCGCTCAATAACTTTTCTTCAGACGATTGGATAACTCACCAAGTCGATTGGTACTTAAAAGATTATCGCTTTGCTTTCGTTAAAAATCAAGTGGTAAACTACTTTGGTTTTTGTCCTGATACTTACGTTGAACTTACGCCACTTTCACAAATTGCACAAGCAGAAGCGTTCAAATTCTTGATAGAATTTATGCGTTCTAATAAACCTAATAAGCGGGGGCTTTTATGGTGGAATATGATGGACGGTTGGCCAAATATGACTGAAGCCGTAGTCGATTATTACTTTAATAGAAAGGTTGCGTTTAATGTGATAGCGCGCTCACAACAAGGTTTTACAATGACGGTTACGACGGATTCCGAAGGCAGACTTAACCTTATTGCGCTTAACTATACTAATGATTTAGTCAAGGTTAATTACACTGTGGTTGACGGCGAAACGGACGAGATTTACGCCAACGGTTGCGTCGAAACCTTACCACGCATAAATAAAAGGCTTGGTATTTTGCCGATTTCTAACGCGCAAAAACGCTTGCTTATTATTAAGTTTGACGGTGACAAAAAGGGCTTTAATCACTACATCGTGGGCGAACCGTCTTTTGTGCCTGAAACCGTTAAAAAGTGGTATCAAATTATAAAAAATTTAGAAGTCGATTATAAATAAGCATAGTCCTTTTAAGTATTAAATAATTTTTATTAAAACAAAAAAGATTAACGCGTAACGCTTGACAAACATAAAAGCGCGTGCTATCATATAAGCAGTTAAAAAAACAACTCTTTAAATCGATGCAGAGACGTCGGTAAGACTTGTAAAAATGGGGTACGCGCAAAAAGTGCGCTACGTTACTTTCGCATAAAAAGTCTTGCCACGCGCAAGGCTTTTTCTTTTTAGGTGAAGTATGAAACGCAAAACACTCGTTATGGACGAAACGGCAGTTAAACGTGCTTTAGCAAGAATAACCCACGAATTGATTGAACGAAACAAGGGCGTTGAAGACGTTTGTTTGTTGGGTGTAAAAACTAGAGGCGTTCCGCTTGCTGAAATGTTAGCACAAAACGTGCTCACTTTTGAGGGGCAAAAAGTTCCCGTAGGGTATATTGACATCACTCTGCACAGGGACGATATTTCGCCTGACCAAAAAAAATCGGGAGGGGAGTGTCACTTTCCTTGCGATATAACGGATAAAACCGTTATCATTATTGACGACGTTATGTATACGGGTAGAACTGCAAGGGCAGCGATAGAGGCGACCTTTTCTTACGCAAGACCAAAGGCTTTGCAGTATGCCGTGTTAGTTGACCGTGGACATAGAGAGTTACCTATCCGTCCCGACTACGTGGGTAAAAACGTGCCTACTTCTAAAGATGAAATTATCGACGTTATGGTAAACGCTGTTGACGGTGAAACTTGCGTCTACATTTGTGATAAATAAACGGAGTTAACGATGGAAAAAATTAAAGCGAAAATTTTTGTGCAAGATGCAATTTTATCGACTGTAAAAGAGCGCCTTTTTAGCGACGCTGATTTTTCCGTTTTTAATAATTCTAATTACGCTATTTTTCCCGGTTTTTGCGACGTGCACGTGCATTTTCGCGAACCGGGTTTTTCGTATAAAGAAACTATAAAATCGGGTTCAATGGCTAGCGCAAGAGGTGGTTTTAGTGCCGTTTGTACTATGCCTAACTTAACCCCCGTGCCTGATAGCGTGCAAAATATTAGCAAGCAACTCGACATTATTAAAGAAAGTTCAGTTATAAACGTTTATCCGTACGCGTCCATTACGGTTTGTCAGCAGGGTAAAGAATTGGTCGATTTCGATGCTCTTTCTTCGTATGCGATTGCTTTTTCCGACGACGGCAAAGGTGTTCAGTCTGAAGATATGATGCGCTCGGCTATGCTTAAAGCAAAAGCACTTGGTAAAAAAATAGTAGCGCATTGTGAAGATAATTCACTTTTATTTAACGGATATATACACGACGGTGAATACGCCAAGACGCACGGCCATCGCGGGATATGTTCGGCAAGCGAATATAAGCAAATTGAAAGGGATTTAAAACTTGTTAAGGAAACGGGTGTAAGTTACCACGTTTGTCACATTTCTACCAAAGAGAGTGTGGATTTAATTCGCAAGGCGCAAAGTGAAGGACTTGACGTTACTTGTGAGACTGCGCCACACTATCTTATCCTTGACGATAGCGACATTAAAGAAGAAGGACGGTTCAAAATGAACCCACCGTTACGCTCCAAATCCGACCGTTTGGCTCTTATAGAAGGGCTTAAAGACGGCACTATCGGTATGGTAGCAACCGACCACGCTCCACATTCTTTAGAGGAAAAATCCAAAGGGCTTGAGAAGAGCGCGTTTGGGGTAGTTGGTATTGAAACTTCTTTTTCGGCAATGTACACTCACTTGGTAAAAACGGGAATAATAACACTTGAAAAGTTGATTGAAGTTATGGCAATCAACCCACGCAAAAGGTTTGGTATTCCGTTTGGTGAAGATTATACGGTGTTCAACTTAAGTGAAGAATACACCGTAAATCCTGCAGAGTTTTTATCAAAGGGCAGGGCGACGCCGTTTGAAGGGATGAATTTTTTCGGCACTTGCGCCGAAACCGTGGTAAACGGTAAAACTGTTTACAAAGCAAAATAATTAAAAAACAATATTCGGGAGAATTAATTTATGGCAAAAAGAACAGACATCAAAAAAATACTTATTATAGGTTCGGGTCCGATTATCATCGGTCAAGCAGCGGAATTCGATTACGCAGGCACGCAGGCTTGTTTAGCCCTTAAAGAAGAAGGCTACGAAGTAGTTTTGGTTAACTCAAACCCTGCTACTATTATGACCGATACTACTATTGCTGACAAGGTTTACATGGAACCTTTAACCCTTGAATATTTAGCAAAGATACTTCGTTACGAGCGCCCTGACGCAATATTGCCGGGTATCGGTGGACAAACTGGGCTAAACCTCGCTATGCAACTTGAAAAGAAAGGCGTGCTTAAAGAATGTGGAGTTGAACTTTTAGGTACGAGTAGTGAAAGTATCGAACGCGCTGAAGATAGAGAAATGTTCAAAGAACTTTGTCAATCAATTGGCGAACCAACTATTCCTTCCGAAATCACTTATAATATTGAAGAAGCAAAAAAAGCGGCAAAACAAATCGGTTACCCTGTAGTTTTAAGACCTGCTTTTACCCTCGGTGGTACTGGCGGTGGCTTTGCTAACAATGAAGAAGAACTCGTTGAAATCGGTAACAACGCTTTCAAACTTTCGCCTGTACACCAAGTTCTTATTGAAAAGAGCGTTAAGGGTTACAAAGAAATTGAGTTTGAAGTTATGCGTGATGGTAACGACCACGCTATCACAATTTGCGGTATGGAAAACGTAGACCCTGTTGGCGTGCATACGGGGGATTCAATAGTAGTTGCGCCTATTATGACACTCTCTAAAGAAGACGAAAAAATGTTGAATACTTCTGCCATCAAACTTATTAAAGAACTTAAAATCGAAGGTGGTTGTAACGTTCAATTTGCGCTTAATCCTCACAGTTCTGAATACTATTTAATCGAAGTAAACCCAAGAGTATCTCGTTCGTCTGCGCTCGCAAGCAAAGCAAGTGGCTACCCTATAGCAAGAGTTACTGCAAAAATTGCAGTTGGTATGGCGCTTGAAGAAATTAAAATTGCTAACACCAACGCAGCGTTTGAACCTAAACTCGACTACGTTATTGCAAAATTACCACGCTTTCCATTTGATAAGTTTGCAAACGCAACTAATAAACTCGGTACGCAAATGAAAGCAACCGGCGAAGTTATGGGTATCGGTTCAAATCTTGAAGAAGCGCTTTTAAAAGGTATTCGTTCACTTGAAATTGGCGCTAATCACGTATACCACCCAAAATTTGATAATATGAGCGTTGAAGAACTTCTCAATTACATAAAAGATTTCCGTTCAGACAACGTTTTCGCTATTGCAGAACTCATCTATCACGGGGTTTCACTTGAAAAACTTCACGAAGTTACGATGATTACTCCGTATTTCTTGCAAGCATTTAAAAACATTATCGATATGGAAGAAGTCCTCCGTGTAAATAAAGACGTTAAAACTCTTGTCAACGCTAAAAAGATGGGCTTTAGCGATAAATATATTGCTCGTCTTTGGAAGTGTAATGAACTTGACGTTTATTCTATGCGTAAAGAACACAATCTTTTACCTGTATTTAAGATGGTTGATACTTGCCACACAAATGCGTATATTCCATACTTTTATTCTTCATACACGGGCACGAATCAATCACGTTTAACCGATAAGAAAAAAATCGTAGTTCTCGGTGCTGGACCTATTCGTATCGGTCAAGGCGTAGAGTTTGACTATTCAACTGTACACGCAGTTATGACGATTAAAAACGCAGGGTATGAAGCAATTATTATCAACAATAACCCTGAAACCGTTTCAACGGACTATACTACTGCAGATAAACTTTATTTTGAACCATTAACGCCGGAAGACGTTATGAATATTATTGAGTTTGAACAACCTGAAGGCGTTGTTGCGTCGCTCGGTGGTCAAACGGCAATAAATCTTGCGCAACCACTTCACGACCGAGGCGTTAAAATTATCGGTACGGATTGCGACGCTATCGATCGTGCCGAAGATAGAAATTCTTTTGAAAATCTTCTTAACGAATTAAATATTCCTAGAGCAAAGGGTAGGGCGGTAACCAAAATTCAAGATGGTATCGACGCCGCTAGGGAAATCGGTTATCCCGTACTCGTTAGACCAAGTTTCGTACTTGGTGGCAGGGCTATGCAAATCGTTGCTAATGAAGAACAACTCCGTCACTACTTAAAAACTGCGGTTGAAATTGACGAGGACAAGCCTGTACTCGTAGATAAATATATTGAAGGTAAAGAAGTTGAAATCGACGCTATTTGCGACGGTAGAGACGTATTCGTTCCTGGTATTATGGAACTCGTTGAAAGAACGGGTATTCATAGCGGTGACAGTATTAGCGTTTACCCAACTTTCAGTATCTCTAATAAAGTTAAGGGCGTAATTTTACAATATGCTAAAAAACTTGGCGTAGGTATCGGCATTAAAGGTCTTTATAATATTCAATTTATCGTTGATAAGGATGACAACGTTTATATTATCGAAGTAAACCCTCGTTCTTCAAGAACCGTTCCGTTCCTTTCAAAAGCAACTGGATACAGTCTTGCTGATATCGCTACCGAAGTTATTATGGGTAAGAGCCTTAAAGAACAAGGAATTTTTGATATCTATCCTGCTGAAAAGAAACGCTGGTACGTTAAAGTTCCTGTATTCTCGTTCAATAAGTTAAGGGGGCTCGACGCATATCTTTCACCTGAAATGAAGTCCACCGGTGAAGCAATTGGTTACGACGATAAATTAAATCGTGCGCTTTACAAGGCTTTGCAAGCGTCAGGTATGGGCGTTCAAAAATACGGCACGGTATTCGTTACGGTTGCTGATAGAGACAAAGAAGAAGCACTTACGCTTATTAGAAGATTTTACAACCTCGGCTTTAATATCGAAGCAACGGAAGGTACTGCAAAATTCCTTAAATCAAACGGTATTAGAACTAAAGTTTTGGGCAAGATTACCGACGGGTCTACCGAGATTTTGGATTCAATTAGACAAGGTCATATTGCTTACGTTATCAATACTAGAGACGTTGCGTCGCACGGCGCTCACACCGACGGTATGGAAATTCGTCGTGCAGCAACCGAAAACAACGTAACCATCTTCACGGCTCTTGATACCGTAAGAGTGCTTTTAGACGTGCTTGAAGAAATTACTTTGACTATTTCAACGATTGACGCTTAAAAAGGGATTAAAATGAAACAAGTTTTTTTGACAATTACTTCTAACGAAAAACTCACCGACACGGTTATGAAGATGACTTTGCAAGGCGATATTTCCGCAATAACCGCGCCGGGACAATTCGTAAATATTAAACTTGACGGCTTATTTTTACGCCGTCCGATTTCGGTGTGCGACGCCGAAAATGATACCCTTACAATCGTTTATAAAGTGGTTGGCAAGGGTACTGACCAAATGAGCAAAATGACCGAAGGAACGCTTGACGTATTAACGGGGCTTGGCAATGGTTACGACTTATCACTCGCAGGTAAAAAGCCACTTTTAATCGGTGGTGGGGTAGGTGTTCCACCTATGTATATGCTTGCTAAAAAATTGATTGTGGACGGGCTTGACGTTACCGTTGTGCTCGGTTTTAATACCAAGTCTGAAATTTTTTATGAAGAAGAATTCAAAAAATTAGGTGCAAAAGTAATAGTTGCAACGGCTGACGGTAGTTATGGCGTAAAAGGGTTCGTAACCGACGCGATCAAGGATTTAGAGTACAGTTATTTTTACACTTGCGGGCCTGAACCTATGCTTAAAGCGTTGTTTAATTCAACTAAAACTCAAGGTCAATTTTCTTTTGAAGAACGTATGGGTTGTGGTTTTGGCGCGTGTATGGGATGTTCTTGCAAAACCATCTACGGCAACAAGCGTATTTGCAAAGAAGGGCCTGTACTTAAGAAGGAAGAAATATTATGGAAAAATTAAAAGTTAATTTGCTCGGCATTGAACTTGATAATCCTATTATTCCTGCAAGCGGGACTTTTGGGTACGGCTATGAGTTTGCTGAACTTTACGATATAAATATGCTCGGTACTTTTTCTTTTAAGGGTACGACTAAAGACGCTCGTTTTGGTAACCCTACGCCAAGAATTGCAGAATGCACTTCGGGTATGATAAACGCAGTCGGTTTACAAAATCCTGGCGTTGACAAGCTTATTGAAGAAGAATTACCAAAATTAAAAAAGTGTTTCAATAAAAAAGTTATGGCAAACGTAAGTGGGTTTTCTATTGAAGATTACGCTTACACTTGCGCTAAATTAGATAAAGAAGACCAGGTGGGCTGGCTTGAAGTTAATATTAGTTGCCCTAACGTGCACGGTGGGGGGATGAGTTTCGGTACTTCACCTGAAATGGCGTATAAAGTAACTAAAGCCGTTAAAGAAGTTACTACGAAGCCCGTTATTATCAAACTTTCACCTAACGTAACTGATATCGTTGCGATTGCAAAAGCGTGTGAAGACGCAGGCGCTGATGGTATAAGTTTAATCAATACTATGCTCGGTATGAGAGTTGACCTTAATAAAAGAAAACCCGTTATAGCAAACACTATGGGTGGGTTTTCGGGTAAGGCGATTTTTCCCGTGGCAGTTAGAATGGTTTACCAAGTGTCGCACGCAGTTAAAATACCGGTTATCGGTATGGGTGGTGTAAGTTGTGCTGAAGACGTTATCGAAATGATGATGGCAGGTGCTACCGCCGTTGAAGTAGGTGCGCAAAACTTGGTTGACCCGTATGCGTGTAAGAAGATTATTGAAGATTTACCTTCAGTAATGGCAAAATATAAAATAAATTCGTTAAAAGAAATTATAGGAGTAGTAAAATAATGGCAAAAGACGTAATCGTAGCATTGGACTTTGACAGCAAAGAAAAGGTTTTTGCATTTTTAGATTTATTCAAAGATAGAAAACCTTTTGTAAAAATCGGTATGGAACTTTTCTATGCCGAAGGCCCTGCAATCGTTAGAGAAATCAAGAAAAGAGGTCATAAAATCTTTTTGGATTTGAAACTTCACGATATTCCTAACACCGTTAAAAAATCAATGGCGGTATTATCTGGGCTTGACGTTGATATGACTAACTTACACGCCGGTGGTACGGTTAAAATGATGCAAGGCGCATTAGAAGGGTTAACTAGACCGGACGGTACTAGACCTTTGCTTATCGCTGTAACGCAACTTACTTCTACCGACCAAGAAAGTATGGAAAACGACCTTTTAATTAAAGAACCTATCGATAAGGTAGTTATGCATTACGCGTCTTGCGCTAAAAAAGCAGGGCTTGACGGCGTAGTATGTTCTCCACTTGAAGCAGGTAAAGTACACGGTCTTTGTGGTGAAAATTTCTTGACGGTTACCCCTGGCGTTAGATTTGCGGACGGCGAAGTTGGTGACCAAAAGCGCGTTACAACTCCTGCAAAAGCAAGGGAAATCGGTTCTGACTATATCGTAGTGGGCAGACCTATCACGGCGGCTAGCGACCCTGTTGCCGCTTACAATAGATGTATTGAAGAATTTTTAGGTTAAGGAGATATATTATGACGGAACTTCAAAAATTGATTGCAAAAGATTTACTCTCAATTAAAGCGGTTTTCTTCCGTCCGGAAGAACCTTTTACTTGGGCTAGTGGTATCAAAAGCCCAGTTTACTGCGACAATCGTTTGACGCTTACTGCACCAAAAGTAAGATGCGACGTAGAAAACGGTCTTGCTACACTTATTAAAGAAAATTACCCTGACGTTGAAGTGCTTATGGGTACTTCTACCGCAGGTATCGCACACGCTGCTATTACTGCGCACATTATGGATTTACCTATGGGTTACGTTCGTTCGGGCGCTAAAGACCACGGTAGACAAAACCAAATTGAAGGCAAACTCGAAAAAGGTCAAAAGGTAGTCGTTGTTGAAGATTTGATTTCAACCGGTGGCAGTTGTATAGAAGTTGTTAACGTATTACGTGAAGCAGGCGCTGAAGTTTTAGGTATTGTAAGCATCTTCACCTACGGTATGCAAAAGGGTATTGATAGACTTAATCAAGCAAACGTTAAAAACGTTTCACTTACTAACTTTGACGTAATTGCTGAAGTTGCCGCTGAAGAAAACTACGTTAAGGCTGAAGACGTAAAAAGACTTATCGCGTTTAGGAACAATCCGTCTGACGAAAGTTGGATTACGAAATAAGGAGTAGTTATGAGAAGTGTTATTGATATTCTTGATTTAACGGCTGAAGAAATTGACGAACTTATCGCTACGGCAAAAGATATTATCGCTAATCCCGTTAAATATTCGCAAAAATGTGCAGGCAAAAAACTTGCAACGCTCTTTTTTGAACCGTCTACTAGAACTCGTTTGAGTTTTGAAGCGGCTATGTACGAACTCGGTGGCCACGTAATAGGGTTTTCTTCTGCTAGCAGTACTTCTGCAAGTAAGGGGGAAAGTGTTGCCGATACTGCAAGGGTTATTAGTTGCTATGCCGATATTATCGCTATGCGTCACTACAAAGAAGGTGCGCCTTTCGTAGCGTCAAAGTATGCAAGTATTCCAGTAATCAACGCAGGCGACGGTGGGCATAATCACCCAACTCAAACGCTTGCCGACCTTTTAACTATTAGTCTTGAAAAGGGTAGACTTAACGACTTTACAATCGGTTTTTGTGGCGACTTAAAGTTTGGCAGAACCGTTCACTCGTTAATTAACGCACTTTCACGCTATACGGGTATTAAAGTTGTGCTTATATCACCTGACGAACTTAAACTTCCAAGTTACGTTAAAAACGACGTGCTCGATAAAAACGGTATCGCTTATGAAGAAACTGCCGATTTAGAGGCCGTTATGCCACAACTCGACGTGTTGTATATGACTAGGGTTCAAGGCGAAAGATTTTTCAACGAAGAAGACTATTTGCGTTTAAGGGATAGTTATATTTTAACGCCTGCAAAACTTTTGACGGCTAAAAAAGACTTGTCAATTTTACATCCGTTGCCAAGGGTAAACGAAATCAGCGTTGCTATTGATAACGACCCACGCGCTTGCTACTTCAAACAAGTTAGAAACGGCAAGTATATGCGTATGGCTCTTATTCTTAAACTTTTGGGGGTGTAGTATGAATATTGATTCTATTAAAAACGGCGTCGTTATAGACCATATTCCAGCAGGTCTTGGAATGAAACTTTATAACTACTTAAAACTTGAAGATTTTGATTGTCCAGTAGCGCTCATTAAAAACGCTTTCAGCAAAAAAACTGGCAAAAAAGATATTATAAAGATTGACGATAAGGTTGAACTTAACCTTGATATTATCGGTTACATTGCTCCGTCTGCAACCGTAAATTTCATTGCTGATGGTAAAATCACTTGTAAAAAGAGTATTGATTTACCTGAAAAATTAGTTAACGTTATTAAGTGTAAAAACCCACGTTGCATCACTACTACTGAACAAGAAATTGAACACATTTTCCGTTTGACTGATAAAGAAAACGGCGTTTATCGTTGTATTTATTGTGAAGTTAAAGCAAGTGAAAAGTAAACTAATAAAACAAATAAGCCCCTTTTTTTAGGGGCTTTTAGTTTGCTTAAAATACAAGTTTCGTTATAAACGGTATCGTGAAAGTTGACCGTTAAAAGTGTCAAAGTTGGTTGAAAACGATAAAATAATTTTTTTAATTATATTTTTAAGCCGTTTGTTTTTTTATCGTAGATTACAAAATATTTTAGATTTTATATAAATATAAAAATCTTTGTAAAAACCCTTGAAGTTTTGTGTGTAATTTGGTAAAATAATAAAGTATAGTACGAAAAACTTCTTAAAGGAGTGTTTATGAAGAAAATTGCTGTTTTAACGAGTGGTGGGGACGCCCCTGGTATGAACGCTGCCGTACGTGCAGTAGTTAGGTCTGCTATTGCTTGTGGTATGCAAGTTTACGGTGTAGAGCGTGGTTGGGACGGTCTTATCAATGGTAAGATTTTTGAAATGGAAACTCGTTCGGTTTCGGATATGATACAAAGGGGTGGTACTTTTTTAAAGACTGCTCGTTGTCCAGAGTTCGTTACTCTTGAAGGTCAAAAAAAGGCTGCTGAAACTCTTGAGGCTTACGGTATTGAAGGCGTAGTAGTTATTGGTGGCGACGGTTCTTTTAGAGGTGCTAAAGATTTATCTGATAACTTCGGCGTTAAGTGTATGGGTATCCCTGGCACTATTGATAACGACCTTGCATACACCGATTACACATTGGGTTTTGATACTGCCGTTAATACCGTTATCGGCGCTATCAATAATCTTCGCGATACTATGCAATCACACGACCGTGTAAGTCTTGTTGAAGTTATGGGCAGACATTGTGGCGATATCGCTTTATATTCAGGTATTGCTGGTGGCGCTGAATATATTTTAACGCCTGAAAGACCTTTCGACCTTGAAAAGATTGCAAAGTCGCTTAAGAGAAGTAAACTCCGTGGTAAGACTTCTAATATGATAGTTCTTGCAGAAGGCGCAGGTAATCGTGACGATATCGTTAAGTACCTTAATGACGAAGCCGGCGTTAACATTAAAATCACTCACCTTGGTCACGTACAAAGGGGTGGTTCACCTACTATGGCTGACCGTATTTTGGCAACTCGTTTCGGTGTTAAGGCTGTCGAAGCGATTATGGATGAAAACTCGGTATCTTCAGCAATCGGTATTAAGGATAACAAAATCGTAGTAGTTCCGTTTGAAGATGCTTTCAATGCAAAGCGCACTACAAACGAAGAACTCTATAATGCTTTCAATATGTTAAGCAAATAATAAATGAAAAAATAAATTTTTAACTATATAGGAGAAATTTTTATGAAAAATTTACAAGGCGCGCTTATGTTTGCGCAATCAGGCGGTCCCACTTCCGTTATCAACGCAAGTGCTGCAGGCGTTTTTATTGAAGGTTTAAAATCTCCTTCAATCACCGCTGTTTATGGCGCTGCACACGGTATTCGTGGTGTATTGAACGAAGAATTCTACGATATCGGTCAAGAAGATATCAAAGAACTTGAACTCTTAAAATACACTCCGTCTTCTGCTTTAGGTTCAGTTAGATACAAACTTAAAGACGCATCTGTTGACGATACCGATTATAAGAGACTTTTAGAAGTTTTCAAAAAGTATAACGTTCGTTACTTCTTCTACAACGGTGGTAACGACTCTATGGATACCTGTAATAAAATTAGTAAGTTCCTTGCAACCTCTGGCTACGATTGTAACGTAATCGGCGTTCCAAAGACCATTGATAACGACCTTTTCGGTACTGACCACTGCCCAGGTTTCGCATCTGCTGCTAGATATATTGCTACGACCGTTATGGAAATTAACCTTGACGCTAAAGTTTACGATACCCCTATGGTTTGCGTTATCGAATGTATGGGTAGACACGCTGGTTGGTTAACCGCTGCTGCTAAACTCGCTTGCGTTGGTGGTTTAGGTCCTGACCTTATCTACGTTCCTGAAGTTGACTTTGACGTTGATAAATTCGTTGAAGACGTTAAAAACGTTTGCGCTAAAAACGGCAACAAGTGTATCGCAGTCGTTTCTGAAGGTATCAAGAATAAAGAAGGCACCTTTATTTGTGAACTCGTATCACAAGGCGCTAGAGATAGTTTCGGTCACGCACAACTTGGTGGCGTAGCAGCAACCCTTGCTAACCTTATTAAAGAAAAGACCGGTTACAAGACCCGTGGTATCGAACTTTCACTTATGCAAAGATGTGGCGCTCACCTTGCATCAGAAGTTGACGTTGAAGAAACTTTCGAAGCAGGTAAGCAAGCAGTTCGCGCTGCAGTTGCTGGTGAAACTGACAAGATGGTTTGCTACGAAAGAAAAGCAGGTGATAAGTATGAAATCGAATACAAACTCTTACCACTTGAACTTGCTGCAAATACCGAAAAAACCGTTCCACTCGAATGGATTACCGATAACAACACCAACATCTCTGACGAATTTATTAAGTACGCACTTCCACTTATTCAAGGCGAAGCAAAAGCACCACTTGAAAATAGTTTACCAAGATTTGCTAGACTTAAAAAAGTTTTCGTTAAATAGTTTAATAAAAATAAAAAAGGGAGCACTGCTCCCTTTTTTATTTGCAAAATACCATTTTAACGCACAACGGTGTTCCGAAAGTTGACCGTTTTGTTTCAAGATAAATAAAAGAGCCGTTTTGCACGGCTCTTTTTATCTGTTTAGTTTATAAGTTTTGTCGTAGTAAGTAGGGGCGTCTACTTCGTGCACACGCAAGGTTATGCTATCCGTGGTTAAAATAAAATTCTTTAAATCTTCGTCACTTGTAACGGTGTCGGGTATAAAAGTTCCACAAACAGGTCTATAAGTGTCGTGGTGAAAGTCTGCGCCACATATTAAAGCAAGTTTATTGTCTTGTGCAATCTTTACTAAAGTATCGGCGTAAGAGGTTTGATATTTAGGGTGGCAGTTGATTTCAAGCCCGTCAAGACAGTTTGTATCTTGTACCGTTGTGCCGTTCCTAAACGGATGCGCTTGCACTAAAGCAAAACCATTTTCTTTAACGAGTGAATACAATTCTCGCAAAGAATATTTATAAAGGTCGTTGTACTTTAGTAAAAATTGTGGAGTAATACCATAGATTAATAAATGAACGCGCGTATCGTAGTCTGGGGTAAGTTCAACGCCGAAAAACACTTTGACGCCTTGTTCATCACCGTATCGTTTTGTTTTTTGATATTCTTCAACGTATAGTTTGGCAAATTCTTCCGAGGTAAAAAAACCGTGCTTGTATGAAGGGTTTTGTATATACCAACGCTGATAGTGGTTGGTTAAAACAATGCCGTCAAGTCCGACGGATTTTGCTACGTCGATTATAACCTTGTAATTTTCCGCACAACAACTGCTAATACCGTTGGTGTGAGAGTGTAAATCGATTAACATATCTAATTTCACCTGATAATTACTTATGATTTTATCTGTTATTTACAAGAAAAAACGGCGGGAATTTAACCCGCCAACATTATAATTATACCATAAAAACAAGCGTCAGTCAATATAGTTTTTAAAAATAAAATTTTTTAAATTTTTTAAAACCCTATTGACAAGTGGGCTTTAATCATTTAAAATAAAAGTGAAGAAAAGGAAAGACATTAAACCTTTCGAGGAGGATAGACCGATGTACTAATCGGCAATTAAAATCAAAACTGTGTTCTGAAGGGAAATAACCATAAGGAGAAAGGACCAATGTATCACTTAACTGTTTTTTAAGAAAAAAACGGGAGGTACGGAGCAATGTTCTGATTAAATCATTAAATTATAAAAGGAGGTAACCACCAATCAACGATTCCATCGCTTGCGTAAGACGATTGTAAGGTAAAATAAGTTCTAATATAAAGAAAAGTAAGTAATAATAAATACCTGAATCACAATCAAGCAACAGCAAGCTAAAACTTAATACTTAACGATAGATTCAGGCTGTTTAAGTACAGCCTTTTTTGTTGTTTTTTTATAAGTAATATAAGACTTAATCGCCAATTTGGTGTGTTAAGTTGCTTTTTTATTTTAAAATAGAGTTTGATAGTTGTAAAAATTGCTGTTATGCGTTTTGAATTTAAGAGCAAAAGTGTTATAATATAGCCGATAAAAAATGGTAGAGAGAATTATATATGGATACTATTGATTTAAGGGAAGATTATAATCCATCACCTAAAAAAGGTGGCAAGCGCAGGATATTTATTTGGGCGCTCGTGATATTTTTCGCGCTTTATTTTATTTGTATGTCTGCCCCAAGGTTTGACAATTATAAAGGCGCAAACCCAATGCTTAAAGAGGGTGAATTACCTATTTTAATTGCTCACGGTGGTGGGAATAGGGAGTTTCCTGATAATACTTTAGAGGCTTTTTATAACGCTTATTCGGTTGATTCAAAAGTGATGATGGAAACCGACGTTAGTATCACTAAAGATGGTGTCGTTATACTTTCACACGATACGACGCTCGATAGAAAAACTAACGTTCAAGGCAAAATTATTGATTGGAATTACGCTGATCTGATGTCGCAAGAAGTTGACTTTAGTTATACAAACCAAACTGATGATAACGACTCTCTCGTTGGCGATTTGGTTAAGTTCACTACCGACGACGGCGCTACTGTTACGCCAAACGACATTGATTATCCACAAGGCGTTACGGCTCGTCACTCTAGTAAATTTTTAGCAACTCGATTAGAAGATCTTTTGATTGCGTTTCCAAATAATCGCATTAACGTTGAAATTAAACAATCGGGTGAAACTGGCAAAAAAGCGCTTGATGCCGTAATTGAGTTGGTTGAAAAATACGACGCGTTCGATAGAGTAGTGTTTGCAAGTTTTCACTCTGAAGTTTTCAAAACATTTAAAAAGTATATGAGAACAGACGGTGTTCCTGATAACTTTATGTGTTCGCCAGCAACGGCAGGAGTGGCAAGTTTTTACATTTTACAAGCGACAAACCTTGACTTGTTCTTTGGTACAAAGATGTGCGTTTTCCAAATTCCTATGAAGGAATACGGTATAAAATTAGCGACTAAATCTTTCGTGTCAAAAGCACACAGGCATAATTTGGCAGTCCATTTTTGGACTATTAACGATATCGACGATATGAAGTATTTGATCGAAATCGGCGCAGATGGCATTATGACGGATTATCCACATAGATTAAAACAAGTCTACGAAAGTTTATCTGCAAATTAAAAAAACAAAAAGACGGGTTTTGTCCGTCTTTTTTGCTATTTTTTTGTGAAGAATTGTCGTTTGGTCAATTTTCGCAACAGCGTTATAAGTGAAAGTGATCGCTTTTAGTAAAAAAATATTGACATTTTTTGTAGCCATTTTGCTTATATTTTGTTGACAAAAAAGTAAGAGTAGGCGTATAATAGTACTATTAATATAAATAAAAAAAAGAAAAGCAAGGTTATAATGTAATGAAAAAAGTATTAATGCTACTACTTGCGATTACGTGTGTAATCTCGAGTGCAACACTTTTTGCTTGTGGATCATCTGAGCACAAACATTATTATAAAGCAGAATGGGCTATTGACGATGTTTATCATTGGCACGAGTGCATGAGTGCGTACTGTGACTCAATAACCGATAAAGGTGAACACGTTTGGGATGACGGTGTTATCGTAATGAAAGCACCTTGTTCAATTGACGGCGAAAAAGTTTATACTTGTACGGGATGTGGATTAACAAAATCTGAACCGATTCTTCCAACAGCAGAGCATAACTTTGTGGATGGTGTTTGTTCTAATTGTGAAGTTGCTTTTACAGAAGTTGCTTTTGATAGTGGTTCGGGCACAGAAGATGACCCTTATATTATTTCGAACGCTAAAGAATTAGCAAATATCGGTGGTGTTTCGGAATTTAGTTATTACAAAGTTAAAGACGGTGTTTCAGAATTAGATTTATCTGATTGGGCTCCGATTAGATTGAACGGCTCTTTTGACGGAAATGGTGTTCAAATAATAAATCTTTCAAATAGATTATTTACACACGTTGGCAATAATGAAGAAAAAGATATTTATCTTAAAGATTTTGAAGTAACTCTTAACTTTGTTTCAAGCACTCACGCTGCACTTATTAAAGAAATTGACAACTTTGGCACTACGGTTTTCGAAAACGTTCAAGTTCACGGTTATATAGAGGGTGAATCTAATACGGCGTCATTGTTCAGTTTTGGTACTAAAAACGGACATTCTACCGGTTCAAATTATACAGTCGAACTTAAAAACGTTAAAATTGATGCAACTATCGTTTGTGTTACTGCACAACCTCTTGGGGCTTTCGTCGCTCACGCATATGCAGGTACAAATAATAAATTAACCCTTAAGGTAGACGCTGATACTAAATTTACTGGGGAAGTTTATAGTGCAGGCGATAAAAAGTATAACGAGTACGTTTCAATCGACGCTTACGAAATTTATAAAAACGGTGAATTGATTACTCAAACTGAAATTGCAACTAACGAAATTAAAAAAGTCGTACCTGTATTAGGTACTGACGGATATACCGTTACGGTGGGTGAAAACGTAAGCAAAATAACAGTTTCAATTACTGCGCAAATAAGCGCTTACGACGCTGACGGTAATGCTATACCTTCTAAAGCAGGTATAACGATGACGTTAAAAACTAACGACGTTACTGAAAATTTAGTTGGCGATATCAAAATTCTTGATTTGTTTGATACTGCTGAAATCGTAAACGGTGCAAGTGAATACAATGCTGAAATCGTAGACGGCGTATTAAAAGTTTACGTTGCACAAAGCGTAAGTTACGAAAGTGGCGTAGTTAGATTGCAAGTACAACAATATAATGCACAAGGTGCTATCATCAGTTGTGGTACGCTTAATATTTATAATTTTGTAAAATAAAGCATTTATAAAAGACGGGTTTTGCCCGTCTTTTTTTATTTGCTATTTTTGTGTGGTAAATCGTCGTTTGGTTAACTTTCGCAATACCGTTATCCGTCAAAATTTGCGTTTTTAATTTTAAAATAATAAAAAGCATACGGACAGGCAAAAGTTTTTGCGTGTTTGCATAAAATTAACGGCAAGGAGTGAGTGATGGAAAGTGTTGCCGTAATAGATTTAAAAAAGTTAAAGCAAAATGCAAAAAGTATTAAGTCGGCGTTGCCTGCTGGCGTTAAGTTTATCGCAGTAGTAAAGGCAAACGCGTACGGACACGGCGCTGTTGAAGTTTCAAACGCAATATATCCTTTTGTTGACGGCTACGCCGTGGCACTACTTAAAGAGGCTGTTGAACTTCGTCAAGCAGGGATTGATAAAGATATAACTTTGCTAATACCTGCATCTTCAAGCATATTAGAGAGAGGGTTAAAATACGATATAACTTTTACCGTCGAAAATTTATTCATTGCAAAAACTTTAAATAGTTTGGCAAAAAAGCGTGGCGTTTTTGCCAAGATTGAAATTGCCGTAAACACCGGTATGAATAGGTTTGGGTTTTCACCCGAAGACTTAACGGCAGTATTGCCCGAACTTAAAAAACTAAAAAATCTTTCTGTTAACGGTATTTTTTCGCATCTATTTCAGCCGGAAAATCCCATTGCTCGGTTTAAGCAAGTTAAGGCTTTTAAGAAGGTTGAAAAGCAATTTAAGGAGTATTTTCCATTTGCGATTGCGCATATTTCGGCGACGGGTGGATACTTAAAAGGCGAATTTTTTGACGGTGTTAGAATAGGCTTGGGGCTTTACGGTTACTTGCCATTTAAAAGCAGGATTTTGCTTGCTAGCGTACAGCCTATCTTAAAGGTGTATTCTCCGATAGTTAAAAGTGGCACGGTCAAAGCATCTGACAACTTACTTTACGGTGATTTTAAGGTTAAGGAAGATTATGATTATTCTATTTTGCGCTACGGCTATGCCGACGGGTTGCCAAGAAAACCTGTCGAAAATCAGTTGAACAATAGGTGCATGGACGTTACTGCGATAAAAAAAACGTCAAAAAATGAAAATTTTTATATTTTATTTGAAAATGCTGATGACTTTGCAAAAAAATATGGTACAATTAGTTATGAAATTCTAACCTGTGTAGCAAATAGGGCAAAACGAGTTTATGTGCGATAGGAATTTATATTAAAGGAAAGTACCGTGAATACTTTTAGAGAAAAATTTTTTTATTACTTAAAGGATACCGTATTAAATTACAGTTATATACTTGGTTGCGATATTATAGGTCTTTTGCTTATGCTTGTAACCAACTCTGATACCATTGAGGGGTATATAGGCGCAATGCTTTCGGCAATCAATATGTTTTTGTATTTTTCAGTTATAAAAAACGCTTATTCAAAAACTGGTGAAGAGGCTATGCGTGATAAACACTCCAACGATATTGAACGCCGTGATATGCTCACTAGTCGTCGTTATAGGGAACTTGACAAGGTTAAAGAATATAATCCTAAAAAGATTTATATTTTTATTGCACCGATAGTTATACCTTTCGTGGTTTTGCTTACGATATCTACAATTATCGCTATTTGTGGTGGCAACCCTGAAGGGCTTAATATGGTTATAACTTTTATGTATGCGTTCGTGTTTTCGTTTTTCGTGGGTATTAGTAAAAACGCAAGCGTGTACTTTGCTTGGTTTGCTATAATTATGCTCGTCGTGCCACTTGTTTGGGGGTATATGTCAGGCGTTAAAAAAGTGCGCGCTGAATACGCTGTTGCAGATAAAGTTAAAACTATGGTTGATGGTGACAAAAAGTGAGAATAGTCGGCGGAAAGCACCGTTCTAGAGTGCTTAAACAATTTGACGGAGATGCCGTAAGACCGACTTCGGACAAGGTTAGGGAAAGTCTTTTTAACATTTTGCGTGATTTAATTCCGTCTGCAACCGTGCTTGATTTGTTTGCGGGGACGGGCGCCGTTGGACTTGAAAGTTTGTCCCGTGGCGCAAAAAAAGTGGTTTTTACCGATAGTTCGGCATCTAGCGTTAAAATAATTAAAGACAATCTTTCGGCTTTAAAAGAGACGGCTGAAGTGATTTTTACCGATGCGCTCTCTTATCTTGAACGCACGCAGGAAAAGTTTGATTTTATATTCATAGACCCACCGTATAAAACTGATTTAGGTGTTAAAGCGCTTGAAATTATATCGCGTAGAAAGTTATTGACAAGTGACGGTGTGGCTGTGTTTGAAAATGAAGACGATATTTCTGTAGTCAACGGATTATTTCTTTATGACGAACGCAAGTATGGTAGAACAAAACTACATTTTTTTAAGAACAAAAAGGTGGCTTGTGTGTTCGCTGGGACTTTTGATCCAATTACGCTTGGACATTACGATATGGTTATGCGCGCTAAAGAAGAGTTTGAAAAAGTTTTCGTAGTGCTTATGATAAACCCTAAAAAAACGCCGTATTTTACCAAGGAAGAACGTCTTGATTTTATGCGACTTGCGTTCAACGGGGAAAAAGATATTATAGTGGATAGTCACGACGGGCTTGCCGTTGATTACCTTAAAAAAGTTGGTACTCCGTATTATATTCGTGGTATTAGAACTGAAAGCGACCTTGTGTATGAACAAAAGAACGAGGCTCTTTCAAAAAGCATTTATCCAGAATTAAAAACTATTTACTATAAAGCCTTTAAAAATGAAAAACATCTTAATTCGACTATGGTTAGAGAGTGTTTTTTAAGTGGGGTTGATTTTTCGGAATATTTGCCAGGAGGCGTGTATACTGCCGTTAAGAAAGCCGTAGCAGAAAAAGAAAACTCGTCAAAATAAAGGTTATCAAAAAACAAATTAAGGATTGCGTCAGTTTAAAAAAAACGGTGTGCGCAGTCCTTATTTTTATTGTCTTTGTCAAAACCACCGTTTGTATTAACAAGGGTAATCCACCAAAAGTCAACACTGCGTTTGCCGTTGCGTAAGATAAAGGACTATGCAGGTAAGAGAGAATTTCTAGTCCGTAGTTCGTTTCAAAAAGTCCTGTTAAAAGACCTTTTAATAGGGAACTTTCAAATAAAATAAAAGTTTCATGCGTTTTTACGGTAAGGCTTATCGCCGTATAAAAAAAGACCGTTAGTACGCAGTTCGTCGCAAGTGATTTTACTATGCTTAAAATATAATCGTCAAAACTTTCTTTTAAAGGCATGCTTTCTAAACGGCAGGGTTGTAAAACTTTTTCCGTAAGTATACCTTGGCAAAAAAAAGCCGAAAATATTTGGGAAAGAAAAAATATCACGCCAAGATAAAAACTGCCGTAAGTAAGTTTGCCGACGCAAGTTATCGTCAGTAGTGGCGAGGCAACACTCGTTAAACAAATAAGTTGTAAGGTTTCTTGTTTAGTAATAGTTTGATTTTTTAAAGCACAAATTGCGTTGCTTATTCCAAGTGGCGAACCACCTATAATCCCCGTAAAATAAAGATAAAACCCGTTTGGTGAAAATTTAAGCCTTTTTGCAAGCGGTGTAAAAATGGTGGTTAATTCTTTGCCAATCGTAGCGTTGAAAAAGGTTATAGCAAAGGCAAATGGTAAAATTGCAGGCATAACGGTATCTCGAAAAACGACCAAACCGTCCGTAGCACAGTCTATTGCAGTTTTGCCTAAAAGCATAAAGTTAAGTGCAAAAATCAATAAATATATAGCAATAATAACCTTAAAAAGTGAAAAACTTCTTTTTTTGCATAGATTTGTTTGCATACTGAATTTTATTAAAATATTTTATGCTTTATTCCTTTGTTGCTTGAAATATTTACCTTAATATGTTAAAATGACGATATGGATTTATTTGATTTAGTTAACGATAAGAATACTACGACGCCGCTTGCTGAAAGGATGCGAGCAAGAAATTTAAGCGAGTTTTTTGGACAAGAGCATATAGTGTCTGAAACTAGCCTTTTGCGCCGTGCTATAAAAACCGATAGGCTTGGTAGTTGTATTTTTTGGGGGCCACCGGGATGTGGCAAAACTACGCTTGCAAATATTATTGCTAACGGCACGGACGGAGAATTCGTCAAACTCAACGCCGTAAACGCTGGGGTTGCTGACGTAAAAAGAGTTGTTGACGAGGCAAAAACAAATAGAAAGTTGTATGGTAAAAAGACTTATCTTTTGCTTGACGAATGTCACCGTTTTAGTAAAACGCAATCTGACAGTTTATTGCCGTCGGTTGAACAAGGCGATATAATTTTTATAGGTTCTACTACCGAAAACCCTTACGCGTCAATGACGCCTGCTATAGTTTCTAGGTGCAGGGTATTCGAACTTAAACGCCTTAAAAAAGAAGACGTACTTAAAGCGCTTAAAAAGGCGTTAGTTGATAAAGAGCGTGGTTTGGGCAATATGGAAGTTGAAGTATTACCAGAGGCGCTTGAACATTTGGCGGAAGTTTCGGCAGGGGATTTAAGAGTTGCTTTTAACGCGCTTGAACTTGCCGTTTTAACGACTGAACCGTCTAAAGGTGGCAAAATTACTGTTACCCTTAAAGATGCTGAAGAAAGTATTCAGCATAAGCAACTTTCTTACGACGAACAACTTTATTACGATATGCTTTCGGCGTTTTGTAAAAGTTTAAGGGGTAGTGATAGTGACGCTGCGCTTTATTATATGCATAGGCTTATTGCCGGTGGGTGTGATCCGTTGCTCTTGGCAAGAAGATTAGTGGTGCACTCGTCTGAAGACGTCGGTATGGCAGACCCTATGGCGCTCGTGGTGGCGACTTCGGCACTTACTGCTTATCAAAATTTGGGGCAACCAGAAGGGTTAATTCCACTTTCAAACGCAGTTATCTACGTTTGTGAAGCCCCTAAATCCAACACTACCGTAACGGCTATGTATTCTGCAATGGACGACGCTAAAACCGTGCGCGCTGACGCAGTACCTTCTCACCTTAAAAATTCCGTATACGCAGGGGAAGAAGATAAGAAAAAAAGCCGTGCGTATAAATATCCACACGACTACGGTGGGTTCGTTAAGCAACAATATTTGCCTGACGAATTAGTAGGAAAGGTTTATTATAAGCCTACCGACAACGGCTTTGAAAAACGAGTTAAAGAAATTCGCAAAGAAAAGGGCAAAGATTAAATGAAGTACGTAAATCAGTTGGCGTATCCCGACTTAAAGTATATTACGATGACGGAAATGGACGGGTAAGCCAAAGAAACTGGCAAAACTACTACCATTGCTAATTCTGGTTGTGGGCTATGTTCAGCAGTAATGGCTATAAATAGAATTTTGCCAAATGTAAATTTTGATATTGAGGATGCAATTGAACTTTCTTATCAAGTAAAAGCAAATATTTTAGCAGGCACGCAGTTTTATATTTACGGACCTGCGCTTGCAAAAAAGTTCGGCGTTAAATATGAAGAAACCAAGTGTATCGAACGTCTTAAAGATTGTCTTAAAAACGGTGGCGTTGCCATTGCGAGAGTTGCAGGCGACCGTGATAATTATATCGGCGTGTTCAGTAAAGGTAGGCATTATATAACCGTCGTTGCAGTTGAACCGGATAATAGACTTGCTATACTAGACCCGTCTTATAAAGAGGGTAAGTATCTAGAAGACGGTAGAAAAGGAAAGGTGGAAGTTAAAAACGGAGTTATTGCCGTTTGTGAGGAAAGCGTTCTTAAGGGCGATTGCTTACCACACGACCCGTGTTATTTTTTGTTTTGGCGTGGGTAAAACAATTAAAATAAAAGTAAGGCAAAACGCCTTGCTTTTTTTGATATAAAATTGTGCTTTGTTGCAATTTCTATACCAACGGTGTAGTGAAACTTGACCAAAACTAAACATATTAACGACAAAAAAGCGACCAAAACGGTCGCTTTTTATCATTATTCTACGATAATCATTTGATATTCGTTTTGCTTTACGCCTGAAACTAGGTTCATTAAATCGTTTGCAAGTTCGTCGGTTTTTAATACTTCCTGCGCAAACTTTTTAACTTCAGCGTAATCTTTTTTGCGAGTTAAAACGGGGATTGAACTTTTTTCGCAAAGGTGGGTAATCATATCTTTTGAACTTTCTTTGACAGCCAAAATCTTGCAGTAGAGTTCACTTTGCAACGCTTTTAGTACCGTCTTTTCTTCAATACCTAAAAGGTTTGCGGTGATAATTCTTCTCACTCTTGCGTGGGTATAACGCTTGGTTGCTATTTTTTCTAGCGCACTATCAAGGGTTATATTATCTTTGATTAACGCCTTTATACGGTTCTCAAGACCCTCCGTGCAATCGCAAATATTTTCTAAATCTTCAGCCGTGCTTTTATATAGGGCAGACATTGCTAAAGGCGAAAAATCAAGTGGTTGTTCGGGTAAGTCTTTATAAACGAAACTAGGCATAACCCCTTTTAATTTGCCCGTCTTTTTAACTTTCAAACTTTCGCGTATACTAGAGGCTGAAGTGTAAGTTTTTTCAAGTTTAGTAGAATTATGGTCGCCGTCCCTTTTCATTATTGCGAGTTCTATATCGCTATCGTATTTAAGCACGGCTTTTGCATATTCTACGCCCAAAATATTGTTTGGCGAAGATAATAGTTCGGCGTTTATCGCGCTAATCCCTGCTTTTTGAACGGCGTTAAAACGGGCTTTTGCAGGTGAAACGCCAGTATCTAGTTCCTCTTTAATAAGTTGCTTTAAGGCTTTTGTTTCCGTTAAAAGTGCTTTTGCCGTACGGTGATATTCTTCTATTTCGCCACTTTCAACGCCAAAGCAAAGTTTGTCAACGCAGTTAAGGTCATTTAATACTTTTACTGCGCCCGTTGCAAAAATTTCAGCGTTAGCCGTTGCAAACACGGTAGGTAGTTCTATAACCATATCTGCACCTGCTTTTATTGCGTGGGTTGCCCTAGTGAATTTATCCATTACGGCGTTTTCACCACGCTGGGTGAAGTTACCACTCATAATAACCAAAAGTTTATCGCAACCGCAATTTTCCTTAACATAGTTAAGGTGTTTTAAGTGTCCGTTGTGAAAAGGATTGTATTCGGCAATAACTGCGCAAATTTTCATATTCGTTCTCCAAGCAATCGTTTACGTCGTAAAAATAGGCGTTGAATATAATTTATTCGTCAAAAAAAATTAATAAAAAATTCGTTTGTCGTGAAAAATCCCTTGCCGTTTTTTTATAAATGAGTTATAATTTACAAGTACGGGATAGCGAGAATAATTTTCTACTATCAATTTTACTACATTTTTACAAAATAATAAAGCGTTTTTCAAAAATTATGAAAGGCGAATTAAGGAGAATTTTATGTCAAAGGTTTTAGACGCAATTTATGCAAAAGCAAAAAGCCTCGGCAAAACTATCGTTTTACCAGAAGGTGAAGACAGAAGAGTAGTTGAAGCATCGGTTATCGTTGCAAACCAAGGTCTTGCTGAAGTTGTTCTTTTAGGTAAGGAAAGTGAAATTATTTCTGCTAACCCAGATTTAGACCTTTCAGCAGTTACTATTTTAGACCCTGCTACTTGTGATAAAACGGATGAATACGCTGAACTTTTATTCAAGCTTCGTGAAGGTAAAATCAATAAAAAAACTGGTTTACCTGAATTTGCTGAAGTTAAAGATGCAAAAGCAAACATCTTAAAAGATTACACTATGTTTGGCGCTCTTATGATTAAATCAGGCGATGCTGACGGTATGGTTTCGGGCGCTTGTCACTCTACGGCAAACACTTTAAGACCGGGCTTACAAGTTATTAAAACCAAAAAGGGAACAAAACTCGTTTCTTGCTATTTCTTGATGGTTGCGCCTGAAAGTGGCAATAAGTTCTGTAAAGACGGTTGCTTTATCTTTGCTGACTGTGGTCTTAACCAAAATCCAACTTCTGAAGAACTCGCTTATATTGCTCAATCTTCTGCACAAAGCGCAAAGGCTATTGCAGGTCTTGAACCTAAAATTGCTTTCTTATCACACTCGTCAAAAGGTTCTGCAAAACACGCTGACGTAACCAAAGTGGTTGACGCTTTCAATTTATTCAAAGAAATCGCACCTGATATTAAGGCGGAAGGTGAACTTCAATTAGATAGTGCTATCGTTCCTGAAGTAGCGTCGTTAAAAGCACCGGGGTCGGCAGTTGCAGGTCAAGCAAACGTACTTATTTTCCCTGACCTTGACGCTGGCAATATCGGTTATAAATTAGTTGAAAGATTAGGTGGTTTCCAAGCAATCGGTCCTATTTGTCAAGGTTTTGATAAGCCTATAAACGATTTGTCACGCGGTTGTCATACCGAAGATATCGTTGCTACCGTTGCTATCACTTGTTTGCAATAATTTTTTACGGAGTACATTATGAAGATTTTAGTATTAAACGCAGGTAGTTCATCACTCAAATACCAACTTATCGATATGGATACCGAACTCGCTTTAGCCAAAGGTTGTTGCGAAAGAATAGGTATCGACGGTTCGCTTTTAACTCACGAAGTAAACGGTGCTAAAACGGAAATCGTTAGCGATATGCCTACTCATAAAGAAGCAATTTCACTCGTTCTTAAGACTTTGGTTGACGCAAAGTTAGGCGTTATCAAGTCTATGGATGAAATCGACGCCGTTGGTCACAGAATTCTCCACAGTGGTGAAAGTTTCAATTCATCTGTAATTTTAACTGAAGAAAATATCGAAATTTGCGCAAGCAACATCGATTTAGGTCCTTTACACCAAAAAGCAAATCTTACGGGCGTTCAAGCGTGCAAAGAAATTATGCCAAACACTCCTATGGTAGGCGTGTTTGATACGACTTTCCACTCAACTATGCCGGATTATGCTTATAGATACGCTATTCCTACCGAATACTACGAAAAATATAAAATTCGTCGTTACGGTTTCCACGGTAGTTCACACCGTTACGTTTCGGCTGAAGCAATCAATTACCTTAAAAAAGACGGACTTAAAATCGTAACTTGTCACCTTGGCAACGGTTCTTCAATGTCGGCTGTTAAAGATGGTAAATGCGTGGATACTTCAATGGGGTTAACTCCGCTTGCAGGCGTGCCTATGGGTACTCGTTCAGGTGATATCGACGCTGCCGTAGTTGAATATATTTGTGATAAAACAGGCAAAGACGTGCACGAAGTTTTGAATATTCTCAATAAAAAATCAGGCGTTGCAGGCGTAAGTGGTGTTTCTAGTGACTTTAGAGATCTTGATAAAGCAAAAGACGCAGGCAATAAAGACGCTGCTCTTGCACTTGATATGTTCATTTACAACGTTAAAAAGTACATAGGTGCGTACAGCGCTGCTATGGGTGGTATCGACGTGCTCGTATTCACTGCAGGTATAGGTGAAAATAACGCTGCAATGCGTGCCGATATTTGTGATGGTCTTGAATATCTTGGCGTTAACATTGATAAAGAAGAAAACGCTATAAGAGTTAAGGGATTACACGACGTAACTGCAAAAGACGGTAAGGTTAAAATTTTAGTTATTCCTACTAACGAAGAACTCGTTATTGCAAGGGATACTAAAGAACTCGTTTTTGGAAAATAGTCAAGTTTTACAAAAACGCGTGATTTTACCATAAATTTTGGTTAAAAGAATAAAAATCTCGTTCAAAAAGTTGACAAGATTTTTCAAATAGTATATACTTGATAGGCTAAAGTTTAGTTATGATAATAAATCTTAAAGACATTAGGCGCTCCGGTAAAACGGAAGGGGATTTCTTCTTTGAATATTCCCCAAGTGAAAATTTGTGCGATATACCCGCTGTAAGTATTGCTTTGCCGATAAAAGTTTCGGTTACGGTTTATCTTACGGGCAGTAAAACTGCAGTTTGTGAAGGCGATATTTCCTTTACGCTAACAGGTGAGTGTACAAGTTGTGGTAAACTAACCGAGCACGAACAGTTTTATGAGTTTGAACAAGAGTTTTCGTTTAATAACGAATACGGCTACTTGATTAAATCGGACGCAATCGACTTAACTAAACTCGTTAATGATGAAATCTCCTTGCAAATGCCCATTAATTTCGTTTGTGGTGAAGACTGCAAAGGCATTGGCAAGACGGAATTTTAATAAAAACAACCCAACGATTAAAAAGGAAGGTAAATACAAATGGCAGTACAAAAAAGTAAAACTTCTAAACAAAGAACAAACACTAGATTCGCTAACTTCAAGGCTCCTACCGCTACTTTGGTAGAATGCCCACAATGTCACGAATTTGTTACTCCACACAGAGTTTGCAAAAACTGCGGTTACTACAACGGTAAAGAAGTTATCGCTCAAAAGGCTGAAAAAAATAACTAATTACACGCGTTCGATTTTATCGGCGTCTTTTGGAATATAATTTTTTCAGAAAAAAAGGCAGGACGAGTGTCGTTCTGCTTTTTCGTATTTTATTTGAATTAAGGAGTTAGTATGGAAACTACTAAAAAGAAAAACGGCTTTGCAAGTGGCATAGGTTTTATATTAGCCGCGGCAGGCTCTGCAGTAGGACTTGGAAACCTTTGGGGATTTCCGTATAAGACGGCTGCTTACGGTGGTGCTGCGTTCGTTCTCGTGTATATTTTATGCGTATTGTTTATCGGTATAATTGCTATGATTGCTGAAGTTTATCTAGGTAAGCGTTCACAAGCAAATACTATTACGGCGTTTAAAAAAGTCAATAAAAATATGGGTTGGGCAGGTATGCTTGCAATTATTATTCCGACCTTTATTATTTGTTATTATTCGGTACTCGGTGGTTGGACGGTTAGATTTACGGTAAATTCGTTTCAATGGGTAGAAGGCGCAACCAATGCAAATTCTTTTGGTGCGTTTATTTCAAGTTCGTATAAACCAGTCATTTTTACCATAGCATTTTTAGCGTTATCGGCTTTAATTATTATGGCAGGTGTTAAAAACGGTATTGAAAAAGCGTCTAAAATCCTTATGCCAGCGCTCTTTATAATAGTTGTTTTGATTGCTATTTACGCACTTTGCTTAGGGGAAGGCGTTTCAGCAGGTCTTAACTTCTATCTTAATCCTGATTTTTCAAAACTTGGATTTGAGGGCGTACTTGCAGCAATGGGGCAAGCGTTCTATTCGTTATCACTCGGTATGGGTATTATGATTGCTTACGGCTCTTATACGGGTGAAGAAATTAAAATCGGCAAATCTGCTATTATGATTTGTATTTTTGATACTTTAGTAGCGCTTATCGCAGGTCTTGCAATATTTGCATCAATCGGGCACTTTAATCCGTCGGCGTTTGAAGAAGGTAGTGGTGTTGCGTTAAAGAGCGTTGGTCTTATGTATCAAACCTTACCACAAGTATTCGAAAGTCTTGGCTGGTTTGGTAAAATCGTATCGTTTGCGTTCTTTGCAATGGTTACTATTGCGGCGCTTACTTCAGTTATTTCGCTTTTAGAAGTAGCAACTCAATTCGTTATTCAAAAATTCAAAGTTGCAAGAAAGAAGGCAACTATAATCCTTGCTGTATTTTGCTTTGCAGTTTCAATTCCAGTTGCTTGGTCCGTTGGTGGTGCATTTGACGGCAAAATTACCGTTTTCGGATTTGATATGTTAACTTTCTTTGATGAAATTACCAACACCGTACTTATGCCGGTAGGTGCTTGCGTAAGTTGTTTCGTTATAGGATGGTTGCTTGATAAAGGCACGTTTAAGCAAAGGCTTAATCCGTTCAATACTCTTCGTACTTTAGAAGAAGACGGTCTTAATCTTGGTAAAGCGGGGATTTTCTTTTCCGTTATGGTTAAGTACGTAACTCCACTCTTAATTTTATTGCTTGAAGTATTCGGTATCATTGCCAAATTTGGTGAATATTCAGCACAAGGTTTAGCCTTTGGCTGGGTATTGCTTGGGGCTATCGTATTGATGGGTATCGGTATTGCCGTATACTTTGCTTTCTTTAGGGATTGTGAAACGGGTTGCAATGCAGACGAACTCGAAATTGCCTAAAAATTAGTAAAATAAAAAGTTCTCCGATTGGAGAACTTTTTTTGCGTCAAAAATTTTGTTCAGTTTAGTTTTGGTGGGTAACGGTATCGTCAAAACCGACCATTTTTATACTTTATCAATATATCTAGTTGCTGTAATTTGACCATTTTTTACCGTTAAACGGCAAATTCTAGCAGTTCTAGCATAAGTATCGGCGCCGTAGTCCCTTGCGTGATAAACTGCGTAATATTCGCCTTTGTATTTGATGACGCTGTGGTGTCCCGTGCCTTCTTCAAACTCGTTTTTAATTATTACGGGGGCAAATTTGTTGTCGTTAGTTTTCTTTATTAAGTTAAGTTTAGTAAGGTCTTTTTCGTCGGATTTTAAGTAGCAATAGCCTATGTGATAGGTGTCGTCAAGATAACAACCGCCACTATACATTAAGTAATGGTATCCGTCTTCGTAAAAATAGGTAGGGCCTTCAATAGTGTGCCACTTTCTTTCAGTCGTACAGTTAGGCTTAAAAATTTCTTCGTCAAAAGTTGGAACTACCATTTCCCTAGGGTTGTTTTCAACTTCGGTAGGGGTAATAAGCCTATCAATATAAATACGCGTACCTTTTCTTTCTGGTTCGGTGTTGTTCTTTGCAAACCATAAAAATAATCCGTTTTCATTTTGCACGACGTGCGAATCGATTGAAAAATAATCGTAAAAAGTTTTTTGATATTTAAATGGACCTAACGGCGAAGTCGCGCTAAAAACTCTCATTTGTTGAGTGCTTTCATTAACTTGGCACGATGCGTACATATAATAAATTCCGTCTACTTTGATTACCGATGGTGCCCAGTATGTATGACCGTTTGGGTAGTCCGTAACTATGCCGTAATATTGCCACTCGCCAAAAAGGTCGTCGGCTGTATAGGCGTCAACGCCTTTTCCTGCCGTTGCGTAAATATAAAACTTGCCGTCGTCTTCAAAAACAAATGGATCGGCTTGTGCTTTGTTTTTTGTGGTAATTGATAATTTCATAACTCTTTTTATGTGCTCACGCGTGCGCGAGTGTACGCGTTTAAATAAGTTGTAGGGTAGCGGTTGCGTTTGCGCAAATTCCTTCTTCTCTGCCGACGAACCCTAATCCCTCAAGCGTAGTTGCTCCTATGCCTAGCATTTCTTCACTTACGTCCAAAACGCTAGCAAGGGTTTTGGTGATTTGCGGTATATAACCTAATAGTTTTGGTTTTTCAGCCATAATGCAAGCCGAAACGCTGTAAACTTTATAGCCTTTATCTTTTGCCATTTCCATAACCTTTGCTAAAAGATCCAAACTGTTAGCGTTTTTATATTTAGGGTCACTATCACTAAAATGATAACCTATATCATGCATTGCCATTGCTGAAAGTATAGCGTCGCAAATAGCGTGGGTTAAAGCGTCGGCGTCGCTGTGTCCCAACAGACCTTTATCGTGAGGAATTTCAACGCCACCTAAAATAAGTTTTCTACCTAAAACTAGTTTGTGACAATCAAACCCAACGCCCGTTCTAAACGGCGTAGAAGAATAAAAATCTTCTTTATAGGTAAGTTTTTTATTGTTGATATCTCCTTTGCAAAGGTGAGGTTTAGCGATAAATTCACCATAAACGCTACTTTCGTCGGGGTAGTCGTCACTCGTGCAAAGAGAAAAAGCCTTTTTTATATCTTCGGCGTAAAATCCTTGTGGCGTTTGAATTGAGTATAGCACTTTTTTATCTAAAGTTTGCAAAATTTCACCACTTTCAGTTGCTCTTGCAACGGTGTCGGTTTGTGGAACGGCGCATATTCCCGAACGGTGTTTTTTTACACTTTCAATACAGTTTTGAATAACATTTTTTGTAACGAAAGGTCTTGCTCCGTCGTGAATTAAAACTATATCACCGTTTACTTTTTCTAAACCGTTTTTAACCGATAAAAATCTAGTTTTGCCACCTTTTACTACGGTGGCTTTTCCGTTGAATTTTTCTACAAAAAAGTCAAAATCGCTTTCGGATGCAGTTAAAATAATTTCATCAAAAAGTCCCGACTTTTCGCAAGATAAAAAAGTCTTTTCAACGACTGTTTTTCCGTCTAAATTTTGAAGCAATTTGTTGTCTGAAAAACCTGCTCTTTCGCCCCTGCCTGCACAGGTTAAAATTAAACTAATCATCGCCTTCACCTATTACCGTGTACATTTTTACTGCATCTTCTTTTTTAACGGTTTCTTTAAGTTCGTTTACGATAAATTTTATAGAGCCGTTGCCAAATTTTATTTCGACAGTATCGCCAACTTTAAGCCTATACGCAGGTTTTACTTCTCGTCCAGCGACTAAAATTTTACCTGCTTTAGCCGCCTCGGTAGCAAGCGTACGCCTTTTAAGTATACGGCTAACTTTTAAAAATTTGTCTATTCTCATGAATATCTCCAACAAAAAAATGTTAAAAAAACTTCTAAAAAAAATTATTTTATTATTTTAATAAAAATAATTGACAAACAAAAAATTACGGTGTATAATGCTAAAATGTACTATGATGTGATAATATCGGTAATTATCGAATTTTTGCAAAAAAAGGTGTTAAATCTTACGGTGTAAAAATTCAAAAATTTACTGATAAAACCTAAAAATTTTGCGTAATCGTTCATCAATGACATTATACAACAGTTTTTGCGTTATGTCTAGTCAATTGTCAAATTTAGAAAAAATTTTTTGAAGGAGTGTGCTTAATGACACGCAATTTGGAAGAAATAAAGTGCGGTAAAATCACGAGAAAGTCTTTCGGTAAAATTAAAGAACCGATTGATATCCCGTACCTTGTGGAAATTCAAAAAGACTCTTATGACAGTTTCATTAAAGAAGGCATAAGTGAAGTTCTTGAAGATTTTTCGCCAATCACCGACTATTCAGACCGTTTCGAGTTGTACTTTTTAGACCACGTACTCGAAAGCAAGGGCAAATACTCGGAAAAAGAATGTAGAGATCGTTCGGCAACCTACGCCGTACCACTTTACGTAAAAATCCGACTCGTAAACAAAGAACTTGGTTCAGTAGTTGACCAAAAAGTGTTTATGGGTGATTTCCCTCTTATGACGGATAATGGTTCGTTCATCATTAACGGTGCTGAAAGAGTTATCGTATCACAACTCGTTCGTTCTCCGGGCGTTTACAACAGTTCGGAAATTGATAAGTCGGGTAAAAGCCTTTTCAATACGACCGTAATCCCATCAAGGGGTGCTTGGCTTGAATTTGAACAAGATTCAGCAGGCGTATTGTGGGTACACGTTGATAGAACCCGTAAACTTCCTGCAACGGTATTACTCCGTGCCCTTGGTTTTGGTAGTAACGACGCTTTAACTACGCTTTTCGGTGAAAATCAAATTCTTTCCGCTACTATGGAAAAGGATACGTCCAAGTCTGAAAGAGATGGTCTTATTGAACTTTATAAGCGTCTTCGTCCAGGCGACATTGCTACTGAAGAAAGTACTAGATTGCACTTACGCAATATTTTCTTCGATTCAAAGCGTTACGACCTTGCTCGTGTAGGCAGATATAAATTTAATAAGAAACTCAAGATGTCAGCGAGAATCGCAGGTCTCACCGCATACGACCCTATCGTTACTGAAGACGGTGAAGTTTTAGTTGACGCAGGCGAAGTTATTTCACCTGAAATGGCAACTACGATTCAAAATGCCGGCATAAATGAAGTATTTGTAAAAGTAGGCGACGCTAAACATAAGGTTATTGCAAACAACGTCGTTGATTTCGAAGCGGTTACAGGCTTAAAGGCTAAAAAATTCGGTCTTTTGGATACCGTTTATTATCCTGCGCTCAAATTTGCTAGGGAAATTGCGGACAAGTCTAAAGTTTCTACCGTAGAAGATATCGTATTCGAATATAGAAAGGAAATTAACGAATATTTCTATCTCTTTGAAAAATTCGATATTCCTGCTGGGGAAGAAAAGCCTGAAGATAAGAAGGTTAGCCTTAAGAACAAAGACATTAGAACCAAGTTCGTTGAAGCCTGCGTTAAATTCTGTGAACTTCTCGACTGTGGTGAAGACTTCTCTCTCGATGCTGAAGTTCGTAAGATTATTCGTCCACTTATCGATAAACTTAATCATAAACACATTACGGTTGAAGATATAGTAGCGTCTGTCTCTAATAATTTAGACCTTAACTACGGTATCGGCACCATTGATAATATCGACCACCTTGCAAACAGACGCGTTAAGTCTGTTGGTGAACTTTTACAAAATCAATTCCGTATCGGCGTTACCCGTCTTGAAAAGGTTATTAAAGAAAGGATGGGTACTCAAAACGTTAACGAAGTTACTCCTACTAGCCTCGTAAACGTTCGTCCTGTAACTGCTGCTATTAAAGAATTCTTTGGTTCTTCACAATTGTCGCAATTTATGGACCAAACCAACCCGATTGCTGAACTTACCCACAAGCGTAAACTTTCTGCACTTGGTCCTGGTGGTTTATCTCGTGATAGAGCAAGTAACGAAGTTCGTGATATCAACCATACGCACTACGGCAGAATGTGTCCGATTGAAACCCCTGAAGGTCAAAACATCGGTCTTATCAACTCGCTTACGGCTTATGCTAAAATTAACGAATTCGGTTTTATCGAATCGGCTTATAGAAAGGTTATTAAAGACGAAAACGGCGAACCTGTAGTTACCGACACCGTAGAATATCTCGCTGCGGACGTTGAAGATAATTATATCGTTGCTCAAGCAAACGAACCTATCGACGAAAACGGCCACTTTATCAACGACCGTGTTGCTTGTAGAAGAAGGGAAGAAATAACCGAACTTCCAAAAGCAGAAATCGATTATATGGACGTTTCGCCAAAACAAGTTATTTCAGTAGCAACGGCGCTTATTCCGTTCCTTGAAAACGACGATACCAACCGTGCTCTTATGGGCTCGAACATGCAACGTCAGGCTGTTCCACTTTTGAACCCTGAAAACGCTATCGTAGCAACTGGTATCGAAGGCAAAATCGCATACGACTCGGGCGTAATGGTAGTTGCAAAAGCAGGTGGTGTAGTTAAATCAGTTGCTAGCGACCTTATCGTTATTACCGAAGACGACGGTACCGATAGAGAATACGTATTAAAGAAGTTTGAACGCTCTAACCAAGGTACTTGTCTTAACCAAAAACCACTCGTTGATGCTGGCGACCGTATTGAAAAGGGCGATATTATCGCTGACGGTCCAGCAACTAAAAACGGTGAACTTGCTCTTGGTAAAAATATTCTCATCGGCTTTATGTCGTGGGAAGGTTACAACTACGAAGACGCTATACTTTTATCAGAAAAACTTGTAAGAGAAGACGCTTTCACTTCTATCCACATTGAAGAAAAGAAAGTTTCTGCCCGTGATACTAAACTCGGTGAAGAAGAAATCACTAGGGAAATCCCTAACCTTTCAGAAGAAGCGCTTAAAAACCTTGACGAAAACGGTATTGTAAGAATCGGTACTGAAGTTAAGGCTAACGATATTTTAGTTGGTAAGGTTACACCAAAGGGTGAACAAGAAGCAACTCCTGAAGTTAGACTTTTAAGAGCCGTTCTTGGTAATAATGAAAGGGACGTTAAAGATACTTCCGAAAAAGTTAAAAACGGTGAAGGTGGTATCGTTGTAGACGTCAAAGTATTCGAACGCAGTAAAAAGGATGAACTTCCTCCAGGCGTTAATAAAGAAGTTAGGGTATACATTGCGCAAAAGCGTAAAATATCTATCGGCGATAAGATGGCAGGTAGACACGGTAACAAAGGTATCGTTTCTAGGATTTTACCTGAATCAGATATGCCTTTCCTTGCTGACGGTACTCCACTTCAAATCGTACTTAACCCACTCGGCGTTCCATCTCGTATGAACATCGGTCAAGTACTTGAAGTACACCTTGGCCACGCTTGTAAACAAATCGGTTGGAAGATTGCAACCCCTGTATTTGACGGTGCAAAGGAAGAAGACATCAAAGAACTTCTCGCTAAAAACAACATAGTAAACCCACAAGGTGAAGTAGACGGTAAAATCCAACTTTACGACGGTAGAACGGGTGAACCTTTCGAAAACCGCGCAACCGTTGGTCAAATGTATATGATTAAACTTCACCACTTGGTAGACGATAAGATGCACGCTCGTTCGACTGGTCCATATAGCCTTGTAACGCAACAACCACTCGGTGGTAAAGCGCAAAAGGGTGGTCAACGTTTCGGTGAAATGGAAGTTTGGGCTCTCGAAGCATACGGCGCTGCTCATATTTTACAAGAAATCTTAACCGTAAAATCAGACGATATTTACGGTAGAGATAAAACTTATCAATCAATCGTTTGCGGTAAAAATATCGGTCAACCTGGTATTCCTGAATCATTTAAAGTATTGATGAAGGAATTACAAGGTTTAGCCCTCGATATGAAGGTTCTTACTGCAGACAGTGAAGAATTATCCCTTAAATATCTTGAAGAAGACAACGATATCGATACGCCTAAATACAAGGGTGATATTGCCGACATCGAAGTATCTATCGACGGTGATCTCGGTGGTATCGAAGTACCTGACTTTGAAGACGACGGTGACGTATTGGGTGACGACGTATTTGATGAAGATTTCGTTTCTAATGCGTTATTCGATATGGATGACGACAAGATTGACGATACCGTTCCTGACGACGTTTCGTTTGAAGACGACTTATTTGACACTTTCGGCGACGGTGAAGAAGACGACTTGTTCGTTGACGAAGACTAATAGGGGAGGTATATATTAATGTTTGAACTTAACAATTTCGATTCAATACAAATAGGTGTAGCATCCCCCGAAAGAATTAGGGAATGGTCGTACGGTGAAGTAACCAAGTCCGAAACTATCAACTACAGAACTCAAAAGCCTGAAATGGGTGGTTTGTTCTGTGAAAAGATTTTCGGACCGGTTAACGACTATCAATGCCATTGCGGTAAATACCGTGGTCCAAGATACAAAGGTATCGTTTGTGATAAGTGTGGCGTTGAACTCACCAAAAAAACCGTTCGTCGTGAAAGGATGGGGCATATAGAACTCGCCGCTCCTGTAGCGCATATTTGGTACAAAGGTTCTAAAATTCCACTTATTCTCGATATGAGTCCAAAGGACGTTGAAACCGTTTTAGCGTTCTCTTCTCACGTCGTTTTAGACCCTATGGGTACCGACCTTGCTTATAAGCAAGTTTTAACCGACCTTGAAAAGATGGATGCCGAAGAAAAGTACGGCTACAACTCTTTCAAAACCGGTATCGGCGCGGAAGCAATAAAAGAATTATTGATGGCTATCAACCTTGATGATGAAGCGGAAAAACTCCGTAAAATTATCAACGAAAGTGGTTCTAGCCAAAAGAGAATGAAAGCGGTAAAAAGAATAGAAATTATCGAAGCATTTCGTCGTAGCAAGAATAAGCCTGAATGGATGGTTTTAGACGTACTTCCTGTACTTCCAGCAAACATCAGACCTCTCGTTGCGCTTGACGGTGGTAGATTTGCCGCATCAGATCTCAACGAACTCTATAGAAGAGTTATAAATAGAAACAACAGACTTAAAAAATATATTGAATACGGCGCTCCTGACATTATGGTTCGTAACGAAAAGAGAATGTTACAAGAAGCCGTTGATTCTCTCATTGAAAACGACAAGCGTTCAAACCCTGTCAAAGGTGCATCAAATAGAGCACTCAAATCGCTCTCACAAATGCTCAAGGGTAAGCAAGGTCGTTTCAGACAAAACCTTCTCGGTAAGCGTGTTGACTTCTCTGGTCGTTCGGTTATCGTCGTAGGTCCTGAACTTAAACTTTATCAATGTGGTTTGCCAAAGGAAATGGCTATTGAACTTTTCAAGCCTTTCGTAATGGCAAAACTCTTGGAAAAACACATTTCGGAAAATCACCGTGCCGCTAAAAACGACGTTGACAAGAAAATCCCACAAGTTTGGGATATCTTGGAAGAAGTTATTAAGGAACACCCTGTTCTTTTGAACCGTGCTCCTACACTCCACAGATTGTCAATTCAAGCGTTCGAACCGGTTCTTATCGAAGGTAGAGCAATTAAACTTCACCCACTCGTTTGTGGCGCGTTCAACGCTGACTTCGACGGTGACCAAATGGCTATCCACGTACCACTTTCAATCGAAGCACAAGCCGAAGCAAGATTCTTGATGCTTGCATCAAACAACATCTTAAAACTCGCTGACGGTAAGCCTGTTATGAACCCTTCGCAAGATATGGTTATGGGTTCTTACTACCTTACCCTCGTAAGAAAAGTTATCGGTAAAAAGTACAACGCTTTGGGTAGAGAAGATGAAAACGGTGAACTTTACAACGGTCACCTTTACATCTCTGAAGACGAAGCAATTATGGCTTACCAACTCAAAGTTATCGGCTTGCAAGAAGAACTTTACGTTAAGCGTACGGTTGAACTTCCTGACGGCACTTCAGTAACCGGCAAGGTAAAGACTACCGTAGGTAGAATTATCTTCAACCAAAACGTTCCGCAAGATTTAGGTTTTGTAAAGAGAGAAAAACCTGAAGATTATCTTGCGTATGAAATTGACTTTGTAGTTAAAAAGAAACAACTTTCAAAAATCGTAGATTACAGTTTTAAAGTACACGGTGCTAAAACCACTGGTGAAGTTCTTGATAGAATTAAATCACTCGGTTACAAATTCTCTACGATTGCATCTATAACCACTTCAGTCTTTGATATGAACGTTCCAAAGGCTAAAAAGGCTATCTTGGCAAAGGCAGAAGAAGAAGTATTAAAGATTAACAAATTCTTCAAGCGCGGTTATATTACTGAAAACGAAAGATACAAAAAGGTTATCGAACTTTGGGGTAAAGCAACTGCTGACGTTACTGAAGAACTTAAAAAGACGCTCGACGATTACAATCCAATTTGGATGATGGCTGACTCGGGTGCCCGTGGTTCTATCGACCAAATTAAGCAACTTGCCGCAATGCGTGGTAACATGTCCGACCCTAACGGTCGTACCATTGAAATTCCTGTTAAATCAAACTTCCGTGAAGGTCTTACTATTCTTGAATACTTCATTTCATCACACGGTGGTAGAAAGGGTATGGCAGATACGGCACTTAAAACGGCTAACTCTGGTTACTTGACTAGAAGACTCGTAGACGTTTCGCACGAAGTAGTAGTTACTGAAGACGATTGTGGCGACTCTAACGGTATGGAAGTTTCTACTATTTACGATATCAACGGCAAAATAGTTGAATCCCTTGAAGATAGAATTAAGGGTAGATTTGCCGCTAAAGACGTTATCACTGAAGATGGTGAAGTTCTCGTTTCGGCAGGCACTATGATTACCGACGATATGGCTGAAAAAATCGCTAAAGCAGGCGTTACTAAAGTTCGTATCAGAAGCGTATTCTCTTGTAAATGTAAAAACGGCGTTTGCGCTAAATGTTACGGTAAAGATATGTCTAACGGTAAGCCTGTTAAGCGTGGTGAGGCAGTCGGCGTTATCGCTGCTCAATCAATCGGCGAACCTGGTACGCAACTTACGATGAGAACCTTCCACACGGGTGGTATCGCATCAACCGGAGATATTACGCAAGGTCTTCCTAGAGTAGAAGAACTTTTCGAAGCCCGTAAACCTAAACACACGGCAATCGTTTGTGAAGATTCGGGTAAAGTAAGAATTTCTACCAAGGAAAAACTTATTCACTTAATTATTACCAAAAACGACGGTACCGAAAAGGATATTACTATTCCGTTTGGTACTAGCGTTATCGTTAAGGACGGCGACACCGTTGAACCAGGAACTATCTTAACTAGTGGTTCTGCATATCCACAAGATATTTTAAGAACTCAAGGCGTTAAGGGTGTACAAGACTATATTCTTAAAGAAGTTCAAATGGTTTACCGTAGTCAATCCGTTGAAATTAACGATAAACACATCGAAATTATTATTCGTCAAATGCTCAAAAAGGTTCAAATTGAAAACCCAGGCGACACCGATATTTTACCGGGTGAAAAAATCGACCTTTACAGATTTGAAGAAAAGAACCTTGACGCGCTTGAAAATGGCAAAATGCCAGCAGCAGGTAAGAGAATTTTACTCGGCATTACCGATACTGCGCTCGCAACCGAAAGTTTCTTGTCGGCAGCGTCTTTCCAAGAAACCACTAGCGTTCTCACCGATGCGGCAATCAAAAATAAGATTGACCCACTCGTTGGTCTTAAAGAAAACGTTATCATCGGTAAACTTATTCCTGCAGGTACCGGCGTAGAAGAATATAAGCGTTTGTCACCACAAACCGTTCAAGAAATGCCAGTATTCGTTGAAGAATAATAAAAAACACCCTATTATATAGGGTAAAACACAAAAAAGAGCGTTTATTCGTTTGACTAAACCTCTTAAAAATGATAAAATATCGTAGGTTACGGTCAAAAGCCGTAGCCTACTAAAACAAGACTTCTTTAAACGGGGGACCGTTTTCTGAATATCCGAAAATTACAAGGAGGTAAATTATGCCAACAATCAACCAGTTAATCAGACAAGGCAGGAAGAAACTTACTTACAAGTCAAAGTCTCCAATTTTGGACGAATGTCCTCAAAAGAGAGGCGTGTGCTTATCAGTAACCACAACCACTCCTAAAAAGCCTAACTCAGCACTTCGTAAAATTGCAAGAGTACGTCTTACAAACAAAGAAGAAGGTACGGTTTACATCCCAGGTGAAGGCCACAACTTACAAGAACACAGCTCAGTTCTTATCCGTGGCGGAAGAATCAAAGACTTACCTGGTGTAAGATATCACATCGTACGTGGCGCATTAGATACGGCTGGCGTTGCAAAACGTAAACAAAGCAGATCTAAATACGGCGCAAAAAAATCTTAATATTTAACTGACTTTACAATTTTTAATTAACAATCGTATTTAATTAAACGAAAAGAAGAATTCAGTTAAACCCCTACTTATTCGGATTCAAAAACAAATTTACCCGAAAATAAAGTAGGCAGTATGCCCAAGTGGCAGAAGGTTCGCCTTTGCGAAAAGCAAAGAGTGATAGCTGTACTGTAATGGGTAAACCCCAAACAGTTGCCATCAAAAAGTGGTGGCGAAAAAAAGAAAACTTAAAGGAGATAAATAAAATGCCAAGAAGAGGTAATGTACCAAAAAGAGACGTTTTACCTGATCCTTTATACAACAGCAAGGTTGTAACAAAAGTTATCAATCAGGTAATGCTTGACGGCAAAAAAGGTATTGCACAAGGTATCGTTTATGATGCATTTGAAATCATAAAAGAAAAACTTGGTCAAGACCCAATGGAAGTCTTCACGCAGGCTCTTAACAATATCACACCTACAGTAGAAGTAAAAGCAAGGAGAGTAGGTGGTGCTAACTATCAAGTTCCTATTGAAATCAGGGCTGACAGAAAGCAAACTCTTGCTATTAGATGGCTTGTAATCGCTGCAAGAAAAAGAAGCGAAAGAGAAATGTGCTCAAGACTCGCAGGAGAACTTATGGACGCATACAACAATGCGGGTGG
>JAZOPZ010000023.1:0-7601 GCA_045655805.1 Christensenellaceae bacterium
ATTTCCTTTCTTTGTTCGGGTGTGTATTTGTTAAATTTTTGTCCTTTTTTTGCCATAAAAAAACCTCCTATGAAAATTATATCATAGAAGATTTTTTTATTAGCCTTTTTTATTGTGTGAACTAAATGGGGTTCACTTCACTACTCGCCTTTTCGTTTGAAAAGTTTATATTCTCAAGGTATAAAATTATTTTATTATAAACAAATAAAAATTAAATCTTTGGTTTGATTTTGACCAAATTAATGCGTGATTTTTTTCTCTATTGACATATTGGGTTAGTTATGATATGATTATATTAAAAATATAATAGAGTAGGAGGACTGGTTATGAAAAAATAAAATTTTTGATCGTTTGGATTTTAATAGTTTGTTTTGCTATGTCGTTTTTTACTTTGGGTTGTGGTATGACTGGCTCGTCAGGTGGTTCATCATACGGAGGAGCCGAGAGTGATAGTGGTTCAAACTCGAAAAATGGCAATGGTAACAATGATTATACAAAACCGGCCGGCCTTATAACTGCTAGCGCTTGGAATGATAACGACTATTACCGTTATTGGAAAGAATTATTTAATGGCAATTCAGATACTCCTGGTAAATTTTGTGATTATGACGGTGCGAATTCTTGGGGATTTAACTCTTATAATAGAATAAAAGTTACCGTCAAGAGAGGAGGAAACGCAATTGCTGGCGCATCCGTGGTAGCATATAATGAAGAAAACGTTGAAATTTATAAAGCCGTTTCCAACGCTAACGGTGATGCATATCTTTTCTGTGACGATTCAGTAGGTACGGTTGTTGCAACTAGTGGTGAAGGAACTGCTACGGCAGACTTTACTGCGGAACAAAGAGAATTAACGATAGAACTTGATTCAAATGCCGACAAGATGAACGTTATTGAACTTATGTTTCTTGTAGACGTAACTGGTTCAATGGGTGACGAACTGTCTTATCTTAAGAGTGAAATAGTTGACGTAGTTAATAAAATTGCTGCGGGTTACGAGCAAGTGCAAATTAAATTAGCGTTCTTATTCTATCGTGATAGAGAAGATGTTGAAAATCTTACCTACAACGATTTTGAAGACGTAACAACTAGTGACGGTATGTTAAAGCAACAGGCTGCGATAAAATCTCAATATGCAAGTGGTGGTGGCGATAAGCCTGAATACGTTGATGAAGCGTTAGAACTTGCTGTTAGCAAAGACTGGAGTGAATACGTTACTACCAAGATGATATTCCATTTATTAGATGCACCTCCACACTCAACGGATAGCGATAAAACTCGTTTTAGAGAAGCAACGTTAAAGGCTGCTGAACTAGGCATTAGATATTGTCCTATCTTATGTAGTGGGGCTGACGTATTGACGGAATATTTGACTCGTCAAGCAGCGTTACACACAGGTGGTACTTTCGTGTTTGTAACGGATGATTCGGGCATTGGGAATTCTCACCACGACCCTGATTTGCCAAACGTTACTGTTGAAGCACTAAATTTGCTTATGGTAAGACTTGTAAAAGGCTATCATACCGGTGTGTTTGAGGCAGCGATTGATTGGAGATACGATATTGAAAAGTAATCAAGATTTAATTAAAAAACGGGGCATATTATTTATGCTCCGTTTTCATTTTTTTTAATTTAAATAAGTTACTTTGTGCCAAATATTCTATCGCCAGCATCGCCTAACCCTGGGAGAATATAGCCGTGGTCGTTGAGACAACGGTCAAGTGTAGAAACGAAGATTTCTACGTCAGGGTAAGTCTCTGCAACTTTAGTTACGCCTTCAGGGGCAGCGATTATTGACATAAGTTTAATCTTTTTGCAACCACGCTTTTTAAGCATTTTGATTGCGTCGCAAGCACTACCGCCAGTTGCAAGCATTGGGTCAACTACCATAACGACCTTTTCTTCAATTTGAGCAGGTAGTTTGCAATAATATTCTTGTGGTTCTAAAGTTTCTTCATCGCGATATAAGCCGATGTGACCTACTTTTGCAGCAGGGAATAAAGAAAGTATACCGTCAACCATACCAAGACCTGCACGCAAGATTGGTACGATCGCTATTGAATTTTCTTTAACAACGGTTTGTTTGGTAATTTCAAGAGGGGTTTCCACTTCAATTACCTGGGTAGGAACGTCTTTAAAACTTTCATACGCCATAAGCGTAGCAAGTTCGCTAACGATTTCCCTAAATTGTTTAGTAGTAGTGTCCTTATTTCTGATAATTGCCAATTTATGCCTTATTAACGGATGGTCTAAAATATGTACGTTTTTATAATCTTTCATATTCAAATCCTTAAAATTTATTAGGCTTATTCTTTATTGCCATCGCAGTCTGCTTCGCAAATAACGCAGTCGTTATCACAAGATTCTTCATCCATTTTAGCAGCCTTTGAAGTTAAAAGGTTGGTTAAAATACCGAGAATAAGTGCACAAGCAATAGAAGTGATAGTGATTTGACCAAATCTTAAAGCCATGCTACCAACACCAGTGATTAAAATAACTGATACTGTAAAGAGATTTCTATTCTTATTGAGGTCAACTTTTTGAACCATCTTTAAGCCTGAAACTGCAATAAAGCCGTAAAGTGAAATACAAACGCCACCCATTACGCAAGGAGGGATGGTTGCAAGGAAAGTTACGAACGGAGCAAAGAATGCTGAAACGATACAAATAACTGCTGCAGTAAAAATAGTAACGATTGATGCGTTGCCTGAAATTGCTACGCAACCAACTGATTCGCCGTAAGAAGTATTAGGGCAACCACCAAAGAACGCGCCAACCATAGAGCCAACACCGTCACCAAGTAAAGTTTTGTCAAGACCTGGGTCAACGGTTAAGTCAGAACCGATTATTGTTGAAATATTCTTGTGGTCAGCCAAGTGTTCAGCAAATACTACGAAGGCTACAGGAACATAGGCAACGGCAAGAGTTGCAAAGTATGAACCAGTTAACTTATCAAAACCTTCAAACGCTTTAATGAAAGTGAATTCAGGGAGCCATTGCATATCTTTAAAGAGAGCAAAGTTAACGAGTTGCATTTCAGGAACGTCAGCAATTAAGCCGATAACGGTAAATATTGTTGCTACTAAGTAACCTGCTAAAATACCGATAATGAAAGGTATCATCTTCATCATCTTTTTACCGTATACTGAACAGAAGATTACGGTGCCGAGAGTTACGATAGCGCAAATAAGACCTAAAATACCTTGAGTGTTCATAATGTAAGCAGTTAAATCTGCATCCCAAGTAATTCTCATCACTGCATCTTTAACGGCGTTGCCTGAAAGTGATAAACCGATAATAGCAACGGTAGGTCCGATAACTGATGCTGGCATAACCTTATCAATCCACTTAACGCCGGCAAATTTAACTACTATAGCAATAACCACGTAAACAAGGCCTGCCATAATAGCGCCGATTACAAGGCCAAGGTAACCTGCCGAGATGCTTGCAGCACCACCAAAGGCAGAAAGCATTGAACCGATAAAAGCAAAGGATGAACCCAAGAATACAGGGCTTTTTGCTTTAGTGAATAAAATGTAAACGAGTGTGCCTACACCTGCGCCGAAAAGGGCTGCTGATTGGCTCATGCCATTACCTACGATCGCAGGAACTGCAATGGTTGCCGCTAAAATAGCGAGCACTTGTTGGAAAGCAAAAATCAAGGTTTTAACTAAACCTGGATTGTCTTTCACGCCGTACTTGAGATTAACGTTGTTCATTTATAAAATCCTCCAAAAAAATTTTCTCAAAAAAAATGAAGCCGACAATGACTTCATTTAAAATTTACGGATTTAAAATAGTGGTGCTTAAAGAATTAAGGCTAAAAGTATAAAATTGATTACAAATTTTTGCCGTCATCTTTAGTACCTCTAACTTATCGTTATTTCTATTATAGCAAATTAAAGTTTTAAAATCAATACCTATTTTAAAATAGTCAAACTATTTTTTTACCCAAGTCGTTATACTGAAAGTTAACAAAATAGGGTAAATTTCAAGCCTACCTAAAAGCATTGCGCACGTCAATACTATTTTAGAGAAAGGCGAAAATGCCGAGTAGTTTGCCATTGGGCCTACTGCCGACAAACCTGGGCCGATATTATTTAAGCAGGATGCTGCTGCAGATAGGTTAGTTGTTAAGGCTTGCTCGCTTGTTAAAGTGTTTATCCATGGGTCTATAAATAGGAGCAAAAATATAACGGCGAACAGTAAAATATAGATTAATAGGTAAGAGTTTACGCCGGCTATCGTTTCTTCGTCCAATTTTTTGCCGTCAAGTTTAGTGATGGTGGTGGTTCTAGGATGTAAAACTCTCTTTAAGTTTGCTGAAATACTTTTAAACAATATTACCAAACGAGAAACTTTAAAACCACCTGCAGTAGAACCTGCGCAAGCCCCGCCGAACATCAGTACAAGCAAAAGTGTTTGAGAGAAAATAGGCCATTTAGCGAAATCTACAGTTGAATATCCCGTAGTCGTTAATATTGACGAAGTTTGAAAGAAAGAGAGCCTTACCGTCGTCCAAAAATCGTTATAAACACTATAAATGTTTATTGAAATTAAAGTGATGGAGGAAACGGCAATACCAATATACACCCAAAATTCGGTGTTTTTAAAAATGGCAGAAAACTTACCTATGATGATTAAAAAATATAAGTTGAAGTTTACGCCGAAAAGTAACATAAATACGGCGATAACCCATTGTACGTAATTACTATAAGTGGCTAAGCCTGTTGAACTAACTGCAAAGCCCCCCGTTCCTGCCGTACCAAAAGCGTAAACTAAACTTTCAAACAAGTCTAATCCGCCGAATAATAACAAGATGGTTAACACAAGTGTTAGCGCGGTGTATATCAAGTATAAAATAAGGGTAGTTTGTTTGGTTTTTGGTAAAAACTTATCCACTACAGGGCCAGGCATTTCAGCCCTTAAAATATGCATAGTACGGTCGGTATTTTTAGGAGCGAGAGCCATAATAAATACTAAAATACCCATGCCACCAATCCAATGTGTGAAACTACGCCAGAAAAGGACACCGTGGCTCAATTTTTCAACGTTTTCAAGGATTGATGCGCCTGTGGTCGTAAAACCGCTTACGGTCTCAAATAGGGCGTCTACGAAACTAGGGATTTCACCACTAATAACAAAGGGTAGTGCTCCGACGATTGAAACTGTGATCCACGCAAGCGCAACGGTAACGAACCCTTCTTTTGCAAAAATATATTGATTATCGGGTTTAATAAAATAAACCAATAAACTTGATACGAGTAGTACAGCCAGGGCAACGGTAGCAAAAATTGCCGAAACGGTCCACTCATTGTACACCAAGGAAACGATTGCAGGCAAGAGCATTAAAAACGCCTCAACACGCAAAACTTTGCCTATAGTGTTAGTAACCATTTTATAATTCATAGATTACCTCTTGATGATATCTAATAAATTCATAACTCGCTTACCTTCGGAAATCACGACTACGCTATCGCCCGGCAAAATAACGTCGTCGCCAGAAGGAATAATTGCTTGGTTTTTTCTTGAAATACCCGCTATAAGCACGCCGTCTGTTAAAAGCATATCTTTAAGTGGAATATTGATATATTCAAAGTCGTCTAAAACTTTAAATTCAACAACTTCAGCCATACCGTTCATAACGGAATATAAAGTTTCAATTTGAGAACCGATAGAATTTTCAAGCGCTCTTGCGTACTTTACTATAAGGTCTGCAACGATACGCTTTGGAGTAATGGTGGTAGTTAAACCAATATTTTCAGCAATAACGGAAAGTTCATCACGATTAATTTTTGTGATAACTTTAGGTACTTCTTTAGAAAGCGCGTAAACAGAAATAAGAATATTATTTTCGTCCGAGCCCGTGAGTGAGATAAGTGCGTCGGTGGAACTTATACCTTCTTCAATCAAAAGTTCTTGCGACATACCGTCCCCGTAAATTACGGTTGCATTACCGTCTAACTGTTCGCATATATCGTCGCACGCCTCTTTGTTAATTTCAATAATTTTAACGTTATGTTTGTCGGCAAGTAAAATATTTGACAAATATCCAGAAACTTTACCTGCGCCTAAAATCATTACGTTTTTAAGTTGTATGTTTGAAAGACCCATAAGTTGTAATAACTTATAAGTATCTTTTTTAGAAGAAACTATACCGATTTTATCGCCACCTTGCAAAACGAAGTTGCCGTTTGGTATATAAATCTGACCGTCTCTATAAACCGTTGAAATTAAGAATTTAATTTTACAATCTTTTCTTACATCAATCAAAGTTTTGCCACACATAGGGGAGTCTTTTTTAAGAAGAACTTCAATCATTTCAAGTGGGCCGTTTAAAAAACGCTCAACCTTGGTTGCAGATGGCGTTTTGATTAGGTTGTAAATAGCCTCTGCTGTCATTCTTTCAGGGTTAATGACCATTGAAAGTTCAAGATGTTCCTTCATAAACGAAAGATTTTCATAATTGTTTTCAATGTCTCTAATACGTGCAACCGTGTGTGTAGCGCCCATACGTTTTGCACAAAAACAAGCAAGCATGTTAAGTTCGTCCGAATCTGTTACGGCGATAAAAAGTTCTGCCTTTTCAATGCCTGCGTCTTTTAAGTCAAGATAATTCGTGCCGTTACCACAAAAAGCAATAATATCGTGGGAATTACGGACGTCTTCAACTACTGCTAAATCGGTATCAATTGCCACGACGTCGTGTTTTTCGTTCACTAAACTTGAAATTATGGCTTTACCAATTTTACCACAGCCGACTACAACGATTTTCATAAAAACTCCTTCGTTCAACAAACATTGAACATTAGTTATTATAAACCTTTATTTATTTTAAAGCAACAAATTTTCGTTAAATATTGTTTTAGAAAAAATTATATGATATAATTACGCCGATTAGGAGAATATGATTTTGAAAACGACTTTATGCTACCTTGAGCGTGACGGAAAGTACTTAATGCTCAATCGGAATAAAAAAATTGAAGATACAAACAAGGGTAAGTGGCTGGGTATAGGTGGTAAATTTATAGAAAATGAAACACCTTTTGAGTGTGCTCAGCGTGAAGTGTTTGAAGAAACGGGGCTTAACTTAAGATCTGCGTCGTACCGTGGGGTGGTTAAGTTTGTTTCTAATATCTATCCAACGGAATATATGCATTTATTTACGAGTAGTGATTTTGACGGTGAACTTAAGTTGGATTGCGACGAGGGTGAATTAAAGTGGATTGAAAAGTCAAAAATACTTGACTTGAACTTATGGCAAGGTGATAAATATTTTTTAGAGTTGCTTGATACGGAAAGTAGGTTTTTTACAATGGAACTTGAATATAATGGGGATATTTTAATATCGCACAAGGTCACTTTTTAACCTAAACGGTATTATGAAAGTTAACCAAATAAAAAAAGCGTCGGTAAGCCGAGTCCCTCATAGGGATTCGGCAACTAAATAAATCCGCAAGCGGATTTGTTATATTTGTCTAACGACAAGTGATATCGCCTACGGCGGTGAAATTTGCCTATCGGCAAGTTGTGGATTTATTTAATATAACTGCGACTAAAAGTCGCAATATAACGCAAGACTTGTCTTGCATATCACTTTT
>JAZOPZ010000024.1:0-5568 GCA_045655805.1 Christensenellaceae bacterium
ATTTCCTTTCTTTGTTCGGGTGTGTATTTGTTAAATTTTTGTCCTTTTTTTGCCATAAAAAAACCTCCTATGAAAATTATATCATAGAAGATTTTTTTATTAGCCTTTTTTATTGTGTGAACTAAATGGGGTTCACTTCACAACTGCAAGCCTTTTTTATTTTACAAAACTATTCATAATAAAATATCCACGAGTTTTACCCGTGGATATTCTTATAAACTAATCCTCAAAACTGTTGAAATATTCCTTATCAAAAAACTCCGATAATGTTATGCCTGCACCTTGACAAAATGCTTTAATGGTTGAAACTTTAGAGCATTTTGTTCTACCCTTAATCAAATCGTATATTGCTGACGGGGACTTACCTCCGTTTAACGCCGCCTCGCAAACGTTAATATTCTTCTCTTTACAAATTTCTTCTATTCTTTTTATAATAGCACTATTTATATCCATATAAACACCTTTGCGGAATTCCTTATAGGTATTCCACGAAAATATTATATGAATTGTTAAAAATATTATCTCGTGGAGTTCCACGATATTGACTTTCTTACACGGAAGTAGTATAATTATTACGGAATTCCACGAAGTATAGGTAAAATTATGCAAGTTTGCTTTATAGGTCACAAAACTGTTGAAAAAAACCGAAGAACTAGTTTATTCATTAAAACAAATCCTAAAATCACTTATAGACAACGGCGTTTCGGTTTTTTTGTTTGGTAGCATGAGTGAATTTAATGATTTATCATGGCGTGTCGTTACCGAACTAAAAGCCTCACACCCTAACATAAAAAGAGTTTATGTAAGATCGTCTTATCAATATATAGACAAACTTTATGAGGAATATTTACTTCAATCTTATGAGGAAACATATTTTCCTCTTAAGTTAAAAAAAGCAGGAAAGTACTCCTACGTAGAACGCAATTACGAAATGATTGATAAATCTTCAATTTGCATATTTTATTACAATAAAAATTACATACCAAAACAAAGGCAACAAACAAAAAGCAGTAAAATATTGAGCAACAAACGCAATAGTGGTACAAAAATTGCTTATGAATAAGCATTAAAAAGAAAAAAAGAAATCATCAATTTATATAAATTGCAAGATTAACAAAGTCTTTTTTCCTTTACAAAACGGTTAAATTATTTTACAATAAAAGTATGGATAATTTATGCACGCTTTGCCCCAACCTTTGCAAAGCCGATAGAAGCAACGGCGTTGGCGCTTGCGGAACCGACAATCAAATAAAAATTGCTAAATACTACTTGCACCCCTTTGAAGAACCACCTGTTTCCGGCAAAAACGGCTCGGGCACGGTATTTTTTTGTGGGTGTTCGCTTAAGTGTGTTTTTTGCCAAAATTTTGAAGTTTCACGCAATTTGACGGGCAAAGTTATATCGCCAAAAGAACTTGCCGATATTTTTAGAGAGTTAGAAGATAAGGGTGCGCACAATATTAATTTAGTAAATCCAACACACTATTGGGAACAAATAATTGAGGCGCTTAAAATTTACCGTCCGAACATCCCCGTCGTTGCAAACACCCACGGCTACGAGCGCGTTGAAGTTTTAGAAAAAGTTAACCCTTATATCGACGCTTACTTACCCGATATGAAGTACTTTAGCGAAAATCTTTCTATGCGCTATAGCAAAAAGAAAAATTATTTTAGCGCCTGCAAAAAAGCCATTGAATTTATGATAAAATCAAAGCCACTCGTCTTTGACGGTGACCTTATAAAACAAGGCGTAATAGTTAGGCATTTGGTTTTACCACAAGGCACTTCTGACAGTAAAAAAATTGTCGAGTGGTTTTCTGAATTTAAAGATAGCGCTTATCTATCACTAATGTCGCAATACACCCCTTTCGGTGAAATTGATAACTACCCTGAACTTAAAAGAAAAGTTACCAAGCGCGAGTACGACGGCGTGGTCGATTACGCTTTATCTCTTGGCATTGAAAATATGTTTATTCAAGATACTAAAAGTTCGTCAACGGAGTATATTCCACAGTGGGATTTTTAATAACAAGGTTAAAAACAACTGACAACGGTATCGTCAAATGCTACCAAAAGCCCTTTTTTAAGGGCTTTTTTAATTTTAAACCGCTTCCAAAATCGCCTTAACGGCAAGCCCCAAAAATAAAGCGCAAGAGATATATTTAGAATAATTTGCAACGCCGGTTTTTAACACTTTTCCTAGTAAAAGACCAAGTGAGGTCATAACGGCTGTAACAACAAAAATGCCACCACAAATATATCCTATACCTAAACTTTCACCACTCAAAGTGATGCCACCGATAAACGCGTCAACCGAAGTTACCACCGATTGCATAAGACATTTTTTACCGTCAATGACGCGCGTAGTCTGACACTCTTTTTCGCACAAACATTTAATGGCAAGTGCAAAAAATAACGCCACCACTACCCACTTGAAATACCCTGCAGTCGTTAGCGAAAACAGCCCACTAACTAAATACCCCACTAATGCAAAACCTGCATGCAAAAAAGATATGAGCATAACCACTAACGCTTTACCGTAAGCGCCTGCTTTTTCATAAGCGGAATAGTTAGCGCTCATCGTTGCAAAAGCGTCTAGTGATAACGCCGTTGCAATAAGTAAGACTTCAAATAAATCCATAATCTTCACCTTTGTAAAAATCTTTCTTACTATCAAAAATATGCCGTTGGCAAAATAAATTGTGAAAGTGTTTTAACCAAAAGGGTTGAATTATATGTAAAATTATGTTATGATAAACCATATAGTAATATAATAAATTATATTTTAGGTGTAGTATGGTAAACATAGGCAATGCTTGGGATGACCTTTTGCGTGAAGATTTTAATTCCGATAACTACCTTGCTTTAAGAGAGTTTTTAAAGACTGAATATTTTACGCACATCGTTTACCCACCGATGAACGATATTTTTAACGCGTTGAAAACTACCCCACCTGAAAAGGTTAAAGCCGTAATTTTAGGGCAAGACCCTTATCATAACGAAGGTCAAGCAATGGGGCTTTCTTTTAGTGTACCAAAAGGGCAAAAACTCCCACCATCACTCGTAAATATTTATAAAGAACTTGAAAGTGATTTAGGCATTAAACCAACCACTAGTGGTGACTTAACTAAATGGGCAAACGAAGGCGTTTTACTACTTAACACCGTGTTAACGGTAAGGGCTAACAATGCTAATTCACACGCCAAAAAAGGTTGGGAACCTTTAACTGACGCTATTATAAAAAAGTTGTCGGACAATTACCAAAATATCGCTTTTATATTGTGGGGCAACAACGCTCGCAGTAAAAAACCTTTAATTGACAAAACTAAACACTTTATCGTCGAAAGCGCTCACCCAAGTCCACTTTCGGCATACGCTGGATTTTTTGGTAGTAAACCTTTTTCAAAAGTAAATAACTACCTTTTATCTAAAAATAGAACTGCTATTGATTGGAACTTAAATTTATGAAGTACATCGTTATTTTAGGCGACGGTATGGCTGACTACAAGATTGAAAGTCTTGGCAACAAAACCCCTTTAACCGTCGCTAACAAACCAGATATTGACGCACTTGCAAAAATGTCCGAGGTAGGACTTTGTCGAACCGTTCCCCCCCAAATGAAGCCGGGTAGCGACGTCGCTAATCTTTCCGTACTCGGTTACGACCCTGCTCTTTACTATACGGGGCGTTCTCCTTTAGAGGCGTCTAGCATAGGCATTGACTTGACCGATACTGACGTTACGGCAAGGGCTAATTTAGTTACCCTTTCAAACGAAGATAAGTTTGAAGATAAAACTATGATTGACTATAGTGCTGGGGAAATTTCTACGAGCGAAGCAAAAGAACTTATATCCTACCTTGCAAAAAACTTAAATAATGAAGAACTTTCGCTATTTGCAGGCGTAAGTTATAGACATTGTTTGGTCGTTAAAAACGGTAAAGTTTCAGGCGACCTTACCCCACCGCACGACATTACGGGAAAACCTATTTTAACTCACTTACCAACGAGTGAATACGGTCAAAAATATCTTGCGCTTATGAAGCGCTCGGTTGAACTTTTAAAGGACCACCCTATAAATAAAAAGAGAATAGAAAACGGCAAAAACCCTGCTAATTCGCTTTGGTTTTGGGGCGAGGGTACTAAACCCAAACTAGATGGTTTTTATGAAAAATTCGGCAAACACGGTGCTATGATAAGTGCTGTGGATTTACTTAAGGGCATTGCAAAACTTACGGGCATGCAAAACCTTGAAGTTGACGGCGCTACCGGCAATTACGACACTAATTTTAGTGGCAAGGCAAGGGCGTGTCTTGACGCTATTGCAAATGGCAAAGATTTCGTTTATATTCATATGGAAGCCCCTGACGAATGTGGTCACCAAGGCAATTTAGAAAAAAAGATTTTTTCTATCGAACAAATTAGCGAAAAGGTCGTTAAACCTATATTAGAAGAACTTTCTGAAAAGGGTGAAGATTTTTCACTACTGATTATGCCCGACCACCCAACGCCGATTGCTAAAAAGACGCACGTTTCCGACCCAGTACCATATTTGCTTTATAGGAGCAATGAAGCATACCCTTCAAAAGCAACGGCTTATGATGAAGAAAATGCTACTGCAAGTGGCATTTTTGAAGAAAATGGTCATAACTTAATGGTAAAATTTTTACAAATAAATAATTAAAGGTGTATTATGAATATTTGGAAAGACATTGATAAATCAAGAATAACGGCAAACGATTTTATCGCTTGTATCGAAATTGAACAAGGCAGTAAAAATAAGTACGAACTCGATAAAGAAACTGGCCTTATTATTTTGGATAGAGTTCTTTACACTAGTACCCACTACCCTATGAACTACGGTTTTATTCCTCACACTTTATCGGGTGACGGAGACCCGCTTGACGTTTTCGTACTTTGCAGTCAACCGATTGAAAAAATGAGTCTAGTTAGATGCTACCCTATCGGCGTAGTTTATATGACCGACCGTGATGAAACGGATGAAAAAATCATTGCAATACCTTTCGGTGACCCACAATATAACGGATATAGAGATATCCACTCTCTTCCTTTACATATCACCGACGAACTTAAACACTTTTTAAGCGTTTATAAGCAACTTGAAAATAAGGTTGTTAAAGTTTTAGAAGTTGGCGATAACGAACAAGCCCGTAAAACGATTAAAGAAAATATTGAAAATTTTGAAAAGACTTTTCCTGAATACAGATAATAAAAAAGCAAGGCAAACTGCCTTGCTTTTTGTTTTGTATAAAAATGTAGTAGTCCCCAAAATAATTGTTATCATATAAAAATGCTTGACTTTTGATTTTATAGTTACTATAATACGGGTAGGTTGTGGCGTTCGTTCACAACATGCGCCTACGTTAGTTAGGGCACAAGCCTACGTTTGTAGGCTTTTATTTTTTGTAACGATTTCTAGCCGTCGTCTACCATTTCGCCGATGCACGATACGAAAGGCTTATCGTTTAACTTAAACCCTACCAACATCTCGTCAATCGTATCAAACTTTGCAAGCATAACGTCGTGTGACCATACTTGTATTTCTTCACC
>JAZOPZ010000025.1:0-19219 GCA_045655805.1 Christensenellaceae bacterium
GTATTAACCTTTTCTTTCTTAATTAGCTCTTTGTCTAATTTGCCTTGTACTTTAATATTAAAGTATTCTCTAGATATTTGCTATTATATCTCCTATGTAGTTGTCATACTGCGTATCCTTGACAGCGGTCAAGGTGCGTGCGATATTTTCGCAAGCCATAATATATTACCATTTCGTTAAAATTTAGTCAAGCATTTTACAAGACTTTTTATAATATTTTTTTATTTTTGAAAATTTATTTCTATAACTTAAAAAGCATAGTAAAAGGCAACCATTTTGGTCGCCTTTTTTAATTTTAATTAAATTATTTTACGTAATTTTCGAAATCTGATTGAACTTTTTCTAAACAATCTTTTGCATTTTGAAGGTTTTCACCCTTAACGGTATAATAAATTTTAAGTTTAGGTTCAGTACCACTTGGACGCAAGCAAACAAAGCCACCACCAGAAAGTTCATAATAAACACAGTTGCAAGCAGGAATATCGATTGGAAAATCTTTACCACACTTCAAACATTTTTTTACAGGTACTGAATAGTCCCTAATAGCATCAACGGTAACGCCACCGATAGAAGTAATTTCTTTGACCTTCATCGCGTCAACGACAGCGTTCATTTCAGCCATAGCGTTAAGACCTTTAAATCCTATGCTAACACTCTTACCGATATAGTAGCCGTGTTCAGCGTAAAGTTGTTGCATTCTGTCATACACTGAAAGGTTTTTAGTTTTGTAATAACAAACGAGTTCAGCAAACAACATACTTGCAATAACAGCGTCTTTATCCCTTGCGTGCGTGCCACGGAGATAGCCACAACTTTCTTCAAAACCGAAAATGTATTCCTTTTTGCCTGTATCATCTAAAAGTTTAATTTGTTCGCCGATAAATTTAAATCCAACAGGGGTTTCAATAAGTTCAACACCGTAAGCGTCGCAAACAGCCTTTGCCATAGAAGTTGAAACAAAACTTTTAACAACGAAACCATTAGATAAATCTTTGCCTTGTTCAGTCATTCTTAAAAGAATATAATCGAGCAAAAGTATACCAACTTCGTTACCACTTAAAGCCTCGAATTCACCACTAGTGTTTCTTACGGCAACACCGAGTCTATCACAGTCAGGGTCAGTACCGAACACTACGTCAGCACCAATTTTATCAGCAAGTTGAATCCCTAACGCTAAAGTTTCTTTATATTCAGGATTAGGAACTTTAACGGTTGAAAAAGCGCTGTCTTTTTTTAATTGTTTTTTAACAAGAGTTGCTTTAATGCCAAGGCGAGAAAGCATAGTCGTTACAGGAACGTAACCACTACCGTGTACAGGTGTATAAACGAGTTTTATAGTTTTGCCAACCTTTTGTAAAGCATCTTCAGATAAGCACAAAGCCTTGACTTGTTCGTAATACTTTTCGTCAACTTCTTTGCCGATTTTAACAATGTGCGAATCTTTAATAGGGGCAACTAAAATTTCAGGAGATAAGCAATCGCCTATCTTTTTAATGCCTTCAACAACGACAGCGGTTGCTTCAGGCGACATTTGCGCGCCGTCTTCCCCGTAAACTTTGTAGCCGTTATATTCTTTTGGATTATGAGACGCCGTAATCATAATACCTGCGATTGCATTTAAGTGTCTTACGGCAAAAGAAAGCATCGGTACAGGACGAACGTCGTCAAAAAGATACGCGTTAATACCGTTACCTGCTAAAACCTTTGCTGATTCTTTTGCAAAGGTATCCGAATAAAATCTAGTATCAAAAGAAATTGCTACACCACGCTTACACGCGTCTTCGCCAAGAGATTTGATATATTCAGCAAGCGCTTGAGTTGCGCGTCTAACAGTATAAACGTTAAGCATATTAGTACCAAGCCCTAAAATGCCACGCATACCTGCCGTACCGAACTCAACGTCTTTTGCAAAACGATATTCAATTTCCTTTTCGTCGTCTTTGATTGAAAGAAGTTCTTTCACTTCTTTTTTAGTAAGTTTTTCACTAGAAAGCCATTGCTCATATAAATCCTTGTACATACAAGTCTCCTTTCTTGCTTTATATAATATATATATTTGTTATAAATATTAAATACAATAAATATAATAACAAATTTTTGAAATTTCAGCAACACTTTAGAAACCGTTTTTAAAAAAGAAAAACGCCCGAGGGCGTTTTTTAGTTTATTCAACAGTTATTTCAATTGCCGGCACGATACCACGCACGGTATTTACGCCAACGTCTTCACTTAATCCGTCTGCATTTATGATACTTGCTCTTTCAACATTAGCGTTGCTTGGCGAACGCAACCACCAAGAACCTTCACCAGAAAAATTTACGGCTACACCACGAGCGATAGCGTAATCAGTTGCTTTTTTATCAAGGTCTTTTTTAGCAATAAATTTAGCGTTAACGGTTTCGTTATAACTTAAAGCAAAAATCTTATCTTGAGTATCGTCGCACACGAAAGGATTGCTACCCGTTGCCGTATTAGTAGATGCAACGCCGTTAGATACTGTATAGGTGTTAATTTTAGCAAATTCTTCAGCAGTAAAGTTTTGTGCAAAGTCAGCGTTAAGCCATTGTCTTAAAGCACTATCTTTATAGTTGCTGTTTTCATTATCAAAAATTTGAGCGTCAATAATTTTTTCACACACGAGCAATTTGATGCCGTCTTCAGTGGTATCAACTACGCGCCAAACGATAGGTTCTAACTTAAAGTAGTATTCGTTGCCAGCAATCACTGTAGTGCCGTCGCTTAAGACTTGACCGTCGTAAGCAGGACTAGCAACGATTTTTACGTATTTTGCCTCATCAGAACCGGTATAATAGCCGTCAGCGTCAGCAGTTGCGCTTACGGTTACGTCAACTGATTTAACGGTTTGTGGGCATAAGCCTATTTCGATAAATTCAGGTTCTTCACCAGCACATGATGAACAAGCCGAGCACCCTGCGCAATCACACGCAGTCATAGCCAAACACAATAACAAGGTAAAGAATACCGTAACGAATATTCTTAAAAAGGTTCTTCTGTTTTTCATAAAAACTCCCAAAAAAGAATTTTGCATAATAAAGATAAACTTTTCTTACTAATATATTATACAACACTAAAAGAGTTCCGTCAAGTTATAAAATAATTAAAAACAATTTAATACTAGAACTTTATGCGGTTTTGTGGCGTTATATCCACTTTTTACGCTATTCGATAAAACGATACTTTGATAAATCAACTTTGTAATCCAAGACTTTAATACCGTCTTTCTCCAACAAACGCTTTTGTTCGTCTCTTCCACCGAATACGAAGTTTTTAGTTAACTCACCTTTAGCATTGACCACCTTAAAACAAGGAAAAGCCTCCTTGTCGGGATTTGCGTGCAAAATATTGCCAACCACCCTTGCGAGCCCTTTGTTTCCGAGAGCCTTTGCTACTTGACCGTAAGTTACAACCTTCCCTTTTGGCACTGTTAAAAGATATTCAAAAACTTTCCAAAAATACTCGTTCTTTATCATAATACACCGTCTTTTTTACATTATAACAAATTATACCCAAAAACTCAACAACTATTAAAATCTTCACGACCAACTTCAAAAAAGCATTTGAAAAATCACTTAAAAAGTGATATAATAGCCGTGCGTCAAGATTATAAATGGTCAATTTAGGCCATACCGTTAGTGGCATAATAAATCCTAGGCGCTTTTCACTAAAGGAGAAAGTATGGAACTCACCGAAAAAACATTATCATCTCAAACTCTTTACGAGGGGCGCGTAGTTACACTTAAAAAAGATGAGGTTGAATTACCAAACAAAAACAAGTCTTTCCGTGAGGTAATACATAATTCGGGAGGTGCGTGCGTACTAGCCGTGTGCGACGGGTACGCGTATTTCGTAAAGCAATTTAGATATCCTTACAAAAAAGTTTTGACGGAAATTCCCGCTGGCAAAATTAACGACGGAGAAAGTCCTATGGCGTGCGCCTTGCGTGAACTTGAAGAAGAAACTGGACTTGTTGCCGACAGTCTTGAACTTATGCACCGTATTTACCCTACCCCTGCTTATTCTGATGAAGTAATTTATATTTATTTGGCCAAAGGTGTTAAAAAAGGCAAAATGAAACTTGATAGTGACGAGTTTTTAAATGTGGAAAAAATACCCGTTAAAAAAATACCCGAAATGTTAACCTACGGCGCTATAAACGACGCAAAAACTTTAATTGCTTTATATACCGCTTTATATAATGGCGTTTTGAAATAGAACGTATATTTACTACCTAATATATTATGTATAGTATATATACAGTATTTAAATAGTAAGCAATCAGCCAGTGATTATAACGGCTTTAAATTATATTATAACTTATGACAATTACAAATCACACAAATTAGTCCTACCCAAAAAAGTGTAAGCAAGGTTGCTTACACTTTTCATTTACAAAACCAATAAACTATGTCCGTAGGACAAAAGGGTTGCTGCCACGCTAGTGGGCGAACGTAGTTCGAGTCCCCCTACTACTGTTTTTAAAAAAAAATAAAGACAAGCCTTTTGCTTGTCTTTTGGTGCGCCATCGGGGACTCGAACCCAGGACCCATTGATTAAGAGTCAATTGCTCTACCAACTGAGCTAATAGCGCGTATTTGGTGCTCCATCCGAGATTCGAACTCGGGACACCGTGATTAAAAGTCACGTGCTCTGCCAACTGAGCTAATGGGGCATATTTGGCAGGGGTGGCAGGATTTGAACCTACGAATGACGGAATCAAAATCCGTTGCCTTACCGCTTGGCGACACCCCTGTATGAAGTTTTTTAATGGGGCGAGTGATGGGAATCGAACCCATTACCTCAAGAGCCACAATCTTGCGCTCTAGCCATGTGAGCTACACCCGCCATAATTGGTGCGCCTGAAGGGATTCGAACCCCTGACACACGGCTTAGAAGGCCGTTGCTCTATCCAACTGAGCTACAGGTGCATATTTAGTAAAAGCAGTAATCTGGAGCGGGTGATGGGAATCGAACCCACACGACCAGCTTGGAAGGCTGGGATTCTGCCTTTGAACTACACCCGCATGCCTTGCGTTTGCCAAACAATTATTTGACACGTAGCTGCTAGACGTTTGTACGGATTAGGTAACCGACCGTCGCTTGCCAGCGCATACTGCATTATTGAGCCTATATATATTACTAAAATAAAAACTCTTTGTCAAACGTTTGATGGCAAAAAATTATAAAATTTCAATTTATTTTACCTAAACTGCATTAATGCTTCGTCATAAGTAAACCCTATAGGCTTTAACCTGTTTTCAAGATCTTCAACTGTAATACTATAATCGTCGCAAAAATCTTCCAAACTTGCGTACCCATCGCGAAGTTTCATATTGACAAAACTCAAAAGTATCATTGGGTCTTGTGGTAAACACATAACTTAAACCTCCTTTTTTATAATTATAACATAAAAAACGGCGATATACAATCGCCGTTTTTTTTGTGATGAACCTTTTTAATTAAATTATTTAAGTGGATTCGTCAATATACCAAGCATATATAATACGATAAAGATCAATGAGAAAATTGCTGCATTAAGAGCAACGTTGTTAACAACGAATTCTCCCATACCCTTAAATACCGAGGAACCTGCTTTGTACATAGTTAACAAGCCTACTACGAACATCAATAAAGCAAATACTGCTAACGATTGACTATAAATAACCTTGTTAGTTGCACCGATAAGAAGACCACTTACAGCGTTTGTCAGCGCAAGCACAATAGCAACAATAAGAACTAATGTGAAAGCAAATTTTTGAATGCCATATTTCTTTTTGTAAATAATGTCACCAAAGAGCATTGAAAGTCCCGCAAAGGCAGTGATCCCGATAATTGCAAAGAGAATAATTCTAATTGCAAGACCGTAAGTACCTTCTGGAACACTAGTCCCCATTAAGATGTCCATAAACTTGTAATCTTTAACAACCGCAACGTTATCAACGAGCACTTGAGTTTGAACTGAACCGTTCATCATAACGAATGCAACGATAGCAAGCAATGCTATTGCACCGAGAGTTGCAACGAATTTACGACCTGCCCCATCACGAACGAATCTAACGAGACCAAGAATAAATCTCTTCCAGCCAGCAATAACCATAATTACAGACGCTGCAATAAGCATTAAACCTGCTTTTACGAATATATCACTTACGGTGATTAACTTACCTGCTACTCTTTGGAAAGTAAGAACGGTTTTTGCAGTAGGGGTAAGTGAACTAATAATTACAGTTTCACCAAAGAGAACGATTAAACCTGCAACCATTAAGAAGAATGCAGAAACTCTTCTAAAGAATTTTGAAAGTGCTTGATCGTCTGCTTGAGCAAGCAAGCCACAAATAAAGCCGATAACAACACTTGCAAGAGCGATAACCCAAAGAATATTAAAGTAGGATGCGCCCATAATGCCAAGCATTGCTTGAGTACCAGTCCAAGAAGTTACGCCAGGAATTCTATAAAGTTCACTAGTGAATACCATTAAAATTGCAACGAGTGCAACGAACGACATAATAATGTAGCGATAATGCTTAAGTAATCTGCAGAATGCTTTAAGAACACTTAAGATTGCCAACGCCACTAATAATAAGCCAAAGGTTGAAGTTAAACCAGCAACACCAACTTTTAAAGGAAGGTTCCAAGTAGTTGCAAACTCTTCAACTACTTTAGTTTGTTCTATAATAGCAGGACCAATTGACATGCCAGCAAACGATGAAGTGAATATAAAGCCAAGCGCTACGATAATAAGCGAAATTGCTTTTACGTTTCTAACCTTAACGCTACCTACGTGTTTATATTCGAGCATTTGACAAACAATGAAAGTCATAAGACCACCGAATATAATTACAGATAAAGGTATATTAAGCGCTACACCTTCGGTAATACCAAGTAAGAGCGAAATACCCGAAACTGAAACGATTGCCGGATACGCACTGTCAGAAATCTTATTCGCAGTTTCAGGAGTTTGACTATATTCTGCCCTATAGGTTGGGAACATCATATAAGCAACTATTACTACTACCGATAAAACGACCAAGAATCTGTGCTTATCTTCTTTCCAAAGGTTAAGCAACGTCATAACAAAAGTACCGATCGCAGCGATTGCACCCATGGCGATAGCAAAACCGTGGAAGATATTGTTACTCAAAGCACCCTCAACACTTGCCAATGAAGGATACTTGGTATCAGCAACTAATTTATCTAATTCGTCAGCAAAAACGATCAAGTCGTATTGACGCAAAACCGTCAACGCCAAGAAAAGAAGCGCCGTTGCAAACGCAAACATACGTGAAAGTGCAAAACTACGATTAGCCTTGTCTTCACTACCCTTAATCATAGTCACAAGCGCAAATATAAACGAAAGCAACGTGTATAATACGCTCAAACCATTGATAACCAACGAAACGTCACTAATAATTGGAAGTACAACCAAATAAAGTACGGCAAACAACACTAACGTAATTAAACTAATTACGCACGTTGCTCTGAAGCGACGTTTTTTACCAGCGTCGGTAAAAAACAACCCAGAAATAAGGTTGTAAACTGCACCGAGCACGGCAACGATTACGAACATCCTTGTGGAATTGCGAAGAGCATCCATTAATTGGTCCATGATAATCTCCTTGAAAAAAATTACAATTACTCATTATAAGACATACTTATATAACATAACATATTATACAGTAATTAACCGAATTAGTCAATAGGTATTCGGACAAAAAATTTCTCTTTTTTCATAAAATGAAAGATTTTTTTCTTGCGGTTGCAAAAAATTTTCAAAAATTAGCAAAACAGCACGGTTTTAAGCCGTGCTGTAAATATTATTTTTTAAGTTTTCTAGCGCCAATTTTATCTAAAATTATACCACAGGTATAAGGATCGTCACAAGTAAATCCGAGTGCACCGTATTCATAAGCCTTCTTATAATCTTCTTCGTTAGTATTCCAAGCAAAGTACACGCAAGGTTTAATTCCCATATACTTAAAGTCTTGGAAGTGCATTTTATCAACTACCGGTGAAACTTCTCTACCACCAGACCACCATTTACGACAATCGGTATTTTTGTTTTCACCACCACCTGCAAAAAGACAAACTTCATCTATAAACGGATAAGGGTCAACCACGTCAGAACCTTTCATTTGCGTTTTTGGGAAAAACCCGTGAATCATAATTTCTTCGTTTTTATGCTTGTTTTTAATCCATTGACAAAGCCCTGCAGAGAAAGTTATAACTGTAAGCCTATCCTTGCCCCACACGCCGTATTTTTTACAAAGAGCAAGCGAAAGTTCGCAAGAAACGTAAGCAAAATCGCCGTATTCTTCAGGATAATCTTTAAGTTCAAGAAGTAATTTTTGGTCAGGTCTATCCTTAAGTAAAATCAAAAGTTCTTCAAGCGTAGGAACTTTTTCCCCTTTAAATTCTTCACCAAACTTAATACCTGCGTCAGCCTCTTTTACTTGCGCTAAAGAACGATCGCAAATATGACCGTGTCCGTTGGTGGTTCTATCCAAATTAGCATCGTGCATAATAACGATATTGTAATCGTTTGTCATACGAACGTCTGTTTCAATCCCATCAACGTCAAGTTTTAAAGCCTCTTTGAAAGCAATCATAGTATTTTCAGGAAACTTTTGACGATAGCCTCTGTGTGCATATAAAGTAACTTTGTCCATAATCAATCTCCTAAAATTAATTATTTTTATAATTAAAGAAATTATAACACCGATTTTTTACCTTGTCAATATCAGATAAAATTTGGCAAAAATTTTTTATATTACAAAACAAACCGCATTGTACTATAAAAGATTTATTTACATAGGTGGCGACTCTGGTAACGACACGGTAAATAACTTCTTTAACGGAAAAATCGCCGTAGCAAATCTTTACTCAAGCGTGCTAACTGCTAACCAAGTTCAAAACGCATATAATTCATTATAAAAAACGGCGCAATTTAGCGCCGTTTTTAATTTTAAGCAAAAATAAAAGCGTTGCTTTTTTGCAACGCTTTTTTATTATTCAGCAGGGGGTGTAGCAACTTCTTCGTATTGAGCAACGAGATATAAGTTACCAGCAAGTTCGTTATTTGCTTTAGCGTCTTGCAAATAATCTTGTAAAGTGGTTGCTAAAAGAATTTCACCAGCATCATCAGCCATTAAGTTACCTTCTTTATCAGCAAACGCCCAACCAATGAACTCGTGTCCATCAAGTGAACAAACTACTTTTTCGTTAAAATCGTAGATAGTTGAACTATTTATTTCGTTAATCGGAGTGAATACGTCGTAGCCACCAGAGTTGTCGTTCAAAATCTTCATAGGCTTTTTGCTAGTGTCAACTGCACCACCGTTGAAAACATAGTTGATTTGAAGGTTTTTCTTCATAAGAACGGCCTTAACGTAAACGGTGCCTTTTGGGTTCTTTTTAGTGTTCCAAGTTTCATCCATAACTTTAAACTTATCAATCATATAACCCCAAGTTGCATCGTCTTCAAGTAAATCAGCATCAGTAAGGACTTCTACGTCATTACCAGTCTTAATAGTCTTAACTAAAACTGCTTCTTGATTAGGAATTTCGTAATAAATTTTAAGGTCAGTAGACGCTGCATTGTTATCCCCACAAGCCGTGAAAACTAAACAAGTAAGCGACAATACTAAAGTTAAACAAACGAGTAAAATCTTTTTCATCATAAACTCCAATGCGGGCGAACCGATTACGGCACACTCCCACTTTTATTCTTACGTTATTTATTATACTATTTGAAAGCCGTTTAGTCAATAGTTTTTTGAATTTAATTTAAATTAAAAGAGTTTTTTTAATGTCAATCATTTTGTTAAAACGAATAAAAACGCTAAACTTTTTTAATTTTTTACTATTTTTTATAAAAGCAGGTAACTTTCAAAACTCACCGTTCGGACAAATTTAGTATATAACGGTATCTCGAAATCATACCACTAATAAAAAAAATTAAACGAAAAAATCTTTCTTATTAAGCAAGGTTTTTGCCCACTATTTATTAAACTATTTTTATTGTACGAAGTTTATATTTATATCTCCAGTCGAAGTTTTTACAAAAATAATTTTGCCGTTTTGATTAGTAAAAGCGTCTAAATTACTGTTCCCAGTACTTACGTCGTAAGAATAACTGTATTCTTCTTTTAGCCCTTTAATTTTAAGATCAACATCTCCCGTACTTGTTTCAACACTAACGGAATTCGCAGATAAAAAGCCTTCGCAATCGACGTCACCGGTTGAAATTTTAATATCAACCGCCCCGCTTACCGTAACGTTATAAATTTCAATATCAGAAGTCGAACCGTCAATCACAAGCGATCCTAGCGCTGAATTTTTAATTTTAACGTCACCCGTACTAACCATAATTTTCAACTCGCTACTAACAGTCGCACTAAACTCTACATCTCCCGTACTGCTAGAAACTTCAACGCTAGTAAACGCATAGTCTTGTGGAATTTGTACGTCACCCGTTGCAACGTTTATTTTTAGCGAGTTGTAAGAATTTTCAGTAAGGTATACTTTAATATATTTTTTAGCAAATCCATTTGAAGATAAATATTTTGCGACGAAATTTCTATCGTCGTCATAGCAAACGGTTAACACATCGTTTACAACTTCAACTGAAAACTTTATATCCTTATGTTCTTTTACGACTACTTTATTAACGCCGTCGGTTGCCTTAATAAATTCTATATCTTGCACCGTCCCATCGATTGAAATGCTAGCAAACGGCGAAGATACTTCGTAAGTATTTTCTACTATATTTTTATCAAACGCCTTTTTAAAACTAAATCCCGAAAGCACAAACCCCGTAATAAACACTAGTAAACCTATCGTTATAAACGAAACGGCTATAATTATAGCAATTCTTTTTCTATCACTCATATTTAGCCTCCTTTTTTGCGAACGAAACTTTACAATATTTAAACAAGTCCCCGATAAATACAAATGCTTTTTTAATAAAAATCAACAACCATTTGCTTAACTCTTTGATAGGCATTACTGCGAGTATTGCCAAGCCAACGCAAACAGCACCTGCCCCACAGTACATTACCCCTACGGTAGCCTCGGCAAATATTACGTAAATAACTAGCGACAAAATCCCCGCTATGCCACCAACGAACAATGATAAAAGGATAGCCCAAAGTGAAACGAATAACGCAAAAACAATTGCCACAACAGAAATAGCCAAAGCAATCGCAACTATTACGAGCGCCAAAAGTACTGAAAATAATGCGATAATTAGCGCCAACCAAATAGGAGAACCGGCTATAATTAAAGCAGTTTTTAATTTGCTACTAGACTTTTTTTCTTTTTTTACTTCTTCAGTTGAAGATATTTCTGAAATACTACTAATTTTAGCAACGGCTTCTTCTTCAGTTAATCCTTCTTCAATTCTATCGTCAATCATTTCGCTATAAAAAGAAACTCTTTCGGATATCTCTTTTTTACGCAAACCTTTTAACGACTTTTTTAATTCGATAAGAAATTCTTGCTTATTCATATTAGCCCTCCTTTACTACGAAAGTGTAAATAGCATTGACTTCTTTCCACTCCCTCTTAAACTCGCTTAACCTATTTATACCCGCCTCTGTTATGCGGTAATACTTGCGAAGTCTCCCACCGTGCTCTTGCGAACGAACGGTAAGCATTTTTGATGTTTCCAACCTTTTTAAAATAGTGTATAAGGTTGATTCAGACATCTGTATATACGGTTCCATATCCTTGATGATTTTATAACCGTATGACTCACCGTTTTTGATGGACGCTAACACGCAGACTTCTAAAAAACCTCTTTTTAATTGAATATCCACGGAATACCTCCTATTTCGAAATACATCATATCACGAAGTATTGTTTTTGTCAACAAATTTTTCAATAAATTTAGGCGTTTGCCGTAACACACACGAATTATTATCTTTGATAATAAAAAAAGTCAAACTACTTGCGTAGTCTGACTTTAATTTTTTATGAAACTAACTATTAACCTTTATAGTTAACGATAGCAGCAAAGTCTTCAGCCTTAAGAGCAGCACCACCGATTAAGCCACCGTCGATATTTCTTTGAGCCATAAGTTCTTTAGCGTTACCAGGTTTCATTGAGCCACCGTATTGAATACGGATATTTTTAGCAACGTCTTCACCAAAGGTTGCCTTCATAACTCTTCTGATGTAAGCGATAGTCTTGTTAGCATCTTCAGCAGTAGCAGTTTTGCCAGTACCGATAGCCCAAACAGGTTCGTAAGCGATAACTACGTTAGAGAAGTCTTCAATACCTGCAAGACCTTCAACGATTTGCTTCTTTAATACCTTGTTCGTTCTTCTCTTTTCGCGTTCTTCTAAAGTTTCACCAACGCAAACGATAGGTTTAAGGCCGTTTTTGAGCGCTTGTTTAGTTCTAGCGTTAACGGTAGCGTCGGTTTCACCAAAGTATTGACGTCTTTCGCTATGACCGATAATAACGAATTCAACACCGATTTCTTTAAGCATTTCTGCAGAAATTTCACCAGTGAAAGCACCGCTATCAGCCCAAGCAACGTTTTCAGCGCCGAGTTTAATATTGCTACCCTTGATTGCTTCAGCAACTACCCAAAGGTCAGTGTAAGGAACGCAAACTACAACTTCAGGCTTTGATTTAGCCACGAGTGGTTTTAATGCGTCGATAAGTTCAACGGCTTGTTTTGCCGTTTTGTTCATTTTCCAGTTACCTGCGATAATAGGTTTTCTCATAATAATCGTCCTTTATTTTAAGTTATTTTTTCCGCATGTGCGGGAATTTCATTATTTAACGTCCAAGCATTCAATACCTGGGAGTTTCTTGCCTTCGAAAAGTTCAAGCGATGCACCACCACCAGTTGAAATGTGGCTCATCTTATCAGCAAAACCGAGTTGTGCAACTGCAGCAGCAGAATCACCACCACCGATAATGGTCGTAGCGCCTTCGGCTTCAGCCAAAGATTTAGCAACGGCAATAGTACCTTTTGCAAGAATTGGGTTTTCAAACACACCCATAGGACCGTTCCAGATAACGGTTTTAGCGCTCTTAACAACTTCAGCGTAAAGTTTAGCAGTCTTCGTACCGATATCAAGCCCCATCTTGTCAGCAGGGATTGAATCAACGACTTCTACTTCTATTTCAGCGTCGATAGGATCTGGGAAGTTAGAAGTAACAGTAGTATCGATAGGAAGATAAATCTTCTTGCCAAGACTTTCTGCTTTAGCGAGCATATCTTTGCAATAGTCAATCTTTTCATCGTCAACGAGTGAAGTTCCAACTTCTTTACCTTGAGCCTTTAAGAAGGTATAAGCCATACCACCACCGATAATTAAACTATCACATTTTTCCAAAAGGTTTGCGATAACGTTAAGTTTATCAGCTACTTTTGCGCCACCTAATACGGCAACGAAAGGTCTTTCAGGTGTTTCTAACGCGCCACCCATAATGCGAAGTTCCTTTTCAATAAGGAAACCACAAACGCTTTCTTTTACGAAACCGTATTCAGCAATAGCAGCGGTTGTAGCGTGTGAACGGTGAGCAGTACCGAAAGCGTCGTTTACGAAAACTTCACCATCGCAAAGTTCAGCAAGTTTTTTGCAGAGCGCTTCGTCACGCTTTTCTTCACCTTGTTCAAATCTAGTGTTTTCAAGAAGAATAACTTCGCCTTCTTTAATGTCTTTAGCGAGGGCCTTTGCGCTTTCACCAACCACGTCTTTAGCGAACTTAACTTCTACGCCGAGTTTTTCAGAAAGTCTCTTTGCAACAGGAGCAAGGGTGAACTTGTCCGCATCTTTAAGAGCCTTTTTAAGATATTCGGCTTTAGCGGCTGCTTGTTCTTCAACAGGGAGTTTTTCAACAGCCTTCTTTTCCTTTTTGGTAAGACCAAACCCTTCAGTTAAGATGTTGTGTGGTTTACCCATATGTGAGCAAAGAATAACCTTTGCGCCGTTATCCATAAGATATTTAATGGTTGGGAGCGCGCCGTTAATACGGTTTTCGTCAGTGATAACGCCGTCCTTCATAGGAACGTTGAAATCGCATCTAACGAGGCATTTTTTGCCTTTAACTACGATATCTTTGATTGATTTCTTGTTCATAAGAAAATCCTCCGTAAAATTTTGTCTACTTTGTTATTTTATCTTTTAAATTAAAGATTGTCAATAGAAAACGCCAAATTTAGCGACTTTTTTGGTAAAAATACTCCTTTTGAAAGTTTTTAGCGTCAATTTTTTTAGCGTTTTACATCAGCAAATACGATCGCTTAAAAATTGTGTATTATTTTACAAAATTTTAGCGTATTTTGTTGTAATTTTTCTTTATAAATGGTAAAATTGAATATGTAACAAAGGTAAAATTATGAATAAAGAATTTTTTAGAGAAAGCGAATATTTTAAAGATGGTGAAACGGTAAAAGCCTACTATCACCACGTTTCCGAGTTTGGCGAAATCACCCCACACCGTCACGATTTTTATGAACTTAATATGGTGCTAGAGGGCAATGGTAGGCACGACGTAGGTAAACATTTTTACGCCGTTTCCGGTGGCGAAGTTTTTGTAATACCACCAAACGTAACCCACTCTTATATGTTCGTTGGCGAAGGCAAAGTTTTTCACCTTTTAATTTCTGAAACCTTCTTCGACCAGTTTGAAGAAGTTTTAAAAACAGCCGACGGCTACAATATGCTTTTCTCCACTCAACCTGAATTGCGTATTTTAAGTGGCATATCAGCAAGTCTTACCTTGTCAAACAAAGATAATGAAAAAATACAAGCGCTTATCGGTGAACTTTTCTTACCAAAAGAACGCAACCACGCCATTTTGCAAAGCGTAACTGCACTCAAACTATTAGTTGAACTGTGTTCTTCGTTAGCAATCACCGAAAGCACGGCGTCCCGCAGTAAAACTTCAGGCGCAATTTTAGCGCTTGATTACATATCAAGACATATTGGTGAAAAAATCACTATCGAAGATTTGTGCAACATCTCTTACACCTCAAGAACCGTTCTTATTGAAGAATTCAAGGTATTAACGGGTAGAACTCCTCAAAAATACCTTGCCGACTTTAGACTTAAAAAGGCTGAACAGTTATTGCTTACCACCGACAAAAAAATTACGGAAATAGCCTTTGACTGTGGTTTTTTTGATAACGCCCATTTTTGTAAGGAATTTAAACGCCATTTTGGCAAAACCCCAAAATCCTTGCGTGAAAGTGAATAAAAAATTAAAAGCACCCAAACGGGTGCTTTTTCTATTGCAAATAAGGTTTAATAACGCTTGCCCAAACAGCAAAACCTGCGTTATTTAAATGTATACCGTCGTCGCTATACGCCGTAATCAATCTATCATTTCCGTCTTGAACTGAAGAATACAAATCAATATAAGTCATATTAGGCTCAGCGTCAGTCATCGCCTTTATTTGTGGGTTTATTTCTAAAATCTTTTCCGTAGACTTCTCCACCTTCGTAGTTGAATACGTTTCAACGTCGGAATTCATAGGCAATATTGATACGCAATAAACTTTAGCGGTTGGAAGTTTCTCCTTAATTTCAGATAAAATTTTTCTATAATTTTTAATTATTTTAGAAGACGCCACCCCACCGTTAATATCGTTTATACCTATCAATAAAACTACCTTTGACGGTTGAATATCAAAGAGAGAAACTTGCAGTCTATCCAAAACGCCTTTGGTTGAATCCCCGCCTATACCACGATTATAAGTAGCCAAGTTTAAGTCTGCAAAATAATCGTCTAAAGGAAATAAATCGGTAATAGAATCACCTATAAAAACTATTTGACCTTTAGATAAATTAGCATTTTGAACGCCGTATGATTGACACTTATCTTGATAATATTTTTGAAAACCGTTTGACCCGTCTTTTTCGGTGAGTTTATTGAGTTTTACGCTTAATATAACAACCGAAGTCATTAACGCCAAAATTACTGCAATATAAATTAAGTGCAAAATTTTATTTTTCTTTGACATACTCCCTCTTTTGCAAACTATTTTTCCATCCCGCAAGAAAAACATTGCCTTGATACTAATTCTTCATTATTTATGCTGCTAAATAGCCTAAATCCACCTATAAAATTATAAGCGTCAAATCCGTTTTGCATAAGAATTCTCGTAGCCAAATAACTACGCAATCCACTTTGACACATCACGAAAATCTTTTTAGATTTGTCGAGTTCAACTAAACGCTCTCTTAAGTCGTCAAGTGGTATATTTATAAAACCGTCAGCGTGCCCACGCGCATATTCGTAAACCGTTCTAATGTCAAGCAAAATGGCGTCGTTGCGATTTTTGAGCGCAGAAATATCTTCATACGCAAACTGTTTAACAATGCCGTTTTTAATATTTTCAGCAACGAACCCAAGCATATTAACGGGGTCTTTTGCCGACGAATACGGTGGTGCGTACGCAAGGTCAAGTTCTTTTAACTCATAAGCCTTAAGTCCTGCCCTAATTGCCGTTGCTATAACGTCTATTCGTTTATCAACGCCGTCGTACCCAACTATTTGCGCGCCGTAAATTTTATAACTCGACTTGTCAAATATGAGTTTTAAGGTCATAGCAGTTGCGTTAGGATAATAGCCTGCGTGCGAATTTTGCGTTAAAATAATTTTTTCATAATCATACCCGTTAGCCTTTAGTTGTCCTTCGTTAAGTCCGGTGGTAGCAACAGTCATATCAAAAAGTTTTATAACGGATGAACCTTGCGAGCCGTTGTATTCACTATCTAACCCACAAATATTATCGGCTACGATGCGCCCTTGCTTGTTAGCAGGTCCGGCTAAAGAAATAACGGCGTCTTGTTCGGTAATAAAATTTTTAACTTCTATCGCGTCGCCCACGGCATAAATATCGGGCATTGAAGTTTGCATTTTAGCGTCTACTTTTATCGCTCCCTTTACCCCTAAATCTAAACCTATTTTTTTAGCGAGAGTATTTTCAGGCATAACGCCTACCGAAATTAAAGCCATATCGGCACTAATAGTCCTTCCGTCCTCAAATGCTAGGGTAACGGTATCGCCAAACTCGTCCATCTTGCGCGTTCTAGCGTTAAGCACAACTTGCACTTTGTGTTGCCTAAACTTTGCGTGTATAAAAGACGCAAGGTCAAAATCCAACGTCGGCAGAAGATGTTTGCCACGCTGTACGATAGTTACGGCAATACCTTGTTTTGACAAATTTTCAGCCATTTCAAGACCGATAAAACCACCACCGACAACGATTACCGATTTTGGATTTTTTTGGTCTATAAACGAACGGATTTTAATAGTATCTTCAACGGTACGGAGAGTAAATATTCTATCGCCTTGCTTACAAAACTCCGGCAATACAGGTTTTGCGCCAGGTGACAAAATTAGTTTATCGTACCCTTCTTTAAATACTTCGCCCGTTACTAAATTTTTAACGGAAACGGTTTTGTTTTCGGCGTCAATATCCGTTACTTCGTGGTACACTTTCGCCTTAATTTTAAAACGACGCAAAAAGCCTTCCGGCGTTTGCAACGATAAATCTTCTTCGTTTTCAATAACGCCACCGATATAATACGGCAAGCCACAATTTGCATAAGATATAAACCCCGAACGCTCAAAAATAACGATTTCAGCGTTTTCATCTAACCTTCTTATTCTAGCACCGGCAGTTGCACCACCTGCAACACCACCAACGATTACAACTTTCATAATTCCCCTTAATAAACTTGTCGCAAAGAACAATGTTTTTATAATTTACTTATTTTATAATACCATTAAATCCTAAAAATTTCAATACAAAAAGCAAAAAGTCACTACTATCTAATCGACCTTTTAGCAAATCTTTGAAAATTCGGCACAAAACCAACGGTTTTCCTTCTAGAATTAATTTCTAGCGTGAAATAAAAATTCAAAACTTCTCTATCTAAAATTTCTTCACCGTTAGACCATTTATACCCTAGTCGTTTAAGATACTTTAAATAGTCTTTGCATTTTTTTTGGCTATCAAAACTAGCCCAAAAAAGTTCTTGCTCTTGCGTAAAATTTTGTAATTTCTCCATAAATTACTCCTTATAAAGTTTATTCCACAAAAAGCAAAAAGAAAAACCCATCGTTAGATGGGCTTATTTTTATATAAATACCCATCGTCCAGCCTTTAGCACCTTACTACATAGCAGGTTGCTGTACGGTCATAGGGGCTGTCCCTCACGCACTCTTTATGGTAATTAAATATTAATATGTTTTGTAGCAACTGTCAACTATTTTTAATAATTAAGAAAAGTAAATTTTTTTCGCTCCCGTTCGAATCCCTCACAATATTTTAGACAAACGAAAAACCTCAACCAAAAATTGGTTAGGTTTTCCTTGGCGGAGAGTGAGGGTTGCGTTCTTGCTTTTTGCAAAGCATTAGTTCTTTCCTACTGCCCCTGCTTTGCAAAAATCTTCGGTCAGTCGCTAAAACGGTGGGTGTCCACCGTTTTTATTCGCTCCCGTTCGAATCCCTCACAATATTTTAGACAAACAAAAAAACCTAAACCAAAAATTGGTTAGGTTTTCCGTGGCGGAGAGTGAGGGTTGCGTTCTTGCTTTTTGCAAAGCATTAGTTCTTGTTTCTTCCACTGCTTTGCAAAAATCTTCGGTCAGTCGCAAAAACGGTGGGTGTCCACCGTTTTTATTCGCTCCCGTTCGAATCCCTCACAATATTTTAGACAAACAAAAAACCCAAACCGAAACATCGGTTTGGGTTTGTTGGCGGAGAGTGAGGGATTCGAACCCCCGTGGGCTTGCACCCAAACGGTTTTCAAGACCGCCTCGTTATGACCACTTCGATACGCTTCCAAATATTGGACCAACTTCTAGTCAGCCTTAATAGTATAACAATATTGTTTTATTCTGTCAACTTTATAAACAAAATACTCAAAGAAAATTTAATGCATTTGGCAGAATATAAAGTTGGTCTAGCAAATTAAATCTATATTTCTTATGATTGTGTTGACTGCATAAAAAAGCCCACTTGGTTGAGTGGACTTTTTTATTATTCAAAATACATGATTTACTTTTCCAAGCTTTTCATATAGTGCCAGAGGTTGGCTAGATAGCTCATTTCATAGCCTAGTGTCTTCTTTTTGTGCTTTCCTTTGGCGGTTATACAATCAAACACCAATTTGCTGTGTTTGTTGAAATAGAAGGAAGTCGGAGGCCAAGCGGTCTTAGGAAGACAAC
>JAZOPZ010000026.1:0-38498 GCA_045655805.1 Christensenellaceae bacterium
TGATACTGCGCCTGTACCTGAAAGATATCAAGGGGCTTTCGTTAACGAAACTGAAACTGCCGACGTTGTCGAATACGTTATTAAAAAGAACAAGGCGTACTATAATGACGAACTTGCTGATTACCTTGAAAACGCCGTTAATCCACCTGTTCTTGAAAAATCGTTTGAGGGTGAAGTTGGTGGTGCTGGTGGTGATCCGGACGGCGATTTACTTCCAAAGGCATTAGCGTTTATTATAGATTCCAACATGGCGTCTATTTCTGCGTTACAAACTGAGTTCGAAGTGGGCTTTTCTAGAGCAAAAAGACTTATTAACAAAATGGAAAAAATGGGTTACATTTCTCCTGCTAACGGTCAAAAGCCTAGAAACGTGCTTATATCTAAAGAACAGTTTATACAAATTTACGGCGACGTTGAATATTAAAGGATTTTTATGACAGAAAAGAAAAAGGTTGGAGTAATCTCTCTCGGGTGTGACAAAAACCGTGTCGATACCGAAAAGATGCTCGCCGTACTTGCTGATAAGTACGAATTAACTAACGATATGTACGACGCGCAAATAATTATCGTCAACACGTGCGCTTTTTTGGAGGCATCTAGAAAAGAGGCTATTGAAGAAATTTTAGCCGTTTCCGTTTTAAAGACTGAGGCTAAACTTGAAAAGTTGCTCGTTACGGGGTGTTTGCCTCAAAAGTTTATTGACGAAATTTTCGAGGCACTACCTGAAGTTGATGCGTTTTTCGGCGTTTCGGACTACGATAAACTTTTAAGCGTTTTAGAGGGGCTTTCGGACGGCGAAAGGGTTAACGCTGTCGGCTTACCTAAAGGCGAAGTAGGTACTGACAGGGTTTTAACTACGGACGGCTACGCTTATCTTAAAATTGCCGACGGCTGTTTTAATAGGTGTTCGTACTGTTTGATTCCGTACATAAGGGGGTCGTATCGTTCCGTTTTAAGAAATGACTTATTTGAAGAAATTAAAAAACTTGGCGTGGTTAACGAACTGATTTTGGTCGCTCAAGACACTACTAGATACGGCGCTGATTTGAAAGACGGCTATAAAATAGTTGACCTTATAAAAGATATTTCAAAATTCGATACCGTTAAAAGTATTAGACTTTTGTATTGCTATCCTGAAGGCGTTACGGACGAACTTATTGCTGAATTAAAAAACAATCCTAAACTTATCAAGTATTTAGATATGCCGTTGCAACACGCTGACGACGCCGTGCTTAAGCGTATGAATAGGCGTGGCAATAAGCAAAAATATTTAAATTTGATTGAAAAATTAAAAAGAGAAGTCGAGGGTATTGCTATTCGTTCTACTTTTATCACAGGGTTTCCTGGTGAAACGGAGCAAGAGTTTAATAACTTAATCGACTTTTTGCAAGAGGCTAAACTTTTTAATGCGGGGTTCTTTAAGTATTCTAGGGAATACGGCACGCCAGCCTACGATTTTGCCGGTCAAGTCCCGCAAAGAATTAAGTATAATCGCGTTAGAAAACTTTACTCTCTGCAAAGAAAGATATCAGCCGAGAATTTAAGAAAGTTCGTTGGGACGGAATTATCCGTAGTGGCTGAAGGTTTTGACCAAGAAAGATTTTTATATTACGGACGCGCTTATTTTAACGCTCCGACCGTTGACGGAAAGATTTATTTTTCTTCAGAAAGTCAAGTCGAGTACGGCAATTATTACACAATAAAGGTGGTAAAGGCACTTGATTACGATTTAATCGGTGCTCAAAAATAAGAAAAGAGAAAAGGAGAAAAAATTATGAATTTACCAAACAAATTATCTATTTTAAGAATGATTTTAGTGCCTGTTTTTGCAACGGTATTCTTTATAGAGGCTATACCATATAACTACGTTATTTCAGCCGTTATATTTGCAATTGCTGCCGCTACTGACTTTTTAGACGGTCATATTGCAAGAAAGTATAATTTAGTTACGAACTTCGGTAAGTTTATCGACCCAATTGCTGATAAAGCCCTCGTTGCAACTTCCATTATCGTACTTATTACTAGTTCTGAAGTCGTTGGCGACCCATTTAAGTTTGGTTTTACGCTTGAAGTTATCTTCTCGGCAGGCGTTGCTATTATTTTGGTTAGAGAACTTATGATTAGTGGCTTTAGAATGCTCGCTGCTAAAAACCAAATCGTACTTGCTGCCGACAAGTTAGGTAAAGCAAAAACTTTCGTAACCGACTTTGCAATTTTATTCTTACTAGTTGCTATTGATTTAAGTGGTGTTGCTTTCACTGTGGTTATGGCAATCGGTTACGTTTTATTTGTTATCGGCGTAGTTCTTACTATAGTTTCTGGTATGAACTACATCTTAAAAAATAAACAAGTTTTATCCGATAAATAATTTTAATATGACTAAAACTGTCATATATAACGGTTAAAATTATATTGAAATAGGCAAAAACGGTAAAATTTGAAAAAATTTTAGCGTTAATATAAATTAAAAGGAAAAAATTATGGACGAAAAGAAATCTAAAGCACTAGAAAGTGTTCTCGTGCAAATTGAAAAACAATATGGTAAAGGCTCAATTATGCGTCTTGGTGACGAGGCTGGCGACAACAGCATTGAAGTTATATCTTCTGGTTGTCTTTCGCTTGACGTGGCTCTTGGCGTAGGCGGGTTTCCTCGCGGTAGAATCGTTGAAATTTACGGACCTGAATCTTCAGGTAAAACCACCGTTGCTTTACACGCAATTGCTGAAGCGCAAAAGAAAGGTGGTATAACTGCGTTCATTGACGCTGAACACGCGTTAGACCCCGTTTATGCAAAGGCTCTTGGCGTAAATCTTGACGACCTTTACGTTTCACAACCTGATACTGGTGAGCAAGCGCTTGAAATTACCGACCAACTCGTGCGTTCGGGCGCTATTGATTTAATCGTTATCGACTCAGTTGCAGCGCTTACCCCTAAAGCGGAAATTGAAGGAGAAATGGGTGATTCACACGTAGGTCTTCAAGCAAGACTTATGTCTCAAGCACTTCGTAAACTTGCAGGCGTTACAAACAAATCTAACACTTGTGTAATATTCATAAACCAACTTCGTGAAAAAGTCGGCGTTATGTTCGGCAACCCTGAAACCACCCCTGGTGGTAAGGCGCTTAAGTTCTACGCCAGCGTTCGTCTTGACGTAAGAAAGGGCGACGTTATTAAAGATGCTACCGGTCAAATCGGTAATAGAACTAAAGCGAAAGTTATCAAAAATAAACTTGCGCCTCCGTTTAAGGTGGCTGAATTTGACATTATTTACGGTCAAGGCGTTTCTAGGGAAGGTTGCGTCGTAGATATGGGCGTTGAAAAGGGCGTTTTAGAAAAGAGTGGCGCTTGGATTTCGTATAACGGCGAAAAGATTGCAAACGGCAGAGATAAAACTAAAGAATACTTAAACGCTAATCCTGAACTTATGGCAGAAATTGAAGAAAAAATTAAAGAGGCTATAGTTGCAGGCAAAAAACAACAAGATTAGTGCGACCATTATATTAAATATTTTATAAGTAGTATTGACATTTAATATTTTAAGGTGTACAATATAATGTAGATAGAAAGTGCTAAGGCACTAAATAATAGGAGGGCAGAATTATGCAAACAATCAATTTCGGCTCTCTGTTCTTGATGAACGATATCGTTGGGGTTGCGGCTATCGCCGTAGCCGTATGTGCGATAATCGGTCTGGTATTGTTTTTCTTAAAATATCTTAACGATAACAAGAAAATCGGCTCTGTTAAAGAGCGTATAGCAAAAATGCTTGAAGAGGCTGATGCCCAAAGCAAAATATTGAAAAAAGAGGCTATATTAGAGGCTAAAGAACAGGAGTTAAAACTCCGTAAAGAATTCGAGAGCGAATGTAAAGAAAAGCGCTCTGAAATTCAACGTGCGGAAAACAGAATTCAACAAAAAGAGGACACTCTCGCTCGTCGTAGTGACGAGTTGACTGCAGAACAACACGCTTTGCAGGAAAAACACAAGGATTTGAATAAAAAGTTGGAGGACATTAATAAGCAACACGAGACTATGCTCGTTCAACTTGAAAGGGTTGCCCAAATGTCAAGAGAAGACGCGAAAGCCGAACTCGTTGAAACTATTCAATCCGACGCTAGAAAGGAAGCGGCTGTTTTAGTTAGAAATATCGAAAACACCGCTAAAGAAGAAGCCGAAAAGAAGGCTAAAGAAATTGTCGGCTTGGCAATTCAAAAATGTTCAACCGAACAAGCAACCGAACTTACCGTTTCGGTAGTGCCACTTCCGAACGACGATATGAAGGCTCGTATCATTGGTAGAGAAGGTAGAAACATTAGAACGCTTGAAAACGCTACGGGTATTGAACTTATCATTGACGATACGCCGGAAGTCGTTATCGTTTCAGGCTTTGACCCGGTTAGAAGAGAAGTTGCAAGGGTTGCCCTTGAAAAACTTATCGCAGACGGTAGAATTCACCCTGCAAGGATTGAAGAAACCGTTGAAAAGGTTAAAAAGGAAATTGACCAACAAATTAAAGAAGCAGGCGAATCGGCTATGTTTGAATGTGGTATCTTCGGATTGCATCCAGAAGTTATCAAGACGCTTGGCAGACTTAAATTTAGAACTAGTTACGGTCAAAACGTATTAAAACACTCTATTGAGGTTTCTCACCTAGCAGGCGTTATGGCTGCTGAACTTGGTGTAGACGTTACGATGGCAAAGCGTGCGGGGCTTTTACACGACTTGGGTAAAGCCGTTGACTTTGAAATAGAAGGCACTCATATGCAAATCGGTGCAGATATTGCTAAAAAATATAAAGAAAATCCGTCTATCATCAATGCAATTCTCGCTCACCACGGCGACGTAGAGCCTAAAACTATCGAGGCTATTTTAGTACAAGCTGCGGACAGCGTTTCAGGTGCAAGACCTGGCGCTAGGCGCGAAACCACTACTAATTACGTTAAGAGATTGCAAAAACTCGAAGAACTCGCAGGTAACTTTAAGGGCGTTGACAACTGCTATGCTATTCAAGCAGGTAGGGAAATCCGCGTAGTCGTTAAACCTGAACAAGTTTCTGATAGTGAAGCGTTGTTCTTGGCGAAAGATATCGCTAAAAAGATTGAGCAAGAACTTGAATATCCTGGTCAAATCAAAGTTAACGTTATTCGTGAAACTAGAGCGACGGAATTTGCAAAATAAAATTAAAAAAAGACTGCTATTGCAGTCTTTTTTTATTAGTGTTTATTTAATTTTGATTTACTAACAACGCCGTATAAAAAGACGATTGCTATTACTATTATTGTACCTAAAAAAATCCTTTTAACGTTTGCTTGTTTTTGACTAGGTAAAACTTCGCTGATAGGTGGAGTTGGGGTTATTTCAGGTAGAACGGTGGTGTCATTTTTATCCACTGATGGTAATTGTTCTTCTAAAACAGGTGGTAAGATTTCTGTTGTAGGCGGGGTTTCTTCCACGATGGGTGGAATAACTTCTGGTAAGACTTCAACGGTTTCGTTTTTGTGTAAATAGGTTATATAATCGCTTGAAACGTACGCCGTTTTGCCGTTGAAAGATGTTTGAGCAAATCCGTTTATAAAGCCAGTGACAATTGTGTAATCGCCTTTATAAGCCTTTCCGATTATATTTCCGTTAGGCGCGTTTCTAATATTTAAAGCGTCGGCAGTAATAAAATATCTACCTAGTTGATTTTTAGAAAAGTCAACGGCGTTTTCACCAACGAGATATTTTGGGGTAGCGTACGCTGAAATGCGAGAGTAATTAAGAGAATAAGACTTTTTAACTACGCCACCTGCGCCGTTATAGCCCGTTTGGCTGGCATTGCCTTCTACGGTGTATACTTTTTCATTATCGGAGTAAATCACAAGCCCTACGTGCGAATAAGCGTTCGAACCAGATGAGTTCTTAAAGAAAATTAAATCGCCCGTTTGTGGTGAATATTTTTGCGGAGTATTTATACTCGCGCCTGTTTTTTTTAGGTTTTCAATTAAAGTGTGGCATCCTGGGGCGTTACCACCGTACGCTGATTTTGGAACACTTGCGTGTGTTAAAGACCAACTAACGAAAGACGCGCACCAAGCGTAAGCGTAGCCGTCGTTTTGATACCCACTTAAAGCGCCAGTAACTTTAGTGTATTCAACGAAATTTTTACTGCCGTTTTGATTGTAACCATTTAGTTCGTTTTTAGAATTACCTTCGTGATAGCCGACTTGCGAAAGAGCAACTAAAACTGTGTTCGTTGCTTGATCGTCTGTTAGTTCAAGACTAGTTAAATTTTTGTAATAGATACTGTTTGCGTATGAGTTTGAAACGCTATGTTTTGTGCTGATCGCACGCGCTTTGGTGAGGTCTTCACTAAAAATATTCGGGAAAACCGCAACCAAAAAAGCCGTCAAAATAAATTTAATCGGTTTTTTCATTTGTACTTCTCCTGTATATTTACTGAATAAATTATATCATTTTTTACATTTAGCGTAAAGTAAAAATAATCAGATTTATACAGGTAATTTTTGCCAAAAAAAGCACCTTTTAGGTGCTTTTTGTTTCGAACAATAATATATAATTTTGTGGGGTTTGTCCGTAGTGCTTTTTAAACAATCTTTTAAAATACGCGTTGTCGGAAAAACCTATAATGGTAGTAGTGAGTGGATTGTTTCAATTGGAAAATTAAAGGAAATTCGTGATTTTTTGAAATCAAAAGGGGTTTTTTGTAAAATTAAATAAAAAGCACACTTTTAACCGCTCTTTTCATAGGGATTTAAATATGTAACTTATAAAACTCGACTTTTAACAAACCGAGTTTTCTTTTGTCCACACAAAACTAGTTGAATCAAATTTTATTTTATGTTATAATAAACTCACCGATAAATAAGAATTTGACAAGGCGATACCATTCAAAATACAAAAATAGAAAAGATTGACGAAAAAGGAGTATGAAGATGGCAAGTAAGGAACGCAGAGAAAAAGGAATGCTCTTCATTGCAGATGACAACGATTGGGTAGAAATGAAAAGAGCCAGGCGGTTGACGCAAGCACTCAATACAGCAGATACGTCCGATTTTGAGAATATCCGTTCTATCGTAAACGAATTATTTGGAAAGTCAGATGAAACCACCTTCGTCAATCCTCCGTTTTATTGCGATTACGGGTCAAATATTGAGGTTGGTAAAAACTGCTTTATCAACTATAACTGTACCATTCTCGATAATGCAAAGGTGATTATGGGCGATAATTGCTTGCTTGCGCCAAACGTATCGATTTATACAGCGGGACATACTCTGCATCCCGATGCCCGTGCCCTCGGATACGAGTACGGTATTGATGTTATAATAGGAGATAATGTATGGATTGGAGGAAATACGGTCATCTGTCCCGGTGTGCATATTGGAAACAACGTAGTAATCGGAGCAGGAAGCGTCGTAACGAAAGACATTCCCGATTGGTCACTTGCAATGGGAAATCCATGCCAAGTGGTACGTAAGATTACTGAGGAGGATAAAAAGCATTATTTCAAAAAGAGAGAGATTGACGAGGAAACAATGCGGATTATTGAGGGAAGGTAAATTATCAAATTCCAATTTATCGAGTTGATATTTTTTGTGGAAAATTTTCAAAAGAGTAGCACACTATACTTTCAAAAGAAAGTCGTGTGTTTTGCAAAGCAAAAAGTAAAGGATAGCAAAATTTTGCTATCCTTTTATAATGTCTAAAAAAAACCTATGAGTGACGCACCTATAAGTGTGCTTTTTTTGGTTTGTTATTTTAAAGTTGCTAACATTACTGCTTTTATGGTGTGCATACGGTTTTCGGCCTCGTCAAAGACGATTGATTGTTCACTTTCGAAAACCTCGTCAGTAACTTCAAGAGCGGTTAAACCAAACTTGTCGTAAATTTGTTTGCCTATAGTTGTTTTTAAATCGTGGAAGGCTGGTAGACAGTGCATAAATCTACATTGTGAGCCAGCGTTATCCATAATCATTTTGTTAACTTGATACGGTTTAAGGTCTGCTATTCTTTCTTCCCAAACTTTTTCAGGTTCGCCCATAGAAACCCAAACGTCGGTATAAATAACGTCGGCGTTTTTAGTTGCCATTATAGGGTCGGTAATAAATTCTAAAATAGCGCCTGTTTCTTTGGCTACTTCTTGACAAGCGTCAATAAGTTTTTGGTCAGGGAAGTACTTTTTAGGGGCGCACGCAACGAAGTGCATGCCCATTTTTGCGCAACCAACCATAAGCGAATTACCCATATTATAACGAGCGTCGCCCATATAAACGAGTTTTTTGCCTTTTAGAGAACCGAAATGCTCTTTAATAGTCATAAAGTCGGCTAAAATTTGGGTAGGGTGGAATTCGTTAGTTAATCCGTTCCACACAGGTACGCCTGCGTAACGTGCTAATTCTTCAACGATTTCTTGACCGTAACCACGGTATTCGATACCGTCGAACATTCTGCCTAATACTCTTGCCGTATCAGCGATACTTTCTTTCTTTCCGATTTGTGAACCACTTGGATCAAGGTATACTGGGTGCATACCAAGGTCGGAGCAAGCAACTTCAAAACTGCAACGGGTACGAGTACTAGTTTTTTCAAAAATAAGTGCAATATTTTTGCCGACTAAATCACGGTGAGATACGCCGTTTTTCTTTTGCTCTTTAAGGGTAAACGCAAGGTCGATAAGATAATCGATTTCTTGCGGAGTATAGTCTAAAAGTTTTAAAAAATGTCTGCCTTTTAAGTTCATTATTTACTCCTATTCGGCTATTACTTCTTTTAAGATTGAGATTGCCTTTTTTAATAAATCAAACGGAATATTAAGTGCAGGTAATAACCTTACTTTGTCTTTTGCAGTCAATACAAGTAAGCCTTTTTCGATACACTTAAGCGCTATATCTTTTGACGGCTTATCGCATTTTATACCGAGCATTAAACCTTTGCCTGAAACACTTACAACACCTTTTGTCGAAGTTAATTCGTTTATGATATATTGGCTTTTTTGTTCAATTTCAGCCATAACGGTGTCGTCAAGTCGTTCCAAAACGCTTAAAGCACCAGCCGAGCAAACAGGGTTTGCGCCGTAGGTTGAGCCGTGCGTACCTGCCGTTAAAACGCCTTGTGCTTTCTCGCCTATAATACAAGCGCCAATAGGCAAGCCACCACCTAAACCTTTTGCAGTAGTGATAACGTCAGGAGTGATGCCGTAGTGCATATATGCGTAAAGTTTACCAGTTCTGCCGTTGCCTGTTTGAACTTCGTCAATGATTAAAAGAATATCTTTTTCTTGACAAATTTTATATACCGCCGACATAAATTCGGTGGATACAGGCATAACGCCACCTTCACCTTGAACGCATTCAAGCATAATAGCGCAAACGGTATTATCGTTAACGAGTTGATTTAAACCGTTTATGTCGCCGTTTTCAACTTGCATAAAACCGTCTACGAGTGGCAAGAAGTGTTGGTGAAAAACATCTTGTCCCGTTGCCGAAAGGGTAGCGAGAGTTCTCCCGTGGAAACTATTTTTTAGTGTTATTATTTTTGCGTTTTTAACGCCTTTGTCTTCGTAATATTTTCTCGCAACTTTTATTGCACACTCGTTAGCCTCTGCGCCAGAGTTTGCAAAGAAAACTTTTTTAAGTCCTGTCTTTTGACATAAAAGTTTTGCTAGTTTTACGCAAGGTTCGGTATAATATAAGTTTGAAGTATGTTGGATTTTATCAAGTTGTGCCTTTACTGCGTTAGTCCAAATTTCATCAGCGTAGCCAAAAGCCGTTACGCCGATACCCGTGCCTAAATCTATATATTCCTTACCGTCAAAATCGTAGGCAATAGAGCCTTTGCCGTGTGATATTTCTACAGGAAAACGGCTGTAAGTATTAGCAACGTATAATTGATCTTCCGTTTTTAAGTTAATCATCAAGGTCACCTACCATCGTGCCAGCGCCTTCGTCAGTTAAGATTTCCATAAGGATGGAGTGAGGAACTCTACCGTCCATTATAATTACGTTTTTAACGCCGTGTTTGATTGCGTCTATACAACAATCTACCTTTGGTAACATACCGCCTGAAATAGTTCCGTCAGCGTAAAGTTTTTGGGCGTCTTCAATAGTTACGTGGGGGATAAGCGTTGACGGATCGTCTTTATCTTTTAAGATGCCTGCAATATCAGTCATCATAATAAGTCTTTCAGCGTTCAAAGCGCCGGCGATACGAGCGGCTGCCGTATCACCGTTAATGTTATAAACGTTGCCGTCTTTATCGCTTGCTACGGTTGAAATTACAGGTATATAGCCTTTTGAAAGCAAATCTTCAACGGGTTCAATGTTTACATCGGTGATTTTACCTACAAAGCCCAGTTTTTGGTCTTTAATTTCGGCTTGAATAAGCCCACCGTCGATACCTGAAATACCCATGGCTTTTCCACCTTTACTTTCAAGGTAGGAAACAAGTGTTTTGTTAACCTTTCCCGCGAGGACCATTTGAACGATATCTACGGTTTCTTTGTCGGTAACGCGTAAACCGTTGACAAATTCAGGTTCTTTGCCTAATTTTTCCATCATTTCGTTAATTTCAGGGCCACCACCGTGAACCAAAACCACTTTAACGCCGATAAGCCATAGTAATACTACGTCTTCCATAACTTGTTCTTTAAGGTGTTGGTTAACCATTGCGTTGCCACCGTATTTTACTACTACAGTTTTGCCATTGTAGCGTTTAATGTAGGGGAGGGCTTGAGTAATAACTTCTGCGCGTTGCATATTTGAAAAATCTTTATCCATAAGTTCTTCCTTTTAAGTGCGGTAATCTCCGTTGATTTTTACGTAATCGTAAGTTAAGTCGCAACCCCAAGCGGTAGAATTGTATTCGCCGTCGTTAAGGTCAACTATAATTTCAATTTCCTTTTCGAGAAGAATTTCTTTTGCTATTTCTTCAGAAAAATCTATACCACTACCGTTTTTGCATACTGCGATAGTGCCTTTATTTGATTTGAAAGCAACGTCAATTTTATTCACGTCAACGTTTGCTTTGCTGTAACCGATAGCGCAGAGAACTCGTCCCCAATTTGCGTCTGCACCAAACATTGCTGCCTTTAATAAACTTGAACAAATTACGCTCTTTGCAACGAGTTTAGCGTCGTATAAAGTTTTAGCGCCCGTTACCTTGCATTCCAAAAGTTTGGTTGCGCCCTCGCCGTCGCCTGCAATCATTTTGCAAAGGTTAACGGTAAGAGTATTAAGGGCTTTCATAAAAGTTGAAAAATCTTCGCCTTCAGTAGTTATTTGGTCGTTTTTCGCCATACCGTTAGCGATAACCGTTACCATATCGTTGGTAGAAGTATCTCCGTCGATGCTTAACATATTGAAAGTGTTTTGAATATCGCCAGATAACGCTTTTTGGAGCATGTCGGCTGAAATATTCGCGTCGGTGGTAATGAATACGAGCATAGTTGCCATGTTTGGATGAATCATACCACTGCCTTTTGCTATGCCACCCATACGGCAAGTTTTGCCACCGATAGTAAATTCTACGGCAACTTCCTTTTTGATGGTGTCAGTAGTCATTATAGCCTCGGCAGAGTGTTCGCCACCATGGACTGAAAGTTCTTTGACGAGCGACGGAATACCTTGTTTTATTGGTTCAATTGAAAGTGGTTGTCCGATTACGCCTGTTGATGCAACTACGATATCGTTTGCGCTGATATTGAGTTCTTGCGCTAAAAGTGAACAGGTTTGTTCGGCAATTTCAACGCCGTTTGCATTACAAGTGTTTGCGTTGCCACTGTTGCAAATAATTGCTTGAGCGTAACCGTCTGATATATGCTTTTTAGTTACGATAAGGGGAGCGCCTTTTACCAAGTTGGTGGTATAAACGGATGCTGAAGTTCCTTTTACTTCGCTATAAATAAGCGCTAAATCACGTTTTGTACGATTTTTTCTAATGCCACAATGTATTCCACTTGCCGTAAAGCCTTTTGGAGCGCATACACCGCCTTGAATAAGTTTCATAGTATACTCCTTATAAGTCAAGACCGACCGTTTCGTCGGTGTCTAAAAGTAAATTCATATTTTGTATTGCTGAACCCGACGCACCTTTGCCTAAATTGTCAAAACGCGCCACGAGTAAAATTCTATCTTCATTGCCGTATACGGAAATTATCATACCGTCTTTATTTTTTAAAGAATTTGCCGATATAAGACCGTTTTCGGTGTCTTCAGAATAAGTAACTATTTTACCGTTATAGGTGCTTTTATAAACGGATTTAATATCTTCGATCGTGCCTTTAATTTGAGATGCGAACACGGGTACGGTTACTTGCATACCACGCTTAAAGTCTGCGACGATAGGGCAGAACACAGGTTCGTTGTTAAGTCCCGTAATTTTCATCATTTCGGGTAAGTGTTTATGTTTTTGAGTTAAACCGTATTGTCGCGGAGCGTCTAAAAGACTATCTCTATCTTCCGTTTCGTAATCAGCAATCATTTTTTTGCCACCACCACTATAACCGGTGAGTGAAAAACAGGTAAGTAGAGCATTTTTATCCAAAAGATTTGCGTCGATTAAAGGTTTAACGAGCGCTATGAAACCACTCGCGTGGCAACCTGGGTTTGCAACTCTTTTTGAGTTTTTGATTTTATCGCGATAACCGATTTCGGCAAAGCCGTAGGTCCAATCTTCAGCCGTTCTAAAGGCGGTAGAAGTATCTATTACCTTTACTGCGTCGTTTTCAATTAAACTGACGGATTCTCTTGACGCATCGTCAGGTAAGCATAAAAAAACTAAATCTGCCGAATTTATCGCTTGTTTTCTTGCCGAAATATCTTTTCTTAATTCTTCTGGCAAGGTTATTAATTCAATATCTTTACGGTTTGCCAAACGCTCACGGATTTCAAGCCCCGTAGTGCCTGCACTACCGTCTATGAAAATTTTATACATTTTTAATGGTTTCCTTAACGAAGGCTATTTGTTTTTCGACCGATTTAACAGAAGTGCCACCCTCTGAAATACGCTTGTTTACGCAAGTTTCAAGGCTGATTTCTTGATATAAATCGTTATCGAATAATTCACTAAAAGTTTTGTATTCAGCGATAGGTAAAGTTTCTAAAACTTCACCGATTGCTATACATTTTGCAACGATTTGACCACATATTTTGTAAGCCGTTCTAAAAGGCATACCTTTTTTAACCAAATAGTCCGCTAAATCCGTTGCGTTGATAAAGCCCGTGCCTGCGGCTTTTTTCATGTTTTGTGGTAATGCTTTCATACTTGCAACCATCGGAGCAAATACGTCAAGGCACATTTTAACGGTATCTACGGCGTCAAAAAGACTTTCTTTGTCTTCTTGCATATCTTTGTTGTAAGCAAGTGGGAGACCTTTTAACATCGTTAACGTTCCCATTAAATCGCCGTAAACTCTACCTGTTTTACCACGAACAAGTTCTGCCATATCGGAATTCTTCTTTTGTGGCATAATTGACGAACCCGTGGTAAATGCGTCTGAAAGTTCAACGAACTTAAATTCCCAACTAGACCAAAGAATAATTTCTTCAGAAAAGCGTGAAAGGTGCATCATTAAAAGAGAACAAGCCGAAATAAATTCAGCGCAAAAATCTCTATCAGAAACGCCGTCGATACTGTTTAACGCTATTTTTGAAAAGCCAAGTTTTTCAGCCTCTAAATACCTATCGGTATCGTATGTCGTACCTGCTAGTGCACAACTGCCGATAGGGGATACGTCGGTACGCTTAAAGCAGTCTTTAAATCTGTCGATATCTCTTAAAAGCATCATGGCGTACGCCATAAGGTGATGACCAAAAGTGATTGGTTGAGCCCTTTGTAAGTGTGTGTACCCTGGCATTATCGTCGATTTGTGTTCTTCAGCAAGATTTACTACTGCGTTAACGGTCGCTTTAATTTTTTCTACGATAGAAGTGATTTCTTCTTTAACGTACATACGCATATCAAGGGCTACTTGGTCGTTACGACTGCGTGCAGTATGTAATTTTTTGCCTACGTCACCAACTTTAGCAGTCAAAACTTGTTCAACGAACATATGTATATCTTCAGCGTCGTAATCAATTTTTAAAGTTCCATTTTTAAGGTCTTCTAAAATTTCAGAAAGAGCAGTGGTTAAAATTTCACTTTCTTCTTTAGTGATTATATTTTTTGCGCCGAGCATTATAGCGTGCGCTATACTGCCTTCAATGTCTTGTTTGAACATTCTACTGTCAAATTTAATTGACGAGTTAAAATCGTCCGCTATTTTTTCGGTAATGCCGTCGGTACGGCCTGCCCACATTTTTGCCATAAGTACTCCGTAAATATATATATAATAAAAAAATAATAACGCAGTCCTGCTTGAGCATATTCCCAAGCAGGACCGCTAAAAAATCGGTTTAGGGTAGTGATTTTCTATTTATTTTTATTGTTTACCATTGCTTGAACTTTAATTGGTAAACCGAAAAGTTCGATAAATCCACCAGCGTCTGCTTGGTTATAATCGCTTTCGCCAAAAGTAGCAATTTCTTCACTATAAAGTGAATAATCACTCCAAACGCCTGCGTTTATCATATTGCCCTTGTAGAGTTTAAGACGAACTTTACCCGTAACTTTTTCTTGGGTTTTATCAACGAAAGCAGCGAGCGCTTCGCGAAGTGGGGTAAACCATTGACCGTTATAAACGAGTTCACCATAGGTAATTGCAAGTTTAGCCTTTTCGTGCATGGTGTATTTGTCAAGACAAAGAGTTTCTAACACGCTGTGTGCTTTGTATAAGATTGCACCACCCGGGGTTTCGTATACGCCACGACATTTCATACCAACAAGACGGTTTTCAACTATGTCTAAAAGACCGATACCGTTTTCACCACCGATTTTGTTAAGTGCTAAAATTATGTTTTTAGCACTCATCTTTTCGCCGTTTAAAGCAACCGGTTTGCCTTGTTCAAAGTCAAGTTCAATATAAGTTGGCTTATCTGGTGCGGTGATAGGAGATACGCCCATTTCAAGGAAGCCTTTCTTTTCGTACGTAGGTTCGTTACCAGTATCTTCAAGGTCTAAACCTTCGTGTGATAAGTGCCAAAGGTTTTTATCTTTAGAGTAGTTTGTTTCACGATTAATTTTAAGTGGTACGTTATGCGCTTCAGCATATTCGATTTCTTCTTCACGAGATTTAATGTTCCATTCACGCCAAGGAGCAATGATAGGCATTTCTGGCGCAAAGTTTTTAATTGCAAGTTCAAAACGTACTTGGTCGTTGCCTTTACCAGTACAGCCGTGGGCGATAGCGTCAGCATTTTCTTTGATAGCGATTTCAACGAGTGCTTTTGCGATGCAAGGACGTGCGTGGCTAGTGCCTAAAAGGTATTCTTCGTAAATTGCGCCTGCTTTAACGCAAGGAATTATATAGTTATCAACGTAATCGTCGGTTAAATCAAGGCAGTAGAGTTTTGATGCGCCGGTCTTTAACGCTTTTTCTTCAAGTCCATCAAGTTCATCTGCTTGACCTACGTTGCCGGCAACTGCGATAACTTCACAGTTGTTATAATTTTCTTTGAGCCAAGGGATGATGATTGAAGTATCAAGACCACCAGAGTATGCTAAAACTACTTTTTTGATTTGTGATTTGTCCATTTTTCTTTCTCCTGAAATTTATTTACGGCTACATTATAGGACTAAAAAAAAATATTGTCAACAATTTTTGTATAAAAAATTAAAAAATTCAAAAAAAATTTAAAAATAATGAATAATATGCAAAAATCAATGAATATTTGTTAAAAATATGCAAAAAAAGATTAAGTATCGCAAAATTTATTAACAGAGTGGGGTATTTTAGATATTATAAAAAAATAAAAAGCAGGAAAACCTGCTTTTTAACTTTTAGGTTTATTTTTCTGGGTTAGGTAAATTTTCCCAGTCAATTAACATCCCCTTAAAAAATTCGCGATTATCTTTTTCGCCGATTTCACGATAAACTTTGCAAGGGTTGCCAAAAGCAACTACGTTTGACGGGATGTCTTTAGTAACTACTGACCCTGCGCCGATTACTGAATTATCGCCTATAGTTACGCCAGGCATAACCGTAACGCTTGAGCCAAGCCATACGTTGTTGCCGATTTTTACCTTTGCGTTGTATTGACCGCCAAGCGTGCGTAAAAACGGGTTGATAGGGTGACCAGCGGTTGCAATAACGACGTTTGGGGCGCACATTACGTTGTCGCCTATTTCAATAGGGCCGTCGTCAACTAGTGTTAAATTGTAATTTGAATAAAAATGTTGACCTATCGTTACGAATTTACCAGTCCAATTTGCGTGTAAAGGTGGTTCGATATAAGCGTCGTCACCGATTTGGTGAAACATTTTTTTCAATAGTTTTGCTCTGCGTTTTTTGTGCTTTGGGCGAGTTTTGTTGTAGTCGTACAACATTTCCATACGCTTAAATTGTTCGTTGGTTACGCTTTCGTCTTCAGAAAGGTACACAAGACCTGCGTCCATTCGTTCTTTTTGAGTTGAGTTCTTACTAATAATTTTATCCATTTTTATCTCCGTTAGTTAGCGTCGTTATATTATTTATTGTGAAGTAAGTTTTATCTACGAGAATTCCAATATTCGTCCCATTCTCGTTGAGCGTTAGCGCTTTCTTCTTGCGTGGTTTGACGAATAACTCTTTTTGCTCTTTCATAAGGGTATGGAACTTGGTCGGGGGAACACCATTTTATACTGTCCACATAAGCAGGTTGTTCTAAATTATGCCTGCCCATTTTTACTATAACGAAAGTTTTAGGCTGGCTTTTGCCACTTTCGTCAACGTACCAATAATTACAGCCGTAATATGGTTTAGGGCTGACCCCTACGTAAAGAATTTTTTTATCCATTGTAAAGTCCTTCTTGTCTTTATGGATATTATAACATAAATATAAATAAAAGCAAGGAATATTTCATTTTTATCGCAATAAAAAAGCAAAAAATAAAACTGTGTTTTTTTAAACTTGTTTAACCTTTTCTGTTAAAAAAACACAGTTACAGTGATAAAAAACACATTTTCACAAGTATTTGCTGATGATATAATAAAATTGGAGGTGGAACTGATGAAAAAATTAGTTAAACGAATAGTTGTGTGCTTACTAGTACTCTCAATCGCTTTGAGTAGTGGATTATTCAACACGTTAGTTGCATTTGCAACTGATAGTGCTTACTCTATTGATAGCGATTCCGTAGGTGTTAAATTTTCAAAACAGACTTATTTTCAAACGGGTGGTGGGCTATCTGAATTACCACATACATTTGAAGCGGTTATAAAAATGCCGTCTGGATTCGGTACAGCAAGGGCTGGTTGTATATTTTCAAACTATCATCATAAAGACGACGCTGCGATAAGTTTTGAATTGAATACTGGTGGTTATCCGAGATTATATTTCAAAAACGATACTGAAACTGGTGTGGTTGATATTACTTTCGATAAAGTTGTAGTTACCGACGATACTTTAGACGAGTTTATTGACGGATATTTTCATTTAGCAATAACTCTTGACGATGCAACTAAAACGGCGAAATGTTTCGTCAACGGGGAATTAAAACAAAGTAAAACTTATTCAAAAACTTATTCTGATTTAAACATTACTTTAGCAAATCTTCCTTTTGGCACTGAAAACGGCGCGTTTAGAATTGGTAATGACTTTAGATACGATAACGCTCAATATTTTAAAGGTATTATAAAAACTGTCGCTGTTTATAGTGGCGTAAAAAATTCATTTAGTGGGGATGAAATCGGTTTATCAAACAATTTGATTTGCGCTTAGGTAATTATAAGTCTTCAAACGAAGCATCTTTAAGTTTTGAAGTTACGAATAAGGGCGAACCTAAATTGTTCTATATTGATGCAAGTACTCAAACAATGCTTAAAACCGTTGCAAAAACTATTACGTTTACTAGCGCGTCTTCTAACTTATTAAAAGACGAGTGGGTACACCTTGCGGTAACGCTTGATAGTACAACGGGTGTAGCAAAGTGTTACATTAATGGTGTATTAACTGAAACAAAATCGGGGTATACCGTCGATTATCATCAAAATTTTAACCTAAATGAGTTTATAGTTGGTAACGATTATAGGGCAATTCATAATTTTAAAGGCGCTATAAAAAATATTACCATGTATTCCGACGTTAGAACCGATGCTGAAATTTTAACGGATAAGACTGCCGTTTCATTGACTGATGCAAATTTAATTGCGTCTATACAACCTTCAAAATTAGGTAAAACTTTTGTTGATGCTAGTGGTAACGATTATAACGCAGAGTATTCTACCGTATGGATGAAGTCCAAACCTGCCGTTACCGACTATGCTTATTCGATTGCGGTCGTTGGGGATACTCAAATCGTCAATATGTATGACGTTAGAAACGGAACGACTATAATGAAAGACACTTATAAGTGGATTGCTGACAATGCTCAAAGTAAGAAAATAGTACAGGTTTTAGGGCTTGGTGATATTACGGAAACTTCTATGAGTCCCGCAGTTGATAACGAAAAACAAAAAGAATGGGACAATGCAAAGAACAGTATTACACAACTTGACGGCGTTGTGGGGTATTCACTTATTAGGGGTAATCACGATTTAATTGACGATTTTACTACTACATTTGGTTCTTACCAAAATTATACTTCTCAATTTGATGGATTTTATTTAGACAACATATTAAACTCTTATAAGTTGTTTAGTGCAGGTGAGGATGATTACGTACTTATAACACTTGACTATGGTGCAAGCGACGCCACTTTGAGTTGGGCTAGTGATATTTGTTCAATGTATCCTAATAGACGCGTCATTATAACGACTCACTCTTATCTTTTCCGCGACGGGACGCCTCTTGCGAGTGGTGACGTGTGTGAGCCTGCTGCTTCGACCGATAGAGAATCTTGGTTCAATACCGTGACTCGTGACTATAATAACGGCGACGATTATTGGAATTCGTTGATTAGTAATCACTCTAATATTTTTATGGTTTTATCTGGGCACGATCCTTGCATAGACGTGGTTTATTCGCAGGTGAAAGGTAAAAATGGCAATACCATAACTCAAATGTTGGTAGACCCACAAGGGATTGACTATAAAGAACCTTTGCAAGGGAACATTGAAGGTCCTTTTGGGCTTGTGACTATGTTGTATTTTTCTGCCGACGGTAAGCAAATTGACGTAGAAACTTATTCTACTAGATACGATGCATTTCATATGGCTACAAATCAATTTACCATCAATATACCTTGTAACAATCACTCGTTTGTCAATATGGTAGAGGACGAATTATATTTGAAAGATAGAGCGAACTGTTTGCACGGAAATATTTATTATAAATCGTGTGAATGTGGTGAGTTTTTGTATTCAAATGAAACATTTGACGACGGGATTTTAGGTGATTGTGTCTACGATCAGATTGTTGTTGACGATAAGTATTTTGCTGAACAAAAAAATTGTGAACACGGCGTTATGTATTATAAATCTTGCGTATGTGGTAAAGTCGGAGCAGAAACTTTTGAGTATGGTGAGGGTTCGCACGATTACGTTTACAGTACGACGGTAGCGCCAAACTGGTCACAAATGCAAGATGGTTATGAGGTTTGGGTATGTTCTCGAAATGCCGAACACGTGTTGCATAAAACTATTAAGTGGGATACTTTATCTGCAAAAATACACGTTGTTAACGGCACTATAAATGGTAAAAATGTCGTTACTGTTGAGAAAGGTACTTCGGTAATAGCCGTTGCTGACGAGATTGAAGGTAAAAAATTTGTCGGATGGAGAATGAACGGTGACGTAGTAAGTACAGATAAAGAATTTTCATTAGTAGCCACAAATTCTATTACATTTATTACCGCTTGTTATGAAGATGTTGCAATAGTTTCACCTGACGAGCCAAGTGATGAAGGAACGAGTGATCCTAATAGTAGTGCTACAGGCTGTCAAATGTTCACTTCTACACACGAAGGTGGTTTCGTGTTGATGGTGACCGCGATTATTGTTGTGGGAGGCGTCGTTGTTGCAAAACGCAGAAGACGTGTTAGTGAATAAGTGATTATTACATAAAAATTGTAGAAAGGTTTAATGTTTAGCAAAAAGGAACTTGAGTGATTTCAGGTTCCTTTTTACGTTTACGGCTGATTGCTGTTTTGCAAGGGGGAGTGATTAAAAGTTTTTAAAATGCTGACAATAATTTGTAAACTCTTGACTTTTTTAAAAAGATGGTTTATCATATCAAAGTATTAAGGTGATTAAAAATCTATTGCGTTTATGGATTTTAACATTTTGCCTTTATGTGTAAATGACTATAACAAGCCCTCCTAACTTAGGGATTAGTTCGTGTAAACACGAGAAAGGGCTAAAAGTAATACCTAAAACATGGCATTTCGTCGAGTTTTGGATATGTATTAACACGATGCGGAATTGATGCAGAATAGGACCCCTAAAAAAGGGCAAAATTGACACAATTGAATACTTAAACTATTCCAAAAGTGTGTAAAAGGCATTTTGAAACGGAATAGAAAAAAAGAGCCGATTTTTTGGAATAATAAGCGGAATAAAAATAAGTATTAGATAGAGTCAAAATGATAAAAATTTAATAATATGTTCGTGTACCTCAGTAGGATAGAGGGTTCGCCTCCTAAACGCTTGGTCTATCCGTCTAATATGCCTAAAATCAATGTTTTTTATGGCAAAAAGGGGTAAAAATAGCCACTTTTTAAGTCTTAAAAAGTTTTAGGAATAATTTTAGGAATAAAAATAAAATAAATTTTATACATTTTGCTTCCATAGTTAAATGGATATAACAAGCCCCTCCTAAGGGCTGAGTAGAGTCGGCTTTTTATCGTTAAAATACTCAAAAAGTGGCAAAAATAGGGGTTAAAACCCCAAAAAAGTGCAGTTTTTGGTAGTTCGTATAAACACGTCGGAATTGATTTGGAATTATTGATTTCAAAAAGGCGAATTTTTAAGCCCTAAAAAACGTTAAAATTTTTGCCCGAAAATCGCCCAAAAGCTCTAATTTGGAATTATTTTTGGAATTAAATAAGGGCAAAGTAGAGTCAAAATTTAATACATTTCTGCTCATAGTTAAACGGATATAACGGAGCCCTCCTAAGGCTCAATTCGGGGTTCGATTCCCTGTGGGCAGACCATAAAAACCACAATAAGCTGTGGTTTTTATTTTTTAGTGACACTTCATCTTGATTTTATACGAACTATGTGATATAATATTTAAAAACTATATTGAGGGACTTTATGAAAAAAATTAGCATGTCACAGTTTAAGTCAAAGATACGTCAAATAGAGCAAAAACAAAGAACGGCATTAAACAACTATAATAGAGCGGTGAGACAATATAATACTCAGGTAAAACGAGCCGTTAATGAATATAATTCGGCAGTGCGTCGTCATAATGCAAACGTTTTACATAATAGACAAGTAATCCAAAGGGAGTTATCTCGTTTAAGGAGTGCTAATTGTTCTTATAAAATTACATATACAAAGTATATTGCATCTATTGAAAATATCCAAACCTATTATGATACAATTGTAAGGAAATATCCTGAAGGTGTAATTGTTGATGAACATCAAGATTATGTATTGGATTTAATAGAGAAGGAAAACGCACAAGCGATAGAAACTGCCAACAAATTTTTAGAGAATACTGACCAAGAAATTAACGATGTTGAAAACAAAGAAATAGAAAATAAATTATCGGAAGTTTCTATTGACTTAATGAACAGATGGAAAGGTGCAATATTCTCACTTAATCCTCAAAATCCCGACGCGGCACGTCATTTTTGTACGAGCACAAGGGAGTTGTTTACTGATTTTATTGAATTAAAAGCTTCGGATGATTCTGTTTTTGCATATAATCCCAATGCTCAGAAAACTGAGCGAGGAAATGCGACGAGAAAAGAAAAAATTAAATATATGATGAAAGATTATAATTTTGATAATTGTGTTGCAGAATTTATTGATGCAGATATAGAAAACATCCTTGAATTATTTCATGTTCTTAGCGATGCAACGCATGGGGAGGCTGGCAGATACGAATATGTAAAACTTATACAAGTTAAGAAAAGAGTAGAGCAAGGGATAAACTTTTTGTGTAAAATAAGCGCATAAAGTTCCACATCTTATTTTAACTGTTGTGGTATAATAAAAACACAAAATTCATGAGACAAAAGAGGAAAAATAAATGGGTAAGTATTTAAAATATATTCCTAAAACACTTCAAGAAGATTTTGTAGAAAATAGAGTAGTGCCATTCATTGGTGCGGGGTTTTCTAAAAATGCAACTTTGCCCGACGGAGAGACTATTTTAGATTGGGAAGGGTTGGGAAGAGTAGTTGCTACATATATCCCGAACTATAATTATACCAATGCGATTGATTCCTTATCTTTGTTTGAAACAGAATATTCACGTGCAAAATTGATTGAATTAATCGCTAAAGAATTAAAAGTATTTTCTTTGAAACCAGGAAAGGCGCACAAGGCGTTATGTGCATTAAATTTTGAGTCAATATGCACTACTAATTTTGATTTTTTATTGGAAAATACCTTAAATGAAAGTTCAACGCCGTATTCGGTAATAGTTTCCGAGAATCGTTTGCCCATAAACATACAAGAAAAAACAAAAATTATAAAAATGCATGGAGATTTTAATCATCCTGAACATATGGTGATAACGGAAGATGATTATGATTGTTTTTTAGACAGGAATAAAATATTATCCACATATATATCAAATTTATTTATAACAAAAACTCTTCTGTTGGTTGGTTATAGTTTAGATGATTATGATATTAGAAATTTGTGGAAAATGATAGGAAGTAGACTAGGTAAATTACATAGTCCTGCATATGTTGTTTTGGTGGGAGCAGACACGAATGAAATTTCTAAATTTGAAAGAAGAAATATTAAAGTAATTAATTTACCAGGCGAGAAGAAAAATTATAATACTATATTGGAAGCATTTTTTAATGAAATAAAAGAATTAATAGAGAACAAAACTCCGGAAAAGATAGTTTTAACAAACGAAAAAGTAAATGAAGAATTCAAAATGCCCTCTAATGACAGTAAATTATGTTTTATTTCTGCGCCATATAATAGGATTTCATTATTGAAAGACATTTTGTATCCTATACTTTTAAAAAATGATATTACCCCTGTAACATTGGATGAAGTAATTATGCGGGGCGACTTTTGGACAAGAAAAGCTGATTTGTTAATAAATAAATCTTTTATGTCAATTGTGGATATTTCTGATAATAATACGAATGTTATGTGGGAGTATAGCCATTTAATTTCAAAAGGGAAAGAAGTTATTTTAATTAGGGATAAAGACGTAGAAGGTATAATTCCTATTAATATGTCGATGCTTGAGTATATATCATATAGCTTAAATGATGATATTGAGACATTTACTTATGCCTTAGAAAATGCTATAGATAAAGTAAAAATAAAGCAAAAGAAAATAAAAAATCAGGAAGAGCATCTTAGATTATTGGAAAAAGGTGAATATAATGCAGCAATTATAAGTGTCTTCCGTTATTTGGAAACAACGCTAAGGAATAAATTTGACATAAATAAAAAACACTATTCAATTTTAACTGCGTTAAGGTTGTTAAATACTTATACAAACGAGGATAGGGAGAATATTCAAAAAACAAGAGAGTTTATAAGCATACGCAATAGAATTGTACACAGTGATGTAAAAGTTGCAAAAAAACAGGCTGAAGAAATAGTTAGTTGTATTGAGTCTGTTTGTAAATCTATAAATGAAGGTAAAATAATAATGTTATAGTGAATAAGAAAGGTCTGATGGGTAAAACCATCAGACCTTTCTCTATATTCAGTTGTTATTTAGTTTTCAGTTTACTATTAATCCTTACTTTTTTCAAAAGAACTTTTTCAAGTTCGTCGTAGTTAATAAACCACGTGTTGCCGTGAAAATATCTTGTTACCAACTTTGATTTCATATAACGTGACACGGTAGCCTTATCTATCTTTCGGTTAGGGTAGTCCTTATTAAACTGCGTAACGCAATCTCTTAAACAACGTAGTCGTGGCATCGTTGCCGGTTCGCTAATTCTTCTTGGATTTACCTTTTTGAAAAACTGCTTATGGTCGATAAGCCACTTGCCGTTAGTTATGATGTAACGTATATCGTTGTCGTGAGCAAAACGCCTTAAATTAGGACGACGAATAATCGTATCGGGGTCGGCAATTAAGAACATTCTCATAAGTTCGCCCGAAGAAATTAAAGTATTCATCTACGTTCACCTCCGCCTTGAAAAAATGCGTAAAGCTCGTCCACGTTAATAAGCCACGAGTTGCCGTATTTAAGCGTAGTAATTTTACCTTTCTTACAAAGTTCTCTCAAGAAATACCACGAGATAGGTGAGTCGGGGTCTTGTGCTTTCATTTCCTTTATGACATCGCTAATTCGCCTTAATTTCGGTACGTACATAATTCCTCCTATTTCTTCCCAGTAATCATGTCAAGAGCGTTTAGGGCGCGTTCTTGCGTGTCTGGCATAAAGTGGCTATAAACTTCCAAAGTAACCGTTGATTCGCTGTGTCCTAAGTATTTAGTAACCGTTTGAATGGGCACGCTTTGAGTGAGTAGTACGCTACAATAGGTATGGCGAAGTCCGTGACAGCAAACGTGCTTAAAGCCGTTGTCCTTTTCAAACTTGTCTAGCCATTGCCTAACCACGCCAATTCCTGCGGGTTGACGGTAAACGTTAGACACGAGATAAGTTGAATCTAAATGCTCGTCAAACTTGTCGTCGGCTTCCCTAAACCAATCCTTAAATTTAATCAAGTCATCCACCAAATCTTGGGGTAGGGGAATAATACGTTTTGAAGTTTTGGTTTTCGGGTCTTTTTCATACGTACCAACGCTCGAAGAATAAATTCGGTTGCGTTGAATATGTACTACCTTGTGTTCAAAGTCTATATCCGACCATCTAAGCCCTTGCAACTCGCTAATTCTTACACCTGTTAAGATTAAAAATTTTAATGGAACCTTTTTATAAATCAGTTCGTCGGGCATTCTATCAAGCGCTTTGATAAACTCTTGCGACTCGGTAATAGAATAGACTTCTTTTTCAGCCACTTCACGGATAGAAATGTTGCTATTTCCAACGCCTATTTTGGTCATACAAACGGGATTCTTGGTTATCCAGTCGTATCTTATAGCTTCGTTGAAAATGGTTCTTAAAACACGCCTAACGCCTTTAATGGTTTCGGATGCGTAGAACTGTTCCGTTTCTTTAACTTCAAAATACTCCTTAAAGTTTAGGTCGTAAAACTCGCAAATCTTTTCAGCCGTCTTGGTTTGAATATTGGCGTTAAGCTTTTTCATACGATAGGCAGAGTTTGCCGTTAGAATTTTTTGTCTTGCAAGCTCTCTAAAGTTTACCTTTTCGGGCAAGTCCTTTTTAAGTTTTACAAGTCCACGTTGCGGTTTTCTTCCAAACGTATCAAGATAGAGCTGGATATGTCTTACTGTTATTTTGTTGATTGGTTGGTCGTAAAGGAACGAGTCTTTTAAGTACTCGTTAAATTTTTCTACGATTTTACTACTACGAACGTAATAGTTGATGGACAAAGTTGTTTTAGTTCTTTGTAACCATTCTTCAGCAAGCTTAGGGAAGGATAAAATTTCCGTTCGCTCGCCGTTTAATGCTTTTTGATAAAGTTCATTTAAGGAATCTTCAAACGCGTTGGCTTCACGTTCTACTAGTTTAGTAAACTTTGCACGAGACAGTCCGTCGTCGTTCGTGATGCGTTTATAACGAACTTTGCGTTTCATCGTGTCTAAATCTACGCCGTAGGCTTGGATTTTAGCAGTGAGAACGCCTTTTTTGTTGGTCGTTATATTAAAATAAGCCATAGTTTACCTCCTTAATTTATATTGTTGATATAGTCAAGCAGACTTTCAACGTCAATCAAAATTTTCTTGCCCGAACGTAGCGAACGAATTTTGTTTTCGTTCACCCACGAACGTATGCAGTGCATAGTGATAGCCGTGTCCTTGTCTTGCGTTTTAATTATATCGAGTGCTTGTTTAATGCTTCTAAGCAATATATTAACCTCCGTTTAAGTTGGAGACGGCGGGTTATCTCCGATTTATTCGTTACGTGCTATTTCTTCCTTTCTCTCTAAGCTTTCTTGCCGTAACCCCGCGTACGAACCTTTCGTTCCAAAAACAGTGGTCAAATTTGTACCACAAATCACGTAATTCCTGTTTCATTAATCGCTTATCTCATATTTTTCTATCGCGCCGTTGAATATACGTGGTTTGTTCAAAGTAGTTTTCTCTACTTCGAGCTTTTAACTTGTTCTTGCAGAGCCTTAAAGCCTGCCATAATCAAGTCCACCTTAGACATAAAGTGGGTTTTCAAAAAGTCGTCGATAGCGTCGGCGTCTTTTCTTGGGATGCTCGTACCCCAAACTTTATTTTGTTGATGTCTTTTTTCTCTATGAACTTCTTCGTACTTTCTTCTTGAAACTCTAATAGGTGTATCTTCTTTTCTTTCCATAATATTTTCTCCTTAAAATACGTAAATGATTTCGTTTAAGATTTCTTCTTCAATCAAATGCTTTTTCTCGTTTTCTAGTTGAACGTCTTTTATATAGTCGCCAGTTCTTTGGAAGCGCTTGTCCTTTGATAACTTTTCATACATAACGTCCCAAAGTTTATTGGCGGCTTTGTCTACGCCGTGTAATAAGGTAGGCAAATCTACAATCGTCCAATCTACGCCAATATCTTTTAAGTATTGGTATTTAAGATTTCCCCATTTGCCGTAAACTTGTTTTTTGTACGGATGAGTGAGTTGATATTCAATTACTTCTTCAACTGTTAAGCCTTTCATAAACTTTCTTACCTCCAAGCGTTTCTCGTATTAACACGATTATCATATCCGAGAAAGAAAGTCAAGCACTTTTACGAAAAAATTTGAAAATATTTTAAAAGAATTTTTCTGTCGCTAAAAATAGTAGGGGTGTTTACGTAGTGAAGCGAAAATCGGGTTTCCCGATTGTTCAAGATAAGTAAGAATTGGCAAAAATCGTTCGATTTTGGCAATTCTCTTTACCTGCTTCTCAAAACTAACTAATTCCCAAAATTTTGGCACAATGGACAAACCTATTTGCTTGCAAGTTTTTTACGTTATTATTCCGTTTGCTTGCCTAAATTTTTCTACGATTCGGTACGTTGATTGAGTCTTTACGTCGTTATTGTTTAGAATAAACTCTCTCAATTTTTTAAGGTCAACGCCTTGTAAAATTGGATTGTTTTCATTTAAGTTTCCGTAAAGATTAAACTCAGTTTTAAGTTTTTCAATCGTTATAGGTTCACTTTCAGTAGGGGAGACGTCAACGGTTTTCTTACTTTTTCCGCCCTTGCTTCCAGCTGTTTTTCGAATCTTTGAAAGTTCTAACTTGCGCTTTGCAATGTTAAAATACGCATCAATCGGTGATTTAAGTTTAGGCTTATCTTCGCCTAAAAACATAAACGCACATATTGCTTTGATATACGATGCACACTCACTATCCGTCATCAAATCTAAAGCAAGGTAGAAGTTTTCTTGAAAGTAAAAATACTTTCTGTTGCGCATTAATGCACGTGGGACGCTTCCGTTTGTTTCAAATTCTTTGTCGGTAGTAAGCAGTTCTTCAATGCAACTCCAAGCGTATTTTTCATCAGCTTCGGTAAGTTGTTCTAACGGTTCGTCGGTATAAATAAACTTGCAAATTCGCTTAATCATACGTCCGGCTTTTTCGTCTGATAGGGTATTTAGAGCGTCTAAATACTCGTCGTAAAAGATAAATGTTTTTAATTTGTTCAATGTTTTCCTCCTAAATTTTATTATTTGCAGAGTGTTTATAGGCACATCTACTTTGCCTTTTTAGTTAGCACATAGGCATCACCTCCTTAAAGTTTTTATTTAACACCCTCACTATTAATGGACATTTGCATCTCATTTTGACAGGGTATTTTTGCTTATTTTTTAAAATTTCTTTGAAAAATTTTTATCCTCTCAAGTGGTAGCCGACGAAAACGGCATTTTTACAACTATTTCTCAAAAAAAATTATCCCTTCACTTATAAGCCATTTGAAGAGCCAAATTTCAACCCCTAAATCAAAAAAACATTAAAAAATTTTTTATCATCTACTATTAATGGACACTTGTAGGTGTTCAGTTTAGGTTTTTTAAAAAAGTTCTTTCACTATCCTATTGCACAATTTTTTTGATAGTGGTCCACAAAAAGGACAAAAAAGTTTTATCTCTTCACTATTAATGGACATTTTTACCCGTATTTGTCAGGGTGTTTTTGCTCTTTTTTAAAAATTTCTTCTTAAAAATTTTTACCCCTCAAGTGGTAGGCAGCGAGAAAGCCTTTTTTACAACCATTTCTGCAAAATAAATTATTTTACTCTCTACTATTAATGGACACTTCTTGCTGTTGAGTTGTATGCTTTTTAATAAAAAGTTGCTTTGAGAATAAAAAAAGCGAGCAGACAAAACCCACCAAAAGTGAGTAACATCTGCTCGCCGAATTCTTGATGATTCGCAGTTTCGTATAACTAATTTATACGGCTTCAGTCAAATCCAACTCTATAACGAACGTTAGCAAAGGCATTCAACGGAACCCTTTACCCTTTATTTAACTGTTACAAAGTAGAACATATGTTCGCTTGTAAACTTATTATAGCATCAGATTTTTTCGTTGTCAAGCCTTAACTGTACAACGCAATGTACACGTTAAAACTTTTTTTAATTTATTAAGCGAGATTAATAATAGTTTTAATTTTGCGCCTAGCGTATTCTAAAGTTTTTGCAGCTCCACCCCAAGAATACATAACGTAGGCAATAACTAAATCGGCAGAATCTACCATCCACTCGTTTCTTTTTAATATGGCAAATTTGCGTGGAACGCTTTCAAGAGGAGGGAAGATAACGTCGTCATAATGATATTTAGCGAACTCTAATTTAGAATAATTCTTATCAAGATAGGGAGTAATAAATATAAGTTCAATCTCCGGAAAATTGGCTTTCAAATCTTTTAACGTACGCAAACACAATCCATCAAAATCACCATACCCACCTAAGTAAAATTTACAGGTGGGATTTTTTATTATCTTGTCTAGAAGAATATTTTTTAGTTGTTCTTTGACGTCGTTGTTAAACAAACAGTTAGAATGTCCACAAAAGGTAATTATCATTAGGAACCTCCGTTTATACAATAGTTTATCACAATGAACTACATTTTGAAAGCGTTCAGCACAATAAACTAAAAATTAAATTGTACAAACTATAATTATTGCAATGAACGTTTATTGTGATAAACGTAAGGAGGCAACTATGAAATTATCTGATGCAGTAGGTAAAAGGGTAGAGAATTTACTTGCAGAACGTAATATGACTCAATACCAACTTTATAAAAATGGAGGAATTCCTCGTTCTACTATTTCCGTTACGGTAGACGGCAAATATAAAACTGTTAAATTAGACACTATATATCAAATCGTTGCAACTTTGGGTATTACGCTCAAAGACTTCTTTGATGATGCTTTGTTTGATGAGTTAGAGGATTAATTTTTTTAGTGTAAGTTTATGATGGAATTAGATAGAGATTCGTTTGATATAAAATGCGATAGATGTGGTGAGATAATTACTATATACAAAGATGATATAGATTTTGACATTTCATCCTATGACCATAGGGATAATGCTATGGGTGAAGAACTTATTTATTCTGCAGAATTTGAAGTAAGTTGTCATCGTTGTAATAATAAAGTATTAATTTCTGTTTGTGGTAATGAATATCCAATTGGCGCGTACGACTATGATGAGAGTAAAATATATGGTGGTTCTTTTATTGATAAGCCTTCAATGTGCATGAAATATTATGTTGATGAGTTTTCAGTTGATGATGAAGAATTGGACAATTTGCGCATAAGGGAGTTAATTGTTCAAATAGCGCACGATAAAGAATTGCTATATAAAGTTTCTCCTAGAGAATTCGAAGAAATAGTAGAACAAGTGTTAAAAGATAATGGGTTTGAAACTGTTTTAACTAAGCCCACTAGAGATGGAGGTAAAGATATAATAGCTACAATTGCTGGAATTCACGGAAAACCAATAGTTATTTATGTGGAATGTAAAAGGTATAGTCGTGAAAACAGAGTAGATGTAAGCATAGTTAGGGAGTTATATGGAGTTCAATCATCTGAGAGGGTTAATAAGGCATGTTTAATTACGTCATCACTTTTTACAAAAGAAGCTATTGAGTTTGCGCAAAGACAAAATGTTATGATTGACCTTATAGATGTGGATGAATTACATCAAATGATTATAGAAAGCTTAAAAAAGTAAACAAGTTAAAGAGTTGGTGGATTTTCCACCAACTTTTCATTTAATATTGCATATTAAAACATTTTTGAAAATTAGTTTCGAAGCACGAAACATTTTCTTTTAAGTAACACACTTAATATTTGACTATTTCACATAAAACTGTTATAATTAAAATGATTTATAATTTATCATTATGATGAGGTTTACATGAAAGCTAATTACAACAAACTCTTAAAACTTTTAATAGACAAGAAGATGACCAAGACGGAGTTAAGAGAGAGAGCAAAGATTAGTTCTAGCACAATAGCTAAAATTGCAAAAGAGGAGATGCTGAGCCCAGATGTTCTTATGAAAATTTGCGATGTTTTAAATTGTGATATTGGTGATATTTTAGAACTAGTTAGAGATGAAAATGAACAATATGAGGTTGTAAATTCTCCGGACAAGCTCAAAGTAGTATCATTGTTTTCAGGCGCTGGAGGTATGGATTTAGGATTTATAAATTCTGGCTTTGAAATTATTTGGGCTAATGATTTCTTTCGTGAGGCAGTGGATTCATATCGAAAAAATATCGGAAAGCATATGATTTACGGTGATATAACGAAGATATCTAGTAAAGATATTCCTGACGGAGCAGATGTTATAATTGGTGGATTTCCTTGTCAAGGCTTTTCAGTGGCTAATACAAAACGTTCCATGGAAGATAAGCGAAATTTTCTTTATAGAGAAATGCTCAGAATTATAGAGGATAAAAATCCTAAGTTTTTTGTTGCAGAAAATGTTAAAGGTATTTTATCAATTGAAAAGGGTAAAGTTTTCGAAATGATAAAATCAGATTTTGAAAAGTTAGGATATAAAGTTAATGCAAGAATATTAAACGCAGCGGAATATGGTGTTCCACAAGCGAGAGAAAGAGTTGTTATTATTGGTAATCGTATAGGGGTTGAAAATCCTTTTCCTGAAAAAACTCATTATATTGATAAAAAAACGGATGGTTTATTTCCGGCAATAACTACAGAGCAAGCTATAGGCTTTTTATCAAAGATAAAACTTTCTCACAAAGAAAGAATTATAACTCGTGATGATATAGAAAAACATATCCGAGAAACCAATATTGTAGATGTTGAAGGTTTTTATAGAGTTCTTGGCATAGAAGAGGATTTTGATGAAGTTAGGATTTTAAATCATATAGCATCAGAAAACGTTGCCGACACATTCTGGGGTAGAAAATACGAAGTAAATCAACATGACATTTGCGATTATTTAAGATATTGGAGAGATAAAGCTGGTTGGACAACAAAAAAAGTAGATGACCACTTTGGATATTCTTATACTGCAGGACATTGGTTTAGAAAGGATAATAATTCTGGAAGCATACCTAATCCAGATGATTGGTGGGAGTTGAAGAAAATTTTAGGCTTTGATGATAAATACGATGAAGCAGTTACGACACTTGTTGAAAAGGAAATCAAGTTTGAGCAATCGTTGAGAATTACCAATTGGAATAGACCTAGTGATACGATTACCGCCACTAGTCCTGAAATTCATGTTAACAAGAAAAGACGTTTAAGTGCTCGAGAATGTGCTATATTACAGTCATTTCCAGTGAATTATGAATTTACGGGAAGTATAAATAAAATGTATACGCAAATTGGCAATGCTGTACCAGTCGTTTTGGCAACAAAAATTGCTGAAAAAATAAAACAAACTTTGGAGGGTTAAAATGTTTACAAAAGAGCAAATTGAAACTTTAGAAAAAAACTATTTGGAAGAAATAATTTTCTTGTTGGAGCATGAAAAAGATAAAATGCTTCAAGGGTTAGATACGAAAGAAGCTATTAGGGGAGACTGGGAAAAGTTTTGGGGAGATAATACTTCTGATTACGCTGTTGGTGCAGAAAGAATCTATTATTGGCTTTTTAACCAATTTGGAGTTCCAAATTCTGCCCCTGTTGGTTCTGACTTGTTTTTCGAAAGAAAAGATGCATATGTACATATAGATATAAAATCTGTTACTTTGAAGAATATTGGTGATACGGTAGGAACAATTTTTGTTGGTGATAACCAAAATAGTTATGTAGGCAATATAGTTACTAAAGGAAACATTTCTCGTCCTTATCAAGGACAATTGCCTTTTGTTTATAGTAAGCATTTGGGTAGTAAAATTATAGAGAAACCTTGTTTAACCTATTTTATAGTTTTACTGCACGATACCGATTTGCATGAACTTAATCTTATGTATGTTTGTAGCATGCCTAATGGGTGTTTGTATGATACCTATGGCGACGATGTGTTAAGTGCAGGAAAAAATCCTGGTAAAATACGTTATAGATTTAAAAACGCATCTAAATTCTTAAATTTACAAGGAGAGCCTAGTAGATTTTTCGTGTTGCATTGGAACGATAATATGGCTACTTCTACGAAGAAAAAATTAGAGTTTTTTGAGAAAATTTATCAAGAACAACAATAAAATGAAAGTTTGCAGTTTGTTTAGTGGAATAGGTGGTATTGATCTTGGATTTCAACAAGCTGGGTTTGATATTGTGTGGGCAAATGAATTTGACCATGATGCCGCTACTACGTATCGACTAAATTTTGGCGATAAATATTTAGTTGAAAAAGATATTCGAAAAGTAAACCCTCATGAAATTCCAGATTTTGATGTTCTTGTTGCAGGGTTTCCTTGTCAACCGTTTTCTATTGCTGGTTTACAAAAAGGGTTTAAAGACCCACGAGGAAACTTATTCTTTGAAATTGGGCGAATTATTGATAAAAAAAGACCGTCAATTGTATTTTTGGAAAACGTAGAAAATCTAATTGAACATGATGACGGAAAAACGTTTTTAGTTATTTATAATACGCTTGCGCAGTTTGGTTATGCCGTTAAATATAAGGTATTGGATGCGTTAGAATATGGAGATGTTCCACAACATCGAAATCGCATTTTTATAGTTGCGTTTTTAGATTATGACCAATGTGCAAAGTTTAGTTTTCCAGAACCTATTGCAAGAACGGTGCAACTAAACGATATTTTAGATAGAAGCGTTAAACATGATGACGTTTACTATTATAATGAATCTTCTCATTACTTTGAAGAAATGATTCAAATAGTAACAAACAAACATGCTATTTATAAAATAAACGATAAAGGCTTGTGTTCTCACAAATTTTCCGTTTGTCCGACATTAACTGCGAGTATGGGGATACGAAAAGATAGAGTGCCAATTATTAAAGATGATTACGGCATTAGAAAAATAACGCCATTAGAGGGTTTGGCATTGCAAGGTTTTCCTAAAGACTTTATTTTTAAGGGGATATCGCTAAATAGTGCATATAAACAATGCGGCAACAGCGTTGTTGTGCCAGTTGTAAAAAGAATAGCAGAAAAGATAAAAGAAAGTGAGTAAATTAAAATGCAACAAGCAAGAGAATATTTAAAAGAGTTAATAAATCGTGGGCAAGAAATGTTGAAACCCAAATATAATCCAAGCACAATTACTAATGCTTGGCAATTAGCTAATACTGGTCCTTCGCAAGATGAGATTAGAAATTGGGAGCGAGATGTAAAAAGTTATTCATACCGTTATTTGAAAAATCATTATGCGTACAAGTTGATTGATAGCACATTGAATTCGTTTGGGTCAATGAAAATAGACTCCATTATAGTTTATCTTGAAAAAGTATATAACGACTGGGAATTTTGGGATAAAAACGATACTAAGGAGATTGAAAAAGAATCTATTAAAGAGCGTAATAAACCAATGTACGATGTTTTCATATCTCATGCTAATGAGGATAAGCAAAGTTATATTGATGAACTTAAAAATTCATTAGACAAATTAAATATTAAAATATTTTATGACAAAGATACTCTTGAATGGGGAGATAATTGGAAAGATAAAATATTAGAAGGTGTAAAAAAGGCTGAATTTGCCATAATTGTCATTTCAGAAAATTTCTTTGGTAGAGAGTGGACAGAGAAAGAACTTGGAGAGTTCTTAAATAGACAAAACCAAAATGGGCAAAAAATCATTTTGCCTATTATTCATAATATTTCAGTGGAACAATTAAAGCAAAGATATCCAGTAATAGCTGATATTCAAGCGTTAGACTCTTCAAAGTATACTTGCGATGAGATAGCATTAAAATTTGCATCTCAACTTATTAAGCGGTCTAAAATTTAGAGAATAAAAAAGAAAAGTTTATATAAACAAAGGAGAAATTATGTTATCACAATCAAGAGAAATTATAGAAAGACATGTGAAAACACATACGGAACGTTCAGCTGAAGACGTTGCCGCAATTTCTACTATTGAATTTTTCTTTAGGTCAGATGGTAAAATAAATACTAACTTTGCAAAAAACGATAAATGGCCTAATACTGATGGCACGTTTGAGTTTGTGCCTAATCCAGACGTTGATAGAAGACCTAAGCATAGTTTTATCGTTCAAGTTAAAGGAACTCATAGTCATACTGAGACAAGCGAAGGGGTTAAGTATTCGTTAAAGAGTTTAGCCTTCCCTGCATTTATTGCTACAGATGTAACATTGGACCCAGGACTTCTTATTGTTGTGCTCAATCCTGATGTTAGAGGGCAAGAGAGAATATTTTGTAAATATATGTCCGTTGAGTTTATCAATAGTATAGATTTTAACAAAGAAAGCACAACTATTACTTTTACTGCAAACGAAGAGATATTGAATACTGATGAAAGTATAAATTCGTTTTGTAAGAAGTTAGAATCAGTTATAACCCATCATTCATTTGTTAACAAATTAAGTGAAAAAAAACTTGACAAGAAAGAAATAGATAAAATTATTATTGCTTGTGATAAGCATATAACTTCAAAAATTGAACTTATAGAGACTGACGGATTATCAAGAGCCGAGGTTTCTAATTTAATTCTGCCTAGACTTTATGATTTGTGTCGCGCAACTTTGTTATTAAACTCATTAAAGTTGGGGAACGAACGAACAAATTTGCAACTAGCTTGGGAAGAAGCACAGTTAAACATACAAACGAAATACCTTTCAACTTTTATGAAAGGTCTAAAATATATAGAAGATAAAGAGGCTAATGATGACCAGTCTGAGCGATTAATGCTCAAATATTATAACTTCTTGTGGCAAATAAGAGAATTTTTAAGAAAGGAATACAATTTAAATGTAATTAAAAATCTAGAGAAATTCCCGTTGAAAATGGACAAGCAAGATGAGAAATATTATAAAAATGTTGCTACAGTTGTTGAGGCTGTAAAACCAAAAGGTAAAGAGCTTGGGAAATCCCTTTTTTATATTCAAAAGAAAACGCCATTTTTTATTGGCGAAGAAAGATATTATGAAGTCACATTACAATTGGCGGGAGTATATGCTACGAAATACAATAGAATTACAGCGTATACAAAACAAAATATTTCAACAAGTTACTCAATTAAAGTGCATTATGAGAATTGCAATATAAAGCTATGGGGTATAGATTCATCGATTAAAGTTATTACGAATTGGGAGGTTGCGGTTGACGCTAGATGCGTTAATTTAATAGGTAAAATCATAAATATGCCAACAAAATTGTCGGCTAACTATAGTGAATATAAATCTCTTATGTCTTTTTTGACAACGACAGGCATTAATTTGATGGATTTAATAGATTTAAATAAAGCAACATTTGAATTTGTTATCAACCATATATATTCAAAAACTACTACCGCCACCTATAAAGAGGTGTTAACAGCGCTTAAAGATAAATATGCTAAAGAGTCCGATAGATATGGAAGGCACGTTGTACGTTATTTGCTTTTAAATTTGAAAGAAGAAATTATTGAGAAAGTTTTACCATATTCTGCAACGTCAAAGAGGTTTTGTGAGGATTTATATGTGTCTAGTGGGTGTGTTCCTTTTGAGGAGAAACCATTTATTTCTGATTTATTAGGTGGAAAAACTAGCGAGTTTAATAATATAGACCATATTGTCGATATAACAAATGAAGATTGTATACATACTTATATTCCGTATATTACGTTGAAAAACGAAATCAAAAAAACAGGTGAAATTTATTTTGAAAAAGGTATAATTGCTACTGATAAAGACATTACTGATTATAACAACAGTTTAGATAACTGGGAGAAAAGTCAGGGGTATCAAATTAAAACGGTGGATGATTTTGTAACTATAGATTCGTATGAAAGAACTACGATTAGTATTTTAAAATCGCTTATAAGCTTTACTGAAGAAGGGAATAAGGGGCAAAAAGAATATAATGCTAGCTACTTAAAAGAAAGCAAATTAGATTTGTCGGAGGATAAACAAAAAGAAATTGCATTAAAGAATGTATTTGTTAATTCTCGTTTGATGCTAATATATGGTGCTGCGGGAACAGGTAAAACGACTTTGATAAATTATATATCAAATATGATGCCTAACCACAAGAAATTATTCTTGACAAAAACACATACGGCAAAACAAAACTTGAAAAGAAGAATAGAAAACCCTGGAGTTGGCGCCGAATTTATTTCCTTGGATAGTTTTACTAAAAAAGTGTCATTGCCTGATTATGATATTATTTTTGTTGATGAATGTAGTACGATAGACAATCGTATTATGAGAGTCTTTTTAGATAAAGTAAGAAGTGATGCTTTATTAGTGCTCGCAGGAGATATTTATCAAATTGAATCCATCGAATTTGGTAATTGGTTTTTATATGCTAAAGATATCATAAATACACCAGGTGCAAATGTAGAATTATTAAACACATGGCGGACAAAAGAGCCGGAACTTATTGGATTATGGGATGAAGTTAGACAACGTGGCGACTTAATGACTGAGAAACTTTCTATGGATGGTCCCTTTTCTGAAGATATAGGCGAAAATGTTTTTGCAAATCAAGAAAAAGATGAGGTTGTGTTGTGCTTAAATTACGATGGTAAATTTGGCTTAAATAACATGAATAGTTATTTTCAAAGCGCAAATACAAAAGGAAAGGCAGTTGTTTGGCAAGATTGGACATATAAAGTTAATGACCCAATTTTGTTTAATGATACAAAACGATTTACCATTTTATATAACAACTTAAAAGGTAGAATTGTAGATATTGAAAAAGCAGATAATTGTATTTGGTTTACAGTAGATGTTTCAGTCAATATTACTGATGATATTTGTAAAAGAGAAGCAATTGAATGGATAAGTGCGGGGGATGGATATACTCGCATAAGATTTTGCGTGCAAGCATTTAGTGATGATGATTATGAAAAAGATTCTTCTTTACGGATGATGTCGGTTGTTCCTTTCCAATTGGCTTATGCTGTTTCTATTCATAAGGCGCAAGGTTTAGAGTATGATTCAGTAAAAGTCATTATACCAAGAAGTAATTCCGAGAAAATTACACATGGCATATTTTACACCGCTATTACAAGAGCGAAGAAAAAGCTTAAGATTTATTGGAACTCTGAAACAATGAAGGAAATAATTTCAAGCTTTGAAGAAAAAACTTCAAGGCAAAAAAGTTTTGAAATTATAAAGAAAAAAGTAATTGATTTATAAAAATTAAATAGAATTTCGTATTTAGACGAAACACGATTCTCGATGGGAGTGAAATTGCAAAAAATGTGTTTTATAATTCCAAATTTATGACCAGTTAATACCCAAAGTGGGGATGACTACAATTGAGATTCTTTTTGGTGCGATTCTCAACGGGAGTGGCGAAATTTTTGGGATTGCATTTTTCGGTTTTGGAATAGAAATTGAATTATTTTCATTAGAAAAGTTAGATAACGATACGAATTTTTCGTAATGATACGAATTTTACGAAACAATTTATTTGATAAAACGAATTTTATATTCGACTTTTAATATAAAAGATTTAATTATCAAAAACATTTCAAGCTCCTAAGGGGTGGATGTGGGGGTGAGATTCGTGCAGAATGGATAAATGAAATGAATCGGTAATTATAAAAAGGCGAACAAAAAGGCGAGTAGTTATGAACTGCACCCCAAAAAGTGCACGGATAAAAAAAGGCTAAACAGGAAGGAATTAAGATTTCTTCCTGTTTTTTAATCTTTTAGTGTTGTAAAAAACTAACCAATCTTCAACAATTGCTATGTATTCTTCTAAACTTGTG
>JAZOPZ010000027.1:0-38610 GCA_045655805.1 Christensenellaceae bacterium
TGACCGATAGTAAGTTTTACATCGTCGGTGTAGAATAAAAGTTTACCAAGGTCAGCAAATTGACCGCCTTCTTTTAAGATTGTTAAATCAAGTGCGTCAATAATATCTGCTGTGTGGGGTTTGTTTTGGAAATCCAGCACCTTGTCTAAGGTTTGTTTAATCGTCAACTTGTTAGCAAAAGTACCGTAGTCTTCGTATGCAATGAGTTTAACCACTTTTGCAAACGTGCCTTCGGTAAGCATTTCTAAACCAATAGCGTTTACAACGTCAATAGTGTAAAGGTTACTGTCGATTTTTTGAACTTTTTCAATAGTTTGACCGATAGTAAGTTTTACATCGTCGGTGTAGAATAAAAGTTTACCAAGGTCAGCAAATTGACCGCCTTCTTTTAAGATCGTTAAATCAAGTGCGTCAATAATATCTGCTGTGTAAAGTTTATCTTCAAAATTGGTAACTGCTTCTAAAGTTTCTTTAATAGTGAGAGCCTTACCGTTTTCATCACCATTTTCATAAGCAATAAGTTTAACCACTTCTGCTAAAGTGCCTTCGGTAAGAATATCTAAGCCAACGGCGTTTACAACGTCGATAGTCTTAAGTTCGGTTTCAAAACCTTGCACGATTTCTAAAGTTCTAGCAATAGTAACGTTTTCACCGTTTTCTTTAAAGAGTAAGTTTGCTACACCTTCAAACGCACCACCAGGTAACAAAACAGTTACGTTGAGCGCTTCTATAAGTTCGTAACCATAGAGATTTTCAAAACTGGTTACGTTTTTGATAGTGTCGTTAATAGTGAGGTTGTTGCCGTTAGCATCTTTTGCGATAACGTCAATAACTGGTGCAAGAGTACCTAAATCAAAGCCTAATGCGTCGATGATTTCTACGGTGTATAAGTTATCACCATAGTTCATTACCATATCGATGGTTTCACCAACGGTGAGTTTTGTACCTTGTTTGTCGTAAGCGATAATGTCTACGATGCCTGCAAATTGACCGTCAGGTTCGCCGTTTTCGCCCTTCTTTAAGATTGAAAGGTCAAGTGCGTCGATAATGTCGGCAGTGTAAAGTTTATCTTCAAAGTTTTTAACGAGGTCAAGAACGTCGTTAATAGAACGTTTGTTGCCGTCGGTCTTTTCACCGTCGTAGCCAATTAAATCAACAACACTTTGTAAAGAACCAAGGTCTAAACCAAGTGCATCTATAACGTCAACGACTTTTACGTCGTCCATAATGTTTTCAAGAATATCTTTAAGCGTCTTAGGAGCATTGTGTTCGTCTTTAGTAACTACATTAACGATTTTGTCAATCATCGTTAAATCTTCATCAGCCGTGCCTTCTGGACTAGTGATACCGATACCTTCAAGGATAGGCGCTACTTGAATTGCGTCGGTGTTAAACGGTCTGAATACGTCGTTAAGCGTAGTGGTAGCCAAAGTCTTGTCTGCAGGTTTGAGTGCGGAAAGAATTTTTTCAAAGTCCATATCCGAACTTGCAAGATAACCTTCACAAACAATCTTAAGGTCTTCAAGCGTTAAATCCCATAATCTTGAAACTGCGTTATCAACGAGTTTAAGTACAGGAGTACTCTTGAGCGCTTGATATCTACGATAAAGTTTTACGCTATTATTTGCGCTATTTGAAACGGTTACAATACCACCTTCAAGCACGGTGAAAAGCGCTGTTTCTGAACCTGAAACAACACCACTAGTGTAGAAGAAGTAATCACGGATGTCCGCTTCCCCCGCAAATTTATAATAGGTACCGTAACGTTGAACGTCCTTTTGGAGTACAGGCGTATAGGTTTTACCATCAGCGCTCTTGGTGTACTTAACGATATTTGCGTTCACGTTGTCGTCGGTAGTGGTCGTAACGAATAAATCAGCGTAAGTTTCAGCGCTTTCTTTATAATCGTCGTTTTTGTAAATCGACAAATCGTTTACAAACCCAAAGCCTAAACTATCAAGGCTAATGCCGGTAAGCGTGAATACGGAATCAAGCGTAGCGGTAATTTCAACAGCATTTAAAAGCCCTGACAAATTAAGTTGAGTAAGGTCGTTGATACCCATTTGCGCCAACTTAACCCTATCGATACTTACGAAAGTTGAAATTCTTTCATCTTCTAAAATACCGTCAAGCAATGTTGAAACGTATGGAATAAACGACTCGATATCACCGAGTGTACCACTGTTTATGTACTCAAGTAATTGTTCAACTGCTTCGTTGATGTACATGTCTTGCGCTTCTTGACTCACGTACTCGTCGTCGCCGTCCTCGCCCCAGATCATACCGGTGAGTTGTCCAACTTTAACGCCGGTCCAAGCGTAATAACCGCCTGCAACGAGCCCACCGAATACGCCGGCGATACCGATAACGGCACCGAGCAACAGTACTACGAGCGTTTTGATAAATTTGCCTATCATATTATCTCCTACTGACGCTGTTTTGCGTCCTTTATTTTTTTGCGTGAAGTGCTTGCCACACTCGAAAAAGTTTTACTTTAGTAAAGCAATTTTTCTTTCGAATTTTAGCGACACGACCGCATTCTAGCCTATTATAAGCGATACCATTATACCACCAAAATTTCGGTTAGTCAACAGTTATGCTATTATTTTTATATATAAAAAATAAAAAAAGTCGACCAATTTTTTACAGTCGGCCGACTTTTCGTTAAATTTTTACCTTTTTTGCGAATACAAAACACACTTGACGACTAATTTTAATCGCTTAAATCAAATCATCTTTGATTTTACGAGCAAGCGAAATTAACGCATCGCGTTCGTTTAGATAAGGCTCTTCAAGAACCTTGCTGAACAGTTTATCTAAAATCACCCCGACGATTTTACCCTTAAGACCAAGTGCTGAAATATCGTTGCCGTCAATTTTGAGGTCTTTAATCGAGTGTGGCAAAGCGTTTGAATTCATACGCTCAACTATTTTGCGCCACCTAACGACGGTTAACGGTACAAGATCGGGATTGCTTGCTAAAATATCAGCCTCTTTAAGTAGCAACAAGCGTTCAATCCTGCCGTAATTATTTGCTATGAAACGCTTAACGTCTATCTCTGGTTCGTCTGCCTTTAAATCATACATATGGTTCAAAATGAGCCAACACGTATCTTCGATAATTGACCGCGGGGCTTTTAGTGCCTGCAATCTTTCCCTGGCTATAACAGCGCCTTCGTCATCGTGAAAATGATAAGTTCCATCCCGTAAATAAACGACTGCTTTACCTATATCGTGCAAGAGTCCCGCAAGCCTTACGGACGGCGCGCTGTAAAGTAACGCACGGAAACTATGTTCTAAAACGTCGTAACGATGAAAGTCTTTTCGTTGAGGCATCCCTTCCCCTAAAGAGAGTTCGGGAAAGATATATTTTAAAACGCCGATTTTGTGGCAAAGTTTAAATGCGTCATAATGTCCTGTTTTTGGCGAATAGTGATATTTGCCGTCGGAAACTAACATCCTTACAAGTTCTTCGTAAATTCTTTCACCGGACAAATCGGTTACGTTTTTAGCAAAAGCCGACGCCGATTCAACGACTCGTTCAGTAGGAGTAAAACCGATTTCACCAGCAAATCGACAAAGCCTTAAAAGGCGCAAGCCGTCGCTAGCAAAAACCTTATCGGGTTCTTTTACCGTATCAAGAATTTTATTTTTGATATCTTCTACTCCACCAAGTGGGTCAACGATTTTTGAATTCTTAATATCATAATAAACTGCGTTGCACTTAAAATCACGACGCTTGGCATCTTCTACGATATCGTTCGTAAGTTCAACCTGCAACGGAGTGTGCCCACCACCTTCTTGATAAACTTCACGCCTAAAAGAAGTAAATTCGTACTTGATATCGCTTTCACCGTCAAAGAACATCACGGTGTGGGTGCGTGGATACTCTGCCTTAATGCTAAAGCCGAATTTTGCCAGTAACTGAACGAAGTCTTCGGCAGGCATCGCTGACGCAAGGTCAACGTCGTTAGATAAAGTTCCGTCAATTAAAACCCCACGGACTGCACCACCAACGATATATAAAGGCAAGGACATTTCACCTGCCAAATTTTTAAGTTTTTGACAAAACAAATTATTCATAAAATTATTATAGCATAAAAATTGCTTTTTTTCAAAAAATATTGTAAAATATAATCGAAAAGTTTAAAAACGGTTCAACGAAAGACAAAAACGGAGCAAGCATGTTAGATTTTATAGTCAATCCAAAAGCAGGTACTGTTAAAGGCAAAAAACTCAAGAAAGTTCTTGCAAAACTTGAAGAACGTTTGCATGAAAAAAACGTGCCTTACACCATACATAAAACTAATTATAAAGGGCACGCTAAGACGCTAACTTCAAATCTTATTACAGCGGGTGCTACCGATATTATTGCTATAGGTGGCGACGGCACGTTGCATGAAATTATCAATGGTTTTCATAATTTTGAAAATTGTAATTTAGGTCTTATACCTTGTGGCACGGGCAATGATTTTGCGGCTACCGTTGGATTACCTAAAGACCCTGTTGATGCGCTTAATGTAATACTTTTAAATCAACCGAAGTATACTGACTATATGCAACTTCCTACAGCGCGTGGCATGAACGTTGTTGGCACGGGGTTGGACGTTTCGGTTTTACAACGCTATGAAAAATTGAAAAAGAAAACTAAATTCGGCTACACAATGAGCCTTATCAGAACGGTTTTCGGGTTTAAAGGCGTTGAGTTTGAAGTGGAAGTAGACGGTGAAACAAAAACTTTTCACTCGTTTATCTCGGCTGTTTGCAACGGCGATAGATACGGTGGTGGCATCAAAATTTGCCCTATCGCTAAAGCAGATGACGGTCAACTTAATTTTGTGTCAGTAGACCACGTGCAAGGGCTTTTTGCTATTATTAAAGAATTTTTGCGCCTTAAAAAAGGCAAAATTTTAGAAAGCCCTAGAGCAACAGCCTTCCCAGTTAACAAAATTAAGGTTGTTAGCAAAGGTGAACCTATCGTAAATATCGACGGCGAACTTTACGAAAACATCCCGTATGAAGTTGAAGTCGTTAGCAATCAATTGAAAATGCATAGATAAAAGACGTGGTTTTTTAATAAGAATAACTTTCCTGCCCTTTTTTGAAAAAATTTTAAAAAACGGCAGGAATTTTGTTGACAAATAAAAAAACTTAAGTTATAATATCGTAGCATTTATATGGCGGCGTAGCTTAGTTGGTTATAGCGGCCGGTTCATACCCGGCAGGTCGTTGGTTCGAATCTGACCGCCGCTACCATTCGGTATCGCGCAGTTCGGGTTTGACCCGAATTGCACGATTATCGAAACAAAACTTAATGGCCCGTTGGTGAAACGGTTAACACACATGCCTTTCACGCATGCATTTATGGGTTCGAACCCCGTACGGGTCACCAAACAAAGTAAAGACGAACCCGTTTCCTTTAGGAGACGGGTTCGCCTTTGTTTTTATGTTAAAAAAGTAGGCGAAATCACTCAAAATAGACACTTTCTTCGTTTGAGAGTGTCTATTTTTCGTTTGTATATAGATAAAATTGATTTTATTAGAAAAACATGGTAAAATTTTCTTAATATATCTTCTGAGGTGTTTTATGGAACAAATGATTGTAGCTTTTATCTTTGATAGCGGCAGAATGGGAACGAGTATGTACGGACATGAAGTTTTTAAATGTATGCTTCAAGGAAAAGAACTAACACGAAATTCTAATAAAATGGTAATTTCTCATGGCGACTTAAATCCGAAAACTAAGTACCGTTTTATAGATATTGAACCATATATAATTAAAGATGATTTATGCACTGTTGATTTTACACAAACGATTCGTGAAAAGCCTTTTAAAGATTACCCCTACTGTTGGATAATTGAAGATATTGAGAAAACAATAGCAATCGATTTAGATAAGTGTCTTAAAAAAACATGCGAGGGCTACATTGGACTATCACGTATAGATATCAATAGTAACGATGAAAAAAAGCAATTTTGGAAACGGTTAATCAGAAATTTCACCATATATAATAATAAGATAACTGTCTTTCAAGACCCTGATATCGAAGATGTTTTTTGCTATGAAGAAATAGCAAAAAAGTTGGGATATTTTATAGAGTACAACAAAGAAGACGAATATATCTCAGTTGAAGAAAGCAGAGATAAAAAATCAACATATGTTAAGTCTGATAACGATTTAAAAATCAAACGTCAAGAGAAGCAAAGCATTGATAGAAATTTGCTTGAAATTAATTTTGACCTAAGAAAAGAACTGCAAATTTCAGGGGCTTTAATTTGGCAATCCATAAATGATATAGATAAAATAGATTTTAATATGGGAGAAGATTACCTCGTTGAATTTCCCTTCTTTACATTATATCACGCAGCTCAAGGGCTAGAAAGATTGCAAAAATGTATTATTGAATTGATTTGCAAGAAAGAACACATTAAAGAGAATGAAAAAGAAAAGGTTATGAAACTTCTTAATAGCCATTCTCACGATAATCTTAATAATTGGATTGAAGAGAAAACAAATAATAAATTTAATAGTAATTGCAGAAACATGATTAATATTCTTATGGATTTTTACAACAATGTAAGATACATAAGATATTCTGATGAAAAAAAAGAAAATAGATTGATTTCCGAATATAGCCTTTTATATAAGCTTTCCCCCAAAAAATCAAATAATTTAAATAAGCAAATAAAAAATAATTTCGGTATATATTTGGGTTCTTTGTCTAAAAAATACTATGAGATATATTATGAACTTTGTCATGATTTACTAATATTTGCATATGAATTAGATTCTTATTCGAGTGCAAATACGGTTTACAATCATTCAAATGAGGTAAATCTTTATATTAAACTAAAACAAACACAGCAGGCAAAAAAAGAACTGTTATTTTGGCTTATGAAAAAAGGAAAAAAATATCCTAAATATCGGCTAATTAAAGATAAAGCCTTAAATTTAGATAAAGAGGAAATAGAAACATATTTACATGATTTAATTTATAATTCGGAAAATGGTTGTGAGTTGGGTGCAATTGTTGGTGAAATGTATGATGACTTATGTTCTAAGAACAAAGAAAAATGGAAAAAAAGAGAAAATTTAATTGATTATTTAGTTGAAAAAAATTAAAAGCAGAGTAAATGTTACTCCGCTTATATGTCGCATAAGGAGGTGACCCACGGTGCCATTTGGGAGCCAACTTATTTATGTTTGATATCTCCAAAAGAAAATATCATAAGAGCCTTAAGTAAGGCTTTCATAAACATCACCTCCAATCACGCCCCGAAAACAATCGGCACCTATGTTTTGGTAGTATTATTATAACGAATATATCCAATAAATGCAATTAAAAAAGCGGTGAGGAAATTAATCCTCACCGCTTTTCTACCGCCTTTTGCGGTCTAAAACTTCATATACAATGCTCCTATGATTACAACGGAGCTACATTTTTTTGATTTTTAATATTAAGTTGTCGTTGTTTTTGCCATTCGGCATAATCTTTTTTACCCTTTTCAGAATTACAGTATTCTATTATAGAAGAGTACAAAACTCTTGCGATAGAATCAAGTTCCGAGTCGGGCAGTCCCATAGTGTTCTTGCGCCTTCTTGCCATTAAAATTATAGTTTATCATTCTCCCTTTTTAAATTGTTTCCTAAATGGATTCCTCCTTTACACGTCCTCTCGTGTGTTCGTTTTATTTTCTCTTGTCATCTGCGACTTTGTATCTATCGTTCGAGTATTGTCATTCTAAGTCGCACCAAATCTTAAATAAAACCTTAATTTTTATCCGTTCTCGACTACAACGGAATTACTTCGTCCACCAATTTTTCTTCTCGCTTGTAGTGGGCTTTTTCTTTTGCGAAATTACTTCCCGATAAATTTCGGGGTGTTCTTGCTGCAAACGGTCTAACACGGTAAGTGCTATCGAAGTTTTTACTTTGTGTTCTTTCAGTTCTTTGTTTTCCTTGTCAAGTTCTAAAACTTCACCCATTGACGTATCTAATCGCTTTTTTAGTTCGGCGTTTTCTGCCGTAAGGGCAACGATTTGTTTTTTGAGTCCGCCTTTCGACCAAGCGAATTCACCGTTTTCGGCTTGCGTTAACGCTTCCGCATAATCTTCCGTTTCCGCTTTTTTACTCTCGGCTTCTTCTAAAATCTTTTTCGCCTTGTATTCGGTGGTGGATAAATGTTCGACGCCGTTTCCTGACTTGCCACGTTCCAATCCATACTTTTGTCCAACTTCTTTCCATATCTCTGTTTGAAGTTTTACAAGTTGTCCGTCAAACAGTTCCTTTGCGCACAACTTCCCGTCAACAATAGGGATAAGGTTTAAGTGCATGTGTGGATTTGTTTCGTCTAAATGGACGATAGCGGACAACACGTTTTCTTCGCCATACTTGTTCTTAAAGAAATTAGTAAAGTCACGGAAAAATCGTTGTTGTTTGTCGGGCGTTGCCACCTTGAAAAATTCAGGGCTTGCCGTCAATACGAAAGAACACATATACACGGCATCCGAGCGAACTTTACGTTTTAGGTTTAAGCCCGAAATTCTATCTTCGATAACGTCAAGATATTTTCCTTGTGGACATACCGTATGATAGTTTTGATACGTCCTTGAACTGTCGATACAAGCATTAGAGCCTTGATAGGTTGCGTCACGTTCGTTCTCTTCTTCGATGGGTGAAACGTCCGATTTTTTGAGTTTGTCTAAATTGCAAATGATGTAAATAAATTTGTCCTCCTTAAATAAAAATTTTGAGATTTTGCAAAAGTGTAGCTTACTACACTTATTGCATAAGTTTCGTTCGTCCTGCGGAGCTTATTTGTCCACTGAACTATAAAATTCCGATTGTTTAACGGCTATCGGCAAAGCCAAAAGTAAATCATTTTAACCACCTCCAAAAGTTTTAGGGCAAAAGAAAATCCCACAGTAGAAACTGTGAGACTTCAATTAAGTATTTAGTTGTGTTTTGCCCTCTCACTAATATAAGGACACACCTTGCCGTAAATTATGCAAGAATTTTTGAAAAGTTAAAAATTTTTATTTTTTTAAAGCTTCTAATCTTTCTCGTTCTTTCTTGGGTAATCGCTTGACAATGCTTTCAAGTTGTTCGGATATAGGGGTTGAATTATCTTCTTTAACTACGAAGAAGCCCAACTCTTTTTTTGCATAGGCTAAGTTTTGTTTCGAACATTTACTCTCTAAGTATGGCAAGAAAGTATTCTTAAAATATTCCATTGGCGTAGTGTTTGCCTTTTTAGCGATTGCTTTAAGTTCTTTAATAAAGCGGTTGTGCTTGCGCACTTTCGGTTTTGGGAATAGTTCTTCCCGTCGTTCTATTTCTTTTTGCAAGTGTAAATATAACCATTGATATTCCAGTGGCAAGTCCGTCATAAACTGCATAAAATATCCACGTGCCGTCAGGTCTTGTAAAGAAAACATTTCCGTATAGATATTTCGGTTTGAATAATCTTCTAATTTGTATCGCACTAAAAACTTTATACCGTAACAATAAAGCTTGCTTTCAGTATAAAACCATAAACGGATTCTTTCATCTTCTTCGGGTAATAAGTTAGAAAGAAAATCTTCCATAGCTACGTTTTCTAAATGCTCTAATTTTCCTGTTCTTCGATAGTGGTCGTAGGTATAATCTACTTTTAACGTAATTTCATCACGAGTGCCGTCGTCCAACTTCGCCGTATATATAATTTCATCAAGTTCCTTTAATATACGACTCACTTGGTATTGCTCTAAGTTTAACGTTTTGGCGATTTCTTCTTGCGTAAAGTCTTGTATGTATGAAAGCGTATATATATCTTGTTGTTCTTCGGTTAATTTCATTAAAATGTTTTGCAAGTCCAACCTTTCGCAAGTGTTTGCTTCGGTATATAAACTTTCCGTATCGGCTTGATATTCCATCGGGTCGGCTTCATCACCATCTTCGTCTTGATAGATAGGGAAACGTGCAAAATATCTATCGTCATAGTGTTTTAGGTTGCTTCTATATAATCGCTTGTTAAATAGGTATAACTCTTTCCATTGAGCAATAGTTATTTCCGTTTTTACAATCACGCCGTCCATCTTTTGAAAATAGTAAACCATACCTTCCGTTTTTGCCTTTTTCGGAAAGCGGTTTAAGTAATATTCTTCATTTTCTTGATAGCACATCACGTCTTTTGCGTGAAGTTGAACACGTTTTTTCATCCTATTACACCTTGACGTTATTATATCATAGTAAATATGACAACTTATGTCATATATTATAAAAAAGTTCAAAGAAAATAGCAACTTTGAAATGTCCAAAAGTTGGGACATGTTGGGCGAAAATCAAAATATTTTTAAATAAATTTTAATAATGGTGACAGATATTGTCATGTTTAATGCTTTATAATAAGGATAATAAAATTTGAAAACGCCCCTTATTTTGACTTGAAATATTATTTTCTTTATGTTATAATGGTATTGTTCCACGGGGCGAACAATACAGGTTGGAGATATTCTAATGAACGGAGAATTTATGACCGCAAGTCAAGCGGCAAAAAAATGGGATATAACGCAACGAAGAGTGCAAATCCTATGCGCTAAAGGAAGAATTGACGGAGTTTTTAAGTTAGGCGAAAATTGGGTTATTCCTGCAAACGCTCAAAAACCAATCGACGGTAGAATTAGAAAGGAAAAAGAAAATGTTTAATGTATTAGATTTGTTTTGTGGATGCGGAGGGTTGTCTTATGGATTTGAGTCCGCAGGATTTAATATTGTTTTAGGTATAGATAATGACAAAAAAGCATTAGAAACCTTTGAATTAAACCATAAAAATTCAAAGTCTATATGTGGGGACATTACTACTATACACGCAGAAGATATAAATCTTGTTACAGGCGGTAAACAAATTGATGTTATTATCGGTGGTCCACCTTGTCAAGGAATGTCATTGTCGGGTCCGAGAAGATTTGATGACCCAAGAAATAAACTTTATTTATCTTATATTCGACTTGTTGAAGAACTTCAACCTAAAGCTTTTATTATCGAGAATGTTCCCGGCTTAGTATCGTTATTCAATGGTCAAATAAAAGATAGTATAATAGAGAGATTAACCGCATTAGGTTATAATGTTCAATACAAAATCTTATGTTCGGCTGATTATGGAGTTCCCCAAAGCCGTCGTAGAGTTGTTTTTGTTGGATTGAAAAAAGGCAAATTTATATATCCCGAAATTAACGATAACCAAGTGACTTGTGAAATGGCATTGAGCGATTTGCCCGCTTTGATTGATTGTTTAGGTGAAGAAAATCAAGAGTATGCAACTAATGCTACTTGCGATTATCAAAAGCTTATGAGAAAACGCTCCAATGTGGTAAAAAATCATATAGCGGCAACTCACTCTGATAAAGTAAAAAATATAATTTCTATGGTTCCTGATGGTGGCAATTATAAAGACCTGCCCGAACCTTATCGCAGTAGTCGTAACTTCCACGTTGCGTGGACACGTTTTAATAGTCAAAAACCTGCACCTACTATTGATACGGGACATAGACACCATTTTCATTATAAGTATGATAGAGTTCCTACTGTTAGAGAATGCGCGAGATTACAATCGTTTTCCGACGACTTTATCTTCTTAGGAAATAAAACACAACAATTTAGACAGGTTGGTAATGCAGTTCCGCCATTAATGGCACAGGCAATTGCCCAACAGTTGCTTAAATTTATCACAAAGGAGAACTGATATGTATAAAGTTCCTGAAGAATATTATTTTAGAATACACCACGTTCGTCCACGTTTCAAAGGAGATATTGAAAATGTTTTGTTGTTTATGGCAACAGAAATCTCAAAAATGGAAGAAATGCCTGAAAAAGAGTTTGCCAACGAATTAAACAATGCTATTAGAAGATATCCTGGTAATGGTATTAGAGAAATAAAAACAATTAACAATTGGAGAACGGAAATTTCTGCTTTATTTGGTTATTTCATTGTAGAAAATGGAACAACTCGTCCCGGCAAGCGTGCATTTGAGTTGGCTCAAAAAGAAGATTTGGTAGAAGCGTTTAAGACGTTCCTGTATACTTTCCAATATCCGGGCGCACACATTAAGACTCACGAAGTATTAAAGCAAATAGAAAAAGGCGTTCATTTTAAGCCTGCACAGTACATACTACAAGTATTAGAAGAAGCAGAAAAAGATACTAAAGGTAGGGTCGGGTTGACAAAAGAAGAAGTTTGTCATTGTATCTTTAACGATTTACGAGCAACTGCTCAAATAGAAACTCCTTTAGAAACTTGGAAAAGAATAAAACATAATCGTGAATTAGAAGTTGAATATGATTCTACGGGAGATGTCGTTCGTTACGCAGGCGATATTGTAGATTATATGGAAATCGCAAACTTATTGGTTTCTCACGATAGTCGTTGTTATTACAAAAACACACTTGAAAGTGAAACGATATTAAAGTTTATTAATTCATCCGAATGGTATAGTGCTTATGATAAACTAATTAAAAAGAGAAGCGCAACGCTTGAAAATATTAAAGACTGCGTAGTTGGTTGGTTTAAGTATGTAAATAAAGATTTAGCGGATACTGACTTCACGACGGATATTTTAGCATTTATTGCAAACGATACAGAAGAATATAAAGAACTTCAAAAAAGCAGAGATGATATTTTTGCTAAGTTATTGGACGGCGAAGATGTTAAAACAAAAGACATTGGAGATATTGGTGAAAGCCTTGTTCACTCTCACGAATGTCAAAGAGTTAAAATCGGCGGACGTGAAGACCTTATTCATTTAATCAAACGTATCCCTACTCAATTTGCCGTGGGCTATGATATACAGTCCGTTGAAATTGATGAAAGAAAGAGATACATTGAAGTAAAAACTACAATTAGCTCAAAACCTTTACATTTCAATAAAATTCATCTTACTCCAAATGAATGGAGCACTGCGAATACAACTCGTGACCGTTATTTTGTTTATAGGCTTATGATAAGCAAGGCGGATAAAAAGTTGTATGTTATTCAAGACCCTGTTGGTTTGTATAAAAATGATATAATTGAAATGATACCTAAAAACGGCGCGGAAATTACGTTCAACGTGGATACCGCAGGACAATATGAGGAGTTATTATCGTGGGCAAATTAAAAGTAGCATCATTATTTTGTGGTTGTGGCGGCACTGATGTTGGTTTATTAGGCGGATTTGACTTTTTAGGTAAAAATTATCCTAATAACCCCGTAGAAATTGTATATGCGAACGATATTGATGATAATGCTTGTCGTATCTTCGAAGAAAATTTCGGCATTACGCCTGATAATCGTGATATTAGAGAAATAAAATCAGAAGAACTTCCTGATTTTGATATTTTGACGGGTGGTTTTCCTTGTCAATCGTTTTCTATTGTCGCTCAAAACCCTAAACGTTTAGGTGTTAAAGACGATAGAGGTAAGTTATTCTTTGAAATGTGCCGAATTTTAAGAGATAAAAAGCCTAAATGCTTTATAGCGGAAAATGTAAAAGGTATTTTATCCGCCAATGAAAAAAATGCCTTCCCTTTAATCATTAAAGAGTTTGAAGATAGCGGATATAACGTGTCTTATAAACTTCTTAATGCGGTTAATTTTGGCGTTCCCCAAAAGAGAGAAAGGGTTATTATTGTCGGCATAAGAAAAGATTTAGGTTTCAAATTTGATTTTAACGGTTTGCCGCAAGAAGGTGATTTCCCTATTACTTCACTCTCTCAAGTCATTGAAAATACTGTTCCTGAAAAATACTTCTTTAGTCAAAAAGCCGTTGACGGTATGATGAGAAAAAGGGAAACAATGAACAAAGGTCGTGCTCAAGACATCACTCAACCTTGCAATACGGTTGGAGCACATCTTGCAAAAGTTTCGTTGAATAGTACTGACCCTGTTTTAATGGTTGGAGAAAGATATAGACGATTTACTCCGAGAGAAGTTGCTCGTATTCAATCTTTCCCTGAAACATTTGAGTTGGTAGGGACAGAATCTGCTCAATATAGAGCGTTAGGAAATGCTATTGCACCTGTTATGTTTTGGCACGTAGCAGATTCCGTTGTAAAAAGTTTAATGTATATGAAATAAGGAGTTTTTATGGAATATATTAACAAAGAGAATGAAAAAGATATATGGGTTGAAAAAGAAGAAGAAAGCGAACTTATGCCCACCGTAAACATTCGAGATTATAAGTTTACGACAATGGGTGGAGATATTCAAATTAGACAATTTGTTGACCAACTTAATGAAGGCGATATAGAAATACCAAATATACAACGACATTATGTATGGTCTCCATTGCTTGCAAGTAGATTTATAGAATCAGCTTTACTTGATTTACCGTTGCCGAGTGTGTTTTTGTGCAAGCAAAAAAACGGAAAATATTTGATTGTAGATGGCTTACAACGTCTTACAACATTAAAAATGTTTTTGAATATGGAAACAGTTAATGGTAAAACATTTAAACTTAGCAATTCAAAAGACATTTATGAGGATTGGAGAGGGAAATCTTTTGGAGAGTTGTCCGTTGACGATAAAAGAAGATTGAAAAATAAAACAATACACGCTATTATCGTCGAACAGTTAAATCCTGAAAACTATGATGGCTTATTTTTGATTTTTGAGCGAATTAACTCGGGAGGACTTCAATTAAATCAACAAGAAATAAGAAACGCTATTTATCAAACCGATTATAATACCCTATTGGCAGAGTTGAACGAAGAACCGTTATGGAGATTATTTTTTGGGGATAAAAATGCACATAAACGAATGAAAGATATAGAAATGATTTTGCGTTTCTTTGCTCTTGTTGACCATCCTATTAAAAGCAATGAAACAGGAACAACCTCTTTTGTTTCATTATTAAATAAACAAATGGATGAAAACAAAAATGCTGATAGTGAAAAAATTAAAAGTTCTAAAGAAAGATTTTTAAATGTTTTAAATAAGTTGCAGTCTTTTTTCAATACAGAAATTTTTAGAATGAACATCTCAGAAAAAAATAAAGTAACAAAAAAATTCTATGCTACTTTGTTTGATTCAATTATGATGGCAACTGATTATGCTCTTCAAATTAATCCCAATATAAGTTCAGATATAACAAAGTTAGAAGAATTATTTAAAAACGACATATTTAGGAGCTTCATAAATTCTCACACCTCAGAAAACAAGTCAATTGTTGGAAGAATTGACTTAGCGTGTCAAATTTTATACGGAATAAATTATGCAAGATGAATATGTAGATAAAATAAACGCAACGCTAAAGGAATTGTTGTGGATAAAGCAAAAAATAAACAAGATGCAAAACTCTGCTCAGTCCATAAAAAAGCTTCCTGATATAAATGTTTATAAAAATTATGCCGTAATCTTAGCATATGGATGTTTAGAGAATATAACAAAAAATATTGTGGCAGATTATTATAAAAATCGTTCAATGCCTTTACGTTGTCAACAGTTTGCCGCACGATTATTAGGCGATAAGTATGCTCTATCAATTGATAAGGAAAGTTTTCATCAGTTTTTCAAAAAAGAATGCAGTCACGAGTGGTTTGAGGAGATGAAACGACGCGAAAAAGCAGACTTGTTAGATAAACGATACAAAAAGTATAGATATTCAAAAATGTGGATGGCAGTAAATTTTATTTTCCAAGAGAGATGTAGTTTTGCTCATGGACAAGCGTCTTATCAAGGAACAATCAATGAATTAATTGAAAATTTTTATCCTGCAAGGTCATGGTTATATGAAGTAGACCACATTGTCTCTTCAAACAAGTTTCATGGGTAATTGAATTTTTATTAGGAGGAGTAAAAATGAAAGCGGTTATATATGCGAGGTATTCTTCGGATAACCAACGTGAAGAATCAATTGATGGTCAGCTCCGTGAATGCAAAAAATTCGCTGAATACAACGGAATAACGGTTATCGGCGAGTATATAGACCGTGCTTTCTCTGCTAAAACCGATAATCGCCCTGAGTTCCAACGTATGATAAAAGACAGTTATAAATCTGTTTTTGATACTGTTATCGTGTGGAAATTAGACCGTTTTGCTCGAAATCGTTATGACTCGGCAAGATACAAGGCATTATTAAAGAAAAACGGCGTTAGGGTTATATCGGCTACTGAAAAGATTTCCGAAGATGCAAGCGGAATACTTCTTGAATCACTTTTAGAAGGCTATGCCGAATACTACTCTGCGGAACTTGCTGAAAAAGTTAAACGTGGTATGACGGACAACGCCTTAAAAGCAAAGTCTAACGGTGTGCGTGCTCCTTTCGGTTATTACATTGACGATACCGACCACTATCAAATAGATGAAACGCTTGCCCCTATCGTTAAAGAGATATTTGCTCTTTACGTGGACGGCAAAAAGGTAACAGATATCGTAAAAATTATGGCGGAGCGTGGCATTAAAAATCGCAACTACCCACTAAACTACAACTCGATTTACCGCATACTTACTAACCGTAAATACATAGGCGAGTACAAGTTCGGCGACGTGCTTTTAGAAAACGGTATTCCTGCTTTTATAGATAAAGAAACGTTTGAAATGGCACAAAGCCGTATGGCAAGAAATAAAAAAGCACCGGCAATGCACCGAACGGAAGATGATTATCTATTAACCACTAAACTTTTTTGCGGACATTGTGGAGCGTTTATGGTTGGAGAAATTGGTACAAGTCATACTTCAAAACAATATCGTTACTATAAATGCACCCGTGCTAAAAAAGGAAACTGCAAGAAGAAAGCGGTAGGAAAAGATTATATCGAAAACTTGGTAATTGACGATATAATGGAACTACTTTCAGACAACAACGTTTTAGAAGAGCTTGCTAAAAGAATTTACGAGATGCAGTCCGAACAGTCCTTTGCGGTGGCAACGCTAAAGAGTCAACTTGAAGAAGTAGATAAGAAACTTGATAACCTTGTGGAAGCAATAACAAACGGTATTTATTCAAGCAAAACCAAGCAGGTTTTGGACGAGCTTGAAGATAGAAAGAAAAATCTTGAAGAAGAACTTTATCAAGAAGAATTAAACCACCCCGTTGTTTCCGAAGAGCAAATACTTCACGCTTTATATCACTACAAAAGTTTAGATATAAGCACCAAAGAAGGCAAACAACGTTTAATCGACGGCTTTGTAAATTCAATTTACCTATACGACGATAGATACGTTATAACGTTTAACTATAAAAATAAATCAAAAACCGTAACTTTTGAGGAAATCGAAAGTTCGTCTTTAACATCAAAGGCTTCACCAGTAAAAAAGAGTAACTTTGGTTACTCTTTTTTAATGCGTTTTGGTAGTTAAGGGGTTCGAACGCGAGCGTTTAAAAAACAGTAGCCACCTACTGTTTTTAGCGAGCCGGCGTGATAGCGAGTTTGTTTTTGCTTTTTCTTTTTTTACTAACTTTATAACGAGCGGAGCGAACCCCGTACGGGTCACCAGTAAAAAAAGTAACTTTGGTTGCTCTTTTTTAATGCGTTTTGGTAGTTAAGGGGTTCTACTCTTTTTTATTTTTTATTGATAAAATTACAATTAAGTGATATAATCAAAATACTACTATAAAGAAGGATTGCTATGAACAACACACAGTTTAGATTTGCTAAAAAAGAAGATACGGCGCTAATATTACAATTTATTAAAGAGTTAGCAGAATATGAAAATATGTCTAGCGAAGTTATTGCCGACGAAAAAACTCTTTCAACTTGGATTTTTGACAAACAAAAAGCCGAAGTTCTTTTTGCGATTGAAGATGGCAAAGAAGTAGGTTTTGCGCTGTTTTTTCATAATTTTTCAACTTTTTTAGGCAGGGCTGGTATATATTTAGAAGACCTTTTCGTTAAGCCAGAATACAGAAAGCGTGGACACGGCAAAGCGCTTATAAAACAACTTGCAAAAATCGCCGTGGAGCGTGGTGCTGGTCGGCTTGAACTATCTTGCCTTGATTGGAACTCCCCTAGCATTGACTTTTACCTTTCACTTGGCGCAACCAAAATGGACGAGTGGACGGTTTACCGTTTTTCGGGTGAAAATCTTGAGAATTTATCAAAATAATTATGAACGGATATATTTTAAGTTTAATTATATTACTTGTTGCTTTCGGCATAGCAATCTTTTTTATAACAAAATTACCTGCTAAAAAATACGTTAACGCCGTTTTCGTTGCAAGCGTAACCTTGCCATACGTTTATTGCGTACTACACATATTAAAAACTACTAGCGTAACAGATTGGAATTTTTTGAACACATTACCAACAGCAAACGTAAGCCCGTTTATTTTTTGTATTCTTCCACTCTGTTTGATATTGCCACGAAAGACCTACTTATTAACGCTAATATCTCTGCTTTCCGTAGGCATGTTCGTTGCAGGAACGATTACTTGTTTGTTTAACTTTATTAGAAACTACAATTTTTATTTACATTTTGTTATTGATACTTTCAGCCACTACGCGCTATCTTTATTTGGAATATATCTAGTAAAAAGCAAACAAGTAAAACTGACGACTAAAAACTGTTTAATTAGTGGTGGCATTATTTTTTCAGTAGCAACGATAATGCTAATATTGAACTTGATTTTTGACACGGCGTTTTTTGGACTTTCGCTAAACGGCAAGCACAATATTTACAACGTAGTAATTTGCAAAAGCAGTTCACTTTCTGCACTACTATATTACGTAGGGCTTGCAGGTGTTTTAACGATTGGTTACACAGCGCAAAAGTTTATCTTTGAAGAAAAGCCGTTAATAAAACTTTCTCAAAAAAAAGACAATGCAAACATTTTAAAACTTTTAGAAGAAAGTTTCCCACCTGACGAAAGAAGGACGGACGACAAGCAACGCGAAGTTTTTTCTAACCCTAACTATAAACCTTTCGTTTGTAAAGTTGATAAACAATTTGCTGGTACTATTACATCGTGGCAACTTGATAACATTGTCTTTATCGAACACTTTGCCGTTGCACCGTCAATGAGAAACCAAGGGATTGGCGCTAAAATGCTTGTAGATTTTTGCAAGCACACCGACAAAACTATCGTGCTTGAAGTTGAACCACCAACCAACGAACTTGCAAAAAGGCGTATTGCGTTTTATCAAAGACAAGGCTTTATTTTTAACGATTACGAATATTATCAACCTGCTTATAGTGAAGGTAAAAACGGGGTTTCACTTAAGATCATGAGTTACGGCAAAGCATTAAATAATGACGAGTTTTTATCAATAAAAAACGCCCTTTATAAAGGCGTTTATGGTAAAAATTAGCATATAACGGTATTGTCAAACACTACCAAACCAAATTTATAACAACAAAAAAAGAACGGCAATTTGCCGTTCTTTTATTTGAGTTTTATTAAGCAACAACTTCGTTTTCTGAAGCGGGTTCTTCTTGAGCAACATCTTCAACAACTTTATCTTTACCAACTTCAAAATGTAAACCTTTCTTTTGCCAATCCATATATTCAGCCGTTGTTGCAAACATTACGTCACCAGATGAATTGATAGCGGTTTCAAGCGAATCTTGAATAACACCGATAATAAAACCAACTGCAACCATTTGCATTGCAACACTTGACGGAACGTTCAAAAGCGAACAAGCCATAGGGATTAACAAAAGTGAACCACCTGCTACACCCGACGCGCCACAAGCACCTAGGGTTGCTACAAAACTTAAAAGTATCGCCATAAAGAAATTAACTTCTATACCACAGGTGAACGCTGCACATAAACTTAATACCGTAATAGTAATCGCCGCGCCGTCCATATTTATAGTTGCACCCAAAGGTATTGCTACAGAATAATATTCTTCGTCAAGACCTAAATTTTTACAAAGTTGCATATTTACAGGGATATTTGCTGCAGAACTTCTTGTAAAGAACGCTGAAATACCACTATCTTTTACACACCTGAACACAAGTGGATAAGGATTTTTCTTTAAGCAAAGGAATACGAGAAGTGGGTCTATTACAAGGAACACGAGTAACATACAACCAACTAAAACGAGCAGAAGCGTACCGTAGTCAACGAAAATTTCCATACCGTATTCGCCAACCGATGCAAATACTAAACCCATAATACCAAAAGGCGCAAGTTGAATAACCCAACCAACTACCTTTGAAACTGCGTTTGATATATCAGCAAAAAACTCTTTAGTTTTATCCGAACCGACAATTCTTAAAGCAAAGCCTAAAATAATTGCCCAAGTCAAAATACCAACGTAGTTGCCGTTTATTAATGCTGAAACAGGATTTTCAACCATCTTAAGAAAAAGCGCAGAAAGAACCTCACTAAGACCTGATGGTGCGCTATTGCCTGCCCCTTTTAAATCTAATGGAATAGTTACCTTAAAAATAAAACTTACTATAACTGCAAACGCTGCTGCTAAGAAAGTACTTAACATATAAAGCATAATTACTTTTGCAAAACGACCACCGATGTTTTTGCCCGCCGTTGACAATGATGAAAGCACCAACACAAAAACAAGTATCGGAGCGATTGCCTTAAGCGCGCCGACGAAAATATCGCCGAAAACTTTTAAAAACGTCGCTTGTGGCAAAAGTAACCCAAAAAGTATACCGATTGCCATACCTACGAGTATTCTTAATACTAACGGAGTTTTAACATAAAAGTTAAAAATTTTTTTAACGTAATCCATAATAAACCATCCTTAAATAGTAGCCGTCTTATTGTACGATAAAAATCGAAAATTGTCAACCCCTTACCCTATGTTGCAAATTTTTTCAAATATTTAAGGTAAAAATTACAATAATTAACTTAAAAAACTTTGCGCATTGCAAAATACTTTTTCAAATGCTATACTCTTCTCAACAAAAAAACCAATTCGTTAGTCGCAAAAAAGGGGATTTATTATGAACAAACAATTTACAGTAGCAATTATAGGTTGTGGTGAATTTGCAAGTAACTTCGTACATATTTTTCAGGCACATCCGTTTGTTAAAAAAGTTTACGTGTGCGACGTCATTAAAGAAAAGGCGGAAAATTACAAAAAACGCTTTGGCGTAGACGTTATTGACACTTTTGAAGAAGTCCTTGCAAATAAAGAAATTGATGCGATCGCTTGCTTTGTACAAAGACACTTGCACGGACCTATCATAATTTCAGCACTAAAGGCAGGTAAACACGTGTATTCTGCCGTACCTATGGCTAGCGAAGTTGACGAGTGCAAAGAAATCGTCGAACTCGTCAAACAAACCGGATTAACCTATATGATGGGTGAAACCTGCGTTTACTATCCTTGCGCTATGTATTGCAAAAAAGAACACGATAAAGGCACTTTTGGCAACTTCGTTTACGCTGAATCACAATACTTTCACGATTTAAGCCACTTTCCTAAAGGATATTCCGATAGAGATGAATCAGCCGTTCCACCGTTCTTTTACCCTACCCACTCTACAGCAATGGTGTTGTACGCGACGGGCGCTAGGGTTACGAAAGTTACGGCTTTCGGTTATATTGATAAAGAAGAAAATACTTTGTTTACTAAAGGCAAAAACCCTTGGGACAACACCTTTAGCAACGAATTTTCATTTATGCAACTTTCAAACGGCGGTTTGGCGAGAGTGTCCGAGTGTAGAAGAATAGGCTACAAAGCACCAAGTTCATACATATCTGGTTTTTACGGTACTAAAGCAAGTTATCAATATAATAACGCGCAACACTTACTAACTACTTTAACACCTGACGGCGTTTCGCTTAAAGACGTTTCCGACGAAGTTTGTACTTACGAAATGACCGCTCACAAGTTAGACGCCGACTATAAAGAAAAAGTCGCAAATCACGGTTGGGCTTGGAATAATTTTGCTCCCGTTCAAGACGAAGAAGTTGCTAGACTTCCTAAATCAGTATTAGAAAGCGATGGTAACGGACATATGGGCTCGCACAAACTTTTAGTCGACGACTTTTGCCAAAGCGTTATAAACGGTACTATACCTAAAGTCAACGCTTGGCAAGCGTTCAGATACACCGTGCCTGGACTTATTGCTCATCAATCAGCGCTGGGCGGTGGTATTACGCTTGAAGTACCGGACATGGGCGACGCCCCTAAAAAGTTATAGAACGGTATATTTTTATCACACAGTAAACACAAAACGGTCAGTTTTCACACAACCGTTCAATAGAAAAAGCCACCAATCGGTGGCTTTTTGTTTTATATTCATTAAATTTTAGGAGCATTTTCTAATAAGTATTTTTCAGCCTCTGCGTTCCACATACCGCCGTGCTTTTTAACTAGAATTGCGAGTTCACGGTACAAATCGTTGTTCTTTCCAAGTTCTTCCAAATCTGCAATGGCAATAAGTGGTAAATCTAAATGATTATAGCAAACTTTTTTAGCGCCTGACGGTTTTTCCATAGCGAATAAAGTTTCTTTTACTGCGTTAAGACCAAGTATGTGAGAAACTATCGCGCCTGCGTTAACCTTACCTGCCGAAACCAAATCTAAAACGTCGGTCATATCAACTGGAATACTACCTGCGGTCCCAACCACGTGAATACCGTCGTAATGTACTCTATAAAGGTTGAGTGAACCTTGCATTTCGTGCACGGGTGGACCGGCAAAGAAGTTTACGCAACCATCGGTACGACATATTTTTTCAGCCAGCGTAAAGAGAGCAGGTACTGGAACCATAACGAAAACGTCGTCAAAACCACCTTCAGATAAATTAATAAGATATTCTTCTAAATTTGCAATACCGGCAGTATTGAGATATACTAAATCGACCCCGCGTTCTTTTGCGCTTTCCACACTACTCTTTTCAGACGCAAACTTAAGTCTTTCGTCACTTAAATCGGTAACCACAACTTGACTAACACCAGCATAGCCACAAGCAAGTTCAACTGCACCGATACCCATAGGACCTGCACCACCTAAAATGGCAACCCTACCGCCTTTTTTAGCGCCGTCGAATCTTTCGTAATTAGTGTAGTTGGTGTGATACATACCTTTAAACCACGAATTACGCACGCTAAACTTTCAGCAAGCGAACCTTCAAAATAACCTTCGCCATTATACGGCAATAAACAACCCCTTTCGAGAACGACTTCGGGAACAACTGCGTATTGAGTGTTGCCACCGATATATTGGTAAGAATATCCTGGGTCGTGACCATTGTCAAGTTTGAGCGCAGGTTGAATAACTACTTTTTGCCCAACTTTCCAATCACCTTTTGCTTTTTTGCCAACCTTTAAAATTTCGCCACACATTTCGTGCCCGATAATAACGGGTTTTTCAGCAATATCGTTAGGAACTCGCTTATGCGCCGTGCCTTGCTTTATCGCTTTATAAGTAGATGCACACACGCTGTCGCTTACTACTTTAATTAAAATTTCATTTTCGGTAATTTCAGGCAACTCGAAACTTTCAAGTCTAATATCGTTTGCTCCGTATAATCTTACTGCGTTGGTTTGCATAAAAAATCTCCTTAAATTTTTCAATCATATTGTAGCACCTTTGAAAGAAACGGTCAACGTTAAACGATTATATTGAGCGTTTCAATCATTTTTAGGTGGTTTTTTAGATTAAAAGGTGCCAAAACTTTCACAAAACAATCAAATCGTGCTTGACAAACAAAACTTATTATATTAAAATTATCATATGGCAAACACCGAAAGAGAAGAAAAAATTCTTGATATTTTGAAAGAAAGGACCGAAGTGAGCGTTAGTGCGCTTACTGAACTTTTATTTGCCAGCGAGGCTACCGTTAGACGCGGCCTTAAGCGTCTTGAAGAACGAGGCCTTATTTTTAGAGCGCACGGCAAAGCCGTTAACGCTAAACTTTACGCTGACAAAAACGAGGATTTTTCTTCGCGCGAAATTACTGCACTGCCGATAAAAAAACGCATAGCAAATAAAGCCGTTAAAAGTTGTATAAAAAACGGTTTTGTAGTAATGCTTGACGCATCAACCACGGTTACTTGCGCAGTTGATTTTTTGAGTTCTTACGACGACCTTATCGTTATAACTAGTGGGCTTAAAAGTTTAGTTAAACTAGCAAACACCACCCTTAAGTTTTATTCAACAGGTGGCAAAGCCATAAACGGCTCATCATCTTTCGTTGGACAAACAGCAATAAACGCTGTGGACAGTTTTAACGCAGACGTATGCTTGATTTCGTGCCACGGTATTAGTAGCGACGGCTATTTAACGGATACTTCTGAACCTGAAAACGACTTAAGAAAGGCTATGCTTAAACGGGCAAAACGCAAAATTTTGCTTGTAGATTCTACTAAAATAAACAAATCTTTTTGGCATAACCTTTGCCATATTTCAGAATTTGACGACGTTTTTTGCGACGAACCGTTACCTGAAAATATTGCAAAATCAATTAAAACTTTTCATCTTGTAACGGAGTAAATTATGGACGAAAAAGTCTTTTATATTTTAGCCTTGATTTTGGGGGCAATTAACTTAATAACTTTTTTACTTTACGGCGTGGACAAAATACTTGCCATAAACGGCGCTAGAAGAATACCGGAAAAAACACTTTTGGGGATTTCTATTACCTGCGGTGGCGTAGGTGGGCTTTTGGCAATGCTAATATTTAGGCATAAAACCCGTGGTGAACATTGGTATTTTAAAGTTGTCAACTTAATAGGCATCGCACTATGTTGTTTAGCAATTTATTTCGTAGGAAGAGTTACCGTTTTTTAACGGTTAAAAATAAAAAATTTAGTAATAATCGTATAAAGGAGTTTTTATGCAAAAATCAGACATCAAGTATATTGGCGTAAACGACCATGAAATCGACCTTTTCGAAGGTCAATATATCGTACCAAACGGTATGTCTTATAATTCTTATTTAATTGAAGACGACAAAATAGCAATTTTCGATACCGTTGACGCTCGTTTTAGAGACGAGTGGCTTGCTAACATTAAAAACACTATCGGCGACAAAACTCCAGACTATTTAGTAATTTTGCATATGGAACCAGACCACTCTGCAAACATTTTAGAATTCGCCAAAGAATACCCTAGCGCTAAAATCGTTTCTTCACAAAAAGCGTTCACTATGATGAAGAACTTTTTCGGCACAGATTTTAACCATAAACAAGTAGTCGTGGGCGAAGGCTCTACCCTTTTACTTGGTAAGCACGAGATGGTTTTCGTAACGGCGCCTATGGTTCATTGGCCTGAAGTTATCGTTGCATACGACAAAACCGAAAAAGCTTTATTTTCCGCCGACGGTTTTGGTAAATTCGGCGCGCTTGACGCTGAAGAAGACTGGGCTTGCGAGGCTAGAAGATATTATATCGGTATTGTTGGTAAGTACGGCGCGCAAGTTCAAGCGCTCTTAAAAAAAGCGTCTGCTTTAGATATTCAAGCAATCTATCCTTTACACGGACCTGCCTTAAAAGAAGATTTAGGCTACTATCTTAATCTTTATAACATTTGGTCAAGTTACGGCGTTGAAAGTGAAGGCGTACTTATTTGTTACACTTCAGTTTACGGCAATACCAAAAACGCCGTGCAAATTTTAGCAAAAGAACTTGAAGATAAAGGCGTAAAAGTTACCGTCAACGACCTTGCAAGATGCGATATGGCAGAGGCTGTTGAAGACGCTTTCAGATACGGCAAAATCGTTTTGGCCACCACCACTTATAACGGCGAAATTTTTCCGTTCATGAGAGAGTTCATAAATCATCTTATAGAAAGAAATTTTCAAAACCGTACGATAGGCTTTATCGAAAACGGTTCTTGGGCGCCTGTTGCTACGAAAACTATGATGGGGATGCTTGAAAAGTGTAAAAATTTAACCTATACCCAAGCAGGCGTTAAGATTTTATCGGCAGTTAAAGATGAAAATATTGCTCAAATTAAAGAACTCGCCGACGAACTTTGTAAATAATAAATAAAAAGGACCTTATGGGCCCTTTTTTATTTGCTAAACTTTTATTTTTTAAGGCGGTATTTTTTATTGCTTTTTAATTTTAAAATGATATAATCATACTAGTTAATTTTACAGGTATTATATGCAAAAATCTTACACGAGAATTAAATTAGGTTGTTACGCAACGAACATTACGATGTCCGTCGTCGGAACTTTATCACCACTTTTATTTATGATATTCCGTAACACTTACGGCATATCTTTTTCACTTTTAGGTCTTTTAGTTTTAGTGAATTTTTTTACACAACTTGGGATTGACTTGATATTTTCATTTTTCTCACATAAATTCAACATCTCAAAAACTGTAAAAGTAACGCCTTTTATCGGAGCGATAGGGCTTGTCGTTTACGCCGTATTGCCTATAATTATGAAAGACCACGCCTATATCGGTTTATTGATAGGTACGGTGATATTTTCGGCATCGAGTGGGCTTGCTGAAGTTTTAATCAGCCCCGTTGTCGCTCAAATCCCTGCCGATGACCCTGATAGAGAAATGAGTAAACTTCACTCAATTTACGCTTGGGGCGTAGTTGGTGTCGTCGCTTTTAGTACGGTGTTCATCTTTTTATTTGGTGGCGAAAATTGGAGCATTTTAACAATTATCTTAACCGCAGTTCCGCTTACTGCAACTATTTTGTTTGCAGGGGCTAAAATCCCAGATCTCCCTACGCCTGAAAAGGTATCGGGCACAATCTCTTTCTTAAAAAATAAAACCGTTTGGCTTTGCGTATTGGCAATATTTTTAGGTGGTGCAAGCGAGTTAGTAATGGCGCAATGGGCGTCAGGCTATATTGAAACGGCTTTAGGACTACCTAAAATTTACGGCGACATATTTGGCGTGATGTTGTTTGCCTTAACGCAAGGCGTTGGTAGAAGTTTATACGCTAAAATAGGTAAAAACATTTACAGGGTTTTGATTTTAGGAGCAATAGGCGCGTTTATTTGTTACCTTACGGCGTCGATCTCACCACTTCCTATAATCGGCCTTGTAGCGTGCGCGTTAACTGGTTTTTGTATAGCAATGATGTGGCCGGGGTCACTTATCGTCGCATCAGACAAATTCCCTAACGGTGGCGTTTTGATTTTTGCTCTTATGGCAGCGGGTGGCGACTGTGGCGCAAGTGTCGGTCCACAACTTGTTGGAATAATTACGGACGCAACTATTTCAAGCAGTTTTGCAAGCAGTTTGTCTACCACTCTTGGCATAACGGTTGAACAACTCGGCATGAAGGTAGGTATGCTAGTTGGATCACTTTTCCCACTATTTGCAATTTTAGTGTTTGCCTTGCTTTATAAAAAGCGTGACCAAAAGCCAACTTTATTAAACGAACAAAAGGACTAACAAAGTCCTTTTTTTATGCCAACTATTAGCAGTTTGGATTAAAACAACACCAAACGGTAGCGCCAAAATACACCATTTTAGTTGTTTTTAGTTAAATACAATATTAAAAAATAGCCTTTTAATTTTTAACGCTTGGCGTTTGTTGACTTTTTTTAAAAGTTATTATATAATCTTTACTAGTAATTAAGGAGATTTCACTATGGATGAATTAACTTCAAAGAAAGGTAATTGGTGGGCGCTACTTCCGATTGCCGTGTTTTTGGTAGTGTACATAGGCGTAAGCGTTATTTTTAACGACTTTTACGCAATGAGTGTAGTCGTTGCGTTTTTGATTGCAATACTAGTAGCGTGCTTACAAAACCGTTCGCTTAAGTTTGAGGAAAAACTTTCGGTTATGGCAAAAGGTTTTGCCGATAAAAATATCGTTACGATGATCCTTATCTTTTTAGGTGCAGGTATCTTTGCCGGCATTTTAGGTAGAGAAGGCGCAAAAGCCGTTGCTAACTTGTTCTTAAGTTTTATTCCATCTAGATTTTCTGCGCTAGTATTGTTCGTGGTTGCTTGTTTCGTTTCAACGGCGCTAGGTACTTCTTGTGGTACTATTACGGTAATGGCGTCTATTGCGTTTGAACTTTCGGTTGCAACTGGACTTTCGCTACCTATTTGCATAGCGTCGGTTATCGGTGGTGCAATGTTTGGCGATAACTTATCGTTTATTTCGGATACGACGATTGCAGCGACTTCAACGCAAGGTTGCAAGATGAAAGATAAGTTTAAAGAAAACTTTTTTATAGCGTTACCTGCGGCGATTGCAACGATTATAGTTTTGGTTATATTCGCTATCACCGCTGATACCGTAAACGATTATACTCCTGAAAAAATTAACCTTTGGCTTTTAATTCCTTACGTGTTAGTACTTATAGGTGGTATCGTAGGTATTAACGTATTTATCGTGCTTATAGGTGGTATAGCAACGGCGATTATTATTCAACTTTCACTTGGCACCAAATTCCTTGCCGTAATCACTTCTATGGGTGGTGGCGCAAGTGGTATGTTTGAAGTCATCTTGGTAACTATGCTCGTATCAATGCTTTCTGCTTTGATGAAAGAATACGGTGGCTTTGACGCACTTTTACACGGCATTAAAAGAGTATTTAAAGGCAACGTTGGCGGACAACTCGGTATCGGCGTTTTAGTATCGGCAATGGACGTTGCAACTGCAAACAACACCGTAGCAATAGTAATGGCTGCACCTATCGCAAAAAATATTAGCGAAGAATACGGTATAACCAACACTAAAACGGCATCTCTTTTAGATATTTTTGGTAGCGTAATTCAAGGTATAATCCCTTACGGCGCGCAAATGATAACGGCTGTTTCAGTAGTAGCAGAGTGTGCTGCAAAAGCCAACTTAAATCTTTTCGTTTCTGCAGGTCAAATAATACCACTTTTGTTCTACCCTTACTTCTTGGCGATAAGCGCCATTGCGTTTATGGTAATACCTGCCTTGCTTAAAAAGAAGAAACAACCTAGCGTTTCGGTAGAAAATAACGACTAACGGCTGTTTGAAAGTTAACCAAATAACTAAATTTATTAAAACAAAAAAGCGACCAATTAGGTCGCATTTTAATTGTCGTTTTTATTGTTTTTGTTCGATTATGGCGTCTATTGCTTTTAAGTATCCTTCAAAGCCTTGACCTGTAATAACCTTAAAACAAGCCGAGCGAATATATGAAATTTTTCTAAAATCTTCACGCTCGTCAACGGCGGTTATGTGGACTTCAACAGTAGGGATATCAACCGACTTAACAGCGTCTAAAAGAGCAACGCTAGTGTGGGTATAAGCGCCAGGATTTATTACTATACCGTCAAACTTTTTATACGCCTTTTGTATTGCCGTAACTAAAGCACCCTCGCTATTTGATTGAAAAAATTTTACCTTGACCCCTTTTATTTTCGCGTGGTTTTTTATAAGTGATACGAGCGCCTTATAAGTTTTTTCACCGTACAAGTTTTTTTCTCTAATTCCCAACATATTTAAGTTAGGACCGTTTATAACGAGTATTCGCATAACGATAAAATCTCCTTTGCTACTTCTTCTATATTTTTTGAATTATCCACCGAATAATCAGCGCACGCTTTATAAAGTGGTTTTCTCTCTTCGTACATTTTTTTAACAGTTTCTAAATCCTTTGAAAGTGGTCTACCCTGCCTTGAAAGTGAAGTCACTTCCCTCTTTAGCCAAACGACCTTGCCGTTTGAAGACAACGGATAATGGTTTTCTTGTCGTTTTACAATTCCCCCACCCGTCGCTATAATTGCACCACGCTCGTTTTCGGCAATCTTTAAAGCGTCGCTTTCTAACTCTCGAAATTTATCTTCACCGTCGATAGCAAAAATTTCTTCAATATTCTTGTTTGCCAAAGAAACTATTAATTCGTCGGTATCTATAAACTTTTTGCCCGTAAGTTTTGCAAGAGTTTTACCTATCGTAGATTTTCCACAACCTGCCATACCGATAAGCGTTAAATTTTCCGTTTGCTTAATAAGTTCTTTTGCAATGAAAGGTATTTTATCTTCACTAACGACGTTGCCTGTAAATAAATCACTAGCGTACTTTGCTTGAGCCACGAGCATTGAAAGACCGTTCACACTTGGTACGCCCAACTTATCTGCCGAATATGTAATTAAAGTTTTTGACGGATTGTAAACGACGTCGGCAACGCCTTTTAATTTAGGGAATCTATCAACTTTAATAGGCGCTATATAACTGTCAGGAAACATACCGACCGGCGTAGTGTTAATAATAACTTCCGTCTCGGATTGCTCGTAACAATTTTGATAATTAATCTCGCCCGTGCGCGAAACTTTTATAATTTTTTTTGCCCCAGATTTTTGAGCGAGCACGGTTGCCGTTTTTGAAGTTCCACCCGACCCTAAAATCATAACGGTGCGATTTTTTAATTCAATCCCAACAGACTTAAGCATATAGTCAAGACCTAAAATATCGGTATTATATCCGTATAATTTGCCGTGCTTTTTTACAACGGTGTTGACTGCGCCGATTTCCGACGCCAAAGGCGAAACCTCGTCAAGCAAAGGAATTACCGTTTGCTTGTACGGTATCGTAATATTTAATGCATCGTAGTCACCGTTTTTTATGAAGTTTTCAAACTCGTCCTCATTTAAAGAAAACAAATCGTAACTATACTCCCCTAAATACTCGTGTATTTTAGGCGAATAACTATGCTTTAGGGTTTTACCCACAAGTCCACATTTCATAATACCGTTCACCGTCAAAACCTACCTAATAGGTTAAATTTATTTTTATAATTGTTCGTCGTAAGCACCAAGGAAAGTAAATTGTTCTGCCGACAAGTCGAGTTCGGCAAGTAAACTTTGCGTCGATTTTTTTGCTATATCGCACTCGAAATCGAAGTAGAACATAAACTCAAAATCAGACCCCGTAATAGGTCTACTTTCAAGTTTAGTTAAGTTTATACCAACGTTTGAAAACTTACTTAAAAGTTTATTAAGACTACCTGGGGTATGCGACAAAGTAGTCATAATACTAATTTTTTTTGCGCCCTTGTAAATTTCTAAATCTTTGGTAATTAAAATAAAGCGAGTATAGTTGCCACCGACGTCTTGAATACCGTGTTGTAAAACTTTAAGACCGTATCTTTCGGCGCTTTCCTTTGATGCAATAGCGCAAATATCCGTGCGATCAGTTTCGCTAACTAGCCTTGCAGCAACTGCAGTATTAGCGCAAACGTTAACCGTTGCCGTAGGAAATTTTTCAAGATATTTACGGCATTGACTAATCGCTTGCTCGTGCGAGCAAATTTCTTTTATATCTTCTATTTTTGCACCTTGCTTTGCAACGAGACAATGATTTATCGGCAAACGAATACTTCTTACGATATAGAATTTGTGTTCCTTCATAAGGTCGTAAACTTGGTTAACAGAACCTGCGTAACTGTTTTCAATAGGTAGTACGCCATACTTGCAAAAGCCATTTTCTACCGCGTTGAACACGGCGTCAAAACTCTTGAAAAAAGAAATATCAGCAAGTTCGAAAAGCCTTTCGGCAGCAATGCCCGAATACGCTCCCTCTACACCTTGACAAGCAACCCTTGCTCTTGCTGAAAACTCTTTTACCCCCGATAAAAGTGCGCCGTTTATTTTATCGACGACAGGGGATGAATTTACCGTATTAAGCGATTGATAAGACTTGCTCGTTTCAAACAAAGTATCGAACACTCTTTTTAAATATATTTGCATATCTTCAGGTTCACCGTCGGTTACGCGAAGAAGAATTTTCTTTTCCCTGTAAGGGTCGTTAACGGCTTTGCCCGATTGTTTTTTATACTCTGCAACTTGTTTGACTAATTCCATACGCTTTAGGTAAAGTGATTTAATTTCGTCGTCGGTTGCGTTTATTTTCTCTCTAATTTCGTTTAAATCCATAATTCACCTAGTCTTGTAAAATATCGTAAATAGCAAGTGCCGTAACGGCTTCAATAACGGGAACTGCCCTTGGCACTATACATGCGTCGTGCCTACCGCTTATAATGAGTTCGGTATTACACTTATTTACCAAATCGACGCTGTTTTGTTTTTTTGCTATAGACGGCGTTGGCTTAATAACTACACCAAAAGTTATCGGCATACCGTTTGAAAGCCCACCGTTTATGCCACCGTTATGATTGGTTTTAGTTTTAACGGTTTCGTTATCATAATAAAACTCGTCGTTGGCATCTGAACCGAGCATCGTAGCAAAGTCAAACCCTGTGCCAAACTCAACGCCCTTAACTGCAGGAACGGCAAATAACAGTTTAGAAATAACACCTTCGATACTATCAAACATAAACTCGCCTACACCTACGGGAACGCCCGTAACGACACATTCGATTTTACCACCAACAGAGTTACCGTCATCGTGCGCTTTTATAATTTCCGACTGCATATCGTCAGTTAAAAGATTTTTACTTACTATAAAAGTGCCGTTTTTATAAGAAGGCCCTTTTGCGTTACCGATTTGCGAAATACAAGCGTTAACTTCAATCCCTTTTTGTGAAAGAAGTTGTTTGCAAATACCACCTGCAATACACATAACGGCCGTCATCCTACCCGAGAACTTTCCACCGCCACGATAATCAAATCCGTCGCCGTACTTTGACCACGCAACGAAGTCCGCGTGGGACGGTCTTGGGACTTTAATTAAATTTTTATAGTCGCCACTTTTTGTGTTAATGTTTTTTATAACTGCAAAAAACTTTTCGCCGTCGAGTACGCCACCGTCTGCCCCCGATATAACTTCACATTTGTCAGGTTCGAAACGCTTTGTAGAATACGCCGTGTTCACCGCTTTTCTTCTATCTAAAAACTCTTGTAAAAGAACCTCGCTGTAAACATCTCCTTTTTTAAAGCCGACTACTTTTACGCCGATTTCTTCAGCGTGCGACGCCCCGTAAATTTCAACCGTCAACTTATTGCCACGGTAAATTGAAATATTATTGTCGTTAAACTGTGACATCTGCCTTGCCTCCGCAAAGTATATAATCTTCAAAGAAAGTCGGATAAGACTTATTAACGGCTTGCGCGTCAGTAATTATTAAAGGTTCTTTGCATAAAAAACCTGCTATAGCGCTTGCCATTACTATACGATGGTCATTAAACGACGATACCGTTCCACCCGAAAAATCACCACCATTGCCATAAATTAGCAAGGAGTTATCTTTTTCTACGGCAGTTATGCCGAGCGTTTTAAGCAATGCTAGCACCGAAAAAACCCTGTCGCTTTCTTTAATCTTTAATCTTGAAATATCTTTTATTACGCTTATTCCGTCGGCACACGCGCACAAAACTGACGCGATAGGAACGACGTCGGGGCAATCTTCAGCGCTGAAAGTTATAGCCTTAAGAGATGCCTTTTTAACGATTATTTTATCACCGTCAATAATAACCTTTGCCCCTGCTTGTTGTATTATATCAACGATAATTTTATCGCCTTGCTTACTGTTTACGTTAAGTCCCGAAACGGCGATTTCGCCTGCTATCGCGCCTGCAGTTAGAAAAAATCCTGCATTTGACCAGTCGCCTTCAATTTTACTTTTGCCGTCGAATTTTTGATTACCTTTAATATAAAATTTGCCGTCCTTAAAATCGATTTTTATGCCGAAGTCTTTAAGTACTTCTAGTGTAATTTCAACGTACGGCATTGAAACTAACGGCGTTGTTGGAACTATCACGCTATCACCGTCTAAAAGTGGCAAAGAAAGTAAAAGCCCCGTAATGTATTGAGAACTTATGTCGCCACGCAAACGGTATTCACCAGCCGTAAGTTTGCCTAAAACTTTTATTTTATCGCCGTCACGATAAGCGTTTACACCGTGGTTTGCAAGCGCGACGAAAAGTTCGTCGTTAGGCCTTGTCGCCAACCTGCCGTGAGTTAAAAAGGTGTACTCCCCACCGAGCGCAGATACCACGGGAATTAAAAACCTTAAGGTTGAACCCGATTCGCCAGCGTCTAACTCTTCCCCACTTTTTATAGCGTTTAAGCACCTAGTCGTAGCCAAAATATCGTCCGATAAAATTGCCGAACTTTTTACCTTACCATAGGCTAAATATTCACAAATCATTAAGCGATGAGCATAGGACTTTGAAGTTATCGCTTTGACCTTGCCGTTCGCCTTTGCGTTAAAAATTTTTGCTATCATATTATACCGAAAATAATTCTTCAATTTCAGTTACGGGCAACGTGGTCAAACGGCAATCACCTATACCGTGTACCGAAACTATCGTTATATCGTTACCCGAGCGTTTTTTATCTAAAACAGCGTATTTTGCTAAAACTTCAGCAGAATACGGACATCTTTCACTACCAACGGTGTTGTCAAGTAGAGCCATAATGCTATCACAAGTATCTTTTTCTATCCAGCCTTTTTTGAGCGAAGATAGAATTATGACCTTAAGCCCAAGCCCAACCGCTTTGCCGTGGGTTATCGTATATCCACTAGCCTTTTCAATAGCGTGTCCCGCCGTGTGTCCTAGGTTTAAAAACTTTCTCGTGCCACTTTCAAACTCGTCTTCTTCAACGACTTTGCGCTTATAATCAATACACTCTTTTACGAGTCTATCCATATCTTTGCCGTTAGAAAGTTCAGCGAAAATTTCTTTATCTAAAAGAGCGTATTTAACGAGTTCACCCATACCGTCTAAAAATACTTCTTTTGGTAAATCCGTTAAAACAGAAGTGTCGCAAATAACGAGTGACGGTTGATAGAACGCCCCTACTAGGTTTTTACCTTGTGGCAAATCTACTGCCGTTTTTCCACCGACTGAACTATCTATTTGAGAGAGTAAAGTAGTCGGAACTTGCACGAATTTGACGCCACGCAAATAAGTTGCAGATACAAACCCTGCCAAATCTCCAACTACGCCACCACCGAGCGCAACTACTAGATCCGTACGCGTTAAGCCGTTTTCCGCTAAAAACTCAATAGCATTTGCGTAAGTATTTAAATTTTTGGACTGCTCACCTGCAGTAAATACGAATTTTACTACTTCAAAACCTTGCTCAAAAAGTGACTTTTGCACCGTAGAATAATAAAGTTTTTCAACGGTAGAATCAGTAATAACGACGGTTTTACAAGGCTTTGACACTCCGTTTATTAATTCACCAACTCTATTTAAAAGTCCTTTGCCAACGAGCACTTGATAAGGCTTGCCCGCGTTAACGGTTATTTTTTCTATCATAAATACACCTAATCGCTTGTTTTTGCGTTTTTTTGTTTTTCTGCCGAAAGTTTTTTCTCGTTACCATCGGCAAGAAGTTTTTTAAGTTCGTCCATATCGGCGTTTTCAAGCGCCGTAGCGTAATCGGACAAATTCTTTTTCATTTCTTCAATCTCGCGAAGTAAATTTTCGCGATTTTCCATCATAAGTTGCGACCACATCTCAGGAGAAAGCCTAGCAACTCTAGTCATATCTCTAAAACTACCTGCCGAAAAACCGAGGTATTGTTGCGCCGTTGGGCTTTTTATATACGCACTTGAAACGACGTGCGCAAGTTGTGAAGTATAAGATATTATTTCGTCGTGTTTTTCAGCCGTGGTTACGACGACGCTACCAAATCCTATTGATAAAGCAAATTCTTTTATCATTGAAAGCGTACGCAAAGAATTTTCTATCGGTACGATAATCATTGACGCCCTATCGTAAAGCGTTGCCGTAGAGTGTCTTACACCGGAAAATTCTCTGCCAGCCATTGGGTGAGCACCTATAAATTCGAGGCCAGGGTAATCCTTTTTAAGTTCACGCATAAGTGAAACAACTTGCCTTTTATTTCCACAGCAATCCATAACTACGCAACCTTTTTTTAATTTTGGAGCGTATTTTGGTAGTACTTTTTTTATAGCGTTTGGATAAAGAGCAAATATTATAATATCAAGTTCTTTTAAATTGTCCTCTGTTAGAACTTCGTGATAAGCCTTGATAACTAAACCTGTTTTTAAAGAACGCTCGTCAGTATCGTAAGCGTAAACCTCGTGATTGGTTCTAGCGACGATAGTCCTACCGAGCGAACCACCTATAAGTCCTAGCCCGACTATACCTATTTTCATAATACACCTATTATTTGCTAATTTTCGATAATAACGGTTGCGCGAAAATTGACCGTTAAAACTTTTTACCAACTATCGGTAACATACCTTTAACCTTGCCCATAACTGATGAGAATTGTTCAGGGTTAAGTGATTGAGCGCCGTCGCAAAGCGCTTTTGCAGGGTTATTGTGAACTTCAATCATAAGCCCGTCAGCGCCTGCGCCAACTGATGCGAGCGACATAGGTTCAACTAATTTTGCAACGCCCGTTGCGTGGCTTGGGTCGATAACTATAGGTAAATGAGTTAAAGATTTTAACACGGGTACTGCCGATAAATCAAGCGTGTTACGAGTGTAAGATTCAAAAGTTCTTATGCCCCTTTCACACAAGATAACTTCGGTCGAACCTTCAGACATAATGTATTCGGCGCTCATCAAAAGTTCTTGCAAGGTGTTAGCAAGACCACGCTTAAGCAAAACAGGTTTACCCATTTTGCCGACTTCTTTTAAAAGGTCAAAGTTTTGCATATTTCTCGCACCGATTTGAATAACGTCAACGTCCTTAAAATCGTCGATATGTTTTTCACTCATAAGTTCGGTTACTATAGGCAATCCCGTTTCTTGCTTTGCTTTGAGTAAAAGTTCAAGCCCCTTAACGCCTAACCCTTGAAAGGCGTAAGGAGAAGTCCTTGGCTTAAACGCGCCACCCCTTAAAAGCGTAGCGCCTGCTTGCTTTACGGCGTTAGCGACTTCAATTATTTGTGATTCAGTTTCAACTGAGCAAGGCCCTGCAATAACTTGAAAATAATTGCCACCAATTTTATTGCCGTTTATATTAACGACGGTATCTTGTGGATGAAATTTACGGTTTGCATTTTTGTAAGGTTCTTGTACGCGTTGAACTTTTTCGACGATATCAAGCGTACCGATAAGATCAATATCAACCTTGCTAGTATCCCCTACGAGACCTAAAACGGTACAGTTTTCACCATTACTAATATGAACGTCAAGACCTAAATCTTTAATCCAATCTACTAAATTATTGAACTGTCTTTGTTCCACTTGATTTTTTACTACTATAATCATAACATATCTCCTTTAAGGATTTATAATTTTTTTACAAGATTTTTAAATTTTCTAATTAAAAAGGCTCCGTAGTAATCACTACGAAGCCTTGTTTTAACACGCAAAGGAAAACCCGATAGCAATTACCGCGATATTAAAGCAAAGTTATTAAAGTAAAAATAATATGCATTAAAAATCATAAGTTTACCTCTTTTATGTAATAAAGTATACTCGCCTAAAAAAGCGTTGTCAAGACTTTTTTAAAAATTTTACAACTTTTTTAATCGTCAAGCCCTTCAGCAAGTTTTTCAATATAAAGTTTGTTAAGAATAAGTTCTTTTGGAACTGCGTCTTTGAAGATTTTTCTTTGAGTAATATAATTATCACTTACACGGAAGTCCTTGCAAATTTGACGAAGTTTAGATGCAGTACCGTCAAATACAGGTTCTTTTAATGGAAGTAAACAACCTTCTTCATTTGACCAATACTTGTTAGTAAGATAACGGAATAAATCTTCTTTAAAGCCATTTGGACCTTCAAAGCGTTGAAAATTTATCTTAAATCTTCTTTCGCTATATTCAAGTACGGTTAAAGGAGTTTCGGCAATTTCCACCGTGTAAACCTTTGAGTAATCAACGCCGTTGATAACGAATTCAACGAACTCGTCACATTTAGAGACAACTTTGACCTTTTCACCGTTTGCAGTTACTACTGGTTTACCACTATAAACATTTTTAAGTCTCAACTTAATGTTTCTGCCCGCAGGCATTACTGAAGTATCGCCATTAAAAGAAATTTCCGTCTTTAAAATCTTGCCGTCGGAAGTGTTTTTAATTGTAGTTACACCTTCATTAGTGCCGTCGTCTTCATAAAGATCGTAGGAGCCGTTACCCGAGTAAATTTCAAATATAATATTTTTAGGGTTAGAACAATCATTAGTGTGCTTTTCATCTGACAACACTATGGTTGAGCCTGCTTTTGCAAACGCAGGTATGCTATCAGGAAAACGATATAAAGTCATTTCCTTACCACCCTTGCCTGCCTTGTAAACTTCACCCGTGAAGATATCAGTCCAAACGCCTTCAGGCACCCAAGCCTTAACTGCCGAAATACCCTTGCCAAGTTGTGGAGTGGTAATAGGATTTACTAAAATTTCGCCAAAGAAATATTCGTTTTTATATTTGTAAGCACACTTTTCAGTAGGATAATCGTAGTAAAGTGGTGAAACGAGTGTTCTACCAAACTTACTAGTCTTTACACCTTCACTATAAATATATGGAATAAATGCGTGACGATAACGAAGCGCGTCACCAACTAAAGCACCATAACCATTAGGGTATGCCCAAGGTTCTTTAGTGATGGTTTCGTTAGCAGTTGAGTGCAAACGCATAATAGGATTAAAGATACCGTATTGAACGCTCTTTAAGAATAAATCGCCGTCCGAATAACCTTGGTGATGCCCACCGATATCGTGTGACCACCAAGTGTAACCGATATTAGACGCGGTTGCCGTAAAGTACGGTAAATAATCAAGAGTACGATAAGTAATAGATGTATCAGCCGAGAAGCCTAACGGATAACGGTGCGAACCTGCCTCGCAATATCTTGAAAGAATTAAACCTTTGTCATGATTAACGGCGTTATCAAGGTAGTGATAGTGATTAAGTGCCCAAAGCGGGTCAAGCCCTGCC